>CAWAAN010000024.1:0-460752 GCA_963779885.1 uncultured delta proteobacterium | reverse complement strand
AGCAGCTTCAATTTCAACAACCGACACAATCGGTAGCCGAATCACTTTTTCGCACGGCATTGACGAGCGCTTAGACGAGTTAACAGATGTTTTAAACCAACTGCCTAAGGCAAAAGATCCAATTTGATACACACCTTTATGGCGTTGGTTCGCATGGCGGTGGGTGAAGATGATGCATGAAACCGTTTACAGCGATTCCATAGGCGATGCTGGACGCAATAATGGCCCTTTGTTGTTCGATTGTGATGTTGTTCCAGCGCCGTTACGTGAGGCGTTTTACAACGTTTGGGGTCGAATTGTCGATTAGCCCCTATCCAGCATCAATTTATTATGGCGGGGATATGTACCCGGAACAATCACTATATTGTGTCGGCGCCTACCAACAGCGGAAAAACACTTGTGGCTGTGTTTCGTATGTTTTCAGACCTTGTTTTAAAGCGGGGACGATGTGTTTATGTGGCGCCGCTAAAAGCATTGGCGGTAGAAACGCGGCATGAATTTGAAGCGTTGGCCCGGATGATAGAACTGTCCGGAAGGCCAAAAATTCGCCTTTCATAACCACCGGGATTATCAACTTTCCGGCGATTTTCAGGGTCGCCACCTCCTGAAAATGGGAAGTTGATTGTTTGTACACCAGAACGGTTGGAAATTACTTCGATCAAGCGAGAGTATTTTTGGGCAAGAGCGATGAGCACCTTTGTCTTGGATGAGTTCATCTTTTGGGCGATGCCCGTAGAGGTGCCGCAGTTGAAATACTCGTTATGAGAATACTGGCACGTGTCCATGGTCGCGGATAGTAGCTTTATCGGCAACCATGGGTGGTTTGGACGAGGTGGGTTCGTGGATAGGGGGGACCGGGGTTCCGGTCAAAACTCTAACAAACGGTTGGCGCTATCGACTGTTACATCGCAGTGTTATTTCAACTGAGAACAAAGAAAATTACACCACAAAAAATGGTTGCTGAGGTTTTAAGCGATGAGAATAGATTAATGCTCATTTTGTTAATCAAAACGTGATGCCGAAAAACTTGCAAAAAAGCTTCAAAAGCTATGTGAGACCAATAGGGGGGAAATAGCCTATTTGCAAGCTGGCCTGATTTAAAGGGTGGCAGCGATCTTCAAAAGGAATTGATGGCCGGCAGGAAAAGGGTGGTGGTTACAACCACAGCTCTTAGATGGGCATCGATGCGCCGGTTACCGACGTTTTGGTGCATGATGCGTTCTTGTGGGGTCGGGCTGGCAAATTTGTTTCCTATTCAAATTTGTTCAATGACAGGCAGGGCCGGCAAAAGGGATTTGTCGGGCAAGGCGGTGGTTCTTGCATCTGAAAACCAGGCAATTACAATTGCGAACTTCTTCAAGACAACAGTTGTCGACCCTCTTCGTCCCCAGTTAATAAGAAAGCAGTCGCGGAATTCCGATGAGGATCAAACGGATCTTATTTCATCTATCTTGTTGTCTGAGATCGCAGTTCAAGATCGGTGTACCCTGTCACGCTTAAATAAGTACTTAAACCATACTTTTTCTTGTGCAACGTTCGGTCTGCAGACTGTCTACGGCAAGTTAACGAACTCGTTCGTCTGAAGCTTGCCTACCGTAACGAGGATGATCCGGATTTCATTTATCCAACCAAACTCGGCAAAACGGTATCTGTGTCGGGTCTGTCGCCGGAAAATGGTGCAATTATAGCTGGCTTTTTTCGAGCGCTGATCAATTGGACCAAAAATTTAAGAACGCAAAGGACGCCGTTTCGGGTACTTGCGACGGCTAACGGACATCGACCTCATCTTCCTTTGCTGCGCATGCTACGAATGCCGCGATGCCTGGTTGAAGGTTCCCTCAAAACAGAATGTTGCCGATATCAAAGATTTATTGGAATCATTGCACCCCGATGAAAAAACCATCGTTAATTTATGGCGCGATGAAACATCATCGGATTATCCAACAAGCCGATTGTTGACCAACCTAAGGGTGCCGTTTAAGAAAACAAAAAAGGTAATGTCGAAAAGACTTTTTACAGAATAATGAGAACAGGCATTCTGTTTACCACCATGCCCGTGGCGTTCCACTGGCGAGTCTGGCTATTAAGTTCAAAATGTCACAGGGTGAAATTGAAAACAATTTATTGTTTTCAGTGTTATGGGTTTTGAGTTGTTTATCTCAAATATGCAATGGGAACCGCTGTTACAAGTTTGATTTTTTAATGATGAAAGCGTTGAAACCATTCAATGCCTGAGTATTGGAACTGAATTAGGGGAATTATTATTAATAAAAGGGGTGGGAAAGTAACTATTCAAAAATTAAAAATTTCGGGCTTAATTCAATTTCAGAACTATCTGAATGGTCTTTATCAAAATTATTAGACACTGGAATTGGTGCACGTCAAGCTGAATTGATATTTCAAAAAGGCAGGCGATACACGAGGTAACTCATTAATCGGCAATTAATCCACACACAAAAATAGGGGAAACCAGTGGGAAGTTGTTTCATCGTTTTTTAGAATCAGCATCAAGTACTTCGTGAACGTCTTGAGCGGCCCCAAGTTGTTTCTGGAAGCTACGGAGACATTCGTGCAGAAAGTGCCTTGTATGGGGGAATATTTGCGGCAGTCAAGAACCCATGCCACGACTATCACGATTAGATGCCCCCGGTGTTTCATCCTACATTCCGCACCCCTGAATAGCGATCTTTGACAATTTTTTATTCCCGTAAAAACAGCCACATATCGCTTGTAACATATTGAATTTATATGTAAATAAAAATATCTAGACATTCCAAATAGTTACTGCTACACTTTCCTGAAGCGTTAAACTCCAAGCCAGGGAGGGTGGATGCAGCCGTTGAACACCGAACAGATGATCATCACCGATGCCCGGCATATGCCCATTGTCAAAGCCTATGCCAAGAAAATCGGTTTGGCGGAAACCATCGACCGGATGGTCGACACCCAGATGGAACTGAGTCCCGGAATGGCGGTGTTCGCCATGGTCCTGGACACCTTGTCGGGTCGAACACCACTGTACCGATTGACCGAGTTCTTTGAAGAAAAAGACACTGAGCTGCTTCTTGGCAGCGCTATCGAACCCGAACGGTTTTGCGATTACAACCTGGGGCGATCGATGGATAAGATCTTCGAGGCCGGGACCCAGAAGATATTTTCACAACTGGCTCAGAACGCCTTGAGAGCTTTTGCCGTCGATCCACGGCGGCTCCACTTCGATACCACCTCCGTGAGCGTCTTCGGCGATTACGATTTGATCGATCCGCCGTTTGATATCACCTACGGTTACAGCAAAGATAAACGGCCTGATCTCAAACAGTTTCTGGTATCCATGCTGTGTGTCGACCGCAATATCCCCATTTTAGGAGCCACCAAGGACGGCAACGCATCGGACAAGACCCTTAACAACGAACTGCTCACCAATATCTCCAAGTATATGGCCGAGCATGGACTTCAACCGGGAGCCTATGTCTATGTTGCCGATGCGGCCTTTGTCACCGCAGACAATCTGGAGAAAGCCGCTGGCCAGACCTTTTTTCTGACCCGGCTGCCGGCCACTTATAACGAATGTAGCCGGGTTATCCGTGCCGCGGTGGAAAGCGACGACTGGATCGATATCGGTCCGTTGGCCGAGGAACCTGACCGCCCCAAAAGACCGACCGCCCACTATCGGGCCTATGAGGGCACCGTTGAACTTTATGGCAAAACCTACCGGGCGATCGTTGTGCATTCCAGCGCCCATGATAAACGGCGCCACAAACGCATCGACCGGCTGCTGAAACAGGATCGCAAACAACTTGAAGTGGACTGTAAACAGGCCGCGGCAACGGTCTATTTTTGCCATGCGGACGCCCGGAGCGCTGCCGAGAAGCTGATCCATAAATCCGATACCAGCTATCACCGGCTTCAGGTCGATATCGAAAGGCTGCCCAAGTACGGCCGCGGAAGGCCCGCTTCCGGTAAACCCAGAGCGGTACTGTGTTACGAGTATCGGTTGACCACGACCATTATGGAAGCACCTGAGAAAGTAAACCCTTTGAGGCAAGAAGCCGGTTGTTTTGTTCTACTTACCAATCTGCTGGATCAACAAGCCGACTGGCCGGCCCCTGAGTTGCTTTCACTGTACAAAAGCCAGATCGGCATCGAGCAGAACTTTAGCTTTCTGAAGGACCCGGCGATCGTTAACAGCATCTTTCTCAAAAAGGCTGAACGGATCGAAGTGCTGGGTCTGGTGCTGCTGATATCCCTGTTGATCTGGCGGCTAATGGAGCGCTCGATGCGCCAGTATGTTGAAGCCAATGACTGCACTCTGCCGGGCTGGGTCCGTCGACAAACGAAGAAACCGACCGCCTTTATGATGACAACCAAGTTTGCTTCCATCATGGTGATTACCATTGACCACCACAGGCAATTGGCAAAGCCTCTAAAGTTATTCCAGCGTGAGTATCTGAAGGCACTCGGAGTAACTGCTGAAGCCTTCACCGTTCCATAAATTCTGGAAAAATAGGTAAACGCCGCTCATTCAGGGTGCTGAATGTACGTTGCATCATGTCATGGGCCGGGGAATAGAACAGGAAAGAGATTTTTTTCAAAGATGCGGATCGCAGTGATTTTCTCGAGCGGCTGGCTGTTTTCGTCGCATAAAGAGCGCATATGGATATGCATGACCTGGGTGCTGATGCCGAATCATTTTCACCTTTTGTGCGAAGACTCGAAGCCTACCCTTGCTCGTCGAGCAAGCGCAAAATACTAACCGGTTACGTGGTGAATCTTAATCGGCGTCATCTCCGCTATGGACATCTATTTCAGAACCGGTACAAGTCGATTGTATGCCAGGAAGAGAAGTATTTAAGAGACAGTTTAGGGGACGTTCGTGCAGAAAGTGCTTTACATGAGAAAACAACTATGACAATTAAAACTTATGCCAAGATTAGCCAGGTTGGATGCTCCGGGGGTTTTGCATCATGTCATAGGACGGGGAATCGAACGGAAAGAGATATTCTTTAGCGATGCGGATCGCAGTGATTTCCTCGATAAACTGGCTGGTTTGGTCGAAGCGGGCGCGCTGGATGTCTATGCCTGGGTGCTTATGACGAATCATTTTCATCTTTTGTGCAAGACCCTAAACCGACCTTTGTAGTCGAGCATGCGAAAAATATTAACCGGTGACGTGGTGAATCTTAATCGGCGTCATTGCCGGTATGGACATTTATTTCAAAACCGGTACGAGTCGATTGTGTGACCCGTTTTGTCGCTTCCGGTAAAAGGACTGATGTTGACGATCTAATTGGAAAGTAGTGAATGCTTTGAATAAAATTAGCAGGGGTCACTCCTTTACACCTTGAAAATTCTGTTGCTAACACCGAAATATCAAGGTATGGTATATTCGATGATCGAGCGCAAACAGGAAATGGATGATGTCAAACGGCTGCTGAAGCGCAATCCGATTGTTGGGATTGTAGGTGCCCGGCAGGTTGGCAAAACCACACTGGCACAGGAACTGGTCAAGCAGAAAAAGGGGTTCTGTTTCCTATTATGACCTCGAGAATCCAGAAGACCTCGCCCGCCTTGCTGATCCCATGCTCGTGTTAAAGCGACACCGGGGCTTGGGGGATCTGGGGACGCTCTCGACTTTTAAATATTTCAAGAGAATCAAGAAAGATGCATCGCTGCTGCTGTTAAATTTGTTGTAATATTCGTGTCCGGCGGAAAACATCCTGTCACCAAGATTGTACCGTTCCAATCCGCCGAATATCTATACCACCACACCTGCCAAACTTTACACTGCTTGTGAGTCCTTCGATTGAGAACCACCCCATTACATGGTAGAATATTGTAGCTTTTAATGCCGCTCATGTAGAGGAGGGTGCCTTGATGATGTGGATTATATCAAATACGCCGATCATTATGTCTATTTTGTGATATTCTTTGGCATGGGTGTTTTTGTACGTTTTCCGAAAATTTTACCGTCTCAAAAATTTACGGTTGCCTTTCACCCAGAACTTGCTCAGGTCTCCTGGCCAGTCGCTTCTTGGTAAGGTCGACTTTATTAATCAGGAAATTACGGTGTATACCGCTTACCTATTTTTTGGGCCGATCTCAACTTATGCCATCTATGTTTCTCATTTGTATTTCTATAAAAATGTCCCCTCATTGCTCAGTTTAGGATTTTTGGGTGCATTTATCGGCGGATTAATTGTCTATAGCCTTTATAGACTTACGGGATTATTACGCCAAAGAAGGATTGTGCGGTTGGGCTATGATGGGGAAGTCACGGTAGGACAGGAGCTTAACCAGCTCCTTCGGGATGGCTATTGTGTTTATCATGATATTCCTGCCGACAAATTCAACATCGACCACATCGTGGTTGGCAAGAAGGGTGTTTTTGCTATTGAAACAAAGGCAAGATCGAAACCAAACAGTGACCAGCGGCAAAAAGACGCCACCGCCCCGGCGAGTACAATGGCAAGGCTCTTATTTTTCCAAAATGGACGGATACTGAAACCATCAACCAAGCAAAGCGGCAGGCTTCATGGTTTTCGAAGTGGCTCGGCAGTGCGATCGGTGAGCCGGTGGCGGTGAGGGCAATCGTCGCTTTGCCCGGATGGTTCGTTAAGCGCACATCTTCCGACGGCATACCGGTGGTCAACCCCAAGCAGGGAAGATTGTGGGGACGTTCGTGCAGAAAGTGCTTTACATGTGGGCATATCTGTGGCAATCAAGAATCCATGCCACGATTAGCCAGATTAGATGCTCCCGGGGTTTTTCATCATGTCATGGGACGGGGAATCGAACGAAATGGGATATTCTTTAGCGATGCGGATCGCAGTGATTTCCTCGATCGACTGGCTGTTTTGGTTGCAGAAGGCGCGCTGGATATCTATGCCTGGGTGCTTATGCCGAATCATTTTCACCTTTTGTGCAAGACCCGAAACCGGCCCTTGTCGTCGAGCATGCGCAAAATATTAACCGGTTACGTGGTGAATTTTAATCGGCGTCATCTCCGCTATGGACATCTATTTCAGAACCGGTACAAGTCGATTGTGTGCCAGGAAGATATGTATCTAAAGGAATTGGTGCGCTATATTCACTTAAATTTATTGAGAGCCGGATTGGTCAAAGATATGGCCGAACTGAACCGCAACCCCTGGTCTGGCCACTCGGCTTTAATGGGCAAGGTAAAAAGAGAATGGCAGGACACCGATTATGTCCTTTCGTTTTTTGGTAAAGGACGGCACCGTCGCAGAAACTATGAAACATATGTCCAGAAAGGCGCGACATCGGGTCGACGTCCGGAATTGGTCGGTGGTGGTCTCGTCAGGAGTCTGGGGGGATGGTCAGAGGTTTTAGCACTGAAGAGCCGTGGCGAAAAGCAATGGTCGGATCAAAGAATATTAGGAGACAGTGAGTTTGTCCAAGACATCATATCCGGGCTCGACGGTATGTTAAAAAAGAATCTGAGGCTCTCGGGTCAGCGGATAGATATGGAGGCTTTGGCACAGCAGGTGTGCAGGAAATACGATATTTCCCTGATCGAGCTTTGTTCCGGCAGCCGCAGACGAACAGCCGTTGAAGCCCGGGAAGCAATGTCATGGGTCGCTGTGAGAGAGCTCGGCTATTCCGGTGCCGATGTCGCCCGCTATTTAGGGGTGACCAACTCCTGTGTGACCCGTTTTATCGCATCCGGTAAAAAGCCTGACGTTGACGATCTAAATTGGTAAATTGTGTATTTTCTGCACGAACGTCCCCTGCTTCCGCCGGCGATTTGGGGCAGCGCATTTTCCAGACCCCGTTCTCTTGGAAGTCGCTGGGTGTAGACATTCGTGGCCGGTCACAGACGCTTCGCATCAACTATCGCACCTCCCATCAGATTCGAATGCAGGCAGACCGTTTGCTCGGACCGGAAGTCGTGGATGTGGATGGCAATATTGATGACCGGCGCGGGACTGTTTCCGTATTCAATGGGCCTAACCCGGACATCCGAGTATTCGATACAATCGAGGAGGAAGCAGATGCGGTTACAGCCTGGTTGAAAGACAGAAACAATGAAGGGGTTGTCCCTCAAGAGATAGGCATCTTTGTTCGATCCATAGCACAGATTGAACGGGCGAAGTTGGCTGCTCATCAGTCCGGGATACTGTTTAAGGTGCTGGATGACCATATGGAGACAACCACGGGGAAAATGTCGATTAGCAGCATGCACTTGGCCAAAGGCCTGGAGTTTCGTGCCATTGCTGTAATGGCCTGCGATGACGAAATAATTCCATTGCATGTGAGAATGGAATCCGTTGCCGATGACGCGGACCTTGAAGAGGTGTACGACACCGAACGCCACTTGCTCTATGTCGCCTGCACTCGTGCCCGAGACCATCTCTTGGTCACCAGCGTCGATCCCGCATCGGAGTTTTTAGATGATTTAAACGGCTAATTTAGTTGCATCAGCGTTGGGTACCGATTACCGGCGACACTTCGGGCGCATTGTATCTGAATACAACCGAGAGTTGGATCGGATGACCATGGAGAAAACTTTCGAGGGCCTGTTCACGATAGCGCAGCTACGAAATATCATCCAATAGCATTTTTAACGGGGATACGTATGATGCCAAATATCTTTGTCCTTTTAGTCATAACTATGGTGGTTCTGGCTGGCCTCTTAATTTTCAAAAAATATGTTAAACCTGGTTCTCCTATTGCGTTTCCATATCAAGCGAAAAACTCTCTCTGCTCCTCAGCCGAGAGATCTTTTTTAGGTGTATTAGAACAACTATTAAATGACAAATATCGGATTTTCTTAAAAGTGAGATTGGCAGACATCATAGAAATAGCGAAAGGTGTATCAAAACCTCTCCGACAAAGCGCTTTAAATCGCATATCTCGAAAACATGTCGATTTTGTTGTTTGCGATAAAAACGATCTGTCAATTTTGGGAGTGATAGAACTCGACGACAAAAGCCACAAGATAGCAAAACGGCAAGAGCGCGACAGTTTTTTGGACAGTGCAATGAATGCCGCTGGGATACCCCTTCTTCACATACAAGCTCAGAATGCCTATTCGATTAGTGATATTCGGGAACAACTACAGAACAGTTTCGAGTTCTTGACTCACAAAGCTGAACCAGAATTGCCTACCCCGGTTAAAGACTCAAACGAGCAAGAAAATATTAAACCCACTTCGGATGATACAGAAACGAATGGAACTTGCACAGACTGCGGTGCTCCGCTGGTCAAACGGCAAGCTAAAAAGGGCAAGTTTGCAGGTCAATCTTTTATGGCATGTTCAAATTTCCCAAAATGCCGCAAAATCGTCCCAATAAAACAAGCGTCTATCTGAAAAGGTGAAGAGGGCATCACGGCGATTCCTGTTTCAGGGACACGGGACTGGATAATTGACGCATGATCGAGGTAAAAGCCCCCGATAACTAAGACGCTACTGTTTCTTTGGCTTGGGTCAAATTCCTGACAAAGGGAAATCCATGGACAAAAAAGATATTCTCATCGTTGTAAAAACTTATCCGGAGATTAGCAGAAAGTATACGGAGACCGTATGCACCGCAGGGATTTTAGCCGACTCGAAAAGATTTGTTCGGCTTTACCCTATCCGCTTTAGGTATCTTGAGGGGACCCAACAGTTTAAAAAGTACCAATGGATTCGCGCAAAAATCAACAAAGCCACCTCCGATCCTCGGCCAGAGAGCTATAGTATCTATCCTGACACTATAGAGTTGGGCGACATTTTGCCCATTGGCGATTCATGGGAAGAGCGTCGTGCATTGCTTTTAAGTGAAAATACCGTCTTTCCGTCTGTGGAGGCATTGCGTGCGGCCCAAGTGGGTAGGGGAACCTCTTTGGGGGTCATAAAACCTAAAGAAGTCAACAAGGTAATTATAAATGAACGTGATAAAAAGGATGTCGAAGCCGCAATTTTAAAAAAAGATAGTATTATCAAGCAACTGGATATGTTCGAACAAAAGAAAGATCTCTATATATTGCCTGTGCGAATTATGATCGAATTCAACTGTGATGATCCAGAATGCTCAGGACACAAAATGAGCATCCTTGATTGGGAGTTTGGTCAATTATATCGGAAGGTGAAAAAGGACGCAGACTGGAAGGAAAAGATAAAGTCAAAAATCTTTAACGAGATATTCGCGAAAAACCGGGAAACTTACATCATTTTAGGAAACATGGCCGGCCACCCACAGACTTTTTGCGTTTTAGGATTCTTCTGGCCGCTATTAAGGAAAGCTCGTCAGATCCCGTTATTCAGTTAGGTAGGGACGATATGCTTTACGGTTAACCCGTTACCATCGAGTTTTTGAATCTTTTTTGCAACCACATTCCGGTGACATTTTTCGGGGTTTCGCTCAAAACAAAGCAGTGCCACTTTTTTACCACAATTTACGAGGGTATAAATGGATTTGAGATGATCCTCTTTATCGGAAATATTGTACTCGTACTCTTTAAAAAAACGGTCGTAATCACCTGATTGCTGGAGTTCATTTCGAATTTCTTTCGGAGCGCCTAACCCACGGAAATTCAAATAGTCGATCCTTGTTGAGCGGAGCGTCTCAGACAAAGCCGACTTTGAAAAGCCCTTTTTCCGGCTGATTGGAAGCATGCGGACGTCGGCCACCACATCCACCCCGTGACGGATCAAGTGCGCTATAAACTGTTGCAGATTTAGACCTTCGTAACCTATTGTAAATAATTCCATTTGGTTACCCTTTCGAATGATTTTACTTTATCACCATTTATTTTAGCATGCAAACAAGAATGCTGGGAGGAGAGGAATTTTGTTTCTAGGTTGACAAGTGAGGGCGAATACAGTAACTGGAACGCTTGCGCCGCCAAGCCCGCATAGACGGTCCAGGTGCCTTGCACGTCCCCCGGGGTCGGACCACGCCTATATATTGTTAATCATACGAAATTCTCCCCAAAATACTCATTTTAAAGCCATTATAGCCGCTTTTTCATGCACAGAAATGCTTTTTAAAACGGCGATTAAGCATATTCCAGGCCTGTTCCAGGGTCGGCCACGGCAAGTGGCTGTATGAAATAAGAAACAGATTGGAATTGTGCAGCTTCTGGGTCGGACCATGGCAAGTGTTAGTAAATAAAAGAGAAGTAGCAAAAAATTGGTCAGTATGAAGGCTTAAAAAGATGCTATTGTCCGCTAAAATGTTAGTTTAAGGATGAAGCTGTCAACAGGGATACAATGGTTTAACGAATTCAGTTGCAAACAACGCGGGGTGTACCCCGTTTTGTCGATTCCGCCGGAATGCTTGAATTAGTCGATTAATTAAAACGTTGTGAAAGGTCCCCGCGATGTGCCCTTAGCCCATAGACGAACGTCTGGGCGACCCGCAAGGCCTGACTCCCTATCCCAGCGTCCACATCGCATATCCTGTTAACGAACGATGAACCAAGGATTTCTTGACAACCTATGAAACTTCTGAAATTTAAACAAATCACGGGCTTTTTGAAATTCACTGAGAACCTTAAAAGTTTGCTGGGAAATAAATTTAAAATGAGGAGAGGAGGTAATTATGCGATTTAGTAAAAAGAGGAGAGATTTTTTGAAGGCATCAGTCGCTGCCGGGACCGCTTTGACGATTTCCGGATGGGGATTGGATTCTCTTTTGGCGGCATCGAATCAAACACTGACATTCGCCGATATTGGAGTCGGTGACCCTGGAGGGGATTGGTCAAAATTTACCAAAAAGACGGAGTGGGACGTTAACCTGGTCGCTATCGGTAATGCGCCATCGACTATTCTAAACGTCCTGATTGCCGGAGGTGGCCTCAAAACTTACGATATGATGAACATCGTCGGCGGATTGCAGAAACCATTGGTCGATAATGACTTGATTGTCGAAATCGATACCAGCCAAATTCCGAACTGGCAGAAAGATACCTATATTCAGAAATATATTGCTCCAGGCACCCCTGGTTTCGATTTCATCGGCTACAAAAACAAAATTTATGGGGTGCCAACAGTTCTCCAGGGAGACTCGTTTGCCTATTTACCGGATGTAACGGGCCCACTGGATTCCTATGGAGCCCTTTTCGATCCAAAATGGAAGGGGTATGTAGCACTGGAAGACAATTACACCACAGCCGGTCAAAAAACAGCTCTCTATCTTAAAAAAAACAAACTGGCAGACATAAAAGACCCTTCGAATATGACCCCTGGTGAGCTGAAGACAGTCATTGACTTTCTCATCGAAAAAAAGAAAGAGGGTCAATTCCGAGTGATATGGACCGGGTTTGAGCAGGCGGTAAACCTACTGATGAACAAAGAGGTTTACGTGATGGATTGTTGGGAGCCCATGGTCTTCGTTGCGCAGAATAAGGGTTTAAATGTCATATATGCCGATCCGAAGGAGGGCTATCTGCTTTGGGCCATGGCGGCTTACATCGTTAATTCCCCGGATCGAACGGCAGAAAAAACCAAGGCTGTTTACGATCTGTTAAACTTTATGCTTGGGCCTTGGTACGGTGCAAAGATTACCGAAATTCGCGGCTACATGACGAACCCCCAAGCGGCCGAATATGCCAAAACGCACCCCGATGAATTCCCTGCGGAAGAAGCCAAGAAGGTTGCGGAAATAAGCGATGGAGTGAAGAGAAAGTTCGATAAAGGCGGCACCTGGCAGAACCGCTGGCCCACGCATGTTGAAGAATACGAATCTGAATGGGCGCGATTTAAAGCGGTTCGCGGCAGTTGATTCATGGAGTTTTATCTTTACCATGCTCAAAAAGAATATCATCCGATATAGTTTGTTTCTTGTTCCCCCTTTATTTGTAGCCATTTTTTTAATTGTGCCTCTGGCTTTTACCATCGTCATCAGCTTCTGGGAAAGGGCGGGCTTCAGAGTCCGCCCGGCCTTTACCCTGAATTCCTATATCGACTTTTTCTCGGGCGTTAGGCTTCTTGTTCTCGAACGAAGTTTCCTGGTATCAGTAGAGGCGACAGTTATAAGCCTCTTGATAGCCTACCCGATAGCTTATTTCCTGGCTACCCGCGTAAAAGCGGCACTGAGCAGAAATGTTCTGCTGCTGTTTACCATTCCGTTCCTGGTGAACTATATCATTCGCACTTTTTCCTGGACTTACCTTTTGGGTCGCACAGGGCCCGTGAACGAGATCCTTGTAAATCTGAGCTTGGCATCAAGCCCCTTGGACTGGCTGCTGTACAGTGATTTTGCAGTTCTCTTGGGATTGGTGACGTCGTATATGCCCTTCATGATTTTCCCCTTGTGGCTGTCCCTATCCCGCATCGACCCTCAAATGATAGAAGCCAGCTGGCTGCTGGGCGCGAACCCCATAAGAACCTTTTTAAAAATCACCTTGCCGCTATCAGTGCCGGGTATCTTTGCTTCTGTTATTTTCGGTTTCGTCGGGTGCTTTGGGGAAAGTGCGGTTCCTATTATCCTCGGGGGTGTCGGATATCAATTGATGGGCAATACGATCACCAGCACGATGGATGTTCTTAATTACCCGCTTGCAGCCGCCATGTCGAGTGTTGTGGTCGGGGCAATGGTACTGCTCTTGTTGCTGTGGTATTTTGCGTTTGATATGCGCTCTTTTCTTGGAAAAATACTGTCCTGGAAGGTCTGATTTGATGTCTAAAACAATGGTTTGGGATAGCCTGAACTGGGGTTATATTCTTTTGGTGCTGTTTTTTCTATACTTGCCCTTGATCCCTCCCATCCTATTTTCACTGAGCGGAAGCGGGGTTTCGTTTTCCCTGAATGATTTGACGCTTCGCTGGTATACGGATCTATGGAGCCAATCTTTGCTGACATCGTCTACAAGAACGACTCTTATCCTCGGTATGATTACCGCCATAGTGACGCCCCTTTTAGGACTGCTGGCGACAATGGCGGTGCGGGAACTTAGAGTTCCCCGCCTGATATTGATGATCATTTTGCTGCCGCTTTTCATTCCTGGTGTCAGCATGGGTCTGGCTACGGCATTTTTTTTCAACCAGTTGAACATAAACACCAGTTATTGGACCATCGGAATTGTCCATATCGTCTGGGCCTTGCCGTTTGCCACCCTCATTATCCTCACTGCCATGACCACCTATGACCCTATACTGACGGAGGCTGCTTTCATGCTCGGTTCCAATCGGTGGCGAGCATTCTATACAGTTGAATTGCCGTTGATATGGCCCGGAATATTCGGTGCCGGTTTATTTTCGGTGATTCTCTCGTTCAACGAAACCTTGCGTACCTCTTTGGTTCAGGGTCCGTTGAATACAGTCCAAACCTACATCTGGTCTAAATATCTTCAAGTCGGACTGTCGCCCGACATTTATGCACTCATGAGTTTATTGATTATACTTACTCTGATTCTTGTTGGAACGCTGATAGTGGCTCAAAAAAGAGGTGGGAAAACACGGGCTGCCTGAAATACCTCCCATAGCGCGCCGGCGCTCAATCTTGAAGTATAATGACATTTTCGGGATCAAAACTCACCTTCACTTTTTCACCCGCTGAATGAACATGCCTTCGTGTGGCGGTTGCGACTGCCTTTTGCCCGTCTTGCAACTCAAGCAGATAGTCGATATTCGTGCCCCGGTAGACAATTTCCATTAACCGGGCCTCAAGGCTGGCAGGGAATTCATTTTTGAGAGCCTGGAGCCTTAAATTTTCGGCACGAATGGCGACTGCGGTCGGAGCGGGTTTCGAAGACGAGACGTTCGTTTTAGGAACTTCCACCGTCATGCCGCCAAAAGACACAAATATCTTCTGCTCACCTATAGCTCCTATTTTCGCTTCGATAACATTACAACCGCGGAAGAATTGCGCCACAAAACGGGAACGAGGCCTTCGATAGAGGGCCTCCGGTGCGTCACACTGAACGCATTCACCCTTATTCAAAACGGCAATCCGGTCGCTCATCGTGAGCGCTTCCTCCTGGTCGTGGGTTACATAGAGAAAGGTTGTGGCTGTCTTTCGCTGGATGTGTTTTAATTCAAACTGCATTTCACGCCGTATTTTCTCATCTAATGCGGAAAGCGGTTCATCCAGCAGGAGGATTGAAGGTTGCGGGGCCAAGGCCCTCGCCAGGGCTACCCGCTGCTGCTCGCCACCACTCAGAAGAGTCGCATTTTTGTTCTCGAATCCGGCGAGTCCGACGAGTTGAAGCATCTCCGTCACTTTTTGGTTTATCCCGCCTTTATCAACCTTTCTAGCCTTGAGACCATAGGCAATGTTTTTTGCGACTGTCATATGCGGGAATATGGCATACTGTTGAAAAACCATACCCAGGTTACGGTTCCACGGCTGAACATCCGCCACGCTGGCTCCCTCTATGAAGATGCTGCCCGTATCCGCCTTCTCCAGACCCGCCACCATTCTCAAAATGGTTGATTTTCCGGAACCACTCGGCCCCAAAAACGTGAAGAACTCGCCCCGGTTTACGTTCAACGTGATATTGTCAGCAATCAAGGTGTGATCGAACCGTTTGGATATTTTTTCGAGTCGAAGAATCGTTTCCGCCATTTTTCGCCAATCTCTCGGTTATCGATGTTACAGCTGGGAAATAACAGTCTGTAGACTAATTTCGATTGCCCTGATTATGGTTGTCAGTTCCATCGAAGCCAAGTCTGCTCTCTGGTGGAGCTCAAGTTTCGGGTCCGTTTTCATTCCAGCAATAATTTCCGCGACTTGAATCGGGAGATACGGCAGATGCATAAAACCACAGGCGATATTCAACCTCTTTTCTTTGATGATTCTCAAAGCGTTATATAATATGGCATTGCATAGAAACGAACCGGCCGAATTTGATATCCTGGCTGGGATACCCTCTTGCAGCAGCCGGGATAAGATAGTTTCCAAGGGAAGGCTTGAAAACAGCGCTTCGTTGCCGTTTTTTATGATCGGCTCGTTTTTAATTAAAGTTCCATCTTGGTCAGGAATTTCGTAGTCACTTATGTTCACGCCGACTCGCTCCAGCCTTATCATGGTTTCCCCTGGCCACAATCCGAGACTTAGCAAAATGGCGGGTCCGAGAGTTTCAATTTTTTCCTGGATCCGCTGCCGTTGACCATTGTTGACCACCGGCAAAGTGACACCGAAGATACGGTGAGAGCCTATATATTTCCCGTCGAGAGCCGTTACAGCTTCGTTAGCCGGATTTAGCCCCCGGCCTCCATACGGCTCGAAGCCGGTTAATAGAATAGGTGATGGTTCCATGTCCGAGACCTTTGCGAATGGCTGGTTAGATGATGACGTAAATTAACTGAAAGCCAAGAAATAACGATGTGAATGTATGGTACAGGTTTTCCTGTGTCAATAAGAACATAGTCCAGGATCTTAGCGCTGGGGTACGAACCCAGCGACTTTGACGTGTGCCTGGCATGGCGCATTAACCTCGCTTCTGGCGAAAGCCGGAAGTCGTAAAACACCCGCCGTTACCAGACGGAAGGGCAACGCCGACAAGGCAAGGGCAGTCTCCAGAGATGGAGCGTCTGAAAGAAAAATGAGGCAGAACCTGGAAGGAGATCAGGGACATCCTCGGATTTACGGTTATAAAATTTGGACAAGAGGAGTCAATGCGGATAGTGCTCTAATAATCGACACATTGATGACAATTGGAGACCCATACCATGATCAGCACGATTAGATACCCTGGGGATTTTTCAGATTTTACTTAGTTATTTCTCCAGTTTTGATATGAGGTCAGGCAGAACATTTTCAACTGTGTTCCACAATACATCGATATCAACGGCATCATAACCGTAAATCAGGCGTTTCCGCTTTTTATGGAAGCGATGAGGGCTTGTTGGGGCAACCGTCGGTTGAAATGCCAAAAGATCTGGCAGTTTAATGTCGAATAATCTGCGTAAAATGCTCCTTTCGGAAGGGGTGTCTTTGCAATAGCCAGATCGCCGCGAGCCCTTGCCAGCCAATCTGATGCTGATCACGGCTCTGGTCTGTCCTGCGGCACGGTAAAGCCCCTTGTCTCCTTCCAATGCCGGTTTCATGACCAGCGAGTGGTGGTCGCCGTTTTGGCGAACATCCTGCTCCGTGACCACCACGATATCTTTGGGCACACCCAATCCACGCAGGGCCCGGAGGATACGCGCAATGCGTCTCCGTAATAGGGTTTTTCGTGAATTGAAGCTATCCATAATAAAACCTTGACAAAGTATCAATTGATACCATAATAAATGCAGCGGCCATCGAAAAAAGAGCTGTTCGGCAAATTGCGCAATGCAAAGGCCGCGGTCAATCAGGGAAATATTTTCTTGATTGACCAGGATGTCATCGCCGAAGACGCAATCGAACTCGGCTATGATATCGGGGATGAGTTGCGACAGGTGTTGGCGGAGCTGTTGGAGGAAATTACCGTGTACCATTATGCGGGCGCCCGGCCACCGCAAAAGTCTTACAAGCAGGATATCGAGGGCCTCGAGCTTTTCCCTTTTGTAACCGAGAGCCGCCGGTTTGCATGCAGGGTGTATCTCAAGTTTGCCATAATTGAAGATTCGCTTTGGTTGGTCTCCCTGCATCAGGATCGACCGATGGAGAAACCATCATGAAAGTGCTGAATTGCCCCAAAGGGCATGGTCCGATGGTGCAAAAAAAAGTAAACAAGCAGAAAACATTCAAAGGCGTCGACATTGCCTACATGGCCGATGTGTTTGTTTGCGCGCAATGCGGTCTCGAAGCCGGAAACGTGCAGACTGCCGGCGATGTGCAAAGGGCCATAGCGGATGCTTATCGAACAAAGGCAGGTCTTCTTACCGGACAGGAAATCAGATCGTTGCGAGAAGCCAGAGGGCTTACCCAACGACAATTGGCCGAAGTGATGAACATTGGCATTGCGAGCATCAAACGCTGGGAAACCGGTATGATCCAGACCAAATCCATGGATCACGCATTGCGGATGCAACTGCAATGCGGCATCCGTACAGACAACTACACCGGCAACCGCGAAATCAGCCTGCCTCGAATTAAGCTTGTCGCCAAAGCCTTCGAGAGAATCCTGGGCAGGCGCCTGCTTAAAGCCGGAGATAAATTTTTGTTTTTAGCCAAATATTTGTGGTACGCAGACATGCTCTCTTTCCGGCAACTGGGCCAGGGGCTTACCGGGGCAAGCTATGCCGCCATCACTTATGGTCCCCAACTGAATAATTACAGCGACCTGGTGAAGCCCATCCAAAAATCCGATCTAAACCTGGCCGAGCCCCTCTCGCCGGATGAGGCCCGCATTATTCAGCGTGTGGCTGAAAAATTTCCGAACGATCAGGATGTTTACGAGGCTGCTCACCGTGAAAAATTATGGATCGAATCCAAAACAGGCGCTTTAATACCTTACACTTGTGCAATTGAACTCTCTGAAATTTAATGGAAAAGAGAATGGGCAAAAGCTCCCGGGGTTTTGCATCATGTCATGGGACGGGGAATCGAACGGAAAGAGATATTCTTTAGCGATGCGGATCGCAGTGATTTCCTCGATAAACTGGCTGTTTTGGTCGAAGAGGGCGCGCTGGATGTCTATGCCTGGGTGCTTATGCCGAATCATTTTCATCTTTTGTGCAAGACCCGAAGCCGGCCTTTGTCGTCGAGCATGCGGAAAATATTAACCGGTTATGTGGTGAATCTTAATCGGCGTCATTGCCGGTATGGACATTTATTTCAAAACCGGTACAAGTCGATTGTGTGCCCCGTTTTGTCGCATTCCGGTAAAAAGCCTGATGTTGACGATCTTATTTTAAAGTCGTGAATGCTCTGAATAAAATTAGCAGGGGTCACTCCTTTACACCTTGAAAATTCTGTTGCTAACACCGAATTTTCAAGGTATGGTATATTCGATGATCGAGCGCAAACAGGAAATGGATGATGTCAAACGGCTGCTGAAGCGCAATCCGATTGTTGGGATTGTAGGTGCCCGGCAGGTTGGCAAAACCACACTGGCACAGGAACTGGTCAAGCAGAACCGGGGTTCTGTTTCCTATTATGACCTCGAGAATCCGGAAGACCTCGCCCGCCTTGCTGATCCCATGCTCGTGTTAAAGCGACACCGGGGCTTGGTGGTTATAGACGAAATCCAACGGTTTCCGGAAATCTTTCCGGTCCTGCGTGTTCTTGCGGACAGGGCCAAAACTCCCGCCCGTTTTCTCATCTTAGGCAGTGCCTCACCCGAGCTGCTTCAAAGCAGTTCAGAGACGCTGGCAGGTAGAGTCACCTTCCACCACCTCAAGGGTTTCAGCCTGAATGAAGTGGGTATCGACAATGGCACCGATCTTTGGCTGCGAGGCGGTTTTCCGCGAGCGTATCTTGCAGGCAGTCACACCGCCAGTCACCAATGGCGGCGTGATTTCATCCGTACATTTCTTGAAAGAGACCTGCCCCAGCTCGGCATTACGGTGCGTGCGACCACCATGCAGCGCTTCTGGAACATGCTTGCACACTATCACGGCCAAGTATGGAATGCTTCGGAATTCGGCCGGTCATTCGGGGTGGCCGACACCACTGTGAGAAACTATCTGGACGTTTTGTCTGCGGCCCTGGTGGTTCGACAGCTTACACCCTGGTATGAAAACATCTCAAAACGTCAGGTCAAGTCACCCAAAGTGTACCTGAGCGATTCAGGCATTTTGCACGCGTTGCTGAATCTTCGGACGCTGCGCGATGTCGAAGGACATCCCAAGCTTGGGGCTTCCTGGGAAGGGTTTGTCATCGATCAGGTTACAAGGTGCCTCAGGGTCGATGCGGAAGAGTGCTTTTTCTGGGGTACACATGCAGGGGCAGAGCTCGACTTGCTTATCGTCAGAGGAAAGAGTCGAATTGGATTCGAAATCAAAAGGACCAGTTCGCCCCACATAACGCCTTCAATGCGACATGCGGTCGAAGATTTAAAATTGAATAAACTGGATGTGATTCACGCCGGCGATGAAAGCTATCCAATGGGCGCAAAAATTCGCGCGGTCGCTTTAAAAAACATGTTGGCCGATGTTCGGCCGATGAAATAGCGATAGATATTTAGAGTATCAATGAACGGATTTTCCGGGGCGAGAATCAGCCGACGAGCCGGCACAACTCCTCCAGCAGTTTCACCTCCGCAGAGTGTCCAGGCTGCAGTATTTCTGCAGGGTGGCAATATTCAACTAAATTAGCGTAAATCCGCTTCTTTTCTTCTTCCGGCAGCTCGTTCTTGAGGGTTTTGAGGTACATCAGCGAGGTTGTCTCGCCGTCGGCGGTCGCAAGGCCCGCGTAGCTTAAATTCGGCGCAAAGTCCGGCAGCACGCTTTTTAGGGAGGCCGAGCCCTTCATTTCCGGGTGGTACCATATACCATGAAAATACTTCTTGACATGACGGATTTTCATGGTATTTTATCGACCATGATCCTGCGTTCATCCATCCACGCTGCACTAAAAAGCGCCCTTGCCCGCAGCCGCGTTGTTGTGTTGGTCGGTCCACGCCAAAGCGGTAAAACCACGCTTGCCCGACAACTGCTTGAAGAAGAATCAGTCAACTATTTTGACCTGGAAGACCCGGTGAACCTTGCTCGGCTGGATGAACCTATGACAGCACTGAGACCGTTGAAGGGACTTGTAGTAATAGATGAAATCCAACGGCGCCCGGATCTTTTTCCTGTATTACGTACCAGTCGCGCTCGTGCGCCCCTTTTCGCCCCTACCCCTGTCTTTCCCGACTTCGGGAAGACGGGGACAGTCGGGCGGCCGCTTTTTTGTCGCAACCAGAGAAGGCATCCAAGCTACGAGAGTTAACCCCTGCGTTGCAATAATTTGAGGCCACGGCAAACTGCTAAACTTTGCCTTCCCATCGATCGACACTTTCACCGCTGCTTCTCCGACATTTTCAATCAGTCTGATCACAGCAAGTTCCAGAATCCGGTCGTTTCTGAGCGCCGACCTTTCTTTCCCTTCGGCCATCTTTACCGCTTCGCGAGCGTGGTCCAGCATGTGCCGAAGCCTGATTGTGTCGTCATGCCGCGTCATATTGCACCACTCCCGAAATGGCCTTTTAAAACGCCGGTGATTCTCGTAGAATCCGCAGGCCGCAGGTTCGAGCCTCGCCGGGCGTGCCAATCAAGGGGTTCTTGGGGGACGCTCTCAACTTTTAAATATTTCAAGAGAATCAAGAAAGATGCATCGCTGCTGCTGTTAAATTTGTTGTAATATTCGTGTCCGGCGGAAAACATCCTGTCACCAAGATTGTACCGTTCCAATCCGCCGAATATCTATACCACCACACCTGCCGAACTTTACACTGCTTGTGAGTCCTTCGATTGAGAACCACCCCATTACATGGTAGAATATTGAAGCTTTTAATGCCGCTCATGTAGAGGAGGGTGCCTTGATGATGTGGATTATATCAAATACGCCGATCATTATGTTTATTTTGTTATATTCTTTGGCATGGGTCTTTCTGTACGTTTTCCGAAAATTTTACCGTCTCAAAAATTTACGATTGCCTTTCACCCAGAACTTGCTCAGGTCTCCTGGCCAGTCGCTTCTTGGTAAGGTCGACTTTATCAATCAGGAAATTACGGTGTATACCGCTTACCTATTTTTTGGGCCGATCTCAACTTATGCCATCTATGTTTCTCATTTGTATTTCTATAAAAATGTCCCCTCATTGCTCAGTTTAGGATTTTTGGGTGCATTTATCGGCGGATTAATTGTCTATAGCCTTTATAGACTTACGGGATTATTACGCCAAAGAAGGATTGTGCGGTTGGGCTATGATGGGGAAGTCACGGTAGGACAGGAGCTTAACCAGCTCCTTCGGGATGGCTATTGTGTTTATCATGATATTCCTGCCGACAAATTCAACATCGACCACATCGTGGTTGGCAAGAAGGGTGTTTTTGCTATTGAAACAAAGGCAAGATCGAAACCAAACAGTGACCAGCGGCAAAAAGACGCCACCGTCGAGTACAATGGCAAGGCTCTTATTTTTCCAAAATGGACGGATACTGAAACCATCAACCAAGCAAAGCGGCAGGCTTCATGGTTTTCGAAGTGGCTCGGCAGTGCGATCGGTGAGCCGGTGGCGGTGAGGGCAATCGTCGCTTTGCCCGGATGGTTCGTTAAGCGCACATCTTCCGACGGCATACCGGTGGTCAACCCCAAGCAGTTCACATATCTATTCAAATATTTCCAACAACGAGATCTGGCGGAAGAAACGATCAAAAAAATCGTTCACCAGTTAGAACAGAAGTGTCGAGATGTGGAGCCAACATCGACCATTACTGAACAACGCTAAATATTTACAAAAGGATAACATGTGAATGACTATCACAGGTGCTGACGGGAGTATACTGAACTGGCGGCAGACCGGACAGGTAAAGTTGGAATGCATGATTCGGCTCGATCGTTTATTCCCGGATCAAAAAAGCAGAAAGCGATTTGATGATAAATGGAAAAATTTTATTAAAGACAGCTGCAACATGGATATATATCGCCTTCAGGGCAACACACTTTCGTATTATTCTGAACAATTGATTCCTACCAAGACGAATGGCAAACCTTCGCTGTTGCTGGTGTTTGGCAATCCGGCCAGCGAATCCGTTAAAAGAGGCATGTTCTTCGCAACGAATAAAGACGGTAAAGAGCTTTCCTTCTGGGAACATATTATTGAAAAATCCGGACTGCTGCCACCATTGCCTGTCAAAGGTTTGTCTACTGGAGAATTAAACAAAAGTCGGAAAAATCAACTGTGGAACATTCAGTATGATAACCCATTTCGAATAGGATTATCAGTCTTCATTTCCATGCCCAGTGCAGCTGGTGGAAAGTGGAGTGGCGTTGCCGGCATTAAGAAATTACTCGGCGCAGGTGCGTTTAAAATGATCGAAAAAGAAGAGACCGAGCGTATTATCAGTCGTGCCCGAAATTTTGTTCAGAACAATGGTGCCGTCATTACCTTTCAGAAAAATGCTTGGGAGAATCTTCGATCCGAAGGAGATCCGCAATATTCAATCGAAAAGTCCAGGGGAAACCGTCTGACAGGTAATGTGAAAGGAAATTCAGATATTCGATTGTATGGTGTTCCACCGACCCGGTTGGTCGGCCCGTGCCGCGAGATTCTCAAGGGTGTCAGGGCTGCAATTGGCGAATAGGAATTGCACCCAGGGCACCCAGGGTGGCACCCAGGGGTCGGACCATGCCATCATATTGTTATTCAATCGGAATTCTCCCAATAATACTCATTTTGAAGACTTATAGCCGCATTTTCATACCCCGAAATGTCCTTGTAAGGCGCCGGCGGTTCTCTTAACTCAAAGATATTACCCGTTCCAACCATTTTGCACCCTCTATCCCTTACGCCGAGTTTTCCTCCGTCTCTGTCACAAGTGCTCTCGATACGATGTTGACCAACTCCATGAGCGCGCCTATAGTAAAAATAACACCCGTTCACCATCAGCCGTTTTTGCATGGACATCCTTTTATGATCCGGGGTCAAGATGAGCCGAGAAAATGATCTGAACAGGATGTGCGACACCATGGTTGCATTCGCCCATAGGACCGGGCTGTCTCCAACGTCAAGGACGCCGCGCCGGTATCTTTGGACCGATGCGTTTGCCGTTTGCAACTTTCTCGAACTCTATCGGCGAACAGGTGCTGAAGAATACCGAAGCCTCGCGTTGCAACTGATCGATCAGGTTCACTTCACGCTCGGACGGCACCGGGACGACGATCCACGCTCCGGTTGGATCAGTGGTCTGGACGAACGACAGGGCGCTTTGCAACCGACAGTGGGGGGGCTGCGCATCGGCAAGCAGATGAACGAAAGGCGGCCGGGCGAGCCCCCGATTGAGCGGTTGGAATGGGATCGCGATGGTCAGTACTATCACTACCTGACCCGATGGATGCATGCCCTCAATCAGGTGACAGAGGCCGTCGGCGATCCGGTTTACAACCGCTGGGCAATAGAACTGGCCAAATCCGTCCACGCCGCCTTCACCAATGCACCGGTGAAAGGCGGATCGAAGCGCATGTACTGGAAGGTGAGCGTCGATCTTACTTATCCGCTGGTCGACTCCATGGGGCAGCACGATCCGCTCGACGGTCTCATCACATACAGCCAGCTGCAAGCTACAGCTGCAGCCCGTGGTGCAGTGACGGGAACCCCGGATCTGAATCGGGAGATCGGCGAACTGTCGGAAGTCTGTGAAGACAAATCCTGGGTTACACAGGATCCCCTTGGAATCGGGGGACTTTTGGTGGATGCCTTCAAGATGAGCCGGCTGATATCGCGCAAACGCATTGAAAAACCCGACATGCTCGAAGTCCTGCTCGAATCAACGCTCCCGGGGCTTCACTATTTCCAGCGCGAGAATTCTTTGCGGCCGCCGGCCGAGTACCGGCTTGCTTTCCGCGAACTGGGGCTGACCATCGGACTGCAGGCGGCAGACATGATGCACAAGGTCATCAGCACTCAGCCAACAGGCTTCGCGAATCCCCAAAGGCTGTTGTCCAGGCTGAAAGAGGTGTTGACGTATGAATTGCTGGCGACAGCGATCAGGGAATTCTGGTTGGCGCCTGTAAACCAAAAGAGCGCCAGCTGGATGGAGCATCTGGATATCAATTCGGTAATGCTGGCAACCACCATGGCGCCTGAAGGGTATGTTTCGATTTGAGCGACTTCCTTGTTGCCGCACAAGGGGGAGGATGGGGACGCTGTTTCTTCGTTTACAAGTGTTTATCCAGTGCTTTTTCATGCACTAAATCGTTTGGGAAATCCGGATAGACCCAAAAATAAAAGAAGCTTTACAAATTCGTAGTAAAAAAGCGCTTTCTGGCAATTCAGATTTTACTCAGTTCTTTCTCCAGTTTCGATATGAGATCAGGCAGATCATTTTCAATCGTGTCCCACAAAACATCAAGGTCAACGGCATCATAACCGTGGATTAGACGATTTCGCATTGCAATAATTTGAGGCCACGGCAAACCGCTAAACTTTGCCTTCCCATCGATCGACACTTTCACCGCTGCTTCTCCGACAATTTCAATCAGTCTGATCACAGCAAGTTCCAGAATCCGGTCGTTTCTGAGCGCCGACCTTTCTTTCCCTTCGGCCATCTTTACCGCTTCGCGAGCGTAATCCAGCATGTGCCGAAGCCTGATTGTGTCGTCATGCCGCGTCATATTGCACCACGGCTTCGTTGACAATTCGTTCGCGATAGTACTTGCTGAGAAACCCAGGCGTGTTGAGATCCACTTTTCGGCCAATGATCTCTCCGAGTTCCAACTCCAATCCGGAAAGCGTAATAAGACCCATTATAGTTCCGGGCTCAAACTCCACCAGCACATCGACGTCGCTTTCCGGCCCGAAGTCACCCCGGAGTACAGAGCCGAAAAGAGATAATTTTCGGATCCGATGCCGTTTGCAGAATTCGGCGATTCGGCCGGTAGGCAGTTTAATCATTGAGTCATTCATAGAGGATCTCGTCAGTGTAGAGCTGAATACTGGACGGCTGGCAGCTCCAACCACTTAATATGCTAACCAAATAGCATCAACTTATTTGCAAGTGGTGAATATGTCAAGGGGTCAAAGGGGTCTCCCCCCGGGTCTGCCCCCGCCATCATATTGTTATTCAAACGGAATTCTCTCCAAAATGCTCATTTTGAAACCTTATGGCACCATTTTAAGATCCCGAAATGGCCTTGTAAATCCGCTTCTTTTCTTCTTCCGGCAGCTCGTTCTTGAGGGTTTTGAGGTACATCAGCGAGGTTGTCTCGCCGTCGGCGGTCGCAAGGTCCGCGTAGCTCAAATTCGGCGCAAAGTCCGGCAGCACGCTTTTTAGGGAGGCCGAGCCCTTCATTTCCGGGTGGTACTGTATACCATGAAAATACTTCTTGACATGACGGATTTTCATGGTATTTTATCGACCATGATCCAGCGTTCATCCATCCACGCTGCACTTAAAAGCGCCCTTGCCCGCAGCCGCGTTGTTGTGTTGGTCGGTCCACGCCAAAGCGGTAAAACCACGCTTGCCCGCCAACTGCTTGAAGAAGAATCAGTCAACTATTTTGACCTGGAAGACCCGGTGAACCTTGCTCGGCTGGATGAACCTATGACAGCACTGAGGCCGCTGAAGGGACTTGTAGTAATAGATGAAATCCAACGGCGCCCGGATCTTTTCCCGGTATTACGTGTTCTTGCCGACCGGAAGGGCACACCAGCACGGTTTCTGATTCTTGGCAGCGCTTCCGGCAATCTTACGCGCCAGACCTCGGAAAGTCTTGCCGGTAGAATGGAGCGTATCGTCATCGGTGGATTCTCGTTGGCTGAGTTGGGTCTAAAAGCGGAGCAGCAATTGTGGTTGAGGGGCGGCCTTCCCCTCTCATATCTTGCCGGAAGCAATACCGACAGCATCGTGTGGCGAAAGAACTTCATTCAGACGCTTCTCGAACGTGACTTTCCCCAATGGGGTGTGCGCATTGCCGCAACGGCCCTTCAACGTTTTTGGACAATGGTGGCGCATTACCACGGTCAAATTTGGAATTCGGCCGAACCGGCCCGTGCTCTTGGCGTTAGTGAATCGACCACACGACGCTATTTGGATTTGCTTACCGATGCTTTCATGATCCGTCAATTGCAGCCGTACCACGCCAACCTTAAAAAGCGTCAAGTGAAATCGCCCAAGATCTATGTTCGTGACAGCGGACTTCTGCATCAATTACTCGGTATCGATTCTATGAAAAACCTTTTTTCCCATCCCAAGGTTGGTGCCTCATGGGAAGGTTTTGTCGTCGAACAGCTGTTGAGGATCGAGCCCCATGACGAGGCTTTCTTCTGGGCTACCCACCAAGGTGCGGAAATCGATCTGATTTTGCGACGAGGTGACACATTGTACGGTGTCGAGTGTAAGCGGGCGGACACACCGCGCTTGACACCTTCCATACGGATCGCTCTTGATGATTTGAAACTAAAGCATGTGTTTGTGATTTATCCGGGAATCAAACGATTCCCATTGGCGAGTCAAGTAGAAGCTGTTCCATTGCAGGTACTCTCAGAAGGCGAGTCTTTATTGGATGCATTTTAAAGAGCAATCGGTGAGAATCGTTGCGCTGCAACCGAAAAGAGACGATAAAAGCTTCACCCTGTTTTATCGATCCTGAATTCCATGTTCGGAGAAGAGGAAATTCATGAAAAAAATCAAACTCTTCTATATCAAAAACCAACTGCTGGTCGCCAATGCGATCGCCAATTTAATCGGTGTCTTTTGGGTAAACAGGTTGTTGACGTTTACGGCCGATGTGGAGGTTCGGGCGAAATTTACGGAACACGACCTGCCATATTGGATCGACTATCTTTTCGATCCTTTCGCGTTTACCTTTATAGGTGTGATGACCGTTTTATATGAGCGCCCCATCCGCAGGTACTTGAACCGGTCCTTCGAAGGCAAATTCATACCCGATGCCCTTAGATTCGATGCGCGCAGGCGCCTGCTGAACGAGCCGTTCGTGTTGATCGCACTCAACTCGAGTATGTGGCTCCTGGCGGCAATGGTCTATCCGTTGCTGCACTGGGCCTACGATTCCGGTTTTCAACTAATTCAAAGTTCCCTGTATTATTGTCTGAGTACCGGTCTCGTTACCGCCACCGCCGCCTTCTTTTTACTCGAACATCTGCTGCAAAAGCGGCTGGTGCCGCATTTTTTCCCGGAGGGCGGCCTTTCCGCCATTCCAAAAACGCTGCGGACTCGAATCCGCACCCGCCTGGTGGCGCTGCTCTTTGCCTGCAACCTGATCCCGCTTGTCAGCATGATCATGATCCTGCACCTCATCTCGGGGAGTGGCCATGAACCGGCACTGTCGCTCGAAATGCTGCGCTCGGCGATCCTCGTCAATGCCCTGCTGTTTATCGGCGTCGGTATTTATTTGACTGTCCTGGTGAGTCGCAACCTGAGCATTCCCTTCCAGGGAATCTTACGCACTCTGCGCGAGATCAGAAACGGTAACTTCGACAAACGGGTTCAGGTGGTGTCCAATGACGAAATCGGGTATACGGGCGATGCCATCAATGAAATGATCAAGGGGTTGATCGAACGGGAGAAAATACAGCAGTCTCTCGATTTGGCCAGGGAGATTCAACAGACTCTTCTTCCACGAGGCACGCTGAAGATCGACGGTTTCGACATCGTCGGCAAAAGCGTGTACTGCGATGAAACCGGTGGTGATTATTACGATTTCATACCGATCGGCAGAGGCGGGGACAAAAGAATCGGCATTGTTGTCGGTGACGTATCGGGGCATGGCATTTCTTCGGCCTTACTCATGGCTTCTGTCCGCGCATCACTGCGGCAAAGAGCGTTTCTACCGGGCAGCACGGCTGACATCATTTCCGACGTCAACCACCAGTTGGTTGCCGATGTCGAGGACACGGGGCAGTTTATGACGATGTTTTTCATGACACTCGACATCGAGTCCAGGCACATCGATTGGGTTCGGGCCGGACACGACCCGGCGATTCTGTATACCCTCGATTCGGATTCGTTCGAGGAGCTCGGAGGACCGGGGATCGCGCTCGGGGTCGATGGCCGTTGGAACTTCGATGCCGTTGAAAAAGAGGGTTTTTCCGGTGGCCAAATCATTTTTCTGGGGACGGACGGTGTCTGGGAGGTTCGAAACCGGAATGGCGAAATGCTGGGCAAGGAGGCGGTCTGCGACACAATCCGCAAGAATTCTTTGTCGAGCGCCAGCGACATTCTCGAGGCGATTTTCACGACGCTGGGCGATTTTATCGGCGGTGCGAGAATCGAAGACGACATTACCGCGGTCGTCGTAAAAATAGATTCATGATCTCCCACTAGACGGTGCGGGCTTCGGCCGGTTCGCCTTTGCCGTTTAACTCCAGCATGCCCCAGGTGCGGCCGGCGCTTGTTTCTTGGCGAATGATGGCCGCCATTTGTTCAAACAAACGATTCCACCGCTGCCGCAACGATATTTTTTTCGTTCCTTTTCCTATGATTGATGGGTTGCATACTCATCAAGGAGTCGGCGGATCATTTTCTGATACTGAGTATTATATTTTTTTGCCTCTTTTTTAAAAAAGTCTACGCTGGCCTTGCTGAGCGAGATGGTCACCTTAATCGTTTCGTCTTTCAAAACCAGCTCTTCCGGTGAGGGCAAAAAATCTTCAACCAATTTGACTTTGCCGATGGGCTCATTCTTGTATTTTATTTTCCCTTTCATATATCATTTTCCCCTTTCGCCAATATCCGGCACCAAAAATCCGGATTTTGCTTTTTCTATATGTAAACCGCACGGTCATTATTCCCCCTGCAATCCGGCCTAAACAGTAATATCTCTTTTCGAGTTCGCTGTGGTCCAAATCTTCTAATATAATACGGTTCTTATCCATGAAGGCAAATTGTGCCAAGGCAAATGAGACCCCGTGTTTCTTTTGGTTCAAGCTGTCCTTGCCATCATCCCACTCAAAATCAGACGTTTTTCGCATATGGTGAAAATAATCTATGGGGTCGAGCTTGTCAATATAAATATATGGTTATATATATGGCTCTAATCGCCTTATTGCCAATAATTGCATGTCTGAAAGACTTGGGAATTGGCGTCAGTGTAATCTTGGATTTTTAAGACTGACTTGGGCGCACTCGGATAATTTTAAGCACCCCTTGACTAATTCTTAATTGTTGTAACTTTGTAATTATAGCGTATAAACGAAAATAGAGTGGTCTTCCAATCATTCTTCATGCTGATGACGACCCAGCCTTTCTTCTTTGCTTCATCCATCAATGACTGGGAAACGTGCCGAACTTGGTGTCCGGCAGCCCGTTGGCCGGACCATAGGCGTACTCGCGCTCGGCATCGTCGTGAAGCACCAGCATCATCAGCCGCGCGCCGCTGCCTGCGCCGGTCCACGCGAGGAGATTGTGGGGACATCCTGTATTCCCCGGGAGAAACATAATGCCTAAAATTGTTCGTTTTTATAAAACCGGATCAGCCGACGTGCTTAAGCTCGAAGATGTTCCGCAGTCCGAACCCGGTGAAAAAGAGGTCCGGTTAAAGGTGGAGGCAATCGGCCTCAACCGTGCCGAGGTGATGTTTCGGCAAGGCCAGTACCTTGAAGAACCGGAATTTCCGTCAAGAATCGGTTACGAAGCGGCCGGCAGAGTCGATGCGGTAGGGCCGGGAGTCGCGGGCATTCAAATCGGCGACCGGGTGAGCACCATCCCATCTTTTTCAGTTGGCAAGTATGGGGTTTACGGAGAAAGCGCCATCGTTCCCGCTTACTCGGTGGCCGTTTATCCAGACACTCTCACGGCCGTCGAAGGCGCAGCAATCTGGATGCAGTACATGACCGCATTCGGCGCATTGGTTGAATACGGACGGTTGAAAAAGGACGATACCGTTTTGATTACCGCTGCCAGCAGCAGCGTTGGACTTGCCGCCATACAGATCACCAAGTCTTTGGGGGCCTTGGCGGTGGCCACGACCCGCGGCGACGCCAAGATAAATTTTCTTCTTGAAGCTGGAGCCGACCACGTCATTGTCAGCGACAAGGAAGACGTGGCCGCGAGAACAAAGGAGATCACCGCCGGCAAGGGTGCCACCATCGTCTTCGATCCGGTGGGCGGTCCTTTTTTGGAAAAACTCGCCGGAGCCGCTGCCGAGCGCGCCCTCATCTTTCAGTACGGTGCTCTGTCGATGGCACCCACACCGTTTCCATTGCTCGAAGTGATCGGGAAAGGCCTGACCGTGCGGGGTTACACCTTGTTCGAAATCGTTGCCGATCCCGAAAAAATGGCGCGCGGCAAGAAATTCATTTACGACGGCCTGGCGTCAGGGGCACTGAAACCGATCATTGCACGGACGTTCCCTCTGGAAGAAATCGTCCAGGCCCATCGCTTTATGGAATCCAACGCGCAAATGGGCAAGATCGTCGTAACGGTATAGCAGGCGGCACCGATCAAGAACAATCCGGAGCCGGATAACCGGCCAAACACGGGAGCCACCACCTCGAAATGCACTTATGGACTTCGCTCATTCTCTCGCTGGCGTTACTATCCGCCATTCCGACTTTTGCTGTTGCAGTCGATCAGTCCGAGGTCGTCGACCGGCTTAACGCCGGCGGGCACATTCTGATGATCCGCCACGCGCTGGCACCCGGAAACGGCGATCCGCCCAACTTCAAAATCGGCGATTGCGCGACACAGCGAAACCTCGACGATACCGGTCGGGACCAGGCCCGCAGCATCGGCTTGTGGCTGCGCAAAAATGGGGTCACGTCGGCGCGGATATATTCCAGCCAGTGGTGCCGCTGTCTCGAAACCGCCCGGCTTCTAAACTTGGGGCCGGTGCAGGAATTGGCTGCATTGAACTCATTCTACGAGCGGACCCAGGATCGTGGGCCCAACCTCGAAGCGCTGAATGATTTCATCTCGCGGCAGCCGGTGAAGGGCGATTTGATTATCCTGGTTACGCACTTCGTGACCATTGCCGGTATCGCGGGCACAGGCGTATCGTCCGGCGAGGGGGCATTGCTGGCGCTGCATGAGGATGCACCGTACACGGTTGTCGGTCGACTCGATTTCGGAAAATAACCTGGGGCGTTTGGTTGAGATGCCGGGAAGTCTCTTGAAGAACCAATAAAATGAGAAGACATTCGATCCGGTTATACCGGGTAACGCAATTCTGAAAAAAGACAGCCTTTTTGCTCATTGCGACCTCGGCATTCTACCGATTGACATCATCGCAATATCATCCGTCAAGTCGCAACCGTCCAGATGTCTGAAGACACTGTCTATAATGGATTGCATTAAATCTGCACGCGGGCCTCTATAGCGATGAATTGCCGCACGAATACCGTCTCTGGAAAAACGTTCGTCTTTATCGGAGCGGGCATCTGTTAACCCATCCGTAAAACCGATAAGAGTTTCACCATGGTCGAGATAAGTAGATTCAAGCGCAAACCGAGCATCTGGCAGTATACCAACCGCAGGTCCTGTCGGCAGCAATTCTCGTACTATACAATCGTTTTTGACGACCATTAATGTCTCATGGCCGGCGTTGAGGTATTCCAGTCGGCCGTCATTTTTGTTGAGAATCCCAAAAAACAGGGTGGCGAAGATGCCTTCCCGGCCGTGATGTTTTTCGATATAGTGGTTCAGGAATACCAGCGCTCCTCTTGATGTGTCAGATATGGATCTGAATTTGCCCTGATTCTTATCGGGTGGTTGCGCCTGACCCTGTTCGAAGGCGCTTTCCATGTATGCGCGGATAAGGCTCCTGAAAATTCCCATGAAGAGAGCGGCACTGACCCCTTTGTCGCAGACGTCGGCAATGATTATGCCGATGTGCTGCTCGTCAATGGGAAACACATCGTAAAAATCCCCGGAAACTTGTTTGGCCGGATAGAAACAGGCTTGAATTTGCCAGCCGGGGATATCGGGCATGCTATCGGGCAGAAAGGTCCTCTGCATGTGCCGCCCTTTTTCCAATTCGGTGCTGAGGGCATTTGAAAAAGCCTCGATTTTTTCGTTGGCGCGTTCAAGTTCGTGAAAGGCCTGATTGAGGCTCTGGTATAGCTTGGCGTTTTCCAGGACGATGGCGATATGGTCGGCCGTGGCTGTCATCAGCTCTACGGTGTTGTCATCGAACTGATGGGGCTCGGAGTGCACCAGAGAAAGGACGCCAAACAGGTTATCGCCCTTCAGGATGGGGGTTACGATAGCGGAGCGAACCCGATACGGTTGATCGGATAAATCCAACCAGCGATCATCCTCGAGCGTGTCGGCAATCAATCCCACCTGGTTGTGTCTGACCACCCATCCGGCCAGTCCCTGATCCAGGACAGAACCGATCAACTTGACGCTATCCTCATGCGAGGCAGTCTCGCGCATCATAATACAGTCCGTAACGACCCCTTCTCTGTTCAGCAGGAAAAGGCTTCCGGCCTCGGCACGGGTGATTTCAGTCGCCAGATCCACCGTTTTTTGCAGGGTGATTTTAAGCATCTCCTCCTCATCGGAGGATCGAACGAGACTGACAAAGTTCTGCAGCAGCTTGGTTTGGATCTCAAGGGCGATTTTTTCGCTATTAGCATTCATTGGTAGCGGTCATCAGGTACAGTCGGGGAGGGTAAAAATCAGTTGCCTTGCCGGTGCCGACCTCTTTCAATTTATTTTTCCACCACGGATGAGGTTTTAGTATCACAACAGGCAGAATAGCGAAATTGTTGATTTCGCCGACGGGGATCAGGATTCAAGACATTTTAAGATTCAATCGTAACGGCAATTCGTAAATGGATGAGCTTCATAAGAGCCAGCACCCACTTAACTTTTTTCAATCCCCAAGATTGGTGGTGTCGCAATATAGCATGTAAATTATTGGGTAGTGCAAGTAATGGCGATAAATTTGGGGATCTATGATTTCGGAGCCATCTCATTAACAAAAGAAAATAAAGCTCAGCCTAATTGGTCTTAAGTTTCTCGGATTATGGGGACTTTCGTGCAGAAAGTTCTCTACACAAGAACACAACTATGACAATTAATATCGACCGTATTTCCTATACTTTGATTAGATGTCATTGCCCCATAATCAAATATCAAGTATTTCGTAAACCTGCTCGGTAACTGGCTTCGTATTGTCCACCCAAATCTCACGAATCTGCCGTACCAGAGTTTGGTAGGTCCCGGCTTGTTCTTCTTTGTAATTGTCCAAATCCGCCTTTTTTCTAAAAATAATTATCGCTCCATATTGAGATGGATCGTTTTCGTTTCGGAAAAATTCCACACGACGTACGCCTCTTACGCCTCGAAGTTCTGGTGCTGAAGTTTTCATCCACTTTTCAGCATCTTTACCCTGGACAGCATGGTAAGTGATCACACGGGCAATCATATAAAAATCCCTCCATATGAATTGAGAATCGTTGGCTAATAATGATAAGGGCGTATCCTTCCGTTAAACTTGAAAGCCTTTTCGCCAACCCTCCAGGCTTTAATCACGTTGGCCATCATTTTAAAACCGTTGTTTCGCGCTGCCCCGAAATAAGCGATGTTCTCGAGTACCGATGCTTTTGCTTTATGTTTGTCGTGTTGCTTTTACTGTTTCTCAAAAAATCGATAAAGCGTTGATCTCGAAACGCCGAGCATCTTAGCTGCCTCTTTCCGGTTGCCTCGAGCCATTCCAAGCGCTTCGGAAACCCGCGGTTCTGTCAGTTTCAGTCTGCGTTTTTTCTTGTATCGTATTTCTTTATTTTTGTAGGAAACTAAATTCGGAGGCAGGTCGGCGGCAGTGATCACCTCGGATGAAGTTCTCACGGAAGCGTATTGAAGTACGTTGCGAAGCTCACGGACATTGCCCGGCCAGGAATAATTCATCAGTATATGTTCAACCTCAGGCGACAATGAAACTTTTTTCGTCCATGAATTCTTGCTGAATTCCATTAAAAAATGATCGCAGAGAAGGGAGATGTCTTCCTTCCGTGCCCGCAGGGGCGGCACCGTTATCGGCATGACGTTCAGGCGATAGAACAAATCCTGCCGAAAGCGACCCTCATTGGCATATCGATCCAGCCGTGAATTGGTAGCACTGATCGTTCGGACATCGACACACGTCGTTTGGTTGCTGCCGACCGGCTCAAAACATCCGTTTTGCAGAACGCGCAGGAATTTAACCTGAATGGCGGGAGTCAATTCGCTGACCTCATCCAAGAAAAGCGTACCTCCGTCGGCGACGGAAAAACGTCCTTTTTTAGTGCTGTCTGCTCCTGTGAAGGCCCCTTTTACATGACCAAATAGTTCCGATTCCAATAAACCCTCAGGCAGTGCACCGCAATTAATGGGTACAAAATTCTTTTGCGCACGACGACTTCTTTTGTGAAGGGCAATGGCAACAAGTTCTTTACCGGTGCCACTCTCACCTTGAATTAAAACAGGGGCATCACTTCTAGCAATTTGCCGGATTGATTTGAACAACTCTCTCATCACATTGCTTTCACCGATAATCCCTCTGTACACCCCACTTGCTTTTGCCGCCGGGTTGCTGTCAATGTTTTTCAGTTGTTCGACAAAAAGAACAGCAAAACGGCCTTCGGCATGCATAAACGGAAAAACTCTGATTGATAAAGGTACGTCCCTGACCTGACCATTAGCTGCAACAACAAGGTTTGTCTGCAATTTACGTTTTCGGTTTTTAGATATCGAGTTGACGGCCAAATCCCTTAACGCACAAATTTGGCAGTGACTTTTAAAACCGCAATCACCGGACCCTTCAATTGCATCGAAGCATCCGAGCGCATGGCCGAAGGGCTTTCCGACGGCATAAGTTTCATTGATGCCAAATGTATCCTGGATAAGCGCGTTTACGGTCAATGTCAGTCCTTTGCTATCGATGATAATGAGTCCGCAGGGGAGCGCATCGAGGATCTTTTTCACAAATGGGTAATTTGAAACTAACTCGCTTATGGCGATCATTACAACACCAGAATTAGTAATGACGACCCCATATCAGTTCTGATTATCTGGAATATATTCCTTCAAGAGTCGCTTGATTCGGTAGGCACAATCTCTGATAGCGCCGTACAGAATAATGCAGTCGTCTTTTTCACAATTTGCCATGCCCAGGTCTGCAATTCGCAGCATGCCCTCGGACAGTTCGATTGCCTTTATGACATCATTTCTTTCCATTTAAGAGATTTTCCTGTTGAAGTTGTTCATCGAATTTAATGGTGAGAAGCAATTAAAATGCCAGAGATCGCCAAGAGACCGCATTGATCGGCTAAGCATATCATAACTAATTGATATCCCATTATAAAAAAAAGAATAAAAAGGGGGTAGCTCACATCAATGAGAGAGTCGAGATTTAAAAAAAATGGGACATGAAAAGGTACACATAAACCAGGATAATTTTTTATGCAATTATCTAAAATACTTATCGCTAACATTAGAAGTGAGAGTCGAATTTCTTTATCTGAGACAATGTAACAATGGGACAGCTCGTATTTTTAGAGGATATGGAAAATATATTTGTCACCTTGGAGGCTCCTTAGGTGCCTCTCTGTGGTTCGTTGACTGTCCCAATGTCCTATTAATTAAATGCAACAGATATAAAAAAACCATTTATGCATAACCGCCTGCAATAATAAATAATATTAGCCGCGTATGTGCATTTATATTTTTGTTGCGTCCCATCTACAAATGCATTTCGATGTCATTCGAATACTCTACAATTTTGTCTATAAAAGCCATAATTGTAATGTTTTCTAAGGCTTAACGATCTATTTCAGCAGTCGGTCATACTTGGCATTTGTATTGCAAATGTAGATGAAAAGACAGTTCTAAACAAGGCTAAATAAAATCTAAGAATTCAGGCAATATATTCAACTGTTCCCCCCGCACAAAAGCGGCGCATTATTTCGGGTGTTGCAGACTGACAAGGCGGTAAATGCCACAACATAGATTGAACTGCTGGGAGTTCATGAAATGCGGCAGGGAGCCAGGCGGAAATATAGCCGTAAAACTCGGCGTTTGCCCGGCGGCTGTTGAGGGATCCTATGATGGGATCAATTTTGGAAAAAACGCCGGCAGAATCCGCTGGGCCGTCGCCGGCACCTGCTGCGGTGGAGAGGTCCAGGGCACATTCGCCGAAAAGAGAAAATCCTGCGTGCCATTTACTGCGTCAGGATTGGAGCTCATGCCGTCCAGATTCTATTCGAGCTAAAAGAGGTTCGTATGTCGGATATCCACCATCAGGATTGTGATTCCGTTCGGGTCGCAGAGCCCACCTTGCCAAGGAAGCGGGCGAATCGCTCAAACGCCGGTACAGGATGATTTGCGAAATGGGCCAGGTGGTCACCTCGGAGATGAACCTGGAGGCCTTGTTCGACCTGATGATGGAGGGAACAACCTCGATTATAGATTGCGAGCAAGCCTCTGTATTTATGTATAATCCTGGCAGTGGCCAGCTCTGTACGCTTGCCTCGACATATCTCAAAGCAAACACTGCCAGCATTTCCCCCGACTGCGGCATCACGGGCTGGGTATTCACCTCAGGAACCCCTCTTATTATAAACGACCCTTCCAGCGATCCCCGGTTTTTTCCCGGCATCGACAAGATTAACCATTTTAAGACCCGCAACATCCTCTGCACCCCTTTGGTCAATTGCAAAAAGCGCTGCATCGGAACCCTCCAGGCCCTCAATAAAAAAACCGGCGAATTCAAAGAATGCGATTTAGAGCTGCTGAAGGCTTCATCACACTATGTAACAATTGCGCTTGAAAAAGCCCGGCTGTATGAAGGATTTAAAGTGCTTGACAAGGCCAAGGAGCGGGCGATCAACCACCTGTCCCACGAAATCAGAACGCCGCTGTCGATCATCGGCTTTGTGCTAAGCCATGTCGCCGATAAAGTTGACCGCCGGGATTTGGCGAAGGTGAAAAAAGCATTGTCCATGGGCGAACGCAATCTGAAGCGTCTAAAAGTGCTTCAGGAACAAACCGAAGACATTTTGCGATGTCAGAGGCTCGAGTCGGGCGAGTGTAAGCGCAATGCCTACGAAACTATCTCAAGTCCCTTCGAAAAAAACGACGTTTTCAAAAACAAAGCGGATCCTGAGCCATCGCAATATATGCCTGACAGGCTGTCTGTATTGAAAAAAGGGGAAATATTCAATGCCGAAGTCATCGAGGTGAATGGTTTTCTGCAGAAAATCTGCCGTCGCCTCATGTCCTCCGTGGAAAACCGCGAAATTTGCCTTATTCAAAATTTCGACGAAGATGCCTTCATCAATATCGACCGGCGAGTTCTAAAGAAGGTTTGCAGCGGACTAATAAAAAACGCCATTGAAAACACTCCCGACGAAGGTACTGTCGAGGTTACCGTTGAAAAGCGCATGCACGAAACCCGAATCACAGTTGCTGATCATGGGGTTGGAATTACAAGTACAAATCAAAGAGTGATATTTGGGGGCTTTTTTCACACCCAGCCTACAAACCTTTACGCTTCTAAAAAACCCTATGAATTTAATGCCGGGGGTACAGGCGCAGATCTGCTCCGGATAAAGTCCTTTTCCAAGCGACTTGGCTTTGAGGTTGAATTCAGCAGCCGGCGCTGCCCGTTTCTCCCTCGGGACATAGACTTCTGCCAGGGAAAAATATCAAACTGCTGCTTTGTCAAATCCAAGGCGGAGTGTTTTACAAATAGCGGCAGTATATTCATCGTCCGTTTTCCCGCGCAATTGCATTCCAAGGTTGTGTCATCATGTGAAATCACATTTACCGAAAACCATGCAGGGCTCGAGGCATGTTCGTTATCCTGAAGGCAAGATTCTGATGAAAAGGCGGTCGTGTTTTGGTTCCATGAAAGTAACAGGAGGTAAGGATGGTAATTAAAGTGCTGGGCTTAGGCCACGTAAAGGATAATTTGACGACAGAAACCATTAATCAGGTTTTGACAGAGGAAAATATTAGCACACAAGTAGAAAGTATTACCGGCTTCAAAAATATTGCCGTTTTTAGAATTTACTTGACGCCTTCTGTAATAATAGATGGGAGGCTTAAGTGCACCGGCCGGATTCCAACAAAGGAAGAAGTCAGAGGCTGGATTAAAAGTACCAGAAGGAAAAAGACTGAAAAAGAACCTGGTCAATTCGATTTGCGGATTCATAGAAAGCTCGCAGTCTGATCCTGAAAAAAAGTGAAGATTTTAACAATAACTTCTCCGAAATTTCAATAGACCAACAGCAATTAAAGCATAAGGCCTTTAATATGGCGATGATTGGGGGAGGGTTCAGCCATGAGAATATATATTATAGGGCATCGCTGCAAGATATGCGATGCAGTCGAAGAACTCGTATTGAATGTCGTGGAGGAAAACGAAATATCCGCCACGATTAAAAGGGTCCTCAGCGACATGGACACTATAAAATTTGGAATCTCCCTGACACCAGCGGTGATAGTTGAAAGTGAAATTAAGGTGATGGGCAGAAAACCTCAAAAGGAGGAGATTCTATCTTGGATCACGGAAAAAGGGCAAAGTTATGCCGTGTCAGATAATACGGAATGTTCTTCGAAAAAAAGTCAAACTACTTCAATTTTAGGTAAATAGAAAACTCGGCGTATGAATTTTCGTATTGGCATTAATCTGGGGGACATCCTTCACAAGGATGATCGTATTTACGGAGATGGAGTGAACATTGCCGCACGACTCGAAAACTTGACCGATCCGGGTGGCATCTGCATTTCCAGAGGCGTTTACGAACATGTCGAGGGCAAGCTCGATGCCGATTTCGTCGATCTTGGTTCTCATACTGTAAAGAACATTAGAAGGCCGGTTAGGGTCTACAAAGTTTTGCTTGGTTTTGATGACAGCAGCAAAAGTGTCGAGACTATCACAGCGAAAGGCCAGAATCGACGTTTGATGGTAGCGGCCATCATCCTATTGGCCGCAATAATCGGAGGAGTGGTGATTTGGCATTTCCAGACAAAGCCCCAATTTGCGACTGCTTCAATCGACCACATGGTTTACCCGCTTCCCGAAAAGCCTTCGATCGTTGTGCTGCCTTTTGAAAACTATTCCGACGACGCCAAATTGGATTTTTTTACCAGTGGGTTGACCGAGGATCTAACCGCTTCGCTCTCAAAAGAGCCCGGCCTTTATGTCATTTCAAGAAGTTCCGCTGCCATCTATAAGGGAAAGCCAGTTGATATTAAACAGGTCGCCGAAGAACAGGGAGTTCAATATGTAATGACAGGTAGCGTTCAAAAGGCGGCAGACAAGCTGCGAATCACTGTTCAGTTAATAGACGCTGTCAAGGGCCGCCACCTTTGGGCGGATCGTTTTGACCGGCAAGCAAAAGATATTTTCGCATTGCAGGATGAAATCGTTAGAAAGGTTTTTGTTGAATTGCAAGTTGAACTCACTCAAGGAGCTGTGGCGCGCTTTGCAAGCAGAGGTGCCGACAGTCTCGAAGCATGGCTTCTTCGGGTTTAAGCATATGGAGAGTTCTTTAAGTTCACGCGAGAAGGTATGACTCGGGCCCGTGAGCTAACAGTGGCTGCTAACAAATCAGATCCTAATTGGTCGCGGCCCTTAGCCGTGCTTGCCTCCATAGATTGGTATGAAGCCAAGCAGGGGTGGAGCAATTCCAAGGAGGAATCTATCAGATCCGGCATGGAATTGGCGGAGCGCGCCATAAAAATGGACCCGAATGATCCACTTGGCTACCAGGCGCTTGGTAACCTATATAGATTGAGAGGGCAGGCTGAACGTGCCATTGAAATGAGACGTAAAGCTGCTGAGTTAGCCCCAAATGATTTTCTCGCTATTTCTGGACTCGCCACGATACTCAAGGATTTTGGCGAGGAACAGGAAGCGGTCGAACTGTTTGAAAAAGCAATACGTCTGAGTCCCAAGCATCCTTGGTATGTTTCATACGCTTATGGCGTGACGCTTTATCTCGTCGGTAGGAAGGAAGAGGCTGTTCAATCATTAAAGAAGGCCGTCGACCAAAACTCCACCCATATTCTTCCCAAAGCATTTCTGGCCGCTGTATATTTTGATCTCGGTCGTTTAGATGAAGCCAAATCGACCGCCAATCAAGTCATGCAGTTGAATCCGAATTTTACGGCGACTCGACTCATAAAAAGCCACACCTTCCACGATCCTGCAAGATACGCTCAATTCAGGAACTTGATGCATCGCGCTAGTTTGCCGGAATGACACAGACAAGTGCGGTAAAACTGTTCAGAAATTAATGGCAAAGATCGATATGAAAACGATACTACAATTCTAAACATAGCATTTTCTTAAAATCGCATTGTACGAGGGATGGAGACACGCGCAGGTCCGATTTTGATTTTATTCTCTGAATGTTTAGGATTGCTGAGGGACTAGGGACATCATTTTGGTTTGTCACACTATAAATAAGCAGGTTATCGGATTTGGTATAACCCCTTATAGTTCACTGATTCTTCGTAACCATGAACTGGTTTGCAAAGTCCGATGCGCTTCAAACCAACTCAATTTATGCGTTTACAGGGTGCCGCAGATGCAGGGCGTCGGGCGCGCAGACGTACTTTTGTACTTCAAGTGCCCGACAACAAAGCAGATGCGGTGCCCTGTGAACGCTTACGATTCTTCACATCAAGGAGGAGCCATGCTCACAAAAGAAGCCAAAATTGCCGTTATCGGGGCTGGCGCCATTGGTGGAATTACAGCTGCATTTATTAAAAAAGCCGGCTGGGACGTTGAAGTTGTCTGCAAGCACCGGGAATTAGCCAAAATAATAAATCATCAAGGTGTCCGCATCACGGGCATTAAAGGTACACATCAAATCAGATTGGAGGCGATAGAAAAAATCTCCGATTTTTCCACGCCTAAGGATCTCGTGTTTCTGGCTACCAAAGCCACAGATTGTGTAGCAACCGCACGGGATTTAATCCCCTATTTAAGTAGGGATTCGATGGTTGTCTCGCTTCAAAACGGTATATGCGAACACGCTTTGGCGGAAGTACTAGGAGCAGACCGGGTCATTGGTTGCGTGGTCGGTTGGGGCGCAAGTCAAAATGCACCTGGGTATCTGGAGGTGACCTCGAAAGGGGAATTTGTGATTGGCAATATCGATCATACATCCGATGATCGTCTTTTACCCATTCGGCAAATGCTGAATCTGGTTTATCCCACCCGCATTTCCAACAATATCATGGGAGAGTTGTACTCCAAACTGATAGTCAACTCCTGTATTAATTCACTGGGTGTCATCGGAGGAGTTAAGTTGGGACAACTATTGGCTGATAAAAGGGTAAGAAACATTTTTATTGAGCTCATGCGTGAAGCTATGTCTTTGGCGGCGGCAATGAAAATTATGGTTGAACCTGGAGGAGGCGGCAAACTGAACTACTACACCTTTTTGCAAGGTGATGGGACGTTGTCTAATTTAAAACGGCACCTGACCATTCGGCTTATCGGTTTTAAATATCGGAAAATAAAATCTTCGAGTCTGCAGTCCATTGAACGCGGTCGCCGGACTGAAGTTGATTTTCTAAACGGTTATATCTGCGATCGCGGCCACGACCTCAGTGTGTCTACGCCAGTTAACGATGCGGTAAGGGCGATGGTATTAGAAATAGAGGAAGGAAAAAGAAAGATTTCGTTGAATAATCTTAACGAGCTATTGACTTCAGCAGGTCCATAATCGCACAAAACCGTATCCCAAACCTTCTCATACCTTCCCTGCCTGTCGTTCTCTCTTGACAGCACCTTCATATCAATGACCCGCTTTTTCTCAAACACGAAATTTGGTAAACTCGTTCATCTGCGGGTAAAAATTTAGATAAAAAAACGGTAACCTCCATTGCGGACCAATAAATTACTGTCATATTGACCTTTCAATAGAGTCTTAAACCCATTGAATTTTTCCCGGGCAATCCACACGCTGTCCCGTAAATTGATAAATATGTAGTTTACAGATTGAATTTATTTAAAATACTATAAGTCAGCAGGTGTGCATGAAATACGATATTTCCCTGACCGAGCTTTGTTCCGGCAGCCGCAGACGGACAGCCGCCTCAATCACTTCGCGGACAATTTCTTGAACCGGCTGTCGCCTGTCAGACCCCCTCGAACCAAACGCTCTGACAAGGCTTCCTTTGCCGGATTCAGGTTCGGCAGCGTCTGGCTGAGAAGATGCTTGCAGTCCACTGCCTTGGCAAAAGATCCTAGTAAATCGGCCAGCAGGGTCGAGCGGACCACCAGGGTTTCGGGCAGAAAACCGGCATTGGTCAGTTGCTTTGCAAGGACCTCTGGGATTTGACGCCACATGGATTGCAGCGAAGACTCGGCGACGAGCACCTTTTGGAGGATGAATATTTCTCGATCACCCGACGAATCAGGTCGACCGGTTCAGGGGTGCTTAGCATGATACCGGCGTTCGAACAAACATCATTATCGTGAAATACAAGGCACGTTCATGCCGAAAGTGCCTTGCATAAATAGATCACCCTCACGCTTTTTTCCCTGATCACCTGACACCGGCGGCGTATTCAACACTGGAACCTTTATCGGTGTCAAAAATCGGTCAAGGAGAAATCCGGTTTCCATCTTGACAACCGCAATAAAATCTATTAATTTTTGACCTAAATTATGGTCAACTATAAAAAAGGTCAAACCATGGAGACACTTTCTTTATCTGAAGCAAAAATGAAACTCAGTGAACTCATCGATAGAGTTCAGTCAACCGATGCAGAAATAGTCATTACAAAAAATGGACGACCGGCTGCCGTATTGGTGAGTTCTGATGAATTCGAGGGCTGGAAGGAAACCATTTCGATTCAATCCGATATAGAACTGATGGCCGAGATCAAAAAAGGCCTGTCAGCTTTAAAGAAAAAGTCCCAGCTTTATACCTTGGAGGAACTTTTCGAATAAATGGTGACTTCGAAAGATCCGACGCGTACAAAACTCAGAGTGCCCGATGAAATCGTTGCCTTGATCAGGGGCTGTCACCCACAGCTGAAAAGAAAAATTCGGGCCGGGTTGCGTCATATCGTGGTTGAACCTGAATCGGGTAAGTCCCTAAAGGATGAATTGGAAGGATTGAAAAGTTACCGAATCAGCAGATTCCGGATCGTTTACCGGATATCGCCAAGACGGATTATTGACATTGTGGCTATCGGACCGCGCAGAACGATTTATGAAGCAACGTATAAAATCATTAATAAAAAAGCAGATCAGATATGACAATCGACTTATACTTGGCATTTGTCAGAGGGATTATAGTCCCCCTGGGTCGGACCACGCCATCATCGTGTAATCAAACGAAATTCAGCCAAGAATATTCATTTTGAAGCCTTAGGGACTCATTTTCGTGCACCGAAATGCCCTTGTAAGGCGCCGGCGGTTCTCTTAACTCGTTTCCATCCATAAATGGACCTTTTCCGCAATTTCGGCGTCAATTGGCGGAATCACTTGTGCAGCGTACAGAACCGTCCACCTCCGCGTAATTCATTGATTTCCTTTAACTTTGCGAACAATTGCACAATTCTAAACTGCTTCTCCTAATATCACTATCATTTACCGTGGTCCGAAACGGGGACTCCCAATGAAACGATAGGCGATTTGATGGTTGGAACCTTATAGGAGGGCCCATATTCAATTCAATCAACTTTGAACTTTATTGGAAGTGCCTGGTTTAAAATTCAATTGGTTGAGACTTTTCCTTGTCCGCCTCTTCATCTTCCACTATTAGAAAGTCAATAATTTTTCTTTTATCCGTTTCTGGATCAAACAACTCACGCAGGGCATAATATGCTTCGAATCCATCAGGTTTTGTGCAATAATAAAAATCCTTTTAGCCCTTTAGAAAATGCAGGTTGGAAAGCCCCGCCGGGGTAGACCCACTGGGATCGGACCACGCCATCATATTGTAATTAAAAAAAATTACCCCAAAACAATTCTTTTTGAAGCCGTACCAGAACTTCCAGTGCACCGGCCGCTGAATCGCCTAACGGCCGTGCTTGCCGTAGCCGCCCATTTTTCCAGAAGAAATGAACATGGCCCCGATCTTGATGGGTTCGCTGAAGGAAATCGCCGGACTCAGGAGAAAAGTCAAAGTAAAAACCAACACCCACGCAGACGGCAAATTTTTCAACGTTTTCATTTCTTGACCTCCTTTTAATCGGTTGTTGACCGCGCCGCAGCCGGAAGCCCACGGATAATCCCGCCTTGGCGGGATCCAGTGGGCAAATGACCATCTATTTTTGATACTGAGTATTTTATTTCCCCTTTCGCCAATATCCGGCACCAATAATTCGGATTTTGTTTTCTCTAACCAGAGCCAGTTCCAGCATCCGGTCGTTTCTGAGAGCAGTTCTGATTTTGCCTTCGGCCATCTTTACCGCCTCGCGAGCATAGTCCAGCATGTGCCGAAGCCTGATTGTGTGGTTATGCTTCGTCATATTGCATCACGGCTTCGTTTATAAATTCATAGATGATCACGTCAGTGTCCAAACGATTTCTTGATAGTTTGCGACAGCAACCACTCCGAAAGGTTTTTCAATCAATTTTAATTTATTTGCAAGTGACGAATATGTCAAGAAAGTCAAGATCTCATCATCGCCTGCCGGTATCGATTGAATCTTTCGTCCATTGGCTGCAAAGCGGTGTTCCGGTCGGATCGGGCCGCTTGGGATGATGGATCTTTTGCCCCTCAAAGAAATGCACCCTTCCCCTTGACCTCCGGGTATCCCTGTCCAATGTTTTTTCTCATAGGTCTTATTTGACATAGGCGGGAGAATCTTATGACACTCAACAGCAGTCAAAACCGGCCGGACGCCGGGTGGAAATTCGATAACAGCTACGCACGGTTGCCCGAGGCTTTCTATGTCCGGTTGAATCCCATCCCGGTGCGCGCTCCGAAACTCGTGGTTTTCAACCGGGCGCTGGCGCAGTTTTTAGGGTTGAACCCAGAGGCCCTGACAGGCGAGGAGGGCGCCGCCGTTTTCTCGGGCAACAGAATCCCCGCGGGGGCCGAGCCCCTCGCGCAGGCCTATGCGGGACATCAATTCGGCTTTTTCACCATGCTGGGCGATGGGCGGGCCATATTGCTGGGCGAGCAGGTCACACCGCAAGGTGAACGCTTCGACATCCAATTCAAAGGGTCCGGCAGGACCCCGTTCTCGCGTCAGGGGGACGGGCGGGCGGCCCTGGGGCCGATGCTGCGGGAGTACATCATCAGCGAGGCCTTGCACGCCCTGGGCATACCGACGACCCGCAGCCTTGCGGTGGTGACCACCGGTGAACAGGTGTTCCGTGAGACCGCCCTGCAGGGGGCGATTCTCACCCGCACGGCCGCCAGCCACATCCGCGCGGGCACTTTCGAGCATGCCGCGGCAAGGGGCAAACCCGATGATCTCAGGGCATTGGCCGATTACACTATCCATCGCCACTTTCCCGATCACGCCGCGGACGGCAATCCGTATCTGGCCCTGGTTGAGGCCGTCATGCAGCGGCAGGCGCATCTGGTAGCCCGCTGGATGCTGGTGGGCTTCATCCACGGCGTCATGAACACGGACAACATGGCCCTCAGTGGCGAAACCATCGACTACGGTCCTTGCGCGTTCATGGACGCCTACGAACCGAGTACCGTCTTCAGTTCCATCGATCACCACGGCCGCTACGCCTACGGCCGGCAGCCGCAGATCGCCCAGTGGAATCTCGCCCGGTTTGCCGAAACACTGCTGCCGCTGATTCACGAGGATCAGAAAGAGGCCTTATCGATGGCAAACGAGGCAATCTCAGAATTTTCGGACACCTTCCGCCGTTTCTGGCTGGCGGGCATGCGGGCCAAACTGGGGCTGTTGGACGAGGCCGCGGACGATGGCGTACTGGTGGAGGACCTGCTCGCGTGCATGCATCGTCACGGGGCGGATTTTACCAACACTTTTCGCGACCTGGCATCCGGTTCCTTGCCGGAGACCTCCTTGTTCCGGGCTCCGGATTTTAAGCAGTGGCACGAGCGCTGGCAGGCCCGGTTGAAGAGGCAACCTCATTCCCGGGAGGATTCCCGCCGGCTCATGAACACCCGCAACCCGGCGGTCATCCCCCGCAACCACCGGGTGGAAGAGGCCTTGGAGGCGGCCGTGGAGCGGGCCGATTTTACGGTCATGGAAAAACTGCTGGGTGCTTTGTCTCAACCCTACCAGGACCTGCCGGAACAGTCAGGCTATCACCTGCCACCGCCCCCTTCGGCGCAGCCCTACCGAACCTATTGCGGGACGTGAGCCCATCGGCGGTTGCCACTCTGCGCAAGCCTTTAAGCCAGGTAGGCATTTGTTTGTTCCACCACCGCTCGTGGCGCGACAATGGACCTCGTCAAAAGTACATAGTCCGGTATTACCCGACTGGTTTCGTTTGTGATTGCACGGTAGACTGGTATGAAATGGAATATTCGGCGCTAAAAGCTCCTCGTGAAAAGGGCAATATCATCGACTTCGAGGAAGTCGTTGCCCAAAAGATTCTTCGAACTGAGTGAACCAGTTAGAGATTGGTTTGTTCCACCACTGCTTGCGGCGCGCCAATAGGGGCACACTTCCCATTGGGTGGCCGGCCAATGTCGGGCAGGAAAACCGTCAGCAAACCGAACAGCGGCAGGAATGAACAGATGCGATAGACGAATTCGATGCCGTGCACATCGGCCAGTTTTCCCAGTACCGCTGCACCAATACCCGCCATGCCGAATGCCAGCCCGAAAAACAGCCCGGCCACCATCCCCACTTTCCCCGGCAAAAGCTCTTGTGCAAAAACCAGAATCGCCGGAAAAGCCGATGCCAGGATGAGGCCGATGACGAATGTCAACGGCCCGGTCCACGCCAGGCTGACGTAAGGCAATATCAGCGTGAAGGGCGCGACGCCCAGGATGGACACCCAGATCACGCGCTTGCGGCCGATGCGGTCACCGACATGCCCGCCGAGGAGGGTTCCCAGGGCTACGGCAAATGAGAAAACGAAAAGGTGAAGCTGGGCGGATTGCACCGAGAGATTAAATTTGTGGATCAGAAAAAAAATGTAATAGCTGTTGATGCTGGCCAGGTAAAAAAATTTCGAAAAAATCAGCACCATCAGGACCAGCATAGCCCCTATTATAGTGCGGGAAGGCAGCGTCTGCCGGGATACCTTGGACTTTCCCGGCCGCTTCGTTCCCGACTGCCGGCCCTTGTACCAGCCGCCGACCCGCCACAGCACCAGCATGGCGAGAAGCGCGGCCAGGGAGAACCAGGCGATACTGTTGCGGCCATGCGGAATGACGATCAAGGCCGCCAGCAGCGGACCCGCGGCACTGCCGGCGTTGCCGCCCACCTGGAATATCGACTGCGCCAGTCCATATCGACCGCCGGAGGCCATTCGGGCGACACGGGAGGATTCCGGATGGAAGACCGACGAGCCCGTACCGACCATTGCGGCGGCTATCAGCAGAATTCCATAACTCGGCGCAAAGGCCAGAATGACCAGGCCGGTCAGGGTGCATCCCATGCCGATGGACAACGAGTATGGCTTCGGGTGGTGATCCGTGTAAAGCCCGACCATCGGTTGCAACAACGATGCGGTAACCTGAAACGTCAATGTGATCAGCCCGATTTGGGTGAAGCTGAGAAAAAAGGAGCTTTTCAGCAGGGGATAAATCGCCGGAAGCAGGGACTGGATCATATCGTTCAGGAAATGAGAAAAACTGATGGCTCCCAGCACCTTGAAAGCTGTATATTCACTGTCCATGGCGGGGCCATCAACAGTTGCTTGAGAGGTCGGCATTTCGATTCCCTCATGGGTTAGAAACAGGTTAACAGCCTAAAATCCTATATGGAAAATCATGTTCACGAAACTAAAAAAATCAAATGGTCCCCGAAATCCCATAAAGTATATAACGCAGATGTGCGCTGGGCAACGGCCTCTTCAATAATTTCCAAAAGAAGACAGAAGACTAAACAGCAAAAGGCGCAGAAGCGTAAATTGCAACTGGTTAAAGGGGGAGCCAGAGGTACCTCACGGACGCGCCGTTTGCAGCAAACATCGCCGGTGGAATATTCACATGCAGCGCAGGTGGGCGAGTCGTCCTCAGGCAGCGTGCGGCGGTCGTCCACCAGGAAAGGGTCGTAAAGGAGGATATAAATGGAACTTGAAAAATTGCTCGAGGCAAAACGCAAGGACGTCATAGCCACGACCGCAAAGCATGGCGCGCTGAATCCGAGGATTTTTGGTTCCGTAGCCCGGGGTGAGGCAGGTTCCGGGAGCGATATAGATCTTCTCGTAAAAATGGAAGAAGGGCGGAGTTTACTCGACTTGAGCGCGCTGGTTCTGGACTTGCGGGATCTTCTCGGTGTCAAAGTCGATGTTGTTACCGAAGACGGGCTCTATTGGCTCATTCGCCGTAGAATTCTCAAGGAGGCCAAGCCATTATGAAAAAAGACGCCCGCGTTTATCTGGCCCAGATTTTGGAGAGGATCGATCGCATCACGGAATACACCGTAGAGGGGAGGCAGGCCTTTTTTACCGATTCCCGTACTCAGGATGCGGTGATCCACAACTTCGAGGTGATCGGCGAGGCTGCTAAACGGATCCCCGAGGAGTACCGGCAACATCATCCATCGGTTCCCTGGCGGGAACCTGCCGGATTTAGAGATATTTTGATTCATCAATATGAAGGCGTGAGTATTGCCGCGGTATGGCGAATCATCGAGAAGGATCTAGGAATCCCTCCGGAAAACCATTACTCGGATTCTCCCGCCACTCGATGAACTTGAGAGACAAATTGCAGAGGATGATGGGCAGAATCAATAACTGCGGGGACGCAGCATTGCTCTGATCCGACGCTATGTAGAATTGGACAGCTCGCCTCACCGCCGGCAGCAAACATCGCCGGTGGAATATTCACATGCAGCGCAGGCGGGCGAACCCTCCTCGGGCAGAATGCGGCGGTCGTCCACCAGGAAAGGGTCCAGGAGGTGCCGGGCCTGCGAAAGTTTTTCGAGGTCGACCCCCACCGCAGCCCCCTTGCGTTCAAGCGCTTCGACCACGGCCTCGGTGGCCACGTTGCCCGTCGCCCCCGGTGCAAATGGGCACCCCCCGAGACCGCCCACGCTCGCATCGAAGATCCGAATGCCACAAGCCCACGAGGTCAGCACATTTTCCACGCCCCTGCCGTAGGTGTCGTGAAAATGCATCGCTATCCGATCGGACGGAATCCGCGATAGAAGGAGATCGAGAAGCCTACCAACCTCCTCCGGCGATGCTTTGCCGACCGTGTCGGAGACCGACACCTCATCGACGCCGATCTCGAAGAGCTTTTGCACCAGGCTGGTGACGGCCGCCGGCGGAATCCGGCCTTCGAAGGCGCACCAGAAAGCCGTCGAGACATATCCCCGCACAGGGAGTCCCGCACTTTTTGCGCCCTTGACCACCGGCAGGAAGCGCTTGATGGACCCTGCGGTCGATGTGTTGATGTTCTTATGGTTGAACGTCTCGCTGGCCGCCGTAAAAATGGACACCTTGTCGACCCGGGCGGCGATGGCACGCTCGAGCCCGCGTTCGTTCGGCACGAGGGCCGAATAGATCACGCCATCCCGGCGGGATATTTTGCGAAACACCTTTTCCGCATCCGCGAGCTGGGGTACCCAGCGGGGGGAAACAAACGCACTGGTCTCGATTTCGTTGACGCCCGTGAGGGAGAGGGCATCCACGAATGCGATCTTTACATCCGGGGGAATGACGGCGGTTTCGTTTTGCAGTCCGTCCCGCGGCCCGACTTCCACAATTTTCAGCATGTCGCTTCTCCTGACATCGGCTCAAACTGTCATCGCACAAAATTTTATTCATCCATTTTGATTGACCGGTCCTTCGATTGAGTGCTTGGACGTTTCATGATAGAATACAAGTATTTATTGAGGAGAATATCTCAATGTCGTGGATTTTATCAAATATTCCCATCATAATGTTATTATCAATATTTTCGCTGGTGTGGCATAAAAAACGGTTCATCATGGGTGTGTCCTTTTTCATCACCTTTCTTTTAATCTTGCCTTCCATATCAACCGCCCAAGCCCGGAAAGAACACGATAAATTCCAGCGGTCCATAGTGGATTTCCGCTCGCGATTGAATCCGCGCTTTAAAAAAATAAGGCGCATAAATACGAAATACATCGTTGTGCATACGTCTGAACTCGGCCTTGACACCACGCTGAGAGTCGTTTCTGAAGGGAAGCGTTTCAGCAGTGGGTATCGCACCAATGGCGGTCATACCCACTATGTCATTGCCCGTAATGGACGGACGTATCGCATCCTGGACAAGGAATATGTGGCCGATCATGCCGGACTCAGCATGTGGAATGGCGAGGTGGGCCTTAGCAATATCTCGATTGGCATCGAGTTGGTCGGATATCACTATGCCCCCATCTCTGAAAATCAGTATCAATCGGTTGGCATATTGGTCGACATTTTAAAAGGGGCCTACAATTTGGATGATCGGGCGGTTGTGACCCACAGCCAGGTCGCCTATGGAGCACCAAACCGGTGGTTCAAGAAAAATCACCGCGGCCGTAAACGGTGCGCTAAAAACTTTGTCCGCGCCAAGGCCGGATTGGGGCCGACATGGGCCTATGACCCGGATGTAAGGGCCGGTCGACTCATGGCGGATGCCCAGCTATCCGAGGTGTTTTACAGCCCGGTAATCCTCGATTCTCAGGCAGATGAAGCCAATATCATCTCCAAGCACAATACCGCGTGGTTGATTGCGGGAGAAGATTTTGACAGTGCGACAACAGTTTACAAATTTCCAAACGGTCGTTTATACACCGGTGATCAAGTGGCGAACAATATCGGCTGGAACTATATTCCCGCAAAAACCGTCGTGCTGCTTAACCAGGAAAGCAGTGTTGAAGCGTTAAAAGATGACGGGCCTGTAAAAAACATTTCGGCCGGAACGACGGCCTGGTCTCTTGCCGGAGCAGCGTATAACCTAAAAACGACGATTTATTTTTTACCCTCCGGTCGCATAAAAACGGGGTCGATGATAAACGACTGGGATGATCTGCCGGCTGCAACCAAACTCATTATCGGATACAAAGGGCCTTACACCCTGAGTAAGAAGCAGACCGCTTTTCAAATCGCCGGCTTCAACTTTAAAAACCAAGAAACCGTCTACTACCTGCCTTCAAAAGAACTTCTGAGAGGCCATAAAATAGAAGATTTTAACAATCTTCAACCCGGAACTCTCGTTTTTCTTCCTGCGGGACTATGATACTGCAGGACATCTTCATATTTAGGAATTTTTGTGAAAAGTTTTTAAAACCCGCTGCTGCCAGCCCTCGCCGTAGCCGTCTGCTTCAGCAATTCCGTTTTTTTTCAGCGTATGGGCAAAATTGATGCGCACGAAATCCCGGAATCGCTTTTCGACCAACCTGCGAATCGGCTCGGGCAGCTTATTGAACATGACATCGTCCACATCGCTGAAATCAAAAAAGATCGCCAGGTGATTGACGATGCTGTTCAGGGTGTTCACCGATACATCCTGTACCTTAATCGCCGACATCAGCTGGTTTGCCACGGCTACCAGGCCGTGGCGGATGACTCTTTTGATGTTGTGCAGCTGGTCGGTTTTCCAGAAAATACGGTTGCGGTCCATGCTCAACTCGCACTTGTCACGTCCCACGAGATTGATCCGGGCCACGACATACTGGCGAGCGCCTTCGGGGAGTAAAGCGGCGAGTTGGGTGACGAAGATGCCGTCCTGGAACACGGAAACCCCACCGTCGGCGGTTTCCAGAGCGTAGATCGTTCCGTTCTTCTTTGCGCCAAGCCGCACATATCCTTCCGATTCCTTGAATTCAAGGGGTGCAACAAAAATCGCCCCCGTTCTTTTATCCGTTTCGTAGGCCAGTTGTTCCCGGCCGATGGTCATCGTGCTACCGTTCCCGTCAAAAAGCTCGACCGGCACCTTCAGAAAACGGATGTTGGTCTTCAGGTATCCGGTATATTCCATACTCCGGCAATATTTGATCTTCGATTTTCTCAGATGCAAGGTCACCTCGGTGCCTACCGGGTAATCTTCTTCCAGGACCTTGACATCGAAATAATCCCGCAGACCACTGATGGTGATCATCAGCCCCGGAAAGGATTCTTTTCGTGTTTTGATTATGATCTTTTCCGCTACCTGAAAACTGGACAGAAACCCGATGCCGAACTGGCTGATAAAGCCGAAGTCAATGCGCGGGTCACGGTCGACACCCCGGATCTCGCCCGATTGGTAAAAGGAGATGCCGATGGCGAGGAAATACTTCTCGATCCACTGCCGCGTCATGCCGATGCCGTTATCACGAACCTTAACGGTGCTGACATCGTCGTTGAACTCGATCGCGATGGCCGGTGAATAAAGAGTGTCTGCCAGCTTTCGATAGCTGCAGGCGTCGACCGCGTTTTGAATCAACTCCCGCAAAAACACGCGTTTGTCGGAATACAGCCGGTTGCCCATGAAGAGCTGCAGGCCGGCCGACGAATCGACGGTAAACTTCAGATCTATCGGTGTGTAGCCATCCGGTTCGATTTCATAGAGCAAGTCCGAATACAGAAATCGCGGGCGCACCCGCTGGTTCAGTTTCTCCAGCAATTGCTGCACGGACCTTTCGTGATGTTTCAGGGCCTTGTGGACTTCAGGGTGGCGGCATTGGATTTTAAGGCGAATCGTGCCGTTCAGATACGGGTGAGCGTCGGCATCGGCTACACTGAAATATGTTTCCAATCTGCCGGGCGACATACGATTGTCTTCCGCCATGTGAGAGATTATCTGCAGAATTGTCGCCGGTGATTTCAGGTCGATCGCCCGGCAGAGTTGAAGGTATGCGGCCAGCAGGCCGACGCTCACAGCGGCATCGCCTGTGAGGGCCGTTTCTGATTCAGCCGCCGTGACATGATCGCCCTCAGCCGCTCCCGCCTGCCGGCAGACCCGGGTGATGATGCCGACGTATGTTTTTTCGGGGACTCCCAGGTTCTGCCAGCCGTCGCGGATCAGCCGGCAGGAGCGTTCCGACAGCGACTGGTCAAAAAGTGCGTGCGCGCGCCCGTCTCTCCAATCCTTTGCAAACATTTGAAGTCCCTGGCCATCGGTCAGGCCGACATCGCACAGATAAGAGGATGCATAAAGGATGAACTTGGCCGCGGGATGCACACTAAGCATCCGTTTTTGCTCCTCATCCAGAAGCCAGGTCTCATAGTAACGCACCCTGCGGTCGCCCTGATTGACTAAATCGACCGGGTTCTCTGTATCCCAAGGCAGCCATGCATCGGTCAGTTTACCGAGCGCCAACCGGATGGCCGCCAAATCCGCTTCTAATGAATTGCTGCCGCTATCTGTTTTGGTATTCATTTGGACCGCACCTGCTGCCTTGTGTCATCAGGCCCGTCTTGCAAAAGAGCGGAAGCGCTCTGCCTCGGTCGGGTTGCCCAGGGCCGCGTAGATCCGGCTGACCCGTTCGAAGTAAGGGGCTGCATTTAGCGGGATCTTTCGGGCGAGGGTAAGGTATATCTCCAAAATCTCCGTCGTGTAAAGGCCGTCGGCGAAACACAGCTCCGCATAGCGGTGTCTTATCTCCGGGTCGATGCGGGCGCGGCAGCTGTCGCAGCGGCCGATGATCTCCCGGAAGACGGCGCGCGCAGAGGCCGATTCATTTTGGGCTTCGTAGGCCTTTGCAAGTTCAAAGGCCACGCTGTCGTTCCAGCCATAGACTTCCAGAAACCGCCGATAGAAATCCCGGGCATTTGACTTACGGCCGGCGCGAACAAACGTTTCGCCTTTCAGCAGCACCGCGGCGACGGATTCGGCCAGTTCCTCCGGCAGGGATGACAGCAGGTCATCCGCCCGGTCAAAAGCCCCCTCCTCCCAATAAATTCGGCTGCCCGGATTTTTTCCGTAAGCCGGCGCTGGGCATCTTGGTCCGGCCCGGAGCGCTTCTGCCGTTTGTCGAGTGAGCCTTCGTACGCCAGTTTGGCCTGGCCCCAATGTCCGGCTGCAAAAAGAGCGTCACCTTTTTCTTCGAGCTTTTCCGGCGGAGGGCCGGTGAACAGTTTCAGGAGAGACATCCTCGCTCGCGCCTCCTTCCGGTAGGGTCTGAGGGGGGCCATCCGCCTAAGCAATCCGTTTCATAAACGAAAACGCGAAGGGGTACTCGATGGTGTCCATAAAAAAAGATCGCGGATGAACAAGGCTTATACTCATTTTTATCCATTGAAAAAGTCAAGAGGATTGCCTGGTTTGGCGTAATAACTTTTCAATTTCATTAATCAGGAATCACAAAGTATTCGAAAATGGCGTTTATAGCATCGCCAATATTTCTCGAACTGGCGACGGTCGATTCTCATACCGATTTAAATGGTGCAAGCCCGGCTCAAGTGCCCATTGGGCACTCTATTGACGGCAAGAGGCCGATCGCATATATGAAAAGGTGACATCGGCCTTTGCAAGGAGGGATCCAAAAATGGCAAAAAAAATAATGATCATCGACGACGACCCCACGGTGGTGCGATACCTTCAGGCCATTTTCAGTGACAACGGCTATGCCACCTGCACCGCGTCCAGCACGTCCGAGGCGCTCGAGGTGGTCCGGCAGGAAAAACCGGACCTGATCACGCTGGACCTGCAACTGCCCGACGAATGGGGCCCGCGGTTTTATCGTAAGCTCAGGAAGGAAAAGGACCTGAAAGAAACGCCCGTCATCGTCATCAGCGGCATCGACGGAGACCATGCCGTCAAAGACGCCATCGCGTTCATTGCCAAACCGTTCGATCCTGAAAAGCTGATCGGAATCGTCAAAAACACGATCGGCTGATGTCTTCATCTTGGTAAAACGTCACTTTTCACCGGCAGGCTTTGACAAAAAAAATAAAAAGTCAATGTCGGTACCCCCATGTGACCCAACCGTTATTTAAAATATGGTGACGACCATGCCGGCTGAATACAGTGCCACCCTTGAAACCCTTGAACGGCTGCGCGCTGAATCCATGGCCGCCGGCGATGCCAAAAAAATCGATGCCCAGCACGGTAAGGGCAAGCTCAGCGCCCGGGAGCGGATCGACCTGCTGTTGGACGAGGGCACCTTCGAGGAGTTCGATGTGCTCAAGACGGGCCGGGGCGGGGCCCTAACCGGTGAGCGCAGTTATCCCGGCGACGGCGTCGTGACCGGCCACGGTTCCATCGACGGGCGCGAGGTTTTCGTGTTCAGCCAGGATTTTACGGTCGTGGGCGGCTCCCTGGGAGAGGCGCACGCCCAGAAAATCTGCAAGGTGATGGACCTGGCGGTGAAGGTCGGCGCCCCGATCATCGGGCTTAACGACTCGGGGGGCGCCCGCATTCAGGAGGGCGTGGACGCTCTGGCCGCCTACGGTGAAATCTTCCATCGCAATGTCAGGGCCAGCGGCGTCGTGCCGCAGGTGTCCTGCATCATGGGGCCCTGCGCCGGCGGAGCGGTCTACAGCCCGGCCATCACCGATTTCGTCTTCATGGTGCAAGAGTCCTCGTACATGTTCGTTACCGGGCCGAGCGTGGTCAAGACCGTCACCCATCAGGACATCAGCGCCGAAGACCTGGGCGGTGCCCGGGTCCACTCCAACACCAGCGGGGTGTCCCACTTCACGGCCCCCAACGACGTGCTCTGCCTGCGCGAGGTGCGCCGCCTGATCAGCTACCTGCCCTCGAACAACCGGCAGCGCGCACCCTTGCTGGACCTGCGCGATCCGGCCGGCCGCATCGACCCGGCCCTGGACTACCTCATTCCCGAAAACCCCAACCAAACCTACGACATGAACGTCCTGATTTTCAGTATTCTCGACGGAGCCGAGTTCATGGAGGTCCAGTCGGGCTTTGCGCGCAACATCATTTGTGGGTTCGGCCGCCTGGGGGGTCAGACCGTCGGGCTGGTGGCCAACCAGCCGGCCGTGCTGGCCGGCGTTCTGGACACCGACGCCTCATACAAGGCCGGGCGTTTCGTGCGTTTCTGCGACGCCTTCAACATCCCCCTGGTGGCCTTGGTGGATGTTCCGGGCTTCATGCCCGGCCCCCACCAGGAGCACGGCGGCATCATCCGTCACGGCGCCAAGCTGCTCTATGCCTTTACCGAGGCCACCGTCCCGCGCATTTCCGTCATCGTCCGCAAGGCATACGGCGGCGCCTACCTGGTGATGAATTCCAAGCACATTCATTGCGATGTCAACTACGCCTGGCCCTCGGCCGAGATCGCCGTCATGGGTCCCAGGGGTGCCGCCGAGGTGATTTACCGCAAGGAGATTCAAGCGGCCGAAAATCCGGAGGCTGTGTTGAATGAAAAGATGACCCATTACCGCCGCACCTTTGCCAATCCGTTTTTGGCGGCCAAGCGGGGCTACATCGACGATGTGATTTTTCCGCGCGACACCCGCCACCGTTTGATTCGCACCCTGCAGGTGCTGGAAGGAAAAGAAGCCAAGGGTCCGCGGCGCAAACACGGCAATATTCCCCTGTGAGGCACATGCCATGTTCGATAAAATATTGATCGCCAACCGTGGTGAAATTGCCGTGCGCATCGGGCGCACCTGCCAGCGGCTGGGCATCGGCACCGTGGCGGTCTACTCCGATGCGGACAGCCGCAGCCTGCACGTGCAAACGGCCGATGAGGCCGTGCCCATCGGCGGGGCCCCCGCCCAGGAGTCGTATCTCGACGCCGAAAAGATTGTCTCCGCCGCCCTGGCCACCGGCTGCCGCGCCGTGCACCCGGGTTACGGCTTTTTATCCGAGAATGCCGCCTTTGCGCGCCGTGTCGCGGCCGCCGGCCTGGTCTTCATCGGTCCGCCGGCCGCGGCCATCGACATGATGGGAGACAAGATCGCCTCCAAGGAGCTGGCCGTTGCGGCCGGCGTGCCGGTCATCCCGGGGACCACGGACGCGTTGAAGAACGAAGACGAAGCCCTGGCGGCGGCCGAGGGCATCGGCTACCCGGTATTGCTCAAGCCCGCGGCCGGCGGCGGCGGCAAGGGCATGCGCATCGTGCGGGCGCCGGCTGAAATGACAGCGGCCCTGGCGGCCAGCCGCCAGGAAACGAGCAAGGCTTTTGGCGATGACCGGATTTTCATGGAGCGCTATATCGATCAGCCGCGGCACGTGGAAATCCAGATTATGGCCGACACTTTCGGCCATATCCTGCACCTGGGGGAAAGGGAGTGCTCGATCCAGCGCCGGTATCAGAAGATCATCGAAGAATCGCCGTCACCGGCCGTGTCCACGGCGCTGCGGCAGCGCATGGGCCGGGCCGCTTGCGATCTGGCGCGCCAGGCCGGCTACGCCAATGCCGGTACGGTCGAGTTCGTGCTGGACGCCCGGGGGGACTTTTATTTTCTGGAAATGAATACCCGCCTGCAGGTCGAGCATCCGGTCACCGAGCTGGTGACCGGCCTGGATATCGTCGAGCTTCAGTTGCGGATAGCCGCCGGCGAGCCGCTTGGCTTCGACCAGGGCGGCGTGACGGTCAGCGGCTGGGCCATGGAGGCGCGCATCTGCGCCGAAGACCCCGACAGGGGGTTCATACCGTCCACGGGCATGATCACCCGCTACGCGGAACCCAGGGGCAGCGCTATCCGCGTGGACAGCGGCGTTCATATCGGCAGCAGCATCGGCGTCTACTACGATTCCATGCTGGCCAAGGTCATCTGCCACGGCCGCGACCGGGAAGAAGCCCGCATGCGCCTGGTCGAGGCCCTGAACGGCTACCATATCGAAGGGGTTGTCACCAACATCGATTTTGCCAACAGCATCCTGAGCCATCCGGAGTTTACCGCAGGAAAACTGACCACGGGGTTCATCGAGCGCCATTTTGACAGCAGCCGGCCGAAAACTTTACCGGACCGCCGGGCCTTCGAGCTGGCGGCGCTGACAGCGGCCCTGATCTATCATGTCCGCATGGTGGCCGTGCAGGAGTCCCTGCGACCGATGGTATCGCGCATCGGTGGAGAAAAGACCGTCGTAAAGGAACACCGGTATACCGTCAGAACTGGAAACGAGGTATTGGACGTGCAGCTCGAGGGCGTGACGGCCGGCCGGCGTTGGACCATCCGCGTCGGCGCCAACGCCTACGCGGTGGAAACACCCGCATTCGAATTCTACCGCCGCCGGCTCAATCTGACGATCGATGGACGGGTCCACCGCTTCCGGCTGCGGCTGGAACAGTCCTTTATCTTCGTCGCCTTCAGCGGCATCACGCGCGTGTTCGAGATCTATACGCCCAGGGAGTGGGAGCTGATGCGCTACATGCCGGCCAGGGCCGAGCGGCCGGCCGACAACGTGCTCCTCTGCCCCATGCCCGGGCTGGTGGTGGCGGTGCCGGTCAAGCAGGGCGAGCACGTCTTTCGCGGCCAGAGCCTGGTGGTGCTCGAATCCATGAAAATGGAAAGCGACGTGGCCTCGCCGGTGGACGGGGTCGTGGCCGAGGTATTGGGAATCGTCGGAGAGGCGGTTGAGGCCGGAGACGTGCTGATTCGTTTTCAGGCGTAGGCCAGCAAAACGGCGGTCTTTTTTTCCGCAGGATCTCGGCCGACTCGGACCCTCGACAGTGCCTAAAAAGGATCGCGGATGGGCTCTCTTCAGGCGGGGTGTCGTTGGGGCCCGCGGTTCAAGTCTACAGGTAAAAGAAATAGGTCATCGTCACCAGCGTAGCAATATAAATGATTGCCAGCAGCCCTCCGATTTTAATGTAGTCCTTGGTCCTGTATTCTCCGGGCCCCATGTAAAGAGCATTCACCTGATGGGTCGGCAGAATGAACGAGTTCGATACCCCGAGCCCGACGACAATGGCTGCCACGCGCGGGTCGACGCCGATCTGGTTGGCGATGGAAATGCCCAGGGGAATCAGCAGCGTGCAGGCACCGACATTAGAGATGACCAGGGTGAACCCGCAGCTCAGCGTGGCCAGAACAACGAGAAACAACAGTGGTGACATCAGCGTGCCGAGTCCGGTGACGATGCCTCCGGCGATCCATTCGGCCGTCCCCGTCTGATCCATGGCCATTCCCAGCGGGATGAGCCCCGCCAACAAAAAGACAGTGCGCCAATCTACCGCGCGGTAGGCCTCGTTGATCGTAATGACCCTGGTCAGGACCATACCCACGGCACCCAGCATGAGACACACCGACAAGGGGATCGGATTATACGGACGGTTCTGAAAATAGAAACTCGATAGAATCATCAAAAAGAGTGCCACCAAAAAGCAGGTCAACGCCCAGCCGGACTTTTCAGGCTTGTGAAACTCCTTTTCAAAAGGCGTGATAACGATCAGGTTCTGGTGAAGGTCCTGCAGTGTATGCAACTGCTTCCAGGTGCTATGCAAAAGTATGGCATCGCCGGCCTGCAGCGGGCGATCGGCCAACTGTCGGTAATAGGTTTTGCCGGATTGATGAATGGCCAGGGGGTTCAGGCCGAATGCTTCACGGAAGCCGATTTCCCGGATCGTTTTTCCGATGAGGCTCGATCGCGGAGACACCACACCCTCGACGATTCCGGCCAACGAGGGATTAAACATGCTGTCCTTGAAACATTCCGGTTCCCCTTTCAGGATCACCTTGAAATTCCGCACGAACCTTTCAACGGCCTTGAGAGGACCGTAGACACATAAAATATGGCCCGGCAGGATGGTGGTCTCGGGCAGAGGGGCGATCTTGCACGAGCCGTCGGAGTCGGCCGAAGCCACGATGTTCACTAAAAACTGCCGGCGAATTTCCACTACCGACAGCGGGTGCCGGTCCGGCTGGTAATCTTCGGGCACGTATATCTCAAAGGGGCCCTTGATCAAAGGGTAGGAACTGAGAATACCCTCTGCGGCACGCTCGGCTTGTCTGTTTCGGCCGCCGGACGGGCTTCCGGGATGCCCCGCGAGCAGACGCATGCCCACCGTGGAAAGATAGGCAACCCCGCTGACAACCAGGGCGACACCGATGGGTGTCAATTCCAGAAAACTGAATTTAGGCATCCCCGGGGGCAGAATATCGTTGAGGAGGATCAGGGGGCTCGTGCCGATCATCGTCAGCGTGCCGCCGAGAATCGCGGCCATTCCGATGGGCATGAGCACGCGTGAAATGGGAACTTTGAGTCTGTAGGAGGTGACCAACCGGATGGCGGGCAGGAAGAGGACGGCCGCACCGGTGTTTTGCATCACGCTCGAGATGACCGCGATCATACCGGAAAAAAGCACCGTCAATCGATGCGAACTATTGCCGACGTATTTCAGCAGAGGCTGAATGATGCGGTTGACCAGGCCGGCCCGGTTCAATCCGTAACTGATGATCATCACACCGATGATGGCCACCACGGCATTGCTGCTGAGGCCTTTAAACGTATCCCGGGCATTCAGCAAGCCCAGTTCGGGCAGCAGCACCATCATCGCAATGGCCACCACGTCCACACGCACCCATTCCACGATAAAGAGAAAAACGGCGGCGGCAATGACCATCAGCATCAACAGTTTGGTCCTCAGATGGGTATCGACTTTAAAAGGCAATCTGATGATGCCCATGTCCTGAAACCTGTTGCCGTCCGCGCCTATCAGCTCCCCGTAAATATCCATCCAAAAAGAGTGGCTGCCGGCGCTGGTTTTCGAGTCGACACGATAGTCTACTTGCGCTGTCAGTGACGTGGCCGCGGCCGGGCTGGGCGGGGCAAATTTCAGTAACAAATGATGGCGAGGCCTGTCCGGGTGGAGCCTATCGATAAACACGATGCCGCTTTCATCCGGAGACGCGATCCAGATGACCAAAGGTGCCGCCGCTTCCCGGTCCCATTGCGGAGGTTTGTCAGAGCTGCTTTCCGGCTCCATCAGCCGGGCTTCGAGTTCAAAACTGTCGGCTTCGCCGGCAATCAGGGTTTTAAGCGCCTTTTTCATTCGTACGGAAATATATCGCGGCGCTCGGGAAGGGGGAGCTGCGCCGGAAGCGGCCGGTTGTTGCACGTACGGCGAGGAAGGGGGATGCTCCGCTTTGATTTTGTGGCTGGAAATAATATGATTGACGATGAAACCAGCCGCTACGACAAAACACGCACCTAAAAGCACCCATTTTGAAGTTCGCATGAGCGTGGATCTATCACGAAACCTTTACAATTTCAAATTTCAATCGGCAATTGTCTATACCACGGTGCCGGCGAATGGCTACTTCGCCCCGGATATTTGTTTACTTAAGCGATGTGACCCATGGATTGCGAGCAGGCGATTGGGGCGGTTTACTACAGTTGCGAGATTACTTTGCGCCTATCTTCCGTGGATCGCGTTTTATCGACCTTCAGAAACCGGCAGCAGATTTTTTCGATTTCCCCGCGGTTGCAGCGGGTTACGACATGGTTTTCAAGGCAGCTGATCAATAGGCGGTGGAGCCTGTCCATCGGCTGAAAAATATTCAGCATCTCGTAATCGATGAGCCATAAATAAAGCGATATGGTCTGAGGGGTGCTCAATTTATGGTCGGCTTCGATTCCATCGAAGAGCTCCCTGGCCTTTTCAACGGCCAGCCGAATGGCGGTTCGATCGACGCTAGGTCTCATGGATGATCCTTCGGTGCCGGTGTGATGTTGACTTAAAAATAGGTGAACCGGTCCGAAACCGTCAACGCCAATAAACCCAGTATGTATCACTAGGGAAAACTAGGGGTAAAGGGATTGGGATTTCGCAAGGTCGGGCAGGCGGCAGGACATCATCGCCGACGGCTCGCCTGCCAGAAGGGGGGCGAGCCGCCGGCAGGTAAAAAGCGGTCTCGATAACTGGGCTTGCGTTCCTTTGCGCCGGTACGAGAGGACCCGAACGAATTCGCCCCGGTGGCAGTGATGGGAAAGATAATCACTCCCTGCGCTTGAAAGGTTAATGTGGCCAACGCCGATCCATATCCTTTTGCGGGCATCACGACCGGCGCCGTCAACGCCCGGAACGGGCTATCGCCGGCCGGCGTTGTCCATCCACTGCAACGTCCGGCTTTCCAAAAAGCCGTAGAAAGGGTTGTACCTCAGGCGGACCAGCCAGTCGTAGGAAATTTTCAACAGGCCGCGCTCCCCCTGCAGCGCCATCTGACCTAAGAAGAGAACGTCCTTGTTGTCGGGCGGGCGCTGGCCGTAAAGGGGATCATCGGGTGGAAACGGCAGCGCCACATGGGATAAAGAGATTACACCGGTCGGCCAGGTCAGGTTCAGGAGGTGCGGCTGTGAAACCGCGCTCGAAAAAGGGGCCTTTTGGCGGGCGACAACCCGGGGACTATCCGGGTTCTCGTTGGTGACCCATGTCAAGGTGAACGGCAGGGTCTTGTCGGCCAGCAGGCGGTCTGTCAGCGGCGCCGGGTCGTCGATCAGCAGCCGGGTTTTGGCGGCGTATCGATTGATGTCGAACAATACCAGTTCATGTCGATTCGGTTGGAGGTGCCTGAGCAGATTGTCAACCACGGCGTCGGGCAACACCGTGGCATCGACGGTTGATTTGAAAACCAACGTCGGGGGAAAAAGTTCTGTCGAACCGCTGCGGGCCCGGTCGGAAATACGCTTGGACACCGAGCGCGTCAGGCGGTGAACCTGGGCCCCGGCGTTGGTGGCAAAAGAGTTGTACTTGAAGGGATCGAATTCGGGCTGAATCGACAGCCAGGCGAGGCTCCCCAGGCCCGGGATGCGGGACAGCCCATCCTTGAAGCCGGCCAGCCCGGCCGCCCGGTGGACCCCTATGGCCGGAGAAATCAGAACCAGGCTCGCGGGCAACGGCGATACGGTTTTTTCGAGGGCATCCAGGCTGTAGTTCAGAGCCAGCGGTGCTCCGGTCGAATAGCCCACCATGTGGATCGGCCTTTGTCCCACCTTGGCGGCCAGGTGCGTCATGCCCAGTTGCACCGCGGCGGCCATGTCCTGCCAGGTTACGAACCTGAGCCCCGAGGGCGCCGTTCCGTGACCGGGCAGGCGCAAACCGACAACCCAGTAATGACGTTGATTGAGGGTCTGGGCCAGGGCTCGGAGGCTGTAAGGCGAATCCGACATGCCGTGCAGCAGAATGGCACCACCGACCGGTGATTCGGCGGGAAGTTCGAAGGTGTGGTTCCAGTTGGGGGTCCGGTGCTGCGGATCGGCCTGGCTGCCGGCACTGTAGCGCACGAGTTCGTATTCGGGGCCGGTTCCCGTATGGGCGTAGACTTTCTCTTGCAGCTGCGCAAACAGCCTGTCTTCCAGCTTCCTGTAATCGTCGAATGTCCGGATCTCAGCTAATTTTTGAACGGTGAATTCTGCATCCAGCCGCTCGGTGTGCCACGGCTTTAAAGGGGTGTTACTGCACGCCTGAATGGTCAAAACCAGCGCACCGGCAATGCAGCCGAACAAGCTATAGACGATCTGCCACCTTTTTTGCCCACAGACAAAAGCGATATGTCTCATGTCACGGTCCTTTTTCGATTGGGGGGCATGATGATCAGCCCGGCGACGGCAATACCAATTGTCGACTCGAATTTTCCAGTGATTCTTTGGCGTTGCGACGACGGGCATACGACACCAACAGGATATACACCCCCGCGGCCGATGCGAGGTGTTTCAGGGTGTGTCCACTGACGAAACCCAGAACCCCGAAGATTTCTTGGTCGAAATGTTCGAACGATTTGGCGAGGGTATAGGCCGCCAGCAGCCACCAATAACCACTCACCCTGGTAAAGACGGAGGGAAAACAAACAAGGATGACAGGGATGACGATCAGCGGCAGAAACTGGATGAGGATGTAGGGCCGCAGGTCGCCGTGCCCGGCGGCCTCGGTCCAGTACCAATACAGCACCGACAGGACGCCGGCCGCCACGAGCGGGACAAGGATCTTCACACCGGAACGTCTCGACGAAAACTCGCTGACGATAATAGAAAAAAGCGCCATGAAGGCCACCGTCATCGGAATGCGGTCCCAGACCAGCGTCGCATTGGTGGGTGCCAGGTGATAATAGCCGGAGCCAAGTCCGACCAGGGCCACCCCTGCGAAAAACACCTTGTAGCCCGCTTTGTTCTCCTCAACAACACGAAGTGTGCCGCGGACCGACAATTCGTAGAGGCCCAACACCCCGACCAGCACAAAAAAAGCATTGGAAGCGACATCCATGAAATTCGGAATGCCCCACAGGGTCCTGTTGTCGGCAAACGCATGGTAGCTCGTCGATTGGGGAATCGGCCCATAAATCCACAAAGCGGTGAGGACGCCGACAGTGATCAGGGCCATCAATCCCACCCCGGCTTTCTCTGTTTTAGTAAAAACTTTGTCCATGGCCCCTCTTTAGACAAAATGGCTGAGACAGTTGCTTCCGTGCAAGCCGAAAAGCGGTGACATTAGACCCGCGCATAAATAAATTGGTGTCTTTTGGTGATGAGGCGCCCGACATCGCCGACCTGCATGGCCGTGGTTGTCAATTGTGCTTATGGGGCTGAACGCCGTATGGATGCGCATGCACATGTTCATGGAGGTGGGCGGCGGAGTCCACTTGAATCCGGCCGTCTTGAAGGGTGTAAATCCTGTCGGTGATTTCGGACAGAAAATCGAACTCGTGGGAAACGATGACGTAGCTGATTTCCAGGCTTTTCAAAATGGCGATCAGCCTGCTTTTGGTGGCTTCGTCAAGCCCGGCGCTCGGTTCGTCCAGCAGCAGGGCGCGCGGCTCCATCGCCAGTACCGTGGCTAGTGCCACCAGCCGTTTTTCGCCGCCGGAGAGCCGGATGGTGATGCGGTCCTCGAACCCTTCGAGACCGAGAAAATTAAGGGTTTTGCGGGAGATCGCAATCGCCTCCGCCTTGCTTTTTCCCAGATTGAGCGGGCCGAAAGCGACGTCTTCCAGCACCGTCGGGCTGAAGAGCTGGTCGTCGGCATCCTGGAAAAGCAGGCCGATTTGGCGGCGGGCGGCGGCGAAATCCACTTCCACTGCGGCAGGCCTTCCGAAAATCTCGATCCGGCCTGCCTCTGGTTTGAGCAAGCCCATGATGATGTGGAAAAGGGTGGTTTTACCGCTGCCGTTAGGCGCGATCAATCCGATACGGTCACGCGCGGAAAGGGTAAAGTCGAGATCTTTCAAGACGGGCGCGGCGCCCGGATAGTGAAAGGTGATGCCTTCGAGTTTAATGATCGGACTTTCTATCATTGGCTGCTCGACTCTCGACGCCTTCGGGCCGGGTTCAGCGGGGGCCGCGCGGGCAATTGAATCACCCCGTACACTGATTCGGCGCACTATTGGCATGATGGAGGCCAATGTAGTGTCGAATTCGACGAAAAGCAAACGGTTTACAGGATTTTACCCCACTCCATGAAGGCCAGAGCGATAACGGAAACTGTCATGAGAGCCGCAAAGACCCAGTTGGCGGGGTGGGCGGGAAATTCGGCCAGGCAGTAAAGACGGCCGTTGAAGCCGCGGCAGCGCATGGCCCGGTAGACTCGGTCGGCGCGGGCCGCCGCGCGCACGAAGAGCATCGCGATGAAATAGGCAAACGTTTGATAGGTGTGCAGGTTGGTCCCCGGCCGGAAGCCGCGGATTTTCGCCGCCCGCACCATGCGCTGATATTCCTGCTCGATGACGAAAATATAGCGGTACGTCATCAACAGAAGATGGACGAATTTGCCCGACAGGTGCAACCGGTCCAGGGCATGCCCCAGGGTGGTGAAGTTCATGGTCGTGATCAAAGCGGTGAAGGCCAGCATGATGGCGAGCGATTTGAGCGAGATCTGAGCGGCCAGAATCACACCCGGCCGGGAAAGGGCCAGCGGGCCGATACGCCACAGCGCTTCGCCGCCGAAGGTTAACGGCAGCAGGACCCATAACAAAAAAAGAAAACCGATAACGACAGCCAGCCGGATGGCGACGGTTCTGAGATTCAGGTGTGCGGCCAGCGTCAGGACGATGGCCGCGACAATTGCGGCAACAAGGGTCGAAAAGCGGTAGGAAACGGCGACGGTGGTCGAAAAAACGACCGCAGCAACCACTTTGAAACGCGGATCTATCCGGTGAATGATCGAATCACCAACGGCAAAGGGTTCGTTGAACATCGGATACCGAGCCCATGGGTGCCCCGAGGGGCTGTTAAAAAACGGACGCGCGCTCGCCGACACACCGTAACATGCGGTCTGGAAGTCCAATTAAGGTCAATTAAGGTCGCTCGTTGTCCAGGTTGTCGCCAAAGCGGTCGCGGTTTTCTGTCAACGCGACTGGCCATCATCGGCCAACCTGAACTTGCCGGCCGCACGGCCGCACCGGCAACGAGTAACCTTCGGCCGGTCTTTTGCGCCGGAATTAAGAGCGGCCGCTGAAATGGCTAACTATTGCGGGTTTCGACGCTTGGCGCTGATAAATGCGGCCACGCCGATCAACCCGAAGATGTAACCGATACCACCGAGAACATCGGTGACCGACGGCCTGCGTTGACGCGTCTCGACCAGCAATGTCAGCACCGGTTTCAGTTTTGCGTCCAGCGCGTGTTCAACCGCATGTTGAATCTGCGTGGCGGTCAACCCGCCGCCGGCGACCGGATCGCCGCTGGCGGGCGGCGGGCCGTTTCGGGCTTGATCCGCGCCGGTCTCGGCCCCTGGCGGTGAGGCGGCCGGCGCCGCCTGGGCCGGTAAGTTGACGCTCACGCCTTCAAGATCCGCAACCGGAATGGTCCACTCGCCCCTGTGGCCCATGCCGGCCAGCACGACCACTTTCATTTCGGTTTTCGCCGGAACGTTGAAGGAAAATTCGCCGTTGTCGTCGGTCGCCCCCTTCAGCAGGAGGATGCCCCGGCTGTCGTAGACCTCCACGGGTGCGGCCATCGGCCGCCGGCCGCCGCTGTATTTGCTTTCCACGTGGATCGTGTCGCCTTCGACCCACGCGAAAACCGTCACGTTGTGGGCCAGAGCTTCACCGCTGAACAACAGCAGAATCAGCGCAAAGAAAAGTGACATCCCGCCCCGGTTTTTCCACGGCAATTTTATTCTGTAATTCATCGGGAACATGATTCTGTGCCTGTCCTTTTTACCTATTTTGATTCATAATTTATGCGCCAGCATAAGATTATAGCAGCATGGTCGGTTGAACCTTTTTGAGAAATACGATGCAGAAGGCCGTGATGATACCTTCGATGATCATGACCGGTATGTGGGCGGTGACCACCAGCGTGGCCACCGTCAGAAAATTTTCCTGGGTGAACATCAGCGCCAGGCCCACGAGAAGGGCACCGAACAAGACGGCGCAAAACCCGCAACTGAACCCGCCGGCCAGAAAAAGAACTTTTCGATCTTGCCGCACCAGCGGCGCAAACAGGTAATAGCAAATAACCGCCGGCAGGGCCATGATGATGGTGTTGACGCCCAGGGTGGTGATCCCCCCGAACTGGAAAAAAACCGCCTGCAGCAGCAGGGCCACCAGAATCGCCGGAAAGGCGGCCCATCCGAGCATCAGCCCCACGATGCCGTTCAGGATCAGGTGGACGCTGGACGGGCCGATGGGGACATGCACCAGCGAGGCCACGAAAAAGGTGGCCGACAGGATCCCGACCCGGGCCAGGTGATCGTAATCGATTTTTTTAAGGCCGATCGCCGTGCCGGCGGCGGCCAGAATGCCGCCGGAAACCAGTACCGGCGCCGAGAGGACTCCTTCGGAGATGTGCATGGACTTTTTCCCGCAATCAGAATGACCCACGATATGGTTGCGCGAGCCTCACATCAGAACTCGCATGTCGCCCGCACGCCGGCGATCCAGCCGTCAACGTCGTTTTCGCCGGCTTTATACGCATCTTTCATGTATTGCAGATCAAAGGTCAGGGCCAGATACTCGTTCAGGCCGAAGCGCACATAGCCCTCCGCCACATGGGTGTACTCAATACTTTCTGCGGTCTGCTCGGGACCGTCCAGGTAGCCGTAACCGATGCCGATGTTATCCTGCTCGCGGCCCCACAAATTGCCGCTGATGTTGATGCCACCCGAGTACAGGTTCTTGTAGTCGACCAGCGCAGTGTCGGAACCGAAGCCCAAGCGGATCCAGGCCCCGAAGATATCGCCTAATTCCTGATCGAAGGAAAAGATAAGGGCATCCCGCCGCTCCTCTGCTGTTTCACCCGGATCGAGGAAGGCCTTGCTGGTGAAATTGTAGTTTACCCGATAGTGGCCTTCTCCCAGCGTGGTTTTCAGCGTATAGTTGAATTGAGCGCCGAAAAAATTGTAGTTGTTGCCGTCGTCGTTTTCGCCCACGTTCATGTAAACGCCCCTGACGCCGAGGGGTCCGAGATCCCACTCCAGGGCGCCGCCGATATCCCAGGAGGGCAAAAACCCGGTGGAGGCATTGACCAACGCCTCGTTCATGAACTGCGTGTACTCGTCGTTGGCGTAGGCGTTGTCGTCCAGGTAACTGGTAGAGTCGATCACCCCGCCGGTCAACCCCAGCGTATGATCTTCGCTGAACGCGAAGGTGTGCTTGTACCAGGCCTGCAGCAGGTAGTCGCGGTTGCGGCCGTTGATGTCCTTGACATCGTCCTCCAGACCGGCCGCCCAGGGCGCCAGGCTGAAAGGGGTGACACCGGCCAGACCGTTGCCGGCGGCAAAACCGAACTTGAAGAAAACCTCGTCGGCCTCGGTGGGCGTGATGCTGACTTCCGGTTGAAACGCAATTGCCCCGCGGCCCAGGTCATCGGGGTTGGTGGGGCCGCTGACCCATTCGTACTGGTAGGCACCGGACAGGACCCCGCCGATGGACACGTGTTTGACCAGATCGGAGAGCTTGCCGAACTCTTTTGCATTTTTTTCCTGTTTCTGCTCCAGTTCACCGACCCGGCGCTCGAGCCGATCGACTTCCTGGCGGGTGGCAGTCTCATCGGCCCAGGACATTGCCGTCGAGAAAACAAGGGCCATGACCACGAGCGTCATTTGTTTTCGCATCAGCGGGTGATCTCCTTGAATTCGTGAAATTTTCATCTGGGGGGTGTCAATTTTTACCTCGACCGGCCGCAGTCAACCCGAGGGCTCGCTTGGAAAATTAACCTGACGGCCAGGAACCGATTGTAACCGGTCGAGGGGATGGCCCGCAGCGCTCCAAATGGCGACCTTGTTGTTGTGGCCACCGCTGCATCACAATATCCGAGGAGCTTATTTCTGTTGCCACGGCTCGAAGTGAACCCACAGCACGGCGCCGATCTCGACTTCCTTGTCCTGGCCGTCTTTCTTGATTTTGAAATCGGCCTCGTTCAAAGCTGAAAAGCCCCACCAGCCGGGGTGGGGCGCCGCATAGGTGAAGACGCCGTTCTGGTCGGCCTTGATGGTCTGGGTGACCATGTAATCCGTTGGCGCCGCGGCTTTTTTCTCCTTGTTGTAGTACTCGATTTCGACTTCGGCAAAGGGCACCGGCTGGCCGTCGAGCTTGACGATGCCCTGAAAGACATTGCCGGCATAGAGGCCGTAGGGTTTCGACAGGGGCACGATTTCGGTCTTCAGGCCAATCTCCGCATCCCAGCCCTCATCGTCGCCGAAAGCCGTCACCACCGTTTTGGTGTAATGGATGATGAAGAGATCCTCGGCCGGCTCCCAGTAGGGCTGCGGTTCCATGTAAAACATGTAGACGCCCGGACGCTTTATTTCGTAGTCCGCCTGCCAGGCCGATTGATCCATGACCTTGACGGGTTTCAGGCTGCGGCCGAGATCCTCTTTCTTGCCGTTGGCCACAACGCCGAACGTCTTGGGTAGGGCCAGTTCCATGCCGACCATCTCGAATGGGTGGGAAAATGAGAGCTGCAGCCGGACATTTTTTCCGTCTTCCTGCATGACCATCGCATCCGAGGGAATCACCATCCCGAAGTGGGCCGATGCCGACATGGCCCATCCGATGGCCGCCAGACATACCACTCCAAAAACCAAGCTCTTTTTCATCGATTCCTCCTTTGAAAATAAAAAAGCCACGGGCATTGGGGCACCTTCCTGGTGCGCACCGCCTCCGTGGCGTCAAGTTCGCGTTAAAAATTTTTGGTTCGAAATTAAAGGCCGGCTTCTGCCGAGCGTTGATGCTTTTTATAATGTTACGTGCGACCGGTCAACAAAAAAACGAATATTGAATCCGGCCTCGTCCCAACCCGACCGCGGCGCTTAACACCGCCGAACTTCCTTGACTTGACGAGGAAAATTCATTAAAAAGTAAAGCTTTATAATCATTTTACAAAATCGCCCTTCGGCGTTCTCCTGGCGTATGAAGAATCGACTCAAGCAACTGATCATCGAAGCCGCCGCGCAGGCCCATGCGAAAGGGCTGCTGCCATCGGCCGCTTTTCCCGAGGTGAATCTCGAAGAGCCCAAACTCGGCGCGCATGGTGATTTTGCGACCAACTTCGCGATGGTCTCGGCCGCCCTGCAGAAGACCGCGCCCCATAAAATTGCCGAGGCGATTGTCGACCAGATAATCGATTCGCACCGCTTGCTCGAAAAAGTCGAGATCGCCGGGCCGGGATTCATCAACTTTTACGTTACCCCCGCGGCCTGGCACCCGGTGCTGTTGGACATCCGGGCCGCCGACCGGCGTTACGGGGCTTCCGAATTGGGCCGGGGCGAAAGGGTGCAGGTGGAGTTCGTCAGTTCCAACCCGACCGGTCCCCTGCACGTCGGGCACGGCCGCGGCGCCGCCGTGGGCGATGCCGTCGCCAACATTTTGGCGTTCTGCGGCTACGAGGTGCAACGGGAATACTACATCAACGACTCCGGCCGGCAGATCCAAACCCTCGGGCGATCGGTATTTCTCAGGTATCGCGCGCTTTTTGGACAGAACGACCCCTTCCCGGAAGAGTGTTATCAGGGGGATTACATTCGCGATATCGCCGCGCGGGTCAGGGAGCGGCAGGGCGACGCGCTGCTGCGGTGCGAGGAGAACGAGGCCGTGATGGCATGTGCGCGCACGGCGGCCGGCGAAATCATGGCCGGCATCCGCGAGGATCTGGCCCTTTTCGGGGTGTCTTTCGATGAGTGGTTCAGCGAACAGAGCCTGTATGATTCCGGAGCGGTGGAGCGCATCCTCGCCGAATCACGTAAAACGGGCACCATCTACGAAAAGGACGGGGCCCAGTGGTTCAGAACCAGCGATTTTGGAGACGAGAAAGACCGCGTGGTCGTGCGCCAAAATGGGCAAACCACCTATTTTGCCTCTGATATCGCCTATCACGAGAACAAGTACCGGCGCGGATTCAAGCGCGTGATCGATGTCTGGGGCGCGGACCATCACGGCTACATCCCCCGCCTGCAGGCGGCGATCGAAGCCGGCGGTCACGAGCGCAGCCAGTTCCAGGTCATCCTGGTCCAGCTGGTCAACCTGCTGCGGGGCGGGCAGCCGGTGGCCATGTCGACCCGCGCCGGTGAGTTCGTGACGCTGCGCGACGTCATCGATGAAGTCGGCAAGGACGCGGCCCGCTTTATTTTTTTGACCCGCCATTATGAGAGCCCCCTTGATTTCGATCTGGAGGTGGCCAAGCAGCAGACGAACGAAAATCCGGTCTATTACGTGCAGTATGTGCATGCCCGGATTTCCAGCATCATCCGCAAGGCCGCCGAAAACGGGTTGGCGGATGCCGGGTGGAACGAGACCGCTGTCGCGCGGCTGCTGGAACCCGAAGAAATTTTGTTGATCAAAACCCTGGCGCAATATCCCGCCACGGTGGCCTTGAGCGCCGAAAAGCTGGAGCCGCATCGCATCACCTTTTTTCTCATGAATCTGGCGGCGGCTTTTCACGCGTATTACAACAAGCACCGGGTGTTGTCCGAAGACCCGGTGCTCAGTTGCGGGCGGCTGTGCCTCGTGGAATCGATTCGCAAAGTGATTCGCAACGGGCTGGCGTTGCTGGGAGTCGATGCGCCCGAAAAGATGTAATCTGCTCGAACAGGGCACCTATCCGGACCGGAAACCATCTGTGGCCCTTCTGAAACTGTGTCGATACACCTGTGCACACCGTGGCGCATGACGGCAAACAAAAAGCGGCGGGAACTCCCACCGCCCGCAAGAGCGGTCGCTCTATCGCCTGGGGCCGATATGCCGTTATCGTTCTGATTGCGGCCTGGATGTTCGGCATCGGTGTTCTGGTGGGGCGCGGGACGGCTCCGGTAAAGTTCGACATTCACAAGCTCACGCGGGAACTCGAGGGCCTGATTGCGGCCGATACGAGAAAGCAGCTGGCGCCGGTCGCGGTGGAAACCGGCGATGCGAAAACAAAAACCGAACTCGACTTTTACGAGGAACTGAAAAAAAGCGGTCCGAGCGCCCCGTATTCGCCGCCGCAAAACGTTCCGGCGCCGCCTCAGGAAAAACGAGCGCCGGGCCGGGCCTCCCGCGCAGAGGAGGCGCCGCCGGCGGAACAGAAGGAGCCGGAAGCCCGGAAACCGGCAAAAAATACCGACACCAAACCGATGACTCCTGCGGAGGCGACACGCCCGAGTCCGACCAAGGCCGACACCGGCCAAGGTGACGATCCAGGCGGTTTCCTTAAAGGACCTGGCCGAGGCCGACGCGATGGTCAAGAAACTGAAGGACCGCGGTTATCCGGCCTACAAGGTCATCGCCGTCGTTCCCGGCAAGGGCATCTGGTTCCGCATCCGCGTGGGGCGATACGCCAGCCAAGACGCCGCCGGTCATGACCTGTCGCGGCTGAAAAAAGAGGGGTATCGCCCGATGTTGGTGACGGCTAAGTAGTTTCCGTCCCGAAATGGTCCTTTTCCGAAATTTACCGGTGCGAGGTGCGTTTTGAAAATCACCAGGGAAGAAATCATTTACGTGGCTCGGCTGGCCCGGTTGGAACTCGACGCGGCGGCGATCGAAAAATTCGTCGATCAGATCGGAACGGTCCTTAATTACGTCGATCAGCTGAAAAACGTCGACACCGCGGGGGTTCGCGCCACCTCCCACGCGGTTTCACGGACCAATGCCTTCCGGGAGGACGCTCCGCACGGCCACCTCGATACCGCCACGGCCTTGGCCAACGCTCCCGAAAAAGAGGATGGCAGTTTTGTCGTGCCGAAGGTGCTCGGGTAAGGAATATGTTATGAACCTTTATGAATTGTCCATTGCCGAGGCGCACGATCTGCTGCGAAAAAAAGACATCAGCGCGCAGGAACTCACCCGGGCGCTGTTGGACAGAATCGCGGCGGTCGAAGGCCGGGTCGACGCCTTTCTGACGGTGGCCGCCGAGCGGGCCCTGGAAGAGGCCCGGCAGGCGGACGGGCTTATCGCCGCCGGAAACAGCCGGCCGCTCACCGGCATTCCGGTCGGGATCAAGGATGTGATCTGCACCGCAGGCCTGCGGACCACTTGCGCCTCCCGCATTCTCGGGAATTTCGTGCCGCCCTACGATGCGTTTGTCATCCGCAAGCTCAAGGCGGCCGGGGCCGTGTGCGTCGGGAAGCTCAACATGGACGAGTTCGCCATGGGGTCCTCCACCGAAAATTCCGGCTTCAAGCCGACCCGCAACCCCTGGGACCCGGCCCGCACGCCGGGCGGCTCGAGCGGGGGCGCGGCGGCGGCCGTGGCGGCCGATATGTGTCTGGCCGCGCTGGGCTCGGATACCGGCGGGTCTATCCGGCAACCGGCGGCCCACTGCGGGGTGGTGGGTCTGAAGCCCACCTACGGCCGTGTGTCGCGCTATGGCCTGGTGGCCTTTGCGTCGTCTCTCGACCAGATCGGTCCGCTGGCCGGCAGTGTCACCGACTGCGCCCTGGTCATGAATGCCATCGCCGGCCACGACCCGGCCGATGCCACCTCGGTGCCGGTGGAAGTTCCGGATTACACCGCCGCCCTCGGACGAAGCCTGAAGGGCGTAAGGGTGGGCATTCCCCGCGAATATTACGACATCGACGGGCTCGATCCGGAAGTCGCGGCCGCCGTCGAAACGGCGATCCGAACCATCGAGGACCTGGGCGCCGAACGGGTAGCGGTGTCTCTGCCGCACACGCGCTATGTGATCGCCGTCTACTATGTCATTGCGCCGTCGGAAGCCAGTTCCAATCTGGCGCGCTTCGACGGGGTCAAGTACGGGTTTCGGGACCGCACGTCTTCAGACCTGATCGACATGTACCGCCGCACGCGCTCCAGGGGTTTCGGGCCCGAGGTTCAGCGGCGCATCATCATCGGCACCTATTGCCTTTCCGCCGGCTACTACGAGGCCTATTACGGCAAGGCGTCGCAGGTGCGGACGCTGATCACCGATGACTTCAAGAAGGCTTTCGACCGCTGCGATGTCATCCTGACGCCGGTGACGCCCACCCCCGCCTTTAAAATGGATGAAAAAGTGGACGATCCGCTGACCATGTACCTGTCGGATATTTTCACCCTTTCGGCCAACCTGGCCGGCATTCCCGGAATGTCACTGCCGTGCGGGTTTTCCTCCGACGGTTTGCCGATCGGCCTCCAGATACTGGGCAAACATTTCGACGAGCAGCGGCTGTTCCAGGTGGCTTACGGTTTCGAACAGAGCACGGACCACCACCGGCGAAAGCCGCCGCTATAAGTGTCCGCGGCCACTTGGTCGCCCCCGCAGAGTCAAAGACGGTGAGCGGTGTCGCCGGGATTGCCGGCAAACCTTTCGCGCAACCACCGGCGGCATGTGTTTTTTTGGCGTCCCCATGCGGCCATACCCCCATTAATTTTTAAAGGAGTCGGCAGATGACCACCATTCAGCCCGTAAACGAAAATATCCGGAAGGCCGCCCGCTGGGTGATCGATGAGCACCAATACGCCCCCGACCAATCCCTGGCCAAGCTGATCGAGGAGGCCGGCAACAAATTCGACCTGTCCCCGCTCGAAACGGAGTTTCTGGAGCGGTTTGTCAGGGAAGAAAAGAGTTAGTGTTTGGTGTTTAGTTTTTAGTGTTCAGTGTGTGGTGTGTGGTGTTTTTGTGGTTGGGATATAGCGCCTGTGATTTGTTGGGAAGAGTTGGCTGATGGGATTTGTACGATTTGAAGATCTGCGGGTCTTTCGAATGGCTGAGACGTTGGCCGACGAAATTTGGAGTACTGTAAGCAATTGGAATACCTTCGAGAAAAACACCATTGGCCAGCAACTGGTGAGGGCAGCCGACAGTATCGGCGCTAATATTGCTGAAGGCACAGGCAGAGGAACGCCGGCGGATAATCGTAAATTCATTAGGATTGCCAGGGGTTCACTCAATGAGACCCAGTACTGGTTGAGAAGGGCGCTTAAAAGAAATCTGATTACGGAAGACAGATCGTGTGTCTTTCAAGAGATATTCGACAAATTAGGCCCGTCGCTGAATTCATACATAAAATCCGTCAGTAAAAACATCAGTTGATGAGTCACCCAAACCAAACACATAACCAAAACACCAAATACCAAACACCAAACACATTTTGCAAATGTCCAAAATCCGCATCCTGCCCGAATCCGTTTCCAATAAAATCGCCGCCGGCGAGGTGGTCGAGCGGCCGGCCTCGCTGGTCAAGGAGCTGGTCGAAAATGCGCTGGATGCCGACAGCACCAGGATCGTCATCGAGGTGGAAAAGGGCGGCCGGCGGTTGATCCGGGTCTCGGACGACGGCGTCGGCATGGGCCGCGACGACGCCCTGCTGGCCCTGGAGCGCTACGCCACCAGCAAGATCGCCGGCGACGCCGATTTGTTTTCGATCCGCAGTCTCGGTTTCAGGGGCGAGGCGCTGCCCAGCATCGCGGCGGTGTCGCATTTTTCCATCGTCACCCGCGAGAAGCCGGCCGAGGCCGGCACCCAGATTCGTGTTGCGGGGGGAAAAATCGAGCAGGTGGCCGACGCGGGGGCGCCGCCGGGCACGATGGTGACGGTGGAGAACCTTTTTTTCAACACGCCGGCCCGGCGCAAGTTCATGAAGAGCGTCACCACCGAAATGGGACATATCGCCGACACGGTGGCCGCGATCGCCCTGGGCCGGCCCGCGGTCCATTTCCGGCTGACGCATGACGGCCGGACGATCAAGAGCTGGCCCGCCGCCGCCGACCGGCTCGAGCGGATCGTCGACGTCCTGGGGGCGGGGCTGCGCGAGGATCTCTACCCTGTCGACCGGCAGACCGCCGCCGGCGCCGTCAGCGGCTGGGTGTCCGATCCGAAGCAGTTTCGCAGCACCTCGCGCGGCGTGTTTGTCTTCGTCAACGGGCGCCATGTCCGCGACCGGGTCATCCTGCATGCGCTGTTCGCCGGCTACCGGCAGCGACTGGTGAAAGGGCAGTGTCCGGTGGCGACGCTTTTTGTCACGGTTCCCTACGACCAGGTGGATGTCAACGTTCACCCCACCAAAAACGAGGTTCGCTTTGCGCGGCAACGTGACATACACGACCTCGTCCAGGCGGCCGTGGCCGAAACGCTCGATCGCAGCGACCGGCCGCGGTGGGGGCGATCCGCAGAGACGCCGCGGCCGGCCTTTGTCCAGAGAGATTCGCGGGTCGCCGAGGCCCGGGAGATCGTCTACGAGGCGCACAAGGGCCGCGACAAAGATGCGGGCGCCGGTTCCGGCGGCGCGGAGGCCGCCCAGGCGGCGGCGGTCAGGGTGGGTCTCCCTGGTGCGCGGGCGAACCAACCGGAAGCGGTCGATGCGCGCCCGGCGGCGCTCTGGCAGGAAACCGCCTTCGGGGGCCTGCGGGTGATCGGCCAGTTTCTGAACAGTTACGTGGTGTGCGAATCCGACGACGGACTGGTCCTTTTGGACCAGCACGCCGCCCACGAGCGCATCCTGTACGAGCGACTCAAGCGGCGCTCCGACAGCCTGCGCAAAGAGGCCCAGCGGCTGCTGGTGCCCGAAACCATCGAACTGAGCCTGCACGAGGCGGTGGTTCTGGAGCGGCTGGCGGCGGAGTTCGACCGGTTGGGCCTCGAGATCGAACCGTTCGGCGCCACCACCTTCGTGGTGCGTTCCGTGCCCGCCATGCTCGCCGGCCGGGATGTCGCGCCGCTGATTCGAGAAATTGCGGAAACGCTGACGGCGAAAGGATTCGGGGAGGGACTGCAAGGCGTGGTCGACGAGAGCCTGAAGCTCATGGCCTGCCACGGCGCCGTTCGCGCCCGCCAGTCGCTCTCCGACCGGCAGGTGCGCGAACTGCTGCACGAACTCGACGGGTGTGAAAATCCGTCGCACTGCCCCCACGGCCGCCCCACCTGGCTGCGGTGGAGCGTGCGGGAGCTGGAAAAAGCGTTCAAGCGATAAATTTTTCGAGGCGGGGAATTCCCCGCCTCGAAAAATTTATTAGAAGAACTTCCAGGTCACGCCGGCCGACAGGTTCCAAACGCTTTTATCGTAGTTGATGCCAAAATCGTCGGTCACGTCTTTATAATCGACGTAAAGGCCGCCGAAGGTGATGTCCCAGGCCGACGTCGGGCTGAACACGACCCCGGCGCCGAAGGAGTTGGCGTCTAGTTTGGGTTCTTCAGGCTGCCTGATCTGCTGGTCGTCCGGGAGCTTTATATCGGTGTAAAGGTAGCCGACGCTGGCCTTCCACTGGGGGGAGAAAGTGTACTCGGCGGTCAGCCCGAGGTCCCAGCTGTTGCCTTCGCCGGAGAAGGTTTGAATCGTGGCGCTTTTTTCGAGGTAAAGGACATAGTTGACGGCCACGTTCAACTGCGGCAGGAATTTGTAGGAAACGCCGATGCCCAGCTGGCCCGGAATGTCGTCCTGAATGGTGCTGCCATCCTGGAAGCCGGTCACTTCGGAGAGCAACCTGCCGTTCGGCAGTCGCGTGTCTTTCTTGACATCCCGTTCGTACTTGATGTCGGTGCTGGTGTAAAAGGTCACGGCGGTGTTGAGCTTGTCGTTGGGGGAAAAGTTAACGCCGAAGTATCCCCCGATGCCGCCATCGCTTTCTTTAATGTCGAGGGACAGGGGGAAGGGCGGCGCGAGGCCGGCAGAGGAGGCAATGGTGGCCTGGCCGTCGAACTCTCTGGTTGAATAGACGTAGCGGGCGGCGGCGGCCACCGACCACATCTTGTTGATGGCATAGGAGCCGCCCAGCGAGAACCCGTAGGCCACGCTGTCCTTGACCTTTTCTTTCTGAGAAGCGATCAGATTGTATGGCTGCCGATTCGTCGCTCCACCGGTCGCACCCAGATTGAACGCCTGCGAAATGCTGCCGGCCAGCTGGACGGTCCGGGCGGAGCCGTCATCGTATTCCAGTTCGCCGCCGCCGGCCGGGATCGTGAACGCGAAGAACCCGGCCCACCGGTCCTGCTTGTAAACCGCAAAAAGGGCCGGAATCACCGAGGGCGTATCCTGACTCAGTTCGCCGAAAGGCTGGTTAAAGGGTACAAAGGCGTTGTTGGGCACCGTATTCGAATAGTCCTTGGCGTAGTACATGACATCGAGCTTGGCATAGCCGCCGTTTTCCATCTGCATGATGCCCGCCGGGTTGAAGACGGCGATATCGGGATAATCGGTCGCTGCGCTGCGGTTGAGCGTGCGGATGTAGTCCGCGCTCTGGTTGTTCTTGTTGATGATGCCGCCGGCGTGCAGTGGTGACGACGCCAGGGCCAGAATCCCCAGGCCACATAGAATTGCAATCCCCTTTTTCATCTTTCCCCCCTTTGTAGGTGATCCGGATCAAATGAGTCGAAAAAATCCTCCCCTCCCCCTTGCGAATCCCGAATGACATCCCCGTTTTATTTGTTTGGCGGCTATCAGCAACTTTTCTAACGTGGGTCACACCGAATGGCGGGCCTGTTGCCCGCCATTCTTTTTGATTTTCCGGATGATCGTCAGGAGCATGTAGCAACAGATGGGCACGCGTCCTGTATTTTAAAGGATTATAAAGAGTGAAGTCAAATATATTTTATAAAATTTAATTCATTTGGTGAATTCATGGTGCTCACGGCGGATGACCGCCAGCCGATTCCGTTGGTGACAGCCCGGGCATCGGTTGACAGCAAAGAAATGAGCGGGTAGATAGGGCCGGGTTCGAGTGTTCTATCGACGTCAAAACGTCCGTTGGCACTCGCTTCGATCGTTTCAAGAAAAAAAACGGGGGAGCGTCATGACGACCAAGCCTTTTGATTTCTGGCAGGATCATTCGCGCCAATTTCTGGAGATGGCGCTGGGGCAGGAGCGGCGCGAAAAGGTGGCCAAGCCGGACGGTTACGGCAAGCGCAGCGGAGAGTGCGGCGACACGGTGGAATTTTTTCTGACCCTGGAAAACGAGTCCATCCGTTCGGTTTCCTATCTGACCGACGGGTGCCTGAACACCAACGCCTGCGCCAACACGGTGGCACAGCTGGCCGAGGGCCGGACCATCGAGGCGGCCTGGGAGATCACGCCCGACGAGGTGATTGCCTACCTGCAAACGTTGCCGGCGGAGAACACTCATTGCGCCGAGCTGGCCGTGGGTGCTTTTTACAAGGCCCTAACGGATGTGACGGAAAAGAGGCGGCAGCCCTGGAAAAAAAACTACCGCTGATTTCGTGTAAAGACCGCAAAGAGGGTGTCGATTGTTCTTGACAGGATTCGGAAGGTTGACTATAGGCTTCACCTTGATTCCCGTAAGATGGGGGCGAATAATACCCCGATATCGATCCGATAAAGACACTTCCGTAACGAGCGCGGCCAGAAACCGGGACCATTCGACGCATGGGGCTTGAAAAGGTATTAGCAAAAAAGCGCAACGCCATCGTCGGCGAGTGGTTCGATTTGGTGGCGAAAACCTATGCCCCCGACACCGCCCAGTTTCTCAAAAGAAACAAAGACCCCTTCTCCAATCCGGTCGGCGGATATCTCACCAAGGGCCTGTCCGGTCTGTTCGATCAGCTTCTGACCGGCATGAACCGCGAGGCGGTCCGCCCGTTGCTCGATCCCATCGTGCGGGTGCGGGCCGTGCAGAACTTCACCCCCGCCCAAGCCACCGCCTTTGTTCTCGTCGTAAAGAATATCGTCCGCACTCATGTGAAGAAAGACCTCAAAGAAGGCCGCCTGCTGGAGGACTTGTTCGATTTCGAGGCGCGGGTCGACGCATTGAGTCTGTTTGCCTTCGACATTTACATGGAATGCCGCGAGAAAATCTATCAACTCAAGGCCAACGAGGAGAAGGACAAGATCTACAAAGCCTTTAAACGGGCGGGCTTGATTGAAGATGAACCGGAAAATAAGCCGGCCACTTGAACGGTTCGGTGCTGTTAATCACCCAAGCCGCGGGCGCCGGTCCGGCACCCGCGGCTGTAAACGAGGAGCTGGTCGATGAACAAAAGGTACATAATTTCCCTCCTGGCAGTTATCGTATTGTTTCTGCTGGCCTATGTGGGGGCTTCGGCGGTTCCGGCCACCAGATGGGTTTTCGGCGTCTGGATACCCTATGCCGCGATGCTGGTATTCATTGTGTTTTTCATCCGCCGCATCCTGGCCTGGGCGCGCGTGCCGGTTCCATTCCACATTCCCACCACCGCCGGCCAGCAAAAATCACTGCCCTGGATCCGGCCTGCCAAATGGGACAACCCCTTTTCGAAAAGCGGCGTTTTCATGCGCATGCTGCTGGAAGTGGCGGCCTTTCGATCCCTTTTTCGCAACACTCGCATGAAGCTGCGGCACGGGCGGGTTTCCTACTCGCTCGAAATTTTTCTGTGGGTCGGGGCGCTGGCTTTTCACTACGCTTTTTTCGCCGTGCTCTTCCGCCACCTCCGGTTTTTTACCGAACCGGTTCCGCTGCCGGTGCGCCTGGTGGAAAATATCGACAGCTTCTTTCGACTGGAAGTTCTGCGGGACACCGTTCAGATCGGCGTGCCGGGGGTGTACCTGTCGGGGCTGGTCCTGCTGGCGGCGGTCACCTACCTGCTGCTGCGGCGGTTGTTCGTGCCCGGCGTCAAATACATTTCGCTGGCATCGGACTACTTTCCCCTGTTTCTCATCATCGGGATCGCTTTCACCGGGATCCTGATGCGCTACGTCACCAAGATCGACGTCACGGCCGCCAAGGAACTCGCCATGGGGCTGGTCACTTTCCGCCCCAGCATCCCGTCCACCTTGGGCAGTATTTTTTACGTGCATCTGCTCTTCGTGAGTGTTCTGCTGGCCTACTTCCCGTTCAGCAAGCTGATGCACGCGGGCGGGGTTTTCATGAGCCCCACCCGCAACACACGCGCGGACACGCGCGCCCGGCGGCATGTCAATCCGTGGAACTATCCGGTCGAGGTGCATACCTACGATGAATACGAAGATGAATTCAGAGACAAGATGATTGAAGCCGGACTGCCGGTCGTCAAGGAATCGGCTGAACCGGCGGCGGAAGTATCAGCCGACGCATCCGAGGAAAAGGAGTAACATATGTCCGACATTCCAACTGCAGAAGAACTCTTAGACAACGTCGGCAACCGTCCCACGGCGACCGATTGGATGGATGTTCCCGTTGAAATCCGCAAGGGCATCGCCTGCTATGCCGGCAATCCCAAGAGCCTGGAAACGCTGGGCGCTCCGAATCCGCGGACCTGGAGCTGCTTCGACGACGACTGGCAGCTGCCGGAAAACTGGCAGGAAATCATCCACAACGGTTTCAAGGAACGGCTGGAAAAGTTCCGCACGTTCAAAATTTTCATGGACATTTGCGTCCGTTGCGGGGCCTGCGCGGACAAGTGCCACTACTTTATCGGCACGGGCGACCCCAAGAACATGCCGGTGCTGCGGGCCGAGCTACTGCGCTCGGTCTACCGCAACGACTTCACCACGACGGGAAAAATCCTCGGCAAGCTCAACGGCGCCCGACCGATGACCGAAAACGTGCTCAAGGAGTTGTGGTATTACTTGTATCAGTGCTCCGAATGCCGCCGCTGTTCGCTGTTTTGCCCCTACGGCATCGACACGGCCGAGATCACGATCATGGGCCGCGAGCTGACCAATTTGCTGGGACTGAACATCGACTGGATCGCCACGCCGGTGTCCAACTGTTACAAGACCGGCAATCACCTCGGGATCCAGCCCCATGCTTTCAAGGACATGCTCGACTTTTTCGTCGATGACATCGAGGAGATCACCGGCGTGCGGGTCAATCCGCAGTTCAACAAGAAAGGGGCCGACTTCCTGTTCATCACTCCTTCCGGGGACGTGTTCGCCGACCCCGGCACCTACACCTGCATGGGCTATATGCTGCTCTTCCATTTTCTGCAGGAAAAATACGGGTTCGATATCACCTGGAGCACCTACGCCTCCGAGGGTGGCAATTTCGGGTTCTTCACCTCGCACGAAACCATGAAACGCCTCAACTCCAAGATGTATGCCGAGGCCAAGCGCCTGGGCGTCAAGTGGATCCTGGGCGGCGAGTGCGGTCACATGTGGCGGGTGATCAATCAGTACATGGACACCATGAACGGCCCGGCCGATTTCCTGGAAGTGCCGGTCAACCCCATCACCGGCACCCGTTTCGACAGCGCCCGGTCGACCAAGATGGTTCACATCACCGAGTTCACGGCCGATCTGATCAAACACGGCAAGCTCGACTTGACTCCCAGCCGCAACGACCATCTCAAGGTTACCTTTCATGATTCCTGCAATCCGGCCCGGGGCATGGGGCTCTTTGAAGAGCCGCGTTATGTCATTAAAAGCGTGTGCAACAACTTCTACGAAATGCCGGCCAACACGATCCGCGAGCAGACTTTCTGCTGCGGCAGCGGATCGGGGCTCAACGCGGGCGAGGACATGGAACTGCGCATGGCCGGCGGCCTGCCCCGCGGCAATGCCGTCAAGGCCGTCAAGGAACGACACGGCGTCAACATGCTGGCTACCATCTGTGCCATTGACCGCGCCGTACTGGGAGATTTGATGAATTACTGGGTCGAAGACGTGGAGGTGACCGGCGTACACGAAATGGTAGCCAACGCCTTGAACCTGCCGGGACAAAACGAAAGAGCCACGAACCTGCGCGGCGATGATCTGGAAGAACTGAAGGCAGCCGGGGCAGAGACGGAGGAGTAAGCTGATGGGTAACAAGAAACTCGTTTATCTTGGAATCGCTATTTTTCTGGTCATCGTGACCCTGCCCTTCTGGTTCAACCGCGGCAAGGCCGCGCCGGCCCCCGAACTCGTGCTGACCGCCAAGGCCAAGGAGGCCAAGGAGTGTGTCCGGTCCAAGGAATACATGGCCAAGGACCACATGCGGGTCCTGGATCTCTGGCGGCATTCGGTGGTTCGGAACGCCGAGCGGATATACGTCAATCCGCAGGGCAAGGAATACGTCATGAGCCTGTCCAACACTTGCCTGGATTGCCATTCGAACAAGGCCGAGTTTTGTGACCGCTGTCACAATTATGCGTCGGTTCGGCCGTACTGCTGGGATTGCCATATCGATAACCCGAAGGAGACCAAGTGATGGAACGCAGTCGCAGAGAAATATTGAAACTATTCGGCATTTCAGCGCTGGCCCTGGGCAGCGGAGCGGTCCTGGACGCGTTTGCCGCCGAACAGGCCGAGCAGACCGAGCATGGTGCCGCCGACAAACAGGCCGAGCACGGCGCGGCCGCCGAACCGTATGCCAAAAAAGGGGACAAGGCCCTCAAGGCCAAGCAATGGGCGATGGTGATCGACACCACCAAATTCGAGTCCGAAGCGGATTTTACGCCGCTGATCGACGCCTGTCACAAGATTCACAACGTCCCGCGCATGCCGATCAAACGCCACGAAATCAAGTGGATCTGGACGGCCCCCTATCACAACGCCTTTCCGATGAGCCCGATGAAATTCGTCAACGAGAAGCTCGAGCGCACGCCGCTGCTGGTTCTCTGCAACCATTGCGAGAACCCGCCCTGCGTCCGGGCGTGTCCGACCAATGCAACGTTCAAAAACCCGGACAACGGCATCGTCATGATGGATTTTCACCGTTGCATCGGCTGCCGCTTCTGCATGGCGGCGTGCCCCTTTGGTGCGCGCAGTTTCAATTTCCGCAATCCGCGCCCTTTTATAGAGCCGGCCGACCTGAACAAGCGGTTTCCAACGCGCTCGAAGGGCGTCGTGGAAAAATGCAACTTCTGCGCGGAGCTCTTGGCCGTCGGCCAGCGGCCCGCCTGCGTGGAGGCCTCCAGCGGCAAGCTGGTGTTCGGCGACCTGTACGACCCGGAATCGACGGTTCGAGAGCTGATCAGAACCCATTACACCATTCGACGCAAGCAGGCTTTGGGAACGGAGCCGGCGGTCTACTACATCGTGTGAGGTGGTTATGCTTGAATTAGCGCTAAAAGGAAGTAAGAGATACTACGGCTGGATGAGTTTTCTGCTGGTCATCATCGGCGTCGGGTTCCTGATTTACCTGAAACAGCTCGATTTCGGTCTCGGCATCACCGGCATGAACCGGGACGTGTCCTGGGGATTTTACATCGCCCAGTTCACCTTCCTGGTCGGTGTGGCGGCCGGAGGGGTGATGGTGGTCCTGCCCTACTACCTGCACGACTACAAGGCCTATGGCCGGATCACCATTCTGGGTGAATTTCTGGCCATCGCCGCCCTGGTCATGTGCCTGACCTTCATCATCGTCGACCTCGGGCAACCGCAGCGGATCTTCAATGTCTGGCTCTACCCGACGCTGCACTCGGTGCTCTTCTGGGACACGATCGTGCTCAACGGGTACCTTTTTTTGAATATCATCGTCGGCTGGAACGTGCTCGAGTCCGAGCGCAACGGCGTGCACTACCCGGCCTGGGTCAAGCCGTTCATTTATCTTTCCATCCCCTGGGCCATCAGCATTCACACCGTAACGGCCTACCTGTATTCCGGACTTCCCGGCCGGGGCTTCTGGCTGACGGCCATCATGGCCCCGCGCTTTCTCTCATCGGCCTTTGCCGCCGGTCCGGCGCTGCTGATCCTGCTGTGCCTGATCATCAGGCGCACGACGAACTTCGACCCCGGACGGGAGCAAATCCAGAGCCTGGCCAAAACGGTGGCCTACGCCATCGTGCTGAACGTGTTTTTCCTGCTGTGTGAAGTCTTCACGGTCTTTTACAGCCAGATTCCGGAGCACATGGATCATCTGACCTACCTTTTCGCCGGTCTGCACGGGCACGGCACCTATGTGCCCTGGATGTGGACGTCGATGTCGCTGATGGTCATCGCCATCATCCTGCTGGTCAACCCGGTCACCCGCAGAAACGAAGGGGTGCTGGCGGTGGCCTGCGTTGCGGTTTTCGCCGGTACCTGGATCGACAAGGGGCTCGGCCTGATCTCCGGCGGCTTCGTGCCGAACCCGCTGCACGAAGTCAACGAATATATTCCGACCCTGCCGGAGCTGTTTATTTCGCTGGCCATCTGGTGCCTGGGTTTTCTGGTCCTCACCGCTCTTTTCAAGATCGCAGTGTCGGTCAAGGAAGAAATCCGGGAATAACATCCGTTCTCATAAAAAAGCGAAGAGGGGGCTCCGTTCGGGCCCCCTCTTCGCTTTTTATGAGCTGGTCGTTAATGTAAAAGGTCTTTGGCATAACCTCGAAAATGGATTTTGAACGTTGAACGCTGAACGTCCAATGATGATGGTCGTTTCGCTGCGGCGGTCGAATGCATAAATATAAAATGGCCGATTCATCGTTCACCATTCGATGTACGGCGTTCATTGCGGCAACATTTTCATGCGTCGCGGCGGCCCGCCGGGCCGGGACCGTTCCATTCGAAGATATAGGCTTTGAGAGGTAAGCTTTTGGCTGTGCTAATTCCCGTGTGTGCCTGTGGGCGCACGTAGGGGCGAATAATTTTTCGCCCCTACAACTGTATTCGGTCGGTACCGCAGAAAATATAGAGCCCGTCGCGGGGGGCCAGGCAGGCGAGGGTCATGTTCAGGCGTGTGGCCAGTGCAACGGCTATGGCGGTGGGACGGGATACCGACAAAACGATTGGAATCGCGGCGCGCGCGGCCTTCTGAACCAGTTCGTAACTGGTGCGCGAGGAAAGAACCGACACGTTGGCTTCGGCCAGGGTGCCGGAGAGAAAGAGGTTGCCAATCACCTTGTCGAGGGCGTTGTGGCGGCCGACATCCTCGGCGGCGGCCAGCAGATTGAGGTTCACGTCGAACAGGGCGGCGGCATGCGACGCCCGGGTCCGCCGGCGCAGCGGTTGATGCGCAGAGAGCGTCTCGATGCATTTGAAGAGTTTTAATGAGGACAGAATCGGGCCGTTCGGCACCGGGGGCAGGTTCTGCTGCAACTCCGCGACGATTTCCTTGCCGCAGATGCCGCAGCTGGTCTGGCTGATAAAGCCCCGGCGCTCGAGGATGGGACCGATTTTTTCACGGCGGGCAGCGGTCAGCGTCACAGTGACCACGTTGGTTTCCGCACCCTCGCAGGATGCCACGGCACGAAAGTCGGCCGGTTCGTCGACGATGCCTTCGGTGAGGCAGAATCCGGCCGCGTGGGCGATTTCGTCACCGGGCGTGCGCATGATCACGGCGTAGGGCCGGCCCTGAATGCGGATCGATAGCGGTTCTTCGGTGATGACGTCCTTATGATCGCGTTTTGCGGTGGTTCCGTCCCAGTGGACGATCATCTGTTCCTGATACCCTTGCAAAAACCCCCCGGTTTTATTGTCCCACTTTGAGGAATGGGAGAACAACCCTCGCCTTTGGGCGAAGACGTCAGTTCAATGGAGTGATGGTGCCCCAAGGATTCAAGTAGAGGCTTGTAGGGTCCTTTTGCTTGACCCCCAAGTCTTCGGCATTAGCCAAAGGCGTTTGAGTCAGGCGGTTTTGTCGCCGGACGTTTCGGCCGCATCCACGGGAGTCTCCACATATTCGATCGCCTCACCGATGCGAATGACGCCGCCGGTCAACACGCGCGCGAAAACCCCCTCGCGCGGCATGATGCAGTCGCCGGCCTGATAGTAGATGGCGCATTTGTTGTGGCACTCCTTGCCGATCTGCGTTATTTCCACCACCGCCGTCCGGCCGAGCCGCAAGCGGGTGCCAATCGGTACCCGGGGCCAATCGATGCCGGTGGTGGCGATGTTTTCCGCAAAGTCGCCGAAGTCGACCGTGAGACCGCGCCCGCGGGCCCCGGCGATGCTTTCGGCGGCCAGGAAACTGACCTGCCGATGCCAGCGGCCGGCATGCGCATCGGTACTTAGACCGTGATCCGCGATCAACTCGGCCGATTCGACGCGGGTTTTGCGGGTGCCTTTTTTGCGGGAGACGGCGATTGAAACGATTTTCATCATTTTAATATACGGACATTTTTCGTGATGTCCATCCGCCCCGCGTTCACCAGGGGCGGCGATGTTTTTGCTTGACAAAACAATGGCAACCATCCATATTATCCATTTTTTGAATCGATAGGTCATCAGGATCGGATCCAGGGAGGTCGAAAAATGTATGCTGTAGTGGCAACGGGCGGAAAGCAGTACAAGGTTCGGGAAGGCGAAATTCTGCGGGTGGAAAAAATCCCGGGCGACGTCGGCGCGCCTGTTTCATTCGACAAGGTGCTGATGGCCTCCGACGGTGAAACCGTCAGCATCGGGCAACCGTTTTTGGAGAACAGTGCCGTCAGCGGCCATATCATCGAACAGGGCAAGGCCAAAAAAGTGCTCGTGTTCAAGTATAAGCGGCGCAAGCGCTTTCGCCGCAAGAACGGCCACCGGCAGCCGTATACGGCAGTCAGAATCGACGGCATTGCCCTATAGGCGCATCATTTTCATGCATCGTAGCGGCCGTTTCGTGGGCAGACGAGTGGCGGATGTCACCATCGGCATACGGACGGCAAGCGGTGAGCGAGGAGATAGACAATGGCCCATAAAAAAGCAGCGGGCAGTTCTAAAAACGGCCGTGACAGCGCCGGACAACGGCGGGGCGTCAAATGCTTCGGTGGCGAGCACGTCAAGGCCGGCAACATCCTGGTACGCCAGGTCGGCACCCGGATCCATCCCGGTGACAATGTCGGCCTCGGCAAGGATTACACGATATTCGCCAAGATCGACGGGGTTGTGGCTTACGAGCGGTTCGGGCGGTCACGTAAAAAAGTGAGCGTACATGCCGAGTGAAATTCGTCGATGAGGCGATCATCACCGTTCAATCCGGCAACGGCGGCCGGGGGTGTGTCAGTTTTCGGCGCGAAAAGTACATCCCCCGCGGTGGGCCGGACGGCGGCGACGGCGGCAAAGGCGGCGATGTGGTGCTGCGGGTTTCGGCCGGCCGGCGCGCCCTCAACGATTTTCGCCATAAAAAACACTTCAGGGCTCAAAACGGGCAACCCGGACAGGGGCGGCAGAAAACCGGCCGCGACGGCCAGGATCTCTTCATCGAGCTTCCAGCCGGCACCTTGATTCGGGATGCCGAAACCGGCCAGCTTCTGGCCGATCTGATCCGGTTGGGACAGACATTTATCATCGCCACGGGCGGCCGGGGCGGGCAGGGCAATACGCGGTTCAAGTCCGCCACCCATCGCGCCCCCCGCTTTGCTCAACCCGGTGAATCGGGACAAACCCGCGCCCTGCAGTTGGAATTGAAACTCATCGCCGATGTCGGCATCATCGGCCTGCCCAATGCCGGTAAATCAACCCTTATCGGCGCCATTTCCTCCGCGAACCCCAAGATCGGCGACTATCCCTTCACCACCCTGGCTCCCAACTTGGGCGTGGTTCAAGCCGGCGCGAACAGGCCCTTTGTCGTGGCCGACATTCCGGGCCTGATTGCCGGGGCGCACGAGGGCATCGGTCTCGGAATCCGCTTTCTGCGGCACATCGAACGCACCGGACTCCTGGTGCATCTGATCGATGCCTCGCGGATCGATTTGCAGTCGCCGCTCGATGACTACCGGATTGTCACCACGGAACTCTCGCACTACGGCGGTGGGCTGAGCGAAAAGACGCAGGTGCTGGTGCTCAACAAAATGGATCTGCCGCAAGCCGCGGAGGCGGCGCAGGCGTTTGAAGCCGCCCTTGAGAGCATCCCGGTGCTGCGTATCTCGGCGGCCACGGGCGCCGGCATCGATCAGCTGCTGGCGCACATCTCGAATTTGGTCCCCCGGGTGGGGTCGTTACCGGTTTTCAATGGTGCCGCAACGGCAGGTGACAGTGATGACGGACAGCCGGACGATCTGCTTTGAATCCGCCAGGCGGGTGGTTGTCAAAGTCGGCAGCAACGTTCTGACGGCCGACAACGACCTCAACCTGGCGGCCATCCGTTCCATCAGCCGACAGATCTGCCAAATGATCCATACCGGATTCGAAGTCATCCTGGTGTCCTCGGGAGCGATGGCGGCCGGCCTGCGCAAGCTCGACCTGCCAAGGCGGCCGGAGGAAGTTCCGAAACGCCAGGCCGTGGCGGCCGTCGGCCAGGCCGACCTGATCAGGGCCTACGAGAAAGCTTTCGGACGGCAGGGCAAGAAAGTCGCCCAGATTCTGCTTACCAGCGACGATCTTTCCAACCGCCGGCGCTACCTGAACGCCCGTAATACCCTTAACACCCTGCTCGACTGGCGAGTGGTGCCGATCATCAACGAAAACGACACCGTGATGGTCGAAGAGATCAAGTTCGGGGATAACGACACCCTGGCGGCCATGATCACCCTTTTGATGGATGCCGACCTGCTGGTCAATCTGACCGATATCGACGGCCTGTACACGAAGGACCCCCGGCGCTTTGCGGATGCCGAGCTGATTCCGGAGATATCCCGGATCGAAAAGCGGATCGAGAAATTCGCCAGCGACATTCCCGGGGCGCTCGGCACCGGCGGCATGTTGAGCAAGATCAAGGCGGCCCGCAAACTGGGCGCAGTCGGTATTCCGATGGTGATTGCCAACGGGACCAAGCCGGATATACTCGGCAAGCTCTTTGGCGGCCGGAACACCGGGACATTCTTCGTGCCGCGGCCCAAAAAACTGTCGAAGCGCAAAGGCTGGATCGCCTTCAATCTCAAGCCGCAAGGCAACCTGGTGATCGACGAGGGGGCGATCGACGCCCTGCTGCGAAACGGTAAAAGCCTGCTGCCGAGCGGCATCGTGGCCGTCGAAGGCGAATTCGCGGTCGGTGCGGCGGTAACCTTGAAAGGCGCGACCGACGAAACGGTGGCCATAGGACTTGTCAATTATGGCTCCGAGGATATACAGAAAATAAAAGGCCGCAGGTCGAGCCAGATAAAAAATTGTTTAGGACACAAGCCCTACGACGAGGTGATCCACCGCGACAACCTGACGATCACCGTCGAGATGGCCGATTGAGCCGGCCGGGCATGGATCGGCGCACCCCTATGAAAATTGGCTTGTTCGGCGGCACCTTCAATCCCGTTCACATCGGTCACCTGCGGGCGGCCCTGGAAGTGACGCAGGGATTTCCGCTGGACGAGTGCTACCTCATTCCGTCCGCAATGCCGCCGCACAAGGCCGCGGCGGGTTTGATCGATGCGGCCGTACGCTATGAGCTGCTCTGCCGGGCGGTCGCCGGCTGCGACGGCCTGAAGGTGTCCGACATCGAGCTGAAGCGCTCCGGAGCCTCCTACACCGTCGACACGGTCCGGCTCTTCAGAAAAATGCTGCCCGATGCCGCCCGGCTCTACCTGCTCGTCGGCCTGGATGCTTTTCTGGAACTCGACACCTGGAAATCGTTCCGCACGCTCTTGAAAACGGTGGCCTTCATCGTGATGTCCAGGCCCGAACCGGGAATGCAACGGCCTGCGGAAAGATGGCAGGCGCTGGACCGGTTTTTGCGTGCGGCCATATCCGAAGAGTACGTCGGTTCAGAGGCACGGTCGGTTTTTTCACATCCGCTGCTGATGCCGATCCACGTCTTTGATGTCACCATGCTCGACATCTCTTCCTCCCGGATCAGGGAGCTGATCCGCAGCGGCCGTTCCGTGCGGTATCTGCTGCCGGCGGAGGTGCGCGACATCGTCAGCAGCCGGGGGCTTTACGCATGACCGATGATTTCACCGATGCGATCGAGACATACCTCAGCGCCGTAATGGGCAAAAAGGCCGAGAACCTGATCGTTCTGGATGTGCGCGAACTGACGTCGGTGGCCGATGCGTTTATCATTTGCAGTGGGCGATCGAATCGCCAGGTGCAGGCGATTGCCGACCACATCCAGGCCGAGTTGAAAAAACAGCACAAAAAGCCCTTGAGCGTCGAAGGGCTTTCCGAAGGCCACTGGGCCCTGCTCGACTACGGGGACGTTATTATCCACATTTTCTACGAACCGGTCAGGCTGTTCTACGATCTGGAAGGATTGTGGATGGATGCCCGGCGCATAAAAACCGACCGTCTGAAAAGGGCGCTGCCGCCAATGGCCGCGACGGAAAAATTCGATGAATAAGCCCGAATTCTGCCTGCTGATGATCCTCGACGGCTGGGGCATCTCCGCGCGGCAGGAGGGCAACGCCGTCCGGATGGCCCGGACGCCATGTCTGGATGAGCTTCAACAGTTATATCCGTCCACCCAACTGCAGTGCGCCGGCCGTGCGGTCGGCCTGCCGGAGGGGATCATGGGCAATTCAGAGGTCGGGCACCTGAACATCGGGGCCGGCCGGATCGTTTACCAGGATTTGCTGCGGATCGATCGGTCCATCGCGGATGGTTCATTTTTCCTCAACGAGGCCCTGGCGACGGTGATGGCCGATGTCGGTGGCAGGGGCTCGGCGCTGCACCTGCTGGGCCTCGTGTCCGATGGCGGCGTTCACAGCCAGTTCGATCACCTGCTGGCCCTGATCGACATGGCCCGGCGCAAGGGCCTCGATCGGGTCTTCATCCACGCCATTCTCGACGGCCGCGACACACCGCCTGACAGCGGCGCCGGTTATCTGACCCGGCTGCAGGAGCACCTGAATGCCGGCGGTGGACGGATCGCGAGCGTTTGCGGCCGCTATTACGCCATGGACCGCGACAGCCGTTGGGAGCGGGTCGAAAAAGCGTATCGACTTTACGTGCAGGGCGAGGGGCGCACGGTTCGTGACCCGATAGCGGCCGTCAAGGAATCCTACCGGCGTGACGAAACCGATGAATTCATCACACCGATCGTGGTGACCAATGGGAAAGATGAGCCGTTGACCAGGATCGGCGCTGGTGACGGGGTCATTTTTTTCAATTTCAGGGCCGATCGCGCCCGCGAGATCACGCGCGCCCTCACCGCCCCGGAGTTCGATGAATTTCACCGGCAGCTGGTTCCCGACCTCTGCGGGTACGTCTGCCTGACCCGTTACGATGAAAAATTTACCCTGCCGGTCGCTTTCCCGCCGGGTCACCTGACGGGGCTCCTGGGCGAGGCCATCAGCCGTCGCGGCCTGCGGCAGCTGCGCATCGCCGAAACCGAAAAATACGCCCACGTCACCTATTTTTTCAACGGCGGCGAGGAAAAGCCTTTCGCCTTGGAAGACAGGTGCCTGATCGCCTCCCCGCGGGAGGTGGCGACCTACGATTTGAAGCCGGAGATGAGCGTGGCCGAGGTCGCCGCCACGCTTCTGGAGCGTCTGGCGTCAAACCGCTACGCGTTGATCGTGCTGAACTTTGCCAACATGGACATGGTCGGGCACACCGGCGACTTGGCCGCCGCCGTCAGTGCCTGCGAGACGGTGGATGGTTGCGTGCGGCAGATCATCGATCGCGTCAGGGCCATGGGCGGCGCGGCGATGATCACGGCCGATCACGGAAACTCCGAAAAAATGATCGACGAGAACGGCGGGGCCCACACCGCCCACACGCTCAATCCGGTACCGTTTATCCTGGTCGATGATACCCGGCGCGACGCCGCGCTGCGCCAGGGAATCCTGGCTGATATCGCGCCCACGATCCTGGAGGTTTTGGAACTCGAAAAGCCGCCGGAAATGACGGGGACCTCGCTCTTGAGGCCTGCTGGAAAATAAACCGATGGCGGAGACAGGAGGATGAGGGTGGCCGATACGCTCAAACCATACCGCATGATCGAAGATTTTGTTACCGGCCGGCAGGTGCCCGAGGTGGGGCCCGAAGCAAACCGCCAGGCCATCGAACGGCTGCTGGTCACCGAAAAAGGCTACGCCGGAAATGACATTGCCGTGGATGTGCCGATTGAATTTGTGGTCGACGGGCAGCGCTACGCCTCCCAGCTGGATCTGGTGGTCAGCGTGGATGCGGGCGCGACGCCGGTGATGGTCATCAAGTGTGTTGCCGGCTCATTGGGGTCCTGCGAACGGGAGGTTTTGTCGTCCGCGCGCGTGTTCGATCCCCGTCGCCAGGTACCGCTGGCGGTGGTTTCCGACGGTAAGACCGCCGTGGTGTTCGACACCGTCAGCGGCAGGAAAATCGGTGAGGACCTGCTCTCCATTCCCGGAAAAAGCGCGGCGCGCGATTGGCTTGACACCGCACCGCGCCCTGCCTGTCCGGCCGGGCGCCTCGAGCGCGAGCGCCTGATCTTTCGCACCTACAACTGCGAATACGTCAATGTGGCGCGGCACCTGCCGCGTCAGCGTTCATAGGTCACCGCATCGGCGGAGTTGTCGGGCGCTTGACGTACAAAAGCACGCCCGCGCGCCCGACGCCTTGCATCTGCGGCACCCTATGAACGCTGACGATAGGGCACCGGATCGGCGGAGTTGTCGGGCGCTTGACGTACAAAAGTACATCTGCGTGCCCGAACGCCTTGCATCTGCGGCATCCTGTAAACGCTGACAATCGGGTGGTTTGAAGCGCATCGGACTGTGTAACCCTCTGCAAAGCCGGAGTTCACAGACCGGCCACTTCCTTGCCGCAGTGCTTGCAGATGTTGGCTCTTTTCTTGATGATTTCGGCGCAAAACGGGCATTCGCGCGTAAAGAGGCGCGCGTGAATTTTCTTGACGGCTTCCTGCAGTTTGGTTTCCAGGATCTGGTTGCCGACCTTGAGGTTGCGCAGAGGCTCGATCGCCTCAATCTCACCGATGTCGCCCAGCATTTCCGCGGCCTTCATGCGCACCCGCATGGGCTCGGCCGGATCGAGCAGGATCCGCAGCGCGGTTGGCCCGTCTTTGGTGACGAAGCATTCCGCCAGAAGGGAAAACCCGCGTTTTATGGCCTCTTTTTGAATTTCTTCGGCCGCCATGGCCTCTTCGTCTATGATCTGGCCCTTGGCGCCCATCGAACTGAAAACCGGCATCAGCTCGAACTGCTCGGTTCCGGGATAATTCATGCACCGGTACGAGGCCGTGTGCGCGTAATTCTCCTTCATGTGGTCCCATCCCTGGGTGTAGAGCGAACAGGAATCATTGAAGCAGATAAATAGAAAGGGCGTCCCCCAGCCCAATCCGTCGCCGACATTAATCGGCGGAACTTCCCAGAGGTTCATCTGCTCGCCGCAATGCGGGCAAACCGGTTTTGTCATCGCGAGCACCTGCTCCAGGACTTCTTCTCTTGTCTCAAATGCCATTTACATTCTCCATTGCATGGGAATAAATACATCCACTGTGTCTGGCGCGGCGGCCATCATCGATGCCTCACAAAAAAAGGGCCGGAAGCCCGGCATGCTCGACGGCATAAAATAACGGCCCTAACGTAAGCGTGTAAAGACGGTTGTCAACGATCCACCGGCAAAGGGTAATCGAAATGACCCAAAGGGCGGCTGTATTTAAACAAACCATCGCGGCCTATCTCGCACAGATCGAGCAAATCGACCATGGGCCGCTGCCGGAACGCCGTTATCGTCCCCTTTTTGGGGTGGCGCTACGGCATCTCCGGGAACAAGATCAGCGACGAGAGCGGTCAGGCCCCGGGCTATACGCTCAGCGTGTGGCTATCTTCCGATCAGAAAAATCCCGAAGCTGGCACGCAGGTTCGGCAGGCAGCCAATGGTTCGGCCGCCGCGGCCGTTGACGCTGATGGCGGTTTCCTTAAATATCCTGAAACCCACGGTCCGGGCGAATTTCCTGAAATCATTCAAGGAAATCACACGGATATTGGGCGTGTCGTACCACTGGTAAGGCAGTTGCCGGGTGACCGGCGCGTATCCGGTCAGCAGCAGTTGCCGGCGCACGAGCCAGTGGCCGAAATTCGGGAAACTGACCACCGCTTTTTTGCCGATGCGCAGGATCGTGCGCAGCAGGGCCGCCGGCTCGAAGACCTGCTGCAGGGTCTGGCTCAGGATGACCGTGTCGAAGGCATCATCCGGGTAATCGAGGACCTCGGCGTTTATGTCGCCTTGCAAAACCATGACGCCCTTTTGGATGCAGCGCGCCACCTTTTCCTCGTCATGTTCGATGCCGGTCCCGTGGACCTTCTTGCGGGTTTTCAGGAAGTGGAGCAGATCGCCCGCACCGCACCCCAGATCCAGCACGCGGGAGTTCGGTGCAATCCAGCCGGCAATGATCTGAAGATCGAACCGGAGGCTATCGATGTCGACTATCAGTGACGGCACGTTCCAAAAAGCCTTTGATCAGCGATGCCAACCGCGCATTGGGCAGCAGAAAGGCATCGTGGCCGCACTCGGCCTCGATTTCACAGAAACTCACCTCCAGGCCGTTTTTTTTCAGGGCCTGCACAATGGTGCGCGACTGGTACGTCGGATACAGCCAGTCGGAGGTGAAGGAGATGACCAGAAACCTCGCCGCGGCCCCGGAAAAGGCGCGCACCAGCGAACCGCCGCCGGGCCGGCGCTCCAAATCGAAATAATCGGCGGCCTTGGTGATGTATAAAAAACTGTTGGCGTCGAAGCGTTCGACAAATTTCGTCCCCTGATGGCGCAGGTAGCTCTCCACCTGGAAATCGGCATCGAAGTTAAACGAAAAGTCATGTTTATCCTGCAGCCGGCGTCCGAATTTGCGGCGCAGGGCCTCGTCGGAGAGGTAGGTGATGTGGCCGATCATACGGGCGACCGCCAGTCCCAGATTCGGCCTCGTGGCCTCATAGTAGTCGCCGTGATTCCAGTTCGGATCGGCCATGATGGCCTGCCGCGCCACTTCGTTGAAGGCAATCGCCAGCGCGGAGTGCCGGCAGGTGGTGGCCAGCGGAACGGCCGCAAACACCATTTCCGGGTAGCGGACGCACCACTCCAGGACCTGCATGCCGCCAATCGAGCCGCCGACGACCGCCAGGATCTTTTCGATCCCCAGGTGATCCATCAGCGCTTTCTGGGCCCTGACCATGTCTCCGATGGTGACCAGCGGAAAATCGTGTCCGTAAGCTTTGCCGGTTGCCGGATTGACCGAGCCGGGTCCGGTCGACCCCATGCAGCCGCCCAGAACATTTGAACAGACGACGAAAAATCTGTTGGTGTCGATGCCCTTGCCCGGTCCGATCATGATGTCCCACCAGCCCGGCTTGAGGTCCTGGCGGTCGTGGAGACCGGCCGCATGCGCATCGCCCGAAAGAGCGTGCAGGACCAGAATGGCATTGCGACGGTCAGGCTCCAGGGTGCCGTAGGTCTCGTAGGCGAGGGTGATCGGACCGAGCCGGGCGCCGTTTTCAAGGACCATCTCCGCCGGCGGAACGGCCAACGTGACGGTTTTTTTCGTGACGACGCCGACCGCCGAAAGACCGTTTTGATCGGGTGGGCTGTATTCGCTCATGACCTCAGGATGTCGGAAACAAGAACGCCGGCCGCGCGGTCAACGAGCGGTCAAGTCTTGAGCAGTTTCTTGAAGATTCGGCAGGAACGGCACAAGGCCATCTTCTCTTGCCAGGTTTTTTGAATCGTTCCCTTGCAATGGGTGCCATTGACGAACCAGCACAGCGGGCCGCACCGAAACTCCCAGGCCGGGCAATTCACCCGCTGCTCCGGCGGACAGTTCTGTACCTCCCAGCAATCGGCGGGTGGTTTGCGGCGGGCCCGCCGACGGGAGAGCAGGAACAAGAGCTGCCGTTCGACGGCGGCCGGCACCGCGCGCCATCCCTGCTCGTAGCTGTGAATCGCCTTGATAGACACCCCCAGCAGATCGGCCATCTGCTTCTGGGTCTTTTTCAATTTACTGCGAAAATGCTTGAATTCTTCGTCGTCCATGCCCCACTCTTTTTTGATACACGATCACAGGGTTGCAAAGTTCAATGGGCTTCAAGTCACCGGATTGTCAGGGTTTACAGGGTGACGCAGATGCAAGGCGTCGGGCGCTCAGACGTACTCTTGTACTTCAAGTGCCCGACAACACCGCCGATGCGTTGCCCTGTGAGCCCTGACCTTTTTGGTGAGTTGGCGGGCAGCTGTGCCGGCGGGAAAAAGGTCGGTGCCCCCCCGGTGCGGCGGGAACCCGCCGTCCAAAAAGACCGACACCGGCCCGGAGCCACTTGCGACCGGCGGCATCGACAGCACCGCTTATAATTGCCACGATGTGGTATGATCTGTCAATAAAATACCGGCGCGCCGGGCGGCGCGCTGATGAAAGGATGGAGACCGGCGCATGCATTTGAAGCAGGTGGACATCGTCCAGGCCCGATTCCCGACCCGGCAGCACTATCCCTTTAATTTGGCCGTCCTGATAAAGAGCCGCACGCTTTGTTTCGAGACGCCGGTCACCTTTTTCGCCGGCGAAAACGGCACCGGCAAATCGACGCTGCTCAAAGCCCTTGCGGTGCGCAGCGGCGTGAACATCTGGCAGGGGGAACGGCGGGTCCGGCCGGCTGTCAATCCTTACGAGGAGCTTCTGTTCAGGTCCCTCGATGTGAAATGGACCGACGAGCAGGTCCCGGGGACCTACTTCGATGCTCAGGTTTTCAGGAATTTTGCCTCGATCCTGGACGACTGGGCGGCCAACGACCCCGGCGTGCTGGCTTACTTCGGCGGCAAATCTTTGTTACGGCAGTCGCACGGCCAGTCGTTGATGTCTTTTTTTCACTCCCGGTTTCAAGTCAAGGGCCTCTACGTTCTGGACGAGCCCGAAACCGCCCTTTCCCCCAAGAGCCAGCTCGAGCTGCTGAACCTCTTAAAGGATGCCGCGGGTGCCGGACGCGCCCAGTTCATCATCGCCACCCACTCGCCGATCCTGCTCGCCTGCCCTGCGAGCCGCATTTACGGCTTTGACCGTGCACCCATAAAAACGGTGGCCTACGAGCAGACCGACCATTACCGGATATACAAGCGCTTCATGGAAGATCGGGGGCGCTACCTGCGGTAGGACGCGTCATTAGCGCATCAACTTTGCCGTTATCACTGAGGTCAGTGGCATTGCTTGACACGCCGGTCAATCACGCTTAGGTTTTTTTTAAATTACTCGGTCGTGTCCTCTTTGATGTGGTGCGACGGCCTTGAAAGAGGCACGTGACCGGCGCATGAAGTTCACGGTTCAACGTTCAGGCCTGCCGCTGGCCGCCGAGACGCCCAGTTTGTTCAAAGAGGAAACTATTAACGGTTGAACGCGATTCGATGTGCCAGGTGGCGGCCAATTTGATCAAAGACAAGGCTTGCGGTAAGGGAGAAAAAGTGAGGAGTTTATGACTGAAAAAACGTTTTCCCGGCAGAAAATATTGATCGACCTCCAGAAACTGAATGAGCACAACGCCGAAGGATGCGCGGCCTGCGGTAAGAAGTTTACCCTGGGCGAGACGGCCGTGGTGGCTTGCGGGGCCTGGGAGGGCGGCGCCAAGTTGATTCACGAGAACGAAGCGGTGTGGGATGCCGAAAACCGAAGCTATGTCGAACGGCGCTGCTTCGAGACCCGCCGGGGAAAAATTGGATAGGCGGGGCGGCGCTTCCCAACCGCATTTGGCCGAATTTTCCGTTGACAGACGCGTGCAATGGGGATAGAAAGCGGTCTAATTTTCACGGGCCGGTGTCATGTGGGCATTTCAAGTGCTGCGACGATGCGTTCTCATGCGAAATTTCCTGCTGGTTATTCTCGGAGTTGGCCTGAACTTGCGTTGATCCGATAATGCTCAAAATTCGCGATGCCCGTTTGAACCCCTGAAGGGTAACACCCCTTCAGGGGTTCTTTTATTGTCAGTCAGCATTCACAGGGCACCGCATCGGCCAAGATTTTTTCGAAATCCGCCAGGACACGATCGGGGCTAATGTCTTCGAGACAGGCCCCTTCCTGCCGGCAGACCTTGTTTTCAGTGCCGAAGCAGGGACTGCAGGGCCTGGTCGCGCACACGAGATGGACATGGTCGCCGAAGGGGCGCCACCGGTCAGGATCCGATGGCCCGAAGATAACCAGGGATGGTAACCCCAGAAAAGCCGCCAGGTGACTGACGCCTGAATCGTTGCCGATGTAGCCGGCGGCGGATTCAAGCACGCCGATCAAGTCCCGAAGCGTGGCCGGCTTAACGAGGTGGCGGCACCACTCGGGAATTTTTTTCAGTTCCCCTTCGAGGTCCTCCTCGGCGGGGCCCAGAAGGACCAAGGGGGTCAAACCGCGCGCTTTCAATTCGGCCGCGACCCGCAAAAAGCCCGCCAGCGGCCAGCGTTTCTTGACGCTTCCGGCGCCGGGGGCGACGAGGACCCGGTGGCCGGGGCGGCGCTTTCCGATCGCCGCGGTTTGAAGGTGCGCCAACGCGCGGGCAAACCGGTGCCGGGGCTCACCGGTTAGCAGGCCGCTGGCCAGGACCTGGCGGCTCAGAAACGCGGTGATGTGACCACGGTCGGTGGCGCCCGGCCAGGGTTGAACCCGAAACACCCGGCCGCCGCCGATTTTTTTCAGCGAGTTTTCCAACACTTCCGAGAACGAGAACAGCAGGCGGCTGCCGTAGGCCGAAACCAGGGTGTCGACCGCCGGCTCGATGCGATCGGTGTAGAGACTGGCAAACCGCGCCGATTCCAGGGCAAAGGCGGCCTGCAGGACGCCGAGATCGATCGCCAGGCGCCCGAAACTCGACCGGCAGATGCCGTCTATGCGGGGGTAGATGGCCCCGAGCGCCTTGAGCACCGGAAAAGTCACCACGAAATCGCCGAGGGCGCCTTGGTGGATGATCAGCAGCCGCTTTTCAGGCATTGGTTGCGGGCGCGGTTGCTGCGGCGCCCATCGGCGCAAAAGGGCCGGGAACAAGACCCGCGCGGGGCCCCATGCCCATCAACGCCGCGGCGGCTCTTTGCGGGCTGTGTTCTTTTGAATCGACCATATGGGCCTTTCCTCTTTGATAAAATCACTTTATAATACGGCCATGCGAAATTTTCATGGCTGGTTTATCGCCCTGGTGTTAATCGCCGCGCTGCACTGCCCGCCGCTTCTGGCGGCGCCGCCGGCGGCCACCACCACCGAAACCGAACAGGCTCCGGCCGTTACCCTGCACCCGGAGGTCGGAAAATCGCTGGTCGAGCAGGCCGAAAAGGTCAAAGCGGACTTCGTCAAACAGGCCCAGTCGCTTTTTTACCGCACCCCCCTGGGCTGGGACCTGCAGACGATCAGGGACCTGTACCACTGGATCATCGGGCTGCCGCTCCAGGTGCCGCATCTGGCGCAGAAAATCATGGAGCAGGGCCGGCTCCTCGGAGTGGCCGGTTCGCTTCTGGTGCTCACCTTCATCGGGGCCGTGGTCTACAGTCTCATCGGGCGCAAAAAGGTGCTGGCGCGGATGCTCGCCGCCCTCACACCTTTCGAAAAAAAGCTGCCGGCCGCGCTCTTCCCCTTTTTTGTTTCGCTCATGAAAGTCCTGGCCGCGGCCCTGCTGCCGCTGCTCCTCTTGGCCGTATTTTCCCTGATCGATGCCTTCATCAAATTTCAGGCGGTGTGGTTTCAACTGACCGGCAAATTTTTAGGCCTGTGGGCCGCCGGCGCTCTAATCATCGGGGTTCTCAGAGAGGTCTTGACCGGTAGTTTATTTCCCAGAACCGCCGTTTACGGCAAGCGCGTCTTTGCCGTCGCGCGCCTGGTCGTCTTTTTCATCCTGGCCGGCATGGCCGGGATTTGGCTTATCGAGGTCTTTCAGATTCGGGCCGACATCGTGGCCCTTTTAAAATTCGTCATTTCGGTGTCGATCGTCATCGTTTCCTTCTTGTTGCTCATGATGAAGAAGACCCTGTTGTCGCTGTTGCCCGACCTGCCGGATCGCTTCTACCAGGGCTTCGTGCGCATGATGGTGCGCTTTTTCTACCCCTTTATCATCTTCTCCTTCGTTGTGGCCCTGCTCTGGTGCCTCGGTTACCGGCAGTTCGGAAAGGTCATCCTGCTGAAGACCTGGTCGACCCTCGGTGCTTATCTGCTCATCATGTGGGCCTTCAACCTATTGCGGGGCTGGCTCGCCAGGTGGTATGCGGGCAAGGATTATCGCGATGAAACCGCCGCTTTTCTCTTCCGCTCGTTAAAAACCGTGCTGCTATACGCCACCGTGACCGTCACCGTGGTCATCATCCTCAACATGCTCGGTTTTCTCGATCCGCTGCAGCGCCTGATGTCGTTTCCGGTGATCACGCTGGGCAAAGCCCCGATCACGCTCTGGCTGATCCTGAAAGCCGTCCTGATCCTGCTGGCCTTCGTGTTTGTCTCGCGCCTCTTACGGGCGTATCTCGACTATCGGGTGTACCCGTCGCTGGGTATCGACTCCGGGCTCGGGTATGCCTTGAACATCTCCTTGAATTACCTGCTCATCGCAATCGGTTTGTTGATTTCCCTCAAGGCGATCGGACTGGACCTGCGCTTCCTGCTGGTCTTCGCCGGTGCGGCCGGCATCGGCATCGGCCTTGGGCTGCAGCACATGGCCGCCAACGTCATCAGCGGATTCAGCCTGATCTTCGGGGGCAAGGTCCGCAAAGGCGACTGGATCGAGGTGTCCGATACCCTGGGCTATGTGACCGACATCTTCCTGAATGCCACCCGCATCCGTACCCGCGACAACATCGAGTACCTGATTCCCAATTCGAGCTTCGTTTCCAACACGATCGTCAATTACTCGCTCACCTCGGCCCTGATCCGGGTCGCCATACCGGTGGGCGTTTCCTACGACGCCAACCCGCGAACCGTTGAAAAGATCCTGCTGGAGGTGGCGGTCAAAGAGCCGATGGTCACCGATTATAAGGCGCCGTTGGTCCGACTGGTGGAATACGGCGACAGTTCGATCAACTTCCAGCTCCTGGTTTGGATCGACGTGCGCGAAACGCCACGGCGAAAATTACGCAGCAGTCTCTATTTTGCCATTTATGATGAGTTTAAGAACGCCGGCATCGAGATTCCCTTTCCTCAGCGGGACCTTCACATCCGCAGTTCGAACCTGAAGCAATTGACACTGTAAGGGTTTTTCAGCCCACGGAACTCGGCCGGATTCGGCCGCGGTCGAGGTTGCGATACTGAATGGCCTCGGAGATGTGATCGACGGCGATGTCGGGGGCGCCGGCGAGATCGGCGATGGTGCGCGCGATTTTGAGAATACGGCTGTAGGCGCGGGCCGACAAGCCGAGCTTGTCGATGGCGGCTTCCAGCAGGCGCTGGGAGCGGGGGCCGATGGGGCAGAAACGTTTGATTTGGCGGCTTCCCATCTGGGCGTTGCAGTAGAATCTCAATCGCTTGAAGCGCTCGTCCTGAGCGTCCCGCGCATTTTTGACCCGCACGGCGATGGCGGCCGAGGATTCCGCGCTGTTGAGGGCGGCCAGATCTTTATAGGCGACGGCCGGCACGTCTACGTGGATGTCGATCCGGTCGAGCAGCGGCCCGGAAATCCGGGTGCGGTAGCGGTGGATCTGCTGGAAACTGCAGCGGCACTGGTGTTTGGGGTCGGACAGGTAACCGCACGCGCAGGGGTTCATGGCCGCCAGAAGCATGAAACTCGCCGGGTAGGTGATGGTCTGGGCCGCACGCGAGATGGTGACCTTCAGATCTTCCAGGGGTTGGCGCAGGACTTCGAGCACGTTTTTCTTGAATTCCGGCAGTTCGTCCAGAAATAGAACGCCGTTGTGGGCCATGCTGACCTCTCCGGGGCGCGGAAAGTGGCCGCCGCCGATCAGTCCGGCGTCGGAAATCGTGTGGTGCGGCGACCGAAAAGGGCGCCGGGTGACCAGGGCCTGGTCGGCGCCCAGCAGGCCCACGACGCTGAATATCTTCGTGGTTTCGATGGCTTCCTCGAAGGTGAGCGGCGGCAGGATCGTGGGCAGACGCTTGGCCAACATGGTCTTGCCGGAGCCGGGCGGCCCGATCATCAGCAGGTTGTGCCCACCGGCGGCGGCCACTTCCAGGGCCCGTTTGACATGCTCCTGGCCCATCACTTCGCCGAAGTCGACCTCGGCGCCCGGGTCGCGGGTGAAGATAGCCGTCACATCGGTTGCCAGCGGCGTGATCGGCACCGTGCCGCGCAGAAACTCGACCAGCCTGGACAGGGTGTCAACCGGAATGACGTCGATGCCGCTCACCACCGATGCCTCGCGGCCGTTTTCAGGCGGCACCACGATACCGCCGTACCCGGCGCTCTTGGCGGCCAGCGCCATCGGCAGCGACCCGTTGACCGGTTTGATGCGCCCATCCAGCGAGAGTTCGCCCAACACCAGATAGCGGGAGCAGGCGGCTTTGGGAACGATGCCGACGGCGGCGAGAATTCCCAGTGCGATGGGCAGGTCGAAGCCGGTGCCCTCTTTTTTGATGTTGGCCGGGGCCAGGTTCACGGTAATGCGGTCGTCGGGAAAGCTGTAGCCGGAGTTGTTGATGGCGGACTTGACCCGCTCCTTGCTTTCCTTGACCGATGCTTCCGGAAGCCCGACGATGGTAAAGGTCGGCAAACCCCGGGCGATGTCCACCTCGACTTCCACCAGATAGGCATCGATACCGATGACGGCACTGCTCAGGACCCGGGCCAGCATGTCTTCACCGTTTATGCCCCCCTACGGGGGCAAGCTTTCGTCTGACGATATTTTTCTGAAGCGACCAATTCCAGCAAAATTAGCACACTGTCGTGTTTCGGGCAACGGTTATGCGCCCGACCCCGCTTGAAACAAGTCGCGACACGCGGCGGTTGTTCCGGAAACCCTTGGCTTGCGGCTTGACAGGGCACCGGGGTTGGTATATAAAATCGACACCGGTTACCATGGGTTTTCATAAGCATTTCACCCCTGAAGCGGCGACTCATCTCGAGGTTTCATATGTGGTCTTCGGCCGGACCGCCCCCGCGCAGTTCTTTTCTCGTATTTCGTTCCCCCACGACCCGTATGGCCTGCGAGGCGTGCGTGCGGATAAACCCGCCCGCCCTGAAAACCGGTTGAACGCTGCCGCGACGCCGTCACCTTGAATGCGGCCGAAAGTAAACCGGCACAGTAGAAAAGACCGTAAATGTATCTCTCCTTCTATAATCTGTCGGAAAAACCATTCCGAATCGATACCGACCCCCGCTTTCTCTGGTTTGGAGAGAAACACCAGGAGGCGCTGGCCGTTCTCAAATACGGTGTCCTGGACCGCAACGGGTTTGTGGTCCTGACCGGCGGCATTGGGACCGGTAAGACCACTTTATTGAACGCCCTGCTGGAGAGCCTGGGTGATGATGTCCTGGTCGCCAACATCAACAATCCCAAGCTCGAGATCCTTGATTTCCTGAAAATCGTTGCCAGGACCTACGATCCGGCGGCGGTCGTCGACGGCAAAGCCGATTTCATTCTCAACTTCACCCGCTTTTTACAGCAGGCCCACGCGGACGGCCGGATCGTTTTGCTCGTCATCGACGAGGCACACCGTCTGTCGCAGGACCTCCTGGAAGAAATTAGGCTGTTGTCCAATGCGGAGAAAGCGGGCAAAAGGCTGATCAATATCTTCTTTATCGGCCAGAACGAATTGAAGCAATCGCTGCTGTTGCCGGAGTGCTGCGCCCTGCGTCAACGAGTGACGCTTTTTTACGACATCCAGCCGCTGTCCGAAAGCGAAATGGTGCAGTATATCGGCCATCGCCTGAGGGTGGCCGGTGGCCAGGCCCAGCTGTTCTCAGCGGATGCGATTCATGAAATCCATCGCTTTTCGCGCGGATATCCCCGGTTGATCAATGTCATTTGCGATCACGCACTTCTTACGGGGTATGTTCAGGGTTTGAAAACGATACCGGCGGAGGTGGTGGCCGAGTGCGCGCGCGAAATCCGGTTTCCCGGTGAAGCCGGGGCGGTATTTCAAAAATCGCTGATCGACAAGTTGAAGGACCGGCGGCGGGCCGCCTTCCGCAACCCGCACCGGCTACCGTTGGCTCGGCGGCTCCGGCGGTCGGCGGCGGACGGCTTGAAGCGTCTGGGCCTCGATGTGGCGACCGGTCGGGATTCCGCAAAAGCCAGTGCGGCCCAAGAGACGCCCGCCGCTGCGGCCCCTGACGAGGGCCTTTCCGCGGTCAATGAGACCCTGACCGCCGGCACGGAGGTCCCCCCGCCGGTCGGTGCGGGAATAAGGGGGCCATCTGCGAGAGTCAAACGCCAGACGTTGTTTTACGGCGGACTGGTGGCCGGTATCGGCCTTGTTGCGGTCGCCCTGACCCTGATGGTGCAGGCCACCACGGCGGAAAAAGCGGACGTTGACACCCGGGTCAGCGAGGTGGCGGCCGTGACATCTTTGTCCGGCCCCCCACCGGTGGTGGAGAAGCACCAACCCGGGCCGGAATCATCTGAAAACCGGAAACCGTCCGCCAATCCCCCACCGGTGGATTCCGGGCCGCGTTCTCTGCAATCAGCCGGCCCGCCGGTCGATGAGCCAAAACCGCAGCGGCTGTCTTCGCTGGACCTGGCCAAGGGGGCGCTGGCCCAACAAAATTACCGATTGGCGCTGGAGCTGCTGGATGCGGTCCGCAATCCGGCGAGATTGCCGGAGTTCAAACCGCTTTATGCCTGGGCCCTGGCCGGTCAGGCCGGTCTTCTCCTGGAGCGATCGCCGCAGGAAGCCGAAGCGATGCTGCACAAAGCCGTTGCGCTGGATGACAAAAATGTCGCCGCTCATCTGGCCCTCGGTAAGTATTACACCCGGTCCAAAGACTATGCCCGGGCGATCGATGCCTATCAAAAAGCCGTCGACCTGGAGCCTGAACTCTCGGATGCGTTGTTTAATCTGGGGTTCATTTATGCGTCCACCGCCATGTATGAAAATGCCGAAAAAATGTTTGGTCGGGCCGTGGCCCTCGAGCCACCCTATCTGGACAAGGCCTTGTTCAATCTCGCCATGGTTCAACAGAAATTAGGAAAAAAGAAGCAAAGCCGGGCCAGCCTTGAAAGGGTCCTGGCCATCGACCCGGGCAATCAAAAGGCGCAAACCTACCTCAAAGAGGTCAGGGTCGCCGAGGAGGCCGGCGGGCAATGACAAAACGGCGGACGGTTTCAATGGGGATAGCCCTGGCGGGGGTATTTCTATCGCTGCTTGATTGCAGCAGGGGTCAGGTGCCGGTGCACCAAACACCGGCCGCAAAACCGGCGCGGGTGACCGTGACGCAGCCGGCACCGCCGTCACCGCCTGAAGAACCCCAGGCCGTCGTCCACCCGACGCTCTTCGGCCACACGGTGGCTCGGAGCGGGGAGACCCTGGTGGTGATATCACTCTGGTACACCGGCGCGGCGGAAAACTGGCAGCGCCTGGTCGCGGCCAATGACAACCTCAACCCGCGCAGAATCAAGATCGGCGATCGGATTCTGATTCCCGAAGAACTGCTGAAAACGCGCCAGCCGATGCCGGCGGATTTCATGGCCGCCGCACTGCGGCCGAAAACCGCCGCGCCCGTCGCCAAACAGGAATCCTATCGTCACACCGTCAGCCGGACCGGAGAGACCCTCACCGCGATATCGCTGTGGTACACCGGTGCGGCTGACAACTGGAAACGTCTTGTCGATGCCAACACCGATCTTGACCCGCGGCGGGTGCGTGTCGGCGAAAAGATCCTCATTCCCGGGGAACTCGTGATAAAGCATCGACCGATGCCGGCGAATTTCATGACCGCCACCGATCAGAAAAAGAAAGCGCCTCGCCCTAACCCCGTCCCAGCGGCAGGCGATCAGGATCGCATCGAACTTTTCGGACCGGTCGACAGCACGGGTGCGGGCAAGACCCGCGACACCGCGGTGCTGCCGCTGGAATCGATCGAATAACCGCCGGCCGCCAAAAAATACGCCCCAACAGCAGGTACCGCGTCACTGCCGATCACTCCACCCCGTGACAGGTTGCGGGTGCCTTGACACGGCGCTACCGGGCCTTAAAATTACAGCTCAACCGCCAGGTCGGCCCGCGGGCCATGCCGCGGGCGAGATTCTTTTACTGTTGTCTTTTTTGCGGGAACATGGCTATAAAAAGGCGCATCCGGATCGTCATTTTTGGTGATGCGTTTCAGGAAGGATTCAGCAGTGATTCAAGCCAGTCAGAGAACCCTGCGGCAGCCGGTCGGGTTTAAAGGAATCGGCCTGCACTCGGGAAAATCGGTTAACCTGATGATAAAGCCGGCGCCGGTCAACCACGGCATCCGTTTTGTGAGGGTCGATCTGCCCGGGACCCCCGGCGTCACCGCCCAGTTCAACCGCGTGGTGGACACCAGCCTGGCGACGGTGATCGGCAGCGACGGGTGTATCGTCTCCACCATCGAACACCTGATGGCCACCTTTGCCGGTCTTCTCATCGACAATGCCCTCATCGAGCTGGATGCCTATGAGGTCCCGGTGATGGACGGCAGCGCCAGTCCATTTACCGAAAAGATCAACCGATCCGGAATTGAAAATCAAGGCGTTCCCCGCCAATTCTTCGTGGTCAAGGAGCCGATTGAACTGGTCGACGGCGACAAGTCGGTGACCGCCTACCCCTCCGAAGGTTTCAGGATTACCTGCACGATCGATTTCGACCATCCGCTGATCGGCCGTCAGTCTCTGGGCACCGATGTGACCGACAAGATTTTTGCCGCCGAAATCAGCCCGGCCCGGACCTTTGGCTTCCTGCACGAGGTGGAATACATGAAACGCTTCGGCCTGGCGTTGGGCGGCTCGCTCGAAAACGCCGTGGTCATCGATCGCGACCGCGTCGTCAACCCGGACGGTTTGCGATTTCCGGATGAATTCGTGCGTCACAAGATCCTCGATTGCCTGGGAGATTTCTCCCTGTTGGGGATGCCCATCCTCGGGCATCTCGTCGTCGTCAAATCCGGCCATGCGTTCAACCACGCCTTCCTGGAGAAATTCTTTTCCTCCAAGGATTCCTGGGAAACGTGCCGGGTTACCCTGCCCCCTCCGCTGCCCGCCGCGCAACCAAAATCTATTGCTATGTGACCGTTTTTTCGTTATATTCCATAATCTACTGGTTTTAAGGCAATGTTTTTTCTAGCTTCTCACCCGATGGGGTGACGGTGCATATGCGCCTTTGGTGTTCCGGGGTGCCGCTGACTGCAGGGGATTTTTTTATGGGCCGCAAAGCCGGCGTTTCTCTTTTATTATCGCTTTGCCTCATCTGGCAGTTTGCTTTACCGGTGGCGGCTGAGGAAACCCGGTTAGCGCACATGACCGTTTCCAACACGCGTGACGATCTCCTGTTGTCGCTGACCCTCACCGGCGCATTTACCGAAAAATTCAAGGAAGCCATTCTCAGCGGCGTGCCGGCGACATTTGTCTTCTACATCAGCATATACCGCGTCCGTCACTGGTGGTCTGATAAGAATATTGCCGATATCGAACTGACGCATACGATCAAATACGACAATCTGAAAAAAGAATTCACCGTGAAGCGATCATGGAAAGAGGGCAATCCGGCGGTGACGCACTCCTTTTCGCAGGCCCAGCAGTGGATGACGGAAGTCGAGGCCTTGCGCGTCTTTCCTTTGAACGAACTGCAGAAAGGCCGGCAGTATCAAATCCGGACGATGGCCGAGGTCAGCAAGCTGACCTTACCGCTCTACCTTCATTACATTCTCTTTTCACTGTGGGATGTCGAAACCGATTGGTACACCATTGATTTCATCTATTGAGTCAAGATGGTCTCCGCTTCCGGCCGCTTCTCCATTTTATCCAGCCGCACTGTGTCCTTGCCATGACTGATTCTGTCAGAACCACCCGCACGCTTTCCCTGGGTACGGCCCAGACCGACCGGAAGCGGCGCAAACGCGAAGGGGTGCTGATTGTCGTCATCGCCATCGTGGTCGCCTTCCTGACCCTGGCTGAGTTCCGTGTCATTCACTTCGGCTCGGACATACCGGTCTCGAACACGGTGTTGATGTTTATTCTCATCAACATCAACCTTCTGCTGCTGATTCTGCTGATATTTCTGGTCTTCCGCAATCTGGTCAAACTGCTCTACGAACGCAAACGCAATGTCATGGGGGCCCGGCTGCGAACCCGTTTAACGGTGGCCTTTATCGCCCTGACGCTCCTGCCGACGATTGTCCTTTTTTTCTTTTCCATCAACTTCATCACCACCAGCCTCGATTTCTGGTTCAATGTGCCGGTGGAGCAGGCCCTGGAAAACTCCCTGACGGTTGGCCGCAGCATCTACAGGCAGGCCGAAACCAGCGGGCGGTTCTTCATTGACCGCACCGCCTACCAGATCGTCCGAAAAGACCTCCTGGCGCCCCAGAACATCGATGCGCTCGCCCGCTACGCCAGTGTCGTCCAGCGCGAGTTCAACATCCCCGCACTCGAGGTGTACGATGTGCATGCCATGCGCCTGACGATCTCTCTTGATGAGGCGCTCGATGCCGCGTCCTTTGGCGTCCTGCCCGCTGAGAAACTCCTGCAGGGCTTCGTTCCGGACAATATCTGGACCTTCTCGGAATACATTTTCCAAGGCGAGTTGATCCGTACGGTGGGAACGATTCCGTTCGGGGTGCCGCGCGATCAGGCCAAGGGGTTTCTGTGTCTGTCGACCCTTCTAGTGCCGGACATCTCACAGAGCATGAAGTCGATTACACGCGGATTCGAAGAGTACCAGCAGATCAAACTGCTCAGAAAACCGATTCAGAACACCTATTACATCGTTTTGTCCATCGTGGCTCTGCTGGTTCTTTTTTGCGCCATCTGGTTCGGGTTTTATCTCGCCCGCTCGATCAGCATTCCCATCAAGGAGTTGGCCGAAGGCACCCGGCGTGTGGCCGAGGGCGAGTTGGGTTTTACGATCGAACGGGTGGCCGATGATGAGATCGGAAGTCTGGTCGAATCCTTTAACAAGATGACGCGCGATCTGCGCACCAGCCGCGAACAGTTGGAACTCTCCGCCCACATGCTCCAGCAGCAGAACATCGAAATCGAAGAAAAGCGGCAGTATATGGAAATTGTCTTGAAAAACGTTTCGGCCGGCGTCATGACACTCGATGCCGGCGGCATTATCAAGACGATCAACACCTCGGCCGCACGGATGTTGGGCCTCGGGACCGACGAGGCTCTTGATCGCAGTTACGAAAATCTGCTGGATGGCCAGTTCCGCGGTCTGGCCCGCGACATCAGGGAAAGCCTGGCGCTCTCGAAAAACGATGCCCTGCAGCTGCCCCTGCGCCTGGTTGTCGACGGTCGCCCGCGCAGCTTCCTGACCCACGTCAATGCCCTGAAAGATGATGCCGGCAGCCCCATGGGCACCGTGGTTGTTTTCGATGATCTTACGGAAATGGAAAGAGCGCAGCGCATGGCGGCCTGGCGCGAGGTGGCACGCCGCATCGCGCATGAGGTCAAGAATCCGCTGACCCCGATCACACTCTCGGCGCAACGGCTCAAAAGAAAATTCGCCAAAGACCACGAAGACCCGGTTTTTGACGAGTGCATCCGGATGATCATCGATCACGTTGAATTGATCCGCAACCTGGTCAACGAGTTTTCCGCATTTGCCAAATTTCCGAGTGTCGATCTCAAACCTTGTGACCTTATGCCCATCATCGAGGAAACCGTCATCCTCTACCGGGACGGGCATCCTGAAATCCGGTTTCAGACCGACTTGAGCGTGACGATTCCGGTCATGAACCTGGACCGCAAGCTGATCAAGCAGGCGATGATCAATCTGCTGGAAAACGCCATCGCCGCCATCAAGGGCCGGGGTGAGATTGCGATTACATTGACCCACGATTCCATCTTGAACCGCGTCCGCATCGAGGTGGCCGACAACGGCCCCGGAATTTCGGATGCCGACAAGACGCGGCTGTTCGAGCCGAACTTTTCCACCAAAAAAGCCGGCATGGGGCTGGGGCTGACGATCGTCAGCACGATTGTCGGAGACCACAACGGCGTGATCAGTGTTCAGAACCACCAACCCACAGGGGCCAAATTCGTGATTGAAATACCAGTGTGACCGGCTGTGGATCCGGCGGCGACAGCTGGGGCTCGTGGCCGGGCAACTTGTCTTAAAGGAGTACATGTAAATGAATCCGTCTATCTTGATCGTTGATGACGAGCCGTCGATTTTGCAGTCACTGGGCGGGCTCCTGACCGACGAGGGCTTTGAGGTGCACACCGCCTCCAATGGATACGAGGCCCTGAAAAATATCGACAGCGAATCACCCGATCTGGTGCTGCTCGATATCTGGATGCCGGGCCTGGACGGCATCGATACCTTGCAGGAGATCAAAAAGAGCAACCCCTTCATCCAGGTCATCATCATTACCGGTCACGGCACGATCGAGACGGCCGTAAAGGCCACCAAAATGGGGGCCTACGACCTGATCGAAAAACCGCTGTCGATCGACAAGATTATTTTGGCGATCAACAACGCCTTGAATTATCGCCGGCTCGAAGAGGAAAACCGCTACCTGAGAAAGAAGATGATCGAGAAGAACTCGATCAGCGGCAACAGCCCGCCGATTCAACTGCTGAAAAAACAGGTGGCCGTGGCGGCTCCGACCGATACCTGGATCCTGATAAAAGGAGAAAACGGTACCGGCAAAGAACTCGTGGCCCGCACGATCCACCAGCTCAGCCGGCGGGTCGACCAGGCCCTGATCACCGTCAACTGTGCCGCCATTCCGGAAGAACTGATCGAAAGCGAATTGTTCGGACACGAAAAGGAGGCGTTTCCGGGCGCCGGCGGCAAAAAAAGAGGAAAATTCGAGCTGGCGAACGGCGGCACCATATTTCTGGATGAGATCGGCGACATGAGCCTGAAAACCCAATCGAAAATGCTGCGCGTGCTCGAGGCACAGGAGTTCAACCGCCTGGGCGGCAGCCGCATCATCGCCGTGGATGTCCGCGTCATTGCCGCCACCAACAAGGAACTCGAAAAAGAAATTGAAAAAGGGACCTTCAGAGAAGAGCTGTTCTACCGGCTCAACGTGGTGCCGATCGAGGTGCCGCCCTTGAGGAATCGCATCGAGGACATCCCCCTTCTGGTCGATATCTTCTTCGAAGAATTCGCCAAGCAAGCCCAGAAGAAAAAAAAGAAGATGACGCCCGCGGCCCTCGACCTGCTGCGCTTTTATGCTTGGCCGGGCAACGTGCGCGAATTGAAAAATCTGGTGGAACGCCTGGCCATCATGATTGAAAACGAGACAATCGACCTCGGCGACCTGCCCGAGCCTTACAATCCCTCTGCCGGCCGCCGCACGCTTCTGGGAGATCCCGACCTGCTGGCGATCGACAACTTAAAGGAAGCCAAAAAAATTTTTGAAAGAGAATACATTCAAAAAAAGCTCGAAGAAAACGAAAACAACATTACCCGCACCGCGGAAATGCTCGGCCTCGGACGCAGCTACCTGAACAAGAAGATCAAAGACATCCTCAGGTAACCCGCCCCGGCCGCGGTTATGGGCTTGCTTAAAAATAACGTCATATTTTAGAGGCCGATACATTCCGTCCGCCTGCGTTGCGAAAACTCTTAAATATCCAGATACTCCTGCGTTTTTGCGCCTTGGCGGCCGGCTGACTCAACCCCGAAAATTGTGACTTTATTTTTTTCGTGAACCCTTAGGAATGGCAGTCATTTGCGTGTTATCGGTGGGACCCTCAAAGGCAAAAAACTCGCCGGCATCCGCGGCCGTGCGATCCGGCCGACAGCGGACCGGCTGCGTGAGTCGATCTTCAATATCATCGCCCCGTGGGTGGCCGATGCCGTCGTGCTGGACCTGTTTGCCGGCACCGGCGCTTTCGGCATCGAAGCGCTCAGCCGCCGTGCCCGCGCCGCCGTTTTCATCGACAACAGCCGCACGGCCGTAAACCTCATTCAGCGCAACCTGCAGATGTGCCGGCTTCAGGACCGGGCCCACGTCATCTGTTGGGATGTCACCCGCGGCCTGACCGCCAGTGTTATGCGCCAACCACCGTGCAACCTTGTTTTCATGGATCCGCCGTACAACCAGGGGCTCGTTTATGTCGGCGTGAATCTGCTGCGCCGCAGCCCCCTTCTGGCCCCCGGTCACCGTCTGATTCTGGAACACGCGTTAGGCGAGCCGCTGGCCCCGGTTCCGGACGGCTACCGGCTTTACGACCAGCGGCGCTACGGAAAAACACTTGTTTCATTTTTAGAATCCGTGGTATGAGCACCCGGCCTGATGCGGCGCGGCGGCTGTCACCCGGAAATCAGGCCCAGAGAACGATAACGCATTAGAGTGGCGGATGAGGGCTATGGCGAGAGTTGCGATATACCCGGGTTCTTTCGATCCGGTTACAAACGGTCACCTGGACATCGTCAAGCGGGGATTGAAACTCTTCGATAAGATCATTGTCACTATTTTACATAACCCCGGCAAGCAGACCCTTTTTTCGGTAGAGGAAAGGCTGGGCATGCTCCGGGAGAGCATGAAAAGCCTGGCCCACATCGAGATCGACCACTACGACGGCCTGTTGGTGGATTATGCGGCCGAGCGCAAGGCGCAGGCCATCTTGCGCGGCATGCGCGCGGTTTCGGATTTCGAGTTCGAGTTCCAGATGGCCTTGATGAACCGTCGCCTCGACCGTGAAATCCAGACCGTTTTTTTAATGACCGGCTTGCGCTGGATTTTTACCAGCTCTTCGATCATCAAGGAAGCGGCCCGGTTCGGGGGCAACATCGAAGGGATGGTGCCGCCGCTCGTGCTCGAACAACTGAAAATAAAGTTCGGGCGGCAGCCGGCCGGTTCCTGACCGCGTTTCGGTTTCCCATTTTACTTCTCCCCTGCGGCGATATGGACCTGTGGCAGCTGACCATTTTTTGTAAAATCATCGAGCAGCGGAGCTTCTCCAGGGCCGGAAAACTGGTGCACCTGTCGCAACCGACGGTCAGCAGCCATGTCAAGGACCTGGAAGCCCATTTCGGCTGCCGGTTGATCGATCGTTTGGCCAAGGAGGCCGTACCCACCAAGGAAGGTGAGCTTCTCTACCACTATGCTCTGCGCCTGACCGCATTGAGAGACGAAGCGGAAAAGGCCCTGAGCCAATTCAAAAGTGTCGTCGAAGGCCACCTGGTCATCGGCGGCAGCACGATCCCCGGCGGCCATATCCTGCCGCGCATCGCCGCCGGCTTCCTGTTGAAATTCCCGCAGGTTTACATGGCCCTCAAGGTGGCCTCCACCGGCAGGATCATCGGCGACATTTGCTCCGGCGAACTCGAACTGGGGGTGGTCGGCGCCCGAGTCTCCGACCGCAGACTGGAACAGCGGGTGCTGGTAAAAGACGAGATGCGCTTGATCGTTCCGGCCGATCACCGTTGGCGCAACAGGAAAGTCATTCCGGTGAAGATGCTGCTTCAGGAGCGATTGATCGTGCGCGAATCGGGTTCCGGAACCCTGCGGTCGATTGAAGAGAGCCTTCAGAAAAGCGCCGCTCGCCTGAAAGACTTCCACGTCGTCGCCGAATTCGGCACCACCGAAGCGATTGTCCAGGCCGTAATAAGTAAAATCGGCCTCTCAATCGTTTCCCGGATTGCCATTATCGAGCACCTGCGGTCCGGCACGCTCAAAGCTTTGCGCATCGAAGGCCTGGATATGGAACGGCACTTTTATCTGACCCACCACAAACACCGCAGCCTTTCCCCTGCCGGCCAGGCGTTTGCGGACCATCTGCTGCGCGCCGCCGCCGAAGAATCGCTTCTGGGCGAAGTCTCGTCCTGAACGGCCAGTTGGCGGCTTAAAAAAATCGCTTGAGCACGATGAAGCTGCCGATCAGCAGCACCGTAAAGCCCACCACGAGCAGGTTTAAATTTTTTTCGATAAAAGACTGAATGCGGGGACCGAAGAGATAAATCAGGCCGCCGATAAGAAAGAACCGCGCCGAACGGGACACCAGTGAGGCCAGCACAAAAACGGCAAAGTTGATCTGGAACATGCCGGCGGCAATGGTGAAGACTTTGTAGGGGATCGGAGTGAATCCGGCGATACCGATGGCCCAGGCATCATAGGTCCTGAAGAGGGTGCCGATGTAATCGATCTTATCGGTCAAACCGTAAAAAGCGATGATTTTTTCACCGACGCCCTGCATGAACTGCCAGCCGATCACATAACCGAAACAGCCGCCCAGAACCGAACCGATCGATGAAATAAAAGCGAATTTAAATGATTTGGGCGGAATCGCGACGGCCAGGGCAATGAGCAGGACATCGGGCGGAATCGGGAAAAAAGAAGACTCGCTGAAAGCCAGCAGGAAAAGGGCCCAGGGTCCGTAGGGCGTTGCGGCCCAGTGCAGGACCCAGTCGTAGAGCTTGCGCAGCATTCAGCGGTCGCTCCAGCCATTTTCGCCGACCAGTTTGACAAAGCGGCAGCCGCCGAGATCGCGGCGATGAATTCCGTCGCGGTCTTTGATGATTTTAACCAACTCCTGCGTGTGCTGGTCTCCGACCGGAACCACCAGCCGGCCCTTTTCGGCCAATTGAGCGATTAAGGAATCGGGAATGCGCGGGGCCCCGGCGGTGACGATAATCGCATCGAACGGGCTTTCTTCCAGCCAGCCGACGGTGCCGTCGCCGAAGCGGGTGATGATGTTGTGGTAGCGAAGCCGGTCGAAAAGGCGGCGGGCCTTTATCAGCAGCGAATGAAGGCGCTCGATGGTGTAGACCCGATAGGCGATTTCGGCCAAAACGGCGGCCTGGTATCCCGAACCGGTGCCGATTTCGAGTACCCGGTCGTTTTTAGACAATTCGAGCGCCTGGGTCATTTCGGCCACGATGTACGGTTGCGAGATGGTCTGCTGGTCACCGATCGGCAGGGGAAAATCACCATAGGCCTGGTCCCGCAACGCCTCGCTGACAAAAAGATGGCGCGGCACCTGGCCCATGGCGACCAAAACCCGCGGGTCGTTAATGCCGCGGGTCTCAATCTGACGCCGGACCATTTCTTCGCGCTGGCGATCGTATTTCGTCGACTCTCTCTCCGTCATGGCCGTCATCCGCTATGAGCCGTCGCTCCGGGCTCGCGAAAATATAAATTTGGTCGTTAAAGGTGATGAGGCGCCCGTCGGGCAACGCGTAAAATTATCAGGAATATCTTGACATTCCGAGTTCTTACACCGGTAGCCGGAACGGATGCATCGCCGTCCAAAAGGGTCAGGTGTTCTGTCGCGCAGCGCTCAGATTTTGTAGATGATGCGTTTGTCGGTGATGATGATATCCACGTGCTTGTCGTGCGATTCAAACGGCACCTGGGCAATGATTTGATCGTCCAGAGCCAGGGCTACCTTGCGGGTCGTTGCCGGCAGGTGCGGGATGAGCCGGTCGTAATACCCATCTCCGGACCCGATCCGGCCGCCTTTCTCATCGAAAGCGACGCCCGGTATAAGAGCGATATCGATACAGTCGATCGGCACGGTGCGGCATTTCTCCGGGTCCGGCTGCAGCATATTGTTCGCTCCTGTTTTCATGTCTTTTTCGAAGTCGTCGATCTTGAACAACTTAAATTTTTTGGTATCGGTTTTGACGAGAGGAAGAACGACGATTTTGTTGTGGTCGACGGCGCGCCTGATAAGTCCGGCGGATTTGACTTCGTTTTGATTTTCAATGTACATCAGGACAATTTTGGCCTCGAGAAAATTGGCGAAATCAAAAAGGCGGCTTTCAATCATTCGGGTTTTTTCCACCAGGGCCTCGGAGGTGAGTTTGCCGACCGCCGCGGCGATCTCTTTCCTAATGTCAGCCTTGGTTTTCTGAATTTCATCCATAACCGGAATTTCCTCGTCACAGTTTCGTTGGTGAGCAGCACGCCTGAAACAGGTCAACCTGCATTCATCATTGACTAAACGGACACCTCATGTTAGGTTTTTTGCATATCCTTTGACCGGTTGCCGCCGATAGTCGCTCGTCCTGTCTCTCATCGGCGGCGAAGCCGGTTATCAGCCCTGCCGAATCATGCGGTTCACCGCCACGGCCGTATTGTCGACTGTCAGATGCAAATCGTAGCGAAAGTCCGTCACAAATACAAGAACATACCGAAAAAACAACGTTAAATATAGGGCTGATATGTTGGAAATCAAGTTTGTGAGGCAGAATTTATCCGATGTCACGCGCGTCCTGCACGCCCGCCATTCGGAACTCGATATCAGCGCCTTCATGACGGTCGATGACCAGCGGCGCGGCGTTCTCCTCCAGCTCGAAGACCTGCGCCATCGACGCAACCGGGTTTCCGGCGAGATTGCCGATTTGAAGAAGGCCGGCAAAGACGCCCGCGAACTTATCGGGCAAATGGGAACGGTGGCGGCCGACATAAAAAAGCTCGAGCAGGCGCTGGCGGTGCATGAAGAGGCCCTCGGCAAAATTATGCTCGAAATACCGAATCTCCCGCATGCCTCGGTGCCGGTCGGCCGCGACGCCGCCGACAATCCGCTGGTGCGGCGGGTGGGCCCGCCGCCCGAATTTTCTTTCGAGGCCCAGGCCCATTGGGACATCGGCAGCCGGCTCGGCATCCTGGACTTCGAACGCGCCGCCAAGATCACCGGCGCCCGCTTTCCCCTCTACATCGGCGCCGGCGCCCGCCTGGAGCGGGCACTGATCAATTTCATGCTCGACCTGCATGTCGGTGAGCATGGCTACACGGAAGTCCTGCCGCCGTTTGCCGTCAACCGGCAGAGTATGACCAACACCGGCCAATTGCCGAAATTCGAGCAGGACCTGTTCAAGCTCGAGGGCTGGGACTACTTCATGATCCCCACCGCCGAAGTTCCGCTGACCAACCTGCACCAGGGAGAGGTGCTGGACGAAAACCGGCTGCCGATTTACTACACGGCCTACACCCCTTGTTTCCGCTCCGAAGCCGGCTCCTACGGAAAGGATACCCGGGGGTTGATCCGGCAGCACCAGTTCAACAAGGTCGAGATGGTGAAATTTACCCGGCCCGAGACATCCTATGCTGAACTCGAAAAAATGCTGACCGATGCCGAAGCGGTCCTCCAGCGCCTGGGACTGGCCTACCAGGTCGTACTTCTCTGCACCGGCGACATGGGATTTTCGGCCGCCAAGACCTATGACCTCGAAGTCTGGATGCCGGGGCAGGGGGCTTACCGCGAGATCTCCTCGTGTTCCAATTGCGAGAGCTTTCAGGCCCGGCGGGCCGACATCCGCTTCCGGCGCAAGGGCCAAAAGGGCACGGAACTCGTCCACACCCTCAACGGCAGCGGGCTGGCGGTGGGGCGGACGGTGGCGGCGATTATGGAGAATTTCCAGCAAGCCGACGGCAGCGTGGTCATCCCCGCGGCGCTCAGAACCCACATGGGCGGTATGGAAGTCATCGAACCGTGAAAATAGACGACACTCCCGCAGACATTCGCCCTTATCTGCTCCCCAGCCCCGGCGGCGATCCCGTTTACCGATGCCTGGGGTGCGAGGCTGAGTACAGCATTGCCAAATTGCTCTACACCTGCCCGCGCTGCCGGCAGGTGCTGATGATCGAGGACCGCGAGCGCGAGCGGTTGCGCGAAATTCCAGGCCGCCTCTGGCAGCGGATATTCGACTATCGCAAGATGCTCAGCCTGCCGGCGCTCAAAGGCATTTACCGCTACCACGAATTTATCGGCCCGGCCATTCCACTCGAGGCCGTCGTTTATTTAGGGGAAGGGCACACCCCGGTGGTCGAGGCCAACGGCGTCATGCAGCAAAAAGCCGGCCTCAAATTTTATTTTAAAAACGACGGGCAGAACCCCAGCGCATCATTCAAGGACCGCGGGATGGCCAGTGCGGTGAGCTACATCAATTACCTGATCCGCCAGGGACTGGTATCCGAGGTGCTGGCGGTGTGCGCCTCCACGGGCGACACGTCGGCCGCGGCCGCCCTGTACGCGTCCTACCTGACCCCCCGCATCAAGTCGGCCGTGCTGCTGCCGCATAAGAAAGTCACGCCCCAGCAGCTCAGCCAGCCGCTCGGCAGCGGTGCGGCGGTTTTTGAAATTCCGGGCGTCTTCGACGACTGCATGAAAGTCGTCGAACGACTCTCCGAGGAGTACGACGTCGCACTGCTCAACTCGAAAAATGCCTGGCGGATCCTGGGGCAGGAATCCTATTCCTTCGAGATCGCACAGGATTTCGAGTACGACCTGCACGACAAGCTTGTGATCCTGCCGATCGGCAATGCCGGCAACATTACGGCCGTGATGAGCGGGTTTTTAAAGTTCCACGAAACCGGCATCATCGAAGAGCTGCCGAAGATCATCGGCGTGCAGTCGCGGCATGCCAATCCGGTTTACCGCTACTACCGCGAACCCGATGCGGCGCGGCGACAGTTCGTGCCGGTCACGGTCAAACCGAGCGTGGCCCAGGCGGCCATGATCGGCAACCCGGTGTCCATGCCCCGGGTCATCCACCTGGTGGAGCGCTACAACCGGCAGGCCGGGCGGCAGCGGGTTTTTTTCGTCGAAGTGTCCGAGCAGGACATTATGGACTGGCAGCTGCTGGCGAACCGCAATGGCCACATCGCCTGCACGCATGGCGGGGAATCCCTGGCCGGTCTGGTGACGGCCCGCCATCAGGGGCTGGTGGAAGACGGTGAAACGGCTGTCATCGATTCCACGGCGCACGCCTTAAAATTCGCCGGCTTTCAGCAGATGTATTTCGACCGGCAGTTTCCTCCGGAATTCGGCATCACCGCCAATCCGGCGTTGATCAACACGCCGCTGCTCCTTAAGCCCCCCGGCCTCAAAAGGCTACCGGCGGCCGGAAAGCCGTTGAGCGGACCGGATTTCGATCTGTTCGTCGCGCGAATGTCCGCGGAGATCGCCGACCGATTGCACCTTAAAAAACCTTGAGGTCCCGCGGAGCCGTTTGCGATCCGGATTCCGCCGGCATTAACCGATTTATGGGAGAAAAGTGTCAATGAGAAAAAGTCAAATCTTGTGGTCGGCCTGTGCACTCTTGTTCATGGCGTGCGCCACGAATAACGGCGATGTGCGTAAAAGGGAAGTCGCCTATCGCGACCTGGGCAAGCAGTACTATCTGGCCGGCGATTTCACGAGCGCCCTGAAGTACCTGCTGGAAGCCGAAAAGATGAATCCCGATGATCACATTCTTCAGAACTACCTGGGCCAGGTCTATCTGGCCAAGACCAAGCCCGAGCTGGCCGTTGCCCATTTCAAGCAGGCCCTGGTGCTCAAACCCGATTATGCGGTGGCCAAAAACAATTTAGGGGTCGCCTATCTGAATGAGCAACGCTATGATGAGGCGATCGATGTGTTCAAAGAAGTTTCGGGCGATCTGCTGTATGCCACGCCGCACTATCCGCTGACCAATACCGGCTACGCCTACTATATGAAAAAGGACTACCCGGAGGCGGAGCGCTATTACCAGAAGGCGCTGGAACTGGAATCCGGTTTTCCGTTGGCCCTCAGGGGGCTGGGGCGAACCTACCTGGCCCAGGGCAAGGGGGCCGCGGCCCAGGCCGCCCTGACCGCGGCCATCGACAAGGACCCGACCTCCGCGGAGGCCTACTACGATCTGGGAGAATCCTATCTGCTGCTGCAGAACCCGGCCAAGGCCAAGGGCGCTTTTCAAAAGGCCGTTCAGCTCAAGCCGGAATCCCCCGAAGGCAAGGCGGCGCAACGTCAGCTGATGACGCTGCAAAATATTCCCTGACCCCTTTTAAAAAAAGAAACCCCGCCTGTCTCCGGCAGAGACAGGCGGGGTTTCTTTGGGGTCTGAAACCGTTAGATTACGTGGCGCTGTTCGAGCTGCACGATGCGCGGCGTGATGAAAATCAGCAGCTCGTTGTTGGTGGTGTTTTCGTTCTGGGTTTTGAACAGCCAGCCCATCAGGGGGATGTCCTTTACCCCCGGCCAACCGGATTCGGAGTCCTGTCTGTTTTTCTTGATGATGCCGCCGATGACGATCGTGTCGCTGTCGTTGACCAGCAGTTCGGTCTGGGCTTCGTTGACATTGAGCGAGGGCACGCCCAGGGTGATGGTGCCGATATCGTTTTTGGTGATGTAGATTTTCATCAGGATGCGGTCATCCGGGGTGACGGTCGGCGTCACTTCCAGCAGCAGGTCGATATTCTTGAACTTGACCGTCGCATTGCCGGATGAATCCCGTTCCAGATAGGGCCATTCGACCCCCTGTTTGATTTTCGCTTTCTTGTTGTCGAGGGTGACGATCTTGGGTGCGGTGATGATCCGGCCCTGCTTGTTGGCCTCGACGGCATTGAGCGTGGCATCCAGCGTCAAGGGCGTGCCGGCCAGCTTGGCGAAGTTAAAGCCGATGGTCGACGAAGCGTTTGACGGGAAATTCATGGCCACGTTGCCGGCGATGTCGGATCCGCCGAATATTCCGGCCGGGCCCCAGCTCATGTTCCAGTCGATGCCCAGTTCCATCGAGAACTCTTCACTGACCTCGACCACGCGCGCCTCGATGATGACCTGGGGCGTGACGGTGTCGATGCGGCTGACGATCTCCTTGATCCGGGCGATCGTGGCGACGGTGTCGGTGACGATCAGCTGGTTGTTGCGCTGGTCCACGCTGATGCTGCCGCGGTCGGGCGTCAGCACTTTCTGGGCCAGCGGCAGCACTTCACCCTGGGCATCCGAATAGTTGACCGCAATGTATTCGGTCACCAGCGGTTCGAGCGCCTTGACCACTTCCTGGGATTTCTGCTCGGCGGCGATCTTGTCCTGTTTGGCCTTTTCCTCCGCCACCAAGGTCGAAAGGGTGGCGATCCGGATGATGTCGCCCTCATGCACCATGCCGAGGCGGTTCATCTTTAAAACAAGGTCCAGGACCTGGTCCCAGGGCACCGGTTTTTCCAGGGTCAGGGTGACATTGCCGGTGACATCCTTGTCGATGGCGAAGTTCTTGCCGCTGATCTCGCGGATGATGCGAAACACGTTCTTGATATCGGTTTCATAGAAATCGAGAGCGATTTTTTCTCCGGTATACATCCGGTGCGTGCCATAGGTCGCCACGTTCGGGGCTTTGTAGGACGCCACCGCCGCTATCGGCGCGGGCGCCGCCGGCGGCCGCACGGCCGGCACCGTCCCGGCCGGCCGGCTGGCGGAGGTGTCCGGACCCGGTTGCGGGCTTAAGTGGGATACATCCGGCGAGCCGGCTTCGGTCTGGGCCAGCACTTTCTTCCAGTCGGGCAGGTTGGCCTGTTCGAGCGGTTTGGGCGCCACGGACGAGGCGGCGAAGTGAATCATCAAAACGTCGTCCTTCTGCTCGACATCATAGGCCACGGCCTCGCGCAGCTCGATGGCGACCAGGGTTGTTCTCGGCAGGTTCTGGCCGAAAACCGGGGTGATGCGATCGACGGCGCTTTCGAAGCGCGTGGTGATCAACGGGCGATCGCGATACGTCGGCAGCTTGGTATCGAAGAGCTTCAGCTGCAGGAGTTTCGGTGAAGGTTCGGTCAATTCGTATTTTACCGCCCGGGTGGTGCCGACGATAATGGTCGATTGCCCGGCATCTTCGGTCAGGAAATCGATGCGATTCACCCAGGCATCCTTTTCGGTTGCGGCGACAGGCTCGGTTGCGGCCGCCGGCTGTGGTTCCGAAACGAAGGCCGCCACCGGTTTTACTTTGGCCGGCACCGCCGCCGGGACCGGTTTGGCGACGGCAACCTTGGCCGCCTGCGGCAGACCGCCGACCTGAATCGTCATTCCGGACGCGGACGGTGCGGCCGTATAGTTTTTCAGGTAGTCCTCCTGGGTGTCGATGACCAGCCGGACTTTGTCGGGATAGCTGTAGTGACGCACCTGCTGAATCCATTGCGTGCCGGCCGGCACCACCTGTTCGGCGACGTGGGCACTTTTCAGCTTGGGTATGTCAAACACGATACGGGCCGGATTAGTGAGAACGAAGGATTTATAATCGGCAATGGACCCGTTGGCCGTAATGGTCAAAACGGTCCTGTCATCGGCCTTGGCGATGGCGATGCCCGCCAGGCTGGTGGCCGGTGATTTTGCCGCGGCCGCGGGGCCTGACGTGTCGGATGCCTTCTGGACGTCACCGGCGGCGTCCGCCGCCGGCGGCTGGGCGAATTGGATTCCGCAGGGGATTCCCAGCACGGCGATCAGAAAAATGACCAGTGCTGTGCGTTTGTTGAATCTTTCCATTAGGGTGCTCATATGATCATTCTCCGGGGGGTTTCGGCAATACGAGTTCTTTATTGCGAATTGTCGGGTTGCCGACAATGTCTTCGATTTCTTCCGCAACGACGATCCGGTCGTTTTTTATCTCGGCCACCTTGCCTGAATTGACGCCGATATAGGTGCCTTCCTTGATGATGTAGCCCTTGCCCGATGCTTCCTGAACCAGGGCGCGGTTCCCGCTGGAGGCCAGAATGACCCCGACCAGTTTCAGTTGGCCGAGATCGATTTTCTCCAGCGGCGTCCGCGGCACCCGTTTGGCCGATTTGGCCGCTTCGGGCTCCGTTTCGGGCTCATCCTTGAACAACGGTTCAAACGGATCGATCATGCCCAGCGGGTTGTACGGCGGCGGGTCGCCGTTTTTCAAGCCGGCCGCGAGCGCCGGCGGATTGTCCGGGGTGACCGTCAGGGTCGCCACGATCGCCGCGGGCAGGTCGGCCGCGACCACGGCCGGGGCCGGCAGGGCAGGTGCCGTCACCGTTGCCGGCGCGGATGTGACCGCGGCCACGGGCGCTGCGGCCGGCTCAGGCGCCAGGAGCGGCCGAGCCTCGGGGTGAACGGTCGCTTGTACCGGCGGCGACATATGGGCGGCCACTGCCGGTCGCGTGATTCCCGGCGGGGTTACGGCCACATCGGACTTGGCCCTGAGCCTGGTGGGAGGAGCCTCAGCCGGCATCGGCGGTGTGGTGGGTTCCGGTTTGTCCGGGGTGGTATCGGCCTGGGGTGCGATCGTGCCGACAACGATCCCCGGGGAATCGGCCCGGTGTTCCGGCGGTATCTGAATCTTTTTCCGCACCACCGCCGGTGTCGTCAGCGCCAGTGCCTGTCGGTCGCAGATCCCGGCCCCCGTCACGAGAAAGGACAACATAGTCAGTGTCATAATGCCGCGCAGTGTGTTCATAGCTAATCGTTTCTGCTTTTTAGAAAAGGGTTATTTTTTCTTTCGGCCCGATTTTTTCTGCGGCGCCGGCTTGTTCTCGATGAACTTGTACGTCACGGCGGTGCAGGAGGTGGTCAGGGACAGGTTGCCCTTGACCGGTTTCATGGACACGTCGCGGATATTGACGACCCGCGACAGCCTGGCGACCCGGTCGAAAAAGGTGGCGATATTGTGAAAATTGCCGTTTACCTTCATCACGACGGGGATCTCGGCGTAAAACTCCTTGGGCACCTCGCCCTTGGGCTGGAAAAGAAGAAACTCCAGCCCGGAATCCTTGCCGGAATCCGAAATACTGGTCAGAAGCGACGGAATCTCTTCTTTTTCCGGCAGCGATTTCATCACGATCTTGAACTGGTCTTCGGCGTCCTTCATCTTCTGCTGAAACTTTTTCAGGTCCTTGGCGTTGGCCTTGGCCGTCTGAAGCTCCTTGTCCAGCCGCGACCGTTCTTGTTCGAGCTTGCCGATGGTTTCGTATTTCGGCATGTAGAAAAAGAAGACAGCCACGCCGATGAAGACCAGGAAAATGCCGGTACTGATCAGGATCCGATAGAGTTTCGACAGTTTTTCGATCTTGTCGACAACCGGTTCAAAGGCGTCCAGCGAGAGAGCGTTTTTTTTCATGGTTAAGTTCTTTTCTTTTGCTCTTTTTTCGGTTCGTTGAGTTCGGCCTTGCCGCAGGTGATGGAAAACTTTTTCAGCCCCGAGCCCTTGACCACGTGTTTCTGGATGGTTTGCAGGCGCACGGAACCGAACAGCCCGGTGCCTTCCAGGCGGGTCATGAAGTCGGCCACGGTCTTGTTGTCCAGGGCGATGCCGTCGATCTGCACGTCGCGGGATCTATCGTCGAAGGAGGTAAACCACATCCGGTTGGCGATTATTTTCCCCGACATGTTTTCGAGCAGTTCGACCGGTTCGAACCGGTTGGTTTCCAGCTTGCGGATGACCTCGGTTTTCTTTTCCAGGATGGCCAGCTTGGTCTTGATATCCTCGATCTGCTTGGTGATCAGCTGAAACTTGGCGACTTCCTTCTTCGTGGCGGCCACGTCGGTTTCGAGGTCCTTGATCTGTCCACCCAAGTGGATATTGTAGTAGATCAGGACGGCCGACATCAAAAAAAAGGAAAGAAAGAAGACCGAGATCTGGCGGCGAATGTTCTCTTTTTTCCGGGCGGCCCGAAAGGGCAAAAGGTTGATGCGTATCATTTGTCGTCAATCTTCCTTATAGCCAGACCCATTGTGATCGCGGCCTGGGGTGCAATTTGAGCGATGTATGCCGGGTCGAAGTTGCTGTCCAATACCAGGTTGCCGAAGGGATTGATGGTCGTCACCTCCGATGAGGTCTCGGATGCCAGCAGTTGGCGGAATTCAGCGATGTTGCCGCCGCCGCCGCTGAGCATGATGCGCTTGATCTGGTCTTCCGGGTAGGTCGAGTAGAAAAAGTCGATCGCCCGCCGGATTTCCGTGCACCAGTCCGAAACGACCCCGATAACGATTTCCTTCAGATCTTCGGGGGAAATCTTATCGGTCTGGCCGCCCAGCTTGATGGCTTCGGATTCATCGAAGGAGCAGTTCACCAGAGAGATGATTTTCTGGTTGATCTGGCCGCAGCCCAGGGAGACATCCCGCATGAAAACCGAGTGGTTGCCCTTGAGGATGTTGAGCGATGTCTTGCTCGCGCCGATGTCGATCAGGGCCACATTTTCGTCTTTTACTTCATGGTTAATTTCGAAAATGTTCTGAAGTGCAAATGCTTCGACGTCGATGATGCAGGGATTCAATCCGGCCAGATTCACGAGCTTGATGTAATCATTGACCATTTCTTTCTTGGCGGCCACCAGGAAAACGTTCATCTGGTTGGGATTGTTTTCGTTGGGGCCGAGAATCTGGAAGTCGAGATTCACGTCGCTGATGTCGAAGGGAATGTACTGCTCGGCCTCGAAGTGGATGGTGTCCTGGAGTTGGTCCTCGCCCATCGTCTGAACATTGATTTTTTTGACGATGACCGAGTAGCCGCCGATCGACACGGCGACATTTTTCTCGCGGATGTTGTAGGTTTTGAACAGTTCCTTGATTTTTTCGGCAACCTCTTCCGGTTCGTTGATGGCGCCGTCCTCGATGAGACCCGGGGCAATGTCGACCATACCGAAACGTTTGAGGGTCCGACCCTTTGTGGTGTCGGCGATTTCGGCCGCCTTGATCGTTCGGGAGCCGATGTCCAATCCGACGAGATGGTCTTTTTTTCCGAATAGCATAGGAGCTCTCTTAATCTTTAAAGATTTGGCGCTTGTCTGACAGTTTCAGCCCTAAAGCCAGTATGATTTTGCGTTGGGTCGCCATGCGGCAGGGCAACCCGTTCTCGATGCGCGTAATGGTTATGGGGGAAACGCCGGCGCCGCGCGCGAGTTCGGTCTTGCTCATCAGCTGCGCTTCCCTTACTTTTTTTAAGATGTTTTTGGTCATCAATCGGTTCTTTTGCCGTTATGTTGACTAGCGGTGAATAAATCGGATCCCCGAACACTGAACGCTGTCGCCACCCCTTCATGGTGTTTAATGATCTCATCCGGTCAAACCCGCGTCAAGTTAAAAGTAAAGTAATTATGCATAATTATAAATAGTTACACTATGTTGCGCTTAATTTTATTGTATTGACCCATATCTTGGGTGTAAATACTTTTAATATTCATTTAAAATACATTGTAGCACAAATTTTGGCGGTTCGGTACTCTCTTTTTTCTATCCGGCGCCGGTGTTTGGATGACCTTCGGGGCCGGATTCGGCCACCGGCCCAAATGCGACGGGTCGGGGTGATCAGGGGGCTTAATTTTTCTTATCGGCCGTTTGCGCCGAAAGTTTAGCCGACAGAGGAGCGTGTCCGCCATTAAAAATACGGGATCAAGGCCGATGATGGCGCAGCGCCTTGCGGACCGAGGTGCCAGCCGGCGCTTCGGCAGCGATGGAGTCATATTCCGGGAGGCCGGGTTCGGGACCAAACACGGTGTTGCGGCCGCAAGGGGATCGATTGATATTTGGGACCCGGCGTGTTAATTTCACCGGGCCGTCGGCGGGATGCCGTTGCCGACACCGATCGGCGGCACAGTTGAAACAGCCCGATGGACCCGTGCCGATCCCGGGTCGGCCGGCACCGGGATTTTCAAATTAAACGAGCCTTGAAAGCGAGCGAGCGTGATCGAAGAAAAATCCAAGCCGTTTCGACTGGTAAAATACTTTACCGTCACCAGCCTGGTATTTATATTTATCGGCACCACCATCTTGTCGCTGCTGAATACCCACTGGGCGCGCACCATGCAGCGCGAAAAAAGTGAAGAATACGCCCATCTGATCATCGAAAACCTGAATCACCAGATTTTCCTGCAGTTCATCATGCCGGTGGTTTTGCGCTACGGCAAGATCCAGCTCAGAAACGAAGAGCAGTATGAACTCATGGACAAGGTGGTGCGCAATACCCTGCACAGCTTCAAGATCGAGACGGTCAATATTTACGACATGAACAACGTCATTTCCTACAGCTTCAACCGGGACTTGATCGGCAAGACGAACCTGGGGGGCACCGGTTACCAGGCGGCGGTGGACGGTAAGTCGGTTTCCCGTCAGCTCCAGCGCGGCAAGGCCATAGAGATCCTTTTCGGCATCCCCAAGGAGAGCCGGTTCATCACTTACGCCCCGCTGAGGGCGGAGCAGTTGCCCTCCCGGATTTCCGGGCCGGTATTAGGCGTGATCGAAATCGTGCAGGATCTCTCCGATGAGTACAAATCGATTTTCAAATACCAGGTCTACGTCGTGACCACCAGCGCATTGGTCATGCTGGTGCTCTTGCTGGTCTTGGTATTCGTGGTCAAACGCGGGGAAGGGATTATCGAGCAACGGGCCCGGGAACGTTTGCGTCTGAAAGAGCAGCTCAATCGTGCCGCGCACCTGTCGGCCCTCGGTGAAATGGCCGCGGTGATTTCGCACGAGATCCGCAACCCGCTCGGGATCATTCGCAGTTCGGCCGAACTGCTCAAAAAGAAGATGGCCGGTATCGATGCCAGCAACGCCATTCCCGACATCGTCATCGAAGAGTCCAGCCGCCTGAACAACATCATCACCGATTTCTTGAAATACGCCCGGCCGCGGCCGCCGCGCCTGGCGCCGTGCCACATAGAAGACGTATTGGAAAAAAACCTGACGTTTCTTTCCAGCCAGCTGGAGGAAAAGGGGTATCGGGTCGAGAAGACCATCGCCCCCAACCTGCCGGAAGTGACTGCGGACGCCGACATGCTCTACCAGGCATTTCTCAACATCTTTATCAATGCCTTGCAGGCGATGCCCGACGGGGGGCGGATCTTTCTCGACGTGCACGGCGCGGCGGAGGCGATCGAAGTCGTGATTACCGATGAAGGCGGTGGCGTGCCGCAGGAAATCCTGGAAAAGGTGTGGGACCCCTTTTTCACCACCAAAGACAAGGGGACCGGTTTGGGGTTGGGGGTCGTGAAGAACATAGTCGATGCGCACGGCGGTGACATTGTCATCGACAATGCGTCCGATAAAGGGGCGCGGTTCGTCATCCGCCTGCCCCTGCAGTCGAAAGGGTAACGATGGAAACCATTCTGATCGTCGATGACGAGAAAAACTACACCCGCATTCTGGGGGCCGTCCTGGAAGAGGAGGGGTTTGAAATACTGGCCGCCAACAGCGGTCCCGCGGCGCTCGAAATCCTGGAAGGATCCGACGTCGATCTGGTGTTAACGGACCTTAAAATGCCGATGATGGACGGCATTCAACTCCTGGAGAAGATCAAGGCCAGGGACCCCGAACTGCCGGTGCTCATGATGACGGCCCACGGGACCGTGGACAATGCCGTCGAGGCCATGCAAAAAGGCGCCTACAGCTATATCCTCAAGCCTTTCGACAACGATCGCCTGATCATCTACGTCAGAAAAGCCGTGGCCATGTTCCAGGTGATCAAGGAAAACAGGGAACTGCGTCATGCCGTTTCCTCCCGGTACAGCTTCGGCAACATCATCGGCAAGAGCAAGGCCATGCAGCAGGTCTTCGATACGATCCGCAAGGTCGCCCCCAGCAACGCCACGGTGCTCATCGAGGGCGAGAGCGGCACCGGCAAGGAACTGGTGGCCAAGTCGATCCATTTCAACAGCCCGCGCCGGGAAAAGCCATTCGTGGCCGTCAACTGCTCCGCATTGGCCGAAACGCTACTCGAAAGCGAGCTGTTCGGCCATGAAAAGGGTGCCTTTACCGGCGCGGTGTCGATGAGAAAAGGCCGCTTCGAGTTGGCCGATACCGGCACCCTTTTTCTGGATGAAATCGGTGATATGTCAACCGGCCTGCAAGTCAAGCTCCTGCGGGTGCTTCAGGAAAAGGTTTTCGAGCGGGTGGGCGGCACGAAACCGGTTGCCGTCAACATCCGGGTCATTGCCGCCACCAACCGCCACCTGAAGGAGGAGATGAAAAAAGGACGTTTTCGCGAAGACCTTTACTACCGTCTCAACGTGGTCCATATCGACCTGCCAGCTCTTAAACAGCGGCAGCAGGACATTCGACTACTGCTGGACCACTTCGTTAAAAAGTATGCCGACGAACGCAAGCACAGCGTGCCGGTGACCGGGATCGATCCGGAGGTGGAGCGGCTTTTTTACGAGTACAGCTGGCCGGGCAATGTGCGCGAACTCGAGAATCTCATCGAGCGCCTGATGATCATGAGCCCGGGTGGCGTCATCACCGCCGCGGACCTGCCGAAGAGCTTCAGGGAATCCGCGCACGACGATCTTTATCTGGAGAGCATCCCGGCGGATGCCAAACTTTACGACACCCTGACGATGATCGAAAAAACCATGATCTTGAGGGCCATGAAGAAAACCGGCTACGTTCAGGCGCACGCGGCGGAGTTGCTCGGGATCGGAAAGAGTGGTCTGAATCAAAAAATCAAGAAGTTCGGGCTGGACGTCGGCTCGAAATAATACCGCCAGCGCTGACGGCCCTTGCCCGCCAATTCCCATGTCGGCCTCAAACCAGCGGCATCAATCAAGCCTCCGGTGGGAGGGGTCTGCAACATTTCATTGGCGCAGTATCGGCGTCTATATGGCGCGCAAGATCTTTATTGTGAGGTTTCCGTCGGCGGTGGCCCGCTTCCGGAGCGCTCTCGGGCCAGTTCGGCATAAAGCGATTGCGGTGAATCGGCCACGATTTTCCGATAGGCCTGCCGGCTCTTTTCCTCCTGGCCTTCGACGGCATACAGGCGGCCCATGTTGAAAAGGGCTCCGGCCTTTAAGACGGGGTCGTCGCCCGTTGCAATCTTATCGAAATATTCCAGCGCCTTCTGCGGTTCGTGTTTGACTTCGTAGGCGTATCCCAGCCCGTTCAAGATCTGATTCCTGTAAAACGGTTGTGGAAAATCCTCCAGGGCGCCCTGATACAAAGCGATGGCCTTGTCCGTTTCGCCGGCATCATAGCAGATGTCGGCATAAATCACGCGCGCCATTTTCCCGCCCGGCGTGTCGCCGGAATCGGCGATGAGCCGCTCGAAATCGGCTTGGACCTCCTGATAGGCCGGCAGCGGGCCTTTGTCCTTCTGGTTGCGGAGCGTGTCATAGCGGTTCCAGCTTTTCTGCAGCTGCGACAAGGACGCGTTGGTTTTCTGACGCAAATGGTAGTTCCAGGCCGAAAAACTCAGCACGAGCAGGATCACGCCGCCTAGAGCCGCCAGCATCTGGTACTTGTGGGTGACGACAAACTGGAACAGGCGCGCCGAGTGGGTCAAAAACTCATCGGGTTCCTTGAGCAGTTTTTTACGCGAGACTTTCTTTTTGATGGCCATGTTGGCTCTCCCCTATCATATTTTTTAGGCGTTGCCAGCCCTCTTCCGGAATGGCGGCGCCGATAACCTGACACACTTCATAACCGCAGGCCGAGCCGAGCTGGCCGCACTTTTCCAACGGGTATCGGTTCACCAGCCCGTATAAAAACCCGGCCGCCCAGAGGTCGCCGGCACCGGTGGTATCCGCCGCCCGGCCGGGTCCCACAGGATCTATCGTCACCATCCGGCCCGCATGGGAAATCAGGCTGCCGCGTTCGCCGAGTTTGACCACGGCGATGGCGGCTTTTTGCGCCAGGACCTCAAGGGATTCCCGTTCGCTGCCGAGGCCCGTGAAGGCCAGGGCTTCGTCCTCGTTGGCGATAACGATGTCGACATACTCGGTGATGATGCGATCCAGCAGGCCGCGCGACTCCTGAACGACCGTATAGCTGGCCAGATCGAGCGAGACCAGGGCGCCGGCGTCACGCGCGGCGGCCAGGGCCGCCAGCATCAGATCCGGATTGAAAAGCAGATAGCCCTCGATGTGAACGATGGCCGCATTCTTAAAACAGCCGTTGGCAAGATCCGCCGGCCGCGTTTCCGCAGAGGCCCCCAGGAAAGTGAACATTGAGCGCTGGGCATCGGGCGTAATAATCGAGAGAACCCGCCCGGTGGGCGAATCGGAGCCGACCAGGACGGGCTCCACGTTCTGACGCCGCAAATCCTCGTGAAAGAGCCGCCCCCAATCGCCATTGCCGCACTTGCCCACGAAACGGGCTTTTCCGCCCAGCCGCCCCACCCCCACCACCGTATTGCAGGCCGATCCTCCCGGCACGATCCTGGGGGTCTCGGAGGATCGGGCCAAAACGGCCTCGATAAACTCTTTTTCGACGTAGGTCATACCGCCCTTGGCGGCGCCCGTCTGCTCCAGAAACGCTTCATTTTCGTGGGTGAGGATGTCGACCAGGGCGGACCCGACGCCGACGATGAGCTCTCCGTTCGGCGTGACATTTAACCGTGCAGCCATAAATCGATCTCCATACCAATATCAGACCGTGTAAAACACCAATTCCGGCAACCGGACGCAGGTGAGCCGATTGCCATAGACGGCGCCGGTGTCGATGCCGATTTTGTTCGGCAAGAGCAAGGGTTCCTGCAGGGGCGTGTGGCCGAATACGATCATCTTGCCGAAATCGTACTTGGACTCGATGAACCGTTTGCGGATCCATAGAAGATCGGCGGTTTTTTGCTTTTCGAGCGGCACCTTGTTTTTTAATCCGGCATGCACGAAGATGTAATCCGCGGTTTCGTGATAGGTCTGCAGGGACCGGTAGAAATCGAGATGCGACTTCGGTATCGCGGGTTCCCCCTCCACGCGCGGGCGGTTCATGTAGCTCTCCAGGGTCTGCTGGCCGCCGTTGACCAGGTAGGAGATCCGATCTTCGCCCAGGAGGTACTTTTCCAGCATCTCTTCGTGGTTGCCCTTCAAAAACACGGTGTTGGCATGCCTTTCTTTCAGCGCTACCAGAAACGCGACGACCTCGAAGGACTGCGGCCCGCGATCGATGTAGTCTCCCAGGAACACCAGGCGGTCGGATTCAAAATCGATGTCGATTTTTTCCATCAGCACCTGGAGCTTCTCATAGCACCCGTGGATGTCGCCGACCGCGTATATTCGTTCCATGCTTTTGATCGCTCGCTTTCCCGGTTCCGAATCCGCCTTACCGCACCGGTTCCACCATTATTTTTTCGGCCAGCCCGCGGCCGAGCGCATAGCGCTTGAAATCGGCGGCGATCACGACCTGGCCCTTGTTTTGGTTGGTGATGACTTCGACCGGATCGCCGATGCGAAGCCCCATGGTCATCAAGCGCATCCTGGAACCCGCTCCCCCGTTCAACTCTTTTATGATGAGCTTTTCTCCCGGGCGGGCCATATCCAGCGGCATCAACGGCGCACGGTCCTTCAGGCAGTCGGCGCAAATGCCGTAGATTTCCATTTTATGCTGCAGCATGTGAAATCCGTTGGCGGCGGCGATTTTCACCTGCAGGGTTTCCATCTGGTCGTTGCGGAACTCGAAGATATTTTTGCACTTCGTACAGATCAGGTGATCGTGGTGGTCCCCCAGATGAAGATGCTCGTAGCGGACGGTGCCGTTGTCGAAGCGGTTTTCGCGAGCAAAACCGAAACGGCACATCAGTGCCAGCGTGTCCCTGACGAAATCCGGTGACAGCTCATCGCCGTTTTCCTGTAGGAGCCGTGTCATCTCGGATTCGGTCACGTGCTGTTCGGTTTTAAGAAAAATGTCGAGAATCCGGAAACGATCTTCGAAACGATCGATACGCTCCTGCTTGAAAAGCTTTTTGAACTGTTCTTTTTCCTGTTTGTGAATCTGCTGCATCATTTTTATTGTCAGCTCAGCGGATGGAGATGCTGCCCCGATCGGGTCGTTGGGAAACAGGGACGTCCATCGATAGCGGTGGGCCTCCACCGATCACGGACAAACCGCGAGCGGCTAAGGGGTCCTGTTCTAAATACGGTGACTCACCGAGAAAGCCGCAGCGCATCGGGATGCAGCGGTCATTGAATGTCACCGCGTATATGAACAGAGCCACTTAGATGCTGGTGCACGCAAAGAGGATATCAATTGGCGGCAATGGTCCTATCGGGATGGTCCGGGAATTTCGAGAGTCGTGCAGGCGCCCCCGGAACAGTTTCGCGTTTGGGACTTAACGCCCTGACCGGCGCCGGCGGCGCCGTCCATCGAATAACTGGCACAACTCAGGATGCGTTCGAAATCTTCGGCGCCGCACTCGGGGCAGCGCATTTCCACCGAATCCTTGTCGTTCATGACGAGGATTTCGAAGCACTCGCTGCATTTCAAACACTTGAATTCGTAGATCGGCATCGATAAACCCCTTGGTCGAAAAGTAATGTAAGCGGTAAAGATATTGAATTCGGCCCGAAATGTCAAGGAATTGAAAAGACTTATCCGCTATGATTTCGTCTGATCCGGGTTGGATTGGTTAGGCTTTAACGGGTGACTCACAGCCAACGGGCAAACCGGCTAACGGATTAGGGTAAAGATTTCAGCGCTGTTTCAACAGCTCGCGCGCATGGTTCAGCGCGGTTGGGGTGACGGCCGCGCCGCCGAGCATGCGCGCCAGCTCCTCGACGCGACCTGTTTCATCCAATTCCTGAATGGCCGTCAACGTTCGGCCCTTGACGATTCTCTTTGAAATACTGAAATGGTGGGCGCCGAATTTGGCGATTTGAGGCAGGTGGGTGATGCAGATGACCTGATGGTGCGTGGAGAGATCGCGGAGCTTTTGGCCCACGACATCCGCCGTGCCGCCGCCGATGCCGGCATCGACCTCGTCGAAGATGAGCGTTTCGACGGCATCGGTGGTGGCTAGAATGGATTTGAGCGCCAGAACCAGGCGCGAGAGTTCGCCGCCCGAGGCTATGGCGGTCAGGGATTTGAGTTCCTCGCCGATATTCGGAGAAATTTTAAAGACTGCGCGGTCGAGTCCCGATTCAAAAACCTGCATCCCGTCGATCCGCAGAAAGGCGGAGGTCTTCTCGGAGGACGGCACTGCCTGCAGCTCGATCCGAAAGCGGGTTTGGGCCATTTTCAGGTTCTTCAGCTCGGCCTCCACGGCCTGCGCCAGTTTAGCGGCGGTTTCTTGGCGCTGTCGCGACAAGTTCAGCGCCAGCTCCGCCAGATGCCCGTGCTGACCGGCCAGCTGCTTATTGGCCAGTGAGATCTGCTCGTCGACATTTTCGACCTCGGCCAGCTCGCATGCTACGGCCTCGCGGTGGGCGTTGATGTCCTCGATCGAGCCGCCATACTTACGCTTGAGCTTGTTGACCAGATCCAGTCGTTTCTCCACCGTTTCCAGGCGGCCTTCGTCCATCTCGATGGTGTTGAGATACCCGCGCAGATGGTCGACCAGCTCCTCAATCAGAAAATCGATTTGGCTCAGATGGCCGACCCCCGCCGCGAGGGTGCTGTCGATTCGCTCGGCTTTTTCGATGTTTTTGCGGACTTCCGTCAGCCTATCGGCCACCGACCCGTGGCTACTGTAGATTTCATCGACGGCCTGGTTGACGGTTTGAAACAGCAGCGCACTATGTTTCAGCCGCTGGCGTTCCTGTTCCAGGTGAGTGTCTTCGGCTTCGAGCAGGCCGGCGGAGTCGATTTCCGCGCGCTGGAATCGGAGAAACTCGACTTGCCGGGCCCGTTGTTCCTTGGTGGTGTGGAGTCGCTCGATCTTTTCGATCAACGGTAAAACGGCGTGATAGGTATCGGAAACCGCCTGGCGCAGGGGCAGCAACTTGCCGAATTGATCCAGGATCAATAAATGCTGGTCCTCCCTGAGGAGGCTCTGATGGGCGTGCTGTCCGGAAATACCGGCCAGATTTTCGGTGATGGCGCCGAGCAGCTGCATGGTAGCCAGTCGGCCGTTGACGTAAAGCCGGTTGGTGTCGATGCGGGAGAGAACGCGCCGGATCAGCAGGCCTTCGGTGGAGGCATATCCGGCCGCCTCCAGCATCCGGGCCGTCTCGCTTTGCGGGGCGACGTCGAAAAGAGCCTCCAGCTCGGCGAACTCGCAGCCGGAGCGGACCATGGCCGCCGACGCCCGGCTGCCGAGCAGGAGGTTGACGGCCATAATGAGAATCGATTTGCCGGCCCCGGTCTCGCCGCTGAGAATGGTGAGGCCCGGTGCGAAACGGATCCTCAAATCACCAATGATGGCAAAGTTGTGAATGGACAGTTCCCGGAGCATAGGCTAACAATCGAAAAAAGGGTGTACCGGGCATAGGGCCGCAGGCGGCCCGTCGGCGTGAAGGGCAGCGGCGCATTGTTTTTCCGCCCCCAGGCGGCCTGAGCGGCCAGGAGCGTCCCAGCCTGGTTTTTATCCCACAAGGCCCGTATTTTGTAAAGAACCGCCGCTGGTCGCACCCCCTATCCGCTTTCCGGCGGATGGTTTTTTTCACCGGGAGCGCTCGTCCGGGGATGCGTGGGCCCCGATGCGGACGGCAGGTGAATTTTGATAAGCATTTACAAACATGCGGGCATGGATTATGTTTTTAATTCATATTATTTATCAACGCGCCATGCCGCTGAACCGCAAACCGGTACGGGGAATTTGAATTTTTGACCATCCACCGTCAACCCCTGAGGGCCTTCATGGCAGATCCCATCACCTTGGTCATTGCCACCCGCAACCGCGGAAAAACCGCCGAGATTCATGAGCTTTTAGGTGGTTTTCCTATTCATATCAAAGACCTTGATGACTTCGGCCCTGTGCCGGCCGTGGAGGAAGACGGCCGCACCTTTGAGGAAAATGCCTACAGGAAAGCGAGCTTTACGGCCAGGGTCCTGGGGCTGCCGGCGCTCTCCGATGATTCGGGCCTGATTGTCGAGGCCCTCGACGGCGCCCCGGGCGTTTATTCGGCCCGTTTTGCCGGCGAGCAGGCCACCGACGCCGAACGCTGCCAGCGGCTGCTGGCCGAGATGGCCGGCAAAACAGACCGGCGGGCGGCCTTCGAGTGCGTCCTGTCGATTGCGGTGCCGACCGGCCAGGCCCTGACATATGAAGCCCGCAGCGAAGGGGTGATTGCCGAGATACCGTCGGGCCGCAACGGTTTCGGATACGATCCGATTTTTTATTATCCGGCATTGGGAAAAACATTTGCCGAACTCACCCGGACTGAAAAAAGCCGTGTCAGCCACCGGGGAAAAGCCCTGGCCGAACTGAAAAACGAAATGGACAAAGTCCTGATCTGGATTCGTCAACACATGGATGGATGGACACGACACTAATCACCGTATCCGCAAAAGGGGAGCCGCTCTATGCTGAAGAAGAGGCAGGGAACAGACATTGTCGTTGAAATCGGCGGGATGACGACACCGGAGTCCGCTGAACGGTTTTTAAAGGAAACCCTGGACACCGAACAGTTTGCGAGGCTGCAGCGGATCACGCATGCGGGCGTCAGGCTTAAAATCGCCAATGCCATTGCCATGTGCCGGCCCGAGCGCGTGTTCATCAACACGGGCACCGAGTCCGACCGGCAGTTCATCCGCGAGCTGGCGCTCGAAAGGGGCGAAGAGGCCACGCTGCCCATGGCGGGACACACCATTCACTTCGATCTCAAGGAGGAGCAGGGGCGGATCATCGACCGGACCTTCTACTTCACCAATCCGGGCGAACTGGTCAGCTCGCTGGCCAACAAGATCGACCGTAACGACGCGCTGCAAGATATCCGTGAGAAGATGTCGGGCATCATGACCGGCATGACGATGGTGGTCGGCTTCTATCTGCGCGGACCGGTCGGCTCGCCGGTGTCGAATCCGGCGCTCGAAATCACCAGCTCGGCCTATGTCTCGCACAGCGCCGAGATCCTTTACCGCAATTCGTTCGATCATTTCGAAGAACAGGTTGAACGCCTGGGCCATTTTTACACCAACATCCATAGCCAGGGCCTCAATCGGCCCGAAGACCTGCCGAGCGCGCGGGTGTACATGGACCGCAGCTACCAGGCCACCTACAGCATCAACTGCACGTACGCCGGCAACACCCTGCTGCTCAAAAAAGGCAACCACCGATTTTCGGTCGACAAGGCCGTATACGAAAACAGGGGCCGGGAACTCAGCGAACACATGTTCATCACCGGAATCGACGGACCCGGCGGCCGCGTGACCTGGATGGTCGGCGCCGCCCCCAGCGGCTGCGGCAAGACCACCACGGCCATGGCCGGCAATCACTTCGTCGGCGACGATTTGGCGCAGATGTGGATCGGAGAAGACGGCAGCGTCCGTTCGGTCAATCCGGAATGCGGCATCTTCGGCATCGTGGCGGACGTCAACTGGGACGGCGACCCTCAATTGATGAAGTGCCTTCGCAATCCCGGCACGGAGGTGATCTGGTCCAATGTGCTGATCGATGAAAACGGTGAGCCCCAGTGGACGGGCAACGGGGAAGATCCCACCCGCGGCATCAATTTCCAGGGTCCTTGGGAGAAGGGAATGGTCGACAATAACGGCAAACCGGTGCCCGTCTCGCATCCCAACGCCCGCTGCACGCTGTCATCCGCGGCCCTTGAAAACTATTCACCGGCCGCCGAAGACGCGGCGGGCGTCGAGACGCGCGTGGTGACCTACAGCGGCCGCGACAGCGACACCATGCCGCCGGTCTGGGTCGCCAAAAACGCCGATCAAGGCGTGGTGATCGGCGCCTGCATCGTGTCGGCCGCCACCGCCACGGAAGTCGGCGCCACCGGCGTCAAGCGCTCCCCCTGGGCCAACGCCCCATTCATACCGGGGTCCCTGGGAGATTACATGGATGCCCAGTTCAAGTTTTTCGGTCATCCGGACCTGGACGGGGCCAAAAGGCCGATCATGTCCGGTTTGAATTATTTTTTAACCGACGAAGCCCGCGGGGGATCTTCCAAAAAACTGCTCGGTGAAAAGCGGGATGTCAAGGTCTGGTTGGCGTGGCTCGACCGGCGCGCTCACCATGACGTGGGCGCCATCGACACCCCGATCGGTTTTCTGCCCCACTACGAGGATCTGAAGAAGCTGTTCAAGGAGATTATCGACAAGGACTATCCGCACGATCTCTACGTCAAACAGTTTTCACTGTACGTCGACAATATTCTGGCCCGCATCGAGCTGCAGATCGACGCCTACGGCAAGGAAGAAAATCTCCCGGCCCGGCTCTTCGAGGTGTTAAAGGGGCAGCGCGAGGGGCTGCTGGCGCTGAAAGCGAAATATGGGTCCCGGATCACGCCGGCCGAGCTGCTGAAAGCGACCCCTGGCGTTTGAGACCTCCGGCGGCCACCGGCCGGGGCGGGCGGCCGTGACACGCTCCCGTCGGCTTGCCCGAGGGCGCCGATCACTGGCACGGGTCGTGTTCAGCCGGCGGATGCTCGTGGCGCTCCTGATGGGCTTTTCCAGCGGACTGCCCCTGCTGCTCACCGTGAGTCTTCTGCAGGCCTGGATGAAGCAGGCCGGGGTGGACCTGGCCGTCATCGGCCTGATGGCGTTGGTCGGGCTGCCCTACACCCTCAAGTTTCTCTGGGCGCCCCTGGTGGACCGGTTTACCCTGCCCCTGTTTGGCCGCCGCAGGGGTTGGCTGCTGGTCAGCCAGCTGGCCCTGATCGGTGCCATTATCGCGCTGGCCGCCACCGATCCGGCCCAAAACACTTGGATGGTGGCGGCCTGTGCCCTGCTGGTCACCTTTTTCAGCGCATCCCAGGACATCGTCGTGGATGCCTACCGCCGCGAAGACCTGGCCGACGAGGAACTCGGCCTGGGCTCGTCGCTGTACATCAACGGCTATCGGCTGGGCATGCTCCTGGCTTCGGGCGGCGGTCTGATCATGGCCGGGCATATGCCGTTTAAAGCCGTCTACCTCATCATGGCCGCCTGTCTGCTGCCCGGCGTGGCGACGACCCTGCTGACGCCCGAACCCGCGACGCCGGCCGGAACACCCTTGAGCCTCAAGGAAGCCGCGTTAGAGCCCCTGATCGAATACTTCCAGCGCCGCGGCGCTTGGTGGATGCTGGCGTTTATTTTGTTTTACAAGGTTGGGGATTCGATGGCCTCGGCCATGACCACCCCTTTTTACCTCGATATCGGATTTTCGACCTCGCAGATCGGCGCGGTGGTCAAACTCTTCGGCTTTTGGGCGACCATCGGCGGCAGCGTGGTCGGCGGTCTCTTGATGATCCGTATCGGCATCCGCCGCAGCCTGTGGCTATTCGGTTTTCTGCAGGCGGCCTCCACCGCCGGCTTCGCCGTGCTGGCCCGCATCGGGGCCAGTCTACCGTGGCTGGCCGGGGTGGTGACGTTCGAAAACCTGAGCAGCGGCATGGGCACGGCTGCCTACGTCGCCTTCATGGCCAGTATCACCAACAAGAAGTTTACGGCCACCCAGTACGCCCTGCTATCGAGTCTGATGGGCGTCCCGCGCGTCATCGCCGCCGCGCCCACCGGTTTTCTGGCCAAGGTCCTCGGGTGGGAAGCTTTTTTTGTTTTCTGTGCCCTGATTGCCGCCCCCGGACTGCTCCTGCTGTTGAAATTTGCTCCCGTCGGCACGGATGGCGATGGCCGGTGAAAAAAGAATGACAAAGACCCCGGACGATAAGATGATAGCCCGCATGGCCGGGCTGAATTTTCAAAGAAAAGAGCTGCTGGCATTCTCACCCGAAGACGCGCTGCAGCGGATTCTCGAATCGTCCCAGCCGGCGGCTCTGGTCCACTCTTTTCCGGCGCAGGATTTTCATTTTCTGATTCACGACATCGGCCCCGAAGACGCCCTGCCGCTGCTGGCGCTGGCCTCCGATCGACAGTGGGAGTACCTGCTGGATATCGAGACCTGGCGTCGCGACCGTCTCGATCCAGTGGCACTGACCCGCTGGTTCGAACTGCTCTACCGGGCCGGCACCCGGCGCACGGTCAAATGGCTGATCGAGCAAAAAACCGACCTGCTCACCTTGCACCTCTTCAAGAACATCGAGGTCAGACTCCTCGAACAAGATCAGGACCCATCGGATTTTGGGGAAGACTTCTTTACGCTCGACAGCGTTTTTTACGTGCGGATCGTCGGCCCGCTCTTTACCGACGAAGCGGAACTGGGTGACATCGAGAAGGAAAACTATCGCGAATTTTTGACGAAACTGATTCACAGCCTGGCGGCTTTCGATCACATCGCCTACCAGATGCTGCTGCTCGAGGCGGCGGCGTATATCGTACCGTCTGAAAACGAAGAGGAGGCCTACCGCCTGCGAAATGTAAGATTGGCCGAGAAAGGCTTCCTGCCCTTCGAAGAAGCTATCGGGGTCTATCAGCCCCTGACCCCGCGGCAACTCACCGAGCGCGACCGCAAGTTTTTGATACCATCGGCGCCGGCGACCGGAATGCCCGTTCCCCTCTACCCGGCGGGCGTGCTCGATCGCGGCAGCCTCTTTGCCGAGGCCCTGTCCAGAATCGACACCGAGGCCCTGCTGGAGCAGCTGCAGACCGAATTAGCCGGTTTGTGCAACCGGATCATCGCCGCCGACGTCACCCCGGTGCGCCGCAAGGACGACCTGCGGGTGGTGGTGCAAAAAACCAGCGGCTTCTTGTCGATCGGCCTGCAGGTCCTGGCGGCCGAAACGGAGGCTGACGGCCCATCAGCCCGCGATGGCCCGGTGGCGTTGATTCAGCGCCACCGGCTCTCCGATATCTTCAGGATCGGCTTCGGGCAGGCGCTGGAATTAAAGTGGCGCGCACAGCGCTGGCTGGATCGGTCCTGGTTTGCCGGCCAGGGGCTTTCGCTCACCTTCTGGGGTGAGGAGTGGCTGGGGGTTCTGGGAGGCCTGCTGGTTAAGAAGCCGGTGTTTTTTGATAATTACGCCTCCGGGCGCATGTACCGGGACTTCGCCACGCTCGACGAGCTGCAGCGGACCGCCGAGGTCCTGGAGGCCGTCATGGCCTGCGACCACCTGTTTTCGCTGCTGAAGATAACGCCGGGTCTGCTCGCCGCCAATCGATTTCTCACCTATAAAAATCTGGTGTTAACCCTTTGGGCACAGGCACAGACCGCCGGCAGCGGGCCAGACCGGTACCTGACCCGTGAGGAATTCAAGCGATTTTTTGCACAGCTCTGGCAGGAGAAGAAACGGCCGCGCCGCGTCGCCGCCACCATGAAACAGTCTTTGGCGTCATGGCTCGGCGAGCGGTCCGGGCTGACCGAGCGGCAGATCGCCGCCCACATCGGGCCGGTGGCCCAGCACCTGATGGCGGAGATCGAGGAGGAATACGGCTTGGTGGACATGGCGGACCTCGATCCCCGGTTCATTCACCTCTTTCTTGTCGAGCGGTGAGGAATGCTTTTTTTATTGTACCGCTTCGGAAAATGGAAGAAAAACCTCGCCCTTAGGCGAAGACTTACGAGACCCCCAAACCTTCGGCTTTAGTCGAAGGAAGTTGACTTCGTCCGCGTTTTTGGGGGCGTTGCCGCCAACGGAGTTGCGCTGCTGGGTCACTTTATCCGTTCAGAACCGGACGCACGGACGGGAAACGATGGCGGTCGGTGTGGGGCAGGCATCTGGCAGCCGAAAAGCGGTTCATGAAATCCTGGTTGACGTTGAGTTCGAGATAGGTGATGCGGTCCCGGATCCAATCGATTTCCTCCATGTAACCCGCAGCGGTCAGCAGCAAGGCGGCCCCTCCGAGGGAACTGTTTCCCAGCGGCGTGAAGGCCTCGGCCGGCAGGTCCGGCAGCATGCCGATGGCGATGGCGTTGGCGGGCTGGATAAAGGCGCCGAAGGTGCCGGCGACGTAAAATTTGGCCATGTCTTCCAGACGCAGGCCGACCGAGCCCGTTATGGTTTCAAGGATCGTGTACATGGCGGCTTTGGAACGGATGAGGCTGTCGAGGTCCGTCTGGCTAATGGTCAGGGCGTCACCGGTGGCTGAATCCGCAGCCGGCACCACGATCAGGTGGGCGGTGCCGTCGATGTCGACGAGCCGGTCGCCGCAGGCCGGGGGCCGAAACCGGCCGCGGAAGTCGATCAGGCCGCCGATAAAGAGCTGGGCCGCCAGATCGATCAGTCCCGAGCCGCAAAAGCCGTGCGGCGGCCGGTCGGCAATGGTGTGGCACTCGAATCGTTGCGCCGTGCGATCGTAGCCCACCCGATCGATGGCACCGGGCGCGGCCAGCGTGCCCATGCGGCTGACCCCGCTTTCCAGGGCCGGTCCGGCGGCGCCGGCACAGGCTACCAACCACTGGCTGTTGCCGAGTACGACCTCGGCGTTGGTGCCGACATCGACCATAAGGGCCGTTTCATCCGCGCGATGCAGGCCGGCGTAAAGGATCCCGGCGATCAGGTCACCGCCGAAGTAGCTGCCGATGTTGGGAAAGACGTACACCCGCGCCCGGGGGTTTATCTGCAGGCCGAGCGCCGCGGCCGGTATCAGGCCCGGGCGATTGGTGACCGGAATATAAGGCTCGCGGATCATCCAGTGCGGACTCAACCCCAGCAGGAGGTGAGACATGGCCGTGTTGCCGGCCACGGTGACCAGCTGGATGTCCTGCGCTTGTCGGGTGCAGGCAAGGCACAGGGCGGTAACCTGCCGGTTGAGTTCTTCGCAGATCAGTTGCTGCAGGTCCTTCAGGCCGCCCGGCGTATCGGCGTAGTGAATCCGGGCGAGAATATCGGGACCGATCCGGATTTGAGGATTATCGCAGGCTGCTTCGCCCAGCGCGGCGCCGTTGACAAGATCCACGATGCGCAGCACCACCCGCGTGGTGCCCAGGTCCACGGCCAGGCCCAGCGGCCCCTTTGCGCCGGGCCGGCCATCGAGCCCGATCAGGACCCAGTGGCCGTGATCCTTGAAAAGGGTGCAGCAGACCCGGCCATTATTCTCCCGCAGCAGGAAAGGAAGCCGCTGCAACAGCTCCAGGTCGATTGTCAGTTCGAGCTGCGGCACCGCCAACTGTTTTTTGAGGGCCGCGATCAGACGATCGGCATCGGCCGTGTTGTTCTGCAAGCTCGGGGCGGGGAGTGTCAAAACCTTGACCCAGGCGTCCTCGCGTTGATTCATCCGCTTTTTACCCATTGATACGGCAATTGAGTGGTTTTCGTGCCCCCTGGGCGCGCCCTAAGCGGGCAGACACCAGACCTGGCCCCTGCAGGTTCAGTCCCGCCGCGGATTCATCGGACTCGACCGATACTATTTTTGCGCTCCATTTCGGCCACGATGGCCTGTAATACGGCGCCGGCGCCGCCGGCGATCAGATAGTCGCTGACGCCGCGGGTGAGCGGCGTCGGTTCGGTATTGATTTCGATCACGCGGGCGCCGGCGTGCTTGGCATCGACCGGCAGGCTGGCCGCCGGCTGCACCATGGCCGAGGTGCCGACGACCAGGATGACGTCGCACTGCCGGGCGAGGCGCTGGGAGCGTTCGAGATGCCGGATCGGAATCTGCTCGCCGAAAAAAATGCAGTCGGGACGCAGGATGCCGCCGCAGTCGCAGCGCGGGGGCAGCCGGTCCAGCGCGACCGTGCGCGTCGGCCGGCGCCGGCCGCAGTCGAGGCAGGACTGCCAGGCGAAATTACCGTGAAACTCGATGACATCCGAGCTGCCCGCGGCCTGGTGCAGGCCGTCGACGTTCTGGGTAATGACCGTCTTCAGGATCCCGAGTTCCTCCAGGCGCGCGAGGCCCCGGTGGGCATCGTTCGGCTGGGCCTGGTCGATAACCTCTTTCATCCCGCGAATGAGAACATCCCAGACCTTGGCCGGATCGCTCCGGAAGGCATCGATGTGGGCGTATTCCAGCGGGTCGATTTTTTCCCAGATCCCGCCCGGGCCCCTGAAGGGCGCAATCCCGCTCTCCACCGAAATGCCGGCGCCGGTCAAGGCGATCACGTGTTTCGCCACGGCCAGCTCGCCGGCCGCTTTTCTGATCAACTCATCCATGATTCAGTTGCCGGCAGGAGAATCGTTTCACGATCGTCGGCCGCCGGCCACCGCCGCCGTCGATTAATGCCGCCCGCCCGTCCACCGTCCTATGCCGGCGAACGGTTTACAGGTCGAACTTTGCGTTGCACCGCACCCCGAAACACGTCAGGTGGTGACCCGCGGCCGCGATCCTTTTGCGGCAGTCGGCGACAATTCCATCCATGGCCCGGTCGGTGCGGTCCTGGTTGAGGTGGAACAGTCCGAGCCGCTTGACCCCGGCCTCGCCGGCCAGGCGCAGGACATCGGTATATACCGAGTGACCCCACTCGATGAAGGCGGCATACTCCGCCGGGGCATACTCGGCGTCGTGGAACAAGAGATCGGCCCCGCTCGAGAATTCCACATAGTCCCGGTAGGCCCGGCCGCCCCGGTGAACGTATCCCAGTTCATTGTCGGTCAAAAAGACAAAGCTGCGGCCATTCTCGATGAACTTGTAGCCGCTGCCCCCGTTGGGGTGGCTGAGGGCAATCGGGACCACTTGCACCGATCCGATGTTGAAGTCGACCGGGCACGCTTCTTCGTAATGCATCCGGGCTGTTATATCCGAATATTTCACGGGAAAATTAGGGGGCGCCATGACCTTCGACAAGATGGTTTCCACGAATTTGCTGTGGAAGGGACAGCGGTGCATCCGGAAATCGGCGTCCTTGAGGTAGAGCGGTTTGAAATAGGGAAAGCCCATGATGTGATCCCAATGGGCATGGGTGAAGATGAAGTGAAACTGGCGCCTTTTTTCCCTGATGAGCTGATTGCCGAGGCGGCGGATGCCCGTTCCGGCATCGATGATGATGATCTCGCCGCTTTGGGGTCGAATTTCGATGCAGGTGGTATCACCGCCGTACTTGAGGTAGGTTTTCCCGGAAACAGGTATCGATCCACGGGATCCCCAGCATTTGATGATCATGGTTGCGCCTCGGCCGCTTGCGCGGGGTTATGATTCCAGACAGGCGTTCTCACGGCAAATTGATTCCCCAGTAGGTATGCCAGACGTCGGTGCCGATCGCGTGTCCCCGGACGATGGATCCGGCGCCGGCCAACTGTTCGGAAACCGCTGCCGCCTGGCTGCGCATCAGGCCCGAGAGGACAAACCATCTTTTTTGTCGGAACCCGGCCGATGGGATCAGCCGGCGCATGACATCATAGTGAATATTGGCCACCAGGAGTTCCGCCGGGTGGTCGATCAGCGCCTCGGCGCGGCCCTGCACCGCCAGGACGCGATCTTCCATGCGGTTGATCCGGATGTTGCCCGCGGCGGTGCGAACGGCCAGCAGGTTGAGATCTACCGCCAGTGCCGTGCGGCATCCCAGGGACGCGGCGGCCAGGGCCAGGACCCCCGTGCCCGTGCCCAGGTCGATGACGGTCCGCGGCCGGCCTTCGTGGTAAACGGCTTCGAGGGCCAGAAGACAGTCACGCGTCGTGGCATGCGCCCCGCTGCCGAAGACCACGCCGGGGTCCAAAACGAGCCGGTGGCGATCTCTTGCGGGGCCGTCGTCCTTTCCACGGGTTTCCCAGACCGGCACGACATCGAACCGGCCGACGCGATAGGCGGCCGGGCGTTCTCCCAGCCACTCGGCATACGTCATTTGATACGCGTCGATCAGCTCCAGGTGGGGCCGGGCCGCCAGGAGCCTATCGATTTTCGGCCGGCTGGACCGGTTGTAAAAAAGAAAGGAAAAGCCGTCTTCTTCCCAGTTGCCGATGAAACCGGGGGCCGAAAGGTCGATTTGCGGAGCGACGCGGCCTTTGAGGTAATAGATATGCAGCGTCTCGTCGGGTCCCGCCACAATCGGCGCCGGAAGATCACTTTTTGTCATGTTTCGGCAGTTCGTCCAAATACCACTCCATCGGGTCGACCAGCGTATAGCCCATCTCCTTGAGCTTGCGCTTGATGCGGGCCACATTCTGGGTCAGCAGATACGGGAAGACCGCGCGCTTGTCTTTTTCGAAGTAGCGCGCGACCAGCACGCTGCCGAATGAAATGCCCTCCGCGGTGATGGCATCGACGATCTTCTTCAACTGGCCGACCTTTTCTTCCACCAGGATGCACAGCAGGGTGCCCGGCTGGCCGATGCCCAGCACATTGACGAAGGCGCGCAGCAGGTCGCGCACGGAGATGATCCCTGTGAGCTTGCCCTCCTTGTCCACGACCGGCAGGGCGCCGACCTTGAGTTCCTGAATCAGCATCAGGGCGTCCTGAATGGTGTTGTGCGGGCCGATCGTTTTCGGGGCGACCGTCATGATATCCTCGACCTTGAGATCTTTTACCTTTTCCGCTTCCGGTTTGCGGATCGATGTTTTGAACATGGTATAGGGCAAGGCGCTGCGGATATCCCGATCGGTCACGATGCCGACCAGGCGGCCATCGGTGTCGATCACGGGCAGGTGGCGGACCCGGTTGCGGGACATTTTCTCGTAGGCGTCAAAAACATCCGCTTCGGGAACGGTTGTAATTACCTTTTGGGTCATCGATCGGTTGACAAACATTATCCACCTCCCGTGTGTGCATCTTCCAAGAATGGCGTCGGCGTAAAGGACAGGCAAAGATCAAAAAGATCACATGGTGTCATCTCCCAACAGGACCGCGACATGGTTGCGGGCGAGTTCCGGCAGGCGCTGCAGGCAGTAGCCGCCTTCGAGCACCGAGACGATCCGGCCGGAGCAGTGGGCGTCGGCGATTTCCATGATCCGTTTCATGACCCAGGAATACCACGGGGTGGTCAGGTTCATGTCCGACATGTCGTCGTCCTTGTGCCCGTCAAAGCCGGCCGACACCAGCATGAACTCCGGCTTGAACCGATCGAAGTCCTTGACCAGGTTTTCCTCCACCAGTGCCGTGTATTCCGCATCGCCCTGGCCCGGCAGGACCGGCAGGTTCTTGGTATAGCCGTAGCCGGCCCCGGAGCCGGATTCGAACTCTCGACCGGAGCCCGGAAAGGCGAAGGTGGGGTGTTCGTGGATGGAGTAGTAATACACGCTCGGATCCTGCTCGAAGATGTGCTGGGTGCCGTTGCCGTGGTGCACGTCGAAGTCGATGATGCCGACTTTGTCGAGGTGCCACTGTTGCTGCAAGTAGCGCGCCGCGATGGCCACGTTGTTGAAGTAGCAGAAGCCCAGGGCGTGGTTCCGTTCGGCATGATGGCCGGGCGGGCGTACGGCGCAGAAGGCGTTGTCGATCTCACCGGCCATCACCATGTCGATGGTCCGCAGGATGCCGCCCACGGCCAGAAATGCCGTTTCGAAGGTGTCGGGGCACATCTGGTTGTCGGGATGCTCGAAGATCTTTTTCCCCGCCTGGCAGCTGTCGCCGAAGCGATCGATGTAGGCGCCGTCGTGGACGGTTTCGATCCAGCGCCGGCGAGAACGCTGGGCTTCGATGCGGACTAGTTTGGGCAGAAGCCCGCCCGCTTCGATGCCCTGGTAGATGGCGGTGAGACGTTCCGGTATTTCCGGATGGTATGGACCGGTTTCGTGGAGCAGGTATCTGACATCATACAGGAAGCCTGTTTTTCGCATACGCCCATCCGCGGTCAAGGGTGACCCTAGCTGAAGATCTTCTGAAAGATCTGGAAAGCGGCCTGCACCGAACGGTTGTCCTCCGGCAGCGCGATGGTCGGACGACCGTTGAGGTCGAAATCATAAATCGCGTCGTCGGCCGGAACGGTCCCCGCCAGCTCGAGACCGCCGTCCTTCAATATATCGAGCACCGCCGGCGAGGGGGGCTCTTTAGTCTGGTTGATGATGGCATAGCTTCGAGCGAAGACGATGTTCAGGTCGCTGGCCAGTTTGTTGATGCGAACCGCCGCCTGGATGCTGCGGCGCGACGTGTCGGAAACCACCAGGAGCACATCCACATTTTTGGTGGTCAGGCGGCTGATGTGCTCCATCCCGGCCTCGTTGTCCATCACGAGGTAGGGGTAGTTTTTCTGGATGCGTTCGAGAAAGTTAATGAGCAGGCTGTTGGCCGCGCAGTAGCATCCGGCCCCCTCCGGTTGGCCCATGACGATCAGATCGTATCCGTCCCCTTCGACGATGGCCTCCTCGATCTTCATTTCCATGAAGATGTCCTTGGTCATGCCGCTCGGCACGCTTCCTTTTTTCATGTCTTCGCGAGCGCCGCCGACGGTGCACGCGACGCTCAGTCCCAGCACTTCGTTCAAGTTGGCGTTGCAGTCGGCGTCAACCGCCAAAATGGGCGTGCGGCCATGTTTCACCATATATTTGATCAACAGGCCGGCCAGGGTCGTTTTACCCGTTCCGCCTTTTCCGGCCAGGGCGATTGAATACGTCATCTGGTGGTTCTCCTTTGGTTTCCTCCTGATAATATTTTCGACATTAGCACAGATTGCGGTGATTTTGAAATTCTTAACTGTTCACGGAGTTGCAAAATCCAGTGCGCTCCGAACCACCCGAGTGTCAGCGTTTACAGGGTGCTGCAGATGCTAGGCGTCAGGTGCGCCGGCGTACTTTTGTACGTCAAGCGCCCGACAACTCCGCCGATGCGGTGCTGTGAACGCTTACTGAAATTCTTTAGGCCACATCCACCCAACAGTCAAGGGGCATCGGTCCGCGGAGGCGACCGGGCGCTGATGGCGACCTTGCCACCGCTCAGGGTCACCGCCGTTTTTAGCGGTAATAAATCCATCGAAACCGCCAGCTCAAATTTCTTGCAAAAGGCGCGGGTCATATGCTAATTGGTATAAATTATTTTAAATTCAATAATAACGGCTTCTTAAAAAAATGCACCGCCCCGAAAACTAGAGCCGAATGGGGCGGGGCCATCGTGGCGGCGGCCGATCGGGCGATCCCGGGTGTTTCCGGTCACCCCTTTTGGCCGGCTCTGCGACTCATAAACGACAAGAGGAGAGACGCATATGGATTTCGAGTTGAACAAAACCCAGAAGGATATTCAGAAAGCGGTGAGGGAGTTCGCGCGGGGCGAGTTCGACAAAAACCTGGTGCTGGAACTGGAAGCAAAACACGAATTTCCCGAAAAAATATGGCGCAAGGCCTGTGATCTCGGCCTTATCGGCGTGCATTTCCCGGAAGAGTTTTCCGGTCAGGGGCTCGGGTGCCTCGAGGACATTCTGGTGGTCGAGGAGCTTTGCCGGGGCGATTCGACCATGGGCAGCGCGATCGCCCTGTCGAGTTTCGCATCGGAAATCATCCTGCACTGGGGCAGCGCCGAAATGAAACAGAAGTACCTGCCGGCGGTGGCCGAAGGCCGCATGCTCTCGGCCGGGGCTTTCACCGAACCGGACCACGGCTCCGATATCACCTGCATGAACACCACTGCCGTTAAGGACGGTGACCAGTGGGTCATCAACGGCACCAAGACCTTCATCACCAACGGCGGGTTGGCCGGGTTCTATTCGGTGATGTGCCAGAGCGACCCGGAGGCCCGGCCCAGCTATCGCGGGATCAGCCTGATACTGGTCGAGGCCGATTGCGACGGGCTGACGACCGCCGACGTGGGGCCCAAAATGGGCATTCACATGATGGCTACGACCGAAGTGAACCTCAAGGACGTGCGCGTACCGGCGGAAAATCTGATCGGCGAGCAAAACAAAGGCTTTTACCATGTCCTGCATTTTTTCGACGAAAGCCGGATCCAGGTGGCGGCCCAGGCGCTGGGGATCGCCCAGGGCGCTTTCGACCGCGCGCTCGATTATGTGAAGAAGCGCGAGCAGTTCGGAAAGAAAATCGCCCAGTACCAGGTGACCCAGCACAAACTGGCGGATATGGCCACCAAAATCGAGCTGGCGCGGCTGATGACCTACAAGGCGGCCTGGAATTTCGACCAGGGCCGCATCGATCCCAAGCTGACGTCCATGGCGAAGATGACCGCGGCCCGCACGGCGGTCGAGGTCGCCGACGAGGCGATCCAGTTGCTGGGCGGTTACGGTTACATGACCGAGTATGAAGTCGAGCGGTTCTACCGGGACGCCAAGATCACCGAAATTTACGAAGGAACCAAGGAGATTCAGAAAAACACCATTGCGGGGGCCGTGCTGGGCAAAATAAAGTAGTAAAAAATTGTCCAAAACAATTTTTTAAGGAGGAAAGCCATGCTGGATATCGTCAAGAAAGCCATGATGACCGGAATCGGGATGGCCCTGCTGGCCAAGGATGAGATGGAAGAGCTGGCGCGCGAGGCCATCGATAAAGGGAAAATGACCGAGCAGGACGGCAAGAAATTTCTGAACGAATTGCAGAAAAGATATGAAGATGTGCAGACCAAGCTGGAAGACCGGGTTGAAAAATCGGTCAAGGAGATTCTCAAAAAGATGGATGTCGTTACCGGCGAGGAATTGAAGGCCATCAAAAAAGAGATCAGGGAGTTGAAGAAGGCGATCAACAAGGACACCGAAACCGTTTGATCATCCTCGATCCGCTGACGGCCCCCTGGTGGTGCGCTCACGACCGGCGCGGCCTCATTTACATACGCGAAACTAGCAGGCGATTGCCGCCATGCTGAGCATCCGAAAAATCGGCGTCATCGGCCGCACGTACCGCAACGTCAACCGCTACCGCCAGATCCTGGCCGTCCTGTTGAAATACGGTTTCGGCGACCTGGTGGATCTGTTGAAACTCGACCGGTACGTCGCCGCCGGATTGAAGCTGATTTCACGAAAACAGCCGATCAGGGTCGAGAAGCTCACCCGGCCGCAGGGATTGCGGATGGCGCTGGAGGAACTCGGCCCGACCTACATCAAGCTGGGGCAGATCCTGTCCACCCGTCCGGACCTGATCCCGGTCGACTTTCTGCAGGAACTCTCCAAGCTCCAGGACAAAGTGCCCCCGTTTCCCGCCTCCGCCGCCCGCCGGATTATCGAGGCCGAGCTGGGTGTGACACTCGACGATCTATTTGTCCGTTTCGACGATAGGCCGCTGGCCTCGGCATCCATCGGCCAGGTGCACCGCGCCCGGCTGCAAGACGGCCGGGAAGTGGCGCTCAAGGTCCAGCGGCCCGGCATTCAAAAAGTCATCGAGGTCGACCTCGAGATCATGCTGCACCTGGCGACCCTGATGGAACACCACATCGAGGAGCTATCCTTCCACCGGCCGATTAAAATCGTCGAGGAATTTGCCCGGACGCTCGAAAGGGAACTCGATTACCTGCTCGAGGCCGCCAACATGGAGCGGGCGGCCCTGAACTTCAGCGGCGACCCCACCACCTGCATTCCGGACGTCTTTCGCGAGCTGTCCACGGCCCGGATCCTCACCACCACGCTAATCCGGGGCATCAAGGTCTCGGACATCGAACGTCTCGATGCCGCCGGTCTCGACCGCGCGCTGATCACCTTGCGCGGGGCCGATATCCTGCTGCGCATGATATTCGAACACGGTTTTTTCCAGGCCGACCCCCACCCCGGCAACATCTTCGTTTTGCCGGACAACGTCATTTGCCTGATCGATTTTGGAATGGTGGGTTCGGTCGACCGCCTGACGCGCGAAACGTTCGGGGACCTGCTCGACGGGATCGTCAAAAAGGAAACGGCCAAGGTCGCCCAGGTTTTGCTGCAGCTCACCGACTGGGAGGAAGAGCCCGATAGCCGCGCCTTTGAAATCGATATCACCGATTTCATGGCCTATCACCTCTTCAGGCCCCTGCAGGATGTTCGCATCGGCAAACTGATTCAGCATCTGCTGGAGCTTGCGGCGCGCCACCGGCTGCTGATTCCCCCCAATATCTTCCTGATGATGAAGTCCTTGACCACCGTGGAAGGCGTGGCGCGCATGCTCGATCCCGAATTCGATATCTTCGGCCGCGCCGCCCCTTTTATCCAAAGCGTCCTTCAGCAACGGTATTCACCGGAGCGCCTGTCGGCCGAGGCGTTTCAGCTGACCGCCGACCTGGTCAAATTCACCCGGCGGTTTCCCCAAGACCTGCTCGACATCGCCCGCCTGGCCCGCCGCCAGCAACTGTGCCTCAAAATCGAGGATCGGGGGCTGGATCGCACGCTAGCCACCCACGACCAGATCAGCAACCGCCTGTCCTTTTCGATCATCATCGCCGCCCTGATCATCGGCTCGGCGTTGATCGTCATCTCCGAAATCCCCCCGCTCTTCTACGGCATCTCCCTGATCGGCATCATCGGGTTTACCGCCGCCGCGCTGATGGGTATCTGGCTGCTGGTGGCGATTGTGCGCAAGGGAAGGCTGTAGGGTTGGCCCGTTTAATCCGGTTGGTCGGTTAAGTCGGTTTGGTCAGTTGAAGGATATCATCGGTTTTACGTCAAGGACGGCGCAAGGACGTGAGATGACTTGCGTCATCCGGGGCGGAGGGCCACTACGGGTTGACAGGTTACGGGTTTTCAAGTTTCAAGTATCAAGCTTCGAGTATCAAGTTTCCATCTATACCACCGTGTAGCCTGGTCCTTCGCCGCCCTCGGGGCAGGTCCAGGTGATGTTGTGATAGGGGTCCTTGATGTCGCAGGTCTTGCAATGGAAGCAGTTGGACGGGTTGAGCTTGAGTCGTCTGTTGCCGGTCGCCGCGTCGGTTTCGATTTCATAAACATTGCCGGGACAAAAGCGTGTGCAGGGGCTGCGATAGGTGTCGAAGCAGCGGGTGACGCACAGGCGGGTGTCGTGCACCACCAGATGCGAGGGTTGATCCTCGCGGTGTTTTGTTTTCGACAGATAGACCCCGGTCAGCTTGTCGACATAGAGCTCACCATCATAATCCAATTTCTCCAAACCGTTGCCGGCGGCCGGCCGGGCGACGACGGGTTCGAGTGTCGCCGCGTCCTCTTGAAGGGGCATCCGCTCGATCAGGCCGCGGCCGTTGGTGACGTATTGAGCCCCCAGATGAATGAACTTGACCAGGCCCTTTTTAGCCAACGCCGGGGCGAAATTTCTGCCTGCGTAGAGTTCTTCTTTCAGCCAGCTGGTCTCGAAGAACTGCCGGTAGGTGTCCAGGGATTGCGCGGAGAAGTCGTTGCGGTCGATGGCGGCCGTGATGGCCTCGGCGGCCAGCTGGCCGGATTTCATGGCGGCGTGGATGCCCTTCAGGGCCGGGGTGTTGTGCATCGCGGCGCTGCCGCCCACGAAGACGGCGCCGTTGACCGCCAGCCGGGGGATGCTGTAATAACCGCCGGTCGCCACCGTCCGGGCGCCTTGTTCGATGACCTTGCCGCCGGCGATGAGCCCCGAAACAAACCGGTGGCGTTTGAACCGGATGAACATCTCGTAAGGATCGAGCCGCGGGTCTTCATAGCCCAGAGCGGTCAGATAGCCGATAGCGACCTGGTTGTTCTTCATCGCATAGATGAAGCCGCCGCCGGGCGTGTCCAAACCGAGCGGGTAGCCGAGAAAATGAAGGTCATCGCCGTTGGCGGCCGCAAGTCCATGGTCCTGCGGCAGTTGGATCACCTCTTTGATGCCGGTCTCATACACCTGGGGCAGCTTGCCGGCGGTCAGGTTCAGTTTTTCGTCGAGTTGCCGGTAAAGACTGCCCCGGGCCCCCTCGCCAAAAACCGTTATTTTGGCATTGAGATCGATTCCGGCTTCGAAGTTGGCCTTGTGCTCGCCGTTCTTGCCGAGGCCCTTGTCGCCGGTGCGAACCCCGGTCACCGTTTGACCGGCGTCATCGGTCAAAATCTCGTTGGCGGCAAATCCCGGAAATATATTGACCCCCATTTCCTCGGCGATGGCCCCCAGCCAACGGCAGAATTTCGACAAACTGATGATGTAGAACCCCTTGTTGTGGAGATAGCGGGGCACCACGGGGACGCGCAGGGCGCGCTCGCGGGTCAGGTAAAAAAAGGCGTCGCGGCCGACGGTGCCTTCGACGGGACAGCCCCGGTCCATGTGATCCGGCATGATTTCCTGCAAGGCCCGCGGATTGAGAATGGCCCCGCTGACCGCATGCGCGCCGATGTCGGCCCCTTTCTCGATCAGGGCCACTTCGATGCTCAAGTTTTTTTCCCGCGCCAGCTGCATCAACCGGATGGCACCGGCCAGATTGGCGGGCCCGCCGCCGACGAACAGCACATCGAAATCAATGAATTCCCGTTCTACCGTCATGTCCCGGCTCCTTTTCCCGGCGCGTTGGCCGCCCTGGTGATTCGGTAAACTGTCGCGCCACGACCGCCGATCACCCGGCCGTGATATCGACATCGATTCACGGTTCGGGTGCTGCTTAGCATGGCGCACGCATTTTGTAAATCGGAACCCGGACTTGAAATCGAGTCAAACAGGGTTACTATCTTGACCATATGCGTTGTCGGGCTGCTATTAACGGTAAAACAAAAAAGGAGGGTCACGTATGGATCGCGCCAAACTCGAATCTGTGGCACGGCGGCTTGTGGCGGACGGCAAGGGAATTCTGGCGGCCGACGAGAGCCAGCCCACCATCAAGAAACGCTTCGACACCATTGCGGTCGAATCAACCGAGGAAAATCGCCGGGCCTACCGGGACCTGCTTTTCACGGCCCCGGAGGCCGAAAAGTACATCAGCGGGGTGATTCTGTTCGAGGAAACCCTGCGGCAGAAATCCGGCAACGGTGTCGTCTTTCCGCAGTTGTTGACCGAAAAAGGGATTCTGCCCGGTATCAAGGTCGACAAGGGCGCCAAGCCCCTGGCTGGATTCAGCGGTGAAAAAATCACCGAAGGTCTGGACGGTTTACGCGAGCGGCTGGCCGCTTATCGGGACCTGGGGGCCACGTTTGCCAAGTGGCGGGCGGTCATCACCATCGGCCGGGGGATACCGACGCGGTTTTGCATCGACGCCAACGCCCATGCGCTGGCCCGCTACGCCGCGCTGTGCCAGGAAGCCGGCCTGGTCCCGATCGTCGAACCCGAAGTATTGATGGACGGCGGGCACGACATCGCGCGCTGCCAGGACGTCACGGCCGCCACGCTCAAGAGCGTTTTCGCCGCCCTCTTTGAACATTGCGTCCTTTTAGAAGGTATGCTACTCAAGCCGAACATGGTCCTTTCCGGAGCCGACTGTCCCTCCCAGGCCGGTATCACGGAAGTGGCCGAAAGAACGGTGCGCACCTTTCGGCAGGTCGTGCCGGCGGCCGTGCCCGGAATCGTTTTTCTGTCGGGCGGCCAGAGTTCGACGGTGGCGACCGAGCACCTGAATGCGATGAACACCCTCGGAAAACATCCCTGGGAACTCAGCTTTTCGTATGGTCGCGCCCTTCAAGAGCATGCCCTCAAGGCTTGGAAGGGGCGTTTGGATTCTGTCGCTGCGGCCCAGAACGCGTTTTCCCATCGGGCCGCGTGCAACGGCGCGGCGCGATTCGGCAACTACAGTCCGGCGATGGAAGAAAAAACCGCCTGATGCGAGCCGGGCGTCACGCTTGGCGGTAGGGCAAATCGATTGGCGCGCCACGCCGGTACGGCCCCCCATTGAGTATCGGTAAAACGGAAAAAAGAGTGTGCAACGACTTTTTCATATTTGTCTTCTCTTTACATTCAGATGCTTGCCAGTGGGCTGGATGCCCGGCCTCAAGCCGCTGCCCGCGGTCCGAAGCGGTCGGAACCGCATGAGATGAGCGGCTTCTGGTACTGGTGGCAGCATATCCCCCTGCACCTGAATCCGGTGATTTTCAGTTTCGGCGGATTCAAGCTGCAATACTACGGGTTGATGTATGTCGTCGCCTTTCTCGTGACTTATCTGCTGGTGGCCTACCGGCTCAGGCACGAAGAGCGGTTCCCGGTGACGGCCGAGCAGGTCCAGGCGCTGATGACCGCCATGATGCTGGGGGTCATCGTTGGCGGGCGCCTCGGCTACGTGCTCTTTTACAACCCGTCCTACTACCTGGCGCACCCGCTGGAAGTCATTTTGCCTTTTGATTTTTCAAATGGCGTCACGTTCACCGGCATTACCGGCATGTCTTTTCACGGGGGCCTGGTCGGCGTTATTCTTTTCTCCTGGCTCTACTGCCGTAAAAATGCTCTGAGCCTGCTCGCGATGGCCGACCTGTTCATTCCTGCCATTCCGTTGGGGTACACCTTCGGGCGCATCGGCAACTTCATCAACGGCGAGCTTTACGGCCGGGTGACTACCGCTCCCATCGGCATGATATTTCCCCTGGCGCCCGGCAGGCAGTTGCGGCATCCCTCGCAACTCTACGAAGCCTTGTTCGAAGGCCTTTTTCTTTTTTTAGTGTTATGGGGGGTGCGGCGCAGGGTCCGCATGCCCGGCGCCATGCTCGGTCTTTATTTGATCGGATATGGCACGGTGCGGTTTTTCATCGAATACTTCCGGCAGCCGGACGCCCACCTGGGTTTTGTGCTTCTGTCGTTTTCGATGGGGCAGGTGCTGTGCCTGCTGATGATCGGCAGTGGCGCCCTGCTGCTGGCGTACCTTTACCGCCGGCAAGGGATTGCCGCGAACACGGGCTGAAGCAGGTCAGTTAAGTCGGTTGAGTCAGTTTAGTCGGTTCGGTCAGTCAGGTCGGTCTATCTGCCGCCGCCATCGGCGACGAGTTTCAGCCTTTTTTTTGCAACCGCTTCTTCAACGGGGTTCGCTCATGTCGACATTGATGCTCTACAATACCCTGTCACGCAGCAAGGAGCCATTCCGGCCGCTGCACCGGGATTATGCCGGCCTCTACACCTGTGGCCCGACGGTTTACAACTACGCCCACATCGGCAACCTGAGAACCTACATATTCGAAGATGTTCTCAAGCGCGTGCTGCTCTACAACGACATAAAGGTCACGCACGTGATGAACATCACCGATGTCGGCCATCTGACGGGCGACCGCGACCTGGGTGAGGACAAGATGGAAAAAGGGGCCGTGCGCGAGGGCAAAACCGCCTGGGATATCGCCGCGTTCTACACCCGGGCGTTTCAAAAAGACATCGCGCAGCTCAACATTTTGCCGCCGGATATCTGGTGCCGGGCCACCGACACGATCCCCGATCAGATCGCCCTGATTCGAATCCTGGAAGAAAAGGGCTACACTTACCAGACCGCCGACGGCATTTACTTCGACACGTCCCGGGTCGAGAACTACGCCAAATTGTCCAATCAGAACCTGGAGGCGCTCCAGGAAGGGGCGCGGGTCGAAAAGAATCCCGCCAAGCGCCATCCGACCGATTTTGCCCTGTGGAAATTCTCACCCGCCGGCATCCAGCGCCAGATGGAATGGGATTCGCCCTGGGGCACGGGGTTTCCGGGTTGGCACGTCGAGTGCTCGGCCATGAGCATGAAGTTCTTGGATGACCATCTGGATATTCACTGCGGCGGGACCGATCACATCGACGTGCACCACACCAACGAAATTGCCCAGTCGGAGGCGGCCACCGGCAAAAAATTTTTCAACTTCTGGATGCACGGCGCATTCCTGAACATCGCCGGCGGCAAGAAAATGGCCAAGAGCGCCGATAATTTTCTGACCTTGGATGCCACGTTCACTGAAAACGGCATCAGCCCGCTAACCTATCGGTTTGCGGCCTTTCTGACCCATTACCGCAAGCCGATGGAGTTCAGCGACGAGTCCTTGGATGCGGCGCAAAATGGCCTGGCCCATCTTCAGAACCAGGTCCGCGGCTTGATGGACCTGCAACAGGGGGTGGGCAGGGTCCTGCCGGATTTCAAGGCCGGGTTCCTCGAAGCCGTCAACGATGACTTGAACATGCCGCGGGCCATGGCCGCCGTGCAGGAAACCCTGAAATCCGACCGCGACGAGGCCGACCGGCTGGCAACGGTCCTTGATTTTGACCGTATTCTGGGGCTGGGTCTGAGTTCGTTGAGCGATGCGGAGCCGTTGCCGGCCCCTGTCGTGAAGCTGATGGAGGCCCGGCAGCAGGCCCGGGCCACCAAGAACTGGAAGGCCTCCGACCGGCTGCGCGACGAAATTCAAGCCCTTGGCTACACGGTTCAGGATGCCAAGGACGGGATGAAGGTGTTTAAGGAGTAGGGTTGTGCGGTAACGCTACCGGATCAGCCGCCGGCGCATGGCCCTTAGGGCCAGAACGCCGAAAATCAGGAAGAAGAGCAGCAGGTAAAGGATGCTGAGCACCGGCGGCGTCTCGAAAGCGCCGAGGCTGAAACAGCGCGCCAGTTCCGTGAGGTGATAGAGGGGAAAGACCAGCGCCACCGGCTGGGCCCAGGCGGGCAGGTTGGATACCGGGAAAAAAGTGCCGCTGAAAAGAAACATGGGCGTGACGAACAAAAAGATCGGCAGGTTGAACATGTCGATGGTGGGCAGTATGCCGGTAAAAAACATGCCGATGGCCCCGAAAGCCAGGCCGCCCAGAAGCGCCGTGGGGATCAGCAGCAGGCCGAGCGGAAGCCGCACGTAACCCAGCACGCTCAGAACCAGCAGCATGACCGTGGCCGCGGCCACCGCCTTGGTGGCACTCCACACGATTTCGGCGATAATGACTTCCTCCAGCGACAGCGGCGTGGCCAGCATGCCGTCGAAGGTTTTCTGGTAGTACATGCGGACGAAAGACCCGTAGGTGGTTTCGAAGAACGCATTCCACATCACGGCGGTGGCGACCAGCGCCGGCGCGATGAACGCCGTGTAGGACAGTGCCAGGCCGTCGTAGAAAACGGTGTCGACCAGCCCGCTGAATCCCAGCCCGAAGGCCAGTATGTAAAACAGCGGTTCGAGCAGGGGCGTGATGAAGTTGACCTTCCAGATCCTGCGGTAGACCACCAGGTTGCGCTCCCATACCCGTAAAAACCGCCACGAAAAGACCGACCAGTCGATCATTCCCGGAGTTCCCTTCCCGTCAAGCGTAGAAACACATCCTCCAAGGTGCTGTTGCGGAAAATGCATTTTGCGGAACAGAATTGGTTCCGGATCGTCTGGAGCAGTTCCGCCTGCTCGGGAACGTATAGGATCAGACGCCGTCCTAGATCGTCGTGTTCGATGTTGTTGGCCATGACATAATCCCGCAAGGCCTGATCCGGGCCGTCGATTTCGACCACGCTGCTGCCGGCGTGGCGCGTGATGAGTTCCGCCGGGCTGCCGTCGATCAGGATGCGGCCGTGATCGATGATCACCAGACGATCGCAGAGCCGCGAGGCCTCCTCCATGTAGTGGGTGGTCATCAGAATCGTCAGGCCGGTGGCCTTCAGCGCTTCCAGTTTGTCCCACACCTGATGCCGGGACTGCGGATCGAGGCCGGTGGTCGGCTCGTCCAGGATCAGCAGGTCGGGTTGATTGATCAAGGCTCGCGCCAGGATCAGTCGCCGGGCCATGCCGCCTGAGAGTTCCATGACCTTAGCGTCTTTCTTGTGGGCCAGCGCGAAGAAATCGAGCAGTTCGCTGGCATGCGCGGCAGCCTCCTTTTGCGGAATCGAAAAATAGCGGGCATAGACGTGCAGGTTCTGTTCGACCGTCAGGTCCGGATCAAGGGTGTTCTCCTGATGGCAGACGCCGATGCGCGATTTGATGGTCCGCCAGTGGCCCTGCATGTCGAGGCCGAAGACCCGCAGGCGGCCGCCGGTGGGCGGCGCGAACCCGTAGAGCATCCGGATCGTCGTGGTCTTTCCGGCGCCGTTGGGGCCGAGCAGGCCGAAGAATTCGCCCCGGGCCACGGCAAACGAAATCCCGTTGACGGCCTCGATGCCGTCAAAGTGTTTCAGAAGGTCCCGAACTTCGATCACGTTCGACATGCGGCCTTTGACTCCGCCCGAGGGCTCAGCGGTCGATCTCCAGCCGCTCGCCGGCGGGTTGCGGGTCGATTCGTCCTTCATAAAAGGCCAGGCGTCCGGAAACGATGGTGGCGGCCACCGAGGAGCGAAACGTCAGGCCGGAAAAGGGCGTCCAACCGCAGCGGTACAGAACCGGCTGTTCTTCGACCTCCTGCGGGCGGTTCAGATCAACCAGGGTCAGATCGGCCCGGTAGCCTTCGCGGATGTATCCGCGGTCCTTTAACCGGAACAGGCGTGCCGGGGCGTGGGCGGTTTTTTCGGCGATCAGCGGCAGCGAAAAGAAGTTGTCGTGGAACAGCTCCAGAAGGCTGACCAGGGCGTGCTGCACCAGCGGCAGCCCGGCCGGGGCATCGATATACGGCCGCTGTTTTTCCTCGCGTTCGTGGGGCGCGTGATCGGTGGCGATCACGTCGATCCGGTTGTTTTTCACCGCTTCGCGCAGGGCCTGCCGGTCGCCGGCGGTTTTGATGGCGGGGTTGCACTTGATAAAGGTGCCCCGGGTGGCGTAATCGCGGTCATCGAAAAAGAGGTGATGCACGCAGACCTCGGCGCTGATGCGCTTGTCGTCCAGAGCGGCCGCCGACAGCAGGCTCATCTCGCGGGCTGTGGTCAAGTGCAGCAGGTGCAGCTGCGTGTTGCAGCGGCGGGCCAGATCGACCGCCAGGGCCGAGGAGCGATAGCAGGCCTCCGCACTGCGTATCTGTGCATGCGCCGCCATGGGGATGTCTTGGCCGTAGCGGGCCCGCAGGCGCTCCTCGTTGGCTTTGATGGTCGGCGTATCTTCGCAATGAGTGGCCACCAGGGTGGGTGAGCGGCTGAAGATATTTTCGAGCGCTTGCGGGTCGTCCACCAGCAGATTGCCGGTCGAGGCGCCCATGAAAACCTTGACGCCGCACGCCGCGCGCGGATCGAGGTTTTCAATCTCTTTGATGTTCTCGTTGGTGGCCCCCAGGTAAAATGAATAGTTGGCATGGGAGCGCCCGGCGGCCCGCGAAAATTTTTCTTCCAGCAGACGCCTCGTGGTGGTCGGCGGCTTGGTGTTCGGCATGTCCATGAAGCTGGTGATGCCGCCGGCGACCGCCGCCCGTGATTCGCTGGCGATATCACCTTTGCGGGTCAGCCCCGGCTCGCGAAAGTGGACCTGGTCGTCGATCATTCCGGGCAATAAAATGCGGCCGGCGGCATCGATGACCCTGGCTGCCGGCCGCGATGACAGGTCCCGTCCGATTTGTTCGATCCGGCCGCCGGCGACATAGACATCGCCCGGCCGAACCTCGCCCGCATTGACGATGCGGGCATTAACGATCAATATCGTTTCCATGTTCCGGCGATCCCCCGTCGTCCTTGTCCGAGTTGCCTGGTTTCGCGCAAATAACCGGCCGCAACGCTTTTTTAACAAAACAGCCTGGCAAGCTTGATCGATTCGTACCACAGCCGGGCGGTAAAATCAAAAACGTCTCTGGACATTTGGTTGACATCCGCACTATGGTGCCCTTTGTTTATATAGGGCTTTAAGATAAAGGTTTTGCCTGGTGAGACCATGAAAGAACCCGTCGTTGCGATCCACGATCTCGATTTTTCCTATAACGGCCAACCGGTTCTCAGGAATGTTAATCTCGAGATCAAGGCCGGTGATTTCATGGCCATGATCGGGCCCAATGGGGGCGGCAAGACCACGCTGCTGAAAATTCTTCTTGGTTTGGTCACCCCGGACAAGGGAGAGGTTCGGGTCCTCGGCCGGCCGCCGCGCTCGGTGTCGCACCTGGTCGGTTATGTGCCCCAGAACGTTCACATCAATCAACGCTTTCCGATTTCAGCTTCAGATGTGGTCCTTATGGGCGTGCTCACCCCCGGCCGGAGGTGGGCGCGGCATTCGCGTCAGGACCGGCTGGCCGCGCAACGGGCGCTGGAAACGATGCAGATGGGGGCTTACCGTGACCGTCGCATCGGTGAGCTTTCGGGCGGGCAGCGGCAGCGGGTATTCATCGCGCGGGCGCTGGTGACCACACCGCAAATTCTCCTGCTGGATGAGCCCACGGCCAGCATCGATGCCACCGGACAGAATGCTTTTTACGAATTGCTGAACGACCTGAGCCGGGAGATGACCATTGTTCTGGCCAGCCATGACCTGATGGCGCTGTCGCGCTATGTGAAATCCGTGGCCTGCATCAATCGGAGCCTGCATTACCACGACCAGGGCGAAATCACCGCGGAGATGATCACCTCGATGTATCGCTGTTCACTGGACGAAAACTGTCCGGTGGAGCTGATTGCGCACGGAATACCCCATCGGGTGCTTAAGGAGCATTCGCAGACGAGCGGTTGAGGAATCATTTTTCATGGGGTGTGGCCCAGTATCATGTTAGACGCTCTTCAGTATGATTTTATGCGCACCGCCTTGGCGGCCGGGTTGCTGACCAGTATCATCTGCGGCGTGATCGGCACGCTGGTGGTCGTCAACCGGATCGTTTTCCTGGCGGGCGGCATTGCTCACGCCGCCTACGGGGGCATCGGCGTCGCTTTTTTCTTCGGCTGGCCGTACATGGCCGGCACGACCGGATTTTCGCTGGCGGTCGCCATGACCATGGCGGCCGTCACCGTCAAGGCCAAGCACCGTTCGGACACGATCATCGGCGTGCTCTGGGCGGTGGGAATGGCGCTGGGGGTCCTTCTGCTGGATTTGACGCCGGGATACAATGTCGATTTGATGAGCTATCTCTTCGGAAGCATCCTGACCGTTCCGGTGTCGGATCTTTGGGTCATGCTGGTCGTGGCGCTGGTCAACATCGGCGTGGTGACCTATTTCCACAAAGACTATCTGTCCATGTCCTACGACGAGGAATTCGCGCGGGTCAGGGGCGTGCCGGTGCGCCGACTCTATTTCCTCTTGATCGGCCTCGTGGCGGTATCGATCGTGATGATCATTCAGGTCGTGGGCTTGATCCTGGTCATCGCCCTTCTGACGATTCCGCCGTTCATCAGCGAAAAATATGCCCGCTCGCTGACCGGGATGATGGTTTATTCTATCCTGCTGAGCATTTTTTTCACCATCACCGGCCTTTACCTGGCCTACCGGTTCAACCTGACTTCCGGGGCCGCGATCATTCTGGTGGCCGGTGCGGGTTTTTTCATTTCATTCTTGGTCGAGCGATGGACGGCCGCCCGGCGCTCCGCCGTCGCACCTGCGGTCAAGTGACGGACGGCGGCAACCTCATACTGATCGGCATGCCCGGTGCCGGCAAGACCACCGTTGGCGTTCTTCTGGCCGAGCGCCTCGGTTTTGCGTTTCTGGACACCGACATCGCGATTCAGACGCGCGAAGGCCGCCGCCTGCAGCAAATCATCGATGCCGACGGCCGCGCGGCTTTCGGGCAAATCGAGGAGCGCGCGATTCTGGCGCTGGCGGTCGACGCCCATGTGATCGCCACCGGGGGCAGTGCGGTATACAGCGCGAAAGCCATGCGGCATCTTGGCGCTATCGGCACCATCTGCCACCTGGATGCCGATCCGAAATGTCTGTTGCGCCGCATCGACAACCTGGAGAGCCGCGGAATCGCCATGGCGCGGGGCCAGGGACTCGCGGCGCTTTACGCCGAACGCCGCCCGCTGTATCTGCAACACGCCGAGGTCAGCATCGATTGCACGGACCTCGATCCTGCCCAAGTGGTTCAGCACCTTCTGCGCCGACTTGAAAAACGGTTCCCGAATCGGATCTGATTGATTTTGTTTCCCAAAGGGTTTAAAAATTACAATTGCGTCTTAACTTGGTGCGTCTGAACCAGATTTGAAAGCCCCGCAAATTTTAATTTGCTTCCGCCTGCTGCCCGAGCGCCTTAAAAGGGTCGCGCCGCCGGGATGAGAATCGACAACCGACTGAAGGTGTATCGATCGCTATGGATGATATCAAACGATTCGAAGAGACCGCGCTGCTCTACGAAATCAGCAAGGCGCTCAACGAGCACCTGGATCTCAAGAAGTCCCTGTACAAAGTGTTGGACATTTTGTCCACGTCGCTAAAGATGGAACGCGGCACGATTACGATTCTCGATCCGCTGCGCAACGAGATTCACATCGAGGTCGCCCACGGCATCTCCAAGAGCGCCGTGTCGCGGGTCAGGTACCGGCTCGGGGAAGGGATCACCGGCCGCGTCATTCAGACCGGAAAACCGATCGCCATTCCCAAGATCAGCGAGGAACCCCATTTTCTCGACCGCACGGCTTCGCGCAAGTCCAGGGATTTCCGGGAGCTCTCTTTTTTTTGCACGCCCATCAAAAAAGGCAACCAGGTGGTGGGGGCTCTGAGCGTCGATCGCCTCTACGACGAAAGCTACAACCTGGCCGAAGGCAAGAAACTGCTGTCGGTGGTCGCCACCATGGTGGCTCAGCACGTCATCAATCTCGAGACCATCCAGCGCGAAAAGGATCAGCTGCGCGACGAGAACCGCCGGCTCCGGAAGGAACTGGAAAACAAGTACCGCATCACCAACATCATCGGCAACAGCAACAAGATGCGCGAGGTCTTTCAGATGATCTTCCAGGTGTCGAAGAGCAACGCCACGGTCCTGATCCGCGGCGAGAGCGGCACCGGCAAGGAGCTGGCCGCCAACTCGATCCACTACAACAGCCTTCGCGCCAAAACCGCCTTCGTCAAGGTCAATTGCGCCGCCCTGCCGGCCAACCTGATCGAAAGCGAACTGTTCGGCCACGAAATGGGGGCCTTCACCGGCGCCATCAAGCAAAAGCAGGGCAAGTTCGAAATGGCCAACAAGGGCACGATTTTTCTGGATGAAATCGGCGCCATCGGACTGGATGTGCAGGCCAGCCTGCTGCGGGTGCTGCAGGAGAAGGAATTCGAACGGGTCGGCGGCCACAAAAGCATCAAGACCGACGTGCGGGTCGTCGCGGCCACCAACAAGAACCTGGAAGAGGCCGTCGAGGACGGGTCCTTCCGCGGCGATCTCTACTACCGGCTCAACGTGTTTCCGATCTACATGCCTCCGCTAAGGGAGCGCAAGACCGATATGCTGCTGCTGGCCGATCATTTTCTCGAAAAATACGCCAAGGAAAACGGCAAGGACATCCGCCGCTTTTCAACGCCGGCCATCGACATGCTCATGAACTATCACTGGCCCGGCAACGTCCGCGAGCTGGAAAACTGCATCGAACGCGCCGTATTGCTCTGCGAGGAGGGGGTGATCCACAGCTATCACCTGCCGCCGACCCTTCAGACCGGGGTCGAATCGGACACCCTGCCGTCGCTGTCGATGGACGAGGCGGTCGCCAATCTCGAGCGTGAAATGATCATCGATTCGCTGAAGAACACCCGCGGAAACATTTCCCGGGCGGCCGAAATCCTCCAGACCACGGTGCGCAAATTCGCCTACAAGGCCAACCGCTACGGCATCGACTTTCGGCACTATCGCTAAGCCCTACGGCAGTTGCGTGAAAGCGGCATCGCCCTACCGTCCGGCCCAAGATTCCGGCAGGGGCGAAAGATTTTTCGCCCCTGCAATACAATCAGCCGCTCTGCGCACCCGTCCATCCGGTCTCCGGTCCGACATCTTTATGGTTTTGTGGCCGCCTTAATTAAAAATCGATGAAATCCTTTAACCGACCAAACTGACCAACCTTGCAAAACGGGATCAACCGGCCAACCAGCTCACCCGGCATGCGCCCATGGGGCTCTGGGCGCATGCCGGGCTTCGGGATGGCGACCTATATGTCGTAGTAGAGGAAGAATTCGTGGGGATGCGGTCGCAGCTTGACCGGATTGATCTCGTTTTCGATTTTATACTCGACCCACATGTCGATCGCATCCTGGGTGAACACCTCGCCCTTGAGAAGAAATTCCGTGTCGGCTTTCAGCGCCGCCAGGGCCTCCTCCAGCGAGCCCGGTGCCGATTCGACCTTGGCCAATTCTTCGGGCGGCAGGTTGTAGATGTTTTTGTCGAGCGGATCCCCGGGATCGATCCGGTTCTGGATGCCGTCCAGGGCCGCCATCAGGATAGCCGAAAATGCCAGGTAGCCGTTGCAGGACGGGTCCGGGGTCCTGAATTCGATGCGCTTGGCCTTGGGAGAGGAGGAGTACATCGGAATGCGGACCGCGGCGCTGCGGTTGCGGCTGGAATACGCCAGGTTGACCGGCGCTTCGAATCCGGGAACCAGCCGCTTGTAGCTGTTGGTGGTCGGGTTGGTGAAGGCACACAATGCCTTGCAGTGTTTCAGGATGCCGCCGATGGCATAGAGCGCTTCCTGCGAGACCCCGGCATATTTATCGCCTGCGAAGGTGGTCTGGCCTTCCTTCCAGATGCTCAGGTGGGTGTGCATGCCGGTACCGTTGTCCCCGTAGAGCGGCTTGGGCATGAAGGTCACGGTGTGTCCGTGGCGATAGGCCACGTTCTTGAGCACGTATTTGAACCACTTCAACTGGTCGGCCATCTGTACCAGGGGCTTGAAGCGCATGTCGATTTCCGACTGCCCGGCGGTGGCCACCTCGTGATGCTGGGCTTCGATCTCGATGCCCAGGCCCTGAAGGGTGAGGACCATTTCGGTGCGCAGATCCTGGAACTTGTCCATGGGCGGTACCGGAAAATACCCTTCCTTGTGACGGGGTTTGTAGCCCAGGTTCGGGCACTCGTCGCGGCCCGAGTTCCAGATGCCCTCGATGGAGTCGATCTCGTAAAAGGCCCGGTTGGTGGCGGAGTCGAAACGGATGTTGTCGAAAATAAAGAACTCGGCTTCGGGCCCGATAAAGGCCGTATCCCCGATGCCGGTGCTTTTTAGGTAGGCTTCGGCCTTGCGCGCGATGAAGCGCGGGTCGCGGCTGTAGGGTTCGCGGGTGATGGGATCGGCGATGTCACAGATCAGCACCAGGGTGGTCTCGGCGAAAAAGGGATCGATCTTGGCGGTCAGCGGGTCCGGAATGACCAGCATATCGCTGGCGTTGATCGGTTGCCAGCCGCGGATGCTCGAGCCGTCGAAACCAAATCCGTCTTCAAAACACGATTCGGACAACTCGCTGATGGGAACCGAGAAGTGCTGCCACAGGCCCGGAAAATCCATGAAGCGCAGATCGAGCATCTTCGCGCCGCTCTCTTTTCCTAGCTCCACTACGTCTTTGGGTGTCATACGCTTGTCCTCCTTTTCTTTCTGATTGATAAATTCAACAACTCATAGAGTGCCGATCCATTTTCTTGCCTGGCGGAGGGCACTGGTTGGTTTCCGATCCGGAAGGGATGTAACGCTAAATGGCGTCCTTGCCGGTTTCCCCTGTCCTGACGCGGATTGCCTCTTCGATCGGGGACACAAAAATCTTGCCATCGCCGATCTTACCGGTGCTGGCGGCCTCGCGTATTTTTTCGACCACCTTCTCCGCCCGTTCGGCCTCGACCACGATCTCGATCTTGACCTTGGGAATAAAATCCACGATGTATTCGGCCCCGCGGTAGATTTCCTTGTGGCCCTTCTGGCGGCCATAGCCCTTGACCTCGCTGATCGTCATTCCCTGAATGCCGATTTCGTTCAACGCTTCCTTGACGTCATCCAATTTGAAGGGTTTGACGATCGCCTCTATCTTCTTCATATCTCCTGACCTCCTGTTCGATGTGCCCATGCCATTGTTTTGGGGGGTGCCGCCGCTGGCGGCTAAATGATCTCGAATCCTCTTTCACCGTGCAGGGCACTGTCGAGCCCTTCGATTTCACGATCTCTTTCCACTCTCAATCCGCCGGTGATAAACCGGGTGACATACACCAGGATGATGGTCCCGACGGCCGTGAAGGCGGCCGTGGCGGCAATTGAAACCAGTTGTATCCACAGCTGTTTTGGGTTTCCATAAAAAAGTCCGCGTCCGGCGGCATTGACGGCGGGATCGGCAAAAAGGCCGGTGGCCAGAGCGCCCCAAATGCCGCACATGCCGTGGACCCCGAAGGCATCGAGCGAGTCGTCGTAACCGAGCCTGTGTTTCAGGACCGTGACACCGACGTAGCCCAGCAGGCCCGCCACGGCGCCGATCACCAGCGCGGCCGGCATGTTGACGAAGCCCGCCGCCGGCGTGATCGCCACCAACCCGGCCACGATGCCCGAGGCCATTCCCAGCACGGTCGGCTTCTTGCTCACCATCCACTCGGCGGACATCCACGCCAGGGCCCCGATGGCGGCCGAGGTGTTGGTTACCAGGAAGGCCGAGGCGGCGATGCCGTCGGCCGCCAATTGACTGCCGGCGTTGAAGCCGAACCAGCCGAACCACAGCAATGCGGCCCCCAGCGCGGTCAAGGTGATGCTGGACGGAAACATGGCCTCCTTGCCGTAACCGATCCGTTTGCCGAGCACCAGCGCCAGGACCAATCCGGCGACGCCGGCATTGATATGAACCACTGTTCCGCCGGCGAAGTCAAGCGCGCCCATGCGGCCCATCCAGCCGCCGCCCCAGACCCAGTGGGCGATGGGGCAGTAAACAAAGGTTATCCAAAGGATGGTGAAAACGATCCAGGAGGTAAACTTCATTCGGTCGACGATCGAGCCCAGTACGAGGGCGACCGTGATGCAGGCAAAGGTCATCTGAAACAGCACGAACACGAAAGTCGGGATCGACCCGGTAACGCTGGTGACGCCGATGCCGTTCATGAAAAGATGCGTCAGCCCGCCGGTCAGGCCGCCGTGGTCGGGGCCGAAAGCGATGCTGTAGCCCCACAGGACCCAGATCACGCTGCCCAGGCAATAGGCGACAATCGTCATGGCGATGGTGTTGAGAAGATTCTTGTAGCGCGACATGCCGCCGTAAAAAAGCGCCAGGCCGGCCGGGGTCATCATCATCACCAGGGCGGTCGAGACGATCACCCAGGCCGTGTTGCCGGTGTCGAGCGCATCGGCCGCGTGGGCGAGGGAAAAAGGTGCAAGGCTTAGCGGGGCGGCGATCATCCAGGGCTTTACTCTCATCTTTTTACACGTCCTCCTTTGCAAGTTGAACTCAATGGTCAAGAGACTTTTCGGGCCGGGGCCGGACGGTGATCATTCAGCGGCCGGCTAAGTCGTTGCCGCGGCATCGGCCCGTCCCGTGCGCCGGTTCACCAGCAGCCTTTCCGCGATGGTTTTCTTTATTGCCGCCACCTGCACCGCAACATCGACTTTCTGGCCGTCGAAATCGCGCACGTAAAACACGTCGACCACCTGATCGACTTTCGTGGCGATTTTCGCCACCCAGATGTCCAGCCGGCAGGCGAAGATGGCGTCGGTAATGTTGAACAACAGGCCCGGATAGTCATAGGTGAAGACCTCGATGATCGTAAAAAAGCTCGAACTCTGGTTGTCGACCTCGACGCGGTTGGGCCGGCTGAGCAGCGGGGGTTTTTTGCGCCGCGAGCCGGCGATTTTTTGGCGCAATACCTCGGTCAGATCCAGTTTTCCCGCCAGAGCGTCTTCCAGGTTTTCTTCCGCCCTGAGCCAGCGTTCCTCTTCGAACAGCTGGTCCGGCGGCGGCTTGACCTCGAAGATGTCGACGGCGATCTGGTTGCGCCAGGTAAATATCTGGGCGTCGATGATGTCGATATTGTTCAGCGTGAAGACGCCGGCGATCTTGGAGAAAAGCCCCGGCCGGTCCTTGGCGCAAATTTTCACCGTCCGGGTCTCGGAGTCCGCCGCGCGGGTGACATGCCACATGAATTCGCGCTCATCGAGCCGTTGGTAACAGCCGATGTCCTGCAGGATCTGGTCCGGCGTGGCATAGAGCAGGTAGCGCGGGGAGAGAAAACCGAAGATCACTTCCAGGTCCCGGCGTTCGGGATCCGTCTTGACGGTCGCCAACAACCGCTGCTTTTTAAGCTCGATGCCCTGAACGACCGCGCGCGACGCCAGCTCCCCGTTTTGCAGAATGTTGAGCACCTTCAGGAACAGGTCCCGCAGTAAAATGGCGGTCCATTCGTTCCAGGCGTTGGGCCCGGTGGACATGCAGTCGGCGACCGTCAGCAGGTAGAGCATTTTCAGCCGTTCGATGTCCTCGATCTCGCGGGCGCATGTAATGGCGGTTTCCTCGTCATGAATGTCTCGGCGGGTCGCGGTCTTGACCAGGTACAAATGTTTTTGAACCAGAAAGGCCACCGTTTCGATGTCCGGCGCGGAAAAACCCTTGGCCGCCAGCACCCGCCGGGCCATGTCGGCACCGCTGAGCGAGTGATTGTCGGTGTCGACCCCCTTGCCGACGTCGTGCAAAAGGGCGGCCCAGAGCAGCAGGTGGCGGCGTTTGAGCTTGCGGTAAAGGTCGGGGTAAAGCAGATGGGCGTGCGGGTCACTGCCGCCGCCGAAGTTTTTGATGGTCTGCACGGTTCGCAGCAGGTGCTTGTCGACCGGGTAAACATGGTATTCATCGTATTGAATCCGGTTGACGACGCCGTGAAACTCGGGAATCAACCGGACCAGAAATCCGGTGTTGAGCATGGCCCTGAGAACGCTGAAGACACGGGCCGGGGACAACAGGATGCGTTCGAAGGCTTGCACGGTTTCGGGCGCATTGATGAAATCATCGTCGGCCAGGTAGGCGAACTCCCTGACCACGCGGGTGGCTTCCGCGCTCAACGGCAGCTTGAGGCGCAGGCTCTCTTCGAAGATATTGATCAAAAGGGCCGGGGTGCGCACCACGTCCGCGGGCGAAGTGAACCTGAGCGAATCCCGCTCCACGGCCAGGCCATCTATGGCGGTTTGCTTGACCGGCTTTTTCTTGGAGCGACCCTTGGCCGTGTAGCCGAGATCGTAGAGAAATATCAGGTGCTGCTGTTTGATGAACTCCATCTGGCCCTGCAGGACGCCGAGGAAGACTTCCACCGCCTGCTGCCCGTTTGATTTCCTGAAACCCAGGGTTTCGGCGAGCTTGATCTGGTTCTCGAAGTGCAGCTGATCGCATTTTCGGCCGCACAGCAGGTGCAGGTGGTTGCGGACGTTCCAGATAAACGTCAGGGCATGGATCAGGTTCTGGTATTCGCCATGGGAGAGTTGTCCGAGGTATTCCAGGTCGCGGGGTTGTTTGAGCTGATACTCGATGCGCACCAGCCACAGCATGGTGTGGTAGTCGCGCAGGCCGCCCTGGCCTTCCTTCAGATTCGGTTCCAACCGGTAGGTGGAATCCCCGAAGGTCAGGTGCCTCTGGCGATTGGTGGCGATCAGCCAGTCGATGACCTTGCGGGGCTGGCGGCTAAGGATTTTGCGGTGGAGCTGCTCCATCAGCTCCGAATAGAGCAGGGAAACACCGCAGATGAAGCGCGAGTCCAGAAGGGGGGTCAGGACTTCGTGATCCTGCCGCGCCAGCGCCACACACTCTTTGAGAGAGCGGATGGCGTAGCCCACCTCCAGGCCGATGTCCCACAGGGGGTAGACGATTTCCTGGATCAGGCTTTCGGCGCCGTCCGGAATGTTCTTTTTAAACAGGAACAGCAGGTCGATGTCCGAATGCACGCATTGTTCGCCGCGTCCGTAGCCCCCCAGGGCGATAAAAACGTAGGGATTCTTGACGATGCCGAGTTGGGGGCCGATCAGGCTGGTTTCAAATCTATCCCTGAAATAGTCATCCAGGATCCGGGCGTGTCGTTCCATGAAAACCGGGGCATCCAACCGGGACAGATCGGCCAGAAGAATGTCCCGTTTTTGTCGCAACACCATGGCCCCGTCTTCCTGCGTGCTGGGTATGGATCTTGAAATCTGCATCCGGCTCCTCGCAAAGTTGACCCTGTGGTCGCTGTTTCTGCAACGCTTGTGCCACGCATCGGCAGCTTTAAGACATGGGCGGACGGTCAGCCGGGACCCTGCGGGCGTCATGCGAACCGACGGGCGCGGGCCGTCTCGGGATCCGTTGCGGGGCGTTGGGCGATAAAGTGAATGATTCTTAGCTATTACGTGAGAGCTGTCCGGAAGGTTCCGGCCTTGAATATTGGCGCGCGCGCCTTAAGACCGGGCGGAAAGACAGCGGCAATGGGCGGCAGGTGCAGGCTGCCGGAGAGTCCGAAAACCCCGATGCGGCATGGTTTGGCCGGCCCTTTTTGTACAAATCTGTAGGAAATCAAAAAATTTGGTTACAAAAATGTCTTACCTGAGCCTGATGGAACTTTTTTTCGGTGGCTATGGTCCGCAGTTGTTCAAAGATGGAGCCGAGGGGGAGGGTCACCGCCTATTTCAACAAAATTGTAATATTTAACGGGCGGCGGCGTCCTATTCGATGTAGAGTTTCCACAATTCCTCGACTTTGCGACGCAGCCGGCCGAAGGTGTCGACCGACATGCGGGCGGGTTTTTCCTGAAGGCTCGACTTATGGGCCACGGCCCGGTAAATGAGGTAGGCGTGCTTGAGAAGGTGGGCATCGTATTCCTGGACGGCACCGCTTTCGATCAGGGTGTGGATCAGGCGCACGTTGTCGGTCCACGCCAGCAACTCGGGGTGGGCGGCGGCATGGCGCAGAACCAGGTACTGCACCAGAAATTCGATGTCGACGATACCGCCGGTATCCTGTTTGATGTCAAACACGCCCTGTTGCGGCTGGAGCAACTCGGCCCGCATGCGCCGGCGCATGTCGAGGACCTCGACCCGCAGTCGGGCCGGGTCGCGTTGCCGGCCCAACACCTCGCGCCGGATTTTTTCAAAGTGACGGCACAGGCGCATATCCCCCCCGATGGCACGGGCCCTGATTAGGGCTTGGTGCTCCCAGGTCCAGGCTTCGGCGAGCTGGTAGTCCCGGAAACCATCGATGTGACTGACCAGGATGCCGGAACTGCCGCTGGGCCGCAGGCGCATGTCGGTTTCATACAGGATGCCGGCCCGAGTGTGGGAGGTCAGGATGTGGATGACCCGCTGGCCGAGGCGGGCGTAGAACTGGCGGTTATCGATCGGGTGGGGGCCGCCGACGGTCAGGCCCTCGGTTCCCGAGTGAAGAAACACCAGGTCCAGGTCGCTGCCGTACCCCAGTTCCAGGCCCCCCAGCTTGCCGTAGGCGACAACGGCAAACCCGCGCTCATCGGAGGCATCGTTGGTGACACCGACCGGCCGGCCGTGCTTGGCGACCAGGTGCCGCCAGGTCAACTCGAGCACTTTTTCGATGACCGCCGTGGCGATGTCGGAGAGGCGGTCGCTGACGCGCATCAGCGGCAGCACTTCGGTCACGTCGGCCGCTGCGACCCGCAGCACGTTGACCTGCTTGAAGATCCGCAGTGTTTCCATCTGATAGTCGAGATCATCGGGCAGTTGGTCGAACCGCAGCCGCAAGTCCTGATCGAGGTCCTCTTTGCCGGGCGGGGCATAGAGCGTGCGGGGGTCCAGCAGTTCGTCCAGCAGCACCGGATGGCGGGTCAGAAAGGCGGCGACCAGCGAGCTGGCGCTCGACAGCCGCACGAGGTGGTCGAGTGCCGCCGGGTTTTCGAGCAGCAGGGCGAAGTAGGACGCCCGCCCGTCGATGGCCTTGATCAATCCGCTGATGCGCGCCAATGTAGTCAGGGGATCGCTGCTGCGGCCGGTTTTTTCGAGCAGCAGCGGCATCAGTTTGTCCAGACGCTGGCGACCTTCCTTGCCGAGCGGCCGCTGGGCCAAGTCGGCCTGCAGGCGCTCGAGAATTTGACCGGCGGACGCCGGCGGCCGATACCCGAGGTCGGCCAACAGGCGATCGCGCCGCTTTTCATCCAGCAGCCCGAGCCAGAGTGCACTCAGAGCCCGCTCCGCAGTTGTTTCTTGTGAGCTACCGGATTGTAGGAGCAAAGAAAAGTGCTGATGCACATTATTGCGATGGGCGTCGAGTGCGCGTTCCCAGTCGGCCGCATCGTCATAGCCCATCGACACGGCCAGGCGCTGCCGGGCCAGGGGGTTTTCCGGCAGCCGGTGGGTTTGTTTATCCGCAAATTCCTGCAGGCGGTGCTCCAGGATCCGCAGAAAAATGTAGGCCTCCCGCAGCGCTGAACAGACGCTTTGCGGCACGGTGTGACCCTCGCCGAGGATCGACAGGATTTTCAGGATGCCGCGCGCTTGCAACGCGGGGGTGATGCCGCCGCGAATGAGCTGGAAAACCTGGCCGAAAAACTCGATTTCACGGATGCCGCCGCGTCCCAGCTTAATGTTATCGGTCATCTCCCGGCGATCGACTTCCAGGCTGATCCGCTGTTTCATGTCTCGCAGGGACTCGAAAGCGCCGAAATCCAGATAGCGGCGATAAACAAACGGATTCAGGCGCTGCAAGAGGCTCTCGCCGCTGTGCCGGTCGCCGGCCACTGTGCGGGCCTTGATCCAGGCGTAGCGTTCCCACTCGCGGCCCTGCTGATGGTAGTAGTGCTCCATGGCGTCGAAACTCATCGCCAGGGGGCCGTCGTCGCCGAACGGCCGCAGGCGCACATCCACACGAAAGACGAAGCCGTCCGCCGTCACCTTGCCGATGGCCTGCAGCAGCCGGCGGCACAAACGCGTGAAAAACTCTTCATTGCTCACGGGCACCGGGCCGCCGACCGTTGCACCGCTTTGCGGATAGGCGAAGATCAGGTCGATGTCGGAGGAAAAGTTCAACTCTTTGCCCCCGAGTTTGCCCATGCCGATCACCACCAGTTTCTGAGGCGAGCCGTCAGGACCGGTCGGCACCCCGTGCACCGCGCACTGCCGGCGGTAGAGCAGCGCCAGCGTGTGGTCGATGACCGCTTCGGCCAGCGCCGTCAGCTCGGCCATGGTCACAAAGAGATCGGCGGACCCGCAAAGATCGCGCCAGGCAATGCGAATAAGTTCCCGCCGCCTGAAGTCGCGCAACATTTTTTCGAGTTCGGTGTCGGTGGTGGGACTTTCGAGCCGCCGCGCCAGCGAGAGGCCGTAGGCATCGGTCGGGTAGGCTCGGTCCAATTCGCCGCTGTGGCAAAGGTCCACCAGCAAGGCCGGGTGCCGGATGCAGGTGTCGAAGACAAAATCGCTGAAGGCAAAGACGCGGCCGGCGCTGCGCCGGAATTCAGGTGCCGCCGGGGGCCGGATGCCGGATGCTTCGGCGGCCTCCATGAAGGCGCGCCAGTTGTTTTCGGCTTGTTCGGCCGAAAATCCGGCCATTGTCTCAGCGGACATGAGCTATTCCATGTTCTTGCGGGCCTGCTTGAGGAGGAGAAGGGCGCTCGGAATTTGTCCGACACGCGTGATGAGAAAAGCCGAGTAGCCGAAATTGTCTTGTTTCAGGTCGATGCCCGCGGCCGGTTCGAATGTCTCCAGCGCGCCCCGGACCGTCAGGCGCAGGGCCTTTTTGGAAGGCAGGATCTTGACGGTCCAAAAAATTTGAGGTGTTTCATCAAACTTTGCCGAACGGGGCTCGAAGTTCAGTTCACCCGTGAAAACCCCGCGGACTTGAGTCATCAGTGTTTCGCCCAACGCCCGCAGGTCAGCCGGGAGTTCGCTCAGAAAAAGCTTGTCGCCGGTCGCCAGACTGCGTGATGGTGCGGCGTCGAGACTCATTTTTTCGGCCGATGACATTGCCGGCGCCGCCTCATCGGCAAGGTCGGGAATGTCTCCGGCCGGCGCTTGGACATCTGCGGGTGGTCCCGAGGCCGGCCGGGAAACCGGTTTTTTATCCTGGCTGCTCATCACCAGGATCTGGGCCGTGCTGCCGATGTTCAGCAGGCAGGTCGTATTGGGATCGAAGGTGATGACCTGTGTTTTTTCATCGTAATCCACTTCGGATTCCAGCAACAACACGCTGAAAGGCCCGGATCGGTTCTCACATTTGCCGAGCGTGGCCACTTCATCGGGGTCGAGTTTGGCCATCCAGACGCCTGTGTCAAGGTGTCTGGCGCCGTCGATCGTCAGTGTCAGCTTAAGTCCCATTTTTATGTCTCCGCTTGCCGCACCCGGCGTTTGCCCGGTGAGTTCCCCTATAACAGATTGATTCGGGTTGGTCGGTTGAGTCAGTTTGGTCGGTTGAGTCAGTCAGTTGAGGTCTCGAGATTATGGGCGCCTTTTCTGCGAGTATTTACAATGTATATAATTTATCGTAACCCGGTTATAAAATCAACTCAATCGCAATACGCAATACTCGTGCCGGTCAATCGGGGAAACGGTGCTCACGGTCGTTTGCTGGACCGTGCTCAACCGTAACCGGGCCAAATCGGGGCAAGACAAAACTGTTAGATCCGGTGCGAGGGTCATTTGTCAATCGTAGATGGAAATCCCGGCCGTCAGGGCTGTTTGAACCCATTTCGATACAAATGGCACACCTGTTGCTTAAACCCGGACCGATGGTTTGGATTCGTCTCGGCCACGACGGAAACAAGCCCGGTCTCCCTACCCGGAAGAGACGGTTTAATAAAGAGCAGTTTGAAACTGGAAACCGGAAATTTGAAACTCGGAATTCGTAAACAGCGGTGTCATTGAATCGATGGCAACTCGTCACCCCCACAAACCGGAGCCCGTTAGCCGGTTGCCCGTTAGGCCCGTTGGCTGTGAGTCACCCGATGAAGCTTAACCAATTAAACCCGGACCAGGCGAAATCATAAATGTTAAAAAAATTGAATTTATTTTTGGTCGATGCAGATTCCTGGCGGATAAACGTTTCCCGAGACCCCAAACGTTTTTGTTCGCAAAACCAGTTCAATTCCAATGATAAGGGTAAACCCCATAAACCCCACAAACCCAATAAACCCGAAACCCCAACAAACTGACTCAACCGACGAATCCGACTCACCGCGACAGCGGACCTCACAGCCAAACGGGCATATCGGCCCAACGGTCACAACGGTCACGACGGGCAAACAATGAAACGACTCCATTATCTGCAACACGTCTCCTTCGAGGGTCTCGGGTCGATAGCGGCCTGGGCCGGCAGGGCCGGATTTCAGACCAGTGTCACGCGGTTTTTCCAAAACGACCCCCTGCCGGCGCTTAAAGATGTTGACTGGCTGGTTATCATGGGCGGACCGATGAACATCTACCAAGAGACGGCCTACCCCTGGCTGGGCACGGAAAAAAAATTCATTCGACAAGCGATTGCCGCAGGCCGGATCGTTCTCGGCATCTGCCTGGGGGCCCAGCTTATTGCCGACGCATTGGGCGCGGCCGTTAAATCCAACCGCCACCGCGAGATCGGCTGGTTTCCGATTTACAAAACCGCCGCGGCCGAAAAGCTCGGCGTGGCGGCCGCCTGGCCCGACAAACTGCCGGTGCTCCACTGGCATGGCGACACCTTCGATGTGCCGGAGGGTGCGGTGCATCTGGCCCGAAGCGCGGCCTGCGACCACCAGGCCTTTGTTTTCAACCACCGTGTCGTCGCCCTGCAGTTTCATCTCGAGGCCACCCCCGGCAGTCTCGAACGGCTCATTTTTCACTGCCGCGGCGAACTCGACGGCCGCCCGTATGTTCAGGAACCGGCGGCCATGCTGGCGGAATCCGTTCGTTTCATGGCGGCCAACCAGGCCATGGACCGCCTGCTCGACCAACTCAACCGCCTATAAGGCCATCGGGCCAGGGCATCCCGGGATACTTATCAAACTTGGCGGTTCTATCGCTTGCATCTTTGAGAACAAACTGATAATAATTCGAACTTTTCAACAGCGGCTTCGCCGCCGCAACTCACCAAAAGCATCTATTTGCCATGAAAGCACTGCTGGCCTTGGAAGACGGCCGATGGTACGAATGCCGCTCGTTTACCGGTTCCGGCGAGGCCGCCGGTGAGGTGGTGTTCAACACCAGCATGACCGGCTATCAGGAAGTCCTCACGGATCCTTCCTACCGGGGGCAGATGGTCGCCATGACCTATCCGCTGGTCGGTAACTACGGCACCAACGCCGAAGATATCGAATCAAACCGGATTCAGGTGGCCGCTTTCATCATCAAGGAGTACCAGCCGCGGCCCAGCAATTTCCGGTCCACCGCCACCCTGGCCGACTACTTGAAGGCCCAGGACGTTCTGGGGGTCGATGGCCTCGACACGCGCGCCCTGACCCGCCATATTCGTACGGCCGGGGCCATGCGGGCGATTATTTCCACCCGGGATCTCGATCCGGCAACGCTCATCGAGCGGGCCAACCGTATACCGACCATGGCCGGCCAGGACCTGACCGCCGCCGTGACCACGGACACCGCCTATTACTGGTCCGGCGGCCGACCCGAGTTTCTGGAAGAAGGCCGGCCCCTGGATCGTTTCACATGGCGGCAACGCGGCCGCAAGCACGCCGTTATCGTCTTCGATTTCGGCATTAAGTACAACATTTTGAGATGCCTTGAATCCGAAGGCTTCGAAGTGATCGTGGTGCCCTCGGATACCGGTGCCGAGACGGTGAAGGCGCTGGCGCCGGACGGGATTTTTCTGTCCAACGGTCCCGGGGATCCCGAACCGGTGACCGGCGCCGTCGCAACGATCCGCGACCTGCTCGGCACTTGTCCGATGTTCGGTATCTGCCTTGGTCACCAGCTTCTCGGCCTGGCCCTGGGCGCCAAAACATATAAACTGAAGTTCGGCCACCGCGGAGCCAATCAGCCGGTGAAAAACCTGTCGACCGGCCGCATCGAAATCACCTCACAAAATCACGGGTTTGCGGTGGATCTGGACTCTATCAGGGGCCACGATGTCGAAATAACCCATGTCAATCTCAACGACAACACCCTGGAAGGGTTTCGGCATTTGACCTACCCGGTCTTTGCGGTGCAGTACCACCCCGAAGCCTCGCCGGGTCCCCACGATGCCCGCTACCTCTTTGACCGGTTCAAGGCGTTGATGGACAATCCGCCAGCGAACCAGACGCGGACAGCGAAGTGACCGCCCCATGCCCAAGCGCACGGACATCCACAAAATACTGATCATCGGTGCCGGCCCCATCATTATCAGCCAGGCCTGCGAGTTCGACTATTCCGGGACCCAAGCCTGCAAGGCGTTGAAGGAAGAGGGCTTCGAAGTCGTGCTGGTGAACAGCAACCCGGCCACGATCATGACCGATCCCGAGACGGCCGATCGGACCTACATCGAACCGATCACACCCGCGACGGTGGCCCTGATCATCGAAAAGGAGCGTCCGGACGCCCTCCTGCCGACCCTGGGCGGTCAGACCGGCCTCAATACCGCCGTTGAGGTCGCGCGGATGGGCGCCCTGGAGACCTATGGCGTCGAAATGATCGGCGCGACCCTGGCGTCCATTAAAAAAGCCGAAGACCGCGACATGTTCCGCACGGCCATGAACCGCATCGGGCTGAAAATCCCCGAAAGCGGCATCGTGACGAGCATGGACGAGGTCCAGGCAATCAGCGATATAATCGGTTTTCCGATCATCGTGCGTCCGAGCTACACCCTCGGCGGCACCGGCGGCGGGGTGGCCTACAACCCCGAGGAGCTCGAAACCCTGACCCGGGCCGGGTTGGACGCCAGCCTGATTCACCAAGTCATGCTCGAACAATCCGTGCTCGGCTGGAAGGAGTTCGAGCTGGAGGTGATGCGCGACAAGAACGACAATGTGGTCATCGTGTGCTCGATCGAAAACATGGACCCGATGGGAATTCATACCGGCGACAGCATCACCGTGGCACCGGCCCAGACCTTGAGCGACCGCGAATACCAAGTCATGCGCGATGCCGCGATCGCCATCATGCGTGAAATAGGGGTCGACACCGGCGGCTCCAACGTGCAGTTTGCCATCAACCCCGCCGATGGGGAGATGATCGTGGTGGAGATGAACCCCCGGGTGTCGCGCAGTTCCGCGCTGGCCTCCAAGGCCACCGGCTTTCCGATTGCCAAGATCGCGGCCAAGCTGGCGGTCGGCTACACGCTGGATGAAATTCCCAACGATATCACCGGGGAAACCTTCGCGTCGTTCGAGCCCACCCTGGACTACTGCGTGGTCAAGATACCGCGCTGGACCTTCGAAAAATTTCCCGAAACCCCCGACGTGCTGACAACCGCGATGAAATCGGTGGGCGAAACGATGGCCATCGGCCGCACGTTCAAGGAAGCCTGGCAGAAAGGGATTCGGTCGCTTGAAATCGGCCGCCACGGTTTCGGCGCCGACGGCAAGGACCTCTTTGACCTCGACGGGCCGCCGGAGACGCTGCCCGCGAAGTCCGAAATTGCCCAGAAGCTGGCCATCCCCAATTCCCAACGCCTTTTTTTCCTGCGCGACGCCATGCTCCGGGGCTTCTCGATCGAAGAAATCTTCGATTTGACGCACATCGACCCCTGGTTTCTGTATCAGCTGCAGGACATCCTGAGCCTCGAGCGAAGCCTGCGCGCGGGCGGCGGCGCCCTTTCCGAACCGCTTCTGCGGCAGGCGAAAGCCGCCGGGTTTTCCGACGTTCAGCTGGCCTTTCTGACCGGCGGCCACGAAGATGAGATCCGCAGCCGGCGCCTCGAGCTGGGGATCCGGCCGGTTTACAAACTGGTCGACACTTGCGCCGCGGAGTTCACAGCCGCCACGCCCTATTACTACTCAACCTATGAAAACGAAAACGAAGCCCGGGTGTCGAGCGGCCGCAAGGTCATGATTTTAGGCGGCGGTCCGAATCGCATCGGTCAGGGGATCGAATTCGATTACTGCTGCGTCCATGCGTCTTTTGCCCTCAGGGAGGAGGGTGTCGAGAGCATCATGGTCAACAGCAACCCCGAGACGGTCAGTACCGACTACGACACCTCCGACAAGCTTTATTTCGAGCCGTTGACCAAGGAAGACGTGCTTGAGATCGTTGCGACCGAAAAGCCCGACGGCGTGATTGTCCAGTTCGGGGGTCAGACGCCGCTCAATCTGGCAGTGGGGCTCCACCGGGCGGGGGTGCCGATATTGGGGACGCAACCCGAGAGCATCGATCGGGCCGAAGACCGCGAGCTTTTTCAGGGCATGCTGAAAAAACTCGGACTGGTGCAGCCGGAAAACGGGACTGCCCACACGGTTGACGAGGCACGCGCGATCGCCGAGGATATCGGTTATCCGGTCATCGTGCGGCCGTCCTATGTGCTGGGCGGACGCGCCATGAAGATCGTCTACGACCGCGCCGGCCTGGAGAGCTTCAGCCAATTGGCCATTCTGGCCTCGCCGGAGCACCCGATTCTCATCGACAAGTTCCTCGAAGAGGCGATCGAGGTCGATGTCGATGCGATCTGCGACGGCCAGACGACGGTGATCGGCGGCATCATGGAGCACATTGAAGCCGCGGGCGTGCACTCGGGCGATTCGGCCTGTGTGCTGCCGCCCTTCAGCCTCGATCAGGCGATGACGGACGAGATCAGGCAGGCGACCAAGGCCATGGCCGCCGAACTGGGGGTCGTCGGGCTGATGAACGTCCAGTACGCCATCAAGGGCAACCGGCTCTATGTGCTGGAAGTCAACCCCAGGGCCTCGCGGACCGTGCCGTTCGTGAGCAAGGCCACCGGCGTTCCGCTGGCCAAGCTGGCGACCAAGGTGATGCTGGGACGCACCCTAACTTCACTGGGTCTTGACCGTGAAGTCCTGCCGGCGCACGTATCGGTGAAAGAAGCGGTGCTGCCCTTCGACCGCTTCCCGGACGTGGACACACTTCTGGGACCCGAGATGAAATCCACCGGCGAGGTGATGGGCATCGACCTGCAGTTCGGACGGGCCTACGCCAAGGCCCAGCTTGGCGCCGGTCAGAAGCTGCCGACCTCCGGGACCGTTTTCATCAGCGTCAAGGACAGGGACAAGCCCGGCGTTCTGCCGGTGGCGGCCCGCTTTCACGCCATTGGTTTTAAGATTATGGCCACCCGCGGGACCGCCCGCCTGTTGACCGATAACGATATACCGGCGGAAATTGTCAAAAAGGTCTCTTTGGGCCGGCCGCACGTCGTCGACGCCATCAAGAACGGCGAGGTGCAGTTGGTGATCAATACCGGCAGCGGCGAGACGCCGCGCCAGGACGGCTACATGATCCGGCGGGCGGCCATCAAATTCGGGATTCCGTACGCCACCACCCTGGCCGGCGCCAAGGCCGTGTGCCGGGGCATCGCGGCACTCAAAGAGGGTCACTACGGCGTTCGGGCCTTGCAGGACTATCACGGCTAATCGAAGTTAAAACGGTTGTGTCAGTTGAGTCAGTTTGGTCAGTTATGCCAGTTAAATGATGGGGTCGATTTTACATTAAGGTGGCCACAACACCACAAAATGACGCGCCGGAGACCGGATAAGCGGGTGCGCCTAACTCGTTAAAATTAAATCACCGGCCGGCCGTCACAGCGGAAAGAGGACATGACGCATATGCCACACGAGTCGAACACCGAGGACAAACCGCGGGAAGCCTGCGGAATATTCGGCATTCACAGCCACCCTGAAGCCGCGCGGCTGACCTATTTCGGGCTGTATGCCCTCCAGCACCGCGGGCAGGAAAGCGCCGGCATCGCCGTGTTGCACGGCAGCCGGGTCACGGCCCACAAAGGCATGGGGCTGGTGTCCGAAGTGTTCCACAGCAGTCAGCTCGAAAAGCTGAAAGGCCCCATCGCCATCGGGCATGTGCGTTACTCCACCACCGGCAGCTCGATTCTCGCCAACGCCCAGCCGTTTGTGGTGCATCACCGCAGCAAATCCTACGCGGTCGCTCACAACGGCAATTTCGTCAACGCCCACACGCTTAAAACCGAACTCGAAGAGTCGGGGTCGATTTTTCAGACGACCATGGATACCGAGATTTTCCTGCACCTGTTCGTCAAGAACTTGAAGCTCGGGTTCGAGGAAGCCCTCATCGCCACCGTCAAAAAAATCAAAGGTGCCTTTTCGATGGTGGTGTTGACCTGCAAAGGCGAGCTGATCGGGATCAAGGACCCCAACGGTTTCCGGCCGCTGTGCCTCGGCCGGTTAAACGGCCACTACGTGCTGGCTTCCGAGTCCTGCGCCCTGGATTTGATCGAGGCCGAGCACATCCGCGAACTCGAACCCGGCGAAATCGTCATCATCAACGAGGACGGCATCCGGAGCATCACCCCCCATGCCGAGACCCGGCGGTCATTGTGCATTTTCGAGTTCATCTACTTTGCCCGACCCGACAGCACCATCAACGGCCAAAACGTCTATCTGACCCGCAAGGCCCATGGCCGCTGCCTGGCCCGCGAAGCCCCGGTCACGGCCGACCTGGTCATGCCCTTTCCGGATTCGGGCACCTACGCGGCATTGGGATATTCGGAGGCTTCCGGCATTCCGTTCGAGATGGGCATGATCCGCAATCATTATGTCGGCCGCACGTTTATCCAACCCACACAAAGCATGCGGGACTTCGGGGTCAGGGTCAAGTTGAATCCCGTCAAGAGCCTGTTAAAGGGCAAGGACATCGTGATCATCGAGGATTCGATTATCAGGGGCACGACCGCGCGAACACGCGTGAAGGCCCTGCGCGAGCTGGGGGTCAATAAAGTGCATATGCGCGTAGCCGGCCCGCCCCACCGCTTTCCCTGCCACTACGGCATCGATTTCTCCACGAAAGGGGAATTGATCGCCGCCCGGATGTCAGTTCCCGAACTCAGGGATTTCCTGGGTCTCGACACCCTGCACTACCTCAGCATCGAGGGCCTTCTCGGGTCCACCGGTATCGACCGCCCGGCCGAGAATTTCTGTAAAGCCTGCTTCGACGGGTGCTACCCGGTCGAGTTCGATGTCCAGTTGTCCAAAGACTGCCTTGAAAGAAATTCCGCAGTTTGATAAAATAGATACTTGATTCCGCGCACGGGCAACAGGGTTGCCCCCGGTCGACCGGGTGGTGAGGTGCGCGATCGAATCGGGCCGCAAGCCGGCCGCCATCTGCTTAACGAGGTGAGGGTAAAATGATCGAGTCTAAGTATCTAAAGGAAAATATTGAAAATATTCAAAAACTGATGGCGATTCCGGCCTTGAAGAACTTCGAGACCAAGAGCCTCGGAAAACTGTTGCGGCTGAGCAAAATCCGTCAGTACGAACACGGGGAGGTGATTATCCGGGAAGGCGATCTGGATCCCTGGCTTTACTTTCTGCTCTCCGGAAAAATCAAGATCTCCAAGGCCGGTCACGAAATAGGCACCATCGACCGCAAGGGCGAAATTTTCGGTGAGATGCGGATCATCGACAGCCTGAGCCGGTCGGCGACGGTGTCGGCCGTCGGGCAGACCGTGAGCATGGCGGTGGACACCTCCGCCAAGGAGCGCATGAGCAGCGAAGGGACCCGGGACGAGAAGCTGGACTTCCTGCTGCTGCTTTACAGAATCTTTGCCGAGTACATGTCGATCCGGCTGCGATTGACCAACGACGAGCTGATCAAGGCCAAAAAGCAGGTCGAACAGCTCAAGAAATCACAGAAATGAATAAAACCGTTTCCTTTTCACGGGATTCCGCCAACGTCTTTTTCCACATCACCACCCGCTGCAACCTGAACTGCCGCCACTGCTATATCAACCCCCTCCAACACGGCGCTGAGACCCTGCCGCTCACTATCGCCGAAAACTGGCTTGATCTGTTCGTCCGCCGATCGGCCCGGGCGAACGTTGTTTTCTTAGGCGGCGAGCCGACCCTGCACCCCGATCTGGCCGCCATGATCAAAAAGGCCAGACACCTCGACTACGCCTCGATCACGGTGGACACCAACGGATTTTTGTTTCACGACATCCTGGACAAGGTTACGCCGCAGGATGTCGACTACTTCAGTTTCAGCATGGACGGCGCCACGGCCGCGACCAACGACAAGATTCGGGGCCGGGGATCGTATGCTGCCTGCACCGCGGGCATCCGGCGGACCGTGGCCCGCGGGTTTTGTGTCAGTGCGATTTTCACGGTCAGCCGCGCCAACATCCATGAAATCGGTTTGATGGGGCCGCTGCTCGCTTCATTGGGCGTGAAGCGGTTTTTCATCCAGGTCATCGGCTTGCGGGGACGCTCGGCCGCCGACCGGACGGAAAGCTTGCAGGTCGGCCGGGACGAGTGGCTGGGCCGTGTGCCGGCGGCGGCGGCGAAAATCGCGCGGCTGGGCATCACCGTGACCTATCCCAAAGTTTTCCTGGATGATGGCGAACCGTTCGCGTGTGCCGGACGGGTGGCGGACAACTATTTCGTTTTTCCGAACGGCCGTGTTTACCGGTGTCCCCTGTGCGAGGATTTCCCGCTGCACAGCCTGATGATCGACGGCGACCGTCTGACCGACCGCGCGCCGATCACTGAAAGAGAGCTTTTCCAGCTCGATATTCCAGAAGGCTGCGTGATGAACAAGCTCGTCCAGCCCGACAACCTCGGTTACCACGCCGACGGCAGCCCGCAATACCGGGTCGCCTGCTGCCTGCTGAAGGAAGAAATCGAAGGGCAGAAAAACAATTGATTCGATCGGCTGTTCCCTGTGCGCTCGTGGGCGTACGTAGGGGCGAAAAATTTTTCGCCCCTGCACCGACGGTCAACCTCAGTTCGCACCCGTGGGTTCCGGCGTATCGATTTTTGTTATTGCGGTGTTTTATCCGTGGAAAACCTTTTTACAGGAAAGCTTCTGAAAACCATTCGCCAGGAAATGATCGCGCTCTTGGAAGCCGGTGAGCTGAGCGCCAGGGATATGTCCCGCTGTCTTGGCATCCGGGAAAAGGAGGTTTACGCGCATCTGGGCCATATTGCGCGCAGCATCGAGGCGCAGGGGAAAAAGGTCGTGATCCGACCGAGTCGGTGCCTGAATTGCGGGTTTGTCTTCCGCGACCGGCGACGGTTTACCCGCCCGGGGCGCTGCCCGCGCTGCAAGGATACCCGGCTGGAAACGCCGCTATTCAGAATCGGTTGACGGTTACACGTTGAAACGCACGTGAAGGATGTCGCCGTCTTCGACCTTGTAGCCCTTGCCCTCTAACCGGACGGTCCCCAGCTTGCGGGCGGCGGCATACGTACCGGCCGCCATCAAATCCTCATACGCCAGCACTTCGGCCCGGATGAAGCCCTTCTTGAGGTCGGTGTGAATGGTCTCGGCCGCATCGATGGCCGTGGTGTGGTTTCTTATCGTCCAGGCTTTGACCTCGTCTTCTCCGACCGTGAAAAAGGAAATCAGCCCCAATAACTCGTAGGTTTTGTTGATGACCCTGTCTTTGGCGGACGCCGCCAGCTCGAATTCGCGACGGAATTCCGCGGCCTCTTCGGGCGCCATCTGGGCCAGTTCGTGTTCGAGCTTGCCCCGGATGGCCAGGCTCAATTCATTTGAGCCGCCGCCTGTTTCGCCCGGCCGTGAATTGTCTTCATCGGAGTTATTGAACAGCACCAGCAGCGGCTTGCTCGAAAGAAAGGCAAAACCGCGCAGCTGGGGGGCGGCAGCCAGTTCGGGATGCCGCCGCAGGGGGCTGTTGTCTTCCAGGGCCGCGATGCAGGCCTCCAGCAGGGCCGGCTCTTCCGGATCGCCCTTGCGGCCCCTTTTTTGATCCATCATCAGCCGTTCCAGGCGTTTTTCGGCCACGATGAAGTCGGTTAAAATCAGTTCCTGGTCGATATTCTTGACATCTGCGAGCGGCGCCGGTTCGACCAGGCCGTACCCGCTGAAATTGCGGACCACGTGAATCAGGGCGTCGCAGTCTCTGACCGCCGTCCAGGGGGACCCGGATTTTGCACCGTCTTTTTCAAGCCCTTTGCCGGGCAGCAGATATTCGACCTGCGCGAAACTCGTCTTCTGGGGTGAATACATCCGGGCCAGCACCTCAACCCGCGGGTCCGGCACCCGGATAGCGGCGATGCGGTTGTCCCCCCGGTAACCGGCTTCCTGAAAATTGTCGGTCAGGGCTTCAAAAACAGTGGTTTTTCCCGATCCCGGAACTCCGATGATACCAGATTTCATGCGCTGCTAACTCCTCTACGCTTCAACGGTTAAACCCGCCAATCGGACATCCGGCGCCTGGAGCGATTTCCCGAGCCCGGCACACCCGGTCCAGACCAACGAAACTCTGCGCGCATCCCTTGTCACTGAGTTTTGCCTGCTGAATGTCTCCACTCATTCAAGTTCCTGAAAAATATTCCGATAATTAGATTGTGTCCTGTTGACCGGCCGGGTGGCGATTGCAAGCCTGCGCTTGGCAGGTGCAGCGTCCCGGTGATTGTCTTTATCCGATACTTTAAAATGCTTATACCGTTAAATAACAAAATTGCCAACCCGGCCCTTGCACGCCGCCCGGAAAGTCAAGCGGCGGCGACCGCGTTCCAGCTTGCGCAGGAGGTCGCCGCACGGCAGCGCGCCGAAAAGGCACTGGCCGCCAGCGAGGAAAAATACCGGGGCCTGTTTGAAACCGCGGCCGTGTCTTTTTTGGAAGTCGACCTGTCGGCGGTCAAACGGGCGCTTGACGAACTGGGCGATCGGGGCGTGGACGATCTCGACGCTCATCTGCGGGCTTCCCCGGAACTGGTGCCGCAGCTGCTGAAATACCTCACCGTCAAGAAGTTCAACGTCGTCACGCTGCGACTCTTTCAGGCCGAGACCGCCGGCCATCTCTTCCACTCGGCCGAAAAGATCCTCGCCAGCCAATCGCCGGAGGTTTTCCGGGAGGCTTTGGTCGCCATCCAAGAGGGCCGCCTCGATTTCGAGGCCGAAACCGTCAGCCAAACCCTGGCGGGGGAAACCATCAATGTCCTGATGAGTTTTCAAATTCCCGCGGCCCAGGAAAAATTTGACACGGTGCTGGTCAGCCTGATGGACATCAGTGAACGCAAACGGCTGGAATCTCAGTTTTTCAATGCGCAGAAAATGGAGGCCATTGGAACGCTTGCCGGTGGTATCGCACATGATTTCAATAATTTACTCATGGCAATCGAAGGCCTTGCGTTTTTGATGCTGCAGGATACCGGAGCCGATCACCCCCATTACACCACCCTGACCAAGATCGAGAAGCAGGTCAAAAACGGCGCCAAGCTGACCGCCCAGCTGTTGGGGTATGCCCGCCGGGAGCGGTCGGAAACCGCATTGATCGACATCAACCAGGTCGTGCGCGAAACCGCCGAGGCCTTCGGACGCACCCGTAAGCAGATTGACATCAGCCTCGATCTGTCTGCGACCTTGCGGCCCATCGAAGCCAACCCGGGCCAGCTCGAGCAGGTGCTGCTCAATTTGTGCATCAATGCCGCCGACGCCATGCCCGGTGGCGGCCGCCTGCGCTTTAAGGCGATCAATACCACCCGCACGGTGGGCCGAAGCCGCAACAGCGCCGTCAAACCCGGCGAATACGTGCAACTCGACGTGCAGGATACGGGGACCGGGATGGACGAGGCCACCTGCAAACGAATTTTCGAACCTTTTTTCACGACCAAGGAAATGGGTCGCGGAACCGGCCTGGGACTGGCCTCTGTTTTTGGAATCGTCAAGGGCCTGGGGGGATTCATCGAGGTCGAATCGGAAATCGAGTGCGGCACCACCTTCCGGATTTTTTTGCCGGCCTCGAGCCGGGTTTTGCCGGCCGATCCTCGACCCGCAGGGCAACCGCCCGCCCTGGCCTCGAGCCGGACCGTTTTGCTGATCGACGATGAAGAGGTGGTCCTGGATGTCGGCATCCGCATGCTGCAACACTTCGGCTACGATGTTTTATCGGCCGCCAACGGGCGCAAGGCCATCGAAATTTACACCGCTAACAAGGATAAGATCGATCTTGTTGTTCTCGACATGGTGATGCCGGACATGGGCGGGCGGGTCGTTTACGAGCGGCTCAAGCAGTGCAATCCCGACGTCAAGGTCTTGCTCTCGAGCGGGTACAGCCTTTCCGGTGAAGCCGCGGAAATCATGCGTAGCGGCTGTAACGGCTTTATCCAGAAACCATTCAATATCAAGGAATTGACGGCTCAAATCGATCAGATCCTCCAGCCGCGCTGATCCGCCCGGCCCCTTCTTCGGTCTCTCGTTGTCCGCCTTTGTGACCCGTCTTCCAAAATTTCCTTGACCTTCCGCCGCTGTAACTGCCAATTACAAGTTGCTGGCTGCGAGTTGCGAACACCCTGGTTGCACCCGGCAGCTGACTGGGTAGGGGCGAAATATTTTTCGCCCTATCTCCCGAGACCTTGGATCCGGTCCGATGTCGAGGCGGCGCGCACGGCGCACCCGGTAGGGGCACGGCGCGCCGTGCCCGTGATGCGACAAGCTACAGCCGCCGGTTGCCATCGTTCGTCCGGGTGGAGGTGCCCGTCACGAGTGTCGAATTTCCAGTTCCAAATTCCTATCATGGTTGTCGGCGGCATGATTGTGCGTTATTCTTCACCTGCTGTGACGTTATTTTTGAACGTGCCCTTACCTTGCGGAGGATAAAGGCGACATGAGCATGCGATCAAACCGGTTTCAATTTTCGGCGGCGGTCATGATGATGATGAGTTTGTTGTTCTCCGGCACGCTGAGTCCGGCTGCTGCCCAGGGGCTGACGGTGGAAAAGGCCGTCATCTGCAAGAACGTCGTCAACCGGGCCCCGGTTGGAGTCGGCAACCGATTTCCGGCGACTGTCGACCGGCTTTATTTCTTTACCAAAATACTCGGGGCCGAGCAGCCGCGCCGGATAACCCATGTCTGGTATTTTGATGGCGCCGAAAGAGACCGCATCAGTCTGGCGGTGGGCGGTAGTCCCTGGCGCACCTACAGCTCGAAGCGAGTGCGAACCGTCGATGTCGGCAGCTGGCATGTCGACGTGCTCGATGCCGGTGGCAACATCCTCTATCGAGTGGCATTCGAGGTGGTGAATTAGTTTCCGTCCATAAATAGCCCGTTTCCGCAATTCCCCGCCAGGAACGGGACAAGTCGGCGTCAATCGACTGAATCGCTGGTGCGGCATAGGTAGTATGCCTCCGCACAATCCCACCGCTTTCATTGAACTTGCGGAAAATGGCACATTTCTGGATCGGAAACTTATCAGTGTCACTAATGAAACCGCGGATGGGGACAAATTAGAGAGGGAACTTATCGTGTACTTGGCCAGGAAATATATCCGGGGCAGACTGCACTACTACATACGGGAATCGTACCGGGACGATGACGGCCTGCGCAGCCGGGAATTGTTCGATCTGGGTATCGACCCCACCTGTTTCATCATATATCCCGGCGGAAATGCCTATTACATCGACGAGGTTGTGGAAGATTCTCTGGCCGCCTGCGGTTCGCCCCCCACTGGAGATCAGTTGGATGATATTTTCTGGGTTTTTATCGATCCCGAGATCAGAATCAAGCTGGAGCCTTTTCGGCGCAGGGAAATGCGCGGCCGAAAGGCGCGGCATACCGTGGCCGATGCGCCGCCCGACACCCGTCACATCTTCGACCGGCGCCGGCTTGTTTTTTTAAAAACCGGTCAAAAGAACCTGAGCCACATCGATTCCGTGCCCGAAAAGATGTTCGGGGTGCTGGCGTCCAAATCACGCGATGAACTCGAGCAGCAGTTTATCGACATGGAGCGGAGCCTGCAGGAGCGGGAACTCAAAACCTATGTTTACGCCGCCTTCAACTTGCAGGATTTTTTTACCGAATCCTTCGCGAAATCCGTGCCGGATTTTCTGGACCAGGCCAAGGTTGACGACCACTTCGTCGAGGAGATCTGCAAACTCAATGCCGACCGGCAATTCTGGGCCGGGGTCGAGCCGTTCAGCGGATTGAACGAGTATTTGATCCGTTATGCGATCATGTTCTTCGATTTCGAGTATGAACCCCGCAGCTTTATGGATGACTATATCCGCAGCTTCGCCAACGGCCGGCGCGCCTATCGGCCGCCCGTACCGCAACCGACGGTATCGATGGCGGCGGCGTGCCGCATCTTCGGCGAGAGCCAAGAGGCCCTGCTGAAAATGAGCCGCAGGGAACTGGCCAGGCTCTACCGGCGCCGCGCCCGCGCCTTGCATCCGGATCAGGGCGGTCACGCCCCGCAGTTCATTAAATTGACCGAAGCCTACAAGAGTTTGCAGCGCCAAATGAATTAGGCACCCGGAAAAAATAAAAAAAGTCGTCCGGACGCCAACCCGTCCGATTGATTTCGGGATAGTCCGACCGGTGCGGGCCCACGCCAACTGGCAAGAAGATCGTCTTTTCACACTCTTTCCGACAGGAGGTCATCATGACCGACACTCAATGGGACCCCGGCCGTCTGCTGGAACTCTCCGGCTCTTACTGGAAGACCTGCGCCCTGCACGCCGCGGTGGCGCTCGACGTTTTTTCGGCCCTCGATCCGGATCGCCGCGGGGCGGAAGATCTGGCTGAAAAATGCGGTTGCAACAGCGGGGCCCTGACGCGACTGTTAAACGCCCTGACCGCCATGGGTCTTCTCACCAAGGACGGCGATACCTACGGTGCCACCTCCTCGGCCCGCGTCTTTCTTTCCCGCCACAGCGATCGCTATATCGGGCACATCATCATGCACCATCATCACCTGATGCCGTCATGGGCCGAGTTGGACCAGGCCGTCAAAACCGGCCGGCCGGTACGGGAGCGGGCATCCCATGGTGATGAGCAGCAGCGGGCCAGTTTTCTCATGGGCATGTTCAACATGGCCATGGCCACCGCGCCCAGGGTGGTGCCCCTCGTCGACCTGGGCGGACGCCGCCATTTGCTCGATTTGGGCGGCGGCCCCGGCACTTATGCCATTCAATTCTGCCGGGCCTACCCGGAACTCAAGGCAACGCTCTTCGATCTGCCGACCACCCGTCCGTTTGCCGAAAAGACCATCGCCCGCTTCAACCTGTCCGACCGGATCGCGTTTTCCGGCGGCAACTATCTCGAAGACGACCTCGGCAGCGGCTATGACGTGGCCTGGCTGTCGCAGATCCTGCACGGAGAGGGTCCCGTGGAATGTCAAAAACTCATCGACAAGGCGGTCGCGTCCCTGGTGGCCGGCGGACTGATTATCATTCACGAATTTATCCTCGACAACGACATGGCCGGGCCGCTGTTTCCAACCCTTTTTTCCCTCAACATGCTGGTCGGAACCCCGGCGGGCCAATCTTACAGCCAGGCCCAGATTACAAAGATGCTGGCGCAAGCCGGCGCCGAAAACATTCAGCACATATCTTTTGACAGCCCCAATGATTCGGGATTGATCGTCGGCACTGCCCAGAGGTGAGGCGCCTTCACCTATCCCGTTTAGCCGCTTGAGTCAGTTGAGTCGGTTAGGTCAGTTTTGTCGGTGAAAAGATATCATCGATTTTACATCAAGGCCGACACAATTCAATTCTATTTTCGTACTAAGCACACAATGCCCTGCGGGCGGCCACGCTCCATGAAAAGGTGTGGTACCGTTGAATGGACACCCGCAACGGTGATGATTGTTATTATTTTTTAGTTAATACAGGTACCTATATGTTATTCCCGATTTTTGCCGCCGGTTGACATTCCAGCGGCTATTGTTTAGTGTGGACCTGTTTTGAAACACCGTTTCGTATCGGGCCCATAAGGCCTGAGGGTTTCGCGGTTGTCTTGAAGGAGGGCAATCGCGCAAAGCCGGAAAGCGCAAATAAAGGGCTGCAACCCCGCCGGTGGGCGTATAGCGTGGTGGACGGCGAGCCGAAACGTCAGCTGAGTTTCAATTGTTCAACCAAAACCTGGGTCGACACGATGATCATCGGACTGGATGTCGGCGGCACCCACGCGGATGTTGTGCTGGTAGGGGATGCGGGGCTGGCGCGGGAGATCAAGGTGGCTACCGATCCGAAGGACCTCTTCAAGACGGTTCTGACGGGCCTCGAAGCCATCACGGCCGGTATCGATCCGCAGCAGATCCGCCGGATCGTTCTCAGCACCACCCTCACGACCAACGCCATCGCCCAGAGGAAACTTCCCCCCGTCGGCATGATCGTTTCAAGCGGTCCGGGGCTCGACCCCGAGTTCTACCGCACCGGCCCGAATTATTATGCGGTTTCCGGGTCGATCGACCACCGCGGACGTGAAGTTGCCCCGGTTTGCGAAACGGAAATCCGCCAGGTCGCGGAAGACTTGAAGGCCGGCGGCATTGGCACGATCGGCATTGTCGGCAAGTTTTCGATCCGCAATCCCCAGCATGAAATCCGGATATACACGCTTTTGAAAGACCATTTCGAGCGGGTGTTCATGGGCCACCAGGTCTCGGGTAACCTGAACTTTGCGCGGCGGGTGGCGACAACTTACCTCAACGCCGCCGTCTATCCGATCCACCGGTCCTTTTTCGATGCCGTCACCCAATCTCTTGCTCGAAAAGGCCTGAAGGTTCCCCTGTACATTCTAAAGGCCGATGGCGGCACCATGAACCTGGACGCCTCGATGGAATATCCCGGCCAAACCATCCTCTCCGGTCCGGCCGCCAGCGTCATGGGGGCTGTGGCCTTTGCCCCCAACGATGCGGATGCGATGGTGCTGGATATCGGCGGGACCACGACCGACATGGCCATCATCCGCAATCGCATTCCGCTGCTGCACCCCATCGGCGTGCGGGTCGGCGGTTATCGCACCCTCATCCGCTCCCTGGAGACCCGGTCGATCGGGATAGGCGGCGACAGCGTGGTGACAGTCAGAAACGGCGAGCTGATCATCGGGCCCGAAAGAGAAGGGCCGGCCATGGCCTTCGGCGGACCTTATCCGACACCCACCGATGCCCTGTTCGTTCTGGGCGAAATGGACGGGGGCGACCGGGAAGCCGCCATCCGCGGGATGACCCTCGTTGGCCGGGACCTCGATGTGTCGATCGAAGAAACCGCCCGGCGGGTTTTTGACCAGGCCTGCCGCGGGATCTTGTCGGAGGCGCGCGAACTGGTCGATCGCATCAACAGCCGGCCGGTCTATACGGTGCAGGACCTCCAGCAGGGCGACAAGTTCGACCCCAGGGTCCTGCTGGTTCTCGGCGGACCCGCGCCCTACTTTGCCCGGCGCCTGGAGGCCCTTTCCGAGAGCCGGGTCCGTCTGGTGCCCCGCTGGCAGGTGGCCAACGCCATCGGCGCGGCCCTGGCGCGCACCACTTGTGAAGTCATGGTCTTTGCCGACACTCAGCGCGGTATCGTCATGGCGCCGGAAGAAAACTTCAGCGCCAAGGCCGACCATAATTTTTCAAGGGGCGATGCCATCGACCAAGCCTGCCACCTGCTCAAAATAAAAGCGCGGCAGATCGGCGCCGGCGATGAAGAGCTGGAAATGGAGGTGCTGGAAGAGCTGCAGTTCAACATGGTGCGCGGGTTTCTCACCACCGGCCGGAACCTGAGGGTGAAGGTTCAGGTCAAACCGGGATTGATCCGCCATTACGAGCGGTTTTTCGACGGCAGCCCAGCCTGAGAGGGCCTTTGGGGGTGGGACCCTGCACCCGTCGGGTTGTCCGCTGGTTTACCAGTGCAGATTATCCTTATTATGACCTTGGGACCCCTTGATCGGGCCAATACAAAACCCTGGAGAGGCATTCGCCGACAGTATCGTGCCGACGCTGAAAGCCAAACATAAAACCGGGCTGGTATTCTTTCCGGCCTTCGACTGGGCCATCAGCCCGACGCACCCCGAACGGGAAGAGCGGCTGCTCTACACCCAGGACCAGGTGCTGGAAGAGGGGCTGTTCGACATCGACGGCATCCTGGAATTCAAACCGGATGTGGCGACCGTCAAAGACATCCAGCGGGTGCACTTTTGCGTGCCGGATGTATGGCAGGTCACCACCGAATCCCACTTCATCAGTGCCGGGGGCGCCAAGACGGTCGGTGCGGCCGTGCTGGACAAAACCGTCGACCGGGGTTTCGCCCTGGTCCGGCCGCCGGGGCACCATGCCATGCGGGTGGTTCACGGGGCCAGGGGGTTCTGCAATATCAACGTCGAAGCCGTCATGATCGAATACCTGCGCCGCGCCTACCGGGTCGACCGGGTGGCCATCGTGGACACCGACTGCCACCACGGTGACGGCACCCAGGACATTTACTGGCATGATCCCGATACGCTGTTCATCTCCATCCACCAGGACGGCCGCACGCTCTATCCCGGATCGGGATTCCCCAACGAGCAGGGCGGCCCGAATGCGCTCGGCACGACGGTCAATATTCCGTTGCCGCCGTGCACCGCGGCCGAGGGCATCCTCTACGCCGTGAGAAACCTGGTCCTGCCGATCCTGGCCGACTTCAAGCCGCAGCTCATCGTGAACTCGGCCGGCCAGGACAACCACTATTCGGACCCCATCACCAACATGAATTTCTGCGCCCAGGGCTACGCTGACCTGACCAGCCTGCTACAGCCCGACATCGCGGTACTCGAAGGCGGGTATGCCATCGAGGGCGCGCTGCCGTACGTCAATGTCGGCATCATCCTGGCGATGGCCGGCATCGATTACGCCAGGGTCAGAGAGCCGGACTACGATCCGCAGCGGATTCGCCAGTCACCGGAGGTGACGCGTCACGTCGCATCGGTCTGCGAGGTGGTGCGGGACCTTTGGAGCAAGCGCGAACAGCGGCGGTCATGGATCCTGAACGAGAAAACGCTCGATCACCGCAACCGGCATGTCTTTTACGACACGGACATGATTCAGGAGTCCCAGAAGGAAACCGTGCGTGTTTGTGCCGACTGTGGCGGCGTCTTGCGCATCGATTCCACATCCAGCCGTGGCAAGCATGTCCTGGCGGTTCACGTCCCCCGCAAGGCTTGTAATGTTTGCCGCGAAACGGCTTATCAATGGTATGCCGCGGCGGGAAAACACCAATTCGACCACATTTTCTTGCAGGACCGGATGCGGGACGTCTATGAAGAACGTCAATAAGGAGATCGTGAAATGAAAAAGATCAGCGTGATGGCCGTGGCCCTCTTTTTTTTAACGGCGCCGGCAATGGCGGCCGACTCGGGCGAAGCGCTCTTTAAGTCTCAGGGGTGTATCTCCTGTCATCGACCGGAAAGCGCCTCCAAGGTGAACCCCTCGCTCACGGAGATCGCCGGCATATATCAGGGCAAGCAGGACCAGTTGCGGCAGTATCTGAACGGAGAAGCCGAGGCGATTGTCAAACCCGACAAGGCGGGGATGATGAAGCGGCACATCGAAAAAACCAAGCAGCTCTCCGCTGCGGAGCGTCAGTCGCTGGCGGATTTTATCATGACATTTGCAAAATAGCCCTGACCGCGCTCAGGCGGTGCGGTCCAGCCGGTATAGAACCCAGATCAACACCAGGCTGCCGCACAGCAGCCACACCGGCCCGAACAGCCAGAGGGCCGAAGGAACGGCTAAATAAAAGCCCCGCATGCCCATGGTGTAGTGCAGCGCCCCGTGGTTCAGGACTTCGGTGACGGATTCCGGGGTGACATTCGGGTCGTTGATATCCGTGATTTCGATCATGAAACCGACGTGATTGTAATAGCGGATCGCCAGGGTGAAGTTGAAGAAAGCGAAGAAGAACAGCACCACCAGCAACATGAGCTTGAACATCCACAAAGCCTCGCTGCGGGTGCCGGGCAGGTTCAAGGCGTGGGAAATCGAATTGTAGAACTCCGGGCGAAAGGCACCCCCCATCAGCCCCAAGGCGATCAGGATGGCGGTCGAGGCCAGAAAGTTGGCGGCCATGACCTGATTGCGCAGGGTTTGGATCGCCACGATGTCCCCCTGCTCCTTCATCACCCGTTGCACCCATTTGCGGCGCACGTGGTTGGTGATCCCGATGGCGGTGTCCAATGGCGTGTGGCCGACTTTGTAAATCAGCTGCACGTGGTAAATCAATAGGGTCAAAAACGCCGCCGTACTCAGGAGCAGTTCAAAAAAACCCGAGGACGACAAAAAAGGCAGTAGTTCGTAGGGGTCTTTCATTTGATTCCCGCAAAGGTGTAGAGGTCATTCAAGCGCCCGGTTCGGACGAAAAGAACAGGGGCCGCTGCAACCGGCACTCCAGCGCAAAAAAAGACCATTTTGGGATGGATAAAAGCAAACTTCGCACAAATCATGAGGTCACGCAATAACAGGTTTGTCGTTTCGAATTTTAATTCTTTCGTGAGTCCTTAACCTCCAAGCCATGCAGCCGTGCCGACCGCGACATTTCCCATTGGGGTCATTCGATTGACTTTTTCATCTGTTTGGCGGAAAATTGTCAGTGGCTGAAATTTGAAGCGAAGTGGAAGAGGCAAGATCGGGCGGCATCCGAGAATGATCGCAACTGTCGCAGCGGGGCACGGCAATGCTCGATGTATATAAACAGACACCGACCGGTCCTCATCCGGTGGAGAAAATCGAAAAAGGCTGCTGGGTCAACCTGGTCGCACCGGACGCCGCTGAACTGGAAGCGGTCAAGCGGATTATCGACGCGCCGCCGGAATTTTTCACCGATCCCCTGGATGTCGATGAGCGGGCGCGGGTCGAAATCGATGGCGATTACACCCTGATCATCGTCCGGATCCCGGGCATTAACGATGGCCGCAACGATGTTCCTTTCGCCACCTTGCCGCTTGGCATCATTATTCACGCGGACCTGTTCGTCACCGTCTGCGCCAGAAATTCGGAAATCATACCAGATCTCATCAATGGCAAGGCCAGGAAAATAATGACGGGCGGCACCGGGCGATTGGTCCTGAACATTCTGCTCGCATCGGCGCTGGCGTTCATCAAGGCCCTGAAGAAGATAAACATCAGGACCAACCTGCTCGAAAAAGAACTGCAGAAATCGATGCGGAACCAGGATGTCATCAAGCTGCTGGACCATGAAAAAAGCCTGGTTTACTTCACCACCTCCCTGCGGTCGAACGAGCTGATGCTCGAGCGGTTGAAAGGCGCCAAAATCTTCCGGGAAAACGAGGAAAACCTGGAACTCTACGACGATGTCGTGATCGAGACGCGGCAGGCGATTGCGGTGGCCAATATCTACAGCAACATCCTCTCCGGTATGATGGATGCCTTCGCCTCGATTATCTCCAACAACCTGAATGTGGTGATGAAGTTTTTGACTTCCGTCACAATTATTCTGATGCTGCCCACGCTGGTGGTCAGCATTTACGGGATGAATCTTCCCCTGCCGTTTCAGCAGTCCCGGCATGCCTTCCTGATCGTGATCTGCTTTTCACTGGTCATGGCCGTCGCCGGGGCCTTGGTCTTTGTCAAGCGCAAGCTTTTTTGACCCGCGCGCACGCATCCGATTTGACCTTGCTATAGTTAAGATAAAGGTTTTGGCAAGGATAGAGGCAGACGGCTGTATAAGTCATATGCCGCCGGCCAATAACGCCGCCAACACCTTTATCTTAAGGCGTATAAATCCAGCCCGTCTGTAACACCCATTGCCACAGGACAAAGGCCGCCATGCCGCCGAGGATGGTGACCAGCAGGTTTTTGCTGAGCCGGCCGATGACGGCTGTCAGCACGGCACCGACCAGGTAGGGATTGGAGAGGGAAAATTGCAGTGAGTGCCCATCGGGCAGCAGCGCCGCCGGAACGATGATGGCAGTCAAAACCGTCGGTGGTACGTACCCCAGGGCCCGCGTCATGCGTTTGGAAAAGGTGAAGCGGCCTGACAGCGGCAGCAGGCCATAGCGGATGAGGAAGGTGACCAGGGCCATGCCCGCCACCAGGGAAAATGTGTCCATTTACGGTTTTTCCTCTTTTCCGGCGCTGGACCCGGATGATGACAGGGCATCGATGAGAATGCCGGCGAGGATGCCGCTGATGGCGGCCAGCATGAGGCCGAGTTTGTGGGGCAGCCCATTGAAGATCACAGCGGCCGCGCCGGATACCAGCACGGCGACATAGGTGGACCGATTGATCAAATAAGGGATGACCATGCCGATAAAAGCGGCCACCATGGCGAAATCGAGTCCCCAGTGGCCGATATCCGCCAGCATGCGTCCGGCCGCCAGGCCGACCATCGTACACAGGTTCCAGTTCGCGTACATGAACACCATCGAGCCCAGCTGGTACCAATGCTTATAGGCGGATGTGTCGGAACGGCCGTAACGGCCGACGGCGACGGCAAAGGTTTCATCGGTCAGCCCGAATGCCAGCATCACCTGCCAACTGGGCGGCAGGCGTTTGAGATGCGGCAGTAAGGCCGCGGTGTAGAGCAGGTGCCGAAAATTGACCACGAAAGTGGTCAGGACGATCAGGGGCCAGGCCGTGCCGGCACCCACTAGGCCCAGGGCGATAAATTGAGACGCGCCGGCAAACACGAAAAGGGACATTCCCAGGGCACCGGCGGCCGGCAATCCGGCGCCGCCGGCGAGAGTGCCGAAGATGATGCCGAAGGGAACGGCACCGATGACCAGCGGCAGGGTATCGCGGGCGCCGTTGAAAAACTCGGTGCGTTTCAGTTTATTGTCCATGCTTCGCCAGCCGATGATACGTCCGTCTCATCTTGGAAAGATTCATCCGCTCCGGTGATCGATATCGATATCGCAGCGTCAACACGAAATTCTACACTACTTCGACCCATACACGTTTGTAAAGTCACGTTTTGCAAGGACCAGTAGAACGCTCTATCCCCAGAAAATAAAAAACAAAAAAACCGCTCGATTCAACCAGCGATAGGAAAATTCATACACCACAATGTGCTGTAATAATAACTATTACGGCTGACCCCGCGTTTTTGAGCGATCCCTCTGTGGTAAAACTACTTCAACATCATCAGTCGCGCCATCCCGAACTCCGTTTTTGAAATTTGAATTTCCAGCCATCGAATTCTCGTTATCCGGCGCCGGTCAGGCCGATGACTTCAGGCGTTCCTGCCTGCTGGATCGTTATTCCGGCGTGGATGACGATCTATCGGCGGCTTTCACTGTAAGTCTAAGAATTCAATTCAAGAAATCGTTGCAACAACCCGCCCTTATCCACCATGGCAGCAAAAAGTTAATTTTTGGCATTCTATTTGCTATGAGAACATCGACTTCTACCCGGTTGGGATCAACGCGGCCGGGCGGTAAACTACGCCACGTCTTGTCATCCCACCCTGCAAACGGTTTATAGGGGCGGGATGGCGAATCATAGGTGGTATAGGCTTTAAGATAAAGTTTTTGGCTGTGTTATCGGTCGTTGGCGTATGATTTTACAGCCGCCTCCCTCTGGCCTTGCCAAAATCTTTATCTTAAAGCCTATAGATCTTGCTGTCGGTCACGGCGCAATCATGGAGGTTTTTGAATGGCATCTCGGAACAGCGTAGTCAACTCCCGACATTCTCTGCGACTTCTTTTCTCATTCGTTATCACGGCATGCTGCCTGTTGCTGTCCGGGTATGGCTATTCGGCCGAACTCATTGTGGCCTGGGACCCCAACAGCGAAGCCGATCTCATCGGATACCGCATCTACTGCGGCGAGTCGAGCGGCCACTACACCGTCAACCATGACATCACTGGCACCGATCCCGATGTTCCGCCTTCGACCACCTGCAAGTTCACCGGTCTCGAAGAGGGGCGAAAATATTACTTTGCCGCCATTGCATACAGTGAAAACGGGCAAAGCGGTTATTCTCCGGAAATCAGCTATACCGTCCCGGCGGCAGCGGTCGATCCTGATGATATCGATGATGATGGTGACGGCTACACCGAAAACCAAGGCGACTGTAACGATACCGATCCCGCTGTCCATCCCGGTGGGGCAGAGATATGTGGAGATGGCATCGATCAGGATTGTAGCGGCGGCGATTCTGCCTGTCCGGCTGACCATACGCTGGTCAGAGAAGCACAAAGCGGTCTGCTGCAAGGGTTGTTTAGAATCGTCAGCGATGCGGCGGCCGGCGGCGGGCAGTATGTGGCGGTGGCCAATGGGGAAGGGACCCGTTTAGACGGCCCGGACGAAGCCCAAAAAGTGACGTATACTTTCAATCTTGCCGAAGCCGGAAAATATCGCATCAAGGGCGCTGTTTATGCCGCCAATGGCGGCGATGACTCTTTCTGGGTCAAGGTCAATGGCAGCCCGGCTAACGGATATCTATGGGATGTGCTGCAGAATACGGGCTTTCAGCAGGACTACGTGAACGACCGCAACGGGGCCGATCCGGTCGAAGTGATCTTACCGGCCGGCGTGAATACGGTGGCGGTTTACTTGCGAGAGGATGGGACCCGTTTGGAAAGAATTGAACTGGAACTGGTTGTGACAACCCCGGAGGAAGTCGATGGGGATGATGACGGGTATACCGTTGGTGATGGCGACTGCAACGACGCGGATGCCGCTGTTCACCCGGGTGCCGCGGAGATCTGCGGTGACGGCGTCGACCAGGATTGCAGTGGTGCTGATTTAACCTGTCCGCAAGATATCGACAACGATAATGACGGACTGACCGAAAACCAGGGTGACTGCAACGACACGGATGCTGCTGTTCATCCGGGCGCCGCGGAGATCTGCGGAGACGGCATCGACCAGGATTGCAACGGCAGCGACATGACCTGTGTCGATATGACCAGTGACTCCGATTACGACGGTCTCACGGATTTCGAGGAAGTGAACCAGTACGGTACCGACCCCAACAAAGCCGACACGGACGGGGACGGGTTTTCAGACGGTGAAGAAGTCGCGGGCGGGTACGACCCTGCGGATCGGAATTCAAAACCTGATCCGGTGACCACCGACCTGGTTATGGAATTCGGTGAAATACAGGCGGACCATCAGTGGCAGACGGTGCGACTCAACCGGACCTTCACGGCGCCGGTGGTGATCGTCAACGCCATCAGCTACACGGATAAGGATCCGGCCGTGACGAGAGTCAGAAATGTCACCGGCAGCGGCTTCGAGATGCGCATTCAGGAATGGGACTATCTGGACGGTCGGCATTCAATCGAGCGCGTCAACTATATCGTTATTGAATCCGGGTCATATGAATTGACGGGCGGCACTCGCCTCGAAGCCGGCCGGTTTAATGCGGATGCCGTGGCGTCCTTCGCGTCGATAAAATTCGGTCGGGATTTCAATGCTGCGCCGGTCGTCATGGCCACCATCGACAGTGTCAATGAAGACGATGCCGTGACGATGCGCTTAAAAAACATCACGACCACGGGCTTCGACTACCGCCTCCAGGAACAGGAATCAAATGAGCGGCGGCATGCGGCGGAATCAGCCGGCTACATCGCCTGGGAACCGAGCGCCGGCAGCATGAACGGCTTTGTGTTTGAAATCGGAAAAACCCCGAATTCAGTGACGCATGCCTTTCAGGTGCTGCCGTTCTACGAGGCCTTTGGGCGGCCGCCGGTGGTATTGGCGGGCATGCAGACCACCGATGGGTCCGATACGGCCGCCGAGCGGTATCAGAATAAATCGACGGGCGGCATCGAGGTCAAGGTGGAAGAGGAGCAATCCCGTGATGCGGAAACAAATCACACCACCGAGGTGATCGGGTACATGGCGTTTGAATCCGAAACCCAGGATCAGGAGGACGATGTTTTGGTTAATGGCCTGGTCCGGGAGGCCGAGGATGGCGTTCTATCCGGAGCATTCGAAATCGGCAGCGATGCGGCGGCCAGCGGCGGCGCTTATGTCCAGGTGCCCAATGGAAAAGGTACGTGCATGTACTGGCCGGACGAAAGGCATAAAATAACTTACGCCTTTGACATACCCGCCGCCGGAAATTATCGTATCAAGTGTGCGGCCCATGCCGCCAATGGGAACGATGACTCTTTCTGGGTCAAGGTCAATGGCAGCCCGGCCGGCGGGTATTTGTGGGATGTTTTGCAGAATACCGGTTATCTTGAAGATTATGTGAATGACCGTTACGGCGCGGACCCGGTTGAGATGTGGCTGCCGGCCGGCACAAATAGCATCGCAATTTACTTGAGAGAGAATGGAACACGGCTGGATAAGATTGAATTGGAGCCGGTCGCTGCCGCGCCTTAGCCGCCAACCGGCCGCCATGACGGCGCCGCCCGCTTTTTTGACCGCCGGGAGTATGGCCGGGGGTTGATTTCCGGCTGATGACCGGTGGCAGCCCGAACCCTTGCGCCCGTGGCATGGCCCGCCGGGGTGGCTTTCACGGGGGCCTGACGGCGATGGCCCCGGCGCTGCCATCGCCAGGCGGATGACGGCCCGAAAATATCTTGCGCGGGCGGGCCCCATCTCATTTTCGGCCGGCATATCGATGCGGCTATCCGGCGGTTCGTGTCGGCACCATGGCCGGTATTGCCCGACCCCATGCGGGCCGGCGCGGGCATGAAACCACCGCCGACCCGGATTTTCGAGGTCTGCTGCTACCAGCCCTTGACACCCATGATCTTCTTCATTTTTTCTTCGATTTGCTTCTCGACGACGATCATCTTGCGCGCTTGGGCCTTCTTGATCTTCTTCGTCAGTTCGTTCATGTCGGCCGGTTTTTCCAAAAAATCGACCGCGCCGAGCTTCATGGCCTCGATGCCTTTCTCCAGGCTGGCATGTCCGGTCAGCAGAATGATCTGCGATTCCGGTTTTTCCTTTTTGAGGAGTTTGAGGGCTTCGAGCCCATCCATCTCGGGCATCATCAGATCCACGATGATGGCATCGAAAGATTCTTTTTCGGCCAGCCGGATCGCTTCGGCGGCCGATGAGGCGGTAGAGACTTCCATCCCCCGGGCGCTCATGCGTTCGGCCATCACTTCCAGAAAATCCTTTTCATCATCGACGAGCAGTACTTTTTCAGCCATCTTCGGCCTCCTTTCCTATAGTATGTTTTACAAAACGACATAAATCATTGCGTATGCATACACATCGTTTAGCGTGTTGGACACCTTATGATTGTTGTTGCGTAAATGATATGTCGTACGAATGCACAATTAAATATGACGCTGTGTATAACGATAAACGGGGTGCAGCCTTGCGCTCGCCAAATGGGCTTCATCGATTGGCAAAGATCAATGTGAGTGTTTTGGAACCGGTGTCATTGATCAAACGGGCTCCGATGGACGCGGCCAGACCGGGGTCCGGGTCCGGGATTGCGACGGCCGGCAGCGGGCCGAAGTGAACGCAGGCGCCCGCACCGGTCTTCTCGGGCCGCAGATCGATTGAACTGCCGCGGCCGGCAACGGTCATCGCGACCTCGAGGCACGCAAAAAGCGCGTTCAGCAAACCAAACGGCGAAGTCTCGACTTCCACCGGAGTCGGGGACGGCTGCACCACCAGCGTGGCCCCGCACATCGCGGCCTGCCGGACCGACAGGTCGGCCAGCAGCTGCAGACTCTCGTTCAAATCTACTTTCTTGATGGTGTCATCGACGCTGTGCGCAAAACGGTTCATGCTTTTCAACAAACCGTCGGCCCGCTTGACCTGGTCCATGATTCTCAGTGCCAGAGCATTGACCCTTTCCGGGTCCAGCGGCTTGCCGCGGGCCGCCATGGCGGCAAGGTCCGTCAGCAATCCGGCATTTTCGTTTATCGTGGCCAGTGAGTTTTTGATGTCATGGGTGACCGCGGCGGTGACCCTCCCGAAAAAGCGGAGTCCCGGAACGTCATGTGTTATCGGTGTCGTGTTCACGCCTCACCTCTTGAGGTATCGAGCAGGGCCTGCATCTTGTCAAGCAGAAGGTCGATGTCGACGGGTTTCACCAGATAGACCGCTTGGCGGTCGGAAACCGTTGCCGATGTAAAGTCTTTTTCCGAGCCATAGCCGGTCAAAAAGATAAATTTCATGTCGGGGCATTTCGCCTGCAGTTTGTCACGCAATTCCAGCCCCCCCAGTTTGGGCATCTTCATGTCCAGTATGGCCAGATCGAAGCACCCCGCCTCGATTCGCTGCAACGCGGCACTGCCGGTCGTGAACCATTCGGCTTCGATGCCGCGCAATACCATCCGTTCGCCGAGAGCCGATACCAATTCTTCCTCATCGTCCACGAGTATCACGCGCATGCCTCTGCCCCTTCCTTGGTTTGCGGCGGTTTCACCGGCAAGGTGACGGTAAAACACGTCCCCTGGCCGATTTCGCTGTCGACCTTGATGTGGCCGCCGATTTCACGGGCCAGGTTGTAGGTGATGGAAAGCCCCAGTCCGGTGCCCCCCTGACCGGTTTTGGTCGAGAAAAAAGGCTCGAATATCCGTTGCAGGTCTTCGTGGGGGATGCCGCAGCCGTCGTCGCAGAACTTGATTTCGACCGCCTCCGGGCCCGCACGGTTGACCCCGATCGACAAATGGCCACCGTCGCCTATCGCGGCAAAGGCGTTGTTGATAATGTTCAGGAAGATCTGTTCGAGTTTGCCGCGATCCGATTCGAGGATCGGAATATCGGGCGGCACCTCCACCCGGATCTCGAGGCTGCGGTATTCGGCCTCCTTGCTCAAGAAGCTCAATACTTCATCGATGGTTTCGCCCAGGTTGACCGGTTCGATGGTGGCCTCCAGGTTGCGGGCGAACGTCAACAGGCGCTTGGTGATCTTGCCGGCCCGTTTGACCGAATTGAGGGCCGAGTCGACCAGCCCGCGCAGCTTGGGATCGTCGGCGTATTGCTTCTTGATGGTAAAAATGTCCTTGATCAGGCCCGCCTTTTCGTTGATGATGGCCAGCGGGTTATTGATCTCGTGGGCGACGCTGGCGGCCATGCGGCCGATGGAGGCCATTTTGTTCGAGTATTCCATCTGATGCAGGGCCATCAACCGTCTTTCGTCGGCGACATACACCTTGTTCACCATGAAGGTGACGGTGCCGATGATGACGGCCAGGATGAACGACACGCTGACCAGCAGGAAGATAATAAGCTCCAAACGGGTCTTGTGCCACTGCTTCATGAGTTCGTTTTTCTTCTTGACGATCATCAGGATAAACGGTGTGTCCTCGATGAACCGGTAACCGATAAACACGGCCTCGCCGGCCGGGTTATTACCTTCGAAAACCTCGGTTGTCATTGAGAATTCGGGCACCGGCAGGGGAATTTTTTCGAGTACCTGCCCGTGGTAGTGGGAGTTGGTCTGCAAGATCCCCTGGTGGTTGATGATGAAGGCATCTCCGAGACCGCCCAGTTCGAGATTCGACAGCAGATCCTCGAACGGCTCGATGGCGATCGAGGAGCGCAGGACGTCGAAGGAGCCGTCCGGCAGGCTTTGCTTGACGGCGATGACCAGGTGCGGGACATTGCGGTAGCCCAAAAAGACATCACTGGTGTAGACGCCCCGGTCGATGACCTGCTCGAACCAGGGTTGACCGCTGTAGTCCTTGTCCTTGAGGCCGTAGGGCCCGACGTAGGTCCTTTGCTGGCCGGTGGCGTCGATCAGGCCCAGATCCACGAAGCCGCCCCCGAAGCTGCGCTTCAGGTTCTCCAGAATGGAGGCCAGCCGGTCCGGGTGGCTGAGGACTTCCGCGCCGTTGTCATGGACGATAAAATCGAGTGCCGAGCGGCGTTCGGTGAGAAAGAAAGAGATCGCTCGGCGGGTGTTGGAGACCGTACGCGAGGTCCTCAGCAGCCATTCTGAGACCATGGCGTGCTCGGTGAAGTTGTAGTCGACCAGCGTGATGAAAATAAGCGGCACCAGCGCCACCACGCCGGTAAGCAGGATCGAGAGCCGCCAGATGCGCCGGTAGTTGAAGAGGTACTCGGACGCCCCGGGGGCGGATATATGCCGCTGTTTTTCCCAGAAAGAGGGTTTCAGGTTTGAAAGTCCGAACATGGGGACTCCTGTCTTTTATACCGCGCCGACGCCCGGGGCGTCAACGGCCGGCCGGGGCCGGTTTCATCTCGTCGCGCATGTGGCGGATTTTATCGTGGGCGGCTTTGATGGTCTCGCTCAGCTCCTCGATGTCCACCGGCTTCTGCAGGTAGGCGAACGCCCCCAGATCCATGCACACGTTGCGGTCGGCTTCCGACCCATGGCCGGTCAATATGATGACCTCGATCGCCGGCTGGGTTTTTTTCACGCGGCGCAGCACCTCGATGCCGTCGATACCGGGCATTTTGAGATCCAGGATCATGACATCCGGCTCCTCTTCCCGCGCCACTTCCAGAGCCGACTCGCCGTCATAGGCCACCGCCGAGCCCAGATCGCGCATCATCAAGCGCTCGGAGAGCGTCTGGACGAATTCCCGCTCGTCGTCCACCAGTAGGATCTTGGATGGAATTTCGAAGTCTTGGCGACGGTAGATGTCGGCCTGGTAGTACCCCGGCCCGACCTTGGTCTCCACCGCCGTGACCCCCGCCACGCGGTTGGCAATCGCCTTGAGGTCTTCTTCGAGCCGATTGAGCATCAAAACGTGTTTGTTGATGGTCAGGGTGACGGCACCGGAGCGGGCCTTGACCCCGACGGTGTGGCCTTCCTTGATCAGGGCGGTTTCAACCCGGGCGGCGAGTGTGAAATCGTCGACGGCGCTCCGGGACCGGCCGGTGGGCTTCACGACGGGCTTGGCGATGTTTTCCCAGATCGTTTCGGCAACATTGGCCGGCGGTATCTTGTCGGTCGGCACGATGATATCGTAAAGGGTTGTGGCCCACGGGTCCTTGGTGTCGAAAAGAAGCTGGGTCCATGACGCCCGGTCCTCGTCTTCACGGCGGATGATTTTCAGCGCTTCCAGTTCGGACATCTTGTGTTCGCTGACGGCCGCGGCCACCCGCGCCTTCATGTCGGCGATCAGGCACACCCGCAGCACGTGGCTGATCTCGCGCGGGACGAGCTGGCCCGCAAAGCCGGTAATCACCAGCTGGTCTGTGGCGAGGCGCTCGGCCAGGGCCACTCTCAGGTGCGCCAGCGACCGCTCGCGTTCATGGGTGAATTTGTTGAAGACCGAGGTCTTGGCCGAAAACGCCCGTTCGATCCTGTTGGCCGGCATGTGGGAAATGCGGACGGCGTCGGCAACGATGTCCTTGTCGGAGATCTGGGCATAGCCGGTGCGCGAGAGGACTTCCCGCACCACCTGGTTCTCGTTGCAAAAGCTGCCGCTGAAGATCGTGATGGATGGCATGTTCAACCCCTCCTATTTTTTTTAAGCTTCGGCAAGTCGGCAAACGGTCAGCAGAGGGCAGGCCTCCTCCTGACCGTGCAGGTGCGCGGATTCATGGACGGTGGTGATGGCCTTTTCCATAGTCGGAAACAGATGATCCTCCCCGAGTTTGGCCGGAAAGTGCGTGCGGCTGAAAACCTTCATCACCGCCTCGTTGACGCCGCTCAGCGATATGTCGACCCCGGCGCTTCTGACCCGATCCACGAGCAGCGACAGCGTTTCTTCCCCGGAGGCATCGATGTCGTTGATCCCATTGGCGGCGATAATGATATGCTTGAGATTTTTCTTGAGGCGCATGATTTCGGTGATCTTGTCTTCCAGGTAGCTGGCGTTGGCGAAGAACAGGGGGCCGTCGAAACGCACCAAGGCCACGTATTCGCATTCCTGCAGGCCGTGGGTCGTCACGCAGCGCAGGGCCTCGTCCTCGGACCGGGCCAGGGACACCACGCCGGGTCGCATGCTCTTGTACAAAAATACCCCCAGGGAGAGCACGACGCCGATCATGATCCCCTTGTCCAGGTGCGGAGCGAACGCCAGGGTGCTGACGAAGGAAATAATTGAAATGACGCCGTCGTACCACTTGGCTTCCCAGGCATGGATGAAACCCGAAACGTTGATCAGGCCGATGACGGCCATCATGATGACCGCCGCCAGCACGGCCTGTGGCAGATGATAGAGCAACGGCGTGAAAAACAGCAGCACGATTATCACCGCCAGGCTGGTGAAGACACTCGACAGGCCGGTGACGGCACCGGCCTGCAGGTTGACCGCCGAGCGCGAGAAGGACCCGGAGGTCGGATAGCTCTTGCCGATCGAGCCGCAGATATTGGCCAGGCCCTGGCCGATGAGTTCCTGGTTGGGATCCAGGCGCTGTCCGGTTTTGCCGGCCATGGCCTTGGCGATGGAAATCGCTTCCATAAACCCCAGAAGTGAGATGATCGCCGCGAAGGGCAACAGATGCGCCATGATCCCCAGGTTGATGGGCGGCATGCTCAGGGCCGGCAGGCCGCGCGGGATTTTACCGACCACGGCGCCCCCGCCCGCCAGCATGAGGTGCTGCGTATCGACGGCCTCGTTGCCGACCTTGATCCGCCAGGTGCGCCCGTCGGTTTCCATGCCGGCCGGGATCTCGCTCCGCGGGTAGAATTTCAATGACCCGCCGGCCTGAGGGACACCGGCCAGAAGAAGGGCTCTGATCTGCTCCCGGTTCGAGTGGGCTTTTTCCTTCAAGCGCGCGATGTTGAAGTTCACGACGCTGACATCGTGTTCGGCATCCAGAACGCCGAGCTGGTTGTGGTTTTGCTGGGCCATGTTGAGCGCTTCGCCCAGGCGGGTGCGCGCTTCGGAGAGCGACGGCAGCGCGCTGGCCGCCGTGTTGAAATTTTCGATCAGGCTGCGGGCCGCAGGGGATTCGATGGACTCGATCGGCACGGTCCGGTCGTATTGAAACCCGGTGGCCCAGGAGATGAGCGTGGTGATGACGACGGCCACGAGCACGTTGGGAATGCGCGGAGAGAGCCACTTCAGGCCGTACATGACCGCAAAAGCGAAGACCCCCATCAGCAGGCTCGGCCAGTGGGTGTAGTGGATCGCCGCCCGGATGACCTGCATGATGGTCTCGTAGTGGTGCGGCGCCGTATCGACGTAAACGCCGAACATTTTGGACAGTTGGGAAGAGGCGATGATCAGGGCCGCGGCATTCGTGAAGCCGTTGACGACCGGGTGGGACAGAAAATTGACGACCAGGCCCAGCCGCAGCACGCCCAGGACCAGTTGGAAAATGCCGACCATCAGGGCCAGCAGAATGGCATAAGCAACGTAGCCGGGGCTGCCGGCCGTGGCCAGGGGGGCCAAGGAAGCGGCCGTCATCAGGGAGACCACCGCCACCGGCCCGGTGGCCAACTGGCGGCTCGAACCGAACAGGGCCGCAACCATCGGCGGCAGGAAAGAGGCGTACAGGCCATAGTAGGCCGGCAGTCCCGCCAGCTGGGCATAGGCCATCGATTGCGGAATCAGAACCAGCGCCACGGTCAGGCCCGAAAGTGCGTCAAACCGTAGGGACTTCGCATCATAGCTTCTGAACCAGTGTATGAAGGGAAACACCTTTGCCAACATATGCCGCTCCTCCGCTGAAGGTTGCTATAGGCTTCAAGATAAAGATTTTGGCCGCGTTATCGGTCGTTGGCGTATCCCGATACAGCCTCCTCCCTCTATCCTTGCCAAAATCTCTATCTTGAAGCCTATGGTGAAATGTTCTTCTCGATTTTGGGGATAAAAATTTTGGCCGCGTTATCGGTCGTTGGCGTATCCCGATACAGCCTCCTCCCTCTATCCTTGCCAAAATCTCTATCTTGAAGCCTATGGTGAGGTGTTCTTCTCGATTTCGGGATAAAAATTTTGGCCGCGTTATCGGTCATTGGCGTATTCCAATATAGCTTTCTGCCTCTGGCCTGGCCTAAATCTTTATTTTAACGTCTGTCGTTTTCGAGTATCCGCTCGATGGCCGCGATAAGATCGTCATAAAGCGCCCCGGCATCATAGAGATTGTAAGTGTTGAACCGCACCAGGCCGTCAACCATCGTGAAGATGATCAGCGCGGTTTTACGGGCCGGCAGCTTAGCGATCGAGCCGTCTTGCTGTCCGGTCGCGATGGCCTTTTCGAATATGTCGACGAAGCAGTTGTAAATCGACTCCAGATGGTCCCGGCCGACCGGATTGATGCGGGCCAGTTCGTAGGCATCGTGGCGATGCAGGAGCAAAAAGCGGTCTTCCATTTTCCCGGACAGGTAGAGGTAGAAACCGACCACCTCCTTAATCATCTCAAGGCCGGAGTTAAAGCGTCTTTGCGCCAGGTAACCTTCGAATTCCTTTAATATTTCACTTTTGAATTCTTCCAGAATGGCCAGAAAAAGGGCTTCCTTGGTGTCATAATGGTAAAAGATGGTGCCTTGGGCGACGCCGGTAATTTTGGCCAGCTCGGACATCGAGGTCTCTTTGTAGCCCTGGAGGGCCAGCAGTTTGGTTGCCACCTGCAATATTTGATTTTTTTTGGTCATAAAACGTTGGATGCCAACTGAGCGATCAGTCAGTTTTAATTGTTTTTAGGGTCGCTTCACGATTCTGTCAAGAAAAAAACTCGGAGCGTAAAAAAACTCGCCGAGGTTTTTACTGGCAATATGATACCAATGGGCGGAGTTCGTAAATACGATCACTATCGCAGGCTTGTGAAACAGGCACGGGTATAGGCCGAAAGAGCGCTGCGTATCCGCCGCCGGATCAGTGCCGGGGGCGTCGGCGGGAGTTCCCCGCTGCGGATGGCTGGGTAGAGGTCGTGAAAGTATTGGCTGAAAAGCATGGGGGGAAGGGGTTGGTTCAAATTGGCCATCAGCCGGTCCACGGAGTGAGCCACCGCGGGGGCATTCCAGTAGTAGCGGATGCGGTCGCGATAACTGTAGTGCCGTAGAAATTCGAGATCGGCTGCCGAACCGCCATAGTGAGATTGCCAGTGTTCGGGATGGCTCAGCATGACGGTTTCCAAGGTTTGCCGAAGACCGGAGAGCCGGATGCCGCGCCGGCCGGTCAGCCAGTCGGTTTCGATGTGCGACAACGCGATCAGCGCCTCACGCACCGCGTTGGTCAGCAAAGGGCCGACCTTCAGAAGCGTGAAGTGATCTGCGACCATCTGCGCCAGCGCCCCCGGGGCCTGGTAATCGGTGGCATGAACCTCATACGTCATGAAGCCGGGCAGGCCGGCGTGCCGGGCGGACAGCGCCGCCGCCTTGTCCGGCCGGTAGCGGGCGACTTCGGTATTGCCGAAGTCTACGCCGGGCTGGACCACAACCGCCATTACCCGCTCCCAGGCCGCATCGAGACCGGACATCCGGAAACGTGTTTTTGTCACCTCGATCGTGCGGGCGACTTCCTCGGGCGAGGTGACCTCTAATCGAGCCGGATTTTCCAGAGCACCGCCGGGAGGAGGGACCTCGGCCCCGATGACATAGAGCGGCCGGGGTCGGTTTGTCGATTGCCGGTCGGCGGCCTCCTCTCCCGCGCGGCACAGCACGGCGGCCCGCTCGGCCGTGATTTCCAGCGGCAGGCGCGGTTTGGGATCGTCCGCGCACGCCACCCCCGTATCGAGATGAATCTTGCTGAATCCGGCGGCGACGCACTGTTGTACCAGCTCACCGGCATTTATCATCGCCCGGGCGGCGGTTTCATTTTTCCAGGGATGGGGGCCCAGATGGTCGCCGCCGATCAGCACTCTGTCAAAGGGAAACCCGACGGCCGCCGCCAGCGACCGGATAAAAGCGACGAACTCCCTGGGACGCAGCCCGGTGTAGCCGCCAAACTGATTGACCTGGTTGGCGGTGGCTTCCACCAGGAGCACATCGCCGACGGATGCCGCCTCCTCGATGGCGGCTTGGAGCACGGCGCGGTGAGCCGAACACACGGCGGTGATGCCACCGACTTTGCCGGTCAGGTGATCGTACCGCAGGTTTGTCAAACGGTGTGTCACGTTGTAATTCCTGCCTGCTGGTGAGTTGTCTTGTGGAATAACATAAGCAAGGCCGGTCCTTAATGGAAGGGGGGCGAGGAGGCGGTTGAGCCGGTTAATCATTATCCGGGCGGGGGTGCATCACAGGCCTCTAGTTTCAAGTACCTTCGCGCTTCGCCTTTTAGCCTTTAACCTTTAGCCTTTGGCCTTAAACCTTTCCGTTATGCCGGCTCACCGGGCTCGCCGGTTTTCGCGGCGGACCATCACGGCCATCACCGCCGTCTGCAGGGCGGAAAGCCCCACGAAATACCAGATCCAGAAGGGGATGCCGCCCCACAACGGATACGTCCGACCCCAGGACCAGTAATCGATCGACAGGAGAAAAATCGATCCCAGCAGCACGGTGAACGGGCTCCGCAGCCAGGCCGGCCGGCAAAAGACTAAAGTATGCGCGCGCCATGACAGATAACCATGCGCCAGCAGATAGGTGCCGAAGGCCGTCAGCAGCACCCATACGACCGGCAGAAAGCCGCCGTTCGGAAGCCACCCCAGATAAAAGGCGATCAGGACGGCTTCGCCGCTCAAAATCGAGATAATGGCCGCCGGCGCAAAACGGCTGCGGAAATAGAGGCCGAAGATGACCGTCGGAAACAGGACCGCCAGGCCGGTAAAGGTCTGGGCCGCGATTTGCAGAATGGTGGCCGGGGGCCGCCAGGCCAGTGCCAGGCCGGCCAGGCCGAGACAAACGACAAAAATTCGGCCGGTTATGCTCTCGTTTCCATTTCCCCGGCGCACCAGCGGCAGGATGTCGTGCGAAAAAATCGAACTCAAGGTCAGCAACTGGGAGTCCATGGTCGACATCAGCGCGGCCATGCCGGCGGCGATGACCAGGGTGGCCATGACATCTCCGGATATCGTTGTCATCAGCAGCGGCAGAATGCGGTCGGCGTCCTTGCCGGTCAGGCCCGGTATCGTCAGTCGGCCGATCACGCCGATGGCGATCGGCATGATGAAGACCGTCGTGCAGACCAGGGGGTAGAGCAGCATGATGCGGTCGATGGTCCGCCGGCTCCGGGCGGCAAAGAAGCGTTGGAACAGTTGCGGGAACATCGGATCGCAGAAAAACCAGAGCATCATGAAGCTCAGCCAGATGCCCGGTGAATAAGCACCCTGGCCGCCAGGGCGCGAAAAGAGTTCGGGCGCGAGGGCCAGGATCTTCTGGTTGGCCAAAACCAGGCCGCCGTGGTGGCGCAGGACGATTACCAGGGCGGCGAAGAGCATGACGAACATCACCGCCCCCTGGAAAAGGTCGGTCCAGGCCACCGCCCGCATGCCGCCGCGCAGCGTATACAGCAGGATAATGGCCGTGACGAGCATGCAGCCGGCGAAGTACGGCAGGCCGAGCAGTTCTTCGAGAGCGTATCCGGCCGCCATCGGCTGCAGGGCCAGGTAGGGAATGGTGAAGACGACCATGACCACGGCAAAGAGCAGGGCCAGGCCCCGGCTGCCGTACAGGTAACGGATCAGCTCCGGGGGCGTGACCGCGCCGCTGCTGCGGCCGACGTGCCAGATCCTGCGGCCGATGATCCAGAAGGTGATCGCCATGAAACCGGTGCCGAAGCCCATGATCGGGAAAAAGGCGTAACCGTCGCGGTAACCGGCACCCGAGGTGCCGAAAACGGTGAAGGCCGAAAAGTTGGTGGCCACCATGGTGCCCAGCAGCACCAGCGTCCCGAGCCTGCGGTCGGCCAGAAAATAACTCTCGGGAGTCGATTTCCAGTGTGTGCGGGCGATGATGCCGATGATCAGAACCACCAGAAAGTAGGCCGCAAAGACGGCGATTTTAACCAGCATTTTATCATCTCCAGAATGTCTGAGCAGAAACGGTGGTAAACGGTCATTTAAGGACCTCTGTCGCGCGCCGATACCAGGCCCTTGCCCGCCGGGGCCTGCGGGACCCGGCCGAAAGGACCCTTTGGGGGCGCCCCCGCGCCAATAAAAAAGCCACCCCCTTGGGTCGGGATGGCTTGGCCTGACATAACCCATTATTTTCGCGCAATTTTCAGACGCTATTAGTTGAATGGGGGCCGCCGGTCAACCCTTTTTCGCGGGCGCTTTTCAAGACCGACGCCGGGCGTCGCTGTCCGGACACTTCAATGATGCCGCGGGGGGTGAGTTGGCGGCCGTTTGAGATGACGCGCGGGAAAAGCGTCCGTCCGCGTTTCTTTTAAGGATTTGGCACTGACGAGCGGCCTTTTTCTCCCTGAGACGCCGGGGCATGCCGCCATGAGGTTTCCGGCATCACTGAAATTTATTATTGCAAAAATCGGGCTGACCTTATACGGAAGGTGGCGTTAACTGATCAGAATCATTTCAATTGGATAACCGTCATGCAACCAGTGGCCCCCATCGGCGTGTCTCCCTGGGCACCGGGCATATTCAGCCTGATCGTCTACCTTATCCTGGTGGCGGCGCTGATCGGCGTGCTGTTGTTTCTCAGCGCCTGGCTCGGAGAGCGGAAACCCGGCGTTGAAAAGGCGCGGGCCTACGAGAGCGGCATCATCCCGACCGGTTCGGCCCGCCTGAGGTATCCGGTGCCCTTTTTTCTGGTGGCGATATTTTTTCTGATATTCGACGTGGAAGGCGCCTACATCTTCGCCTGGGCCGTGGCCTGGGAGGACCTGGGCTGGACGGGCTGGCTGCAGATATCGTTTTTCATCCTCGTGCTCTTGCTGGGGTTGGTTTATATCTGGCGCAAAGGGGGGCTGGAGTGGGGTCCGGAAGTCAAGGGCAGATGAACACACGCCTGGTGGGCACCGTCGATTACCTGGTCAACTGGTCGCGGCAGTTCAGCCTGTGGCCCATGTTTTTCGGCCTCTCCTGCTGTTTCGTCGAGGAGGCGGCGGTCTTTACGGCGCGCTACGACCTGGCGCGTTTCGGTGCCGAGGTTCTGAGGCCTTCCCCGCGCCAGGCGGACCTGTTGATCACCTCCGGTACGATTTTCAAGAAGATCGCCCCGGTCGTGCTGCGGCTCTACGAGCAGATGGCCGAGCCGAAATGGGTCATTTCGATGGGGTCCTGCTCCAATTGCGGCGGCATGTACGACGCCTACAGCGTCGTGCAGGGCATCGACCAGATCCTGCCGGTGGACGTCTACATCCCCGGATGCCCGCCGCGGCCGGAAGCGATCGAAATGGGGCTGGTGATGCTGCAGCAAAAAATCATGGCCGAAGAACGGCCGACCCGCGCCATCTTGAACCTGCCCGGAGGCAGCCAGGGCAGCAGCCGGCCGATCCTGGTCGACGGAGAAACCAAATCGCGCGACCCCCGCGGGCCCGGCATGGACGGGACGGCGATTCGCGGGACATCGGCCGTTCCGCCGGACTTTCGAGGCAGCCGATCCGATCTGATGTGGACACCGCCGCCGCGGCGCATCGAGCTTGGCCCGGGTGATAAGAATCTGGCCGAACACCTGCGCGAAAAGTTCGGCGATGCCGTCGAACAGGTGCCGGATACCGCCGACATGCTCACCTTGCAGGTGAACCGGGAACGGGTCAAAGAGGTTCTTCAGCACCTGAAAACAGCGGCATCGCCCCGCTTCCGGCGTCTGGAGGATGTGACCGCGATCGACGAATCCGCCCGCCGCGATCGCTCGAATCGACCGGGTTACAGCCTGGTCTATCACCTGCTGGCCTTCGATTCCCCACGCCGGGTGCGGCTGAAGATCGATGTGGACGGCGTTAACCCCGCCGCCGCCTCCGTGACCGACATCTGGCCGTCGGCCGCATGGTACGAACGCGAAGTGTTCGACCTGTTCGGGATCGACTTCCACGGCCATCCGAACCTGCGGCGGTTGCTCCTGCCCCAGGATTGGACGGGGCATCCCCTAAGAAAAAGCTACTCCGGCCGGGCGACGGATATGCCGCCTTACACGCTGGCGGACGCGCGCGTTCATCAGCCGCCGGACGGCGGGGAGTTCATCGAGGAAAAGGACGGCCTCCAGCAACTGATCCTGAACATCGGTCCCCATCATGTCAGCACCCATGGGTTGCTGCGCTACATCGTGGCCCTCGATGGCGAGGAGATCACCGACCTTGACATGGAGATCGGTTACCACCATCGTGCGGTGGAGAAAATCGGCGAACGCCAGACCTGGAACCAGTTCATTCCCTACACCGATCGGGTCGACTACCTGGCCGGCGCCGCCAACAACCTGCCCTATGTTATGGCGGTGGAGAGCCTGGCGGACATCCAGGTTCCCAAGAGGGCCCAGTACATCCGCGTCATGTTGAGCGAGCTGTTCCGCCTGAGCAACCACCTGGTCTGGTTTGCCACTTACGCCCACGATGTCGGCGCCATGACGCCCAACTTCTACACGTTCCGCGAGCGGGAAATGATCCTCGACATCGTGGAGTTGATCACCGGCGGCCGGCTGCACCCGTCCTGGTTCCGGTTGGGCGGCGTGGCGGCCGATCTGCCGCCGGGCTGGAAAGAAGCGGTCGATGCGTTCGTGCGGATTTTCCCCGACCGCCTGCGGGAATACGAGACGCTGATTCGCAAAAACCCCATTTTCAAAGCCCGCACCGTGGGAATCGGCCGGCTGTCGCTGGACCAGGCGATCGACTGGGGGGTCAGCGGCCCCAACCTGAGGGCCTGCGGACTGGAGTGGGACCTGCGCAAGAAATTTCCCTATTCGAGTTACGACGAGTTCGATTTCGACATCCCCACCGCCACCGAGGGCGACTGTTACGCCCGTTACCTGGTACGGGTCGAGGAAATGCGGCAGAGTGTAAAGATCATCGCGCAGGCGGCCGAGCGGATGCCGCAAGGCCGCTATGTCACCGACGACTACCGCTATGTGATCCCCAAGCGGGCGGACATGCTCACCGACATCGAAACGCTCATCCACCATTTCGTCAACGTCACCCGCGGGCCGAAGATTCCGCGCGGCGAGGCTTATGCCGCCTGCGAAATCCCGCGGGGAGAGCAGGGCTACTACGCCGTCAGCGACGGACTCGGCTACCCCTATCGCCTGCGCATTCGGTCGCCCGGATTTGCCAACGTGCAGGCCATGCCGCTCATGGCCGTGGGGGAGACGATTGCGGATTTGATTGCGATTATCGGGTCGGTGGACTACATACTCCCAGACATCGACCGCTAGGTTTACCGCGCTTGATTGCCCCATTTGCGGCGTTATCGGGGGCTTGCGGTACAACCTCGTACAGCTGCGTCCCCGAGTGCCTTGCAAATGGGGCAATCAAGCGCGGTAAACGGGAGAAGGTGCAGAGGCCGCGGTGCCGATTGACGTATTATCGGGGGCTTGCGGTACAACCTCGTACAGCTGCGTCCCCGAGTGCCTTGCAAATGGGGCAATCAAGCGCGGTAAACGGGAGAAGGTGCAGAGGCCGCGGTGCCGATTGACGTATTATCGGGGGCTTGCGGTACAACCTCGTACAGCTGCGTCCCCGAGTGCCTTGCAAATGGGGCAATCAAGCGCGGTAAACGGGAGAAGGTGCAGAGGCCGCGGTGCCGATTGACGTATTATCGGGGGCTTGCGGTACAACCTCGTACAGCTGCGTCCCCGAGTGCCTTGCAACCGGGACGAATCAAGGGCGTTAAACGTGGCTTGGGGACGGGAGGAATCGGCCATTTGCGACATTGAATATAAAGCATATTAAATCATAATGTTGTATCCATTGACCTTGAACCCTGGACCCTGGACCCTGAACCTGGAACCCTTTTCTATCTGGAGCAGAACCGTTTATGCTGCCTGAAAAGATTTTAGAAGACCTGCGGGGGCAGGTTGCGGCGGTCGAGCATCCGCGGGAGCTGGCGGTGGACGTGATGTTCGCGCTGCAGGCGCATTACGGTTACCTGGGCGATGAGGCCCTTGCAGCGGCGGCGGCGGTGCTGGGGATGACGAGCCTCGAGGTGGAGGAGCTGGCCACTTTTTACACCTTCATCTACCGGGAGCCGGTGGGCAAATATGTCATTCATGTCTGCGACAGCGTCATTTGCTGGATGGACGGTTCCGATTCGGTCCGCGATTATCTTTGCCGCAAACTTGATATCGAACCGGGCGGCACCACGGCCGACGGCCTGTTCACCTTGTTGCCGGTCTGCTGCATCGGCTACTGCGACCGGTCTCCGGCCATGCTGATCAACCGCAAGGTTTACGGCCCCCTGACGCCGGAAGCGATCGACGCGATCCTGGAAAAACTCAAAACTAAATGATGTGATGGCGAAAAACTATCCCCAGGTTTTATTTCAGAACCGCAAGCCGGACCGGATGGCCACCTTGGACGAGTACCGCGGAAGCGGCGGCTATTTAGCGCTGACGCAGGTGCTCGAGCAGGGATCGCACGCGGCGGTCAAGCAGCAGGTTCTCGACGCGGTGCTGCTGGGGCGCGGCGGGGCCGCTTTTCCGGCCGGCAAGAAGCTGGAAACCATTGCCGATGACGCCCCGTTTCCGCGCTACATCATCTGCAACGCCGATGAAATGGAACCCGGGACCTTCAAGGACCGCGTGCTGATCCACGCCGATCCGCATCAATTGATCGAGGGGATGATCATCACCGGCTACGGGATGCTGGCCAGCAAGGGCATTATTTTCATCCGGCCCGAATACGAAAGCGCGGCCAGGATCCTGGAAAGGGAAATCGAGGTGGCCCGGGCAGCGGGCTTTGTGGGAAAAAACATCCTCGGCAGCGACTACTCGCTGGACATCGTGGTTCACCGCAGCGGCGGACGCTACATATGCGGCGAGGTGACAGCGCAGTTGAACGCCTTGATGGGTCGGCGCCCGAACCCCAAGCAACCACCGCCATATCCCACCGAAAAGGGCCTCTGGGACCGCCCGACGCTGGTCAACAACGTCGAGACCCTCGCCTGCGTGCCGCATGTCATCCGCCATGGCGCCGAGTGGTTCAAGGGCCTGGCCTTGACGGCCGGGGCGGCCGGGACGAAGGTTTTCTGCGTCAGCGGCCACGTCAACCGGCCGGGATGTTATGAACTGCCACTGGGAGTGCGCTTGAGCGAGATCATCGAAGAACACGCCGGCGGCATGCGCCAGGGGGCCGGGTTCAAGGCCTGCCTGCCGGGCGGGGCCTCGACCCGCTTCATGCCGCGGCAGTTCTACGATATCGAAATGGATTTCGGGTCATTGAAAAAAGAGAATCACCGCCTGGGAACCGGGGCCATAATGATCTTCGATCAGTCCACCTGCATGGTGGCCGTCACGTTGAACCTGATCGATTTCTTTGCGCGCGAGTCCTGCGGATGGTGCACTCCCTGCCGGGAGGGTCTGCCGTATATCCGCGACCTGCTGGCCCGCATCGAATCCGGGGCCGGCGAAGAGGCGTTTATCCCCCTGCTGGAGGAGATGAGCCGCCACCTGTGGAATGCCTACTGCGCTTTCGCACCCGGGGCCGCGGCACCCCTCGAGAGCTTGTTGACTTATTTCGGAGACGAGGTGCGGGAGCACATCACCCGCCGGAAATGCCCTTTCCAGTGAAATCTACGGCCTTCGGCTAAAGCCGAAGGCTTGGGGTTCAAAAATTCAAGGGTCCGAGGGGCCGGACCCGGCGAGTTTTCCCTTGAATCCTTGGCTCCTGGACCATTCGGACCCTTGTGGTAACATCAATCATTAAACTGAAGTCTTCGCCTAAAGGCGAGGGTTATTCTCCTTCGCAAGTGGAACAATAAGGTCGGCTGGCGGCGGCAAAGGGGCCCCGGGAACCTCTTAGGCCCGGCAACAGATAAAATCATATGCCCAAGCTCATCATCGACAATCAAGAAATCGAGGTGCCCGCCGGAACCAAGGTGATCGAAGCCGCGGAAAGGCTGGGCATCATGATCCCGCGGTTCTGCTATCACCCGGCCCTGGGCGCGGTGGGGGCCTGCCGCGTCTGCGCCGTCTCGTTTCTGGAAGGCCCGGTCACGGGCGTCCAGATGAGCTGCATGGTCGCCGCCCGCGACAACATGGTGGTGTCGACGACCGCCGCCGAGGCCGTCGATTTTCGCCGCCAGGTCATCGAATGGCTGATGCTGCACCATCCCCACGATTGTCCGGTCTGTGACGAGGGCGGCCACTGCCTCCTGCAGGACATGACCGTAGCGGGCGGCCACGGACGGCGGCGCTACCCGGGCAAGAAACGCACCCACACCGACCAGTTCCTCGGCCCGCTCATCCAGCACGAGATGAACCGTTGCATCCAGTGCTACCGCTGTTCACGCTTCTACCAGGAGTATGCCGGCTATCGCGACCTGGGTGTCATGCGGATCGGTCACCGCGTCTATTTCGGCCGCCAAAGCGACGGCACGCTGGAGAGCCCGTTCGCCGGCAACCTCACCGACGTGTGCCCCACCGGCGTGTTCACCGACAAGCCGTCGCGATTCATGGGCCGACGCTGGGATTACGTGCGCACGCCCGCCATCTGCCTGAACTGCTCCCTGGGCTGCCACACGGTCGTCAGTGCCCGCTACCGGGAGATTGTCCGCCAGGAGGCCCGCTTCAGCGCCACCGTCAACGGCGATTTCATCTGTGATCGCGGCCGTTACGGCTTTTTTTACACCAGCCTGCCTGAACGGCCGCGCCAGGCGGCAGTGGACGGCCGGGCAGCCGCCCGCGAAACGGCTCTCGCCGCAACCAGGGACAGACTGGAGGGCATCGTGCACCAGTCGGGGCCCGCGGCCGTTGCCTGTGCCGGTTCGCCGCGCAGCAGCCTTGACACACTGGCGACGATCGATCACGTCAGCCGGCAACGCGGCTGGCACCCACCGGTTTACTGGCTGGACCGGGCCCTCGCCGGCCGGGTTCAGCGCGCCGCATCCCGTCTCACGGCCCAAACAGCCGTTTCCCTGCGGCAGGTCGAACAGGCCGATGTCATCCTGGTCGTGGGCACCGACCCGGTCAACGAGGCGCCGATGCTGGCCCTGGCCATGCGCCAGGCCTGGCGGCGGGGCGCCCGGGTGACGGTCATCGACCCGCGGCCGATCTTTTTGCCCTTTGCGTTCGACCACCTGCCGGCCGCCCCGCAGGAGATGGCCTTAGGCCTGGGGAGGCTGATCAAACGGGTAATCGGCCGCGACACGGCTGAAACGCTGGGCGCCAGAGCGCTGGCATTTTACGATTCGATCCCGGAGACAGCGCTGCCGATTCAGGACCGGCTCGATGCCCTGACCGACGTGTTGCGAGGCAGCCGCCGGCCGCTCGTGGTCTGCGGAACCGAGACGGTTGCGGACGAAGTCCCGGCCCTGGCCGCCGATTTTACGCTGCTTCTGGAGGCCACCGGCCGGCCGGCCGGCCTTTTTTACGTGCTTCCGGGGGCCAATGCCTTCGGGGCGGCGCTTCTTGGCACCGGACAGGCGGCGTTCGAGGACGTCCTGGCGGCGATCGAAGACAAAACCGTCCGGGCCCTTATACTGGTCGAGTGCGATCCCCTGCGAAATTTCGCGGATCGGCCGCGGCTCGAAATGGCGCTGGCATCCCTCGACCTGCTGGTGGTCATGGACTATCTCGGCAGCGAGACGATGCGACGGGCTGACATCTTTTTACCGACCGCCACCGTCTTTGAAACCGGCGGCCTGTTCGTCAACCAGGAGGGGCGCCTGCAATCGATGCCGCCGGCCTTCGGCGGAGGCCTGCCAATCCGGGCCGCTGGCGACGGCCGCCACCCACCGCGGGTTTACGGCACCGGAATGCCGGGTGCCGACCCCGCCCCGGCCGGCCACCTGCTGGCGGCCTTGGCGGGTGTGAAGATGCCGGGAGCCACCGACAGCGATGGGGGGTGTTTGCCGGCGGCTTCGCTCGGGATCGGCGATTCCGTGCCGGCGATCGGTGAGGTCACTGAAGAGGGGATTCGGCTGCTCGGTGATGCCCCCGGCGGGGACCCGTTCGTGATTGACTGGTCCGCGGTGCCCGCTGAGGACGGTGGCGCGGACGGCCGTTTGCGGCTCCTGACGGTCGACTGGACCTTCGGCACCGAAGAACTGTCGAGTCATTCGGCATGCCTTGTCGCCCGCGAGCCCGAACCCGTCGTGTTCATGCAGGCTCAGGACGCCGCCCGATCGGGATTGGCCGACAATGACCCGGTCATTCTGACGACGCCCGCCGGTTCGGTTGCGGTCGGCCTGCGGGTGGTCGACACCATGCGCGCCGGTGTCCTGGTCCTGCCGCGGCACCGCCGGCTCGCGTGGCAGCAGCTGGGCCGCGGGCCGGTGCGGGTCGAGCGGCGCCGGCTAGAAGAAGCCGGCGGCGGTTGAACGGCGGCGGGGAATAAAGAGGGACTGGTTGGAAAATCACTGCGGCCCGTGGCCGCGGTGATCTGGCAGGACTAAGGGGAGCGATCTCGTCACCATGTCGATCTGGATTATCGGAATCATCGTTCTTGTCGTCAAGCTGGCCGTGGTGCTGGGGGTGCTGCTCCTGCTGGCATCCTACCTCGTGTGGCTGGAGCGCAAATTCCTGGCGCGGTTGCAGATTCGTTACGGTCCCAACCGGGCCGGCAAGTTCGGCCTGCTTCAGCCGATCGCCGATGCCGTCAAGCTGATCGCCAAGGAGGACACGGTTCCGGCGGCGGCCGATCGGGTCATTTTCCTGCTGGCCCCGGCGGTGGTGGCCGGCACGGCCTTGCTCATGTTCGGCGTCGTTCCGTTCGGCGGCGACCTGTCGTTCCGGGGCCAGAAAATACCCCTGGTGATTGCCGATCTGAATGTCGGTTTGCTGTTCGTTTTCGCCTTGTCGTCTCTGGGGGTCTACGGCGTGGCGCTGGGCGGCTGGGCGTCGAATTCCAAGTTCAGCCTTCTGGGGGGCATCCGCGGGGCGGCCCAGATGATCAGCTACGAACTCTCGCTGGGGCTGGCGCTCGTGCCGGTGGTCATGCATGCCCGTTCGCTCAGCCTGGTCGATATTGTCAATGCCCAGGCGCACTATCCGTTCATTCTGATTCAACCGCTGTCTTTCGCCATATTTTTCATTGCGGCCATGGCGGAAAGCAAGCGCATTCCCTTCGATTTGCCCGAGGCCGAGAACGAACTGGGTGCCGGCTACCACATGGAGTACAGCGGCATGCGCTTCGGGCTCTTTTTCCTGGGCGAGTATGTGCATATGCAAGTCCTAGGGGCCCTGGTGGCGGTTTTTTTCCTGGGCGGCTGGCACGGGCCCTTTCTGCCGCCCTGGATATGGCTGCTGCTCAAAATAATCCTGATCTCGCTGTTTATGATCTGGACCCGGGGTACGCTGCCGCGGCTGCGCTACGACCAGCTGATGACCATCGGCTGGAAGGTTCTGATACCTCTGGCGCTGCTCAATATTCTGGTAACCGGTGCGGTTTTGCTGATGAGTTCTTAAATAAAATCAAGGCGTAGTAGGGGCACGGCGCGCCGTGCCCCTGCGAAATGTACCGTTAAAACGTCATCGACGTCGGTTCTATTCCCCGGTAGGGGCGAAAGATTTTTCGCTCCTACGAGGCAGGCAGCCACCGTTCGCGACCGCCCATGCGGGCTTTGATGTAAAATAAATGTCTCATCGAGCACAATGATCTCAACGAACACAACGATCACAACGGACTCAACCGACTAAACTGACCTAACCGAATCGGAGATCTTGTGAAAAGAGACTCTTGGTATGCATAATGTGTGGGAAGCCATAACGGCGCTGGCTGCCGGCTTTGCGCTGACCTTCAAACACCTGTTTCGCAAGCCGATCACCGAACAGTATCCGGAGTTCAAGCGGCCGCTGCCGGCCCGCAGCCGGGCGCGCATCGTCCTGACCCGCGACCCCGGCGGCGGCGAGCGTTGCGTGGCCTGCTACCTGTGCTCGGCGGCCTGCCCGGTCAGCTGCATTTCCATGCAGTCGGCCGAGAGGCCGGACGGCCGGCGGTATGCGACCTGGTTCCGGATCAACTTCGCGCGCTGCATCTATTGCGGGTTGTGCGAAGAGGCCTGCCCGACCGCGGCCATACAACTGACGCCGGATTTCGAAAACTGCCGGCGCGACATTTTGACCCTGGTCTACGAGAAGCAAGATCTTCTGGTGGATCATTGTGGCAAAGACCCCAACTATAACTTCTACGCGTATGCGGGGGTGGCGACCGGCTCGGGGGGCAAGGGGACCCACATCAAGGAAGACCGGCCGGTGGATGTCAAAAGCAACCTGCCGTGATCGGCAGGAGATTTGGATGTCATTTTCCGGGAGTATGAAGTCAGAGGCGCCATGACACTTTACACGCTTCTTTTTTATCTGTTGGCGGCCGTCATTGTCGCCGCGACGGTGATGGCGATCACCCGGCGCAACCTGGTGCACGCGGTGATTTACCTGGTGGTCTCCTTCTTCGGCAGTGCGCTGCTGTTTTACCTTTTCGGCGCGCCGCTGCTGGCGGCCCTCGAGGTGATCATTTACGCCGGGGCCATCATGGTGCTGTTTCTTTTCATCATCATGATGCTCAGGGTCGAAAACCCGCTGGAAAAGCTGTTCCCGCTGCGTCAGTGGACGCCGGCGGTCTTCATGGCCACCATTTACCTGGCCGTCGGCGTGGTTGTGGTGATCACCGACGGCGACACCCGCGCCGCCTTGATCCCCGCGGTGGCCACGCCGCGCGACCTCGGACGCTTCGTTTTCGAACACCACTGGCTGGCGATCGAAATCGTTTCCCTGCTGCTGCTGATCGCCCTCGTGGGGGCCCTTTACCTGGGCAAATCGACAGGAAAAAGCCCCACACCGCCAAGGGAGGAAAACCCATGACCGTCTCCTTCGGTCACGTTCTGCTTCTGGCGGGACTGCTCTTTTTGCTCGGCATCGTCTGCGCGGTGGCGCGCCGCAACCTGGTCATGATCCTGCTCGGGGTCGAGATCATGTTGAACGCCGCCACTATCGCCTTTGTGGGGGCCGCTTTGCGCTGGCACGACCTGGAGGGCCAGGCGTTTGTGCTGTTTATCTTTGCGGTCGCCGCCGCCGAGGTGTCGGTCGGGCTGGCGTTGATCATCAGCGTGTACCGGCGAACGGGTTCCGTGGACCCCAGTCATGTCAACCTGCTGAAATGATATTAGCATGATCGAATCCGGACCTCTGGTTTCCACCCTGACACTGGCGGTACTGGCCACCTGGCCGCCGGCGGCCGCCTTCGCGGTGATCATCATTTTTTTGCGGCCGCACCCGCGCCGCGCCGCCACCGTATCGATGGCGGCCGTATCGGTGGCGCTGGTGAGCGCCGTTTGGCTGCTGGCCAGGCTCTGGCAGGCCGAGGCACCGATACGCTACGGGATGCGGTGGGTGGCCTCCGGGGACCTCACGATTCCCTTCGGATTCTTGATCGACCCGGTCAGCCTGCTCATGCTGGTCGTTGTGGCCGTCATCTGTTGTCTCGTGCAGGTTTATTCCCTCGGCTACATGGCCGGAGACCCGGGCTTTGCGCGCTATTATGCGTTCATGTCGCTGTTTGCCTGGGCCATGACCTCCCTCACCATTTCCCTGACCCTCATTCAACTTTACATCTACTGGGAGCTGGTGGGCTTGGCCTCCTATTTTCTGATCGGATTCTGGTATGAAAAGTTCAGCGCCAGCGAAGCCGGCAAGAAGGCGTTCATCATGACCCGCCTGGGGGATGTGGCTTTTTTCCTGGGGCTTTTGCTGGTGCTGATTCATTTCGGCAACCTGGACATCATGGCGCTGAACGGTCCGGGCGCCCGCCGAGCGCATGTCGCCGTTTCTCCTGACCGTTTCTTCGCTGCTGATTTTCGGCGGCATCGTCGGCAAGAGCGCCCAGTTCCCCCTGCTGACCTGGCTGCCGGACGCCATGGAAGGCCCGACGCCGGTCAGCGCCCTGCTCCACTCGGCCACCATGGTGGCCGCGGGCGTCTATCTCTTCGCGCGCCTGTTTCCGCTCTTCAGCCATTCGGCGACCGCGATGGCCGTGTTTCTGGCGATCGGCACGATCAGCATGATCGCCGGCCGCCACCATGGCCATGGTCAGCCGCGACATCAAACGGGTCTGGGCCTATTCCACCATCAGCCAACTGGGCTACATGATCATGGGCCTGGCGGCGGGCGGTTTTTTTGCCGGGATCTTTCATCTGACCACCCACGCCGGCTTCAAGGCCCTGCTGTTTCTGTGCTCCGGGGTCTTCATCCACCATCTCGGCACCAACGACATGGTCGAAATCGGCCGCCGGGGCGGGCGCCGCCTGAAACTTCCGATGGCCTGCATGGTGATCGGGGCCGCGGCCCTGGCCGGCATACCGCCCCTCTCCGGTTTTTTCAGCAAGGAGCTGATCCTCGGGGTCCTGGCCGGGCTGTCGAATCCCATCTGGGTCGCGGCCGCCCTGCTGGGCGTATTCCTGACCGCTTACTACTCCTTTCGCCTGATCTTCATCATCCTGTTTCCAGACGCCCCGACCGCGGCCGGCGGCCCTAACGGGCATGAAGCCGGCGACCACCGCACCGCGGATCGCCTGATGGGCTGGCCGCTGATCATTCTTTCGGCGGGCACGCTCCTGCTGGGATTCTGGGCGGCGCCGGTGGAGCATTTTCTCACTCGCGGTCCGCTGGCGATCGAGGCGGCGGCCCATCACAGCTGGGTGCTCTTCGCCTCCCTGGGCCTGGCGGCGGCCGCGGTGGCCCTGGCCTGGTTCGAATTCGGCCGGCGCGGGGCCGCGCGGGTCGGGTTTGTGGAACGGGTCGCCTGGCTTAATGACTTTTTTGCCGAACGCTGGTATCTCGATCACTTTTACCGGTTCGCGCTGGACCGGTTCGTCTACCGGGGAATTGCCGCCCTGTGCGCCCGCAACGATCAGAAGGTCATCGACGGCGGTATCGACGGGCTCAGCCGCGGCACGGTCGCCGCGGGACGCCGGCTGGCCTTCCTGCACACCGGAATGATCCAGTACCGACTGCTGATCATATTTGCGGTCATGGTGCTGCTGGGCGTCTATTTTATTTTTTGAACACGTGATCGTGACCCGTGTGATCGGCTGAACCAAAACTGGCGACACATTAACGCCGGCATTTTGACCGGCATGGACTTTTTCGACACACAGAACCTGTTTGAATGCCGACAGCATACGCCGACTTTCCCTACCTGAGCGCCATTCTCCTGTGCTGCGTCATCGGGCTGCTGGTGATCCTGTTCATCCCGCCGGGTCGCCCGACGGCCATCAAATGGGTCAGTGCGGTCTGTGCCGGTATCACCCTGGTTCTCTCCACCTATCTCTTCTTTGCTTACGACCAAAGCCTCGGCGGTTTGCAGTTTGCGGAAAAACTGGCCTGGGAGCCGTCGCTCGGGATCACTTACTTCAATGCGGCCGACGGCTTCAATCTGCCGATGCTGCTGCTGACCGGCATCGTCTTTTTTACGGCCGTGTTGACCATGTGGGAGCTGGACTACCGGGTCAAGGAGTTCTTTGCCCTGACCTTCCTGCTGGTGGCCGGCGTCTTCGGCCTCTTCATGAGCTTCGACCTGTTCTTCATCTTCATCTGGTACGACGTTTCCCTTTTTCCGATGTACCTGCTGATTGCCGTCTGGGGCAGCACCCGCAAGGAATACGGGGCCATGAAGCTGACCCTGTACCTGCTGGCGGGCAGCGCCCTGATCCTGCCGGCGATGATCTATCTCTTCGTCCAGTCGGGCCTGAACACCTTCAACGTGATCACGCTGATGCGCGCGGGGCTGTTTACTCCCTACCAGCAGAAATTCGCTTTTCTGCTCTTTTACATCGGCTTCGGCATTCTGGCCGGCGTGTGGCCGTTTCACACCTGGTCGCCGGTGGGGCACGTGGCCGCACCGACCGGGGTCAGCATGATCCACGCCGGCGTGCTGATGAAAATAGGGGCGTTCGGCATCCTTAGAATCGGCATTTTCCTGTGCCCGCTCGGCTGGCAGTACTGGGCCCAGCTCATGGCCCTTCTGGCCGCGATCGGCATCGTCTACGGCGCCCTGGTGGGCTTGAAGCAGACCGACCTCAAGTTCGTGATCGGCTATTCGAGCGTGTCGCACATGGGCATCGTCGGCCTGGGCCTGGCGACCGTGACCGTGGACGGCCTGAACGGTGCCGTCTTTCAGATGTTTGCGCACGGCATTATGACGGCGCTGCTGTTTTCATCCGTCGGCTACATCTACGACCGCACGCACACCCGCATGATCGGGGAACTCGGCGGGCTGAGTCGCATCATGCCGGTCGCTTCGGGCTATTTCATCCTCGCGGCGCTGGCCGGGATCGGCGTGCCGTTTCTGGCCAGTTTCTGGGGCGAATTGCTGGTTTTTCTCTCCGCCTTCAGAACCTTTCCGGTGCGCGGCGCCCTGGCCGTCGGCGCTTTGGTGATCAGCGCCCTGTTCATGCTGCGCGTGATCCAGAAAGCCTTTTACGGGCCGCCCAACGAAAAATTCGCCCGGCTGCCCGACATCGCCCCCGGGCTCGGGACGCCGCGCTTGATACTGGCCGCGGTCATCGTGATCTTCGGCATCTACCCGGCGCTGATGTTCGACATGATCGATACGGCAACCATTCCTTTCATCAACGGGTTACCCTGATGCAACGGCTTCTTTTCGGTCCTGAAATTTTCTTCTTCTCAGCGGTAATCGTTTTTACGATACTGGCCATGCGGCCGGCGCGCGACCCGCGAGCCGTTTTTTTCACGGCCCTTTTCCTGGCGGCCGCCGGGATGGTGGTCTGTCTGGCCGCCGTGCGATCGGAAGGCCTGCTCTTCGGCGGGACCTACAGCGTCGATCTGTATTCCCAGGTGTTCAAGGTCATGCTGTCGATGGGGTTGTTCCTGGTCGTCTGTATCTGCCCCGATCTGGGCGGCGTCGATCGGAAGGTGCACCCCGAGTTCTACCTGTTGCTCTTTGCTTGCACCCTGGCCATGACGATGCTGGTCAGCGCGGTGCACCTGCTGACGATATACGTCGCGCTGGAACTCAGCAGTTACTCGCTGTATATCCTGGTGGCCCTGCAGCGCCGGCAGGAGTCCGGCCTCGAAGCCAGCCTGAAGTATTTTCTGATCGGCGTCTGCGCTTCGGCCGTCATGCTCTTCGGGCTGGCCATACTCTACGGGTCGGTCAAGGCGGTCACCCTGCGCGAACTGGTGCAGGTGTTGCCGGGCGCGATCGAGCGGCCCCTGGTCCTCGTCGGCCTGGTCCTGAGCCTGGGAGGGTTTTTCTTCAAACTGGCGGTGTTTCCCTTTCACTTCTGGGCGCCGGATGTCTACCAGGCCGCGCCCAACCAGGTGGCGGCCTTCATCGCCTCGGCCTCCAAAGTGGCCGCCGTCGCCATCCTGATGAGGTTTGCGGCGGCCAGCGGCGGCAGCGCCACCCTGGCGCAGACGCTGGCGGCGCTGGCCATCGCGTCGATGACCGTCGGCAACCTGGCGGCCGTCGCCCAGAAAGACTTCAACCGGCTGATGGCCTACTCGAGCATCGCCCACGCCGGGTATGTATTGATCGGGATCCTGAGCATGAACGCGGCCGGCTACGCCGCCACCATCTTCTATGCGCTGTCCCTGCTGTTGATGAAGTTCACCTGCTTTCTGGTGCTGGTCAAGGTGGCCGGCGACGGCGGCAGCCTGCAGATCGACCAGCTGGCCGGGCTGCACCGGCGTTCGCCGCTGCTGGCCATGGCCCTGATGCTGGCGCTGTTCGGTCTGGCCGGCATTCCGCCCACCATCGGCTTTACCGGCAAGCTGCTGGTCTTCGTTGCCGCCATGCAGCAGGGCTATTTCACACTGGTGCTGATCGCCATGATCAATGTGGTCATCTCACTGTACTACTATATGCTGGTGATCAAGGCGGCCTATCTGCTCGAGCCCGTCCACGATCTGCCGGCCCTTTTCATCTCGGCGCCGGTCAAGTTCCTGACCGGCGCCCTGGTCACGGCGATGGTGGTCATCGGCATCTTCCCGACCCATCTCATAGAGCTGGCGCGGGCGGCGGCGCGGTTCCTTGCGCTGACGCTGTGATCGTCCGCCGAGAATGGCCAACCGGCCGCGGAGTCAGTCAATGCTTGCGAGTATTTTCCTGTTTCTCTTAGTCATTCTGCCGGGAGTCAGCGGCTGCGGCGACATCGGGCCCGGCACGGTCGCCAAAGAGGCGGGCCAGGCCGTGCGGGTCGAGATTGCAGCGGTGCAGCCGACGTCCCATCCCGACATATACGAAGCCATGGGGACGATCAGGAGCCAGACCACCAGCGTTCTTTCCAGTAAAATCATGGGCACGGTGCGCGCCATCCCGGTGGAGGAGGGCCAGCGGGTAAAAGCCGGGCAGCCGCTGGTGGTGCTCGACCAGCGTGAGGTGTCGGCCCGGCTGCAGGAGGCGGAAGCCGCGCTGTCCGAAGCCGGAAAGGCCGAGCAGGCCGCCGCCGCGGCCCGGGAATCGGCGCGGGCCGCCGCCGAATTGGCGCAAACGACCTACAATCGCTACGTGGCCATGATCAAAGAAGAAGTGGTGACGCCGCAGGAGTTCGACGCTGTTGCCGCCCGCCACCGCCAGGCGCAGGCGGCGCTGAGCCAGGCCGAAGCCATGGCGGCCGCCGCCCGCAGCAAGGTGCAGCAAGCCCGTGCGGCGGTTGCGGCCGCCGGGGTCGCCCACAAGGATGCCGTCGTCACGGCTTCCTACGATGGCATTCTGGTCGATAAACTGGTGGAGGTCGGTGACCTGGCGGCGCCGGGAACGCCCCTGGTGAAGATCGAGGGTGATGGGGAATTTCGGGTCGACCTGGAACTGCCGGAAAACCACATCCTGGCCGTTGGCGTCGGTGACAAAGTGGCCGTGCGGGTGCCGGGGCTGATCGACAAGCCGCTGACGGGCACGGTGGCGACGATCGTTCCGGCGGCCGATGCCAGGAGCCGCTCCTTCCTGGTCAAGGTCCAGCTGCCGGCCGCCGAGAATCTGAGATCCGGCCTGTTCGCGCGCGTCAGCGTCCCGGTCGGCACCGGCCGCCAGACTCTGGTGCCGGCCTCGGCGGTGGTGCGCGAAGGGCAGCTGACCGGGATATACCTCGTCGACAGCGATCAGATCGCCCGGTTCCGGCTGATCCGTACCGGGCGCAGTGTGGGAGATACCGTGGAAGTGCTCTCCGGCCTGCGGGACGGCGCGCGGTATGTCGTCGCCCCGCCCCCGGGCTTCAGCGACGGCACCCGGGTGGAGGCGGCTTCATGAGCCGGAAGCTGGGGCCGGCCGGCCGGATCGCGCAGTTTTTCATCGATTCGAAGCTCACGCCCCTGGTCATCATCGCCGCCATTCTTTTGGGAGCCGCCGCGGTCATCGCCCTGCCGCGCGAAGAGGAGCCGCAAATCATCGTTCCCATGATCGACGTCTTCGTTCAGATGCCGGGCGCATCCGCCAAAGAGGTCGAACAGCGCGTCACCAGCCCCATGGAAAAGTTGCTGTGGGAGATCCCGGGCGTGCAATACGTCTACTCCACCTCCAGCCCGGGCATGGCCATGGTGGTGGTGCGCTTCTACGTGGGCGAGGACGAGGAAAGATCGATCGTGCGGCTCCAGTCGAAGCTGATGGCCAACATGGACCGCATTCCCTGCTGCGTGACCCCGCCGCTGATCAAGCCCCGTTACATCGACGATGTTCCCATCCTGGCCCTGACCTTATGGAGCGACAGCGCCGATCACTACACGTTGCGGCGGGTGGCGGCCGAAACGGAGAACCTGATCAAGCGCGAGAAGAACGTGTCGACCACCACGCTGATCGGCGGCTACCGGCGCCAGGTCCGGGTCGAACTGGACCCGGTGCGCCTGGCGGCCTTCGGCCTGTCCGACCAGCAGGTGATGCACCTCGTGCGCGCGGCCAATCAGGAGGCCGATGCCGGCAGTTTCCCCTCCTCGGTAAACGGCCAGGTATTAGTCCACACCGGACAATTCTTGAGAAACGCCGCCGACCTCGGCCGGGTGGTGGTCAGCGTGCACGACGGTCGGCCGGTTTTCCTACGGGATGTCGCCGCCATAACCGACGGCCCCGAGGAGCCCGATCAATACGTGTTCTTCGGTGCGGGACCGGCGGCGGCCGCAGGGGAGGTGCAGCGCGGGGAACCGTCCGCAGCCCTGAGCCCGGCGGTCACCCTGACCGTGGCCAAACGCAAAGGGACCAACGCGATCGACGTGGCCGACAACGTGATCGAACGGATGGAGCAAGCCCGCGGCACGGTGATCCCCGCTGACATCCATGTCACGATCACCCGCAACTACGGGGAGACGGCCCAGGAAAAATCGAACGAGTTGCTGCTGCACATGCTGATAGCGATCGTCTCGGTGACCCTGCTCATCTGGTTGACGCTCGGCCGCCGGGAATCCGGCGTGGTGGCCTTTGCCATTCCGGTGACCCTGGCCTTGACCCTGGCGGTTTTCTACCTCTACGGCTACACCCTGAACCGCATTACGCTTTTCGCCCTGATTTTCTCGATCGGGATCCTGGTGGACGATGCCATCGTGGTGGTGGAGAATGTCGTGCGGCACTACCGCCTGCCCGAAAACCGGGGGCGATCGCGGTTCGAGGTGACCATCGCGGCGGTGGATGAGGTCGGCAACCCCACCATCCTGGCGACCATGACGGTCATCGCCGCCATTTTGCCCATGGCTTTCGTCGGCGGCCTCATGGGACCCTACATGCGCCCGATTCCAGTCGGTGCTTCGGCCGCGATGGTGTTTTCGCTGCTGGTGGCGTTCATCGTCACGCCCTGGGCCTCGGTGCGCCTGATCCGGCACGAGGCGCACGCGGCGGATGAAGCCGCGGGGCGCACCGCGCAGGAAGATTGGGCCACCCGGCTCTACCGGCACGTCATGGACCCCCTGATCCACCGCCCGTTCTGGCGCTGGTCCTTTCTGATCGGAGTGGTGGTGCTTCTGCTCCTGGCCTGTGCCCTGGTGGCCGTGGGCCTGGTGCGGGTCAAGATGCTGCCGTTCGACAACAAGAGCGAGTTTCAGGTCATCCTCGACATGCCCCAGAGCGCCACGCTGGAAGAGACCGCCGCCGCCGCGCGCGAAATGGGACATTTTATCGCCACCGTCAACGAGGTCACGGACTACCAGATTTACGCCGGTACCGCCGGGCCTTTCAACTTCAACGGCCTGGTGCGGCACTACTACCTGCGGCAGGGCCCGGCGGTGGCGGACATCCAGGTCAACCTGGCGCCCAAGGGCGACCGCCGGCAGCAGAGCCACCAGATTGCCAAGCGGTTGCGGGCGCCTCTCAAAACGATCGCCGATCGCTACGGCGCCAGGGTCAAGGTGGTCGAGGTGCCGCCGGGGCCGCCGGTTCTCTCGACGCTCGTGGCCGAGGTTTACGGGCCTGAATACGAGCGTCAGCGCGAACTGGCCCTCGAGATCCGGCGGATTTTCGAAGAAACCGCCGGCGTCGTGGATGTGGACTGGTACATGGAAGGCGACCAGGTGCGCTACGATCTGGCCGTTGACCAGGAGAAGGCCGCCGTGAACGGGATCCAGGTGGCGCAGATCAACCAGGCGCTGGCGTCCGCCCTGGCGGGCCAGGCCGTCGGGCTGATGCACATGCCGCAAGAAAGGGAAGACGTACAGATCATTTTCAGGTCTCCGCTCGCGGCCCGCGCCGGCATCCAGCGCCTGGAGACCTTCAAACTGCCCGGCACCGACGGCCGCCTGATTCCGCTCTCGAGCCTGGTGACGCCGCAAAGGACCACCATCGACCGCAGCATCTACCACAAAAACCTGCTACCGGTGGTCTACGTCATCGGCGATGTGGCCGGCGTCAAGGAAAGCCCGGTCTACGCCATCCTGGAGATGTGGGATAAAATCGGCCGTATCGACCTGCCGGAAGGCTACCGGATCGCCCAATACAGCGCCGCCGTGCCGGACAGCGACCGCAAGTTCGCCATGAAGTGGGACGGGGAGTGGCACATCACCTACGAGGTGTTCCGCGACCTGGGGATCGCCTTCGGGGTCGTGCTGGTGCTGATCTTCGTGCTGGTCGTGGGCTGGTTCCGCTCGTATTCCACGCCGCTGGTCATCATGGTCGCCATTCCGTTTTCACTGATCGGCATCCTGCCGGCGCACTGGGCGTTCGGGGCTTTTTTCACCGCCACCTCCATGATCGGCTTCATCGCCGGGGCCGGCATCGTCGTACGCAATTCCATCATCCTGGTCGACTTCATCGAGCTGCGGCTGCGCCAGGGGATGCCGCTCGACCGGGCCGTGATCGACGCCGGCGCGGTGCGCTTTCGTCCCATGATGCTGACCGCCGCCGCGGTGGTGGTCGGGGCCTCGGTGATCCTCTTCGACCCGATTTTCCAGGGGCTGGCGATCTCCCTGATGGCGGGCGAGGTGGCCTCCCTGCTCTTTTCCAGGATGACGGTTCCGGTACTCTATTTTCTGGACAAGCGCTGGGAGGCCGCGCACATCCACTGAAAGCGGACGGCGTCGACATGGACCGCGGGGCGGAGCGGGTTGCCGAATTGCTGAAAACGGCCATTGGGTGGGCTTGGAAACCGGGCCGATTCAGAAAGTCGATGATGTCTTTTGTCGTTGCTGTGGTTTGAATTCCTGGAATGTCAAACCGATCTCACCATTCGGACAACAGCACCACCGGATAGCTGCTGAAAATCACCCACGCCTCGTCTCCTTCGGCAAGATCCAGCCGCCGGCTGCTTTCACTGGTCACGATGGAACACACCTCGGTCACATCGGCAATCCGAACCACAAATTCCGTGTTGATCCTGCCGCGGGTTATTGTAAATACCCTATCTGTTTGGCAACGCGACAAATACCGGGAAGTGGTTCCCATAACGGTAATCCACGGGCTTGGCCGCTTGCAGAAATTGAGGAAGCTTTTATTATCTCAGTGCGGAGGCGGCTGGAGACCACAATCGATGTTGCCTCGCAACCAACTTTTATAACCAGCTGTTTTAATAATAAATTTCTGAAACGATTTGGCGGGATACCGCTGAAAAATAGTAGAAGCCTGGTCCTATGAGCAACCATAGACGCGATGATTTAATCAAAGCAATCGATCGGGTTTATCGCGCTGAATCGCGTCGCGTGCTGGCCACGCTGATTCGCCTGCTCGGCGACTTCGAGCTGGCCGAAGAGGCGCTGCACGATGCGTTTACGGCCGCTTTGCAGCAATGGGAAAGAGATGGTGTGCCCGCCAATCCACGGGCCTGGCTGGTATCGGCCGGCCGTTTCAAGGCCATCGATGCCATGCGCCGTCGCGCGCGCTTCGACGCCTCGCTGATCAGGATTGCCAACCAGTTCGAAATCGACCACTTCGAAGCCGAGGATCCTACCGATGAAGCGGTCAGGGACGACGTGCTGCGCCTGATCTTTACCTGCTGCCACCCGGCGTTGTCGGCGGACAGTCGGGTGGCGCTCACGCTGCGCGAGGTCTGCGGGCTCAAGACGGAAGAGATCGCCCACGCGTTTCTCATCAAACCGGCCACGGTGGCCCAGCGCATCGTCCGGGCCAAGGGCAAGATCCGCGCTGCGCGCATCCCGTACGAGGTGCCGTCCGCATCCGAACTTCCGGAGCGGCTGGACAGTGTGCTGCGGGCTGTCTACCTGGTATTCAACGAGGGCTATTTCGCATCGTCGGGCGATTCATTGATCCGCTCGAACCTGTCGCATGCGGCGATTCGTCTGGGGCGACAGCTGGTTGAGATCACCAATGAACCTGAAGCGGCCGGGCTGCTGGCGTTGATGCTGTTGGACGATGCGCGACGGGCCGCCCGAACCACGCCGTTGGGCGATATCATACCGTTGGAAGATCAGGATCGGCGTCTCTGGAACCGGGACCAGATCGCCGAAGGCGTGGGGCATTTACAGGCGGCATTGACATCGCGCCGGTTCGGCTTTTACACGCTGCAGGCGGCCATCGCCGCGGTCCACTCCGAAGCACGCAGTGCCGCGGAAACCAACTGGGACGAGATCGTCGGTCTGTACGATGCGCTGATGCGACTGGAGCCCTCACCCATCGTCGAACTGAACCGTGCCGTGGCGGTGGCGATGCGGGATGGCCCCGAAGCCGGCCTCGATCTTATCGACGCCCTCCTGAAGCGCGACGAATTGACCGATTATCCGTTTGTGCACGCGGCCCGGGCGGAATTGCACCGGCGAAACGGACAGCCGGCGGCAGCCCGTACTGCCTACCAAAAGGCCCTTTCGTTAACCGAACAAGTGCCGGAGCAGCGCCTTCTGAAACGCCGGCTGGCGGAGCTCGATGCCGCATCGCGATAGATAGTGACCATCCGCTATCTTTTTTGGCACTGTCATGTGTCCAATTCAAAAATGTGGATTTTTTTCGCTGGCACGGCCGCATCCCGCCTGGGCGGGACGGCGAGGCATACTTTATGTACGCCGCAGCCGGAAACCCGCTCCGACCGGCCGCCCAGTGGGAAAAAGACCATTTCTGGATGGACAATAGATAAATCACCGACTACACGTATACATCCTACCGTATCCACAGCGTTCGTGTCGATTTTTAGTCCTGCCAAACGACTAAAAGATAAACATCCAAACTGAGTCAGTGTCCGTCCAGAAACGACGGATTTTGGTCGAGATCAAGGCGCGCGAAAATTTATACCACAGGTACATGGTTGATTTTCAGGCGATAAATTTTTTCGCGCAACGCCGATATCGGGCAAAATAACCGGTTATGGATGGGCACGAGTTAATCGGAGGAACGCCATGAAGTATCTGTGCCTGGTCTACAGCAACGAGAAAAAACTGCACAGCCTTCCCGAGAGCCCGAAAGATTCCGAGTGCCTGGCCTACGCCGAGAAATTGGAAAAAAGCGGGCACCTGATTGCCGGTGAAGCTCTCGAATCGGTCGAGACCGCCACCACCGTTCGAGTCCGCAACGGCAAGCTGTCGGTGACCGACGGGCCGTTCGCCGAAACCAAGGAGCAGCTGGCCGGCTTTTACATGATCGAGGCCAGGGACCTGAACGAGGCCAACCGATTGGCGTCGGGAATCCCGCCGGCGCGTGTGGGCAGCATCGAGGTTCGCCCGGTCAGGCAACTCAAACCGTAGAATCTGCGGGGTTGTCGAAATGACCCGCCTGGATTCGACAATGGTTCAGGGAGCCGGTTTAAAAGATGGTTCCCTTAATAATTGGATACCCGTGCAGGAGACGCTGCGATGCGATACATCGGGTTTGAAAAATCTTATATTTGGCCTGTCGAATTCACAGCACCATATTCGACCATACGGTAGATCCCGCGGTTAAGCGGATGTTCCTCGGAAAAACCCAGTATCCGAACGGACTTTGCAAGGAGGAAATTATCATGACAACCGTCAAACCGATCCCGGAAGGGATGCACACCGTGACGCCGCACCTGATCTGTGCCGGTGCGGCCGAAGCCATTGAATTCTATAAAAAAGCATTTAACGCCGTTGAAATTAGCCGACTGGCGGGTCCGGAGGGAAAGCTCATGCACGCCATGATCCGGATCGGCGACTCGGCATTGATGCTGGTGGATGAATTCCCGGACTGGGGATCGTTGGGTCCCAGGTCGCTCAAAGGGTCCCCCGTCACGATCCATCTCTACGTCGAGGATGTCGACACGTTCGTCGAACGCGCCGTGGCTGTGGGAGCGAAGATCACCATGCCCGTTGCCGACATGTTTTGGGGCGACCGCTACGGCCAACTCGAAGATCCGTTTGGTCATCGCTGGTCCGTGGCCACGCACGTTCGCAATTTGAGCCCCGAGGAGGCTCAAAGGGCAGCGCAGAAGGCCTTCGCCGAAGAATGTCCGGAGGTCCGGCCCCAGCAATAAAAGGACCTGACTTGCGCCGAGATGAAGAGCCTCTCCGCTCCGGCGCGAACTACAGCCAGGGGTAGAGAGGAATACAACAGGCATGGTCTTGTCCGAACGCGTCGGCCGGCAAGTTAAGCCGCTTAAAGGTTAGAATTATCGAGACGTTTGTCGATGCGCTTCAACCGGACCACGTATTTAAGGAGAAAAGACATGGCAACTTCAAAAGGAACGCAATTGGCTCAAGGCATCCGCCGGAAAATCAAAGAATTGCAAGCGGTGTGCGAAAAGATTGATGAGCACACAGCCGTCCGCGCCCCATCGGGTAAATGGTCTCCCAAAGAGATCCTCTCCCACCTCTGTGGTCCCGAAGGATCCGGCTATCTGGCGATACTCCAGGCTCATTTCGAGGGTGAGACACCGATGATCGAAATCGATCCCGGAAACCCGTTTTTCACCGAGAAGCGATCGCGCATGACCTTCGACCAGCTTCTTTCGGAGGTGGAAGGGGAGTTTGATCGTATAGCAGATTTCGCGCAGGGTTTGTCTGAGGAGCAGCTTAACCGGAAGGCGCATATACCCAAGCTCAAGGACTCGCCCCTGGGAGAATACCCGTCGCTGGGAAGTTTGCTTGGTGGCCTCGGAGAGTTTCACGTTCAATTCCACATCGACCACATGCGGGAGATTCTGAATGATCTAAGTGAACCGGCAAAGTGAAATGCATACCGGTCGCACAGCAATATCCTACTTTGACGGCGATCTCGGCAAGGTAATAAAATGAGTTTCAATCTATGAGAGCCCTTTCAGTCCCGTTTCCATTTTCGAGTTGGGATATGGATTCAATCAAGTGTCTCCGCACGTAAAACGACGCGGGCATCTTCAGCGTCACCGTCAGGTCCCCGACGTGGCCTACGAGCGGGCGGCTCAAGAGCTTTCTGACGAAGAAATCGCTGCCGTTGAATGGCTCGCTGTTGTGATCAATGTCTGGAACCGGATTTCAATTTCGAGCCGCACGCCTGTAAAACCGTAGGTGAAATAACAATGCACATCTTACAAAAGATCACCAATTGGCAATTGCGAAACACGGGATGAGATTGAAATTATCTCACCCGCTGTCGAATTTCTGCCTCGATAAGCGATTAAAAAATAGGACTGTCAACAAGTTTTTCACTTGCAGTGGTAGGCGACGGACATGAATTTACGAACCATTTCCATTGGCATTGGCGCCACGTTTTTGCTCCTTTTGGGCAAGGCCTCGATTGCTTTCGGACCGGAGAAATAACCAGTACACAAGCCGCCGGCGACCGCGGTCGCGACATTCGAACAGGCCCAGACGATCGATGCGATGCGTCCGCCAAAACGCGAGCGGCCTGTGATTGCCATCCTTGCACTCAATGAGGCGACCGAGGTTGCCGACCTCCTCGTCGCTTATGGCGTGCTTCGGCAAGGCAAGATCGCCGAGGTGAACGTTGTCGCCGAGCGCGCGGAACCCATCCAACTCTATCCTGGCGACCTCAGCATCGAGCCGCAGACGACAGCCCGCAGCCACTCGTTCGGCGGCACCTATTTGAAACTCGTCCCCGGCGAGCTCCTCGTCTACACAGACGTGTTCGACGACCCGAACCTGCCGGGCGAGATGAAGGTAACGGTAAGGTTGAAGGAGGTTTCGGCATACGGACCGTCAGTGATATACCGTTTTTTGCTTTTGGGTTTTGAAGAAGTGGCGCGCTTGCGTCGGTTAACGGCTGATACTGTCCTATTTTTTAATTCAATATGTTTCACGAGAAAATATTCCCTTTTTTCCGGTGGTTTCCGCATCAGGACCAATCGGAGCGAATGGATGACAGCGCTTGTTTACCCATAGTCGTCTGGCAACAGCCTTGATCGACATCCATTGCTATATGTTAATAATCACATGCGAGTTTCTCAACAAGGCTGGATGCCTAGCGGCAATGCGGATTCGCAGGCCTTATAAAAGTCGGAAGCAGAGGCGAAGAATTAAACGCCTCTCTATCCGAAACATTTTATCGTGCATGTCGATTTCTCGACATCCCATTCGACTACCGTTTAAAGCCGCTTGGAGGTTAATTCTGTTGAGATAAACGTGTTGAATCGGATAGCCATTTCGAGCCAGACACCAGTCACGCCGTATTCTTAATTGGAGAGGTATTTGAATGAATCTCAAAGCAAAATTTACCGGGGGCCGCAATATCGCCATGAAGGTTCCCCCTCATCAGTTCGAGGAGACCGTTCGATTTTATCGGGATGTGCTTGGCTTGGAGGAAAGGAGCCGGGAAAAGTCATCAGTGTGTTTCGCCTTCGGTTCCAATCGCCTATGGATCGACCGTACGCCTTCCTTCAGCCAGGCCGAAATCTGGCTCGAAGTGGTCACCGACGACATTTAAGCGGCATCCGCTCGCCTGGAGTCGGCCGGGGTCGTGCGTTGCGACGAAATCGAGCTGCTGCCCGAAGGGTTACAGGCTTTTTGGGTGTCGAGTCCTGCGGCAATCGTTCACCTCTTTTGTAAAGAAAGCGGGTCATGATTGCCCAACAAGACCAAAAGGACATCGGCGGTCTCGTCGGGAATAGACCGGTAAGCCAAAGCGGTGTCGAATTTCAATCCCGATAAACGACTATAGGGTAACTTCTTAACCTTGACAGGAGAAACAAAATGACCAACAAGAACACGGTTTGTCTGTGGTACGACGGCGCCGCCCTCGAGGCCGCGCGCTTCTATGCCGAAACCTTCCCCGACAGCGCGGTGGGCGAGATTTTCCGCGCGCCGGGCGACTATCCCGACGGCCGGCAGGGCGATGTCCTCACGGTCGCGTTCACCGTGGCCGGCATTTCCTGCGTCGGGCTCAACGGTGGGACGCAAATCAAGCACAACGAGGCATTCTCGTTCCAGATCGCGACCGACGACCAGGCCGAAACCGACCGATTGTGGAACGCGATAGTCGGCAATGGCGGCCAGGAAAGCGATTGCGGCTGGTGCAAAGACAAGTGGGGCCTCTCGTGGCAGATCACGCCGCGCGCCTTGCTTGCCGCCATCTCCGACCCTGACCACGCGGCGGCCAAACGCGCGTTCGACGCGATGATGACGATGAAAAAGATCGACATCGCCGCGATCGAGGCGGCGCGGCGGGGCTGATACTGCTGACCGATAGGCCGGTTTTTACCGCTGCGGCGGCGGTGGTCGACTGAAATGGCCGTTCACGATCGCCGCATGGTGCGCCAGTTGCTTGCCGCCGGGTTGGTGGACGAGCTTTGGTTTCTGATTTATCCCATCGTGCTTGGACGCGGCAAGCGCTTGTTTGGCGACAGCGCGCAACCGTCGGCTTTCACCCTGGCGCACTCGACCGGCACGCCTGGAGGTGTGCTGCTCACCCGCTACGTGCGCAGCGGCGAGGTGCACACCGGAGCGTTCGAAGAAGCTGAGCAGGAAAAACCCTGTGACGCCTGAAACGGAATCAAAAAAGATTTTGCCTTTAAAGGTGGTAAGATGATTTCGCCATGAGGCTTGTCTATACGAAAAGTGGGTTTGAAGTTACTTGCCAGGGAGCGTTATTTAACCCTCGCGGCAGATCCGCAAACGATTTTCCGGCAACTGGAAAACGGCGAAGCGAGGGCGCGTGAAACAGTTCGGCAGGTGCTTGCCCGGGTTCGGCAGGCGGTGGGCACCGGCGGATATTCGGATCATCGTGTGTTATGAGCTTCTGCCGCACCTGCCAATACATGACAGATGCCGCCATGGCTTAAACGTCCCATCGGTCTTATTTTCACATATCCTGCTGAATAACAATCGCGGCCGGACGGCAGTATGCCGCCGCATAGACATCCAAGGAGAACGGCAATGGCCCGAAATGTAACCCAGAAATTGATCGAATCACATCTGGTCAATGGCCGGATGCAGGCCGGTGAGGAAATCGGCCTGCGAATCGATCAAACCCTGACCCAGGATGCCACCGGCACCATGGTGATGCTCGAGTTCGAAGCCATGAACGTCGGAAAGGTGCGCACCGAACTGTCTGCACAATACGTTGACCACAACCTTTTGCAGACCGATTATCGCAACGCGGATGACCACCTGTTTCTGCGCAGCGCCTGCCGCAGGTTCGGCATCTGGTACAGCCGGCCGGGCAACGGGGTGAGCCACCCAGTCCACATGCAGCGCTTCGGGATTCCGGGCAAGAGCCTGATCGGATCCGACAGCCACACGCCGGCCGCCGGTGCATTGGGGATGCTCTCGTTCGGTGCCGGCGGCCTGGAGGTGGCCATGGTCATGGCAGGCGAGCCCATGTATGTTCGCATGCCCAGGGTAATGGGCGTCGAGCTGACCGGCCGGCTGCCGGATTGGGTCAGCGCCAAGGATGTCATTCTGGAGATGCTGCGGCGCCATGGCGTGGATGGCGGCCGGGGAAAGATCGTCGAATATTTCGGCCCCGGCCTGGAGAGCTTGTCGGCCATGGACCGGCATGTGATCGCCAACATGGGAACAGAGCTCGGCGCGACCAGCACTGTTTTTCCTTCGGACGAAGCCGTCCGGCGCTTCCTCGAAGTCCAGCAACGGGGCGATGTATGGTGTGAAATCAAGGCCGATCCCGGGGCCGCCTACGATGAGATCGACCAGATCGATCTGGGGCGACTTGAGCCGCTCATCGCTTTGCCCAGCAGCCCGGGCAATGTCGTCCCGGTCCGGGAGGTGATCGGCCGTCCTATTTACCAGGCTTACATCGGCTCATCGGCCAATCCGGGATTACGGGATTTTGCCGTTCCCGCCTTGATGGTCGCCGGGCGTCAGATTCCCGATCACATCTCGTTCGACGTCAATCCGACCTCACGCCAGCTCATTGAAAACATGATCGAGCTTGGCCTGATGGATCATCTCATCAAGGCGGGCGCCCGCTTTCACCAGGCCGGCTGCAACGGGTGCATCGGCATGGGCCAGGCACCGGCCACCGGCAAAATCAGTCTCAGAACCGTGCCCCGCAATTTCCCGGGCCGTTCGGGCACGGTGGAAGACCAGGTTTACTTGTGCAGTCCGGAAACAGCCACCGCTTCGGCGCTCAGCGGCGTGATAACCGATCCGCGCAGCATGAGCATGCCCTACCCCCGTTTTTCGGAACCGGACACCGTGGGTGTCAACACCTCCCTGCTCGTGGCACCGGAGGGAAACGGCACCTTTTATGAACTGGAAAAAGGACCCAATATCAAACCGCTGCCCGAATTCGAATCGCTTCCCGATCACCTCGAAGGGCCCGTGCTGCTCAGGATGGGCGACAACATCTCTACGGACGAAATCATGCCCGCCGGCGCGGCCGTGCTGCCCTTCCGCAGCAATATACCCGAAATCAGCCGCTTTGCCTTCAGCCGTATCGACAAGAGCTTTTACGATCGGGCAATGATTCACCAAAAATCCGGCTTGTTTGTCGTCGCAGGGGAAAATTACGGCCAGGGGTCGAGCCGGGAGCATGCCGCCCTGGCGCCCCGTTACCTTGGCCTGCGGGCGGTGATCGCCAAGAGCTTTGCGCGGATTCACGCCCAGAACCTGGTCAATTTCGGCATCGTACCGCTGACCTTCACACGTTCTTCGGATTGGGATGAGATCGAACAGGGAGATCGCTTGCGCGTGGACGGCCTGATCGATGCCCTCAAGGCCGGCAAACCGTTCGAGGTTCTAAATTCGAGGAAAAACCGCTCCTACACGGTGGCTGTTGCCTTGAGCACGAGACAGCTCGACGTGCTGACCGCCGGCGGGTTGATCAATCATATCCGTCGGTCCAAACAACCAACGCTCCATTAGCGAAAGGATAAAACATGGACACGAAAAATGAGCCGGTATCCGAGTGCAGCATGAACGAGACCGATGCGCAGGGCCATTTTAATTTGTGCTGCTGCTACGTCATCGACGAAGAAGGCGAGTATGAGGATCCGTGCTTCCAACCGGTCGAAGAGTGTGGCTGCTGTGATTAACGATAAGAAGAAAATCCGTTGAATGGTTTGCCGATGAAACCGCTGGTCAAGGACGTAAATTTTTACCGAGGACAGCCTGAGCGTGGATCTGATGGACGGGCGCGATCAGCGTGCCGCCGGCCAGGTATTCACGACTGCTTCACGCCGGTGACGAGCAGCGCGGCGACTGGAGTCTTGCAGGCGGAGGCTTTGGCTTCCAATGGCTCGATATCGATGAGGATCTATTTACCGAAGCTCTTTTACGGGCCGCTCCGGCTCCGCGTAAAACGGTGTCGAATGGGCCCTGCGACTATTTAGGCACTGCTCCATTTCTTTTTACTGAGCTATCGTTCTCTACTATCCTCCAACAGGGTTGCCATCGGATATGCCAATGACTTATCATCAGCACGCCATTCGAAAATATCTGGAGCTTCGAGCGGCTATCGTGCGGTCCATCCGGCAATTTTTCGACGCCAACGGCTACCTGGAGGTCGAAACAGCGATCCGGATTCCGGCGCCGGCGCCCGAGGCGCACATCGACGCCGAGCCGTCGGAGGGCTGGTACCTGCAGACCTCGCCCGAGCTGTGCATGAAGCGGCTTCTGGCGGTCGGTCACCCGCGCATCTTCCAGATCTGCAAGTGCTTTCGCAGAAACGAGAGAGGACGCCGGCACCTGCCGGAACTGACGCTGCTCGAGTGGTACACGGCCGGTGCCGACTACACCGACATGATGGCGCAATGCGAGTATCTGATCGGCGGGGTGGCGGCGGCCTTGGGCTTCGAAAATAAACTGCGCTACCAGGGACAAGAAATCGACCTCAGGCCTCCGTGGTCGCGGGTGACCGTCGCCGAGGCCTTCGACCGCCACGCGACGGTCTCGGTGGACCGGGCGCTGAAGGAAGATCGCTTCGACGAGGTGCTGGGGTTCGAGGTCGAGCCGCATCTCGGGATCGACAAGCCGGTGCTTCTCTACGACTACCCGGCCGCCTGCGGCGCCCTGGCGCGCCTGAAACACGAAGACCGCCGCCTGGCCGAGCGCTTCGAGCTCTATATCGGCGGTCTGGAACTCTGCAATGCTTTTTCCGAACTCACCGACCCGGCGGAGCAGCGGTTGCGGTTCGAGGAAGAAAGGGAGGCGCGGCGGCTGGCCGGCAAAGCGGTCTACCCGCTGCCGGAGAAATTTCTGAGCGCGCTGAAGGACATGCCGGCTGCCGCCGGCAACGCCCTCGGTGTCGACCGCCTGGTAATGCTGCTGGCCGATGCGGCCGAGATCGACGAGGTGGTGGCCTTCACGCCGGAAGAGCTTTGAGATCGAGGCGCCATTATTTTTGAATCAAACAGGATCCATCAGTAATGGCCGGAAAAAATATCGTTCACGAGCACGTGCACGATTACGTTCACGAGCACGGGAAAGAGACTTACCAGAGGCTGAATGACAATGGACTTAATTTGCTCTCACCAAAAAAGCGATGACTTCTTTGATAACCGTGAACGTGCTTGTGGACGTGAACGTACTCTTGAACGAAAGTTTTAATACAATGGTAAATGAAGTGCAGTGATTTTTATGTTTGCCGTTATCTCAGAGACAAGCACGAGATGAAGGCACTCTGCGAGTTTTGGCGCTCTGAGGTAAGGAAAAGCGAATGAAATTCATCTTTGAATGTCTAATAAAATTATCGCCGCGCCCGCAGCTCTTGGTGCCTGAAACAGCTTACCAAATGATCGTTGACGATGCCGCCGGCCTGGAGAAATGAGTAGCAGATGGTGGTGCCGACAAATGAAAAGCCTTCCTGTTTCAACGCCTTGCTGACCCTGTCTGACAGCGCGGTATGGGCGGGGATCTCGTCCAATTCCTGCCAGTTGTTGTGAATGACCCTGCCCTCGGTGAACGACCAGATGTAGGCGTCGAAGGACCCGTGCTTGGCCTGCAGGTCCACAAAGGACTTGGCGTTGTTGACCGCCGCGCGGATTTTCAGGCGGTTGCGGATGATGGCCTTGTTTTCGGCAGCCCTTTCCAGCGCCCCTTCCGTCAACCGCGCCACCTTGGCCGGATCGAAGCCGCGAAACACCCTGCGAAAAGCCTCGCGCTTGTGCAGCACCGTTTTCCAGGAGAGCCCCGCCTGAAAAGCATCGAGCACGATGTATTCGAACCAATGTTTATCATCATGCACGGGCACGCCCCACTCTTCGTCGTGGTAGCGGCGCAGCGCGTCGTCGTCGCCGGTCCAGCCGCAGCGGGGCTGGTTATTGGTATTCATCATCGAGATTCTTTCACTGAATTCTGTCAGATTCGCATTGCTTCCGCGACATCGAATCTATCTTTGCGTAGCATGCCCGCACAACCGACCCCAATTCTTTCTTGGCCATCAATATATCAATGGCCGAATTTCACCATAAACATCGAACATTTTCGTAAGAAATAATTTTTTCATCTTTTGTCAAAATCGTGGCATTTTCTTCCCTTGCCGTTGCCACAATAATTTGGTCAGCCGGATCATTATGGAAAGGTTGCGGCAGCACGGTTGAGCGGTATGATAACACAGGCGAGAGGGGAACCAACCTGAGTTTTGGCATATCAAGGGCAGTATTTATCCAATCCTTCGGGTCACACGAAATACCTAATCTTTTTTTTTCAAGGAGTTTGCTGAATTCCCATGGAGAAATTGCGGACAATAGTATCTCATCATACATTTCAGCATTGCCGATTACCCCTTTAACCCTTTGTGACAACTTTTTTGGATTCATGTTCCACCAGATCCAGGTATGCGTATCCAGCAGATATATCATTTGCAGGCATCCCATATGTCCTCACCCAATGGTGAAATGACATCTTTTTCAAAAACAAGAGCGCCGGAAAGCCTGCCTGGCTTGGAGTTTGTATCAGAAGTGCGATAGGGTGTGATTTGGGCTAACGGCTTACCGCGCTTTGTAATGACAATTATTTCCTGAGTTTTTGCCACTTGGTCCAAAATTTTCAAGGCATGTGATTTAAACTTGCTGATCCCCATGGTTTTCATAATGCACCTCCGTTATTGCCCGCTTAATAGTCAAATTAAATGGTCAAGTCAAGGGTAACGTAGGTCGGCAGCATGGGCTCGAATCCGGATCCGATAAAGAACCAGCCTAAACCCGTCAGCTATCCGATTGCGTAATATTTGCAAAAAGGATAAGAAAGGAGGCCGTTTAAACGGCGGAGGCCGGCGGGTTGAGCACCCGTGCCGGTATGACACCGACCACCTAAACTTATCGGCGAGGCTCAGCGGTGATGTTGGAATGGATTTCGAAAAAGCTCAGCACGCTGCATCCGGCCAGTCTGCTGCTGCTGAGCTACCTGGTGACCATTGCCGTGGGGACCGGCCTGCTGATGCTGCCGCTTGCCACGGTTTCCGGCGCTATCCGGCTGATCGACGCCCTGTTTACGGCGACCTCGGCGGTTTGTGTCACCGGGCTGATTGTCGTCGATACCGGCAGCTATTTTACGGTCTTCGGGCAAATCGTCATTCTGGCACTGATCCAGCTGGGCGGGCTGGGGATCATGACCATTTCGGTCACCCTCTTTCAGCTGATCGGCAAAAAGGTTTTTTTCCAGCACCGGATGGCGATGCAGGAAGTCTTTTCGCACACGCCGCGCGAGGACATTTATTACCTGCTGCGCTCGATTTTCATCTTTACCGCGTCGGTCGAACTTGCCGGGGCGACGCTGTTGTTTTTTCACTGGTGGCGATCCCACCCGGCGGGCGAAGCCCTCTACCTGAGCCTGTTTCATTCAATTTCGGCTTTTTGCAATGCCGGGTTCGCGCTTTTTGCCAACAGTTTCATCGACGAGCGGGGGTCCGTCCTGCTGAATGTGACCATCTCCGGCCTGATCGTATTGGGCGGTCTGGGATTTCCGGTTGTGTACGAACTCTACCGGCGCACGAGCGACCGCCGGCGAAGTTCACGCCGCTATTCGGTGCACACCAAGACGGTCTTGGTCACCACCGGTTTGCTGATCGTCCTGGGCGCGGTTATATTGCTCATAACCGAAAAAAACCTGCCGCAGAACGCCGGTTTCGGTGAGCGCCTGATGACGGCCGTTTTTCAGTCCATCACCTGCCGGACGGCGGGATTCAATACCGTGGACATCGGCGGACTGAACAGCGCCTCGCTGGCGTTCATGATGTTTTTGATGTATTTCGGGGCATCGCCGGGATCGTGCGGCGGTGGCATCAAAACCACCACACTCGCCGTCCTGGCGGCGTTTACCTGGAGCCGGCTGAAAGACCGGGTGCGCGTCAACATGTTTCACAAGAGCATTCCGCAGGAGACGGTGGCCAAAAGTGTATCGGTCGTCGTTTTATCGACCGCGATCATTTGTGGGGCACTTTTTCTGATTCTTTTTTCGGACCCGGCCCACGGCAGCGGGGCCCTGGGACATCAACAGTACCTGAGCCTCCTTTTCGAAACCATATCGGCCTTCGGCACGGTGGGCCTTTCTATGGGCGCGACCGCCACCCTGAACGGGATCGGCAAACTTATCATCATTGTCGTGATGATCATCGGCCGGGTGGGGGTGCCGGCCTTTGCCTACATCATCGCCGGCCCGCCGCCCCGCAAGGGCCTGGAGTACGCCGAAGAGAACCTCATGATCGGGTAAGCGTTCACAGGGCACCGCATCTGCGGCGTTGTCGGGCACTTGACGTACGAAAAGTACGACTGCGCGCCCGACGCCTTGCATTTGCGGCACCCTGTGAATGCTTACACGACCGCATAATGGAGGCCAGCATGAAACGATTCGCCGTCATCGGCGCGGGCAGCTTCGGATTCTACGTTTCCAAGGCGCTCTTCGAGAGCAACCACGAGGTGGTCACCATCGATCGCAACCGCGACCGCATCCAGGCGGTGGAACCGTACACCACCACCGCCATCGTCCTCGATGCCACCGACGCCGAAGCCCTGAGGGGCCTGGGGCTGAAGGAGATGGACGGCGTTGTCGTGAGTACCGGCGGCAGAATCAGCAACAGCATCCTGATCTGTTACCACCTGCACGAACTGGGCGTTAAAACCGTCATCGCCAAAGTCGAAGACGACATCCATGCCGAGATCTTGAAGAAACTCGGCGCCTCGGATACCATCCGGCCGGCCAAGGACACGGCGGCCCGGCTGGCGCGGCGGCTGACTCGGCCGAACATCCTTGAATTTTTGCCGCTGGAGGAAGACTATAACCTGGTGCAGGTCGATCCGCCGAAGTCCTTCATCGGCAAAACCCTCAAGGAGATCGATTTGCGCAGCCGCTACGATGTCTACGTGATCGCCGTCAAGGAACTGGTGCCGGAGCGCTTTGTCATCGTTCCGGCGGCTGAATTCATCGTCAAGGACAGCGACATCCTGATCATGATCGGAAAAACGAAAAGCCTGGAAAAGATCAAGGAATTGAAGTAGCCGGCCCCCGCCGGCACGGCGCTAAGCACCGACCGATGGACCGGTGCCGCTTCGAGGAGTCGTTTTGAAAATACTGATTTGTGGGGCCGGCCGGATTACCGACGAGCTGCTGAAACGGTTCAGCGAAAACTGGGACACCACCCTGATCGACAAGGTCGAAGAGAAGCTGGGGCCTTTTTCCAAGCGGTTTCCCAGCCTCAACCGGATTGTCGCCGGCGATGCCTCGAGCCCGGTCGTGCTCGAAGAGGCCGGTCTGGAACATCAGGACTATGTGCTCGCGCTCACCCCCGACGACCGGGTCAATCTGGCCATCGTTAAATTTGCGCGGGAGACAGAGGTCAAAAACGTCCTGGCTCTGGTCCATGACCCGGAAATACTGCCGCAATTCCAGGACCTCGACGCCTGGACCGTTCTGTTGACGGCGGTGGCGGCCCGCAAGATCTACCAGGTTCTCAAAGACCCGCGGGTCAACGTGATCGACTTGGGGCAGGGCGAAGGGGAGCTGCTGGAACTGGCCATCGATGAAACCGGTTTGACGTCCAGCCGCGCCCTGATGCAGACCGGCAATCCCGATTGGCGCCTGGTGGGGCTTCTGCGCGAGAACCGCCTCCTGTTTCCCGATGATACGACCATCTTTGAAACCGGCGATCGACTGCTCATCCTCGGCCGGTCGGACCTGTTTAAAACCTTTTGCAGCATGGTCGAGTGCGACCAACCTCATTTTCCCCTCACCTACGGCCAGAATCTGGTCATCGGTCTTCCGGCCGCGGAGGCCGCCGACATGGCCGATCTTGTCAGGGAAGCCCTTTACCTGGCCCAGAACACCAAGATCAAGAAAATCCAGGTGCTGTGCCGTAAAGAAGCCTGCGGCCTGCGGGACCAGCTGGATCAATGGGCCGAAAGTCTCGATATCCAGGTCCTGGAGAGCGAGGAGAATTTTGACCAGATGCTGGTCGAGCTGAAGGACGCGGGGACCGTGGTGATTCCAGCCCTCGAACCGTCACGGCTCAAATCTTTGACCAAACCGGTGATGATCGATTTGGCCCACTCCCTGGCCTGTCCCTTACTGGTGTCCAAGTCCACCAAGGCCTACGAAAAAATCCTGGTTCCCTTCAATGGAACCCAAGCCGCCGAGCGGGCCCTGGCGGTGGCCGTGGATCTGGCGCAGCAATTCGATGCCCGTCTGGCGGCCGTGATCGTGGAAGAGCCGCAATACCTGCACGGCGAAAACGCGGCCGAGACGCCCTGGCCGGAGCGCATGCTCAGGCGCGTGCGGGACATGGCCCACATCCACAAGATCAAGATTGACGAGCACCTGCGGCAGGGAAATCCGGTGCGTGAAATTCTGGCCGTCGCTGCTCAGTTCAACCTCGTCGTTCTCGGCAGCGAGAACCGGGAAAAAGAGCTTTTCGCTCCCAATGTGGGCGATGTCCTGGTTCGCAAGGTTTCCTGTTCGGTGCTGATCGTCACGTAAGCAGAAGGGAAGAAGGCCCTGTCGACGATTCCGCGCATCAAAGAGTTTTTCTCACCGCGGCGCGGATGTCGGTTGAGCCATGATCGATTCTTCCCGGGCATGTCTTATTACTGATTTAACGCTGACATAAACCCTTCGATTTTCGGGATGGCGCCATGGTCATACAACCCGCATGGTCTCTGCTCATCGTGGCGCTGGGGGCGGCGTTTCTGCCCGGTATCAGCCGGATGGTCCGGCTGCCGGCGGTCGTCATGGAAATTCTTTTCGGCGTGGTTCTCGGAAAAAGCGTTCTACAGCTTCAGTTTTCAGGAAACTGGTTGTCGTTTCTGGCCCAGCTCGGCTTCCTGTTGTTGATGTTTCAGGCCGGAATGGAAATCGATTTCGGCGCTTTGCGCAAACAGCGGCCGCGACAACTGGTACTGCAGCTCCTTGTTTTTTGCGTCACCGTCATGCTTTCAGCGGCGGCGGCGGCCCTCCTCGGGCAGGGCTTCTTTATCGCCCTGGTCCTCTCGACGACCTCCCTGGGACTCGTCGTGCCGACGTTGAAGGAGGCCGGCGTCAGCCGGACGCCCCTTGGCCAGACCGCGCTCATCGCGGCCACTCTGGCCGATTTTTTGACCTTGTTCGGCATCACTTTCTACGTGCTGTGGCACGAGCACGGCTTCGGCTGGCAGTTTTTGAAACCCCTGCCGCTTTTTTTCGGTTTTGGCCTGCTGCTCAAAGCCGCCCGGCTCTGGTCCTGGTGGCACCCTGAAAAGGTCTCGCGCCTGCTGGCGGCCGAGGACGCCCAGGAACTCGGTGTACGCTTTTCCCTGGCACTGCTGTTTTTGTTCGTGGCCTTCTCCGAACTGGTGCATCTCGAACCGGTTTTAGGGGCGTTCATGGGCGGTACCCTGCTGGCGATCGTTTTTCAGGAAAAAGCCCACCTCGAACTGAAGCTCTCGGGGATCGGCTCGGGGTTTCTGATCCCCCTGTTTTTCATCAACGTCGGCATGCAGTTCGATGTGCTCAACATCCTGTCGGTCGCGCAGGTCCTATTCACCTTTAAGCTCCTGGGGCTGGCGGTGCTCGTGAAACTGCTGCCAAGCTTGCTGTTCACGGCCGGCGGGGTCTCGTTCCGAAAATCCCTGAACCTGGGAATCCTGCTTTCCTCCAGGCTGAGCCTGATCATCGTGGCCGCCACCATCGGTCGCGAACAGGGTTTTATCACCGAGAGCTTCAAAGATGCCATCGTTCTTTTAGCGGTGATCACCTGCCTGCTGGGTCCGAGCCTCTTCAAACTGCTGCATCGGCCCGAAGAAGAGCAAAAGGAGAAGGGACCGCTGATAGAAAAGAAGAAAATGCCGGCCGGTTGGATGCGGTTTTAAGTGGAGGCGGTTGGGCCCGTTGAGCCGGTTGAAGGATGTCTTCGATTTTAATTCTCGCACTAAACTCTCATGGCCCTTGGGCCGCCGCAATGCATGAAAACGACGCGCGGGAGACCGGATGAGCGAGTGCGCAGAGCGGCTGGCAGTTTCGTAGGGGCGAAAAATTTTTCGCCCCTACCGGAATCTTTGGCCGGACCCCGATTATTTCTACAACCATTTCTTGTGTTTGAACCAGGCCAGCATGCCCAGGAAAACGCCGATGAAAACGCCCCACAGGGCCGGGTAGGCCCAGTGCCACTTGAGTTCCGGCATGTACTCGAAGTTCATGCCATAGATGCCGGCGATAAAGCTTAAGGGAATGAAAATCGTGGCGATGATGGTCAGCATTTTCATGATTTCGTTCATGCGGTTGCTGATGGTCGACAGGTAAATATCGAGCAGGCCCGTCATGATGTCGCGAAACGATTCGATGGTGTCGATGATCTGAATCGTGTGATCGTAGACATCGTTCAGAAAAACGTCGACCGAGGCATCGATCAGGGGCGTTTCCTCCTTGACCAGCCGGTTCAGAAGTTCGCGCATTGGCCAGACCTGCTTGCGGAAGAAAATGACGTTGCGCTTCATGGCATAGAGATGCTGCAGACTGTCGGGCGTGGGATCTGAAAGCAGTTCGGACTCGAGGTCTTCGATTTTTTCACCGAAGTTTTCGAGAACGAGAAAGTAGTGATCGACCACCGCATCGATCAATGCGTAAGCCAGGTAATCACTGCCGGCCTTGCGGATACGGCCCTTGCCTTTTTCGATCCGTTCCCGCACCGGCGCCAGAACATCTCCCGGCGCTTCCTGAAAAGAAATCAGAAAATTCGGCCCCACGACGATGCTGAGCTGCTCGGATTCGATGTGGTCCATGCCTGGCGGGTATGACAGCATCTTGAAAACAATGTAGACATAGTTCTCGAAATCTTCGGCCTTGGGACGCTGACCGAGGTTGAGGATATCCTCCAGGGTCAGCGGATGAACGCCGAACCGGTGGCCGATCGACTCGATGAGTGGGGTGTCACGCAGCCCGTCGATGTTGATCCAGGTGACGGCCGGCGCTTCCGCGAGTGGAAAGACGTCCTCGATGGAATCGATTTCTTTTTTCTGGTAGTGGTCCGCATCGTAGGCGATAAGGGTCAGGCGGCTGCCGGAGCCATCACTGGCGGAGGGATGGACGATCGTGCCGGGCGACGTGCCCGGCGCCTGCCGGGTTTTTTTAATGAAATGGGTCAGCGTGCGCCGTGCCGTGCGGTTGCCCGTCTTTTTGATTTTCGCTTTTTTCTGCATGTGTTGCTTTGAGTAAGCCTTTAGCGAGTTATGCTAAGCGATTGTGCCAAAAAAATGGCGTTTACTTTTCATTTTGCTTCAAGGCCGGCGATAGATTATTGACCGGCAACACGGTAGCCGATGAAGGCGGCGTAGAGCAGCAGGGCGATCACGCCTTCCCAGCGGTCGACCCGGCCCTTGCGGCCGCTGAACATGAAGCCGAACAGGAGCAGGCCGGTGAAAACAGTCATGAGCACATCCAGGTTGCTGCCGGCATGGAAGGGCAGGGGCCTGATGGTGGCCGTGGTGCCCAGGACGAAAAAGATGTTGAAGATGTTGGAGCCCACCACATTGCCGACGGCGATATCGACCTTGCCTTTGTATGCGGCGGCGGCCGAGGTGGCCAGCTCCGGCAGGGACGTGCCCACGGCCACGACCGTCAGGCCGATGATCGCTTGGCTCAACCCCAAGGCGTCGGCCGCGGCGACGGCTCCTCCGACGATCCACCGGCCGCCGAGAACCAGGCCGGCGAAACCGGCCGCCAACCGTATCGTGGTACCCGCCAGGCCGTAGGTTTTCGCGGGAACAGTCGGCGACGGCGCCTCGCAGCCACTGGCAGCGGTGAAGGCGTAGTATAGAAAGATCATGAAAAAGCACAGCAGCACCAGGCCGTCGCTGCGGGAAATGTCGGAGAAGTCGCGGTGATCGAACAGGCGGTCATTGGCCATCAGCCCGAGTACGATGGCCGCCAGCAGGCTGAAGGGGATCTCGCGCCAGACCGTGCCCCGGGCGACCGACAGCGGGCGGATGACGGCGGCTATCCCGAGGATCAACAGCGTGTTGGCGATGTTGCTGCCCAGCACGTTGCCGATCGCGATGTCGGTGTCGCCCCGGATTCCGGCGATGAGATTAACGAAGAGTTCCGGGGCGCTGGTGCCGAAGGCCACGACCGTCAGGCCGATCACGAGATCCGATAGGTTCAGCCGCCGCGCGACCGACGCCGCGCCGTCGACGAAAACATCCGCGCCTTTTATCAGAAGGGCAAAACCGATAATCATGAGCAGGTAAGGCCAGATGGTCGTCAAGGCGGGTCTCCAGTGTTGGTTGCGGTGGCCGCGCCGCATTCTAGCCAGAGGAAGCCGTAGGGAAGCAGTTGCAGTCCTGCCGCCGTGTCAAGGGACATGCCCGTGACCAGGTTCGGGCTGCTGCGCCCGCAGCCGCAGGCCCTCAGCACCCCCGCGCTCAATTTCTGAGGGATTTCCGCGAAATTGTTGACGATAAGCAGGCGCTGGCCGGCGTTTTGGCGGAGGTAGCCGAAGAGGTGGGGGTTGCCGGTGTCGACGATGTCCATCCCGCCGTCGTAAAGTGCCGGAAGTGACTTGCGCAGCTTGATCAGCCGGAACATTTCATCGAAAAACCGCCACTCGAGGGTCGCGGGATCGTTTATCTTTTCGCGGGACTGCCACTTTTTCCGGGACCGGTGAATCCAGCGTGCATCGCCGGCTTTCGCCGGATCGGACAGAAACGTGTAATCGTTGAGCTCGCCCCACTCCTCGCCCAGGTATATCAGCGGAAGGCCCCCGATGCTCAAGATGATGCTGCGAAGCATGTTGATCCGGCGCACGGCGGTTTCGATCTGTTCGGGATCGTTTTCCGTGACGGCTTTTTCCAGTCCGGCCAAAGACGCCAGGGTGCCGCACACCCGCTGGTCGCCGCTGGCGGGGTTGAACTGGAACGGGACCCCGCGGGCGAAGGAACCTGGAAAACGGCCGGTGTAGAAATCATTCAGAAACCGGCGGTGCCCGACCGGATCGATCCCCACCGTCACGGCATCGCGGTCGTCGAAGGTCCAGCCGATGTCGTCGTGGCAGCGAAGATAGTTGACCCAGGAACAGCCGTCCGGCAGACGGCTGCGGTTGCGCGTGGCCTCGACCAGCAGCTTGACCTCGCGGGTGGCGACGGCCTCCCACAAAAGCGCCATCAGCTGCGGGTTGTACGAGAGCCGGCACTCGTCGCGGCCGATGTACTTGATGACCTCGTCCGGGTGAACGATGGCTTCGGACTTGAACAGCAGCGCCGGTGCGGCGATGCGCGCGATCAGGCTGAAGGCGCGGATGACGGTGTGGGCTTCCGGCCGGTTTTCGCAGTCGGTTCCGAGCTGCTTCCAGATGAAGGCCACGGCATCCAGCCGCAGCACGTCGACGCCGCGGTTGGCCAGAAACAGCATTTCTTCGGCCATCGCGCGAAAAACGTCCGGATTGCCGTAGTTCAGGTCCCACTGGAAGCTGTTGAAGGTGGTCCAGACCCATTTGCGGCAGCCCGCATGCCAGGTGAAGCTGCCGTGGCGCCGGCTCGGAAATATGTCGCGCAGGTTCCGCTCGTAGCGCTCGGGCATTTCGCGGTCGGGAAAAAGATAGTAATAGGCCTGGTACTCCGGGTCGCCGGCCTGCGCGCGGCGGGCCCAGGCATGCTCGTCCGAGGTATGATTGAAGACGAAGTCGAGCACCAGACTGATGCCGGCCTGCCGCAGGACCTGGGCCAGATCGGTCAGCTCGGCCATGGTCCCGATGTCCGGGTTGACGGAGCGGTAGTCGCTGACGGCATAGCCGCCGTCACTGTCGCCATGCGGCGCGGCGAAAAGCGGCATCAGGTGCAGATAGGTCAGGCCGAGGTGTTTGAAATAGGGGATGTGTTCCGGCAGCCGCGCCAGGTTGTCGCTGAACAAATCGACATAGAGCACGCCGCCCACCATTTCCTGGGAAAGAAACCAGACCGGCTCGTTCTCGCGCCGGGCATCCAGGTCCTTCAAGGCTTCCGGCCTTTCGAGCCAGGCCCGGGCGGTGACGGTCAGGATCTGCTCGAGGTGGTAGAAAAAGTCGAAGTGCCACCCGTACAAGGTGATCAGGAGCCGGAACAGCGGCGCCCAGTGGCGGCGCAGACGGTCCTCGAAGGCCTGTCGGCGGTGCGGCGCGTGATCACCGGCGCGGTGGCCGAGAAGCTCATCGATGCGCGGCCACAGCCGCTGCAGGGATATCTTGGAATGGTAATCGATCCAGTCCGCTTCCATGGTCGCTCATGTCCCAAGTCTTCCGATGTTGCGCACCGGCGGCCAAAGGAGAGGGTCCGGCCGTTAAAACCCCCGGGGAGGTGTTCCGATGCGCCACCCGGACCCCTAAAAAAATACGCACGGCCGGCAGGCCTGTGCGTTTCGTGTGTCGTTCAGACCGCGCGAACGACGCGTAACAGCTATCTGATAATTCGGAGCGGTCTTTTTGTCAACCGCCAAAGCCGGTTTGGCGATGCCGCTGCGGGTGGAGACGGCGGCCCGGGAAAAAATTTCGACTTGCTTTTGGCGCAAGCTGTTACTAAGTTTGAACACCTATAAAACGGCGTGATCGAGCCGAGGAACACAACTTGAAAGGAAAGACCGGAATGGAATTGATAAATATTCGCATCGGTGACGAGCCGGACCTTATCGAAACCGCGGTCGAAAAGAACCTGACGGATCTGTTTCGTTCCGCCAATCTTCTTTTCAGGTGCTCCGACTGCCTGTGGCTTCCCGCGATCGATATGATCGAATCGGCGCGTGACATTGTGGTCATCGTCGATGTAGCGGGCGTGGACAAAGAAGACCTGGACGTCGAAATCACGCCGCGGGCCGTCAAGGTCAGCGGACGACGCCGCTCTCCGGCTACGGGCGTCCCGGCGACCTACCGGCTGGCGGAAATTCATTACGGCCGCTTCGAACGGGTCCTGCACCTGCCGGAGGCAATCGATGCGGACAGCACCAGCGCGTCTTATGCCGAAGGGTTTCTCACCATTCGGCTGGCCAAACAGCCGGCCCCCGAAAGCCATCGCATTCCAATTGTCGAGGAGTAGATTTTTTTACTGTATCCAGAGGCTTCAGGCTGCATCGCGGCCCAACAGCAGACACGAAAGATGGAGGTCATTATGCCAGATTCGCAACCATCCACTGAAAAGGGAGTGGACGCCATACCGGAGACCCTGCCCGTTTTGCCCCTGTCGGACGCCATTCTTTTTCCCAAGATGGTCCTGCCGCTGATAGTCCTGGAGGAAACCTCCATTCAACTGATCGATGACGCCATGGCGGGAAACCGCATCGTCGGCCTGCTCGCCTCCCAGCAAAAGGGCGAAAACCAAGGTTATCCGCGACCCGAAGACTTGGCCGTGATGGGAACCAGTGCCCTGATCCTCAAAATGGCCAAGACCCGCGACAACAAGGCCCAACTGCTGGTCCAGGGCCTGAAGCGGTTTAAGACCCAGAGCTTCGTGCAGGGCAAGTCCTATCTCCAGGCGCAGGTGAAGCATATCGAGGAAGTCGAGGAAAAGGACCAGGAGATCGAAGCGATGATGAACAACCTGGTCGGCCTTTTCGGCCGGATCGTGGAACTCGCGCCGGGGTTGCCGCAGGAAATGGCGCAAATGGCCCAATCGATCAAAGACGCCGGCACACTGGCGGACATGATCGTCTCCACGATCAATTCTTCGATAGAAGAAAAACAGCGGATCCTTGAAACCACCAGCGTGCGCGATCGGGTGAAGGATGCCACCCGCATCACCAACCACCAGTTGGAGATCATCGAGCTAGGCAACAAGATCCAGCAGCAGGTCAAGGGCGATCTGGACAAGCGCCAGCGGGAGTTCTACCTGCGCGAGCAACTCAAGGCGATCAAGGATGAACTCGGGGAGAAGGACGAGGAGACGGTCGATATCGACGAGTTCAAGACGCGGATCGAATCGGCCGGCCTGCCGGAGGAAGCCCGCAAGGAGGCCGAGCGGGAGGTCAAGCGCCTGTCTAAAATGCACCCCTCATCGGCTGAATACACCGTTTCCACCACCTACCTGGACTGGCTGACGACGCTGCCGTGGCAAAAGAGCACCACCGACAACCTGGACATCCAGAAGGCCCGCAAAATTCTGGACGACGAACACTATGGTCTCGAAAAACCCAAAAAACGGATCATCGAATACCTGGCGGTGCGCAAGCTCAAGCCCGATTCCAAGGGCCCGATTCTCTGCTTCGCCGGCCCGCCGGGAACCGGCAAGACGTCTTTGGGACAGTCGATCGCGCATGCCCTGGGCCGCAAATTCGTCCGGATCTCGCTGGGCGGCGTGCGCGACGAGGCGGAAATCAGGGGCCATCGGCGCACCTATATCGGCGCCCTGCCGGGCCGCATCATTCAAGGCATCCGACGCGCGGAGTCGAACAACCCGGTGTTCATGCTGGATGAAATCGACAAGGTCGGCAGCGATTTCCGCGGCGATCCCTCCGCCGCCCTGCTGGAGGTGCTCGACCCGCAGCAGAATTTTTCGTTCTCGGACCACTACCTGGATGTGGCGTTCGATTTGTCGAAAGTGATGTTCATCACCACCGCCAACATCCTGGATACCGTGCCGCCCGCACTCAGAGACCGGATGGAGGTCTTGCAGCTGCTGGGATACACCCAGGAGGAAAAAGTCAAGATCGCCAACCGGTTCCTGATCCCGCGTCAGCGGGCCGAACACGGCATCAAAGCCAGCCAGATCACCTTCAGCCAGGCGGCGGTGAAGCACATCATTCAAGGCTATACGCGCGAGGCCGGGCTTCGCAACCTGGAACGAGAGATCGCCAATATCTGCCGCGGCCTGGCCACGCAGATAGCAGGCGGCAAAGTCAAAAAAGCGACCATCAAACCCGAAGATGTGGCCGGTTATCTGGGACCGGTCCGGTTTACCCCGGAAACCAAGGCCCGGGTCCTTATCCCCGGGGTGGCCACCGGGCTGGCCTGGACCCCGGTCGGCGGGGAACTGCTTTTTATCGAGGCCACCGCCATGAAAGGCCAGAACCGGCTGACGTTGACCGGGCAGCTGGGAGACGTGATGAAGGAATCGGCCCAGGCGGCCCTGACCTTTATTCGCACCCACACCAGGGAACTGGGCATCGATGATGACTTCTTCGAGAAAAAAGATATTCATATTCACATTCCAGCCGGGGCTATTCCCAAAGACGGCCCCTCGGCCGGGGTTACCCTTCTGACGGCGCTGGTCTCCTTTGTAACCGGGCGCAAGGTCAAAAAAGATCTGGCGATGACCGGGGAGATTACCCTGCGCGGTCAGGTGCTGCCGGTGGGTGGCATCAAGGAGAAAATGCTGGCGGCTCACCGGGCCGGCATCAAAACCGTGATCCTGCCCCAGGAGAACCAGAAGGACCTGGAGGAACTGCCCGAAAACGTTCGCAAGCAGATCACCTTTCACTTTGTCGACAAGATGCTGGATGTGGTCAAGCTGGCCCTGGGGAGCAAGTAAGGGGGGGAACGCTCAATCGCAGGCGTCCGCTGTTGATGACCCGTCGGAGGGAAGCCGGGCTTCCGCGCGCGGGTCGAGGACGGCGATCACCGGGGAGGACGTGCGAATGGCCATGAAGCGCACCGGGTAATCCGCTTCCAGCCGCTCCGGTTTCCGGTGCAGGAAGACCGCCACGCTGCCGCCGAAGACGCTGCTGACGGCGGCAATGAAGACATAGAGTCCCGATGGCCCGATGAGTTTCATCACCATGGCGGCCGCGGGGGGACCTATGCTGGCGCCGAGTCCGAAACTCAAGAGGAGCGCCGAGCTGACCGCCACGATGTCATCCGGCGGAAAAAAATCATGCGTATGGGCCACGGCCACCGGGTACAGCGTGAAGGCCACACCCCCATACAGGATCGTCAGCGTGATGAGAAGAAAGAACGACTCGCGCATCAGCAGCGCTATGGCCAGGCTGATAAACGCCACCACCAAGCCGAGACCGGCCATGACGACGTTGCGGTCGAAGTGGTCCGAGAGAAGGCCCACGGGCCACTGCAGGACCAGGCCGCCGAGAACCGTGGCGCCCATAAAAAGTGAAATCCCGGGAACGCTCAAGCCGATCTGGTGTCCGAACACAGGTCCGAGGGTGAACAGCGCGCCATTGATCAGTCCGGCCGTAAGGCACCCGATCATGCCCATCGGGGCCGTCCGCGAGAGCGCCACCAGGTTGAAGTTCAGGGTTTGCGGCCATTAAACCTTGTAATCTTCCTTGCGAATGCCGTATTTGAGCATCAGTTTATTGAGTTGGCGAGGGGTGATGCCCGCATCGACGGCCGATTTTTTGACATGGCCCTTGTTGCGGGTGAAGAGTTCCTGAAGAAAGTGGCGCTCGAAATCCTCGATCGCTTTTTTGCGGGCCCACGCCAGGCTGTTGTGATGGTTTTCGAGTGAGTCGTCGATATCGCCGTTTTGCTCGAACAGTTCCTCCGGAAAGCTTTCGGGCATCAACAGCGAGGACGTCTCGAGAATATAGGCGCGCTCCATGAGATTTTCGAGTTCACGAATGTTGCCCGGCCACTGATAATTCTTGAGCATGTACAACACGTGCGGATGGACGGCGGTCATGTTCTTGCCATATTCCTGATTAAACTTCTTCAGGAAGGCGGTGACCAGAAACGCGATGTCTTCTCTTCTTTCCCTCAAGGGCGGCAGGTGGATCGGAAACACATTAAACCGGTAATAGAGGTCCCTGCGAAAACTGCCGTCTTCGCTCATCTGCTTGAGATCGGCATTTGTGGCAGCGATGATCCGGGCATCGGTTTCGATGGTATCTTCACCGCCGACACGACTGAAACTGCCATCCTGCAGCACCTGCAGCAGCTTTATCTGCGAAGCGGCCGGGATGGTGCCGACCTCGTCCAGGAATATGGTGCCGCCGCGGGCGATCTCGAATTTGCCCAGTTTTTTACGGTGGGCGCCGGTGAAGGCACCTTTCTCGTGGCCGAAGAGTTCGCTTTCCAGAAGCGTTTCCGGAATGGCGCCGCAGTGCACACCGATGAACGGGGCGTCGCGCCGGTTGCTGTGCAGGTGGATCAATTTGGCCAGCACGCCCTTTCCGGTCCCGGTTTCGCCGATGAGCATCACGGTGGCTTTGGTGCGGGCCACCGATTGGATCTTCTTGAAGACCGTCTGCATGACGGCGTTTTCGGTTCGCACCAGGTCGCGCGTTTCCGCCTGCCAGAATTGATCCCGCAGATAATCGAGTTCAAGGTCGCGGATGATGCTCTTGTCGACGGATTCCGCGACCAGCCGCACCTCGTCGGGCACCGGGGGATACGTGATGTAGTCGGTCGCACCGGACTTCAAAATGGTTATGGCCTGCCGGATGCGTTCCGTCGGCGCCATGACGACGATCCGCGGGGCGGGGTGATGGCAGTTGAGCGATTCAAGCGTGCTGCCGACTTCGGTGGGCGGCGACAATCCCAGGATGAGATCGATATCGATATAGACCAGATCGTGATGACTTTCCCGCAGAAGCTTTAGAGCCTCGCCGACATCTTCGGCCCGGTCGATTCGGTAGGCGGCGCCCAAGGCCTGACCGATGAGATCGAAGTCTTTTTCATTGACGGTGACAACCAGAACGGTCCGCATGCTGTTTTTCCGAGGTTTGGCCTGAACCGATTTCCAGGCAGGCATCTGCGCGGGGACGACGGCCCGCGGAAAGCTGAAAACAAGGCAATTTTACAGCAGCTTGGCGATCGGCGCAAGCCCAATCGAGTTCGTTTACCTTGCGGCGCTTGGCTTTTCGCATCCTGTCTAATAGGGGACAATCAACGGACGCCGCAGCATTTTTTCATAGAGGGCGATATACTTCGAGGCCGTCACGGAGTGATTGAAGCGCGCGGCGCTTTGACTCATGATCCGGCCAATGTGGGGTTCTCTGACATCGCACGGCAGGTTGAAAAACCGCATGGCTTCGTCAATGGCCCAGGAGAGGCCCGGGGCATCGAAATGTTTGAACAAAAAACCGTTTCCAGAGCCGGTGCGCGAATCGAGGTGTTCGACAGTGTCATGAATGCCGCCGGTGTCATGGGCGACAGGCAGTGATCCATAAAGGCCGCCGATCATCTGGGGCAGGCCGCACGGCTCGAACCGCGAGGGCATCAGGACGAAGTCCGACGCGCCATAGGCCAACCGGGAAAGACCCTCGTCGAAGGGGCACACGGCCATCCGTTTGCCAAGGCCATGGCCGTCGATGATGCTGACAAAATGGGGCTGGTACTCGCCGTCGGCCACGAAAACCACCTGCAGGTTCTGTGGTTCGTAACGCGCGGCGACGGCCGCCAGGATCTCGGCCAGCAACCGGCATCCCTTCTGGTAGTCGTCGAGGCGACTGGGCCAGAAGAAAAGGGGGGCAGCGGGGTCGCCGGTCAGGGCCAGGCGATTTTGCAGCGCCAGTTTGTTTTGCTTTTTGGCTTCGGCGTGGGTCCCGGAATCGTACCGGACGTGCAGTGCTTCGTCGGTCGATGGATTGAAGGACGGATCGGGCGAGTTTAGAATTCCCTCCGCGCATCCGGCGGCCCATTTGTTGGCAAACTCGTGGCGCAGGGGTGCGGCCACGAAGCTGTGCCGGCCCTGCACGATTTCCGCCAGGAAGGTCGGACTGACCGTGTTCACATAGTGGGCGGCAAATAGTCCGCTGGCCAGCAGATCGACCGGGTTGACTTCGCGGGTTTCCTCGTAGTTGACCGGCAGGCGGTCGTAAAAAAGGTGATCCCAGAATTCGGCCGCATCGATACCGCGGTCCTCGATGGTCGCCAGGGTGGTATTGACGGTGTGAATGTTGTGGACCGTAAACAGGCTCGGAATGCCCATGTGCAGGGCCGCACCCGGGATCAGGCCGGTCATCCAGTCGTTGCAGTGAATCAGATCGGGCACCACCTCCGGGATGATCCTGTTGATGACCTCGCGCTGAAAGGCCAGGGCGATTTTCAGGTTTTCCAACTCGATGTTCGAATACACCCGATCCTGGTAAAAGAAGGCCCGGTCTTCCGCCAGGTGGAAACGGTCCTCGGGCAGCACCTTTTTGATCATCCGCATCTCCTCCTTCAGCAGCACGGAAAACCGGTCGTTGAAAAGGGTGCGGTAGTCGGGCAGGGCGATGTGGACGTCGGCGCCCTGCTCGAGAAGGGCGTTGACAAGGGCGGCCGACACATCGGCCAGACCGCCGGCCTTGGCCGAAAGGTAATTGGCCACGTTGCCCATTTGCGGCTGCAGATACGTGACTTCCGGGGTGACGATCAGGATCGTTGCGTTTTTGGCGTGTGCGGTCATGTCATGCGGCCATTTTCTTCAAGGGTGGCCCGTGGCGGGCATCGTTTTTCCCGGCCGGGGGTTTTTCCAGGTTATGCAGGCGTGTCTCCGGCCCGCCACAGGGGTATCAGAGAATGCGGCCCGTGTCGATCTTTACCATCCGGTTGACGGGGGTTGACCGACGAACTTCTGGATCGGGGCGCCCGCCGGCACGATTTTTCCGGCCGGCCTATTTTTCGGCCTGTTTTTCCCTGACCGTATAAGAAACGGTCACCGAGCTGCGGGCACCCGCGGGCAGGGAGAGTTTGGCCGGATTGATGGTCAGCCCGACCTCGATGGCACCCGAGCCGCGGAGGTCCGCCACCGGGATCTTTTCGGTGTAAATGGTCGACAACTTGTCGAGAAACCCGCTGGCACCGATGACCGTTACCGTGGGCGGCTCGACGCGCACCTGATCCAGCACCATGCCCTGCGGCAGCTTTCCGATAAAATCGGCTTGCACGGTCAGCTCCTTTTGGGCCGTGATGTCGAGAGTGACGTCTATGACCGGCGGTTGGACGTCCTTTAAAATAACGCCGGGCGGCAGCGAGATATCCCCGCGCGTGATGGTGAAAGAGTTTTGACCGGTAGCCGCCTTGCTCAGATCGACCCGCACCCGCAGCTGACCGGAATTGACGGCGTCGAGCAGGGATCGCGGACCGCTGAGCTGCAGTTTGACGGTATTGGCCGAGGTGGTCACGATCTGTTGGGCCGGATCGCGGTTTCCATATTCCACCGGCACTTCGAAGCTGGCCAGGGTGTCGAGCCCGCGGGTGATGCTGAACCAGATCCCCAGGGTGAACGCCACCGACAGAAAAACCGCCAGTCCGAGTTCGATTTTTTCGTTCATCGCATCGGATCGCGACCGCAGCCGCTGGCCGGCGTGATTGCGCAAATGTTTTTCGAGGGTAACCGGATCCTGGACACGGGTGATCCGGCCGTCCTTGGCAATGGCGACGGCGCCGCTTTCTTCCGAGACCACGATCACCATCGCATCGGAGGATTCGGCCAGTCCCAGGGCCGCGCGGTGGCGCGTGCCGTAATTCGAGGGCAGGTCCTTGCGCACCGAGAGCGGCAGGATGCACCCGACTTCCTTGACACGGTCGTTGCGCACGAGCACGGCGCCGTCGTGCACGGGATTGTCGGGCCAGAAGATGCTGATCAGCATTTCGCTCGAAACGATTCCGCGCCAATCGAGCCCGTGCTGCACGATTTCTCCCAGGTCTTCGCGGCCGGGGACGACGATGAGGGCGCCGATACGCCGGCCGGCCATTTTAAAGGCGCTCTCGGCGATGGTTTCAATCGGGGTCGAGCGGTTTCTCTTTGGCAGTTCCCACAATATGCCGCGGATATTCTTGGTTTGAAGGACACCGCGGATCTCGTTGCGGAAGATGACCACCACGATCAAGGCCGCGGCCGCGGTAATTCCTTGGGAAATCCAGCTCGAGACGATCAAACCGATGGATGCCGCCAGTTTCTGGGCGAACCAGATACACGCCAGGCCAAAGAGGACCCTCAGGACGTTCGTGCCCCTGAACAGGACGTAAAACCGAAAGAAAACATAGCTGTTCAGGACGATGTCGAGCACATCCTGCCAGCGGATGGTGGCGAAAAAAGGGTTCAACGGCGTCATGGGCACCTAATCGATGACGCTGAAATACAGCGCTTTGAGCAGGTTGCCTTCCTCATCGGTGACCTCGAATAAATTGGGTGCCCCGAATTTATGAAACGCGGCTGCGCCGCTTTTGGACAAGGGTGTTGACCATTTTCTCTGCAAGGCGTATCGGCCTGGCTCCCGGGCGGCTTTATTACCAGTGCGGCTGGTTGCCGATTCGATAGCCCATGACCTCCAGCGTATCGGTGACAACGACAAAGGCGTGGGGATCGGACCGACGGACGATCTCCTTTAGCCGCGAGAGTTCGCTGAAGGTGACGACCGAATAGAGAATGTGGGTTTCCTGCCCCGTGAAGCCGCCCTGCCCCCGGACGATGGTGACGCCGCGATTGATCCGGTCGATGATCTGCCGATTGATGTCGGCCCAGTGGGTCGAAACGATCATAACGGCCTTGCGCTGGCTCAATCCGGAGACCACCACATTGAGAACCTGGGAGGTGACGAACATGTAGATCAGCACATACAGCGCCGATTCCAGGGAGAAACGGAACGCCGCGACAAACAACAGACCGGTGTTGAAAGCCAGAAGGGTCGTGCCCAACCGGATGGAATAGCGTTTGAGGAGCAGGATCGACAAGATGTCCAGCCCGCCGCCGGAGCCTTTCGACCGCAGGATCACGCCCGAACCGCTGCCGGTGATGATGCCGGCGAGCAAGGCGGCCAGAATTTTATCGTGAATGGGAAAGGCCGGCAGGGGCAACATCACCGCCAGTGAAAATATGACCAGGCCCACGACGCTGTACCAGAAAAACCGCCGCCCCATCGACATCCACCCTAAAGCATAGAGCGGAATGTTCATGACAAAATAGATGACGCCCATCGGAACGACAGGGAAAACATAATAGACGAGCAGGGCCAGGCCCGTAATCCCGCCGCTGATGAACTGGTTGGGAATCAAGATGCCTTTGATGGCCACGGCGCACATGATGCTTCCCAGGGTGATCAGGCCCAGGTTATACGATATGTCTTTGAGTACCGTTTTCATTCAATACCCCAAGATGACCCCGATGGATGACCCCGAGACGAAAACCATTTCCACGAGAGACCGGACCGCCGGCGTTGCCGTGACGGCGAGTGTCGCCCGTGGATATCAAATTATGCGGAAAATAGCCACCACCGATGTTATGGGGCGGAACTCCAAGTTCTGGGGGGCCTTTTTCAAGAACCGATAATTCATATTCTTATTTTCCTAATGATTCCAATGTTAAACGAACAAAATGGGCCGCAACCGACACAGCGGGACGATAATGGTGAGCCGTGCGAAGGGATGAAAAAGTTCCATGAATAACGCCTGAGAATTAAAAAAACACCTTGATTTCAGTTTCTTGGAAAGCTGGTACGACATTTGCAGAATTGTATTGGCAACTCATAAGGCAGGCAAGCGGCATCATGGTCTACGTGCGAGGCATCATTGTACCGGTGAATTGGGACGAGAACGGCAACGTTGCCGATTTCGGCATTGAAACATTTGACGAGGACTTCTACCTCATTGGCGGCGATAGCGAAGCCGTTCGGTTGAAACAGCTGATGCGGGAGGAAGTCGAACTCGGCGGGGACATTTTTCTGCTGGCGGGTAAAAAAATCATCAATGTCCACGATATCCGTGTGCTGAAAATATACAGTTGAAAATGACGGGACCAATCAATGGGTCTCGATAAAAAATGATTTCCAAAGGGCGCCCCCGGCCACGCAGCTCGCTAAGGGCCGTTACTTTTTCCGCAGGTTTATACAAATCCATTTACCGATCAGGCATTTTACGGCATTTATTTGCCGCACCCTCTTGACACTCGCGGCTCCGCTTCTACAATAACGCTTTGGAATTCAGACCTTCGCCACCGCAGCATCCATTGGCCGTGCAGAGGCCGCAAGATTTTTGAGCCCAGAGGAGGAACGTCATGAAGAAGGAAGATCTCGCCCACCTTAAAACGCTGCTTGAGGATCAGCTCGGACAACTTCTGAACCAAGCCGACCATACGGTTTTAGACCTGATGGAAAAGGACAGCAATGCCCCTGATCTGCTGGACCGGGCCGCGCTGGAATCCGAGCGGGATTACACCCTGCGGATTCGGGACCGGGAAAGCCGCCTGATCAAAAAAATCCGCCAGTCCCTCAAGGACATCGGAAACGGAACCTATGGGATTTGCCAGATGTGCGGCGAGGACATCGCCATCAAACGGCTCAAGGCCAGGCCGGTGGCGCGCCACTGCATTGTCTGCAAGAGCAAGATGGAGGAGACCGAACGTGCGGCGGGGTTTTGAGGTGCGGCACCGATTTTTTCCACGATTGGCGCGCGGCAGCGCTGACATGAGAACTTAAAGATTCCCTTACCCCTTTATTTGAGCCGCCCGGGGGGCGGAAAATCGAAAATTATGATGTATAAAACAGGCCGATTGTATCTTTTAAAAAACGGTGATATCATCTTTCGGAATTTCATCCTCGAACAGGAGGCGTTCATCCTCGATGAGGAAAGACTCGCGGATGAAGACGACGACACGCCGGACCCTCTCTATCTTGTAAATAATCGCGGTCGCCACGACTGTTGATTATTTTTTAACCACGCTCTCACGACAGGCTGAATCCCATCACAGGCAGGATAAGATGTGCGTTGTTGCCAAAAAGATACCAGGCAGTGAGGTGTATCCAAACGCCGCATATGCCGACGGAGGTAAAGAGGCGATGATAGACGAGTCCCCGGACTTCGAAAAGATAATTGTCGACTGCATCTGCCCCAAATGCGGGGCCAGACACGCCATGAATTTTCCATGGACCGGTCGGGGAGTCCCCCGCAAATACTGTCCACAGTGCAAGAAAAGCCTATAGCGCGCGCGGTGCGCGTCTATGTTCTGCGACCTTCGGGATAATGATTCGTTTTCCCGGGCATTTAAACAACCACAGGCGAAGAAAGGAGATGAACGGATGAACAAAGGAGATCTTGTCAACGAGGTGTCACAGGTGCTCACGTCCAAAAAAGATGCCCAGGCCGCTGTCGACGAGTTGCTCGCGGCGATCACCAAGGCACTCAAAAAAGGCGATGACGTCACGCTGGTCGGCTTCGGGACCTTTAAAGTGGCCAAGCGCAAGGCCCGCACCGGCAGAAACCCCCAAACCGGAGCGGAAATCAACATCAAGGCCACTAAAGTTCCCAAATTCGTCGCGGGCAAAGCATTGAAGGAAGCCGTCAAGTAGACGGGCACTGCCGGTTCACCCATAGGCTTTAAGATAAAGGTTTTGGACGGCGTTATCGTCGGCGGCGTATGACCTATACAGCCGCCTCCCTCTGGCCTTGCCAAAACCTTTATCTTAAAGCCTATGGACTGAAGGGGCTTGGACTGGGTTTTCGTAACCGTTCAAGGGTTGCAAAGTCCGATGGGCGATAAACCCCCTAATAGTCAGTGTTTACAGGGTGCCACAGATGCAAGGCGTCGGGCGCGCAGACGTACTTTTGTACTTCAAGTGCCCGACAACACGGCAGATGCGGTGCCCTGTGAATGCTGACGGGTTATCGGTCGGCGGCGTATGAACCTATACAGCCGCCTCCCTCTGGCCTTGCCAAAACCTTTATCTTATAGCCTATGTTTGTTAACGGGCGATTTGCGTGAGCGCCTGTCGGCACGACCCCGCTTTTTTTCCCCGAAGTCACCCCACCTGTTCGTCCGACGTTGAGGGCCATCATGGGCCGGGCCTCTGGGTCCGGCAATGTCGAAACGCGCACGGCGGGCGGGGCGAAGGGCGTTTGAATGGACTCCAGACGGATTCGCATCGCATTTATTCTGCTGTTCTGCACCATCAGCTTCGGGACATTGGGCTATCATGTCACCGAAGGCATGCCTTTCTTCGATGCGTTTTATATGACGATGATCACCATCAGCACGGTGGGTTTCAGTGAAATCAAACCGCTCTCGACCTCGGGGCGGATCGTTACCATTCTGATCATCAGCACCGGCATCACGATTGGGGCTTACACCATCAGCACCTTGCTCAGGATGTTCATCGAAGGCGAGCTGGGCAAAATATTCGGGAGAAGAAAGTTGGAAAGAGATATTTCCGCCATGCAAGGTCACTTCATCATCTGTGGCTACGGCCGCATCGGCAGTATTATCTGCCTGGAACTCAAGGCCGACAGCATCCCGTTTATCGTCATCGAAGAAGATCCGGCCAAAAACGGGGAGATGGAAAAACAAGGCTATCTCTACATCAATATGGATGCCACCTCGGAAGAGGCTTTGATGAAGGCCGGGATCACCAGCGCGAAGGGGATCGTGACGGCCGTGCGTTCGGACGCCAACAATGTCTTCATCACCCTGACGGCCAAAGATCTGCGCCCCGACATATTTGTGCTGTCCCGCGCTTCGGACGTCAAGAACGAAGCCAAGCTGATCAAAGCCGGCGCCTCGCGGGTGGTTTCCCCCTACCTTCTCGGAGGGCGGCGCATGGCCGAAGTGCTGAAACGGCCGACAGTGGTCGATTTTATCGATATCGCCATGGCCAATCGCAAGTTGGGCCTGGCGATGGAAGAAGCCCGGGTCGGGGCCGGATCGAAGCTGGTCGGCAAAAACCTGATCGATAGCCACTTGCGACAAGACTACGGTGTCATCATCGTGGCCATCAAAAAAACATCCGGGGAAATGATTTACAACCCCCTGCCCTCCGAGAAACTCGACGGCGGCGATGTGATTGTCGTGATCGGAAAAAAGGAAGACCTCAAGCGGATGAGCGAGATTATGTAAACTAGATAACGGCCGGCGCTGCGGCTTCCGTCTGCCGGCGGACGACATACTCACGGATACGGTTGCCGTCCATTTCCTTGACCGTGATCAGGAAATGGCCGATCTGGATCTCCTCTTTTTCCTTGGGAATCCGCTCGATCAGGTTGAGAACATATCCGGAGAACGTATCGTAATCCTTGGATTCGGGGATGTTCATCGGTATTTTTTCGTTCACTTCCTCGATTTCCGACTTGCCGGGCACGATCCACTCGTCGGCCTTGATTTTCATGATCTGAGGCTGATCCTTGTCGGTTTCATCGGTGATCTCGCCCACAATTTCTTCCAAAGCGTCTTCCAGGGTGATCAGGCCGGACACCCCGCCGTGTTCATCGACCACGATCGCCATGTGCTGTTTTCGTTTCTTGAACGCCTGCAGCAGGGAATCGAGCTTCTTGTTTTCCGGCACGAAATAGGGCGGCTGCATGATTTGGCGAACGGATGTCTCCCCATTGGTCGTGACGTAATGCAGAAAGAGGTCCTTGATGTTGAGGATCCCGATGACATGATCGATGTCGCCTTCGATGACCGGAAAACGGGTATACCCGGATTCGACAAACTTCTCCAGGTCCAGCTTTTCATCGGCCTCGATGACGAACATGTCCCCGCGCGGGGTCATGATTTCAGAGGCGTTGGTGTCGTCGAACTCGAAGATGTTGTGGATCAGCTCTTTTTCCTGCTCCTTGATTTCACCTTCCTCTTCGACCACCTCCACGAAGGTCATCAGTTCCGCCTCGGTCACGTTCGGCTTGTGTTTGATCCTGCCGGTGACCATCGGAATGAAGTTGAGGAAGACAATGATCGGGTAAAAAAGGAGCGAGAGCCAGTAGATCGGTCGAATCACCAGGCGCGCGACCAGAACATTGTTGCGGGTTGCCAGCGATTTCGGGAAAATTTCCCCGAACACCAGAATCAGCAGCGTCATCACGCCCGTGGTGATGCCAACCGCATGGCTCGACACGAGTTCGATGGTGATGACCGTGGCCAGGGCCGAGGCGCCGATGTTGACCAGGTTGTTGCCGATCAGAATGGTTGACAAAAGCCGGTGGGGGTTTTCCTTCATTTTTTTGATCAGCTGATAGGCCCGGTCACCGGTCTTGGCGAGATACCGGGCCCGCACCTTGCTGATTGAAAACAATGCCGTTTCGGCCGAGGAGAAAAATCCCGACAGAACTATCAGCGCCCCCAGAAGAAGGTACTCACCTGACATTAAGAAGTAATTTCCCGTCGATTTAAAAAGAACGTTTTCACTATAGTCATCTTCGATATTCTGTCAATATTTCCACGTGATCTGCCGCAGACGATGCGCGGTCAGCCCACCAACGATCTTCGCAGGACGGTGTCCTTCTTCCAGCGCAGGTCATCGCGGCGCGGATACTGGAGGTTGTAGTGCAATCCCCGGCTTTCCTTGCGGTGGGTGGCGCACCGGATGATCAGTTCGGCAACCGTGGCGATATTGCGAAGTTCGACCAGATCGGAAACCACCTTGAAATTCCAGTAGTATTCCCGGATTTCATTCTGAATGATCTCGATTCGTCGCCGGGCTCTCTCCAGTCGCTTGTCGGAGCGTACGATGCCGACGTAATTCCACATCAGGCGCCTGATTTCATCCCAGTTGTGAGCCACCATGATCATTTCGTCGCTGTCGCTGGTGCCGGTCTCGTCCCAGTTCGGCATATCGGGGACGGACCCGAAATCCCGGCTGGCCAGTTCTTCGACCGCCGCCTGGGCGGCGTTACGGGCATACACCAGGGCTTCGAGCAACGAGTTGCTGGCCAGGCGGTTGGCGCCGTGCAAACCGGTGCAGGCGGTTTCGCCGACGGCGTACAGATGGCGGATATCCGTGCGGCCGTTCACGTCGGTCGCCACGCCGCCGCACATGTAGTGCGCCGCCGGAACCACCGGGATCGGGTCGGCGGTCATATCGATCCCGAAAGCCAGGCAGCTCTCGTACAAATTCGGAAAGCGGTGGCGGATGACGTCCGCCGGCCGGTGGGATATGTCCAAAAAAACGCAGTCATCCCCGCTTTTTTTGAGTTCGGTATCGATCGCCCGGGCGACCACGTCCCGGCAGGCCAGGTCCTTTTGGGGATCGTAGCTTTCCATGAAAGCGCGGCCGGACCGGTCGACCAGGATCCCGCCTTCGCCGCGCACGGCTTCCGATATCAGGAAGTTTTTGGCTTGCGGGTGAAAGAGGCAGGTCGGATGGAATTGAACGAATTCGAGGTTGGCCACCGTCGCCCCGGCCCGGTATCCCATCGCGATCCCGTCGCCGGTGGCGATATCCGGATTGCTGGTGTAGAGATAGACCTTGCCGACGCCACCGGCGGCCAGCAGCGTGATCTTGGCCTTGAAGGTGTCGATTTGATGGGAACGGCAATTCAGGACGTAAGCCCCGCAACAGTAGTCTTCGTGCGTGGTGGTGACCAGCCCCCGCTTCATGCGCGTCGAGCAGGTGATCAGGTCGATGGCGATGTGATCTTCGTAAAGCACGATGCGCGGGTGGCTGCGGGCGCGTTCCACCAGGGCCTGTTCGACGGCACGGCCGGTCATGTCCTGGGCATGCACGATCCGCTGGCGGCTGTGGCCGCCCTCCTGACCGAGGTCGAAGACTTCCGCCGCGGCGGGGGTATTTGGGGCGTCCTTCAGGTTGAATTCCACTCCCAGGGCCTTTAGTTCCCGGATGCGTTCGGGTCCCTGGGTGACGACCATTTCTACCACGTCCGCATGGCACAGGCCGTCGCCCGCCGCCAGAGTATCCTGAACGTGCAGGTCGAATGAATCCAACGGGCCGAATACGGACGCAATCCCGCCCTGGGCCAGGTTGGTGTTGCTGTCCATCACGGCCTTTTTGGTGACCAGGGCCACCCGGCCATGCTCGGCCACCTTGAGCGCAAAAGAGAGCCCGGCGATGCCGCTGCCGATAATCAGAAAGTCCGATTCGATTGTCATGGTATCATTCGGGTCGTTGCCGTTTTCGGGACCTGCTGTGGAGGTGCGGGCATGGTCGCCGGCAGCTGCGGCGCGGCGCCGAGGTCATCGGCTTGTTCGGCGTGGTAAACGGCCCGGTGCCTTGATGAGTGACATTCCAGACGGGGTTTGACGAAACCGGCGGCAGATTGTATGCTGTATTTTTGGGTTCAGTTCGTAATCTGTCAAATACTTTCTTTAAAAGCAACTGAATTTATGCCAAATTTTTAAGGTGTCGCCCTGGGTCCCATTTTTTAGGCGCCAGCGTGACGAATATTTTTTTTTCGAGTACGGCAACATGATTGCATACGATCTCAGATGCGTCAACGGACATTCTTTCGAGGGTTGGTTCGAAGACGAGAAAACCTACCACGATCAGCGGGAGTCGGGACTGATCGCCTGCCCGGTGTGCGATGTGACCTCCGTCACCAGAATCCCATCGACGTTTGCGATCAAAGCTTCGGCCCGGTCCGGGCCGCCGGCCGTCCATACAGCCGCTCAAATGAAGGCACTCGGCCTTAAAATAACCGAATTCATCGATAAAAATTTTGACAATGTCGGCTGCGATTTTGCCAAAGAAGCGTTAAAAATGCACTACGGGGTCACCGAGCAGCGCAACATCCGCGGGACCAGTTCGCCCGAGGAGGAAAAAACGCTCAAGGAAGAGGGAATCGACTTCATCAAAGTTCCCGTGCCCACCACGCCGGATTCAGACGCCTGATAGAGACTTCAAGATAACGTTTTGGGCTGATTATCGGTCGTTGGCGTATGACGATACAGCCGCCTCCCTCTGGCCGTGCCAAAATCTTTATCTTGAAGCCCCTATTATGGTCCTTTCCCGCTCACCTGGTTTTTCGCCAGTCACCATTTGCTCTTTTTCGGCAAGTCTCCGGCCACCCTTTTCTCGAATTCAACCGATCAGTCGATCCGAAAGCCCGGAGAGCCGCTGACGGGGGCGGTCGTTTTGCAACGCGCTGTCGAGCGCCTTGCGGGTGCCGATCAAAACAACCAGCTGCTTGCCGCGGGTGATGGCGGTATACAGAAGATTGCGCTGGAGCATGACGAAATGCTGGGTCACGAGCGGCATGATCACCGCCGGGTATTCGGCCCCCTGGGACTTGTGGACCGTGACGGCGTAGGCCGGGCCGATTTCCTCGAGTTCGGTGAAGTCGTACTCCACGGTGCGGCCGTCATAATCCACGGCCGCGATTTCCTTTTTGGTGTCGATGACGCGCAGAATGCCGCTGTCGCCGTTGTAGACCTCCTTGCGGTAGTTGTTTTTCAGGTGCATGACTTTGTCGCCCGGCTTGAAGGACCGGCCCCCAATCCGGATTTTTTCGGGTCGGGGGTTCAGGCGCTCCTGCAAGATGCGGTTGAGGTTGATCGTGCCGACCAGGCCCTTGTGCATGGGCGTGAGCACCTGAATATCGTTGACGGGATCGAGGCCGAATCGCTCCGGCACCTCGCGGCGGCATAGCTCGACGATGCGTTCCAGAACCGCCGTTGGGCTCTCTTCCTCGAAAAAATAGAAGTCCGTGGCGGGACCCGAAAAATCAGCGGGGGTGTTCTGCGGCCGAGCGCCGCGGCGGACGCTATGGGCAGTGACAATGATCGCGCTTTCACGGTCTTGCCGAAAGATTTCATTTAGCTCGAAGGTCTTTATCGTTTGGGCGCGGATCAGATCTGCAAGGACATTGCCGGCCCCGACGGACGGCAGTTGAAAGACGTCGCCGACCAGAATCAGGCGCGAGGACACGTGTACGGCCTCGAGCAGATGGGCCATCAGGACGGTATCGATCATGGAGGCCTCGTCGATGATGACGACATCGGCCTGGAGCGGGTTGTCCCGGTCGTGCTCGAATTCGTCCTGAGCCGGTGAATATTTAAGAAGCCGGTGGATCGTGTGCGCTTTGCGCCCTGTGACCTGCGATAACCGCCGGGCCGCCCTTCCGGTGGGTGCGGCCAGAAGGATCTGCTTCCCGAGGGATTCGAAGACGGCGGTGATCGAGCGGATCAGCGTGGTTTTACCCGTGCCCGGGCCGCCGGTGACAATGGCCGCCCGGAAGGAGAAAATATTGGCGATGACCGCCGTTTGTTCAGGCGAGAGCGCGATGGCCAGCCGGGCGAGGACCTGGGCGGCAATGCGGTCGCGGTCCATTTCGGGCGCGCGGACCGGAAATGAGAGCAGGGCCTTGATGCGGGCGGCGATGGTGCTCTCGGCCCGGTGCAGCGCCGCCAGATAAACCGCCGGCTGCGGCGAAGCGCCCGGCGGCTCTTCCAGGACCACCTCGTTGGCTTCGGCCAGATTGCGGCAGGCCGCCTCGACGGGTTCCGCGTCGATGTCAAACGCCAGGCGGCAGCGCTTTGCCAGCTCGGTCGCCGGAACGAAGGTGTGGCCATCATCGCGGCTTTCGTTCAGCAGGTGCAGGATGCAGGCCTGCACACGGCCCGCGTCGTCGGCCGGCACACCGGAATGCCGCATGACGGCATCCGCGATGGTGAAGCCGATCCGGGGAAAATCCCGCGCCAGGCGCAGGGGGTCGTCCTGCAGGACCGCCAAGGACTCAGCGCCATATGTGGCAAAGATCCGGGCGGCAAAAAGCGCGTTGACACCGTTTTCCTGAAGGAACCGGATCAGATGTCGCAGGACATGTTCATTTTGCCAGGCCTCGGAAATCCGCCGGGCAATTTGCCGGCCGATACCCTTGACCTCACACAGGCGCTCGGGCGCGGTTTCGATCACCGCCAGGGTTTCCTCCTGGAAATAATTCACCAGCCGAGCGATGGTGCGCGGACCGACACCCTTGACGAAACCGGAGGCCAGGTATTGACGGATGCCGTCGATGGTTGCCGGCAGCAGTGGTTCCGCGGTGAGGATGCGAAGCTGCTGACCATAGCGCGCGTGGCATTCCCATATGCCGCTGATGCGCAGGGCGGACCCGGCCTGCGGATGCGGCAGCAGGCCGAGTACCGTTACCCGCTCGTCGCTGCCGGCAACCTGCACCCGCGCGATACCAAAACGGTTTTCCGGATTGTAAAACGTCACTTTTTCGATGCGGCCCTCCAGGGAGACCGGTTGGGGGGCGCTGTTGCGGGTCATGTGAACGTCCAGTTATGATGCATTTACAGTAAAATCGGAGGCGGAGATCTGCGCCAGGACCCAATCGGCCGCAAGGCCGAGATCTTCGGCGACATGGGCTATCGGGATGCCCCGGCGCGCGAGAGTCGCGGCGGTGCTGACACCGTTGCCGGTCTTGACCAGCACCGCCGCTTTGCAGCCGGCATTGCGGGCACACTCGATATCCCGGAGGCTGTCGCCGACCATGATGGCCTGGCGGGGGTCGATGCCATGTTTGCGGCACGCCTGGCGCACCAGGCCCGGTAAGGGTTTTCGACAGGTGCAGCCGTCTTCGGGCCGGTGCGGGCAGAAAAAGATGTCCGTGATGCACCCGCCGGCCGCGGCGACCTCGGCTTGCAGCCGGCGGTGCATGTCCAGAAGGGTGTCAAGACTCACCAGGCCGCGGTTGACTGCCGATTGATTGGAGATGACGATCAGGCCAAGCCCGCCGGCCGTCATCCGGCGCAGGGCCGCCAGGCTGCCGGGTAGAAATTCGAATTCAGCCCAGCTTTTCACGTAAGCCGCGGAATCCCGGTTGATGACGCCGTCGCGGTCGAGGAAAACGACCTTGGTATCCGAAAGGGTGGGCATCAATGGCAAAATATATTGTGAGTGTTGTGTCATCTGCCAAGTGTCGCAACGGCCTTGACGGAGGCAAGTGCGGGCACAGAATAGGTTCACGGGTTTATGGTTCACGGTTGGCGGCTGAAAGCGATTCGAAGTTTCAGATGAGGACAAAGGTTTTGGCAAGGCCAGAGGGAGGTGGCTGTATAGGTCATACGCCGCCGACCGATAACGCCATTCAAGCCCCTTCAGCCCATAGGCTTTAGGATAAAGGTTTTGGCAAGGCCAGAGGGAGGTGGCTGTATAGGTCATACGCCGCCGACCGATAACGCCATTCAAGCCCCTTCAGCCCATAGGCTTTAGGATAAAGGTTTTGGCAAGGCCAGAGGGAGGTGGCTGTATAGGTTATACGCCGCCGACGAAACGCCATTCAAGCCCCAGCCCATAGGCTTAGGATAAAAGTTTAGGTATAGGTCATACGCCGCCGACCGATAACGCCATTCAAGCCCCTTCAGCCCATAGGCTTTAGGATAAAGGTTTTGGCAAGGCCAGAGGGAGGTGGCTGTATAGGTCATACGCCGCCGACCGATAACGCCATTCAAGCCCCTTCAGCCCATAGGCTTTAGGATAAAGGTTTTGGCAAGGCCAGAGGGAGGTGGCTGTATAGGTCATACGCCGCCGACCGATAACGCCGTCCAAAACCTTTATCCTAAAGCCTATGGCTATTCGGCCACAACGAAGGCGGGATACCCCTGGCGCAGCAGGATTTCTTCGCCCCGGCGGGCCTCCTCGAGGTTGGCAAATTCTCCCACGCGGACGCGGTAGTAAAGGCCATCACCGGTATCCATGGTGCTGACGCGGGCGTTGGGGTAGGCGCGGCTCAATTTCAACTTGAGCATTTCGGCATTCCCGCGGTCACGGAAGGCGCCGACCTGGAAGGTGAATTTCACCGAACTGTAATCAACGGGAACGAAATCGCCGCTGGCGATAACCGGTTCGCCGGCGCTGCGGACGGCCCCCAGGGTGACCAGCTCGACCCGGGCCGTTCCGGGACCCACGAGACCGATCTGCTTGGCCGCCCCATAGGACAAATCGATGACTCGATCGCGGACAAACGGGCCGCGGTCGTTGACACGGACCTGGATTTCACGCCCGTTGTCGAGGTTGCGGACCTTGACAACGGTGTTGAACGGCAGGGTCTTGTGGGCGGCCGAAATCCCGTGCATGTCGTAGGTTTCGCCGTTGGCGGTCTTGCGGCCATGGAAAGGATCGCCGTACCACGACGCCAGACCGGATTGGCGGAATCCGTCGGCATCCGCACGCGGATAGTACCAAATGCCGTCGATCTGGTAGGGTTTGGACTGTTTTGGCGGCCGGGACGCGGCGCCGGTCTGCGACGGCGGGGGGACGCTCGCGCAGCTGCTGAGAATAAACAGGATGGTTCCCAGGCAAAGTCCGGCGCCGAAAAAACGCCTTTTTGTTCCTATCCGTGAAATATCGCTATGAGGCATGCGCGGTGTCGAACCAGGCCGGTGGGCGCGGCCGGAAGGCGGCCGCGCGGTAAACGGGATAACATCAATGCGTCATGCTATTAAATAGCCGATTTACTGATATTTATCAACCGTTTTCTGAACCGGCCCCGGTCCGTCGCGCCATCCCTTCCACCAACGCGGATGATTGGAAGGGGTGGGCCTTCGTCAGGCTTGAGCTTTTTTGTATCGGGGGCAACGGGTTGGCGGATGGAAGCGAATCGTTTTGGGTGACGGCCATTTAGACAATTTATGCGTGACAAGGTCTATGCTCAGCCTTCTTCGATCGGTATGGTGTGGGTGGTGTCGCGCATCAGTTTTACCAGGCGAATTTGCAGGAAACCGTTGTTGTATGACGAGGAAACCACCTCGGTGTCAATCGGTACCGGCAGGTAGAGGATGCGCTCGAAGCGGCCGTACTGTATTTCGGCCAAACGGTAAGTGGACTTCTCGGTCCGCGGCATCGGATCGCGCCGGCCCTTGATGCGGATGGCCCGGCTGTTGATGTCGATGGCGAGATTCTCCTTGCCGACACCGGCCACCTCGGCCAGCACGATGATTTCTTCGGGGGTTTCGTAGATGTCCATCTGCGGTGTCCAGCTGCACTCGGAGGCGGCGAACATCGGCTTGACGGGTCGAAACAAATCCTCGAAGCTCCGCTCGATCTGAGAGGCGATCTGGTCAAAATCGTTGCCGAATCGGATCTTGATATAGTCCACTTTTCTCGAACTCCTTCTGCCATGGCCGCAGGGATCCCGTGTGCCGGTTTGATTTACCTTAAAACCTAACACTCAAAGACGGGCTTGTAAAGGGACAGCCGGGGGGGCCGCCGGCCGCATTGTCGCCGGCAATACCCGCGGCCCACTTGACAGGGCGCCGGACATGTTTTATTTCCATCCATAAGTGGTTTTTTTCCGCTGAACTGCCGGTCCTAGCGGGTTTCCGGCTGCGATGTACAGAAAGTGCGCTTTGCCGCAAATCCCGCCGCGGCGGGACGGCCCCCGCTAAAAAGCAGCGGGATTTCGTATCTGTATGAAAAACTTAAAAGACCTCGACTGGCCCAGCGAACAACTCCGCACTTATGAATTGGACACTCAAGAGTGCCCGATAAGAATCGCGGATGGGCACTTCTTGGTTTATGCTATTTTCTTGCACCCACAGACGGAGGTGAACTCAATGGCGCTTGTCAGATGGGATCCGTTCCGGGAGGTCTCCACGCTGCAGGAACGCATCAACAGGCTCTTCGAAGACGCCTTTCCGCGGGCCAGGGACCGGGAAGAGGAGTTGAGCCGGGGGGCTTGGCGTCCGGCCGTGGACATCTATGAAGGCGAGGCGGCCGTGGTGCTGAAGGCCGAGCTTCCGGGTATCAAGAAAGAGGATGTGACGGTCGAGGTCAAGGATAACGTTTTGACCATCACGGGCGAACGCACGGCCGATGTCGAGGTGCGGGAAGAAAGGTATTACCGCCGGGAACGGACCTACGGGACTTTCAGCCGCTCCTTTAACCTGCCGTATGCGGTAAACCCCGATAAGATCAAGGCGCGGTTCAAGGACGGTGTCCTCGAAATCGAATTGCCGAAACCGGAAGAAGAAAAACCCAAGCAAATCACCGTTAAGGTCGACTGATTTTTCCGCACGGGCAAAGGACGGGACCCGCCCGGCAGCCCGTGCCGACCGCTCGGCCCCTGCTGTTCATCCGCCTCCAGTATTTCCTTTACTTCGGTGTCCTTGGCATCTACCTGCCTTATTTCAACCTGTATTGCTATCACCTTGGCTTCAGCGGCACGCAAATAGGCGCTTTGTCGGCGATCAGGTCGGTGGTGATGGTGTTTTTCGCGCTGACCTGGGGTCTCCTGGCCGATCGGTTTCACCGGCGCCGCATCATCTTTGTTTTTTGCAGTGCCGCCAGTGCCCTGATCTGGTCGCTTTTCCTCCTGACCGCCGATTTCTGGCTCATGCTGGCGATCACGGTGGCCTACATCGCCTTTTACGCCCCGCTCATCTCCTTTCTGGAAGCCTTTACCATGGATCAGCTGAAGGAAAGGAAGGAAACTTATGGAACCGTCAGGGTATGGGGCTCGATCGGCTTCATTCTGGTGGTGCTTTTACTGGGAAAAATCATCGATCTTTTCACCATCCGGCTGATTCTGATGCTTATTCTGGCCGGCTCCCTGCTGCAGGCCGCTGGAGCCGTGCGGATGCCGGAATCCGCCGCCGACCGCCCGTCGTTTCGCCTGCCGGAATTCGGCCGCCTGCTCAACCGGCCCGTACTGATTTTTCTGTCGAGCGGGTTTCTCATGCTGGTGAGCCATGGCACCTACTACGGCTTCTTCTCGATCCATTTGGAAAACCTCGGCTACTCCCGCGGCTTTATCGGCCTGGCATGGGCCTTGGCCTCTTTTACCGAAATCCTGGTCATGGTCAAATCCGAGGTCATTTTCAAACGCTACTCTCTGGAAAAGGTGCTGGTGTTCTCTTTCAGCGTGGCCGCCCTGCGCTGGGTCCTGCTCTATTGCGGCCGCTCGCCGGCCCTGATCCTGTCGGCCCAGGCGCTGCACGCCGTTACCTACGGTACCTTTCACATCGCCAGCATTTTATGCATCGACCGCCTGGTCCCGGCCCAGGCCAAGACCGTCGGCCAAGCCGTCAACAATGCCGTTCAATACGGGCTGGGGCTGATGGTCGGCTTTTTTCTCAATGGTTTTCTCTACGAGCGCTTCGGCTCGGCGCCCCTTTTCCTGATGAGTGCGGCGATAGCGGTCGCCGGCGGCGTGTTGTTCTGGAGCGGCGCCCGGTTCGGCAGGCTCAGCCCTGGAAATGGCGGTGCCGCCCACAACCCCCAATGAACCGCATCCGACACCAGCAGCCAAAACCTTATTCAACCGATCTTACGGTATAGGCTTTAAGATAAAGGTTTTGGCAAGGCCAGAGTGAGCGGCTGTATTCGTCATACGCCGCCGACCGATAACGCAGTCCAAAAAAACCTTTATCTTGAAGCCTATAAAGGGAAGAGAAGGTGCTTGAGCCAGTCCAGCAAGCTGTTCTGGCTCAAATTGGCGCGGTCGATGCGATCGATTTGTTCGAAAAGGGTTCGGGGGTCGGCGTACCAGCTGGCGCGGGTGGTGATGGGCCGCCGCGGATCGAGTTTTTTGACGGTGCGGGCCGGGTTACCGGCCGCGACGGTGTTGGGTAAAACATCACCGATAACGACCGCACCAGCCCCGACCACGCTGTTTTCTCCGATCCTGACCCCTTTACAGATAATGGCGCTGTCTCCGATCCAGGCATTGGGACCGATGCGCACCGCTGCCGACCGACCCATGGCCAGGCGGTCGTACAGACCGTGCCAGTCGCAGTCCGTGATGTAGACCCGCCCGGCGAGCATACAGTTGTCCTCGATAACGATCTCTCGGGCCGATCCGATGCGAACCCCCGGGCAGATCAGACAATAATCGCCGATTGTAATGCTGCCGCTGCCGGGAGCTTCCGGCCAGACCGCCAACCGGACCTTGCTGTCCGGTGCGGCGATGACGGTGGCATAGTGGCCGATCGTGACCGGCGCGCCGAAGATTTCAACGTGCCAGGGCTTGATGAAATGCGGCCCGCGCCCGAGGGCGGTCAACTGCGGGCGCACGAAGCGGCGGGTATAGAACTCCTGAAACTTCAGGTAGCCTTTCTTGATAAAATAGGGCCGACGGTCGCGGGTCACGTTGGCCTTCCGCCGGTCGTACCGGCCGGCGCCCGGGCCTGGCGGCGCCAGATTTCGTGCGAAAACAGCCGCGCGGCGGGCGTCAGGTCATAGAGGGCATCGGCCGCCAACAACACGGCGGCGCCGGTCCAGGTGAGCCGGTCCTGTGGCCATATGGTCATTTCCGGATAGGTGAAGCCGGCCCAGTACATGCCGTCTTCATAATGTTTGTCGGCGATCCAGCCGAACACGATCTGGGCCATGGGCCGCAATCCGGCGGCCGCCAGAGCCAGGCAAAGCTCGGCGGTTTCGGCAATCGTCACCCACGGTCGATCCGATACGCACCGCACGCCCTGGCCTTCGATGACGAATTTTTTCCACAGATGATCGATGCGGTGGCGCGCCCGCTGCCCGACGAACACCCCGCACAAGACCGGGTAATACCAGTCCATGGCATAGCGCGACTTGGTCATGTTGAACCGCTGGGGTTTTTCGCAAATCGCATGCACCAAACGGGCGAGTCCCGATTCCCAGGCGGCCGGCCGGTGGCCCAGCAGGCGCGCAATGGCCAGGGCGCAGCGGATGCTCATGCAGATCGAACTCGAACCGGTCAGAAGCGCCATGCGGTCAATCCGGTTTTCCGGGCTGATGGCCCAGTAAATTTCTCCCTGCGGCGATTGCAGGCCCAGCGCAAAATCGATGGCCAAGACGATGGCGGGCCAGGCTTCCTCGAGTAACGACCGGTTGCCCGTGACAAGGTAGTGCTGGTAAATGCCGACGGCGATATACGCCGACAGGTTGGCGTCGCGGGTGGTGTCCTCCGGCATGCCGTTGCGATAGGATGCATACCAGCTGCCGTCCGGGTTCTGGCAGCGGATCAGCCACCGGTAGGCCCGTTCGGCGGCGTGCGGGTATCCGCCGATACTCAGTCCCATGGCCGCTTCCACCATGTCCCACGGGTCGGTTTTGTGCCCGGTCCACCACGGGATGTCGCCATCGGTTGTTTGAACCGCGGCGATGCCGGCGGCGATGGCGGCGATATTTAGACCGTGTTCCTGGTATTCGAAATAACCCTCGGGGGGAGTGGTCATCGATCGAGCCCTGTTTTTGTCAGCGTTCACAGTTCACCGCATCGGCGTCATTATCGGGCACTTGACGTCCAAATGGTCGTCTAAGTGCTCGACGTCTCGCATCTGCGGCACCCTGTAAACGCTGACAATAGGTGGTTTGAACCGCATCGGACAGTGTAACCTCTGAACGGTTACTGTCTTATAAATGGTCCGCGTCGCTTCATATGCCGGATGGCCCGGTCTTGCAAGAGGCCGTGAGGTCTTCACGAGATTTCTCTGCCACCTGGTCGTGCGAGACGCCCTTTCAAGGCAAGGGCCGGAAACGGCAGCGGATTTTGCCGCTTGACTTTCGGCGCTGATCTGATTAGGAATTAACAAGGCTTCGTTTAGAGGCCGCGGCTGACGTGATCCCACCCGGAACCCCGATCCCAAAGCAAAAGGAGGACAAGATGGCCGACAGTGTCTACAAATTTATCGACTTGGTTGGCAGCAGCCCCAATTCCTGGGAGGAAGCCGCTAAAAACGCGGTGGAAACCGCCTCGAAAAGTCTTCGGGACCTGCGCATTGCCGAAATCCTCAAACTGGACATGAAGGTAGAGAACGGCAAGGTGACCGCCTATCGGGCGCGGGTCAAGCTTTCCTTCAAGTACGCCAGCGATTAAACGCGGCCGGCTGACGTTAAAACCTCCGTGACGGTGACTGTCGTCGCGGAGGTTTTTTGTCAGCACTCACAGGGCACCGCATCGGCGCAGTTGTCGGGCACTTGACGTACAAGAGTACGCCGGCGCGCCCGACGCCTGGCATCTGCGGCACCCTGTGAGCGCTGACAAAAGGGCACCGCATCGGCGCAGTTGTCGGGCACTTGACGTACAAGAGTACGCCGGCGCGCCCGACGCCTGGCATCTGCGGCACCCTGTGAGCGCTGACAAAAGGGCACCGCATCGGCGCAGTTGTCGGGCACTTGACGTACAAGAGTACGCCGGCGCGCCCGACGCCTGGCATCTGCGGCACCCTGTGAGCGCTGACAAAAGGGCACCGCATCGGCGCAGTTGTCGGGCACTTGACGTACAAGAGTACGCCGGCGCGCCCGACGCCTGGCATCTGCGGCACCCTGTGAGCGCTGACAATCAGGTTGATTGAAGCAGATCGGACTCCGCAACCCTGTGAACAGCTAGTTTTTTTTACGTGAGGGCCTGCGCCATCAACTCACCCAGCAGCTTTGAAAAATGGGCCGGGTTTTCCGGTTTGCCACCTTCGCCGATGACGGCCGCATCTAGCAGAAGCTCGCTGTAGTCCGCCAGGGCTGGGTTTTCCGGGTCCGAAGCATGTATTTTCCTGAAATTTTCCAGCGCCGGATGGTCAGGGTTCAACTCCAGCACCCGCTTGGATTCCGGCGCCGGCTGGCCGGCGGCCTTGAGGATTTTTTCCATGTAGGCACTCGGATCGTGACTCTCGCCCGACAGGCAGGCCAGCGAGTCCTTCAAACGGGTCGAGGGCCTGACGTCCTTGATCTTGTCCTGCAGTTTGGATTTGATGAAACCGAATAGCGGCGCATAGGCATCGCGCTTATCCGCGGCGACTCCCGGCAGGTCGATGTCGCCCTTCTCGGCGCTCTTCAGCGGCTTGCCGTCGTATTCGGTAAGTGCCTGTACCACCCATTCGTCCACGGGGTCGCTCATCAAGAGCACCTCGTATTCTTTTTCCTTCAGCCTTTCCAGCAGGGGGCTGTCGATCAGGGCCGTCAGATTGTCTCCGGTCAGGTAGTAAATCTCCTTCTGACCGTTTTGCATGCGCGCGACATACTCCTTCAGGGATATCAGGCCGTCCTTGGACCGCGTGCTGCGGTAGCGGGCGAGGTCGGCGATCTTGCTGCGATTCTCCGGATCGGTGTAAATGCCTGATTTAAGCACCGGCCCGAACTGATTCCAGAACGTCGCATAGGTCTCGGGCGCCATTTCCTCGAGGTGTTCGAAAATCTTTTTGACCAGGTTGCGGCGGATGTTGCGCACCAGGCGGTCCTGTTGCAGGATTTCGCGGCTGACGTTCAGGTTCAGGTCCGGAGCGTCCACCACGCCGCGTATGAAGCGGAAATATTCGGGGACCAGCTCGCGGCAGTTGTCCATGATGAAAATGCGTTTGCAGTAGAGGTGCACGCCGTGCTTCATGTCCGGATTGAACAGGTCGAAGGGGGCCTGGCTCGGAATATAGAGCAGGGCATCGTACTCGGTGGTGCCTTCGAATTTGAGGTGCAGGTGGGTCAAGGGAGCGTTCCAGTCATGGCTGATGTGCTTGTAGAACTCCTCGTACTCCTCCGCGCTGACCTCTTTCTTGTCCCGGGTCCAAATGGCCTTCATGGTGTTGAAGGTTTCTTCGCGCTTTACGGTGCGGGTGGTTTTGCCCAGCGGTTTCCCCGCATCGTCCTTGATCTGCTCTTTTTCCGGAATCGGTTCCTCGCGCTCCACGTCCATCACGATCGGGTAGTTGACGAAATCCGAGTGGCGCTTGACGATCTGGCGGATGGTCCATTGGTCAGTGAAATCGGGTTCGTCTTTTTCCTTTTTCTTCAAATCCAGGATGACTGTCGTGCCGCGGCCCTCGCGGGTGGCCTCCTCTATGGTAAAGGTGCCGTCGCCGGTGGAAGACCAGCGGGTGGCGGTTTCCGATCCGGCCGCCCGCGAGATCAGCGTCACCCGTTTGGCAACGATGAAGGCGCTGTAGAATCCAACGCCGAACTGTCCGATCAACTCGGGAGATACCACGTTTTTGTCATTCAAATGGGCGATCGTTTCCATAAAACCGGCCGTTCCGCTCCTGGCGATGGTGCCGATATTGTCCAAGACTTCCTCGTAGCTCATGCCGATGCCGTTATCGGAAACTGTCAGCGTTTCTTTAATGCCGTCGGCGACGATCTTGATTTTAAAATCCGTGTCGTGGCCGAGAATGTCCGGTTCTAACTGGGCCTTGAATCGCAGCCGGTCAATCGCATCCGATGCATTCGAAATCAGTTCTCTCAAGAAGATTTCCTTGTTGGAATAAAGAGAATTGATGATGAGGTTGAGCAGTTGTTGCACTTCGGTCTTGAACTGATGCGTTTCTTTCTTTTTATCCATGTTTTCTCCCTCTTAAAAGCATTCGTCCGGTGGGCCTTGCGACCCAAAATAGCGCTTTTTGCGCCATAAAATGGGGGTTAAACCGTCATTGTCAACCCAGCGGAAGCGGTTGAAATTAAATACGAAGAGATTGAAACCCCGAATGGCTTACGAAAAGCGAGGGGCCAATCCTTGGACGTTTCGACGCCCTTAATGGTAAGATAACGGTAAGCGAGCGTGACGCGCGGCCGAGCGGGTATTGATATTATCAAGATTCGAAATTATTTTTGAAAGCCTTCCGTGAAAGGATTATCTAATGATCGACATAGAAGACAGCGTGACCATAGACCGGCCGGTCGAGAAAGTCTTCGCGTTTGCCACCAACCTCACTCATAACCCGTGCTGGCAAACCGATGTCATCCTGACTGAACAGACCTCCCAGGGACCTTTTGGACAGGGCGCGACCTACCGGGTGGTGAACCGTTTCATGGGCCAGTTTTTCGATTCCGAAGGCATCATATCCGAGTACGTGCCCAACCGGATCTGCACTTACCGTTTCACGGCCGGGCCGGTGGCCGGTGAGAGCCGGTTTATTTTCGAGGCGGTCAACGGGGGCACGCGGTTTGTTACCCGCAGCTCCATCGAATTGAAGAACTTCAAAAAATGGGGATTCGTTATCCGGCGCAAGGCCCGCCATCAGGTCAGAAACGATTTGTGCAAACTCAAGGAAATTCTGGAAAACAAGGCGGGACGCCTTGATGAATGCGGCATCTGTGACGCATAGTCGCGGTTGAGGCAGCGACCGTCCAGACACGGCCGGCCATTTTTTTGAGGGGCCATCCGTACCCCGAAAACTACCGGATAGACACCATTGAAGATAATGTCGCCAAGGCGGCAATAAAAACCGCCGCGGGAAAATGGTGGTTAATTATTGCGCCCTGGCGTTTGCGGCCGAAGGTCGGCCGATTTTTTATTGGCTTGCCGGTCAATCCTCTTCCCAGCTGATGCACTCGGAGGGGCAGGATTCGATGGCCTCTTCGATGCAGTCTTCCGGTCCGCCCTCGGGCATGATCACCTCGGCCTTTTCCTCGTCTGCATTGAAAGCGAACACCTCACTGCACAGTTCCACGCAACTTTCACAGCCCACGCATTCGTCTTTGTCGATCACGACCTGTTTTCCCATTGTCTGCCTCCCATTGCTGCGGTTAAAAAATGACGGTTGAAGAAGCCGATGGATTTTGGATGCCCTGATGTCACCGGGAACCGGTCACCGGCCCCTTGTAAAGTTGACCTACAATAAGTTTGCTGATGAAAAATACAAGGGGCGGGATCAATCCGCAGCGGGGATGATAGCGGTCGAAACCATAAGATTATGATATTGTAAAGTTTACGATTCGAAGCCGGCACCGGTTTTCTTGCCGGCGGTCAAGCGGACCCGCGGTGAACACGGCACCGCCGCACGAAGACCGGTGCGACCAGGGATCAATTAGGGGCTTTTTCCTTACGTTTTTGCCGGGAAACAAATGGCCACGGTGGATCATGCCGGACCCTCGAAGTGTGCGATGATGCCCCAGGCTTCTTCGGCGGTCTCGACATGTTACCAGCGCAGCAAGAGCGCACCGGCCGTCAGCCCGGCGCCGAAAGCGTCGAGCAGAATCGTCTGGCCTTCCTGGATGCGGCCGTCCCGCACGGCTTCATCCAGCGCCGTCGGGATGGTCGCGGCCGAGGTGTTGCCGTAGCGGTCCAAATTGATCAGCACCCGCTCCATCGGGAAAGAGAGCCGGTTGGCTACCGCTTCGATGATTCTCAGATTGGCCTGATGCGGCACGAGCCAGTCGAGACGCACGATCGGCAGCCGCCTTTTTTCGAGCGTGCGCAGGGCGCACTCGGTCAGGGTGCGCACGGCCACTTTGAAAATTTCGCGGCCGTTCATGCGCATCTTGTGAAGGTTCTGGGCGTAGCGTTCGGGCGTGACCTCGAGGTTGGACCCGCCGGCCGGAACGTAAAAAAGCTCGCTCAGGCTGCCGTTGGAGGTCAGGTGGCTCGACAGGATGCGCTGCCGACTGCGGGCCGGGACCCGCTCGACGACCGCGGCGCCGGCGCCATCTCCAAACAGGATGCAGGACGAACGGTCCGACCAGTCGGTGATTTGTGACAGAACCTCGCCACCGACCACCAGAACCGTTTGAGACTGCCCGGAGAGAATGAACTGTTGGGCCGTCACGAGCGCGTAGATGAAACCGGAGCAGGCCGCGTTGACATCCACGGCCCAAGCGTTGCGCGCCCCGATTTTTTTCTGCAGCCAACAGGCCGTGGACGGCATCAGGGTGTCCGGTGAGCAGGTGGCATAGATGATCTGGTCGATCTCCTCGACCCCGCGTCCCGCCATTTCAAGCGCGTTGCGGGCAGCCTGCGCCCCGAGCGAGGAGTTGGTCTCGGCCTCGTTTTCGACGTTCGATATCCGGCGTTCGCGAATGCCGGTTCTGTCCCGGATCCACTGTTCGCTGGTGTCGACATCGTGGAGGGCGAGCATCCGGATGAGGTCTTCGTTGGTCAATCGTTTTTCCGGAAACATGGATCCGATCCCGGTGATTCTGGCGGCATGTCCCATAGTCTATCGGTAACTCCTGAGGGCGGAGGAGCGCTCCATATTAAATTGTCAAAGGCTTCACATTAACAATAATCAGGTTCCGATGCAACATCCGCGGTTTTTCCGGTTGGCCTTCGAAATTGGTGGAGGATGCCGATTGTCTAAACGGGATCGATTTGTTATCCTGCCAGCCATTGATTTTTCACTCATTGCCCACCCTGCGATTCACTCCAGCGTGTTTCGATAGCAGCAGGGGGCACTTGACGGACGACCCATTAAAGGAGCGGTAACGAAAATGGCGGAAGAAACAAAAACCCAGGCAATCGACTTTACGGTCGACCGGCACAATCTCTACCAGGAAGAAGTTTTTACCGACCTGAGAGTGGCCAGCATCAAGCGACTCACCCCGGTTACCAGCGACGGGTCGATTGACAAGACCCGCAAAACCATCTTCGTGGGAGAGACCAACCTCATGACGGCGGCCGGCCCACTGCCGGTGCAGGCCATGATTCCGGCCAAACAGCTGCAACAGGCGATCAAGCGATTTCCGGAAGCCATGCAGGCGGCGGTGGAAAAGCTGGCCGCCGAGGTGCAGAAGATGCGACGGGATGAGCAATCCCAGATCATTGCGCCCGCCGCAAAAGAGACCTCGCGCATTATCGTTCCCGGCCGGTAGCACCGCCGCCCCGCAGGCAAAGGCGGTTTCCGGGCGGCATAGAATTCCGGAACAAACCGGACCGGCGCCACATCTGTTTCCGGCCGCTGGCCTCATCGGTGGTCTGGCACAACCCTTCGGCCCGACACGGCGACCGACATCCCGCAAATGGCTTCTCAAATACCTCCACCCACCGGGTCGATGACCCGCTTTTTCGTTCCGCTGGCGCTGCAGTCGGCTTCGCAGGGGCTGACCTACCCCCTGGTGGCCGTGGTGGCGTCTCGCGGCCCGGGCGGACCGCTCAACCTGGCCGGGCTGGCCCAGGCCAACACGATCATGTTCATGCTGGGGACTTTGGGATTCGGCCTCGTCACCACGGGCATGGTTTTCGTGCGCAGCCGTGAAAGTTACCGGGTCTTTCAAGCGGTGGTTCTGCAGATCGCCGTATTTGTCGCGGCGGTCCAGACCCTGCTGTGCCTGCCATTTTCCGCCCACCTGCTTTTCGGCAAAATCATCGGCCTGCCGACGAGCATCGAAACGCCGGCGACACTGGCCCTCATGGTCAGCATTCCGCTGCAACTGCTCTTTTTTTTGAGGATTTCCTACCAGGTCGTGATGATCAATTCACGGGCCACCGGCCGGGCCAGCCTGGCGACCCTGATGCGCATCCTGCTCACGGCGCTGCTGGCGCCCGTCTTTTGCCTGGCGGGATGGGTCGGCCCCATCTGGGCGATTGCTTGCCTGACGTTGCCCGTGGCCCTCGAAGTCCTGGTGTCGCGACTTTTGGCCGCGCCTTTCTTGAAGCGCCTCGAAACAGGCGAAGCCAAGACGCCCGGCAAATTAGAGCTTTTTCTGTTTAACCTGCCGCTTTCCTTTGGCGGATATTTGCTGTCACTGGCGGCCATTGTCCTGGGGGCTTTCATCGCGCGCGCCGCCGCGCCCGAGAGGATGCTGCCGGCCTATTACCTGGCCCTCGGCCTGGCCACCCCAGTGGCCTACGGGGCAACGCGCCTGCAGGAAGTCGTTCTGGCCTTCGCGCCGCCGCGGCGCGCGGACCGCCGCACGCTGCGCTTTTCACTGGTCGCCGGCGCCATCCTCGGGCTGCTGCCGCTGGTGGTGGTTTTGCCCGGCCTGGCGGAACTTTACTATGTCCGGCTCCAGAACCTCGCCGCGGAAGACCTTTCACTGGTAAGGATCACGGCCGGGGCGCTTGTTTTTTATCCCTTTTGCGTGGCCATTCGTTCGCAGGGGGAAGGGCTGGCCGCATTGGCCCGACGGCCGCTGATCGTCATTGCCGGCCAGGCCGGCTTCATGGGCGTCGTGGTGTCGGCTGCCGCCGTTTGCCTGTCGGCCGGTGTGCCCGGAAACGTGATCGGAGCGGTCGGGTTATGCCTGGGGAACCTGGCCTCCACCAGCACGCTGCGAGTCCTGCTGCACTGGAATGCAGGACCCGAAATGCCCGTGCCCCGTACCACGATATCCACCGGACAGGTGCGGTAAAGCCGATGACCCGTCGCCCACAACGGACGCAGATCCGCGGCCACGCCGGCCGTGACCAACCGACGCTTCAAGTGGTGCGGCGCTATGCGCTGATTCAGCTGCCGGGGCTGTTGCTGTTGATCCTTTTGATTTTACTTGTAAACCGTTTGTGGCTGAGCATTCCTTCATGGATGGGGCTGGCCATTGTCGCGCTGGCGGTCATCAAGGACGTGATCCTGTTTCCGTTGACATGGCGCGCGTATGCCGCGGGTGATCCGAACGATCCTTCCGTTATGATTGGACGACGGGGCAAGGTCATCTCCCGACTGGATCCCGAAGGCTACGTGCAGGTGCAGGGAGAACTGTGGCGGGCCGAGGCCGACGAGGGTGACCGGCCGGTGGAGAAAGGGCGAAGCGTCACGGTGGCCGGCCGCGACGGGCTGAAACTATTTGTCAGGGTTAATTGACGCCCGTTCACAGAAACCGTCCGCCGCGGGACGCCGATTGGTTTGCGGCCGAAGAAAGTCGCCATTTTTTCAGCGTTTCAGGTCGCACTCTTTGGCCGAGAGCCGCAGGCCTGCCGGGAATTATCCGCCTGCGAGCGGCCCGACCGCCAGGACCGGGCAAGAGGCCCGCCGGATCACCCGGTCGGTGGTCGAGCCCAGCAACAAGGTTTCAACGAGACCGCGGCCGCGAATACCTAAAAGGATCATCTCGACGCGGTTTTCATTGGCGTACGTCACCAACTCCTCGTAAGGCTTGCCGGCCAGACAGACGGTTTTGACATTGCACCAGTTGCGGGCCTCGGCAGGCACCAATGCGTCGAGTCTTCCGGCCAAAAGAACGTTCAGATCGGTCTGCACGTCTGCGGTCATGAGATCGGGCACGAGCGCGTCGGTATACGCAAAAGGCTCCACCACATGTACCAGGTGAATTTCCGACTCAAAGTCCTGCGCCAGGCTGAGTCCATAGGCCAGCGCATTGGCCGCATCCGTTGAAAAATCGGAACCGACCAGAATTTTTTTTAAGGTGAAGTCTGCGATGGCGTTGCGGGTGATCTTCTGCAATGCGACATCTTCCTCCGGGGTCTCAGGCGCCGTCAGGACGAGATACGGGCCGCGGATGGACCGCAGCAGCTGTTCGGCAACCGAGCCGAGCAGCAGCCGTTTCAGGCCCGAGCGGCCATGGCTGGCGGAAATGACCAGGTCGGTCCGGATGGTGTCCGCCAGCGTGGAAACCGTGTGGGCGATGGCACCCATTTCCACATGGGGCTCCCAACTCACCCCCAGCGGTTGCATGAGATTTTCCATCTGCCGCAAGGCATCCTCCCTGAGGGTTTCGATGTAATCGGGAGGGTATGTGAACGCTTCGCCGTGCACCGAGACGATCGGCAGGTCTATCACATGACACAGATGGACTTTGGCCCCGAACACCCGGGCCAAGGCCGCGCCGTAAAGCACGGACATATTGGAAAAATCGGACAGATCCGTCGTGCAGAGGACATTTTTAAAGACCTTTTTCATTTCAGCCTCCTTTCGACGGTTCACGCCGATTCAAAAATTGACCCCATGGAGAAAAATTGCTGAAGCAGCTTCAGTCAATGATCGTCAACGGCACCATTAAAAGAATTCCCGGTTGAGCCGCATCCCACGGCATGTCTTCAGTCGACCTGGGATTTCAACATTTCTGCGAAGGTGGTCTTGCGGTACGCGCGGGGAACGGCGAACTCGGACTCCGGGATGTCTGCTTTATCCAGTTTGACGACGTCGGTCAACGGTTCCGGTGCGCCCTCGGTGTACGCGATGCTCTTGACTTCGACGCCGCGGTCCATTAATTGCCGGTATTCGGGCGAGTTTTCAGGAGTGAACTCGGTTCCCATCGTCGTCGCGCAGGTGCCAAACTTTTGCAGCAGCGGCTTCAACGGTCTGAACTCTTTGACCAGATCGCTGTCGGAGGCCAGCCAGATTTCTTCATAAAGCTCGCCATCCACCTCTATTTTGTACCGGAATGTTTTCTGCCCAGCGATCACCCCGCCATCGCCGGCCTCCGTCACACTCACCGTGTGGCGGACCTCCTCTTTGTCCTGTTTGAGCATCTGTTCCAGCGCCTGGCGCTGCTGGGCCGGCAGATTTTTCATGGTTTGCTCGACCAGGGCGGCCGTGGCGCCGCAGTAGTCCTCCACGGTGCCCGCAGCATAGGTTTTATCGTTTTCATCAAAAAAATATAACATGTTGCCAGGCCCGTCCAGAATCCAGGAGATGCCGTCGGTTGAACTCTTCAGGCGTCCTTTCGAAATCAGGGTCCGGTCGCCCTTCCTTTCCTGCATGATCCATCCGGCCTCCACAGTTGCCGACAGCAGCAGAATAACGAAAGCCGTGAAATACGGCAGATACTTTCGATTCATCACACCATCCTTCAATTGGGCAGAGCACTGCTGAGTTTCAAGTTTCGAGTTTCAAGGTCCGACTGCTGCCGGGCGTCAGGCGAAACTGCCGGCGGTAGCCTGCGGTGCGGTTCTCGATCTCCACCCGCACGATCCCCTGGGGATCGTAGTCGTAGGTTTCAATGACATCCTGGGAAGACAGCTCGGGGCAGATCGTTATCGGTATGCCGCTCAGGTTCTTTTGGTCGGCCAAACCCGGGTCGTAGGGAAAATAGACATCGCGCCAGACGGTGATATCGCCCTCGGGCTCTCCGGCCCCGCCCAGCGCGCTGCACTCCAGGTAGCGCAGGCGGCCGATGTTGTGAAGCGGCCGGTACTGCCGGATGACGGTCAGCCGGCCGGTTTCCGGATCCACCGGGCGTTTTTTGGAAAAAACGGGATCGAAGATTTTGTCCTGCTCGCGCTCGCGCCAGATGCCGAAGTAGCGGGAAACCGATTCGCGCACCTTCAGGTGGTCTTTCGGATCGGACATGATGGCGAGTCCGATCGCCGGCGCGGCATGTGGGAAAGGCGAATTCTTGACCTTGGGGCCGAAGAGTTCCCGCAGGCAGCGTGCCACCGGCGGAAAGGCGACGGAACCGCCGACCGTGTAGACGGCGGCTAGGCCGGGACCCTCCAGGGGGCCGATCTCGCTTTGCGCCAGCTTGTTCAACAGGGACTGAACAGAGGAGAGACTGCGCCGGATGAGCGGTTCGCAGCGGTCGTATACCTGCCGTGTCTCGAGCACGACCGGGTCCGCATCGGTCAAAACGGCTCCGGCATCCACGACCATCTTGCGGGTGTTGGGTTTCAAGCCTTCCTTGCGCTCGCGGCATTCTTCGAGCAGACGAACGGTCTGCCCGGCCGTCAGGTCGCCCGCAGCGATTCCGGCCGCTTCCAGGACCATGTCGAGGATGACCTGGTCGAAATCTTCTCCGCCGAGCTGGGCAATGCCTTCGTAGGCGATGACATCGTGGCCTTTTCCGGCAATGCCGATGACCGACGCATCGAAGGTCCCGCCGCCCAGATCGTAGACCACCACGTAGCGTTTGAGGCTTTTCGGGCCCAGCTTCTTGAGGTAGCGGTGCAGAAACTCGACCGCGGCGGCCGACGGTTCGTTCATGGCGCCCAGCACGTTGAATCCCGCCTGGCGAAAGGCTTCCAGGGTGATGAAGCGCTGGTTGCTGTTGGCGTTGGCCGGAACGGCGACCATCACATCGAGCGGGGCCTTGCGGCCGACGCTCAGATTGCCCTGTTTGATGGTCATCCGCCGCACATGCTTCAGGAAAAGGGTGAGCAGCTCCAGCATCGGCAGCGTCACGCCGTGGCCCAGATCCACCGGGTCTTCGGGGCGCAGGCGTCCCACGAAGCGTTTGAGGGAACGCAGGATCGTGACATTCGGCCGGTTGAGCAGCGCCGCCGCCTCCCAGCCGAAACGCAGCCGGCCGTCGTCGACTGCTATAAGGGAGGGGATATACTCCTTGAAATCGCCCCTCCAGGAAAAGCTGCAAACCGGATAGTTGCCGTTGTCCCGCACGGCGACCACCGTGCGTGTGGTCCCGAAATCAATTCCAAAGCGAACGGATGGGGAATTCATTTTTTACACCTCGCGAATCCAAAAACCGGTTCGGCAATTATGTAAACGAACATGGATCAGACTATAGCGTGTTTTTTCTATAGCTGGCAATGAATATGAATTAGTCAATAGGGCCGATTTTGACGTTGCCGGCCCATTGGGCGACCGGCGAAACGGTGCCGCCGGGGGCGGGTGGCGGAAGTGACCGGTTGCCATAATCAGGTTTTGATATATGATTGCCGGAAAAGTGAACCGAACCTGTGGAGAAGGGAGGACGCATCTTGACAACTCACGAACTGGCCGGGAAACCGGCCCCGCCGTCGCTGCTGGTGAATGTCCCGCGGCTGGTCAGCGCCTATTACACCCACCGTCCGGATGCCGGCGACCCGGCCCAGCAAGTGGCTTTCGGCACTTCGGGCCACCGGGGGTCGTCATTGAAGAACAGTTTCAACGAGGACCATGTGCTGGCCACGACCCAGGCCATCTGCGACCGGCGCCGGGCCGAGCGCATCACCGGGCCTCTTTTTCTCGGCATGGACACCCACGCCCTGTCGGAGGCGAGCTTCGCCTCGGCCCTGGAGGTGCTGGCCGCCAATGGGGTCGAAACCTTCATTCAAAAAGACCTCGGCTACACACCCACCCCGGTTATTTCGCATGCGATTTTGACCTGGAACCGGCGGCACGGCGATGCGCGTGCCGACGGGATCGTGATCACGCCGTCGCACAACCCGCCCGAAGACGGCGGGTTCAAGTACAATCCGCCCCACGGCGGCCCGGCGGATACGGCCGTCACCAACTGGATCCAGAAACGGGCCAATGCGCTGCTGGCGGAAGAAAACCGGGACGTCAGGCGCGTGGCCTACGAAAAAGCTCTCAAGGCCGCCACCACGCGGCCCTATGATTACGTCACACCGTATGTCGCGGACCTGGACAACATCATCGAAATGGCGGTGATTCGCTCGGCCGGCCTGCGGATCGGGGTCGATCCCATGGGCGGTGCGGCGGTGGCCTACTGGGAGCCGATCGCCGAACGTTATGGATTATCCATCGATGTGGTCAACCCTGTCGTGGACCCGACCTTCGGCTTCATGACCGTCGACAAGGACGGCAAGATCCGCATGGACTGCTCCTCGGCGTTTGCCATGGCCCGGCTGATCGGGCTCAAGGATCGCTACGACATCGCCTTCGGCAACGACCCGGATTGCGACCGCCACGGCATTGTCACGCCCGGCGACGGGTTGATGAACCCCAACCACTACCTGGCGGTGGCCATCTGGTACCTCTTCCGCAAACGCACCGGCTGGCGCGCGGAAGCGGCCGTGGGCAAGACCCTGGTCAGCAGCGGCATGATCGACCGGGTTGCCGCGCACCTCGAGCGCCGGCTCTCCGAAGTGCCCGTGGGCTTCAAGTGGTTCGTGGATGGCCTGCTCGATGGTTCCTACGGTTTCGGGGGGGAGGAAAGCGCCGGAGCGGCCTTTCTGCGCAAGGACGGCACGGTCTGGACCACCGACAAGGACGGCATCATCATGGACCTGCTGGCGGCGGAGATTACCGCCGCTTCCGGGCGTGATCCGCAGCAGCACTACGAGAGTCTGGCCGGGATGTTCGGCCGCCCGGTGTACGAGCGGCTCGATGCTCCGGCGACGGCGGCTCAGAAGGAGGTGTTGAAAAACCTGACACCGGATGGAATCACCGCCGATACCCTGGCCGGCGAGCCGATCACGGCCAAACTGACCCATGCCCCCGGCAACAACGCCCCCATCGGCGGCCTGAAGGTCGTGACCGAAAACGGGTGGTTTGCCGCGCGCCCTTCCGGCACCGAGGACATCTACAAGATCTACACCGAGAGCTTCAAGGGACCCGAGCACCTGCGAAAGATACAGGAGGAGGCGCGGGTCATGGTGAGCCGGGCGTTCGATTCGGCGGCGGCGTGAGGTCTTTGCCGATCGTAATTTTTTCACGAAACGGGAAGCAATTCGCCATATGCGTCAGTAATGGACCCGTGAGTAGTCGAAATTCACCATCTCCCTTGACGGGAGAGGGCTGGACTGAGGGTGAATGAGGCGCACTATCGGTCAATTGTAGCCGCCCCCTTCCCTTGGTTTCCTCTCACGGGGTGAAGGGAAATCTTATTTTTCACGAGATCGTCAAGTTTTAAGCGAATGATTATTTTTTCTTCAGGATAACCGGTTCGGGTTCGTAGCGGCCGCCGGCCACGCGGTTCCAGAAGGTTTGCTCGTCTTCCATCCACCTGGAGCCGAATTTGCTGTCGAAAAAGCCGCCGAGCCGGCTGAACATGCTGGCCAGGCTCGAGCGATGCGCCAATGTCAGGACATCGGCGAGGAACGCGTCGATGTCAACCATTTTTTCCTTGGGAATGTAGGCCCGCGCGCCCATTTCGATCGATTTTCTCAGGTTTTCGGGTGACAGCGCATGGGCGGTGAGCATGACCGTGGGAAATCCGAGGTGGACCGCCGCATTGAGCAGGTCGAATCCCCGCACCCCCATGATATCGAGGATGACCGCGTCGTAGGTCCAGGAACGCAGCAGGTGAAAACCGGTCTCGTAGTCCGCGGCGCGATCGAGCACCAGCCCGTCGTAATCGCCCAGAATGTCCTCCAATGTGTCCAGGACATCGGGTTCGTCGTCCACGGCCAGCAGGCGCTTGTCGTTTAGAATACTGCCTGGCATGTCACGCTCCTTTTTTGGCGAACACCTTTTTGTCTTTCGAGATCCGCCGGCGCTCGTCGTCGCGGACTTCCCGCCGGAGCAGTTTGCCGACCTTGGACTTGGGCAGCATGTCCCTGAATTCGATGTAAGAGGGCACCTTGTAGGCGGCCAACCGTTCGCTGCACCAGTTGGTCAATTCGGCGCCTCCCACACCCCGGGCGTCTTCCTTGAGAACCACGATCGCCTTGATCCGCTCGCCGACCCTGGCATCCGGAATGCCGACCACACAGGCGCCGATGACCGTCGGGTGGTCCTGCAGGGCGGCCTCCACTTCCGATGCCGATACCCTGAAGCCTTTGTGCTTGATGATATCGGCCGACCGTTCGACGTAGATCAGCTCGCCCGTGGGGTTCGCCTGAACGAAGTCTCCCATCCGGCACCAGGTCTTGCCACCGATCCGGACGAATGTTTCCCGCGTTTCCCGGGGCTTGTTGTGGTATTCCTTGAGCGTGTGCGGCGAGGTGACCAGCAGTTCTCCACTGCGACCCTCGGGGACCGGCTCCAGGGTCTCGGGGTCGACGATCAAACACGCGCGGCTTTTCAAGGGGAACCCGATGGCCCGCGGGCTGGGCTCCTCGCCGATTCTGCTGTAGGCGACGTGGCCCACTTCCGTCGAGCCGTAGACCTGATAGATCGGAACGCCGCAGCGTTCGTGCCAGCGCACCTTGACTTCCTCGGGCAGGACATCCCCGCCGCAGTAGCAGTAGGTCAGCGAGCCGAGGTCGTAGCGATCCAAGCCGGTCATTTTCGAGGATCATCCGGTAGAGGGCCGGCACGCCGAGCAGCCAGCGCACCCGGTAGCGCTGGATCGTGGCCAGAATGGCATCCACCTGTGGGACCGGCATCAGCATGGTGGCATTGCCCTTGTTCAACCCGACGGCCATGAAAAGCCCGAGCGCCATGATGTGAAACAGCGGGTTGACGGCGATATAGGTGTCGCGGCCTTCCCGGATATAACTTCCGGCCACGTCCCGGGTGACATCGTTGACATACGAGGTCATGCCGACGTGGTTTCCGGGAACGCCCTTGGGAAATCCGGTGGTACCGCCGGTATAAAGAATGTAGGACAAGTCCTTTACCGGATCGATGGGCACGGCGGACTCCAGGGGCGGGTGCTTCAGCAGAGATCGAAAAGAATAAACCCGCTGGTCACGCTCGACCGTGCCGCAGGGAATCTTGTCGAAGAGCACGCCGAGAGCCCGTTTCCAAAGCGGCAGAAGATCGGCCAGGTTCGTCACGATCACCCGTTTCAGGCCGGTGCCGGCAACCGTTTCCTTGACGTAGCCGAAATTGGTGTCCATGCAGATGACGGTTTCGACCCCGGCATCTTTGATCATGTAGGCGATTTCATGGGAAGTGTAGATGGGCGACACCGGAACGATGACGGCGCCGATCTTCTGGATGCCGAGAAAGGCGATGACCCACTGGGCGGAATTGGCGATGTAGATCATCACCCGGTCGCCCTTGCCGATGCCCATGGCGGCCAACGCACCGGCGAAGCGCTCGCTGAGTGTCCGCAGACGGCGGAAAGTGAACCGTTCGCCGAGATAGATAACCGCCGGCCTTTCCGGATAACGCTCGCTCATCCGGTCGAACCGGGTAAAGGTCAATTCGTCGGGTGGATTTTCGTGTCGGGCCATGATCGTTAAATGAGTAAATGGACCCTAAACGGATTCATGTTCAGGGTTCAAAGGTTCGAGGTATAAGGTTAAAAGGTTCAGGGTTCAAAGGTCCAAAGGTTATAAGAAACCGATTTTCGAAGATACGAAGAGTTGTGATCAGTTGTTGGGCGCATTCGAAATTTAAGTTGGCCTTTCGATGTTCGACGATCATCTTTAGGCACATGGAATCGCAGAAGGTTGGGTTGAGCAAAACAAAATCCCACATCAGTCAGACGCCGAAATAGGCCGAGCGGACATCCGGGTTGTCCATCAGCTCTTCCCGCGTTCCCTCCAGAACCGCCGAGCCGTTTTCCAGTATGAAGGCGTAGTCGATGATCGGCAGCACCGGGCGGGCGTACTGCTCGGTGACGATGATCGATATCCCGCGCTGATCCCGGATTTCACGGGTGGCGCGCATGAGCATGGCCTGCATCAGGGGGCTGAGGCCCAGCAGCGGCTCGTCGAGCAGCAGTATTTTCGGCTGGGCCATCAATGCCCGCCCGATGGCCAGCATCTGCTGTTCGCCGCCGCTCAAAAACCCCCCGACCCGGTTTTTCAGTTTCTTGAGGGCTGGAAAAACCGTGAAGACATACGCCAATGTCTCCTTGGCCTGCGCGGCGGTGGCCAGGTATCCGCCGATTTTCAGATTTTCCAGAACGCTGCTTTCGTTGAAAATACGCCGACGCTCCGGGCACAGGACAATCCCCAGTTTGGCCCTGCGGCTGGGCTTGACCGCCATCAGTTCGCGGCCATTGTAGCGGATGCTGCCGGTGACCGTGATACGCTCGCCACCGGCCATGGCCTCCTTTTTGCGAATGTCGAGCATGATGCCGGAAAGGGTGTACATGAGCGTCGATTTTCCGGCACTGTTGGCGCCGAAAACCCCGACGATCCGGTTTTCGCCGCAGCGGATGGTTACGTTGTTCAGCGCCAGCATGTTTTCGTAAAAGACCATCAGGCCGGAGGCTTCAAGCATGTTTCATCACCTCCTCGAAGCTCTCCGAGCCGAAGTAGGCCTCCCGGACGCGCGTGTCGGCCATGACCTCCGCCGGGGTGCCCTCGATCAGCTTCTCGCCGAAATTGAGAACCATCACCCGGTTGGTCACCTTGAACAACTCCCGCAGACGGTGCTCGATCATGATCAAGGTGATGCCGTCCATCTGCAGGCGCTCGATCAGCGGCACCATGCTGGCGATTTCACTCATGCTCAGGCCGGAAAAAACTTCGTCGCAGATGATCAGTTCCGGTTTGAGGGCCAGGCAGCGCGCCAGTTCCAGGCGCTTGAGGTAGCCGGTCGGCAGCGTGGCTGTCAATTTATAGGGGACGTAGGAGTCGCGTTCGAAACCGATTTCTTCCAGGATGTCGATGCCGACCGTGTTGCGGTCGCCCAGCCGGCCGCCCCCGCGCCACCCGCCGGTGCGCCGGGCGCGGGGGGAGAAGAGCGGAATCACCATGTTTTTATAGGCCGGCAGGCTGTAATAGGGGCGCATGATCTGAAACGTGCGCGTCACGCCCATGTCGGCGATGCGGTGCGGCGGCTTGCCGGTGATGTCGCGGCCGCGAAAGAGAATGTGTCCGGAGGAAGCCTTGACGAAACCGGTGATGCAGTTGACCACGGTGGTTTTACCGGACCCGTTGGGGCCGATAATGCCCAGAATTTCCCCCTCGCGGACATCGAAGCTGATCCGGTTGAGTGCGATGATGCCGCCGAAGGTCTTGGTCACTTCGCGGACTTCGAGGATCGGCGCGGCCGTCATATTTTCGTCCATCTTTCGATCTGGTGGTACTTGCGTTGGCCATAGACCATCAGCCCCTCGCTGCGAAAGACGATAAAGGCCAGAAGGATCAGGGAATAGAAAACGATTCGAAGCGTGCCGAAGTCCCGCAGAAGCTCGGAGACCGGCACCAGGATCAGGCAGCCGAGCAGCGGGCCGACCAGGGTCCCGCTGCCGCCGATGACCGTTGCCGCGATCGGCAGCACCGAAAAATCGAGGGCAAAGGTGGAAATCCCGGTCCACATGTAGATGTGCACCAGACAGGCCCCGGCCAGGCAGCCGATGGCCGCGGCGATGAACACGGCCAGGGCGCGGTAGCGGGTCACGTTCATCGCGGAGGCCCGCACGGCCTGATCGTTGTCCTTTACGGCCCGCAACACCAGCCCCAGGTCGGTGTTGACCAGCCGGCGGAGGGCGAAGAGCAGCAGCAGCGTCATGGCGATGACAAAATACTGCTCCAGCCAGGCGCTGGGGAAGCTGTCGATGCCCAGGATCCCGTCGGTGCCGCCGAGGATATCCAGGGCTTCGATCACCCGCGCCAGAAACAGGGGGTACATCAGGGTGACGATGGCGAAGTAGACGCCGCGCAGGGGCAGACACGGCAGCAGCATCAGGGTGCAGAGCACGCCGCCGATCAGCGCCGCGGCGGGGATGGTGACCAGCGGTGAGAGGCCCAGTTGGGTGTTCAGGATGGCGGTCAGGTAACCGCCGACACCCACGAAAAATGCACCCCCGAGAGACACCAGACCCACGTAATGGGCGAGAAAGTCGAAACTCAATGCCAGCAGGGCGTAAATACAGACGATGGATACGACCCGCTGCCAGTACATGCCGGGCATGACCAGCGGCAAGGCCAACAGGCCCAGGATCAGCACCAGGCGCGGCGCGGCCAGGTAGACCAACTCACGCCAGGACATCAGGGCATAGATCCCGTCCGAGCGCACCTTGATGCCCCGGTCGATCCTTTCCTTGCGACGTTGCGGTTCGGCGGCGTTCAGACGCGTTCCTCCAGTTCTTTCTGCTGACCGAAAAGGCCGGACGGCTTGAGGATCAGCGTGAGGATGATGGCCGAAAGCGCCACGACCATCTGGAAATGGGAGCCGAGGTAGACCACCGTCAGGATTTGGGCAAAACCGATGATGAAGGCCGCCAGCACCGCGCCGGCCCAGCTCCCGATGCCGCCGACGATGCACACCGCGATGGCCAGAATCAGGACATTGTAGCCGGATTCGACCACGATGTTTCCGAGCGGCAGCAGCACGACCGCGGCCAGGGCCGCCAGTGCCGAGCCGAGCCCCATGGCCACCACGGCCATTAAATCCGAGTCGATCCCGAGCATGAGCGCCGCGCGTTCGTCCTGGGCCATGCCCTGCAGGGCCAGACCGATGCGCGTGTAATGGGTGAACAGCCATAAAAAGGCCACCAGGGCCGCGCCGATGCCCACCGCCAGCAACCGCTGATAATCCACGGAAATGCCGGCAATGATCGTGCTGCCCTCGATGAAGGGGGGCAGGGTATAGGTCATGCCCTTGAATCCACCCCATCGCAGGCCCTCCAGGATGGCCAGTGCGATGGCGTAGGAGGCGATGATCTCGGAGATTTCCATGCCCCGGACGCGAATCAGGAAAACGCGGTAAATGACGGCGCCGATGATCGCCGTGACGACCAGCGCCAATACAATGCTCAGAAAATAGTTGAGCGCCAGGGTGTTGAGCGCGCTCCAGACGATGAAGCCGCTGAGCACATAGAGGGCCCCGTGGGCGAAATTCGGCAGGCGGCTGATGCCGTAGACGAGCGCAAAACCCAGGGCATACAGGGCCAGCGTCACGCTGTTGATCGTGCCGTAGATGAGGATGTCCATTTGTCGGTTGGTCCGTTGAGCCGTTTAGCCCGTTGACCCGTTGGCCCGTTTGTCCGTTGAGCCGGTTGACCGGTTTACTGCGCGGCTGACACCGATTTGCCCCCGGGTCGTCGGGGAATCACGGTATAACGTCCATTTCTGGACGGGAACGATCATAGCGCCCATCCGCGATCTTTATTAGGCACTGTTGTGTGTCCGATCCATAAATGAGGATTTTTTTCGCTGGGCAAGGCCGCACAAGGGTTTGCGGCGAGGCGTACTTTATGTCCGCCGCAGCCGGAAACCCGCGGAGAACGCCGCCCAGTGGAAAAAAGACCATTTATGGATGGACACGATCTATTTTTTCATCCAGGGCGGCAACAGGATCTCTCCGGTGGCGATGCTCTTGGGATAGACGACCACGCGTTTGCCGTCCTGCCACTGCAGGATGCTGCCGACGGCGCCCTCTTGCGGGTCGGTGGCCGGGATGACCTGATGGCTCTTGGGATCGAAGCGCAGCCGGCCGTAAACGCCCATGATGTCGGTCTGCTCGAGGGCGGCCACGACCTTGTCGGCATCGAGACTGCCGGCGCGTTCGATGGCCTCTTTCAGCACATAGACGGCCATGTAGCTGCTGGAAGTTCCCAACCCTTCCGGCTCGATGCCCCAGCGCTTGGTATAGGCGTCATAGAATTTCATCGTCCAGGGGGTGGCATTCGAGGGCGCATTGCCGGCGTTGACGACGTTGCAGAGCGTATACTCACCCTTGCCGTCGGTGGCCTTCCAGAACCCGGGCTGCTCCGCGGCGGCCAGCGTGGAGCCGAAGGGCAGGGCCGGAATCTGCATATCGTACCATTGCTTCAGGAGGATGGCGCTTTCGGGCATGTCCATCCAGATATTGATGATTTCCGTTTTCGAATCCTTGGCCTTGAGCAGGCCCATCGAAAAATCCGTGGCGCCGGTGGGATATATTTCGAGGCCGGTCACGTTCCAGCCTTTTTTCTCGGCGATGTCCTTGACGATGCCGGCCGCGGCGCGCGCGTGGCTGACATCCTGGGCCATGATAAACAGGTTGTTGAACCCGTGCTTCTGCTTCAGGTCGGTGAAGTTGGCGAAAATTTCACCCACCAGGTTCTTGGCTTCGCCGTGGATGCGGAAGCAGTATTTGTACTTGTCATACTGCTCGGCCACCAGGGCGTGGTATTTCGGCGTCAAAACACCGGTGGTGAGAATCGACACCTTCTTGTATTTCGACAGCAGCGGCATGGCCGCCAGCGCCGCCTCGGAGCGGACCGGGCCGCCGATGATAAAATCGGCCTTTTTGTCCAGAATCAGTTTTTCCAGGGCTAAAAGAGCCTCGCTGACCGGCACGCCGGGCTCGAGGTCGCGGGTGTCGATCACCGCCATGTCGAACGGACGTTTTTTACCGGCCACGTCAACGCCGCCGGCGGCATTGATTTCTTCCACGGCCAGCGTGACGCCGCGTTCGGCATCCCAGCCGTAAAGAAAGGAGGTGGCCAGGGGGCAGCCGATGACGATCGGTTTCGTCGGCTTCCGCGACGCCCGCGGACAGGGCCAGCGTGATGGTGATCAGGGTAACGATCAGGCGTTTAATACGGTCGGCTTTCATAGGACGTTTCCCTTTCGACGATACCGGCGTTGAAGGAATGGGATCGCAGGCAACAGTGCAGCGGCAAGTTTCAGCGATCCGGAATTTCAGTAAAAAATGATCTTGGGCTTGATGGCACATTGCCAATGAAATGTCAATTTGATATCCGAATCGCGTTTGTGGTGTACGGCCACAGCCTCAAATCCCGCGACGTGGTAACGGGTCATTGCACTGTCGATGACCCGCTTGCGTAATTGTGCGCTCGGCAGGGCGCACTCACTTGGAGGTGCAAGTCCTCTACACACCCAACAGGGGGAAGTATTAGCCGGACGGCAAGGCGGGATCTTTTTCTAACGCAGGCCTGTAGAGATTTCACAAATATCGGTCGCGGGGGCCTTGGACAGAGGCAATTGTCTTGATGTATCGGAGTATCCAGTTACCATATGTCCGTTCGGTACGGTAGGCGGAAGGTGGTAGCGCAACACCTGACAGATCTGGTCCATAAGTTTCGAATTTGAATCAGGGTAAATTTTGCCTTGCACTTGGTTTCCATTCTATTTTAGATTAAATTTATAATCAGGGAAAATGCAAGATAAAATTTTCAATGTTTCTGCAACAATATTATAATAGGTGAAAAGTTATCCTTTCTATAAGGGAAGTAGCTAAAAAATTTTCCATATACTAACATTGTTCGGTGTTTGAAACATCATGAAAAAAGCAAAAATTATATATGAAGAAAAAAGTATCCTTACGGCTAAATATTATCACCCTAAGTCCTACGATTATTTAGAATACATTTCCATCATAAATATAAAAGATTCAGGGAAAAACCCAATAGAAATGATTGTAAAATTTATTGGAATAATCCCCTTCGTAGGCATTATGCCACCCAAGGAGTATACTTTTAGATCGCCATCCATTTTGGAGTTACATAGGAAAATCGTTCGTTGGCTTAAGAAGTATGGATATATTTTAACATAATTATAATTGACTGGAGGAGAAATGTTTGAACTTGATGAGCAGGATAAGCGAATCGAAAAAATTCTTGGTCAAGATGATGTAGAGGTCAGTGAAGAATCCTCCTTGAAATATATGGATTATCTCAAACAGAACATTGAATTGCCATGTCAGCTTACCGGAATCGAGGATTTTCATTGGGAGGAATATTATGTAATTGGTCCTGGAAATAAAAAGGAATACGAAAAACTTAAAAAGACACAACCATCTTATAAAGATTCTTTCAAGCTGATTAGCTTCGAGAATGATCTTGATGAAAATAATGGCATATTGGTTGAAGTTGAAAGACTATCCGACAAAAAGAAATTTATTTTACCTTTAGCTGACCTTAAATCAACAGACAAGTATTCAAAAAATTATCAGTTATTGGATGATTTTTCTGTTTGGTTTGTAAATAACTAGGGCCCATCCGCGATCTTTTTTGGAGACTAATTTAATGGCTCCCACCTTGGAATAGACAAGGATACGGTTTACAATAGATGGATCGGGACGGGGAACTTCCAGTAAATATTTGGTCCCGCGGAGATAATATGACATATTCAGATAAGCAGCTTGAAACACTTCTTGCCGACATCGAGTTTCAAATTGAGCAGGTGACCGTGCTCGCCACGGTCAGGAGGCGTCCATGAGTGTTCCGGTACTGACCTTTTTCAACAACAAAGGCGGCGTGGGAAAAACATCCCTTGTATATCATCTGGCGTGGATGTTTTCTGAACTCAGCCATACGGTCGTGGCCGTTGACCTCGATGCCCAAGCCAATTTGACCGCCGCCTATCTCGACGAAGACGAGCTAGAACGATTGTGGGAAGATGGAGAGACGCCAACGACGATTTGTCGGGCGATAGAGCCGCTAACCAGGGTAGGGGATATTAAAGTGCCTAGGCCTAAGGCGTTTGCCGTGAAGTCGTGTTCAGGTCATAGTCCGGCATGAAATCCTCTCTAAGCATTTCACCGGGATGAGTCGGCCTGATTTCACGCTTTGTCGTATTGGGTATAGCCATTGTTTTTATCCTTAACGGGCAGATCGTCTTCGAAAAAGGCGTCCCAGCCGTCTTCTTCCGGAAAATAAAGCTCGGCCCTGGCGGCTTGCGCGGCCTGCGCCACACCGCAGGAGTACATCAGCCGGCGTGTGCTGCCTTTCATCTTGCCGGGTGACAGCTTGACGTGCTCGATCCCGGCCATGTCACTGACGATCACTCGTCCGGCGCCCTTTTCTTTGAGCAGGGCAACCGTTGCATATAGCCCGATGGGACTGGTCGTGGCCGGGTAGGGATTGCCGGAATTGACCACGGGTTTGATCAGAACCGCATCGCCGCGGGAAAGCCAGGAAAAATCCGTCGCCGCCTCGGCCGCACGGCGGACGGCTGCCATGAGTTCCGCTGCGGAGGCGTTACGGGCCACGCCGGCCAGACTCACGCTGGTTTTCAGCCGGGGGGTTACAACGGTATCGAGCGCACCAGGAAATTTTCCCGCAGTCTTCATCCGGCGGGCGGTATCATGAGGTGGGCGGGTATGAATAAGCATCGATTCAGTTTTGTTTTTCATAACCTTCGCATTCCCGCACCGGCGACGGCCGCCGATGCGACGGAGTTTTGAGCGGTCTGCCGGCTCAATTGATCATGGGCGGAAAGGATCAACTCCTCGGTGGTCTGCCAGTTGATGCAGGCGTCGGTGATCGACACGCCGTATTGCAGGGTGTCCTGGCATCCGTCATAATTCTGCCGGCCTTCCTTCAGATTGCTCTCCAGCATCAATCCGATTATAGCATCGTTGCCGCCGGCGCGCTGGTTGACGACATCCTGCCAGACCACCGTCTGTTCCTCGTAGTGTTTGCGTGAGTTGGCATGCGAGCAATCGACGATGACCGACTCGGGAAGATTTTTGTCGCGCAGCAGGCGCACGGCCTCGCGAATGCTGACGGTGTCGTAATTCGGGCGGCGGCCGCCGCGCAACACGATATGGGTGAAGGGGTTGCCGGTGGTCTTGACGATGCTGGCCTTGCCATCCTGATCGATGCCTAGAAAACTCTGGGGCGAACCGGCGGCGATCATGGCGTTCAAGGCCGTGTCGAGTCCGCCGTCGGTGCAGTTTTTAAAGCCCACGGGCATCGACAGCCCGCTGACCATTTCCCGGTGGGTCTGCGATTCGGTGGTGCGCGCCCCGATGGCGGCCCAGCACACCAGCCCGGCGATATACTGGGGTGTGATCGGATCGAGCATCTCGGTTGCGGTGGCCAGGCCCATTTCGGTTATTTTCAACAGAAGTGCGCGGGCCGTCAACAAGCCCTGCATCATATCGCAGGTGCCATCCAGGGCCGGATCGTTGATGAGGCCTTTCCAGCCGATGTTCGTGCGCGGCTTTTCGAAATAGACCCGCATCACCGGAAAGATGGTGTCGGCGACTTTCTCCTTCAGGCGGTTGAGCCGGTCGGCGTACTCCAGCGCAGCGGCTTCGTCGTGAATCGAGCAGGGCCCGGCGATGACCAGCAGGCGCGGGTCTTTCTTGCCGATGATGTCGGCAATGACCCGGCGCCCCGAAACGACGGTGCGGACGGCCGCCGGCGTGATCGGCATGTCGTCTTTCAACGCATGCGGGGAGATGAGCGGGATGAACTCTTTGACATTGACATCGTAGGTTTTCATGGCTTTCTGCTCCTTTGGGTTTTGCCCGTCGAACCACGGGAGCGTGTCGTGCCTGCGCCCTGCGGTTTGGTTCTCCCCCAAAAAAAAAGCCGCAGGCACGATGGTGCCTGCGGCTTTCGGGGAGGTGATGGTGTCAGCGAACCCCAGGCAGACCACGGGCGCCGTGGTAATACCCGTAATAAAAATACCTGCCTGTGCTGAGTCGTGTCATTGGTTTAGTCCTGAAATAAGAGAAACGCATTTCTGATGACATGCCCGCCAAAAGATGTCAAGCGGATTTAATTTTTTTCCTGCCGGTTATAGCCGGATGCTTATCAGTCTCGGTGCCGGGGAATCATTCCGAGAGCATGTCCTTGATGGCATCCAGCACCGGGTTGAGTTCACCCGGCTCGCTGCGCGCGGCCGGCTGCCGGGTGCCCGCCAGGGCTTTTTTCACGCAATCGTATTGCTCCCAGCCTTTGAGGGGGTAATTCAGGTCGACGGTTTTCCACTTCGGGTGACCGTTCTGGATCAGCCAGTCGAGATTGTCATAGATGTATTTGGCCACGCGCCCGACGTTTTCACAGTGAAAGCGCCGGAAGTCGTAGGAAATAAGAACCGCTTTGACCGCTGCGGTCGTCACCGCGGTATCCTGCCAGGCATAGGTGTCGGCCGGGATCTCGGACTGGGGGTAGAACTCCAGGATGTTCTTGTTGGTGATCGGGATCAAGGCCAGATTATCGCCTGCCGCCACGTTTTCACGGAAAAGTTTTACCGGATAGCCGGCCACGTAAAACATGGCATCGATCCGGCCTTGCTTCAATTGCTCCAGGGCCTCGTCGAGCCCGATGGTCAGCGTTTCCGCCGGCTCGATCCCGGAAACCTTGAAGAGGAGCCTGGCGGTCAGATAGTTGCCGCTGCCCTCCGTGCCGATGGCCACTCTCTTGCCGGCCAGATAATCGAAATTGGCGATGTCCTTTTTGCCCAGCAGGTGAATCTCCTCATTGTAGAGCGGAAAGACCATTCGGGTCTTGGAGGCGATCTGCTTTAACAGCGGGTTGGTTTGAACCTGGGACACAAACGCCAGCACGTCCGACTGGACGATTCCCAACTGGGTGTTCGGCTTCTGGTAAACCGCATAGATATTTTCGACCGACCCCTTGGAATTATCGACCCGCAGGTCGATATTGGCGCGCGCCAGAAGCTTTTGAAGGTCAAGGCCGAACTGGTAGTAGGTCCCTTTGGGGCCGCCTGTCATGATGCCCATTTTCAAGCGGGTGGCATTCTGGGCCGCTGCCGACCCGAGGCACAGCAGGACCAGGGCTGAAACAATGAGTCCCTGCCAGAGGACTTTTGCCACCGGTGGTACAGCGTTAAATTGTCTTTTTCGAATCATGTCATCACTCCCCTCGTTTTCAAGACCAGGAGCGCGATTCAGAAACCTTGCCGACCTTCCGGCAGGCCCGCGTTTGGGGCGGCTTGGCCTGAAGGTAAGGTGTCCCGCGCTGATCTTTGGGTTGATTCACCAAGCCATCTTCTATATGAAGGCAATATCATACCCTTGTGTCAGGTCAAGAGCGTTTTCAGACCGCAAACAGATTCGATCAGATTAGGAAAGGAGGCCTTCAGTGAAAACGAAGCTGACCATCCTCTGCGAAAATTCGGTTGGTGTACCCTTCGGCGTCATCGGTGAACACGGATTTGCCTGCTATGTGGAAACCGACAACCGCAGCTACCTGTTCGATACGGGGCAGGGGTTCGGCATCGTACAGAATTCCCTGGCGCTCAAGAAGGACCTGCGTGCCATCACGGCGATCATGATCAGCCACGGGCACTACGATCACACCGGAGGGCTGCCGGCGGTCCTTCAGATCCGGGGGGCGGTGGATGTATACGGTCACCCGGATATCTTCGTGGAAAGGATCTGGTCCGCCGACGGAAACACCCGCTATATTGGAATTCCTCACAGCCGCCGTTACCTGGAATCACTCGGCGCACGGTTTCGATTGGAAACAGGGATGGTCGAGGTGGGACCGGGCGTGTTTCTGACCGGCGAAATTCCCCGGACGAACACTTTTGAAAAGGGTGATGCTAAAATGACGGCCGTTACGGCCGGGGGCGAAAAAATCCAGCCCGATCCCCTGAAAGACGACCTGTCGTTGATCATTGATACGGCCAAAGGGCTGATCCTCGTCCTCGGTTGCGCCCACGCCGGCATGATCAACATCATCGACTATGCACTGGAAAAAACCGGGCGGGACAGAATTTTTGCGATCATCGGCGGCACTCATCTGGGATTTGCGAGCGATGCGCAGTTTGCCGAAACGCTGAAGGTGATCGATCGTTACGACATCGAGCGCATCGGTGTTTCCCACTGCACCGGGCTGCCGCGGGCCGCGATGTTGCATGCCAGATTGAAGGAGCGCTTTTTCTTCGGAAATGTCGGCTCGACGCTCGAGGCTTAAAGAAAAGACACAACACTTGCGAGGTTACTCTTTCACGCGCGACATGAAGCGGACCGTCGCGATATTCACCGATGGTGCCGTTCGTCAAAAAGAAATCCGGGACGCGTCAGTTCGGAGGGATTCGCTATGATGCCAGATAACGTGGTGCTGCACTATGATCTGCGACTGGTGAAAACTGATTCCGGAACCGGCTATTTCGCCTGCTTTCCCCGGCAAGCGCCTGATTTCGAGACCGGCCTGCGACATTGCCGGGCGCACCCCAACGATGAATTCATGCGCCGGCACCTGCTGCGATTGATAAACGTCTGGGACAGGTACGCGCTGGCGCGGGCCATTTCGGCCTGTGCGGCGACCGACCTTTTTCTCCGGGCCCTTTTTTTCGAAGCCTGTCTCCTCAACCCGGAGTTCGATTCGCTGCGCCGCCATTTTGCGGACGATGTGGTAAAACGCCTGGCCGATTTTACGCCGCTGGTATTTATTGGCGCCACGCTTCTCGCGGACAGGACGCGCCACGAACACTGGATCCGGCTCTTTCGACTGAACATCACCGGGCACAAGGAACTTCCAAATCCCGAAGAAGGGACCCCGGGACCACCGTTACCCGACCGTCTCGTTTCCGAGGCCGGGAAGGTGACACAGACATTGCCTGAGATGTTCGACCGGCGGCCGGCCGGAGCGTGCCGGCAAGACGCCGTCTCATTGGAGGCCGGCGCGAAGGCCGTCGGGACTACGGCGCTGGCCCTCGAGCGGCTGGCGACAGCCGGCATTTTCCCGGGCCCCGAAATGCGGCATGAATCATCGCTGAGCCCGATCGCGCTGCTGCGGGGGTGGGAAATGAAGTCGAGCGTGCACAATGGGCGGCACCGCTTCGCATTGGAAGGGCCTCAAACGGCTTACGGACGCGGGCTCGACCTTGAATCGGCCCGTGCGGCCTGCGTCATGGAAATCGTCGAACGATGCGCGGCCTATGCCACCGTCGCGCCCGGCGACATCTGCGGGTATCAGAAACCGTACCCCCTGCGGCATGGTCGCGCCTCGGACCTGCGGCGGCAGCACATCAACCACCTGGATCCCAACCGCCTGACACTCGAGGTGCCGTATGCGGATGATCCTTTCTACTGGCTGGAAGGGCAGGAAGCCGCCGGCACCGGATTGCGATCCATCTTCGTGCCGGTGCAATGCGTCTTTTTGTTCTGCAACCTGGATGAGCGCAAGCTCTTTTCCGCGCTGGGATCGACCGGCCTGGCCTCTGGCAGCACCATGGCGGCTGCCAAAGTGAGCGCGCTGCTGGAAGTTATCGAGCGCGACAGCGAAAGCACCATGCCCTTTTCGCCCCGGCTGTGTTTCGAGGCCGAGACAATGGATCCGATGGTGGGCGCCCTGCTGGAGAGCTACGAGCGGCGGGGCATCCGGGTCCAGTTCCAGGACATCACCACCCCGCTGGGCGTGCCGTGCTGCAAGTGTTTCGTGATTTCCGGTGACGGACGCATCGTGAAGGGAACCGGCGCGCATCTCGATGCGCGGCGCGCGTTGCTGGCGGCCATGACGGAGACACCGTATCCTTATCCCGGCGGCCCGCCGTCACAACCGGCTATGAAGGGGCTCCTGCGCGTGCCGCTAGAAAAGCTGCCCAATTATTCGTGCGGTGACGCGGCCGGGGATCTGGCGTTGATCGAAACCCTGCTGGTTTCCAATGGCTTCAGGCCGATTTACGTCGATTTGACCCGCCGGGATATCGGCATTCCGGTCGTGCGGGCGATCGTGCCCGGTATGGAGTTGTTGGGGGACTTCGACCGTTTTTCGCGGGTCAACCCCCGGCTCTATGCCAATTACGGCAGGATGTTTCGTGGTGCAAGCTGAGCGGCGGGCGGCGGTCAGGCGGCTAGTGCTGGGTCACGCATGAGGTGTCTCAATGGCCGCCACCCGAAACCTCTAATCGCTTTCATCCGCCAACCCCGAACCGTGGACCCTGCACCTTGAACCCTTTCTGCGGTCGCACCTGCCTCGCGCGAGGCCATCGAGGCCCTTCAAAAGTGACACGATACTATACTACTTGTAGAGGTTCTGGATACAGGTTTCGAAAATTCTGACAATGTTATACAGCGCCAACCGCAAAAACCAGTCATAGTGCGGGTGGTCGGTAAACTTCGGGATCGCGTATTTTTCACGGTTTTGGGCCAGGGACCGGAATCCGAATTCGCCGATGTTCCACATCAGGGTTTCATAGGCCACGGTGTCGAGATCGCGCGCCCAAACGGTGCGTTTGTCGGCCGCCAGGACCTCGCGATAGTCTGCCGTAAAAACGGGTTCGGCCGCGCCTGCGGCGTTATTTTCCAGTAAGTTGAACTCGCAACCGTAGACCAACGCGATTCCCAATACAGCCCCGTGCATGCGCAGCTGCCAGATTTCATCGATCTCCGCGCGTGGCAGGGGATAGGTTCCGGTTTCGAGATTGATCAGGCTTGATATGGCTCCGAATTCACCTGCATAACGTAGCAACAAGGTCAGGGAATGTTCATCGACCGTCTCGATCCACTTCTTCAAACTGGACATCAGTTCCCCTGCACGTTTGTAGATTTCAAGATCACGGTTGGGCGCTGCGCTTGTCGGGCGTCGGCCGATGACGATTCAAGCTTATGCTGCGGGAAGTATTTTAAAAAATTATACGATGATGCGCCAAATTTGTCAAATTTGAGGGGAGGTGAAAATGGAGGGCGCAGAGCAGGAGCGGGACCCCGCGGCGTGCTATGTCACAGCCGGATTTCCACCTTGCCGCGCAGGAAGTTCTTGACGGCGGCGATCGGCACCTCGCGACGGTGGAAGATGCCGGCCGCCAGGGCCGATTCGGCCGCGGTCGCGGTGAAGACCTCCAGGAAGTGGTCTGGGCGACCGGCGCCACTGGAGGCGATAACGGGAATCGAAACCGCTGCCTTGACCGCATCGATCAACTCGATGTCGAACCCCAGCCCGCTGCCGTCCCGATCGATGCAGTTGAGCAGGATTTCACCGGCTCCCAGTTCTTCACAGGCCCCGGCCAGGGTGACGGCGTCCAGGTCCTGTCCTTCGCGGCCGCCTTTTATCGTGCACTGATACCAGCAATACCGCTGCCCGTCGGGGCCCGGATGGCGCGTTTCAATGACACGGTGTCGGACGGCGTCCGGTGAGGGGACATACACCCGACGCGGATCGATGGAGATGACCACCGCCTGATTGCCGTAAACACCGGAAATTTCCTCGATGGCGCTGCGGCCGGATTTAACTCCGGACCTCAGGTAATCTTCAACAACGAGCACCGCATCGCTGCCGATGGACACCTTGTCGGCGCCGGACCGGAAATACTCTGCCGCGACCTCGAGCGCCGAATACGCGCGATTGTTTTTGTCGGTGTAGTCGCGGATGCCGCCGCCGATGGTTAGCGGCACGAAGACGGTGCGGGAGGTTTGTTTCAGCACCTCGAGCATCGGCATGTCTTCCAGCGGAAAATCCCGGAATCCGGTGATGTTCAAAAAGGTGATTTCATCGGCGCCCTCCTCGTAGTAACGGCCGGCCAATGTGACCGGCCGGCCGAGATTGCGCACGGCGCCGTCTTCGCGGACATCGTAGCGGTCGCCCTTTGTTACCACCAGATCGCCCTGGTCGTTGGCGCGGACATCCAGACAGGCGATGATCCGTTTGGCCAGGCAGGTACGGTTCTGGATCCGGGGGGGCAGAAAGGGGCACGTATCGGTGCTTAAAAAATTCTTCAGGAGGCACAGCCCGGCGCGCCCGCTCTTCTCGGGGTGGAACTGGGTGGCGATGATGTTGCCTTTCTGAATTGCGCTGACAAACCTGTCGCCGTAATCGGTGGTCGCCAGGACCAGCGCCGGGTCTTGCGGCGCAACGTAATAGGAATGAACGAAATAAAACTTTTCGTCGCCGGCAAGCGAATCGAAGATCTTTGAAGGCTGTAGGATGGTCAAGCCGTTCCAGCCGATGTGCGGGACCGCCAACGCATGGGTGAACCGCTTCACCTCCCCCGGGATCACCCCAAGACCCAGGCAGCCCGGAGCTTCCTCACTGCTGTCGAAGAGTGCCTGCAACCCGAGACAGATGCCCAGAAAAGGCCGGTTTGAGCCCAGATAGGCCTTCAGCGGTTCCACGAGGCCCTTGCCGTGCAGGATCCGCATCATGTTGCCGAAAGCCCCCACCCCCGGAAAAACCAGTTTTTCGGCTGCAAGGATATCGCCGGCCGCCGAAACGATTTTGACGGTTTCCCCCAGGCTTTCAATGGCGTTGATGACGCTTCGGACGTTGCCGGCGCCGTAATCGAGCAATGTGATCATATGCACTTACCCGTAACAGGCGGTTTAACAATGAAGTTATTGGGTCTAAGGGATGAGTCGGTTAAATCAGTTTTGTCTGTTTTCGTATTAAACAACAATGACCCTTCGAGCCGCCACAAATCCTAATAACGATGCGCCGGAGTCCGGATGGTTTCGTAGGTTGGGGTGAGTGAAACGAACCCCAACAAAGATAAGGATTCTTGCCGATGTTGGGTTTCGCTTTGCTCAACCCAACCTACGATTCATCGACTCTAAACCTGGAACCCTGGAACCGGTCAGTTCAATTTTCGTGTTAAACCACCGGATGCAGGCCTATTTCGACCGCAGGGCCTCGGTCAGTTTTTCCAGCAGGTCTTCGAGTTCGTAAGGTTTGGTGAGGTAGTCGAAGGCACCGCAGGCGATCCCTTCCCGGGCCGCTTGTTCCGACCCGTGCCCGGTCAGCATGAGCACCGGCAGTTCCGGGTCCATTTTGATGAAAATTTTCAGGACCTCTATTCCGTCCATGTCCTCCATCTTGAGGTCCAGGATTGCCACATCGAACTCCTGGGCTCTCAGCGTCTGGATCGCTTGCGTGCCGGAGTAGGCCAGGGAAACATCGAATCCCCGCTTGGTCAATCGTTTGGACAAAACAGCACCAAAAGCCCGTTCATCATCGACCAGCAGCAGCCTGGGCCGGTGGCGATCCTCGTATTCACCGGACATGCGCGTTTCTCCCTTGTGTCCATCCATAAGAGGTCTTTTTTCCGCCGGGCGGTGGGTCGAAGCGGGTTTCCGGCTGCGGCGGACATAAAGTACGCCTCGTCGCAAACCCTTGTGCGGCCTTGTCCAGCGAACATCTCCACAGTTATGGATTGGACACGTTACGGTGCCTAAAAAAGGTCGCGGATAGGCACTCCTTATGGACGTCGGGAGGTGATCTCCCTGAGGCGGGCGTCGACAATCTTGTTTTCGTGGGAGCGTTTTCTGGCGGCGGCCTCCTCGACCTTGGCCATCAGCACCTCCATTTCACAGGGCTTCATCAGGTAATCGAGTGCCCCAAGCTTCATGCCGTCGATGGCCGTTTCGACCGTGGCATGCCCGGTCAGCATGATCACTTCCACCAGAGGGTGCCTCTTCTTGATCTCCTTGAGGGTTTCGACACCATCCATGCCGGGCATTTTGACATCCAGAATGATCACCTCGATGTTGGGGTCCCTGGCGAGCGCCGCCAGCGCCGCTTGACCATCCAAAGCCGTTGTCACCTCCAGTTTACGTTTGGTCAGACGCTTGGTCATGGTCTCCACGAAGGGGGCCTCGTCGTCGACTAAGAGTACGTTGGCTATGGTCATAACTATTCTCCTTGTGCAGGGTCATCGATGATTTTTAATCGAAGCGCGTTATGGTTTTCAGATGTCGACGACCGGGGTTGAGTCAAGGGCCTCCGTCGCGGGCGGCCGCGAGAGGGGAAACCGGAGATGAAAGCTCGTACCCTCGCCCAGAACACTGTCAACGCTGATTTCCCCGCCCATCTTGTTGATGATCCCGAAACAGATGGACAGCCCCAAGCCGGTGCCTTTGCCCACCGGCTTGGTGGTAAAAAACGGGTCGAAGATTTTGGCCAGATTCGCCTTGGGGATGCCGGGGCCGGTGTCGGCGATGTCGACCACTACCCCGTGGAATTCACTCTCGTCCTCGATTCGGGTGGTAATCGTCAGGGTACCGCCGGTTTTTTCCATGGCATCCAGCGCGTTGTTGATCAGGTTCAGGAATACCTGCTGAAGCTCGATTTCGGAGGCATAGATCAGCGGCAGGTCGGCCTTGAGGTCGGTTTCGATCGACACATTGCCGAACTTGGCGCGTTGGCCCGACAGTCTGACCATCTCTTCGATCAGGGCGTTCAGTTGGAGTTTTTTGGCCTTGCCATCAGTTTTGCGGGCGAAACTGAGCAGGTTATGGGTGATGTCCTTGCACCGGTGCCCCTGAACCCGGATCTGTTTCAGGGCCCGGTGAAACTCCTCCAGGTTTTTGCCCGCCTTGAGGTCCTCCTCTTCGAGCAGGTCCTCGATCCACCCGGCTTCTTCGACCATGATGGCCACCGGGTTGTTGATTTCATGAGCAATCCCCGCCGCCAGTTCACCGATCGAGGCCAGTTTTCCGGTTTCGATCACCTGCTTGTCCATCATCTCCTTGTCACGGTCGGCCTGGGCCATGCGGCTGATCATGCGCCGGGACAGCAACAGCGCCATGGTTACGATGCCGATGCCGCCGATCATGATGATGACAAAGGCGATGTTCTGCGTGCGCCGCAGGTCCGAGAAGGCATCGTAGGCCCGCTGCTGATAAACGAGCAGCCAGTCGCCGTTTTTTAAAAAAGCCGCGACATAGATGTTCATCTGGCCGGAGGCGTCGACCTTTTCGATGATATGAACCGTTTTGGTGCCTTCTTCCTGCCGGATGCCGAGAAAATCGCGGTAGGGCCCCTTCTGCGGCAGAGTCTCGGAGTTGGTCTGGGTCTGCAGTTCACCGTTGCGGTTGAGGATGAAGGCAAAACCGGTGGCCCCGATGCGAATCCTTTCCACCAGGTTGTTGAACGCCACGAAGTCGATGGTGGCCCTGATGATGGTCGGCTTGCCGAACCAGTATTCGCGCACGGCGATGATGAAATGCGGCAGACCGCGCAGGCCCAGGAACACATCGCTGATGAAATAGTCGCTGTGGCTGGCTTTTTTGAACCAGTCGGCATCCGAATACTGCGCCTTGCCCAGCTTGAAGGGCCCCACATAGGCGATTTGAACACCCTGGTCATCGACCACCCCCAGATCCACGAACGCGGGTGAGAACACCTGCTGGAAGGTTTCCAGCCGTTGCTGCAGCGCGGCGGCATCTTTGGTCTGATCGTCGAGAAGGCTCTTGCCGAGAAAGCGCACGTCATTGAGCTTTTCGTTCAGGAAGGTTTCGATGTTCTGCCGGTGTTTTTCAACCAGTTCGCCCAGGTGCGCGTAGACCTTCTCCTTGTGCGATCTCTGAAACTCATACAGGATCACGCCGCTGACAAGGAGCATGGGGGTCAGGGACACCACCAAAACGAGCGTGATCATTTTGCGGGCCAGCGACCGGTAGTACGGATTCTCCAGGCCGTCCGGCCCGCGCCGGTGGTTTTTGGGGTCTGCAATGACGCTGGTGCTCAAGAATATCGCTCCGTTTAAAAGACCTTGGGATGGTCACGCGTCAGCGCGGGACAATCACCGGCATGCCCATCAGGGGCCAGAGGATAAAGACCGCAAAGCCCACCACGACCATGAGCAGAATGCTGGTGGGAATGCCGTATAAAAAGAACTCTCCCGGAGTAAACTGTTTCGAATCGTAGGCAATCGCATTGGGTGCGGCCCCCACGAGCAGCAAAAAAGGCATGCCGGCGGTCACCAGCGCGGCGAAAAGAATGACCTCGGCCGCCACCCCGAGGTAGGGGGCGATGACGAACGCCACCGGCAGCGAAATGGCGATGGCGGCCACGTTCATGATGAAATTGGTCATGATCAGGACAAAAAAGGCGATGCTCATGGTGAACACGAACCAGTTGGCCTCCTTGAACATCACCAGCCAGTTGACGGCCAGCCACTTGGCGGCCCCGGTCTCCCAGAGGCAAAAGCCGATGCTCATCGCGCCGGCGAAGAGCAGGATGATGTTCCAGGGGATGGCCTCCAGGTCGTCGATGTCCAGGATCCCGGTCACAAAGAACATAATGGTCGAAATCAGGATGATGGCCGTCTTGTCGATCGGCTGCAGGGCCGGTACGAAAGAGCGCAGGGCCATGGTCAGGATGGTGGTGAGCACGATGGCGCTGGCAAGGATTTCGTTACGCGACAGCGGGCCCAGTTCCGAATAAAGATGTTTGGCCCTTTCTCTTAAACCGGGGATGGTTTTCTTTTCCGGTTTGAGGACGATCATGAAAAATCCCCACAGGAGAAAGGTCATCAGCCAGCCGATCGGGAACATGTAATAGGTCAATTGGAAAAAAGAGACGGTTTTGCCGACGATGTCGGTGTAGAAGCCGAGGGCCACGGCTCCGCGCGCGGCCCCTAGCAGGGTGACGATGCTGCCGGCGCCGGCCACATAAGCCATGCCGATGAAAAGCCCCTTGCCGAACTTGGTGGGACGGTCGCCCTCGCCATAAAGTGAATAGATGGCCAGCAGCAAGGGATAAATGGTGGCCGCCACGGCGGTGTGGGCCATGATGTGGGTCAGGGCGGCGGTGACGACGAAACAGCCCAGGTAAATCATGCTGGTTCGTTCGCCCACGATCGCCAGCATCTTGTAGGCCAGGCGGCGGGTCAAGCCGGTTTTCGTGAACACCAGGCCGATGACGATCGAGGCGAAAATGAACATGACCGACGGGTCCATGAAGTCCTTGAAGGCCACTTTGGCGGGCCGGATCAGAAACAGGGCTTGCAGCACGCCGATCGCCAGGCTGGTGATGCCGATCGGCACGACTTCGAACACCCACCACGTGCCGGCCAGGAGAAAGACCGCCAGGGCCCCCTTGCCTTCCCGGGTCAGTTCAAAATGCTTGCCGAGCGGATCGATGGCGTCCGGCCAGGGCGGGGAGTAATAGGCGAGCGAGAATAGGCCGATGCCCAAAAAAAGAAAAATTAGTTTTTTCCAGTTAATCCGGCTTGATATGCCGTTGACCCCATCGCTCATGCTGTATTCCTCCTCCGCAATGCCGCTCGGTGCGGTTGTGATATCGCCCGGCCCAGATCAATCGCGTGGATCGATTCAATCACTTGTCGCACACGTCTAGCTTCTACACTCCTTCAATTTGTGAAAAACGGCGGCGAAAACATCGGAAAGCCTCAGGACGCCGAGGATTTCACCGGCCTTGTCGGTTACCAGCAGCGATTGGTGGTGGCCGATGATCAATTGGTGGATGGCCACATCCAGGGAAGCGTCCTCGTAAACGTATTCGCCTGCGGTGGGGGTGTACATAAAATCCTTGATTTTTCGGTCGGCCGCTTTTCTGCAGATGTCATTCAGAGGAGAGGCCCACAGCGAAAACTGGTTCAGCATGCCCTGGATAAACTTGGTGCTGAACCCCAGATGGCGAATGGAACCGTCGGTCTGCAACTCGTTGTATTTCGGTTCAAGGGCCTTGAGGGCATCCAGCTGGCTGATTTTACCCACGATTTTATGATTTTTGTCATATATCAAGACGGCGCGATGCCGATAGCGGGTCTGGTCGAATTGTTCCTGGGCCTGCTCGAGGGCCGAAATGGCATCGCTGAGCGTGGCATCTTCGGAAACCGTGGCGTATTCCGACAGCGGGACCATCAGGTCTTTGACGACATACGTCTTCATAATTATGCTCCTTCCATGATGTCGCAGTTTTGAAAAAATCGTCAAAACCGTCAAAAGGCCAAAAGGGAACCGGAAAATAAATGCCATCCGTTAGCATTGAGATAAGGAAAGATCAATACTTAAGATGCCGGGCGGGGCTTGCGGAAGAAGCCCGGTTTAACCCGGTTGAAATAGGTGGGCAAATTAATGATCAACGGCATGTGCGGGTCAGCCGACCAATTCAACCTCGAAGTGCAGGGTCTTGCCCGCCAGCGGATGGTTGGCATCCAGGGTAACCGTTTTTGCATCCATCCCGGAGACCCACACCACGAATGTCGAGCCGTCTTTTTGCTTGACCTGAAGCTGCAGGCCGATCGCCGGTTCAACGGAATCGGGCAGGTGGGTCCGACTGACCGTCGTAGAAAGCTTCTCGTCGCTTGGACCGTAGGCCTCTTCGGGAGGAATGACGAGAAGTCGTTTTTCCCCGACTGTCATTCCAATCAACCCGTCCTCGAATCCCTTGATAAGACGACCCGCGCCGATGGTAATCTCCAGCGGAGATTTCCCGCGGGAGGTGTCGAAAATTGTGTCGTCAGCGAGTCGTCCGGTGTAGTGAACCTTCACGGTATCGCCGGTCTTGGCCTTGCACATCATATCTCCTTTCCGTGGAAGTGACTTTTCCCATCCGTAAACAATCCCTTCCGGTAACTTCCAAAGCAGTGGGAAATAACGGATCGCAAAGAGAAGAAATCAAGAGGAGCAGGGGGTGAAAAAAGAGCGTTTTTCGCATGGCATTGATGCCCATGGGCGGCCATTATCAGAGCTTACACTACCAGAAATGAAGGCAAAGTCAAGCGCGCCGAACTGTAAGCGGGTTGACAAGAGTGGTGCGCATGGTGTAAGAAAATACAGAAAGATAATTTGTCTATCCGCATATTTTTTTCTCTCGGTTTTTCTTTCTGCGGACCAGTTAAGGGCGTGGGTCTCGGCGCAAACAGGTTTCAGTTGTGCGACCAGATTGTCGCCGGCAGTGCTTTCCTCCGGGTTTGTCTTTTCGTCTATAGACGTTCAGATTAAAACGGACTTGTGCCGGCAGGACCATGCCGGGCGTTCAGCTGGCGTTATCGTCTCGCGCCGCATTCCACGCACCGCGGTTTTTCGGTGGGCACCCGCGGACGCTCGTTCGTTCGAGACGCAATCCCCCAACTTCTGGAGGTCATCATGTGGCAAAAATACCGGATCACCAAAAACGACGCATCTGAAAAACTTCATATACGAGAGTTCGCCGTATTGGAAAATGTTCCGCGGATGAGTGAAATTGCGGATATCAACCAGGAAGACTATTCTTTGCTTTGCGAAGAAAGCTACGACAGCCAGGATGTCACCTCGGCTATCGTGGAAGGCAAGACGGCTTTGATCGGCGTTTTGAGAACGCGGAATATGTACCCGATCAGCGTTTATGCCGAGGCCATCGCCGAATCGGTGATCGAACTATACGATTCCAAAGCACCGGACTCGGTCGAGTTGCTGTTCGATGATACCGACTTGCTTCAATAAGGCCGTTCACGCGGGTGGTTTCGGCGCACCTGCCCGGTTCGACGTTCCCGCAGCTAAAACAACAATTCTCATCAGCGTCATCAGCGGGGCCGTTGAGCCGTCGCGGCCCGTGTGCCATAGGCGACTTCGATCGCCTTTGCCGGAGTTGACCGGAGCACTTACCCTTTTGGAGGGCAAGCCGTGACGGTTGATGCCTTTGCCTGCCAGTCATGCCGTGCATGACGACATCGTCGACCGGATGAATGTCCTTTTGGGATGGGACATTCAGTTGCGGATTTACCCCATTTTGGATGCTGTTCTGGGGATATGCATGCCGCCGAGGAATCAAAATGCGGGTGCACCCTGGACCTGAACGATTAACCGGTCGTCATCTCCGGTCCGAAACTGGCCGAGCCGCTCGATAAACTCAATAGTTTTCAGCCAGGATTTCAAAGTAGGCCCGTGGATGATTGCAGGTCGGGCAGATGTCCGGAGCCTCGGCGGCCTCGATGACGCGGCCGCAGTTGCGGCATTTCCAGAGCGCCTTCTGCGGTCGCTTGAAGACGCGATCGGCCTGGACGGCCTCGATCAGTTTGTTGTAGCGGCGTTCGTGCCACTGTTCGACTTCGGCGACCTCTTTGAAGAGTCGTGCGGCATCCTTGAAGCTTTCCTGCTCGGCCACATCGGCAAAGCCGGTGTAAAGGGTCGTCCATTCCATGCGCTCCCCTTCGGCGGCCGCCTTCAATTGCTCGAGCGTGCCGCCGACCACGCCGGCCGGATATCCGGCCGTGATGGTGGCTTCACCGCCCTGCAGCTGACGGAAAAATACCTTGGCGTGTTCGAGTTCCTGGTCGGCGGTTTCCATAAAAATGCCGCTGATCTGCTCGAATCCCTCTTTCTTGGCGATTTTGGCGGCCATCGCGTAGCGGTTGCGCGCCTGGGACTCGCCGGCAAATGCCGCCAGTAGATTGTGTTCGGTTTTCGATCCCTTCAAAGATGCCATTTACCCCTCCTCGTTTAGACAAATTTAAGAAGTTGATGTCGAATCTGTAAAGACGATACCGATCTAAATTTTGGGGATCTTAGGCAACCGGGGATTTGATGTCAAGGTCTATGGGGCCTGAAAACGGTCACGAAAAGCGTTAGGTATCGCGGGCCGGCGCGCGGCCCTGCAGCCAGCGGACGGCTTCCACCGCTTCCGTGCGATCGAAATAACCGATATCGATGCCGCCGAACAGGCCGAACAGACCGACACTGGTTCTTTCCCAGGACTTGCTGCCGATAATGGCGATCCGTTCGATGCTCTCGGCGTGCAGCCGCAGAAACTGCAGGTTTTCAAATAGCGTTTCGGGACTGCGCGGCGGCATGGGAGTGTCGATGGACAACAGCAGCCGAACCCGTCCGCCGGCGGCGGCGATGCTCTCCTGCAGCATACGGCTCAACTCCTGGGTTCGGCGGTCGATCATGCGGTCGAAAAGCTTGACCGTGACCAGGTTGCCCAGCCGCTGAACTGTATTTTTCCCCACCGGAGGTTTTCCCTTGCCGAAATTTCGCCCCTGCACCGGCATCATCCGTGCTCGTGTTCGTGATCGGTGAAATCTTTCGGATCGTGCGGCTCACCATGGGGATGAGGATGGTCATGCTCGCGGTCGCCGTGGCGATGTTTATGGGAATGAACGATAATTTGGCCGCTGCCCTCGCACTTGCTGCAGTTTTGGGCGCTTATTTTTCCGGTTCCGCGGCACTCGGGGCAATCTTTAGTGGATTCTGTCATTTGAGGCCTCCCGTGTCGTTTCCAGTACCCTGTTGCTTTTTGCCGTTACGGCGCGTGGGTTTATGAATGGAAAATAGGTCGCTTGGTCGATAAGGCAATGGCCGGTGGTGGAACCTCTTTTTCAGTCACGGGTGAAAAAGACGGAGCGTCACGCCGCCCGAACATTACCCACCTGATAAACGACAGGGAAAACCTGTGCGGTCACGCTTTGAGGTTTCAGAGCAGCGTCCGGTCAACGCCGGGGTTCCAGCGCGCCCAGCAGGAGCCGGCCGGCATTGCGGGCACCGATGATATTGCGGGCGCAGGGACCGAGTTGCAGTTCGGCCAGGGGTCCGGTGGCAAAGATGTTAGCCGACCACCGCAGGTCGCATCCAATGATGGGATAGCCGCAGGGCCCGCACTTCAATTTAAATTCGTCGATAACCTGATCGATAAAATCCCCTCCCGGTCGATGGGAGCCAAAGCCCGTGGCCAGGACAACGGTGTCGGCCCACAGCGGTTTGCGGTCGGTGTCCAGTCGAATGCGCCCGCCATCGGCCACCGCCCGGCGAATGCGGGATTTTTGGCAGCTCAGGCGGTTTTCGCCGACAGCGGCGTCAAATTCGGCGAAGACCTCGGCCGGCAGGCTGCCGCCTATCCGGGCGCGGTCAATGGTTTTGCGTCGCCGGGCAATATCCTGCCGATAGAAGCCGCGCAGGCATTTCGGGCCGATCCAGCAGGGATCGAAATCGTACTGGCTTTCCCTGAGATGGTGTCGGGCGACGAGCCGGACGGCTCCCGGCAGCCTTTTAGAGAGCATCAGGGCCGTCTGAACGGCCGATACCCCCGCACCGACAACGATGACGCCGTCAGCGGCCGCGGAAATATCAGCCAGCTGGAATTCGCGGTCGAACACATGACAGATCCGCGCCGCCGTCCGCCACCGGCGCGCCCAAGCCGGCCAATAGGGTTGTTCACCCAGTCCGAGCGCCAGAAGAACATTGCGGGTCTTTATCGAACCGGCCGAGGTCTCGGCCGTTATCGAGCGCCCCTTGTCATGCAGGGCCAAAGCCCGGCCGGCAATTCGCAAGTCCTGCAACCGGAACTGCCGGATGACGTGCGTGCAATGCTTCTGAAACAGCGCCAGGGAAGGCCGGTTGTAAGGCGGGATGAAAACAGCCGTTTTATTTACCGCCGCCGTCCGGGCGAACCGGTAAAGGGAAAGAACCGGAAGATCGATGTTATGGGTGGCCGGCGAGCGCAAGTAGCGCATGCCGCAACGGGTCGTATTGCGTTGCCAGGTCGCCAGCGGCACCGGGTCGGGATCGAGCACGCGGACCTCGCCGGGGTCTAAACCGGCCTGATTCACCAGCAGGTGCGACAGATAGGTCCCGTGAATACCGCCGCCGATGATCAACCACGAGATCATGACCTTATGAGAGTTAAAACGGGCATGACGGCTCAATCCAGTTTTTCGAAGAACTCCTTTTCGGCCCCGCATTTCGGGCAGACCCAGTCGTCGGGCAAGGACTCGAACGCCGTTCCGGCTTGAATGTTGTTTTCGAAATCGCCTTCTTCGGGATCGTAGATGTAGCCACAGGGACATTCCCACTTATCCATTTTTCCTCCTTTGAGCGCTTGGGTGTTTCGGCCTGTCAGCAAATGCGTCGGCGGCCGTTCGCCGTCTGACGCGAAAACAGAACAGATCTGCTTTACAGGCGCCGGATGTCATTGCGTGCGGCCTGGGCAATCAGCGGCATGATCGCCTCACTGATATCGGCATCGCCTTATTTGAGCGGGTCGACCCGGTCATCCGGGTCCATGTTTTCGATAAACCGCAACATGGTGACGGTGTTGCCGGTTTCCAGACACGCCAGCTGGGTTTCGAGCGACAGCTGCTTGAAAACCTCCATGGCGATATGGTTGCCGACCTAAAAAAACCCTGATCGGTGTGCCGACCGCACGCCTCACACCAAACCGGTGAACTCGAACTCCAGTTTGGTCTGAAAATTTTCGACCCGCTTGAATATTTCCTTCAGCATTTTCTGTTCGATGTTGGTCAGTTTTTTCGGATTGATGTAATTATCGGGCGCGGTTTTTTCATCGATAACCGCCGTGACCTGCCGCAAGAACCGCAACTGCATCAAAAACGTATAGGCTTTTTCGATCTCGTCGTGCTCGGGGGCCGTAATGACCTTCTTCAACTGCAGATGACTCAGGCGTTCCAGCGTGTTCGTTTCTTCTATTTTGTGTTTGAGGGCATAAATACGGGCGAAATCAACGATGGGTGTCATGGCACTTTTGATATCCAGGGCGCTGCGGTGCTGGCCCTTGGATTCGACCACGAAGTTGCCAAAAAGGCCAATGGGCGGCTTGAAGTGCAGGGCATTTTCGGTCAGGTGCCGAAAAAATCCGGACCAGCCTTCGAGGGACGCAAACAGGTGTTTTCGCAGGGACTCGATCAGTGACGCGTCTCCATAGCCATGGCGAAAATCGAAAAAGATGCTGGCCTGGAGTAAATCTTCCGGTTCGGCCGCATGAATCCAGGCTGAAAAATAAGACTTCCAGGTCGAGAGCGGCTGGCACCATTTGGGATTTTGAGCCATCACACCACCGGTGCAGTATTCAAAACCGGCCTGGTCCAGCAGCGAGCACGCTTTTTCCCCGAATTTCAAAAAATACTCCCTGACGGCCGGCTCGCCCTGTTTGTCGACGTCCTGGTAAACGATGGCATTGTCCTGATCGGTTTTCAGGGTCTGCTCGTGCCGGCCTTCGCTGCCCATGATCATGAACACAAATGGAACCGGCGGCTGTCCCAACTCCTTCAGGGTAAACGCCATGACCTTTTTGAGAACGGCGTCGGAGACGGCGGTGATGAAGCGCGTCAGGTTCTGGGCCCGCGCGCCGCTGGTGATCAGGCTGCGGAGCAGTTGCGGCATCCGGCGGTTGCGCTCGATGATTTGGGTCATGCTGTCCGCCTCGGTGATTTCCCGCAGCAGAAACAGCGGCGACTGCCCTTGAGCCGACAGGAGATCACGGCTCGACAGAATTCCCACCACCTCATCGGCGGCATCGATGACGGCCAGATGGCGGATGTCCTCCTTCATCATCAGCATCAGGGCTTCAAAAATCAGCGCCTGGTCGGCAACCGTGCGGACCGGCGAGGACATGATGTCCTTTGCCGGCCGCCGGATATCCAGGCCCGGGGCGATCACCTTCAGGGCCAGGTCCTTCTCCGTGATGACGCCCACACACTGGCCAGCGGGTGTCTTGAGAAAAATCGAGCTGATTTTTTTCTGGTCCATCAATTGCGCGGCGTGTTGAACCGTCATGTCGACGCTGCCGAAAACCGGTTGGCGCGTGTAAATGCTGGCCACCGGTTGATTGAAAAATTGCAGGCTCTCCTGCTGGGGCTGCAAGGCCTTGGCGATGATGCTCGCATATGATTTTTCGAGCATGCGGCGGCCGAAAATGTCCGTGAAGTGCTCGGTGAAGGATTCAAATCGCCTGCAGACCTCGAGAAACGTTTGCTTGGGCAGCAGGTAAAAAAAGGACTTTTCGATCACCCGCATCGTGCGCACCGCAATGCCGTCGTTCAACAGAATCGAAATGCCGCCGTAAATGTCGCCTTCGCCCAGCCGTTCCACCATCGTTTTTTTGTTTTGTTCCTCATAGTAACGTTCCGCGAAACCTTTCTGAAGAATGTAGAGGTACCCGACGCGGGTGCGGCCCTGCACGAATAAAACAGTGTCCTTGGGATAGTGGACCATCGTCAGATCGGTCACGATGTTATCGAGTTCCGCCGCTGGTAAAACCGAGAAAGGCGGCAGGCGCGACAAAAAGTGCTTGGCCTGGCCGGATTCGATGATAGATGCCAGCGAGGTGTCGAAGATGTTGCGACTGAAATTTTCCAGGAAATATTCGTAAAAAGCTTTATACCGCGTGCAGAGGTCCAGAAAATTTTCCTGCGGGACCCTGTATCCGGTGCAGTCCTCCGCCACAATGGCGGTCCGCAACGATATCCCGGCATTGAGCAGGATCGTGATCCCGCCGAAAACTTCACCCTGTTTGATGTGGCCGGTCGGTTTCTCATCGTCTATTCTCTCGTCGAAAAGCGCCAGCGAGCCCTTTCTCACAATGAAAATGCTATCGACCTTGGTCTGTCCCTGCATGGCATACGGCGTGCCCTTGGCGTGGCCTTCCTCGACGGCGGCGGCCGCAATATTTTGGCGTTCTTCCCTGGGCAGGAAAGAAAAATGGGGCATGCCCGATAGGTATTGATAAATCTGCTGGTCCATCGGATCTCCTCGGCAAAGGGGAAAGGCACATCTCATGGCGGGCCATTATAGGCAAAAACTCCGTCAACATTCAATGCCGAATCGCCGCTAAGCGGCACCGATCATCCGGGTGCCGGTTCAGGATTTTCACGCAGCGGGGCCGTTGCAGGTATTGCTAAAGTGCTCAAAAGTCGATATAAAAGGGTATTAAATGGACGGCTCCCTTCTGCGAGATTCCAAAAATCGACGCTACAGTAACCAAATGAGGAAAGTATTGACCATGATGATGCTGATGAAACGCCTTGTTTTTTGCGGAATTTTCCTGGTGTTGTTCGCCGTTCCGGTTCACGCGACCACAATGTACGTGAACGATGTGGTGGAAATAACCCTGCGTACCGGCCAGAGTCTCGACCATAAAATATTGAGCTTCCTGCAGTCCGGTCAACGCCTCGAGGTTCTCCAGATGAATGACCAGTGGGCGCATGTGCGCACGGCCAATGGAAAAGACGGGTGGGTCCTGACCCGTTACCTGACGCCTGAGCCGACCAGCAAAATCAAACTGGAACTGTTGGAGGAGAAGCAAAAAAGCGTGATGGAGCAGAATGCCACCCTGCTCCAGGAAAACCAGCAGCTCAAGGCCGAAAACAAGAAACTGTCCACCGCGCTGTCAACCACGGACAAAGGCCTGAACCAGGTCCGCACCGAATACGAAACGCTCAAATCGGAATCGGGTGAGTTCCTGGCAATGAAAACTAAATACGAGAAAACGGCGACCCATCTCGATGCCGAAGCCCGCAAGGCCAGCCAACTCGAAGAACAAGTGGCGAAACTCGAGCGCAGTTATGCCATCAAATGGTTTCTGGCCGGTTCGGGGGTTCTCCTTTTCGGCTTCATTGTCGGGTTCAGTCTCAAGCGCCAGCGGCGGCGCCCATCATTGCTTTGACGCTGCCAGGATCCGCGTTCTGATGTCGATTTGGCCGCGACCGGTTTTTTTCACTGGGCGGCATCTTCTTCGTTTTCGTCATACGCCGCATAGTCATAGGAGATAACGCTGAATATTTTCGATCCATTTGAATCGAGCGACACATTTCCGGTCGCCTCGATCTCTTCGTCAATCATGTTTAAAAGCTTTTTTCCCGTCCAGTTCATCTCGACGATATATTCGTCCTCATCGGTCGAAATCTTGACGCCGGTGTTGTCATCATCGTCGTCCAGTGGATCGACGAAACCGATGAGTGTGACTTCCTGCAGGGTATCTTTATGTCGTTTCATCTGACGTATTCCCCTTGCTGGTGAAGGTGATGACGACGCCGATCGACGGGCGCCGCGCGTGCTTAAAGCCATTTCAAAAAGCAATTACCGTGCCGTGCGCGTAACACCCGGTTATCACCCCGGTTGATTTTTTGCCGGCCGGCAGCCGGGTGGAACTGAATGTTCCGGTCGGGCCGGCGCGCGGGTCACGGGCCGATCCGCGGGTCCTGGAACCCGTAAATTCAACCTGCTGAAAATAAAGATATAAATAAAATCGGCGGACCTGTTTGTCACTGGCGGAGTTCGTGACATCCGCTGCCGGGTTCCCCGGCTGCCCGACGCGAACACATAATTCCCTTAGAGGACAAAAAAGGAACCGTGAGTTCTTCACTATCACCCGGCCGGTGGTGCGTCCACGGGACCGCCTGCCTGCATGCGGTTGGACGATGCGGCCGAACCGTCTGAAATCAAGGGCTGGCGACTTTCAGCGGTGTGCATGTGGCGCCGGTTATTTTTTTCAGGCGTTCGATTTATTTGGCACTCTTTTTGCTAAGCGAAGGGCAAAAACCGGACTGACCGGCTGGCGTCCGGCAGTTAGGATGACACTCTTCAGGGTCGACTTCGAGCCCAAAAGAAAAGGAGAACCGGTAATGCATCCAAACCCGTCAATTTTTCAACCGACCGTTGCCAACGGCCCCCAGGACGCCTTGCAGGGGAGGGAAGACGAAGAGCCTCCGGGTAGACAGGCAGCGGCTTCCGAGCCGACTGCCAGCTGCAAACTTCGGCGATCCTCTCGCTGCAATGACGCGGCCGTCGTCCTTAGATTCCCCCCCGAGCGTGTCGCCCGCACGTCTGTCACCACGCGCGCCTTCCGGCGCAAGTTTTTCCCCGGCATACCCGACAAATCCTGGAATGATTGGCAATGGCAGATCCGCAACCGGATCCGGCACTACGGGCAGCTTCAGTCGCTGCTGAATCTCTCCGCTGTGGAAAAAGCCGTCGGCGAGCAGTCCGGTCCCAGGCTGCCGATGGGCATAACGCCGTATTACATGAGCCTGCTGTCCGCTGATGACGCCGACCAGCCTTTGCGGCGCACGGTCGTGCCGACGACAAACGAGTTTGTCAGCGCGTCCGGAGAGGCGGACGATCCGCTCGGAGAAGAAAACCAGAGTCCGGTGCCGGGCCTCGTCCATCGGTACCCCGACCGGGTTCTTCTGCTGGTGCACGATTTCTGTTCCACGTATTGCCGCTACTGCACGCGGTCCCGGGTGGTCGGGCACGGCGCCATTTTGCCGAGCCGCTCGCGTCTCGAACAGGCGATCGAGTATATCCGTGCGACGCCGTCCGTGCGCGACGTGCTGCTGTCCGGCGGTGACCCGCTGACCCTCAGCGACGACCGGCTGGAGTGGATTCTGGCGCGTCTGCGGCGGATACCCCACGTGGAGGTCGTACGGATCGGGACCAAGATCCCGGCCGTCCTGCCGCAACGGGTCACCGGGCGATTGGTGCGGATGCTGCGCAAGTATCACCCCCTGTGGATGAGCCTGCATTTCACCCATCCGGATGAGTGCACGCCGGAGACCACCCGCGCCTGTGGCATGCTGGCCGATGCCGGCATACCGCTGGGCTCGCAAACGGTTTTGCTCAAAGGTGTGAACGATTCGGTGGCGACGATGACCGCCCTGTCTCACGGCTTGCTGCGGATGCGGGTGCGGCCGTACTATCTCTACCAGTGTGACCCGATAACCGGTTCGGGCCATTTCCGGACCTCGATCGCCCAAGGCCTGGAGATCATCCGGGGCATGCGGGGGTTTACCAGCGGATACGCCGTGCCGACCTATGTCGTGGATGCCCCCGGCGGCGGCGGCAAGGTCCCGCTGATGCCCGATTACATGGCCGGCCGGCAGGGATCCGATCTGCTGCTGCGCAACTACGAAAATCGGCTGTACCGCTATCCCGATGGTCGGGGCGCGGATATCGACCCCGGCGCTTCAGTCTGACTGCCGGAAGCCTCTCCATAGATTATATTTCTTTGCCCGCTGAAGTTGCCGGGTTTCGGAAACGGAAACGGTTTTCGAAACCCGGCTCGGGTTTTTGCTTGCCCAGGTTTCGCCGGTGAGGTAGGGGTGAGCATCCGCCGGAGAACTTTTCGAAGGATCATGCCATGAAAATCGGTCTGACGTATGACCTGCGTTCGGAATACTTGGCGGCCGGATTCGGTGAAGAGGAAACCGCCGAGTTCGACCGTGACGACACCGTGGAGGCGATCGAAAAAGCCCTCCAGGGACTGGGGCATGCCACCGATCGCATCGGCAGTGTCCGCAGCCTGTTCGGGCGCCTGACCCTCGGCGACCGCTGGGACCTTGTTTTCAATATTGCCGAGGGGCTCAAGGGCATCGGTCGGGAAGCGCAGGTCCCCTCGGCGCTGGATGTCTACGGTATTCCCTACACTTTTTCGGATCCCCTGGTTATGGCCCTGACCCTGCACAAGGCGGTGACCAAGCGGGTGGTGCGCGATGCCGGCATCCCCACGCCTGATTTTGCGGTGGTGCGATCGGGTGAGGCTCCCGGGCCGATTCCCTTTCCCCTGCCGTACTTTGTCAAACCGGTGGCGGAAGGCACCGGCAAGGGGATTACGCCGCAATCGATCGTACGGCGGCCGAAAGATCTGGCCGCCGCCTGCGAGTCTCTGATCGCCGCCTTTCACCAGCCCGTTCTGGTCGAGCGCTATCTGCCGGGCAGGGAGTTTACCGTCGGCATCGTGGGAACCGGCGGGCGGGCCCGGGTGCTCGGTACCATCGAAGTGCACCTGCTGGCGGCGGCCGAACCCGAGGTCTACTCCTATGTCAACAAGGAACGCTGCGAAGAGCTGGTCGAATACCGGCTCGGCCGCCCGGAGGACGATTGGCCGGTGAAAGAGGCCGAAGAGGTCGCGCTGCGGGCCTGGCGAGTGCTCGATTGCCGGGATGCCGGCCGGATCGATCTGCGCTGCGATGAAAACGGCCGGCCGCATTTCATGGAGGTCAATCCCCTGGCCGGTTTGCACCCCTTCCATTCGGACCTGCCGATCATCTGCAGCCACATCGGGATGCCCTACGAGGACCTGATCCGGGACATCGTGGCGTCCGCGGCCCGGCGGGTCGGCCCGGCGGCCGACTGCAAAGGAGCCGTTACCTGACATGCGCGTGGCCGTCGTGCACAACGCCGTGACCCGGGACAGCGCCCCCGATGCGATAGACGTGCTGGCGCAGGCGGACGCCGTCGAAAAAGCGCTGGCCGTGCTCGGGCACGAGGCGCTCACCGTCCCCTGCTCCCTTGACCTGGCAGGCGCCCGGGATCGGCTGGACCGGGTGCAGCCGGATCTCGTTTTCAACCTGGTGGAGGCGCTCGAAGACCACGGGCGCCTGGCCCACCTGTTTCCCGCACTGCTGGAGGCAATGGCGCTGCCCTACACCGGTTCACCGGCGGTGACGCTGCAGCTGACCACCCACAAGATCATGGCCAAGGAGCTTTTGGTGGCCTTCGGCCTGCGCACGCCGGCCTGGCGGGGACCGTATCCGGCAGAGCCGCTGTCGCTGCTGCCCGCCGCGGCCCCGCGCCCCGCCAACACGCCTGGCGATCGCTGGATCGTCAAATCGGTCTGGGAGCACGCCTCGTTTGGTATGGAAGAAGATGCGCTCATCGCCGATCTCAGCCAAGAGCAGATCGAAGCGGTCCTGCGCGACCGCGCCCCGCGCCTCGGCGGATCCTGCTTCGCGGAAGGTTATGTAGACGGTCGCGAGTTCAACCTGGCTGTGCTGGCCTGTGCGAGCGGGCCCCTGGTCCTGCCGCCGGCCGAGATAATCTTCGAGGGCTACGACGACCACAAACCGCGGATTGTCGGATACCGGGCCAAATGGGCGCCGGATTCCTACGAATACCACCACACCCCGCGACGATTTGATTTTCCAGCCGCCGATGACGGGCTGCTGCGCCGCCTGAAGGCCGATGCCCTCGAGTGCTGGCGTATCTTCGGGCTCGGCGGCTACGCGCGCGTCGATTTTCGAGTAGATCCGCAGGGCGCCCCCTGGATTTTGGAAGTCAACACCAACCCGTGTCTGTCGCCCGATGCCGGTTTCGCTGCCGCTCTAAAAGAAGCCGGGTTATCCTTTTCGGAGGCCGTTCAACAAATTTTGGAAGATGCGCTCGGATGCGGCCGACGGCAGGGCGCGCCGGGCACCCGCCACCAAGGAGCTTGACCACGATGTTGCGCATTCGCCGCATTTTCGATGACGTCCTGCCGGTCAACAAGGAGACCCTGGAACAGGTCAAGGCCATCCTGCGCGACCGCTTCAGCCAAGTCCCCGAAGAGGAAATCGAGCAGATCGGCGCCAAGCTGCGCAACCCGTTCAAACAGCGGTTTCGTCCCATCCTCTTTGTGGCCAAGACGCTGCGCAGCCGTGTCAAGGGCTTTGCCATGCTGTTGCACGAGCCCGAAATCGGCTTCTGTTATCTGGACTGGATCGCCACGGTTAGCGGCAAAACCGGCGGTGGATTGGGCGGCGCCCTGTATGACCGGGTGCGCCGGGAATCGGTCGCCCTGGGCGCCGGCGGGCTTTTTTTCGAGTGTCTGCCGGACGACGCCGACAACTGCCCCGATGAAACCCTGCTGAAGGAAAACCGGGCGCGCCTGCGATTTTACGAGCGCTATGGCGCCCGGCCGATCGTTCACACCGGCTACGAGCTGCCCGTCAATCCGGGCGACAGCTGTATGCCCCATCTGGTCTACGATGCCCTGGATGCCGTCAACCCGTTGCGCCGCGCATTGGCGCGCAAAGTGGTGCGGGCCATCCTGGAAAGAAAGTACAGCGGGTATTGCCCGGCCGAATATGTCGAGAAGGTGGTGGCCTCTTTTCGGGAAGATCCGGTGGCTCTGCGCGAGTTCCGGTATGTCAAACCGCAGGCCGCGAAGACGACGGTCGATGACCGCTCCATCGAGCAGATCGCCCTGATCGTCAATGACCGTCACCACATCCATCACGTGCACGAGCGCGGATACGTGGAGTCACCCGTCAGGGTGCGCAGCATCCTGACGGAACTCGACAAGAGCGGTTTGTTTGCCCGGCTCAAACCACGGCCGTTTCCGGACAAAACCATCCACGCCGTTCACGATGCCGATTTCGTCAGCTATCTCCATCACGCCTCCGAGGATGTGCCCGAGGGCAAATCCCTCTATCCGTACGTGTTTCCGGTTCGCAACAAGACCCGCCCCCCGAAAGAGCCGTCGGTCCTGTCAGGCTACTACTGCATCGACACTTTCACCCCCATCAACCGCAATGCGTATCCGGCGGCGCGGCGCGGGGTGGACTGCGCGCTGACCGCCGCCCGTGAAATCCTGGACGGCCGGCGCATGGCCTACGCCCTGGTGCGACCGCCGGGCCATCACGCCGAACGCCGGGCCTTCGGCGGCTTCTGCTATTTTAACAACAACGCCATCGCGGCCCAGTACCTTTGCGCCTACGGAAAAGTCGCCATCCTCGACATCGACTATCACCACGGCAACGGTCAACAGGATATTTTCTACCGCCGGTCAGATGTGCTGACCGTTTCGATCCACGGCAGCCCCCGGTTTGCCTACCCCTATTTCAGTGGTTTCGAAGACGAACGCGGCGACGGTGAGGGCGAGGGGTTCAACCTGAACTTTCCGCTGCAGGAGCATCTGGACGGTGAAAAATACCGCCGCGCGCTGGTCAAGGCGCTTCAGAGAATAGAAGAATACGGCCCTCAATTTATGGTGGTGGCCCTGGGCCTGGATACCGCCAAGGGCGATCCGACCGGCTCCTGGTCGTTGATGGCCAAAGATTTCGAGGAAAACGGACGCCTGATCGGCGCGATGGCCGTGCCGACGGTGGTGGTTCAGGAAGGCGGCTACCGCACCCGGACCCTCGGGCAGAACGCCCGCCATTTCTTCAAGGGTCTGGCGGAGGCGCACATGAAAGCGGTCGGCCGGCGCCCGGAGCCCAAGATCCGGCTGCACGGCATCGTCTTTCGCTATGAGCTGCAGCCTCAGGATCCCGAAAGGATCTCTCGCTTAACGGACATCACCGGTTTTTTCACCACCGACGAAGTAAAGGTGGCGGTCGAGCTTGTCGACGAACGCCTGGTCAAGGGGGAGGCCAGCGGATACCACTATGTCATGGCCGAGCACTACGGACGCCTGGCCGGCTACGCCTGCTATGGGCCGATTGCCTGCACGGTGTCGAGCTACGATGTTTACTGGATAGCGGTCCATCCGGATTATCAGGGCAAAGGGTTGGGGCGCAGGATTCTAAAGGAGGCCGAGCGCCTGATACGGCAGCGCGGCGGGACGCGCATTTACGTCGAAACCTCCCAGCGGGTGCAATACGCGAGTACGCGGGCGTTTTACGAAAGCGTCGGCTATCGCCTGGAGAGTGTGCTGGCGGATTTTTACGCGCCGGGTGACGGCAAGGTGGTTTACTGCAAGTCTTTGATCTAGCGCCGTGTCATCTTTGACGTGTCGCAGCGGCCTTGAGCGAGGCAAGAGCAGGCACGGAAAGGGTTCACGGTTCAGGGTTCACGGTTTGGGGTTGGCGGATGAAAGCATTTCGAGGTTTCGGGTGGCGGCCATTTAGACAATTTATGGGTGGCAAGGCACTATCTCGCAAATAAGATCGATAATTCAAACCGAAGAAGGCCGGCTGGCGGGCCGGCCTTCTTCGGTCTCTCATCGATTCAGGGTTAAAAAAATCCCTTTTCGACTTATTCCTTCTTGGCGGCCGAGGTGACATGCAAGACGTGTTTGCCGCCTTCCTCGGTGACGGTTCCCTTGATGGTTACCATTTTGCCTTTCATGCTGGAAAGGTCCTGCCCTTCTAATCGATATTGCTTGCCTTCGGACATGATGATAAAACCGTTGGGGGAATTCTGAACCGTGCCGAAAATTTCGACCTGTTTGGCTTCCTTGTCACTGGCCATCACCTGGTTTGCCGGGATTAACGTGCCGGCAAACAGAAATAACGCCACCATCACCGTGCAAACCGCTGTCTTGAAAACTTTCATCCTCGCCTCCTGATCTGTTCGTTGGGTTTGATTTTTCCGGAAGTCAGATTAAACTTGTTCGAGAAAGGTTTCCTCCGACCGCCAACGCGACCGGCGCCTCCCTCGCCAAGCCTCACCGCTTTCTTCCGGAATTCTCGTGACGGCCTATTCAAGCAAAACGGGTGCCAACAGTTTAACTACCAGATAATAATGAATATAATTAATTGGAAGCTCGATGCACCGAACGCGCCATTCTAATTTTTCACCCCCAAAAGGGTCTCCCGGCGCTGGCGACCGCAATAACCGGTTGACTTGGCAGGATAAACGCCATAGAGCCGGGATGAGAACTCCCGGGACTTAATTAGGGGGTATCGGAATTCGAAATTCCTTTTTCTCCTGCCTGCGCCGCTGCCGAACCCCGGCCGCAGGGCGATACCGATTCGAACGAGTCAGATGCCGGCCCCAATTCACCCCGCGCGCGCCTTTCTTGACAGGCCCGGTTCCTTTTTTCTATAGTGCCGCCGGCATCGAGGACAGGGTGGCCCTGAAAAAGTCGAAGGACGCCCTGTCGCGCATCGGGCGGCACGGCCGACAAGACCCGCTAATTATTAATCCACTGAACAGGCCGATTGACTCACACCGGCGACGAACGATCGGGGGGCGAGCGGCGACAAGGAGGACAGTGATGTTGAAATTGGGCGAAAAGGGCGCCATTCCCCAGCGCGACAATGAAACCTACGCCATTGCGCCGCACATACCCTGCGGGCTGGTCACTCCGGAACTGTTGCGACGGATCGCGGATGTGGCCGAAAAGTATGAGGCGCAGGCGATCAAGATCACCGGCGCGACCCGCATCGCGATCGTGGGCCTCAAAGAAGAGGATATCGACGGGGCCTGGGAGACGCTGCGCCTGGGAAAGGGCGCCGCCGTTGGATTGTGCGTTCGCAGCATCAGAGCCTGTCCCGGCAACACGTATTGCAAGCTGGGCCAGCAGGATGCCATTAAATTAGGGTTGACACTGGATGAGGTCTATCACGGCAAGCAGTTGCCGGGAAAATTCAAGATGGCCGTATCCGGCTGCCATTTGAGTTGCGCCGAGTCCTGGGTGCGTGACGTCGGCCTGATCGGGAAAAAAGACGGCTGGGTGCTGGTGATCGGGGGCAACGTGGGCGCGGCCCCACGGATCGCCCAGGAGTGCGCCGACGGCCTGGATGACGACCAGGCCCTGGCGGTTATCGAAGCGGTGGTCGGGTTCTATCAGGAGAACGCCAAGAAAGGCGAGCGCCTGGGAAAGATGATCGACCGCCTCGGCCTGGAAGTATTTCAGCAGGTGGCCGCGAACGCGTCTCGATGAAGATGAGATGGATGGACACGAAATAATGCTTGACAGGCGCTGCCAATTGGCCGATCATCGGGCTTTAAACAGGGATGGACCATCGTGGACATAACATCATTCACAGCGGACTTTAACGGCTTCGGGCGCTTCTTTTTTTACTTTAGAAGCGTCCATCCGGCGCCATGACGTAAACAGCTGAAACGCCCCGGATGGATCGTGAACCGGTCTATCCGGGGCTTTTTCTTAAGCCCTGGAATTTTTTTCCGGGGCTTTTTTTATATTTTTTTATGGGCGCCCGGCCGGGCGCTACCCCCATGGCGGTCTTCCTGGCCGCGGACCGGGTGAATCGGATCCAGTGGCCCGGCCGGGGCGACCATCGGTTCAATCACCCCGTGAAAGGAAGGAAGAGCGATGATACTCGAACTGACGTCCGACATGACAGAAGTCGATAAAACCGCGCTCGTGGCGATGCTGCAGGCTCGGGGCTGCGATTTGCGGGAGCTGCCGGACACCGATGTCCAGCGCATCGGTGTCATGAACCCGAAACGACACCCCGCGGAATTCTTCAGGAAATTGCCGGGGGTGGCCCGGACGGTCGCCGTTGGCACGCCCTACAAGCTTGTCGGCCGCCAGATGCACCCGCAAGATACACTGGTTCAGCGTGGGCGATGCGCTGATCGGTGGAGACCGCCTGACGGTCATTGCCGGCCCGTGCGCCGTCGAAAGCCGCGAGCAGGCGCTGATTATCGCCCGCTGGGTCAAGAAGGCCGGTGCGGTCTTGTTTCGCGGCGGGGCCTTCAAACCGCGGACCTCGCCCTATTCTTTTATTCATGAAAACTATGATTTCTTAAAGGACTACGATTTGAAAATCATTGGTGAGATCAAACTGCGGATCATGCATCATCTGATGGCGCTGCCCGGTGCGGCCATCGGCGGGATCCGGCGCGTCCTATCGCATCCGCAGGTGTTCGGCCAATGCCGCCAGTTTCTCGAACAGCACGACTGGGAACTGGTGGCGGTCAGCGATACCGCGCGGCCGCACAGCGCGTGGCGGCCGGCGACACGACCGCCGACGCCGCCATTGCCGGCCTGGTGGCCGCCCAGGAATACCATCTGGAAGTGCTGGCGGAGAACATCGAAGCCAACCCGCGCAATTACACCCGGTTTGTCATCATCGCCAAGAGCCCTCTCTGCAAGGGTTTTGTCGACAAGACCTCGCTGATCTGCTCGACCAGCAACGAGCCCGGAGCCCTCTACGAAACCTTGAAGATTTTTGCCGAAAACCGCATCAACCTGATCAAGCTCGAGTCCCGACCGCTGCCGGGAGAACCTTGGCGCTACATGTTCTACATGGATATCCAGGCGGACCTCGGTGCCGAAGCCTTGAAGCCCGTGCGAGAGCAGCTGGAGCAAAAGACGGATTTCCTGAAAATCCTGGGTACCTATGGCGAGGTGCCCGAAACCTTGCCGGGTGAAGGTTCGGGAGCACCTCGCGAACAGATGGCGCCGGCCGGATGAGTTGTCAGTTGGTAACGACGAAGTGGGCGCGTCGGTTCGCGGCCCAGGCCTCCTCGCTGTTCGAGCGGACCAGCGGACGCTCCTCGCCGTAGCTGACCGTCTTGATGCGTGTGGCCGAAACGCCCAGGGCGGTCAGAAACTCGGCGGTCATCTTCGCCCGCTGCTCCCCGAGGGCCAGGTTGTACTCGTTAGTGCCGCGTTCGTCGCAGTGACCTTCGATGATGACCTTGGTCGCCTGGTTTTCCTGCATGTAACGGGCTTTTTCGCGCAGTATGTCCTGGGCCTGAGGGGTGAGCAGGGCGCTGTCATAGTCGAAACGGATGTCTTGGTTTTCAAACGCCTTGCGGGCCTCGGCGGCCTGCCCGGGGGCCAGGGACGATCCGGCCGCCCCGCCCGCCCCGAGGCTCTCTTCGGTGATCGCGCCCGGCTGTCCCGCGCCGCCCGTCTCGCTTAACTGGGCATCGGCTCCCGAGGAACCCGACGGTCCCGACCTGACAATCGGCTTGGAACAGGCCAACAGGAACAACACGACACTTGCGGCAATCAAGACACTGTTAACTTTTCGCATGGGCGCAACCTCCATCTCGCTTTTTTTGTTGAGACAACAGAAAAGACCAGGCCGGACTGACCGTGGTGCCGGCCGTAAGCAGAGAATTTATAGCACAAGCCGCCGCGGTTTTCAAAAGATGGTTTTAATGGTATCGGAGCGTGACGCCGCCTTGAAAAACGGCGCAAAAAATGGTAAGTAATAAACTTACCTGCTATCCGACTCCGGATGTAACCCCGAGAGTGGCATCGACTATGCGGCAAAGTGAGTTCAGGGGCGCCGGTTGGCGAACCTACCAGGCAAGCCTCCGGCGCGATTCGCGCGCCAGGCTCTGGAAGAAAAAACTCGTCCTCATCGGCGGGGTGATCGGCTGCGTGCTGGCCATTGTTTTTTCCGGCGCCTGGATGAGCAGCCGGTTAGGCCCACCGGTGGCGGCGACGCCGCCTCTAAAAAAGCTCCCGGCCCCGGCGCCGATTGTGGAGACCACCCCGGGCGGTTTTTCACGTCCGATGCTCGCCACCTTGTTTACGCCCTTGTCGAGCGAGAGCGTTCAGCTGACCGATGAGATGGCTTTTGAAAACAAGGGCGTCCGCTACATGTTTAAAACCACCGTGAATCCCAAGCTGCAGTCCTACGTCGACAAGTTGCTCGAACGGTCACACACGTTGCAGGCGGCGGTGGTGGTGATGGACCCCCGTGACGGACGCGTTCTCGTCATAGCGGGTCATGACGAGAACGGTGCCGACCCCGGTATTTGCCTCAAGGCGGAGTACCCGGCCGCAAGCCTGTTTAAAATCGTGTCGGCCGCGGCGGCCCTGGAGGCGGCCGGCTACACGCCGGAAAAAACGCTCTATTTTGACGGCAACCGCCACACCCTTTATAAAAACCAGCTGAAGCAGCAGCGGGGACGCTACACTTCCGAAACCCAGCTTCGCAAAGCTTTTGCGGTCTCCAACAATTCGATCTTCGGGAAACTCGGCATTTACGCCCTCGGTCCGCAGGTCATGGCCGAATATGCGCAAAAGTTCTACTTCAACCGGCCCATACCGTTCGATCTGCCGGTGGAAGTCAGCGCGGCCGAGGTGCCCCAAGATGAATACGGGCTGGCCGAAATTGCCTCCGGTTTCAACAAGCGCACCCGCGTTTCCCCGCTGCATGCCGCCTTGCTGGCCTGCACGGTCGTCAACCAAGGCCAGATGGCGGCGCCCTGGCTGATCGAGACCGTTACCGATGCCGCGGACAACGTTCGCTACCAGGCTAAACGCCAGCTGCTCGAAACGACGGTCAGCAAGCAAACGGCCGCCGGCCTGAAACTGATGATGGAGGATGCCGTCGATTACGGCACCGGGCACAGAACCTTTCGCAAACTGCGCCGCGGCAAAGTGTTCAAGGATTTCGACCTCGGCGTCAAAACCGGCACCATCAACGATGTCACCGACCAATTCAAGTATGACTGGGCCACCGCCTTTGCGCTGGCGCCCAATGGAAGCGACGGCATCTGTGTCGGTGTTCTGGCCGTGCACGGCGAAAAACTCGGCATTCGCGCCACTGAGATGGCGCGGGCGATCATCGATTTCAACTTCAGATCGTAACAGTCATACCGTGAAACCCGGCTCGACCCGCCTTCAGCTGCAGGCACAGTTTTCTTCATCGCTTTCCGATCGCCAGTCATTGCAGGACACGTAGTGATGGCATTCCGGGCAATAAAAATAATTCGGAAAGCAGTTTTCCCCGCATCGCCGACACTTGCGCCCCTCGTCAGGCTTTTGCCGCGCTTTGATTTTCTTGACGCCATTTTGAATCAGACGGTATTTTCGCCTTTCCTGAGCCAACTGCTTGCGACGTCTTTCCTCCTGGCAGGCCTTCCGCTCGCAATACGCACGCGTCGCCTGTTTGGGGGGGACATGAAACTCTTTTCCGCAAACCCGGCAGGTTCGTTTAAGCATTTTAGATCACCATACTTGCCTATCAAAAGGTAACATGAAAACGGGCCAGGTGGCCGGCTCGATGTGCCGATATCGGTTTCGAAGCTGACGCACTTGCACCTATTTTAATGTAACGGGGCAAATACAGCTTGCTTGAGAAAGGAAGCTTCGCGGAACCAAAGGTCAACCCAAGTAAGCCCACAATTCACTGATAATGACTCAGTTTTAATCCTAAGCATGCATTGCAGAATTGCAATATGAGAATCTTCAGCGTGCCTTGACACCGCCATCCGGCCGGCCTAATATGGTCAGGTCTTATCAACAGGAGATTAAACCAAATGAAAATCGCATTTCCCACTCAAGTCGATCAAGGGCTGGAGAGCCCGGTTTTCGCCCATTTCGGTTCAGCCGACTACTTTCTGGTCGTCGACGAGGCGTCGGGATCGCTTGAAACCATTGTCAATGCCGATCGCGATCATCTTCACGGCCACTGCCAGCCGCTGGCGGCCCTGGGCGGTGTTCAAGTCGATGCCGTGGTGGTCGGCGGCATCGGCGGCGGCGCTCTGCAGAAACTTTTGTCATCCGGCATAAAGGTCTACCGGGCGATAGAGGGGACCCTGAATCAGAACCTGGGCCTGATTCGAGACAACCGGCTGCCGGAGTTTTCTTTCAATATGACCTGTGCCGGTCACGGGGCCCACGGCGGTTGCGCGCATTGAACGATGACATTATTGAATGGACGGAAGGTGTTTTTGCTTTTAAACCAGCGGGGGTTCATTATTCGCTGAAGGGAGCACGTCATGCCACTTTTTGACTACCTTTGCCTCGACTGCGGCCAGGTGAGCGAAATTTTTTCATTGAATCAGGCGGAAACCCCGCAGTGTCAAAGCTGCGCGAGCACCCGCCTGAAAAAAATGCTGTCGGCCACCTCGTCCCTTTCCGGCGTCCAGACCCGCAGTCTTCCCGGCCGCGGCGACACGTCCTGCTGCGGTTCCACGCCGTCGCATGCCGGTTGCGCCGGTCCCGGAAGCTGTTGCGGAAAGGCGGGCATGGGCCACTGACGGCGCTCTGGTTTCGGGCATCGCTGTAAACGACTGCGCCGGTCAGGGAACGCTATTCGACCGGCACATAGGGGATCGGGATGCCCCACCAATCATCGCGGGTTGACTGCGTTACACTGATTGCCGAGGTTTCTTTTATTCCTCCATGCTGAAGGCGGCATGGACATAGTCGCGGTACGGCGTGTTGGCGTCATAAGGTTCGGACTTCCGGGCCATGTGTCCACAGCCCGCCAAAATCATCGTCATCATCCCGATGAAAGCCAGTTTTTTCATCGTCCCTTATTTCTGCGCTGACTTTTTCGGCCTTCCGGATTAAAAATAAAATCCCCTTCGTAAACGGGCCCCAAGTGCACAGCCGCCGCGGGCAAGCGATTCGGCTTATGGCGATACGTCGAACGGTCGACGGGATTGAGGCGTCGTCAATTTTCGTCGATTTGCTGAAACCTTACGAACTCCGGCAGGACTCTCAAAGTCGCCTCGCGCCAATGGTACGCTCTAGGCCACTGTCCGCGGCGACCGCCGCGGCAAGCTCAGCGTGTTCAGTTGACATCCGTCGCGAGGCCGCTGAAGGAAGCTATTCCGCCAAACAGGCTCTCCGAGGTCGGTGCGGTCTCGAGGCGGTCGCTGCCGCAACGGGGACACACCGTCTGTGGGGACTCGTCGCCCTTGAATACCAGTCGGCTGAAGGCGTAAGCGCAGGCACTGCACTTAAATTCTACGAAAGGCATAAAACGTCTCCACCAAAATGATGTGGCAAAAATCGGCCTACAGCACACCATTTATTGGCATCCGCACGCAAAAAGACAAGCGGATATCCTCTAACACATCGAGATAAAAGGTAATGCCACTTTCTGTTATTCGGGCACGTTTTTTGCAATATGCTTCGAGACGATATCATTCTTTCACTCCGTCTCGGAGATTAATATCGATTTAATCGACAACCGAAGGAGGATGACGGTGATCTGTGGACACTGCTACCACCAAAAAGACTGTAAACGAAAGCCCACTGCTGACGGCCGTTGCGACGAATACCTCAAAAACGGCCCGATCGATTTAGACGATGACCTCGACATCAACCCGATGGATACCTTTACCGTCGACTACGAAACCCTTAAAAAGCTTTTCAAGGATTTGCACGAAGAACAGGTAAAGCCGAATTGACGCCCATCCTGCCTCTTCGACTGCCAATCCCCCCGCTGCTTCGGTATACCCTCGATCGGGCTGCTTGACCTCCTTTAGATGTTTCGTCCCATAACCGGTTGACTCGGCTCGCCCCGGCAAACGTGGCATACGTGTTGGCTGCGGCGGTGCCGCCGGGCTTCAGGCGCGAAGCCGGGCGATCGGCGTTTTCACACGGCGCCGATTGCCGGAGTATCCGCTTTCGGTTCACGCCAGTTCGTCGAACCGGCATGTCAGATAAACGCCCTCGCCGTCGTATGATGTTTTGACTTTGTAAGGCAGGGTTTTAAACAGCCGGATCATCGCCTGATTGTGCGGGGCGGTGTAGGCGATCAGGCCGGCAATGCCATGTTCGCGCGCGGCGTCCGCCAGTTTGCGCATGATGCGGCGGCTGAGCCCCTTGTTCTGGTACTTTGCGTTCACCGAAAACGCCACCTCGGCCATGTTGTTGTCCACCAGCAGCATGCTCTCGCCCACGGCCACCACCCGGCCGAACCCGAACTCCCCGACCACCCCGACCAGCGTCAGGTCTTTGACATAATCGATCTGAGACTTGCTCTCGACTTCCTTGCGCGCGAAACTGGTTTTTTCGTGAAAGAAACGGGAGAAGATGTCGTCCTTGTCGAGGTTGTAATAATGTTCCTGGATGCGGCGTTCGTCCACCGGCTTGGCGGGGCGGATAGTGACTTCTTCGCCGTCGATTTCAAAGGTTTCCTCGAGGCGCACGGGGTAGATTCCGCGCACGGCCTCTCCCAGGGAGCGTTCGGGCCCGATAATGCCGGCGTGTTTGGCCTGCTCGAAGAGTTCCTTCCTGAAATCCGGGTGGGCGATTTCGATCATGGCGATCACCCGCTCCTGGTAACTCTTGCCGAACAGGTTGACCACGCCGTATTCCGTGACCACATAGTGCACGTCACCGCGCGGCACCACCACCGCCGTTTCACCGAGCGTCGGAACGATGTTGCTGGTTTTCCCGTCCTCCGTGGTGGCAAACAGCATGAGAATCGACTTGCCGCCCGGCGCCCGCCGCGCCCCGCGGACGAAATCGGCGATCCCGGAGACGCCGGCATAAAAGGTCTGGGCCGAGGCCTCGGCCGCCACCTGGCCGGTGAGGTCGATGGACTTGGCGACATTGATCGATACCATCCGGTTGTGGCGCGAGATGACGAACGGATCGTTGACATAGTCCGATGGGCGAAAATCGACCGCCGGGTTGTCGTCGATGAAATCGTAAAGGCTGCGGGAGCCGATGGCGGCCGAGGCGACCAGCTTGCCGTCGTTGAACCCTTTCTTGCGGTTGGTTATGACGCCTTTGGCGTAAAGGTGCATGATGTCGTCGATCAGGTACTGGGAATGGATCCCCAGGTCGTTTTTGTTGGAAAGGGCCTGCAGGGTCGCCTGAGAGGCGGCATCCAGCCCGATTTGCAGGGTGGAGCCGTCCTCGATGAGCCGGGCGATGTGCTGTCCGATATGGACGGCTGCCGGCGATGATGCCCGGGGACCGACCGCCAGCAGGTCCTCGTCGTGCTCGACGATAACGTCCACATCGTTGACGTGGATGAAGCTCTGGCCCAGCACCCGCGGCATTTTCGAGTTGACCTGCGCGATGACCAGGTCTGCCGAAACGGCCGCCGCCAGGGTGACATCCACCGAAATGCCCAGGCTCATCCAGCCGAAATCATCCGGGGGGGACACCTGGATCAGGGCGACATTGATCGGCAGTTTATGCGTTTTGAACAACCCGGGGACATCCGACATGTTCATGGGGGTGATAAAGCGCCGGTTGCGCGTGATGACCTCGTCCTTGTGGGCCGAGCCGAGATAGATGGTGCGAACGCTCAGGCTGTGATCCTGGGTCCGGTTGGCGATGGCTGTAAGCGATGAGGTTTCCATGCTCATCAGGCGCACGATCTCCAGGCCCGAGGACCGGGGCGCCGCCTCGGCAAGCATCCGGACCAGTGCCTGCGGCTCCCCGCAGGCCGAGCCGATAAAAACGCGTCGCCCCGGCCGGATCAGTCCGATGGCCTCGGCGAGGCTTTTCTTTTTTTCGATGTAATTATCGGCCCAGTATTGAGAACCTGCCAAGTGTGACCTCCTTGCGTCATTACAGTGAATTGCCGACCCGCAGTCAGGGGCGACCGGCGTGACGTCATGCGCCGACATGAGCCGGCGCATCCATTAACTCAGGCCGGAGGCCGGATAAATGGCTGGGTCCGGCGGCTGATGTCAGCCAATATAGGCCAACGACGGACCAATCGCAACCCAAACCATCACGAGGGGGCCTAATCTATTTTACGAGATGAAAAAAAACCCGACGCAAAAAGATCGTATCGGTCAGCGTCCTGAATAAAAACATCATTTAAATCTAATCGGATATACGGACTATTGCAGCCTGCGGATGGTGGGAGAGTATGAGGAACGCTTCTACCAGCCGATCGTTCGGCGTCTCGAGGCCTTGCTTGAAAAAGGCGGGCTGGAAGCCCGCAATCTGGCGATCCAGGAAAAACAATTGGTCGGCTCCTGGAAGGACATTGTGATCGGACCGCCGGTGCAAAGCAGCAAGGGTCCTTTTCGGGTCGGCGAGCAGTTCGATGTCACGGTGGAGGTCAGCCTGGGCGAGTTGAAACCCGAAGACGTGGACGTGGAGCTTTACAGCGGCCACATGAAATCGGTGATTGCGCTGGAAGGCGTCTGGACGGCGCCGATGTCGGCTGCGGAGTATCTGGGCAGCGGCCGCTATCGGTATGAGGGCCAGGGGCCCTGTCTGATTTCCGGTCGTTACGGCTTTACGGTTCGGGTGCGGCCCAGGGGCGATGGGGCCATGAAGAATCTTTCGGGGTTGATTGCCTGGGCCTGAGCAAAAACCCTTCTATCATCGGGCCGGCGCAGCTCTCGGGCGCACTTATTGACCGGGGGGCTCATTCAACCGCCAATCGTAGCGGTCGTCCGAAATCCGGTCGATCCCTTCTATCCGTGTCCGCAGGTCGACTTCCGCGTATTTTTTCAAGTGGGCGATGACGCCGGCCTCAGAGTTGCCGAAATCGGACTGGAACCAGACATAAATGCTCGAGACGATCAGTTTGCCGTTGTCGATCCGGGTGCCGCGCGGACTGTTGACGAACTCCCGGGCCCCTTTTTCTAGTAACTCGTCGGTGTTTTCGGCGGTAAATGCCGCCGGGGGCAGATTCGGACACCCCATTGAAGCGCAATTGACGCCGTAATGGATGCGGGGGTCCTGCCAGATCGGGCGCAGAATGCGGTGTTCGATATCGTCCAGGCTGAGGTCTTCTCCCTCCACGCGGACCAGCTTCTTGCCCCACGGTCCGTTGGAGAAAAATCCCGGTGAAATGTCGATGTCACGGATGCTTTTGACCGGATAGTGGTCGATAATGATCTTGACCGTCGCGGCGTTGTAGAGATTGAGCCAGAAGGCCTTCTGCTCCTTGCGGTCGAGGCGGCTCACCGGTGTCTGCGCCAACTGCCGCAGGTAGTCGCCCAGGGCCGCGCGATCGGCTGCCGAAACCCGGCCGTAGCGCACCAGCGTCACCCCCGCGGGACCGGTTGTCAGGTATGTTTTTAAGAACCGGTCCCAGGCCGAGTGGTCTACCCGCATGGCGGAACCGGGGTCGTTGGCCGTCCAGCGCTCCCAGAGGTCCGCGCCGGGCGCCGCCGCCGCCAAAGCGGCGCAATACAGAAAGATCACCCCGGACAGGGCCGCCAGTATCTTCTTCCGCATGGGTCTCATGCTTTCTCTTGAAGTCACCATTTCGATTGAGTATCGAGTTTCAATTCTCTATAGGCTTTAAGATAAAGGTATTGGCGAGGCCAGAAGGAGGCCGGCTGTATAGGTCATACGCCGCCGACCGATAACACAGCCAAAACCTTTACCTTTTGTATAGGCTTTAATATAAGGGTCAATTCGATCCTGTCATTGAAAAAGACGCCGTCGGCTTAATTGCCGGCGTTCGCCTTCCGGCGGTCTTTAGTTCCGTGAACGGCGCCAGCGTCTAAAGGAGGGTTGCGATGAAGGCTTACGAAAGACTGGGGGTGTTTTATCTGGGGAAATTTTTCGACCTCGCCGCCCGCAAACGGCGGGATGAACCGCTTCTCTATGATTCCAGGGACCTTCTCACGCATGCCGTCATCATCGGCATGACCGGCAGCGGCAAGACCGGCTTGGGGATCGGGATGCTGGAGGAAGCGCTGATCGACAACATCCCGGTGATCGCCATCGATCCCAAGGGCGATCTCGCCAACCTGCTGCTCGGTTTTCCCGATCTGCAGCCGCAGGACTTCCGGCCCTGGATCCAACCCGGTGACGCGGCGCGCCAAGGAATGGACGCCGAGCAGTTGGCCGAAAAAACCGCCGCCCAGTGGCGCGACGGGTTGGCAACGTGGGACCAGGAGCCCGAGCGAATTGCCCGGCTGCGCGCCGCCGCCGATTTTGCCGTCTACACGCCGGGCAGCAGCGCCGGTTTGCCGGTCAACGTTCTGCGCAACTTCGCCGCGCCGTCGCCGGAGGTTCGCGCGGACAGCGACGTGTTCCGGGAACGGATCCAAACGACGGTCACCGCGCTGTTGACCCTGATGGGCATCGAGGCCGAAGCCCTCAACAGCCGCGAGCACATTCTGATCTCCAACATTTTCGAGCAGGCCTGGAGCGCCGGCCGCGGCATGGACCTCGCCGGACTCATCCGGCTCATTCAGCAACCGCCGCTGGAACGTATCGGGGTGATGGATCTGGAGTCGTTTTATCCCGCCAAGGAGCGTTTCCAGCTGGCTCTGCGCTTGAACAACCTGCTGGCGGCCCCCGGCTTCGACGCCTGGCTTGCCGGAGATCCACTGGACATCGGCCGGATGCTGCACACCCCCGCCGGTAAGCCCCGCGCCGCGATCTTTGCCATCGGCCACCTGTCCGAGGCCGAGCGCATGTTCTTCACCGCCCTGCTGCTCAATGAAATCCTCGGCTGGGTGCGGACCCAGCCGGGGACTGCCAGCCTGCGGGCGCTCCTGTACATGGACGAAATATTCGGGTTCTTTCCGCCGGTGAAAAACCCGCCGTCCAAACCGCCGCTGTTGACGTTGTTGAAACAGGCCCGGGCTTTCGGTCTGGGGGTGGTGCTGGCGACCCAGAACCCGGTCGATCTCGATTACAAGGGCCTGGCCAACACCGGCACCTGGTTTATCGGGCGGCTGCAGACCGCGAACGATAAAGAGCGCGTGATGGCCGGGCTCGAAGGCGCCGCGGCCGGTGCGCGGTTCAACCGGCAGAAGATGGGTGAAATCCTGGCCGGTCTCGGTCAACGGGTGTTTCTGATGAATAACGTGCACGACAGTGAACCGGTGGTTTTCGAAACCCGCTGGACCTTGTCTTATCTGGCGGGGCCGATGACCCGCGAGCAGATCAAGATGCTTGGCGCCGGTGCGCTCGCCGGTGACCCTGCGCCGGCCGCACCACCGCCGCCCGGCGCGTCTTGGGTGCCACCGCCGACTGCCGGCAGCGGGTATCCGCCCCTTCCCCCGACCGGTGTCGCGGTGTTTTTTCTGCCGGCCTCGGGCGCGGGCCAGGGCCTTTATTATGTCCCGGCGGCCGGGGGCTGGCTGAATGTTCATTACAGCCACAGCGGCTACGGTGTCGATGTCGGTAAAACCGTCGCCCTGGCGGCACCCCTCGAAGACGGGCCTCTGCCGGTCGATTGGGACCAGGCCCTGGAGTTGGTGGGCGCTGCCGGCGGCCTGGCCGGGTCCCCGCTGGCCGGGGCCGCCTTTAAGGATCTGCCGGCGGCCGCCAACCGGGCCGGGGACTACAAAAAATGGTCCAAGGACATGTTGCGCTGGGTCCGGCAGAACCGTCCCCTGCTCCTTTACCAGTCCAAACAGTTTAAAATGACCAGTTCTCCCGGTGAGACCGAAGGGGCCTTCCGGGCGCGGCTCACTCTGACCGCCCGCGAACAGCGGGATCTTGCGGCCGACAACCTGCGCCGTAAGTATGGGGAAAAGTTCGCCGCTCTCAAGGACCGCCGCTTGCGGGCCGAACAAATCCTGGCGCGGGAGCAGGAACAGGTCCAGAGTCGAAAAATAGAGAGCGTGATTTCCTTCGGCACGGCCATCCTGGGGTCTTTTCTGGGCCGCAAGGCCGTCAGCTCGCGCAACGTGACGCGGGTGGGCGCGGCCATAAAGTCGGCCGGGCGGCTGGGCAAGGAACAGATGGATGTCACCCGCGCCCAGGAAACGATCACCGCGGTGGACCGCAAACTTGCCGGACTCGAAGAGCGCCTGCAAAAAGATATCGACGCGCTGACCGCCGACCACGATCCCGTGAGCGAGCCGCTGGACGAAGTGCGGGTAACCCCCCGGAGCACCGACATGGCGCTCGAGGTTTTCGGCTTACTGTGGCTGCCCTACCGCCGGCAGCCTGACGGGCGGTTGGTGCCGGACTGGTCGTAAAGACCTCAGGTTGGAGGTTCAGGGTTCACGGTTCGGGGGTGGCGGATGACAGCGATACCATCTTTCGGGTGGCGGCCATTGAGACAATTTGTGCGTGAGAAGGCACCGGGCGGCGGGCCTTGAAGAGATTACGCTCTTGATGAATGGGCCGAAATTTGAGATAAACCAGCCCCAGATGACACGGGTTTCACGTGATTCAACCGATCGCAGAAAGGAGTCCACCATGCCGGCCAAACAGATCCACCGAACTCCGTCAGCCTATCCGCATCAGCTCCTGATCAAGAACATGCTGTCGACCCCCCTAATCCATGCTCCGCAACAGGAAATCGTCTACCGCGACCGGGTGCGCTACGACTATGACATGTTTTTCAACCGCGTGACACGGTTGGCCGGCATGCTGCAGCGGCAGGGCGTTCAGCCGGGTGATACCGTGGCGATGATGGACTGGGACAGCCACCGCTACCTGGAGTGTTTTTTTGCGGTGCCGATGATGGGCGCCGTGCTGCACACCATCAACGTGCGCCTGTCGCCCGAGCAGCTCATTTACACCATCAACCACGCCGAGGACGACATCATCCTGGTTAACGCCGAGTTTTTACCATTGCTCGAGGGGGTCAAAGACCAGTTCGAAACGGTTAAAAAGATTATCCTTATCAATGATGCCGACGCGGCGCCGCCGACCGCCCTGGCCATCGCGGGGGAATACGAGGCCCTGCTCGGTGAGAACGACGGGGGCTACGAGTTTGGCGATTTCGATGAAAACACGATGGCGACCACTTTCTACACCACCGGCACCACCGGCCTGCCCAAGGGGGTTTACTTCAGCCATCGCCAGCTGGTGCTGCACACCTATGGCATCCTGGCGGGGCTGTGCGCCTACAAGACCCAGGCCACCATCGATTCCGGCGACGTCTACATGCCCATGACGCCGATGTTTCACGTCCACGCCTGGGGCATCCCCTACCTGATGACGCTGCTGGGCACCAAGCAGGTCTATCCCGGCCGCTACGAACCGGAAATGCTGCTGAAACTGGTCGCCGCGGAAAACGTCACGTTTTCTCACTGCGTGCCGACCATCCTGCACATGCTGCTGTCCAGCCCGGCCGTCAAGAAGGTCGATTTGTCGCACTGGAAAGTGATCATCGGCGGCTCCGCGCTGCCGAAGGGTCTCTGCCGGGCGGCGCTCGATCTGGGAATCAACGTTTTCACCGGCTACGGCATGTCCGAGACCTGCCCGATCCTGACCCTGGCCAACCTCAAGCCGCACATGCTGGAATGGGACCGGGACCGGCAGGTCGACATCCGCTGCCGCACCGGATTGCCGATTCCCAACGTCGTTCTCGACATCGTCGATCCGGAAGGAAAATCGCTGCCGCACGACGGCCAGGCGACCGGGGAGGTGGTGGCCCGCGCGCCCTGGCTGACCCAGGGCTACCTGAAGGAACCCGAGCGCAGCGAAGAGCTGTGGCGTGGCGGCTGGCTGCACACCGGCGATGTGGGGTTCATCGACGGTGACGGCTACCTGAAGATCACCGATCGGATCAAGGATGTCATCAAGTCCGGCGGCGAATGGGTTTCCTCGCTGACCCTGGAAGACATCATCAGCCAGCACGAGGCCGTCAGCGAGGCGGCGGTCATCGCCGTACCCGACGAAAAATGGGGGGAACGCCCCCTGGCCCTGGTGGTTCTGAAAAAAGAGTTCGCGGGCAAAGTCAAGGAAGAGGACCTGCTGAACTTTTTCATGAAATTCGTGCAGAACGGGACGATCCCCAAGTTCGGCGTGCCCGGCCAGGTGCTGCTGGTCGAGAGCATCGCCAAGACCAGCGTCGGCAAACTCAACAAAAGGGCCCTGCGCAAACAGTTCCGGTAGCGTCGGCAAAAACGCGATGCATGACCGGACTTGGGGCTCACTCAAAAATAAATTCACATTTCAGGCGCCGATACATCCCGTCCGTCGGTGTTGCAAAAACTCGGAATATCCAGATATTCCTGACTTTTTGCGCCTTGACGGCTGGGCGTCGCGACGCCAAAAACTGTGAATTTATTCTTTCGTGAACCCTTAGACCGATTTATGGAGGCACATGATGATGTTGAAATTTTTCGACTGGTTCCGCCACCGTCACATTTTTCTTCTTTTTCTTCCTCTCGCCCTTTTCAGCGGCTGTGCCCGGCTCGATCTCTCCGCGGCCGCGGCCAGCACCCCCTTTACATTTGAAACGGCGGTCGATGAAGCCCGCCGGCTTTCCCAATCACCTTACATGAATCCCGCGGGCGAAGTGCCCGAGCGGCTCATGAAGATCGACTATGACGACTGGCGTGACATTCGCTTCAAGCCGCCCAAGGCCCTGTGGCGCGACGAAAATTTGCCCTTTACGCTGCAATTCTTTCATCCGGGCCTTTATTTCGATCGGACGGTGAAGATAAACGTGATCGAACCGTCGGGCACCATCCATCCGGTGCGCTTTTCGAAGGACCTCTTCGACTACAAGAAAAAAAGGGTCGCGGACCTCGTGCCCGATGATCTGGGCTTCGCTGGGTTTCGCATCCACTATCCCATCAACACACCGGAATATCAGGACGAGGTGGCCGTGTTTCTCGGGGCCAGCTATTTCCGGGCGGTCGGCCAAAACATGAACTACGGCCTTTCGGCCCGCGGGCTGGCCGTTGACACCACTCTGCCGAGCGGTGAAGAATTTCCGTACTTCCGCAAGTTCTGGATTCAAAAACCGGCCCCCGACGCGAAGACGCTCACCCTCTATGCCATTCTCGATGGCCCCAGCATTGTGGGTGCCTATCAGTTTGTCATTCATCCTGGAAAAGAGACGGTGATGGATGTCAGAAGCACTCTTTTGCCCCGGCGAAAAATCGAGCAACTCGGCATTGCGCCGATGACGAGCATGTTCTTTTATGGTGAAAACACGTATCCGCGGCCGGTAGACGACTTTCGGCCCGAAATTCACGACACCGACGGCTTGATGATGGAGACCGGCTCCGGCGAATGGATCTGGCGCCCGCTGGTGAACCCGCCCAAACTTCTGGTGACCTCCTTTCAGATGACCAACCCCAAAGGCTTCGGTCTGCTGCAGCGGGACCAGGCGTATGACCACTACCAGGACATCGAAAGCAATTATGAAAATCGGCCCAGCCTCTGGGTGGCGCCGGTCGGCAACTGGGGCGACGGGCGGGTGCAGTTGATCATGATCCCGACCGACGAAGAGATCCATGACAACATCGTGGCCTTCTGGGTCCCCGCCACCCCGCCCCCGGTCGGCCAGCCCGTCAGTTTCGACTACCGCATGAGCTGGCATTACTTCGCCGACGGGCATCGCCCGCCGGGCGCGTATGTGGATGCCTCCCGCACGGCCGACGGCAAAGCACCCGGGTTGCGTAAGTTCGTGGTCGATTTCACCGGCGGCGACCTCACCTCGCTGGCCGGCGATCAGCCGCTCGCAGCGGCCGTCCATGTCAGCCCCAATGCCACCCTTGTCGAACAGCAGCTCGCCAAAGTACCGCAAACCGGTCACTGGCGCCTGGTCTTTCAGATCGACCCTGAAAAGCCGGCCGAACCCGGACCGGCGGGCCCGATCGAAATCAGGGCCTTTTTGAAAAGAGGTCCCGACGTGCTCAGTGAAACCTGGAGCTATGTCTATCAACCCTGATGCGACCGCCGATCACTAAACGAAGCGCTGGTTTCCGCGCGGGAGCCGCTTTGTCCGGTGATCGCCCGCCTGCCGGTCTCAGGGCTCACGAAAGATTAAGGTCACAATTTTCGGCGTTGAGTCGCCCGGCCGTCAAGGCGTGAAAACGCAGGAACATTTGTATATTCCGAGTTTTCGCAACGCGGGAGGACGGAATTTATCGGCGTCTTGAATGTGACGCTTTTTTTGAGTGAGCCCTCAAGACCTTTAGTTCCTGTCTCAGCAATGCTTTGCGACGGAACCGGGAACGGACATGACAGAGAAGGTGCACGAAAAAGGCGCAGTTGCCAAAGACCGTCTGATGCCCGGCGGGCCCCTTTTCTGGTGTGGCACCCTGGCCGCGGCGGCCTCCATTTATGCCACCGCTCGGGGGCAAGGGTGGGTGAGCGCCCTGCCGGCGGGCGTTTTCGGACTGCTGGCGGCCGGATTCTTTAAGTGGCAATTCACCGGGAAGTGGCTCACAGGGGTCGAAGCTTTTCAGGACTTTCTCGTGTCGGCCCTCTTTGCGCTCTGGGTGCGGGCCGGCCTCGACCTATGGCAGGTGCCCAGGACGCTTAATGACCCTTTCGTCATGACCGGCCTGGCCGCGAGCCTCTTTACCATGATCTACAGCCTGGCCGTGGTGCAACGTCTGTTGGTTGCCGGCCGGCATCCTCCGCCGCTGCTGGCCGGCACGATTCTGGTGATTCCCTCCCTTTTCAATGGGGTGCTTCTCATCGGAAACACGGATCTCGTGCGACTGATCGGCGGTGCGGCCCTGTCCGGCGCGACCGCCAGTTCCCTGCTGCCGGTTTTCCTGGGGCGCAGCGTCATTTTGGGGCTGTTCAACGAGGCGGTCGCCAACCTGATCGGCCTGCTGGTGGTCAGGCGCTTGGTCGCAGATGCGAGGGTGCACGCCCTGCTGTTGGGCAGCGCCCTGATGGCCGCCGTCACGCCGGAATTCGCCGACTGGGGATCGGCCGCCTACCTGGCCGGCCGGCCCTGGATCGTTGCCGTGCCGGCCGCCCTTTTTTTTGCCATGCTCTCCCAGGCGGGTCTCTGGAGCCAGACCTTCCTGATCACCGGCCTGATCATGGACGCCTTTCATGGCAAGCCGCCGACCTGGTACTGGGGCTCCGACCACTTCCGGTCCGGTTTTTCCAAAGGGGCCGTCTACAGCCTGGTGTTCATTTCGATGGTCCAACTCCTGGCCGTGCTGATGCGGGTAGACGCCGTCGTCTCAGTGGCCAGGGCCGCCCCCGTGATATTCTCCGCCTGTGCGGGGGCCCTGGTCTTCCCATTTCTAAAGACCATCATCGAAACCTTCGACGGCAGCGGCCGGTTTTTTCAGAGAGCCGGCCAAAATTACCGCCAGACCGTCGATTTACTGCGCGGGGCCGTGCTGGGCGGCTTTGGCGGGGATGCCCTCGCCAACGGCCTGCCGATGATCGGCGGCGACGAACGGTTTTTTTTCGGGTTTCTGGCCGGTGCCGCGGGTTACGGGGGCGTCGATTTTCTAAGGGACGCCGTCGATGTGCTGACCGGCAGACGGCAGCGCCTCCAAGCCTGGCGGGTGTATGCCCTGGGGATCGTTTTGGGTGGCGTCGCCGGCGGCGGACTGGCCTGGTACGCCGACACCTTGCAGCTGCGGGTGCTGACCAGCAAGTTCTTCAAATACGCCGCACTTTACTATCCCGCGGCCGATAAGGCTGTGGCCGATTACGTCATTTACCCGCTTTTCAGCAAATGGGGCGCCCTGAACCTGGGCCACACTCCCGGCGGTGTCCGGTTGCTTTACAACGAGGCGCTTTCGGGCGTGATCAACTGGTCACTGGCGGCGCCGCTTTTCAGTATCAACCTTGTCGTCCTCAATGCCATGCTCCAGCGCAGCACCGTACCCTTGAAAGAGTTGTTGACGCGCCAGGGGGTGGTCGGGCTGGTCGAGCAGGCCGTGCGCGTTCTGCGGTGGGGGTTGTGGATGGCACCGATTATCTATTCCTTTTTGCGCATGTCGCCGGACCCGACCTGGTACAACCAGGACGGCGCCATCCGGACCCTCGTGGCCACGTTCAAGAGCTGGACCCTCGATCCCGAGAGCTTTCGTGCGTGGAGCCTGAACGTTTTCCTCAACCTGCTGGTCTACGACTGGTTCCGCATTCTGATCTGGGTCGACCACATGGGGCTGCGGGTGGCCACCCTCGTCAATCTGTCTTTTGTCGGCGTCGACATCCTGGACGAAAAGGCGGCCCGGGCCATCGGTTATTCGGCCCGCACCCGCTGCATGCCCCTGGGCTTGAGGCGGTTTGCCACCTGGGCGCCCCTGCTGATTCCCTTCTACCTGCCACGCGGTGCGGAATGGAATTACGTCTGGCAAACCTCGGCCGAACGCGCCGCGCAGCGGGCCGCCACCGCCTGGCCGCCGGTCACCTATGTCGTGGGCGGATTTCTATTTGTCGCCGGTGCGCTGGGACTTTTTTTCGCCCTCCAAAAACGCCGGTCGCCGCCGGCGGCCATTCGGCCGCTATCAGGGGCGGCGCAGGGGCGTCCTTCGCCGGACGGACACGAAAAATTCGTCCTGTCCAACGGCACGTACACGGCCGAGATCACCGGCGACGGCCGGGGGCACAGCCGGGTTTTCAGCGCCCTGCGAAAGGGCTTTGAGATCGATATCACCCGCCGGCCGGATGACCCGCTCCAGATGCGAGGCAAATTTTTTTATCTGCGGGAGTGGTCCGGTGCGCCGGAGGATCCCGCTGGGTTCTGGTCGATTGGTTTTGCCCCCGTGCGGCGCCGGGAAGGCGACTACCGAATGGAGCAACCCGATCCGCTGGCCCTGGAAATGACGACCGAACAAAGGGGCATTAGCGCCGCAGTGACTCTGCGCGTGGGGGCGACCGAACCGGTGGAAGTCCGGCACGTGCAGTTGAGAAATCTCGAACCCAGGCCCCGAATCATCGAGCTGACCAGTTATCAGGAGTTCGCTCTGAACAACACCGACGCCTACCAGCGCCACCCTTTTTTCAACCACCTGCATATCGGCACGCGTTTCGTTCGTCCGCTGGGCGCCCTGCTGGCCGGCAACCGCCGGCTCAAGCGGGCGCATAAGGACACGGCCGGGCGCCAGGCTTCGACCGAGACGGCCTTTCACGCAGTGAAAGAGGATGCCGTGAACGGGGTCACCCTCATCGGATACCAGGACTCCCGCTCGCTTTTCATCGGCCGCGCGACGCTGTCGGCGCCCGCGGGGCTGACGGCCGGCCGGCGCGACCCCGCGGACGAAGGCCTGTGCTACACCTTCGACCCGGTGGCCAGCCTGTGCCTGCGGGTCGAACTGCCGCCGCTCGGCGCGGCCACGGTGACCTTCGTCGACGGTTATGGGGTTGATGAGCACCAGGCCTTGACGCGCATCGCGAAACACCTGGGCCGGCGCCTGCCGGCGGATGCCCGTGATTGGCCCGCCTTTACCCGGACGCGCCGCCTGAACCGGCCCATCGCCGCGGAAAAAGCCGGCAGCGCCGACCCCGCGTCTCTTTGCTACCGGTTTGCACCCGACGGCGGCGAACTGACCGTCGGCTGCCACACCCCCCGTCCCTGGAGTCATGTGATGGCCAATCCCCTCGGCTACGGCTGCGTGGTATCGAACCAGGGCGCCGGCTATTCCTTCATGAAAAATTCGCAGCAAAACGGTCTGACGCCGTTTGACACCGACTCGGTTCCCTCGCAGCTGCCCGGGCAGGTTTTCTACCTGCTGAACCGGACGACCGGCCAGGCGGATACGCCCACCTTCATTCCCTTGCGGAGAAAGGACCGGTTTTTCGATGTGCGCTGGGGCCCGGGCTATTCGATTTCCCGAAACCGCAGCGCGGCGCTCGAACTTGACATGTGTCATTTCGTTTTACCCGACCAGCCGGCCGAGATCCGACTGCTCACGATTCGCAATCGCACCGCAGAGCCCCTGGTGTATCGCGTGCTACCGTATTGGCAGATCATGTTGGGAGAGATGCCGGTGGATACGCGCGGCCGCATTGTCACGGAACACGACCAAGACCTGGCCGCGCTTTTCTTCTCCAATCCTCACAATGACTACTGGCGCGGCTGGGCCTTTGCCGCCACGAGTCTGACGGCGGCCGCATTCGAGACGGTGCGGGCCAGAGTCCTCGGCGGCAGCGGGCGTGACCTCACCAATCCCTTCATGCTGCAATACGGCACCTCCGATGCGAGCCGGCCCGATGACGGCTTTCGCTGCGCGGCTTTCGCCGGCGAGGTGCAGGTTCCCGCCTCAGGCGAAGTGACGGTGAGTTTTATATTCGGCCAGACCCCCAGCCGGGAACACGCCGCTCAGATCATCCATAGGTTTCGGGATGTCTCCGCCGCTCAACAGGCCTTTGTCGACACCCGGCAGTGGTGGCGGCAATATCTCGGAGAGCCGTCGGCCCGCTCCGGCGATCATGCCTTCGATCGGCTGGTCAATTGCTGGCTGCCGTATCAGGTGCTGGTGGCCCGTCTCTGGGGCCGGCTGGGGCCGTACCAGCGCAGCGGGGCCTTTGGCTTCCGCGACCAGCTCCAGGATATCCTGCCGCTCCTTCACCTCAAACCCCAGCTGGCCCGCCGGCAGATTCTACGTCACGCCGCCCAGCAGTTTCGCGGCGGGGAGGTCTTGCAGTGGTGGCATCGATCCTGGGAGGAAAAAACGGGCATAGGCGCCCGTGGACGGGCTTCGGACCCTCACCTGTGGCTGCCTTACATGGTTTACCATTACGTGAACACCACGGGAGACTGGCCAATTCTGGACGAAAAAACGCCTTACCTGGAAGGCGGATCACTGGGGAAAAAGGCCGCCACGCAGGTGGCGGCACAGCGTGCTTCCCGCGACACGGCGCGCCTCTATGAGCATTGTCTCAAAGCGATCGACCTCACGTTTCAGAAAACCGGGTCGCACGGGTTGCCGCTGCTGGGGGCCGGCGACTGGAACGACGGCCTCGATGCGGCCGGGATCAGAAACAGGGGCGAGAGTGTCTGGCTCGGATTCTTCTTTCACGATGTTTTGACCCACTTCGCCGACCTGGCGGCGAAAAAAGAAGGGCAAGGCCGCCAGAAGGAGCTGCTGGCGAAAGCCGCGGCATTGAGAAACCGCCTCGACGCGACGTGGCTGGGAGACCGGTATGTCAACTATTACACCGATAGTGGACGGCCGCTGACCCGCCCCAACGCCCTGGTGGCCGCCTGGTCGATACTCTCCGGCGTCGCGGGTCCGGAAAGGGGGCGGCAGGCCATGGCCACGGCTCTGAGGGAACTCGAAAAGGAGACCCTCGTCCAACTCTTTGCGCCGCCTTTTACCGAAAATGACGCCGTCTATCCCGGCCGGCTGGCCGATTATCCGCCGGGGGTCCGCGAGAACGGCGGCCAATATGCGCACGGTGTGTCCTGGCTGGTCGATGCGCTGCTTGTTCTGGCGGATGAGGCCACGGGGCGGGGGGAAGAAAAAGTCGCCGCCGATTACCGGGCCAAAGCGCGGAGTCTGTGGCGCAAGATCTCACCGCTCGGCCACCTGGCCCTCGCAGACCTGGCGATCTATGGCCTGCCGCCGCATCAGCAGCCGGCCGATGTTTATTGCGGGCCGGGCTACGAGGGCCGGGGCGGGTGGAGCTGGTACACCGGCGCGGCGGCCCGCATGCTGTTTACCGGCCAGTTGCTTGTGAGCACCAAGGAAAAGTGAGGCCGCTTCACCGCCGCCAAGAAGAAGGAGGACGTTTAGGGGTCACGAAAGAAAAAGTTCACCATTTTTGGCGCTGAGACGCCCGGCCGGCAAGGCGCGAAAATATCTGGGCTTTTAAAGAGTTTTCACAACCCTGTCGGACGGGATCAATCGACATCTGACGTTATTATGGGGTGAGCAGTTAGTTGGATATGACTTCCTGAATTTTCAACGACAGGTCTTCGATCTTGAACGGTTTTTGAATTATGGACTGTTTTTCGCTGCCCGTGATGTCCTCATTGTGCATGTCGACCGAATACCCACTGGCAATCAACACCCGGACCTCTGGATTTATCTGCTTCAGGTGCAGGTATGTCTCCCTGCCGCTCAGGCCGGGCATGATCATATCAAGGACAACGATATCGATGTCGTCGCCCATCTTCTTGTAGAGTTCAACGGCACGCTCGCCGCTTTCCGCCGCCACAACCGAATAGCCGAGCAGCTTCAGGCCTTCGCGGCACACCTCGCGGATCTTGTCTTCATCGTCGACCAGCAGAACGGTTTCGCGGCCCAGGACCCGACGCGGTGACGAGGCCGCCGACGGCTCGAGCTTTCTCTTGGTGGCCGGAAGAAAGATCGTGAAGATGGTGCCGCGTCCTTCCTTGCTGGCCACCTGGATATGGCCGCCGTGATTCTTGATGATGCCGTAAGCGCTGTACAAACCGAGCCCCGATCCTTTGCCGAGCTTCTTGGTCGTAAAAAAAGGATCGAAAATCCGTTGCAGGATCGATTCGTCCATGCCGATGCCGGTATCGGAAATTGTGATCTTGACGTAGCGTCCCGGTTTCAGATTCCTGGCGCGGGTGAGAAGACTTTTTTCCGTCAGCCGGACGTTTTCGGTTTGAACGTGCAACTCTCCCCCGGCGGGCATGGCATGTCCGGCGTTGACGTAGATGTTCAGGAAGACCTGTTCGATCTGGGAGGGGTCGGCTTCGATCACGAAAACCTTGGAGGCCAGCTTCTCGGTGATCCGAATGGCCTTGCGGGTGCGACCGAACAACTGGTTTTGCTTCTGGAGCAGGGCGTTGACATCGGTGGGCTGGATTTCGAGCGCTCCGCCCCGCGCGAATGTCAGCAGCTGCCGCGTCAGACCGGCGCCGTCCTGGACATACTGTTCGACCATTTCGAGCTGGTTCCTGAAAGGGCTGCCGGCCTCCATTTTAAACAGGATCAACGAGACAATTCCCTGGATGCCCATGAGCAGGTTGTTGAAATCGTGGGCGATACCACCGGCCAGATTGCCGAGCGCCTCGATTTTCTTGGCCTGCAACAGCTGGGTTTCCAGGATCTTGCGAAACGTTTTGTCGCGCGCCACGCCGTAAGTCCCGATCAGCTGCCGGCGGGCGCCGGCGCGGCGGTATACTCCCGTGGCATTCAACTCGACGACGGCGAAGTCGCTCGGTCGGCCGGCCTGCGGTTCCTTGCGGGGTCCGGGCTTCAGTCGCAGTTCGAAGGCGGAGGTCGCCCGTTTGCCGGTGCGCCTTTCGTTGAATTTCCAGCAGGCCTTGTCGATGTCGGTTTCGTAGAGCATCGTCTGGTAGGATTTACCCACAAGATCGATGGCGCGGTAGCCGAAGAGTTTCTCGACGGCGCTGTTGATAAAGGTAAAACGGCCGTGCGCATCCAGGGTGTAGATCATGTCCGGAGAATGTTGCACCATGAAGCGAAAGCGCTTTTCGGAGGCCCGCAACCGATCTTCCATTTCCTGGTTGATCTCCTGGAGCATTTTCTGCCGCAGGGCATTGTCGATCGTTTTGACCAGCTCTTCGGTTTCGAACGGTTTTTTCAGGTAGTCATAGGCGCCTTCACGCAAGGCCTTGACGGCGGAATCAACCGATGCTTCGCCGGTCATCATGATGACCGGGGTATCGGGCAGCCGGTTGAGAATGTGCTCCATCAACCTGAACCCGTCGTGATCGGGAATGCAGATGTCAAGCAGGAAAAGGTCGAAGTTTTGCCGCCCGATGACCTGAAAGGCTTCTTCGCCGGAGGTGGCCGCCGTTACGTCGTAGCCCCGCGGCTGTAACAAGGCCTTCAGACTCTCGCACATCCTCGGTTCGTCATCGACGACGAAGACGGCCGCGCGTTCGCTCATATGTCCCTCGCGTCCGGATACCGGCGGCGGCGAACCGAAACCGGCAGGCTGATCCGAAAAGTTGTCCCGCGGCCCGCGCGGCTCCGGCAGTTGATGGCCCCCCCGAAGCTGTCGATAAGCTCCTTGCTGATCGACAGGCCCAAGCCTAAATGAGTGCCGCCCTTGTCACTGACGCCGGGTTCGAAGAGCCGGGCAAGGGTTGGGGCGGGAATGCCGGGGCCATCGTCGCGGATGGAGATGATGATCTGGCTTTCGTCCGTCCCTCCCGCGCCCGGCTCGCTGGCGGTCGTCATAAAAATGCGGCCGCCGGAGGGCATGGCTTCCGCGGAATTTATCAACAGGTTGATGAGCACCTGGCTCAGGTGGCTTTTCTTCCCGGGCCAGGGCGGCAGGTTGGGTTCGGGGACGAATGTCAGGGCGATGTGCGCGGGTTCGAGGATGGCGGCGGACAGCAATTTCGACAGATCGGAAATGACGCCGTTAATATCCAGGAGTTCATCGCCGGCAGCGGGTTTGGCGCGGGCGGCCGACAACTGGGCGATCAGGCCGGGGATTCTTTCGATCTCCTGCTGGATCAGCGAGATCTCCGCCTTGACGTCGGTGCGGCCGGCGATCTTTTCACCGATCACGGCCAGGTAATTCTTGACGATGCCCAGCGGGTTGTTGACCTCGTGCAGGACGCGGCCAATGGCCTCGTCATCCAGGGGCGCGCCCGTTGGGCGGGCGGAGGACGGCCGCGTGTCGTCGGCAAGCGTTGGATCGAGGAGCGCCGCAGCCTGGTCGGTAAAAGTGGTCAGTAGATTCAGCTGTTCCCACAAGAGCGGGAACCGCGGCTCGTCGATGCCGGCACAGATGACAGCGATCGGGCGCCCGTCATGAACCAGCGGCAGGCACAGCATGCCCTCGGCATCCAGCAGGCGGATCACCTGTTCGTCTGCGATCGTGATCACCTCTTGGGTCAGGTACCCGAAAGAATCGTAAATCTGGCGATGGCCGAGTGCGAGGGCGGGAAGGCTCCGGCCGGCGGTCGTCGGCAGTTCGATCCGCTCGACGGACTGGTGACCGGCGGCCGTTTCGGCGGGCCGGCTCACCAGGACGCCGCGCAGCGGATCGTAGATAAACAACAGGGCGGCGGTGACATCGAAGAGGATGTTAAACACTTGGCACAGGTTCTTTTGGATGGCCACCGGCCCGCTGCCGCCGGGCGCATGTTCGAAGGTGAGGTGCCGGACGCACAACTCACGGAATTCGCCGATGATGCCGTGCACGGCGGCGTCGCGGGTATCGCCCGCGGGAGAAGGACCTTTTTCGAGCGCTTCCGCGGTCACCCCCGCCTCTTCCAGAAGGGCCCCGGTTTGGGTCTGCGCCTGCGCTAAAATGTGATCGAGCCGATCGACCGGCAGATCGAGGCCGAGGGTCCGTGCGAGTTCGACCGGGTCTGTACGGCGCTCCCGGTGACAGAGGATATTGGCGAGGAAAACGATTTTAACGAGCGGCAGGGCATTCACGACCGCCGCAAGAGGGCAGTGATGATACAACACCGCATCGGCCACGAACGGATGGGTATTGAGCGCCCGGATCACGCTCCATCCGGCTTCGCAGTGGTTGGTGCCGATGCGGTCGTTTTCCGCTGGAAGAGCGCCGTCGGCCTGAACCGACTTCTTGAAAAGCGGTTCGTAGTCCTTTTTAAAATTTGACCAGAGCAGCAGCTTGCCGACATCGTGGAGCAATCCGGCGGTGTAGGCCTCATCGGCCAGCGCGGGCAACAGGTGCGCGCCGATCGATCGGGCGAGAACCGCACAGCGCAGCGAATGCAGCCAGAACTGATTGAAATAAGCGTCGGTTTTCCACAACAAGGGATTCGACAGCGGAGTGCTCAGGCCCAGGAGGGCAACGTTTTTGATGGTTGCCGGGCCCAGTCGGGCCATGCACCGCTCGATCGCCTCGAGGCTGGAGGTCATGAGGTCGCCGGCCCGCGGCAGCCGCATGAGCTTAATCGTCAGGGCGGGATCCATGGTCGCCAAACGGGCCATATCCCGCAAGTTCGCTGTCCCGCTGGTGCACAGGCGGTTGAGCGCAATTAAAACCCGGGGATGACACGGCAGCGGAATGGCTGTGTTGATCTTGTTGAATATCTTGGGCGGATTTTTCACTTATTCAGTGTGTTGGGCAGCCGACGGTAAAATATTTCCCAATTACTCTATCCCAATTTCCACAGGAAGTATGCAGTTAACACCACACTCTCACACTATTTTTTTCACGGGCCTCTAACGTCCGGTGACCTTTTTCCGGACAGCTGGCAATCAAGGCCCGATGGCGCGGTCCGTCAAAGGCGCCGCGATCCGTAACTGTTCGCTGGATTGCACAGTTCGATGCGCTTCAAATAACCTATTTGTAGCCGTTACAGAGTGTCGCAGAGGCCAGGCGTCGGGCACGCAGGCGGACGGTTGTACGTCAATTGCCCGACAACGCCGCCGATGCGGTGCGCTGTGAACGCTTACCGCGATCCGACCGTCATGGGGTGTTTGCGCCATACCCACTGTGGTGCCAGTTTATGCAATAACACTGCCAATGGTCGGCAGTGCCGCCCCTTGCTTTCGGTGTTGCGCATGGGATATAACCTGTCCAGCGCTGTGGCCACCTGCGTTTTTATTGTCCCACTTCGGAGAATGGGAAAAAAGCCTTTGCTTTCCATACTAAGACTTCAGTTTAATGGATGATGTCGCCATAAGGATCCGAGGGGTCCAGGGTCCAAGGGTTCAAGGAAAGGTTCGGAAAGGGTCTTTTTCACTTGGCCCCTCGGATCCTCGAATCCTTGAACCCCAAACCTTGGGCCTTTAGCCGGAGGCAGTTGACTGAAGGGTTGACCCCTGTAGTCTGTTTAATAAAAACATGCCGGAGGAGAGCCGATGAAAACAATCCCCACTGCCGAGTCGTTGACCGCGCTGCGGGACAAGGTGATGGCCAAAGGGTTTGCGAGCGCCACCGACTGTTATGTCGCCCGGGCCGAGGGCGCCATGATCTATGACATGACGGGACGCGAATACATCGATTTCACCGGTGGTATCGCCGTGATGAACGTCGGCCACTCGCATCCGCGCATAGTGGCGGCGATCAAGGAGCAGGCCGAAAAATTCACGCACACCTGTTTCATGGTTCTGCCTTACGAGCCGGCGGTGCGGCTGGCGCAGAGGCTCTGCGAGCTGGTCCCCGGCGATTTCGAGAAATCGGCCATGCTGGCCAACAGCGGTGCCGAGGCCGTTGAAAATGCCGTCAAGATCGCCCGCTACCAGACCGGGCGGCAAGCCATCATCGCCTTCGAGAATGCCTTTCACGGGCGCACCTACCTGGGGATGACGCTGACCAGCAAGGTCAAACCCTACAAGTATAAAAAAAATAAAATGGTTTTTTTAACGTCATGGCGGTCCGAGGGACCGTGAATGGTTAACAGTCAACAAGGAGGCGTCATCATGAAAAGTAGTCAAAGCGAGTCGTATCACGTGGGGCTGTGCTTGACGGTCGCGGTGGCCATGCTGGTATTCGCGGGTGGCACCGGCCTGCAGGCCGCGGAGAAGGTGGTCAGGGTCGGCAATATCATCCCGCTATCGGGCCCCTCGGCATCGGTGGGGCAGCAGGGGAAAAATGCACGCGACATGGCGGTCGAAGAGATCAATGCGGCCGGGGGCATCAAATCCCTGGGCGGCGCCAAGCTGGAGATGCTGTATGCCGATTCCGAGTCCAAGCCGGAAAAAGGGGTGGCGGAAGCCGAGCGCATGATCAACACCGAAAATGTTCACCTCCTGACCGGCTGCTGGAATTCGGCCGTCACCTATCCGACCAGCGCCGTGGCCGAGCGCTACGGGATCCCATTCGTGGTGCCGGTGTCGGTGGCCGACAAGATCACCGAGCAGGGCTTCAAGACCATCTTCCGGATCGCCGCCAAGGACAGCTGGTGGACCCGTGACCAGTTCGCCTTCCTGAAGGATATCCAGCAGGAATTCAAGACCGAGATCAAAACGTTGGCGTTTGTTTATGAGAACGGTGACTGGGGGCAGGGTTTTGCCGGCCAGTGGCGCGCACTGGCCGAGAAAAACGGCTACAAGATCGTGCTGGACGAGCCCTATCCATCGACGGCCACGGACCTGAGCCCGGTGGTGCAGAAGATCCGGCGCGCCCGGCCCGATGTGCTGATGCTGGTGTCCAACGCCGCCGACGCCATCCTTCTCACCAACACCCTGGCCGACTACAAGGTCAAGCCCAAGGCCATCATTGCCAGCGGCGGCGGCCATGCCGACCCGTCCTTCCTGAAGGCGACCGGCGACAACGCCCGCTACCTCTTTGACATCGTCGAATGGGAGACCGACGTCAACAAACCGGGCGTCAAGGAGATCAACGCCAAGTTCAAGTCGCGCTACGGGTACAACCTGGCGGGCGAATCGGTGGATGCGTACATCGCCATGTATGTCATCAGGGATGCCTTGGAGCGTGCCGGGTCGCTCGATCCGGAAAAAATCCGTGCCGCCCTGGCCCAAACCGATCTGCGCAGCGGCCCGGCCATGATCGCCTCCTACGATGCGATCGAATTCGACGCCAGCGGCCAGAACAAACATGCGGCCCTGTCGATCGTCCAGGTCAACGATCTGGGCAACGGACTGGAACGCATTACGGTGTGGCCCAAAGCGGCTCGGCGCGCGGAATACACCCCGGTCTTTCCCATGCCGTAAGCGCGGTTCGCTGGTTCAGGAGACGATCATGATGTACATACTGGAAGATGCCATCAACGGCATTTTGATGGGCTCCATTTACGGATTGACCGCCCTGGGGCTGACCATCATTTTCGGGGTGCTTAAAGTGATCAACTTTGCCCACGGATCGCTGCTGATGGTCGGCATGTACGTGGCCTATTGGGCGGTCAGGTTGAGCGGTTTGCACCCGTACCTGGCGCTGGTGTTCGTCATTCCGGTCATGTTTCTGTTTGGGTACTACCTGCAGGACATCCTCATCAAGCCGATCTTCAAGGCCGAAAAGAACGTCCGCGAGCCGATCACGGTCATTATTGTCACCACCGGGCTGTGGTACGTTCTGGACAACCTGGCCCTGCTGATATTCGGCCCGCAGTACCGCAGCATCCAGGCCAATCCCCTGCAAGGCCAAATGCTGGAGTTCGGCCAGATACTGATTTCGGTGCCGAAGTTGTGGGGCTTTACGACCGCCATGCTCACGGCCGCCGTCATCTATCTGTTTTTTCAGAAAACCCGCACGGGGCGGGCCATCCGGGCCACCAGCCTGGACCGGGAAGCGGCCAGCCTGATGGGCATCAACCAGTACCGGATATACAACGTGGCCTTCGGCATCGGCACGGCCACGGCCGGCATCGCCGCGGTCACGCTGGTGCCGTTTTACAACATATTTCCCTCCGTCGGGGTCCTTTTCGACATCAAGGGGTTCATCATCGTGGTGCTGGGCGGTTTGGGCAGTATCGGCGGCGCGATTCTGGGCGGCATCATCATCGGGCTGATCGAGTCGGTGGCGCCCCAGTTCATGACGGCCACCTGGACCGAGGCCATCGTCTACGGCCTCTTTCTGCTGTTTCTGTTCGTCAGGCCGTCCGGGTTGTTCGGCGTGAAATACGACTGGTAAACCGGCCGTTTCAACAAAAAAAGGCGTGCGGCATGACGAGAGAAAAATTCGACGCCATGGCTTTGGCAGGGGTGACCATTATCGCTTTCGGCCTGCCGCTGGTGGTGCGCAGCGCGACGTATCTTCACATCCTGGTTCTGCTCTGGCTGTATGCCTACCTGACCACGAGCTGGAACCTGGTCGGCGGCTTTGCCGGCGTTCTGCCCCTGGGTCATGCCGCCTTCGTCGGCATCGGTGCCTACACCTCGACCATCCTGTGGCTGCAATACGGCCTCAGCCCCTGGATCGGCATGCTGATCGGTGGGGTGCTGGCGACGATCGCGGGCATCATCATCGGGTTTCCGACGTTGAAAATGCGCGGGGCCTATTTCGCCCTGGCGACCATCGCCTTTGCCGAAGGCCTGCGGGTGATGGTGGAAAACATCGACCACCTGGGCCCGTTTACCCTCAACGGTCCGCGCGGCCTGCAGATTCCGCCGCTCGAGACCGGGTTTGTCAATTTCATGTTCATCAGCAAGGTGCCGTATTACTACATCATCCTGGTGATGCTGGCGGGGGTGCTGGCCATCACGTGGTTCATTTCGCGCTCCAAGCTCGGCTACCTTCTCACGGCCGGCGGAGAGGAGCCCGAGGCCGCCATGGCGCTGGGGATCAACGTGGCGCGGGTCAAACTCGTGGCCATGGCGCTGAGTTCCTTTCTCACGGCGCTGGCCGGTACCTTTTACGCTCAGTTCACCCTCTTCATCCATCCCAAGAGCATCATCTCCCTGGACCTGTCCTTCGAAATTGCCTTCATCGCCCTGATCGGCGGTCGTGGATCGATCGCGGGGCCGGTGCTCGGCGCTTTATTGCTGCGTCCGGTGAGCGATTTTTCACGGATTTATTTCGGTGCCACCCTGCCCGGGCTGCACCTGGTCATATTCGGGGCGGTGCTGATCCTGGTGATGCTGTTTCAGCCGCGGGGACTCCAGGAACCGTTGACGCGCATCTATCGCAAGGTGCAGGCGCGGGTCTTGACGCCGAAAGCCATGGAAACCTGACTAATGAAGATTCTCGAAGTACAGCAGTTGACCAAGGACTTCGGCGGGTTACGCGCCGTGGACGGCCTAAACCTGGATATCGAAGAAGGCGAGATCCTCGGGTTGATCGGCCCCAACGGCGCCGGTAAATCGACGGTGTTCAATTGCGTGGCCGGGGTCTTTGCGCCGTCGCAGGGCCACATCTACTTTCGCAGCGAGGAGATCAGCGGACGCCGGCCGTGGGACCTCTGCCGGTACGGGTTGGCCCGCACGTTTCAGATCGTCAAACCCTTTGCTACAAAGAGCGTCCTTTACAACGTGATGGTGGGGGCGTTCGCCGTCACCGCCCAAACGAGAACGGCCCGCGAGAAGGCGCTGGAGGTGCTGGACTATTTGAATTTTACGGACCGCAAGGACATCCGCGCCGGCAATCTGACCATCGCCGACCGCAAACGGCTGGAGATCGCCCGCGCCCTGGCGACCGAACCCCGACTGCTGCTGCTCGACGAGGTGATGGCCGGACTGCGGCCGGCCGAAGTGGATGACATGGTGGCCATCATCCGCCGGCTGCGCGACCAGGGGGTCACCATCTTTGTCATCGAGCACATCATGCGCGCCATCATGGCTCTTTCCGATCGGGTGGTCGTCATCCAGTTCGGCCGCAAGATCGCCGAGGGGCCGCCCCAACGGGTCGCGGCCGACGAGAACGTCGTCAAGGCCTATCTGGGAGAAGAGTATGCCATTTCTTGAGCTGCAAAGCATCGACGTCTTTTATGGCGATGTGCAGGTGATTTACGATTTGTCCCTCACCATCGAGGAAGGTGAGGTGGTCAGCATCATCGGCAGCAACGGCGCCGGCAAATCGACCCTGCTCAAGACCATTTCCGGCCTGATGGCGCCCGCCCGCGGTGACATCCTCTTCGAGGGGCTTGCCATCCACGGCCAGCCGCCCGAAAAGATCGTCGAGCGCGGCATCGTCCAGGTGCCCGAGGGCCGCCGGCTTTTCACGCTCATGAGCGTGAGGGACAATTTGATCGTCGGCGCTTACAACCGCCGCGCCGACCAGCGGCGGGGCCAGACCCTGGCGGAAGTCTACAGCCTGCTGCCGCGGCTCAAGGAAAGAGAGTCTCAGCTGGCCATGACGCTATCGGGTGGCGAGCAGCAGATGGTGGCGATCGGCAGGGGCTTGATGGCCCGGCCCAAACTGCTGATGCTCGACGAGCCCTCACTCGGCCTGGCGCCGATATTGATCCGCAGCATATTCGACACCGTGCGCCAGATTGCGGATCAGGGAACCACGGTGCTGCTGGTGGAACAGGACGTGAAAAATTCGCTTGGCTTGAGCGACCGGGGCTACGTGCTCGAGCACGGGCGGACCGCGATGGAAGGAACGGCCCGTGAGCTGCTCGAGGACCCGCACATCAAGACCGCGTATCTGGGCATATAGACGGCCGGTCGCAAGGCTTTTTCCGATTTCCTTTTTACGGGAATTGTGGGAAAATAAGCGACCTGAAACCAGACAGCTCAGAAAGGATGCCCGTGGGCAAGCATGAAATTCAATGGGATCTTAAGCGCGTTTTCGAGTGATTTGGCCGTTGACCTGGGCACCGCCAATACCCGCATCCATGCCAAGGGCCACGGCGTCGTGTTGAACGAACCGTCGATCGTGGCCGTGCGAAAAATGAACGGGTCGCACAGCAAGGCGATCGCTTTCGGCACCGAAGCCAAGGATATGCAGGGCAAGACGCCGGCCGACATCACGCTGGTGCATCCCATTCGCGACGGCGTCATCGCCGATTTCGAGGCGATTGCCGCCCTGCTGAAGTTCTTGATCCGCAAGATCCACGGCCGGCATCAATTTGTCAAACCCAGGATCGTCTTCGCCGTGCCGAACGCCATCACCGAGGTCGAAAAACGCGCCATCCGGGAAACGGCGGAAATGGTGGGGGCCCGGGCCGCCATGCTGGTCAACGGACCGGTCGCCGCCGCCATTGGCGCGGGCATGCCGGTGGCCGATGCCACCTGCAGCATGATTGTCGATATCGGCGCCGGCAAGACCGAGGCGGCGGCCATATCACTGCTGGGAATCGTCTACTGCCAGGCGATCCAATCCTCGGGCAACCACATGGATTTTGCCATCAGCCAGCACGTCAAAAACACCTACGAGCTTCTGGTGGGTGACAGCACGGCCGAAATCATCAAGCAGCAGCTCAGCTGCCGCAGCGAGTCGAACCGGATGGATCAACAAATCGAGATCCGGGGGCGCGACCCGCACACGGGCATTCCCAAGACCATGACCATCGCCGCGCGGGATATCTCGCAGGCGATCGCCGGCCAGATCGACGCCATTGCCCGGCTGATAAAAATCGTCCTCGAGAAAATCCCCCCGGAGCTCTCGGCGGATGTCATCGACCGGGGCATCACGTTGACCGGCGGCGTGGCCCTGCTCGGAAATCTCAGCCGCTATCTGGGCCAGGAACTGTGCCTCAATGTGAAAATCGCACCGGATCCTCTCTGCGCGGGGGTGGTCGGTGCCGCGCGGCTGCTCGCCGATGAACAACTGCTGCAGCGAGCCGCGCTCGAATGAAACTTCTCTTGACGTATCGTAACGCCTGCATGTGACAGTTTATTTTTTGGTCCTTTCCCTTGTCTGCACCCGTCAATTTTCGGGCGCTGACACACATGGCCCTTTCAATATCTGAGGAACCGGCCGCGGATCGGAAGGCCGCCGAGAATTTTCTTACGGAAAGGTTGACACCGCGAGAATGACCGCCTGTCACCTGTTGCGGATCGCATGATAGATATCGACGACATCACCCGGCAGGTGCGGCGCAACTGCGACATTTCAGATGCCCGGCTTTTTTCGACGGTCTGGTAAAAGAGTTCTTCCGGGAACTGATGGTCGCCTTTCAGCTTTTTACCGGCTCCGGCGACTGGCGTCTGATTGACGAAGCGGCCCATGCCGGCTACCGCACCACCCGCCGGAATGCCGAAACCATGCTGGCGCTGCACGGCGAAGGCCGGCGCCGGCAGGACCCTCAGCGGGCGGCAAAGGAGATCGAGCGGCGCCGGTTGGGCGAAATCGGCCGCCGCGGATGAGACGGCGACACGGCTCGCGGCGCTAAAACCCGTTGGCCATTTGCCGGATGCCAGCTGCCACCACCGGTCGTACCGGCCGCTTGGTGGCCAAGAAGGCCGGGGGCGGGGGGCCCGACCAAAAGAAATGCCACTGCCATGATTCCCGTCACAGCCGCCATTGCCATCGACGAGGCTGAACTTCACATGGACTTTGTCCGGGCTTCGGGTCCCGGAGGCCAGAATGTCAACAAGGTCTCTTCAGCCGTCCAGCTGCGTTTCGACGTGCGCCACAGCGCAGCGCTTCCCCCGGCGGTTCGCGAACGCCTGATTCGCCTGGCCGGAAAACGGGTGACGACAGAGGGCGTGCTGATCATCCAGGCCGCTCGGTTCAGAACCCAGGAGCGCAACCGCCAGGATGCCGTCGAGCGTCTCGTCCAGCTGGTCAGGCGCGCCGCACAAAAGCCGAAACACCGGGTGAAGACGCGTCCGAGCCGGGCGTCCAAGGAGCGCCATCTGGCGGAAAAAAAACGTCGCGGGCGTCTCAAGAAAATGCGGCAAATCGTTGCGGGAGACCATGATTGAGCGCGGTTGTTGGCCGGGCAGATCGGGTGGCGACGGCCCCTACGCAAAAGAAAGGAGAGGCGATGAAGAAACCGGCGTATCCAACACTGTTCAAAACCAAGAGCATCGACGGGCTGCGGTTGAAGAACCGGATCACCATGGCTCCGCTCTACCTGGGCTACGCCGCCGCGGGCGGCAGGGTCTCACCCCTGTTGCTGGCGCATTACCGCACGATGGCCCAAAGCGGGGCGGCCATGATCGTGGTAGAGAACTCCAGCATCACGCCGGCCGGAAGCGGGTCGCCGCGGACCCTGCGCTGCGACCATGACCGCTACCTGGGCGGCCTGGCGCAAATTGCCGAAACTATTAAGGAGCAGCGCTGCCGGGCGGTCCTGCAAATCAACCATGCCGGGCGCTATGCCGCGGCCGCCGAACCGGTGTCGGCCTCCGACGTGGCGGCATTCGGCCGTTCTCCGCGGGAATTGTCGTCAAATGATATCAAGGTGATACAAAAACAGTTCGCGCGCGCGGCCGCCAGGGTGCAGAAAGCCGGCTACGACGGGGTCGAACTGCACGGCGGCACCGGATACCTGCTGAGCCAATTCGCCTCGCCGCGGACCAACCTGCGAGGCGACGCCTACGGCGGGCCGATCGAAAACCGGGTCCGCTTTCCACTCGAGACCTTGCAGCGCGTCAAGGACCAGGTGGGCGATTTTCCGGTCGGATACCGGCTACTGGCCGATGAATGGCTGCCGGGCGGCCTGACGCCCGAAGACGCCGGCGTGCTGGCAAAAGCTCTGGCGGAAAACGGTGCGGCTTACCTGTCGGTCATGGGCGGGACTTACGAATCTTTTTTCCTGCCGGAGGTGGTCGAAAAATCGCGTCACCCCGGCTACATGGTGCCGTTGGCCCAGGCGGTCAAGGCGGTAGTCAAGGTGCCGGTCATCGCCGCCGGCCGGATAGCGAGCCCGGCCCAGGCCGAGGCCATCCTTCAAAAGGGTCAGGCCGACCTTGTTGGTCTGGCGCGCATGCTGTGGGTTGATCCCCACTGGCCGCAAAAAGCCCGCCGCGGCGACGATGACAAGATCCTGAACTGCAACCCCCGGTGTGACGCCTGTTTCCAATTGGTCATGAAAGGTCGGCCGGCCATATGTCCCCAATGGCCAAAAGAAAAACGGGCGGCCTACCGGGAGAATTTTCACTGAGACGGGACAAGGGGCCCCATGAAAACGGATTCAGATGCGGCCGGATCCGGCCCGGCGCAAATCGTCATCCCCAAGGAGAAAGCCGTCTTCCGGCTGGATGCCAACGGCTGCTGGCACAACGACGGCGGCCGGTTCGAAAATAAAAAAATCATCGACTATTTCCATGCGTCCATCCGTCACGATGCCGACGGATATTTTTTGTTTCAGGACAGGGGCATCTGCACGGAAAAGGTTTATTTTTCTTACGCGGACACGGCCCTGTTCGTTTTTGACGTGATCTTGAGCGAACCCGTCACGGTGGTACTCAACACCGGCGCACGCTTCCCGCTCGAACCGGCCGAGCTGTGCGTCCAAAACGACAGCCTCTACGTGATCCGCGGCGATCAGCGGGTGAAGTTTACCGACCGCAGCCTGCTGGCGGTATCGGACCTCCTGAGCTTCGAAGGCGATGCGTATGTGATCCGGCTGGCAGGGCGACGGCACCGGATCGAAAAACGTTGAAAGGGGCGCCAGGACGTTAGGCCGCGACCGCAGTGGCCGGATCAAACGGGGTCCCCGGGGGATACGCCCGTAGGGCCAATTCGCGGTCCAGCATCAAGAGGCCCGACTTGTCCTGGCCGACCATTTCCAGCTGATCGGCTATTTTTGACGCATTGGCTTCCTCCTCGACCTGTTCGTCGGAAAACCAGGCCAGCATGGGTTCGGCCGAATAGTCCTTTTCCTCCCTGGCGATGGTCGTCAGGTCGTTGATCTTGCCGGTGATGAACTTTTCGTGTTCATAGGCATCCTTGAAAGCCTCCGATGGCGACGACCACTTGGTCTTCAGCTGTTTGAGATCCTGCAGCTCGATCCTGCCGCCCCGATCGAGGACGTGCTGGAAGAATTTCATGGCATGAATCGTTTCCTCGTGGGCCTGGCAGCGCATCCAATGCCCCATCCCGTCCAGACTGACGGAATGAAAGTAGGCAGCCATGGAGAGGTAGATGTAATAGCTTTCGAGTTCGTTTTTAATCTGGTCGTTGATGGCCTTGTTCAATCTTTCACCGATCATTTCCAACTCCTTTCAATTGCTGCTGTAAGGGGTCAACTGCGGCATCATGGCCCTGCTGATTCTGTTTGATACCCGGTCGGCGCAACGATTTTTTTGACATGCCACCGGATAGCATCTTATGCAGGACCTTAACACCGCAGGAGGGTATAAACATGTGGGCGCTGCTCGACCGGATTCCCTACCCGTTGTTGATCGCGATGGCCATTTTCCTGCTGCTGGCACCGTTTCGCCCCATGCCGCACGTGCTGGAAAAACTGATCATGCTGAAAAACGGGACCCTGGTCCGGCCGATCGATATTTTCGATCTTTTCTACCACCTCCTGCCAACCATTCTGCTGGCCCTGAAACTGTTCCGGAGCTTTCGGCAATAGCCCGGATCACCGGGGCAGCAGGTCAGCCGGCGGGGGTCGCCGGGGCTTCCCGGTGCCTGAGGGTCTTTAATTTTTCGATGTGACGCTCTTCTTCGGCGACGATCTTCTTCAGCTCCGCCAGAACCGGCTCTTCCTGAATAAAGGCTTCGAGCATCTGATAAAACAAAATGGTATCCTTTTCAAACTCGATAAATGTCGCGAGCATGGAATTGATGTGGTCGATGCGGCCGAAGTCGATCTCCTCCAGTGAAAAACTTTGGCCGGCCAGCAGGTTATCGAGCATATCACGGCCCATTTTTGCCGTTTGCGGGTCGGGCGATTCCAGGATCAACCTGGACCGCATTTTCGAAAACCAGCGGGCGTGCCGGGCTTCTTCGTCGGCCATCCATTCCAAAAGCAAGGACAGGTTCGGATCGCGGACTTTTTTAGACGCATCGCGATAAATGGTTTCGCCATTTTTTTCCAAACGGATGGCCATGTCCAGGATTTCATGTGCTGAAAACACCATCACCTCCGTGATATCTTTTTCGGCGACCGGATGAAAAGGGGAGCATCGGTTCGGCCGGGGGTCACCGTAATTTGACACGCGGCGCCGTCCGGGTTCAATGGCAGCGTCCGCTCCGACTCGGCCGCTGCTCCGGATCGGCCAATACTGCTTGGACAACAGAGGCACCATACAGGATTCGGACGGCGAGTTCAAGCATGACCGATAGCGGCGCTGTGCAGGACTCTGCCGCCCGGGGGGGGGCGGCCGCCACCCTGCGCCCTCAGGCGATATCGGGCTCGGGTCTACCGTTTCGGGCAGCACGGCCGCACCGCCGTCCGCCTCGCTGGCCGTGGCTGCCGTCTTCCGCAAGCGGGCAGTTGGTACTTGCCCATTGGTGCCGATTGTTTTATGGTTGTCATCGTCACCGTTTCTTCAACGAACCGGCGGAAAAGCGCCACAGGCGCTTCCCGCTGACGGTAAAAAAAGTACACCATCGATGAAGCTAATAGATAAAATTAAAAGCAGCGAGACAATCAAGGGCCTCTTGCTGGCGCACCTCATCATATTGTTGCAGCTTGTGGTGGTCGCCACCATCGGGCTTACGGTGGTGTTCATCGGCGGCGTGGCCAAGTATCTGCTGTGGGTCCTGCTGGGTGGCGGCGCAGCCCTGCTGGTCCTGGGGTATGTGTTGTATCGCCGCGCCCGGTCCGGCGGACGCGAACTGATCAGTAACCTGGATGTGTCCGCGCTGAAAGGGCGGCCTTTCGAAATCAGTTTTCTCGGGGGAATGATGTCTTTCAAAGTAGGGGACGCCAATGCCCCCGCAGCCCTGGAACACCGCGTCGGCCGGCCGATCGCACAACTCGAAGACATGGAGGCCATCCGCAAGCGGGAGTTGGCCGAACTGGCGCATCTGCTGGCGGACGACCTGATCTCGGCCGAAGAGTTTACCAGCGCGCGACAAAAAATCATGCAGGCCAACTGATGCTGCTCGAAAACATGGCCTACACCGAGGTGGCGTCGTATCTGGCGAAAAAGGATGTTGTTCTGGTGCCGGTCGGTTCGGTGGAACAGCACAGCCCCTATGGCTTGATCGGGACCGATTTTATCGCGGCCGAGGCCATCGCCCGCACGGTCGGGGACGACCTGGAACTCCTGGTAGCGCCGACAGTCTGCTACGGCGTCTCACCGCATCACATGGCGTTCAAGGGCACCATTGCACTGAGCCCCGCCACGCTGATGGCGATGGCCGCCGATATCGTCCGGTCACTGGTGGCCCACGGTTTCCGTCGCATCCTCTTCATCAACGGGCACGGGGGCAATATCGTGCCACTGAAGACGGCATTCGGCCAGCTCAAAGACGAGGGCCTGGCCGGTTACTTCGATGTGATATCTTGGTATGCGGGAGCCGGCGTGAAAAAGGCCTGCCGGGAAGCCTTTGGCGATCACGACGGGCAGCACGCCACGCCGAGCGAGGTGTCGATTACCAAGGACCTGCGGCCATCGGCCTTCGACGGCAAGGCCACCCAGGCGCTTACGGTTGAAAAACCGAAATATTACTGGCCCTTGACGGCCACCGAGATGAGAACGTTTTTTCCGGACGGCCGGATGGAATCCGCGCCGTGGCTGGCGACCGCCGAATGGGGCCAACGAATCGCCGCGGCGGCCGCGCAAGACCTGGCGGCGAAAATCAGCGACATCCTGAACCTTGAAATCCTCTGATCGACGACGTCACGACTGTTTTTTTATGGTGTCCAGCGTGTCGAGATCACACACGTCGAACGTTCGCCCGCAGCCGCCGCAGAGCATTTCACAGTCATCCGCCTGACGCCCCCGGCGTCGCTTCAACGGGTAGCGGCAGTCGGGACATTTGAGGTCGTCTTCGGGCTCTTTGTCTTTGGTCGAATCCGTCATCGCCTTTTCCTTTTTCTGAACCGGTGGTGGTGTGAATTTCAGAGACCTCTCAAAAATCGTTGGTTTCGCAAGCTAATACCGTGGCCGAAGCCGGTCAAGCATGCCGGCCGGTTAACGGTCGTGATTTTCGATGTAATAGAGCGTGGCGCCGACCGGGGCGAAAGAGAGCACTAAAATGTTCAGAAACGGCACCAGAAACAGCAGTCCGAACCCCAAATGAAACCCCAGCGTCTTTTTGAGGAATCGGAATCGCTCCGGGAAGGGGCGCATCCGGCGGGCCGGAACCAGGTCGGTGTTGTCCCAGGACAGAAAAATGGCGGCCGCCGCGGAGGTTATCAGCGTCAGCACCGGTCCTAAAGGCGTCAGCCATCCCAGCGCCATCAGCACCAGAGTGATCAGCACCGGCAGGGTCGTGCGCGGGATTTCCTGTTTGAACAAAAAAAAGTACTGCTGCACGAGGGGCCGGGTCTGAGGGGATAGCTCGCCACCGGTCAGGAGCCGTTCGGTGATCCGTGACATGGCATCCATGATGATAACGGCGAACAGCAGCTGCGAGAGCAGGTAGGCGACAATGACCGCCACCAGTGTCAACAGTGCGGCCAGCAGCCAGGAGACGACATGCCAGAGCCATACCAGCCAGGCGCTGGCCGGTTTGACCCAGATGAGGCTCATTATTTCATCGTGGTGGTACAGGATGACGCCGGCCGCCAGCGCGGTCAACGCCACCACCAAGATGAGACGAATCAGGCCCAGCATCAGAAGCTTGGGGGTTTTCAAGGCCAGCATCAACCCGCGCAGTTGGTAGGATATGCCTTTGACGATGTCCATTTTTTTCTGTCCTCTTGATTCGAATTGGGTGAACGTCTTTCAGGCGGAAACCCAAAATCGATGAAATACATCAATCCGGCTACGATAGGCGGGATTAAACGGGCCAGCGGCCCTATCCAAAATTAGGGAGGAGACGGCATGAAAGTCAAGATCGATTATGATTTGTGCATGGGCGACCGGAACTGCCACAAGGTATGCCCGGAAGTATTCGCCTACGATCAGGATAAGCTGATCGCGAAGGTCCTCGTCGACGTTGTTCCGACCCATCTGGAAGACGCCGTCAGCCAGGCCGCCCGGGAGTGTGCGCCCGGCGCCATCATTGTCGAGGAGTAACGCCCGAGAAAATAAGGGATGCCTGACGGCGATCAAGGGCCTTTTTTCGGGCCAGGATATCGAGATGGTGGGCCATGAAAACCAGCTCGCCGTTTTCGATCTGGCCCTGGCGCCGGGCGATCCAGTCCTTGAAGCGATCGGCGTCGATTTCGGGATGACGGGTCAGTTCGGCATCGATCGTGTGAACGATATGGTGCAGGAAACAGGATTCGTTTTCACCATAGCGGCCGCGGCGGGGATAGACGACCCAGTCGGAGGCGCCGGCGGCCAGAATGTCGGTCCCGTGGTCCATGAGGGCCAAAAGCAGACGGCGCCCGGTCCGGCTGTGCCCGGACGGGCGCCCGCAGATGATGCGCTCGTCCATGCTACGGTGGTACAAGCGGATCACGCGCTCGTCGAAATCATCTGAGATGGCCGGCAGCAGGACGGTGTCGCCATCGAAGTTCAGGCTGAAAAAAAGCAGGCCGCCGTCCGACAGCAGTTGCAGCACGCCGGGCAGCAGCGTGGGGATATCGACCAGGTCCCAGAAGGCGTGGGCCAACAGCGCATCATAAGCGTGCCCGGCCGCCGCCGCAAAACGGTATGCGTCAGCCGTTTTAAACTCCAGCCGGATGGCCGTGTCCTGCGACTTGAGGCGGTACCCCCCATTGTCCCGGCTGACACCGAAGCCCGCATTTTCGGCCCAGCTTTTCAATCGGCGGCGGGCCGTACCGGTGCATTCCGGATCGATATCGACCGCGGTATACGACGATGAACGGTGCCGCAATGGCCCTGCGGCCATGCGCTCGATCATCGTGCCGATGCCGGCGCCGATTTCCAGCACGCGCAGTGGTTCGGGCGCCCGCCGGTCGGGCAGGGCGCCGGCGAGACGCTCCCAGACGCCGCGGTTTAGCGCGCGGTCGTCGATCTTTTTCTTGGCCGCCAGATAGCCGGTAAAATCATTCATTCCATTAGTTTTTTCAGAAAAACATGAATTTTTTCCATGGTGTCCCGCCATCCGGGAGACCCGCGGAACGTCTCCAGGGCCTTGTGGCTCATGGCTTCAAGCCGGTCTCGGTCGGTGAACAGGTCCTTGACGATTCTGGCCGGTTCGGTCAAATTGCCCGGCTCCACGAGAAACCCGTTTTCGCCGTGCCGGATGATTTCGCGGGCGGCGCCGATCGTGGAACCGACGGCCGGCAGCGCGAAGGCCATGCCCTCTAAGAAAACGATGCCGAAGGCTTCATGTGAGTAGGGCAGGACCAGCAGGTGGCTTTTGGTCAGTATGCCGGATAGTTCGGGGCCGTCCCGTGCCCCCAGGAAGCGGATGTTGCGCGACAGCCCGCGGGCGGTGACGCGGGCCATAACGTGTTGGGCATAAGCGCTGTCCATGGTCAGGCTGCCGACCACCGTCAGATGCCACATGCGCAAAGAGACGGCCGCCAGGGCATCGACCAGGCGGTGAAGGCCCTTGTGCGGCAGGACATTGGCCAGAAAAAGCAGCCGCAGGGGGCCTATTTTTCGCGCGCGGACGGAGACTGAAGCGCTCGAGGCCACAGTGCCGAGCCGGTCCCCGGCGGGCCGGGCGATGATGGCCGGAACATCGGGTGCGCCGGCGGCCCCGGCAGCTTCCCGGGTGGTCCGGCTGTTGAAGATACAGGCATCCACGGATTGCAGGTAGCGCTTTTCAACCAGGCCATAGGCGGTGTTTTGCCAGTTCGGGCGGGGCTGGCGGCTTAAAACCTGGTGGAGGAGCGCCACAATCGGGCCCTTGACGACCGCCCGCAGGCGCTTGTTCTGAAGGAAAAGGGCCGGGTGGCAGAGGCCGTCCTCGAGCAGGATGTCCGGCGCATCGTGCGCCACCTTGCTGAACAGAGAACGCGATAAATTGGCGGTCAGCTGGCGTGCGTATCCCTGGCCGGTCGGCAGCGGGAAAAGAGTGACCCGGTGCCCCCGGCGGCGCAGGTCATCGACCAGGATGCGATCGTAGAGCGTGCCGCCGGTCAGGGTCTGCAGGTTGCCGCTGATCACCAGTCCCACGCGCATCAGAACTCTTTTCGATACTCGACCCAGGCGATATCGTTTTCCCAGATCCTGACCGTCAGGACCTTCAGATGCGACGGGCGGACGGCGGTCAGCGACTCGCCCATGATCCGCGCCAGGTGTTCCACGCTGGGGTTGAGGCCCTCGAATTCGGGCAAATCATTGAGCGTTTTGTTTCGGAAACGGGCGACCTGCCCCTCCAGGGCGGCCGTCACGGCATCGATGTCGACCAGATAGCCGTGCCGATCCAGTTCAGGGCCCTGGAGACGGATTTCAGCCGCGTAGCGGTGTTCATGAGGCTCGTTTTCCGCGCCCCAGTCGCCACCGATCAGGTAATGCCGGGCGGTGAATTCGCGCCGAACGGCGACCGTGTAACTTTGCTTGCTGTTCATTTTTCCTCACGCGGAGGCGAGCCGCCGTAGGTGATGACCACCTGAACGGCGGATTCGGATTGACGGTCCAGCAGGTCATAGGCTTGGGCGGCCTGTTCAACCGCAAAGCGGTGGGTGATGAAGCGGGCCGGACGGATGGTGCGGATCATGTCCCAGACCACCGCCATCCGGCGCTGCTTGGACCAGCGTCCGGTTAACTCGGGGGCGATGGTGCTGACCTGGCTGCTGAGCAACCGGATTCGGTTGCGATGAAACTCTTGCCCGAGATTCAGGGCCGCGCGGCGCGTTCCGTACCAGGAACCGACGATGACCCGCCCGTCGAAGCCGCAGGCCGAGATGGCCTGGTCAAGGGCGGCCGGGTCGCCGGAGACCTCGTAAACCAGATCGGCGGGGTCACGAAGGGCATCGGCAGCCTGGTTGCGGTCCGGAGTGCCGCCATCTCGAGGGCTGGCGGGGGCGAGCGCTTTTTGCGCGCCGGCTTCCAGGGACTTTTGACGCCGGAAGGCACAGGGCTCGATGGCCACCAGTTCGGACAGGGGAAAGCGCGCGAGCAGGGCCGTGGTCAGCAGACCCACGATGCCCTGTCCGATCACCACCACCCGTTCGCCGATCATCGGTCGACCGTCCATCATAAAATTAACGGCGGTCTCCATGGTGGGGACGAACAGCGCGTCCTCCGAATCGATATCCGCCGGAATGGGAATCAGCTCCGCGGGATCGGCGTGGAAGTGACTCTGGTGAGGCTGGAACGAAAACACCCGGTGCCCGATCAGGCCCGGATCGGCGTCCGGCCCGGCGCCCACCACCCGGCCGACGGCGGCGTAGCCATAGCGCAACGGGTAGCCGAAAGCGCCCGAAAGTGACGAAAGGGTGCTGTCGACCGGCCACCCCGCGGGCACCCGGCCCCGGTAAATCAAAAGTTCGGTTCCCGGACTGATGGCGCTCATCCCCGTTTCGACGAGAACCTGGCCCGGTGGGCCTTCCGGGACCGCTTCGGTGGCCACGGATATGGCAAAGGGCTTATCGAAAATGACCGCCGTGCGTTTCACGCTGGCGTCCAGTCCGGTTGCGCCCACAGGATCAGGTCCTTTCCCATTTGTTGATAGGCCACCCGGGCGAGAGGAACGAACGGGTCCATGCCCGTTCCGCGGCCATCGATGGCATTCAGGCCGCCGATCAGCTTGGGGGCTACGGTGACGATGAGCTGGTCCACCAGGCGGGCGCCGATAAAGCTCGTGATGACCCGGGCCCCGCCTTCCACCATCAGTACGTTGATCCGGTGCGCCACCAGGAGCTGCATCAGCGCCCCCAGGTCGATGCGACCGTCGGCGGCCGTGCGGCATCCCATGACAACCGCCCCGGCTTTCACCAGGTTTTCGCGTCGGCCGTCGTTGCCGTCCGGCCGGCCGACGATCCAGCAGGCGCAGTCCTTTCGCTGCAGCAGACGCGCCTCCGACGGCGTTCGCAGGCGCGTGTCGAGGATGACCGGCCGGGGGCTGGGGCCTTCGGCCAGGCGATTGGTCAACTCCGGATTGTCGTTCAGAACGGTGCCGATGCCGACCAGGATCGCATCGCTGCCGGACCGCAGACGGTGGGTCAGAACCATCGCCTCCGTGCCGCTCAGGCGCAGCTGGCGACGGTCGTGGGCGGCGATACTGCCGTCCAGGCTCTGGGCGTATGTGAGGAGGACCAAAGGCCGGCCGCGCTTTCGGCGAAAGGCTTCGGCACCGGCTATCTGCTGCATCAGTTTGTCGAACATCTCCATCCTTTGGCCGGTAAGAAACGCCACGTTAGACCATTAACAGGAAATACACCGATCGCCAAGAAAAGAAAAAAAGGATTTCCACCAGCCGGATTACAGAGAAGAAGGGCTTCGAGAAGCCATTCCCAGAAATTTTTCTTCCGGCCGCCATAGGGACAGGGCCCCCGATCCGGTGACCAGCAGGCCGGCAGCGGCCATAAGGAGCAGGCCTGTCAGCGGATCCGCCCCCCGGTGGCCGATCCATAGGCCGCTTGACAGCAGGATCGGCAAGGCCGCCGTGCGACCCGCCACACCTAGTGCGGCGCCAACGACCGCCAGCAGAAAAACCGGCCGGAAAAACGGGGCGAAGGCGTCAAACGGACCCGCCGCGGGTGCGCTGGAAAAGGCGGCGGTCTTTTCTACGGCGGCCAGGGCGCACACCAAAAGGACCACCCGCAGCGCAACCGGTAGGTCATCGCGGAACCACCGCTGCCACATTTGCTCCCAGGGGGCCGGTGGCACGTGTCCGGATTCGATCCGACCGCTGACCACCAGCCAGTCCCGCAAAAAGCCGGCCAGCAATGGGATCATGAACACACCGGCCGCAAGGGTCGTGGCCGGCGGCCGGAACAGCGGCAGCAGCGCCGCGCCCACAAAGCCCATGGTGAAACCGGCGCTCAGGCGCGCGGCCGGCCGGGGTCTAAGGGGCGCCAGCCCGCGGCCGCTGCGGCGCCGAAGGACCAAAGCGACCGCGAAAACGTAATAGGCCAGGGCTACCGCCAGGTAAAACAGGGGCAGTTGATTCAGGCCGATCCCGACCAGAACGGCACACAGGAGCCCGAGGGCGTCGAAGCGGGTGTCCAGCCTTTCGCCCAGGCGGGTGACATGACCGCTGCGCCGGGCGACCGTCCCATCCAATAGATCGAGCAGCGCCGCCGCGATGTAGATAAGGCCCGGCAGCCAGGCATAAGGATGGTGAATCGAAAAGGCCATTGCGGCCGGCCAGCTCCAGAAGCCGGCCAACAGCGATACCAGCACCCCGCGCGCCATCGTGATGGCGTTGGCCACCCCCAGGCGGTCTATCACATGGGTGTCGCCGGGGTGCCGGTTGAGGGGCAGCCCCAAGCGCAGGGCCGCCAGCACGTAGACCAACGGCAGAAGCGGCCCGGCGAACCGGCGCCAGTCGCAGGGGACCTGCCAGAGGGCCTGAAATGTCAGATTGGCGCCGACAACGGCGCAACAGCTCAGGATGGCGACTTTCCACCAGGTGACGACAAGTCTTCCGGGAATCTTCATCGCGCATCCTTGTTTTAGCCGTCGACGGCATTTTCGGGCGGTATGTCAATTTTTCGTTACGGCCGGCGTTGAAATAGCACAGGGACGGGGCTTCGTAAACAGCCGGCGCAGCATTGACGATCGGCCTCGATGTGCTTAAAATGCCGGCAATACCAATTCGGGGTTAACCCATCACGGTCGCCCAAAGGAAAGACGTTACCATGGAAAATAAAAGACTACCGCGCTTCACGACCCTCGGCAAACGCATCATTTTTTTTCTACTCGCTTTCATGCTCATCTGGCCGCTGACGGTCGGCGTATACGCCTTGGTTTATCGGGGCTACACCCTTATCGACCGCACGAAATTTCCGGATCTGGATCCTGGCTTAAAGGAAGCCCTGGCGAAAACGCCCCCCGGCGCGTCGCAATTGGAAAAAGGCGTGGTGATGTCGATGGCGCTGCGAAACCGGCTGGAAAAAGAGATGGCATCGGCTTTCGGCTGGTCGGTCAACGATCTGTGGATTTCGCCGACGCGCTGGCTCGACAACCGCGCCAATCGGCAGAAGGGCACCATTTTCGCCGTCCGGATGCTCCTGGGGTTTTCCTCCACCAACCTTTCCAAGCTCGGTAACGTCGATGCCGAAAACCCGCTGCTCAAAGAGGCTCGCGAAAAACGTTTTGCCTTCACCGAAGACAGCTGGTGGTTCCCCTCGACCGAGAAGGAATATCGCAATGGCCTGCAGCTCATGCGGCAGTACGAGGCCGACCTGCTCGCCAACAAGGCGGTCTTCAACATGCGCTCCGACGATCGCTACGATATCCTGACGTTTATTACCAGCAAGCAATTTCTCGATCAGCCTCTCGGACTCCTGGTCCAGAGCAACAGTGAAGTGCCCTATGTTGATATCGACGACAGGATTTATTACACCCAAGGGGTGATGCTGGTGCTGCGGGATGTTCTGACGGCCCTTTTTCACCTCTACCCGGAAATCGGCGAAAAGGGCGGGGAAGATAATATTCGAACCGCGATGAGGGGCATCGAGCGCATCTGCAGTTTTGATCCGCTGATCGTTCTCAGGGGCAACCACGACTCGGTCATGGCCGACCACCGCGGGAAAATGGCGCGGTATCTGATCGAAGTGCGGGAAAGGCTTAACGACGTGGCCCAATCCGTCAATCGGTGAGCAGAAGGCGCCAAGCTTGGTCCTCTTGTGGACAGACTTTTTCTAGCCGCTAGGCTATCGGAGACGTCAGGAGCCTCAACCCGGATTTCAGCTGCCTGAATTCGGCGGGCGTCAGGGGCTCCCAAGGCCGGGTGGGTATGAACTTGAGAGAAGACTTTACCGCCCGCCCAAATACCTTGCCGGACTGAATATCGGGCGAGCGCAGCAGGAAGGCGACATCCTCGCCCGCATTCAACAGGATATCGATGTCGTCGCTCTCGTCCAGCAGCGCCACCACCAGCTCGTTTTGAACCAGGCTGCCGCCCTTGAGCCAACGCTTGCCGGTTTTTCCCGTAAAAATCTCGATGAAGGGGTTGTCGAGCACCACCGCCGCCCCGCCGATGGTGATCAGAAAAGCTTCGGGCACGCCATAGCGGCCGTCTTCAAACGGTATCCAGTCAGTGGTCATGCCCTCTCCGGTAAATGTTGAGATTTAGGCTCACTCGGCCCGCAAATCGCCGAGATCGCCCGTCAATCCTTTTTCCCGCGGAAATCAATACCATTCTCACCGTAATATAGTCTTTAAGATAAAGGTTTTGGCAAGGCCAGAGGGAGGCGGCTGTATACGTCATACGCCGCCGACCGATAACACAGCCAAAACCTTTACCTTGAACTTTATAGTAATGCGTATCAGGATCCGGCACAAGAGCGGCTTGTCAAAGATAAATTGGTGGCTATTTTATTGAGGAATCCGTTGAGGACAGGCGCTTTTTTTAAATTATCAGCATTCATTATGAAAGGAATGTCATGACAGAACTCAACGAGGCCCAGCTGCTGACCGTCGTTCAAAACGTGGTCGAAAAATACGGCTGTAAAATTGTCGATATCGATCTCGATCAGAAAAAAATCAACCTCGAGGGTCCCGATGACGTCAAGGCCGATTGCGCGCGCGCGATTGTGGAGATCCTGGATTAGACGCACGGCAGCCGGCGCAGGAGAGATGCCCATGAACGAACCCATATCGGAAATATCGAAAGAGCAACTGGAAGAACGACTCGGCGACGAGCGATTGGCGGTGATCGATTTACGTCTGAATTGGGATGAAAGCACCGAGAAAATTAAACATGCTGTCCACGAGGACCCTCATGACACGGTTTCCTGGTCGGCCAAATATGACCGTCACCGGCCGATCGTTCTCTATTGCTCCTCGCCGGATGACAAAATCAGCCGGGATGCCTTCCACAGCCTCCAGACGCAGGGATTCACGAATCTCTGCGTCTTAACGGGCGGATGGTTTGTCTGGCAGGCCGCGCGCCTGCCGGTCGAAAGAAAAACCAAAGAGCCGTTGCCCGGAAAATTGGTCAAAGGCATTCTTGCGGACTGAGCCGGCTGGCCCACTCCTTCTGATGATGAATCGTCGGGCCGGCGCGACGAAGCGCCCGGTGACCAGCGGCCCCTTGAAAAAAAAGGCGGAAACCCGCTGCCGTAACCGGTTCAACAATGGAAGTTGAAACAATTTTCTTTCCCGCCTTTGTCGGGGAGACGATCGCCGGTGGCCCGTTGCTTCAGGTAGGCGATCATGGCCTGATGGGCGGTTTCTTTCAGGGCCGGATCCTTGATGCTTAGCAGCCAGGACCTGCGCCGTTCGATAAGAGCCCACACCAGAGCGATGACGGCCATGCCGCCGCAGAAGATCCCTTGCAGGGCTGTTTCCAGACGAATCGGCAGCAGGAGGGTGATTAGCAGCATGACGGCGACGGCCGCTATTAGCTGGGTCTGCAGGGCGGCCGCGATGTGGCTTTGACGCCGGATCGTCCACAAAAAGAAGTCCGTTTTTTTTTGGTTCCAGAATGGTTCTTCACGACGACTGATTGGCATGTTGGCCCCCTTTCGAAACAGTGCGACGTTACATGCCTTTATGTTAACAACCCGCCGGCGCCTGTCAATTGTGGCCGGCGGGCGCCCACCGGATGCACGTGAGCTGCCATGGCCCGCATAGCGATACCCCTGCCCGAGAACTTCCCTTTTTCCACCGATATTCAGGTGCGCATCGGTGACATCAATTACGGCAACCATCTCGGCAACGATGCCCTGCTGTCCCTGGTCCACGAAGCCCGGGTGCGGTTTCTTCAAAACCTGGGGTTTTCAGAACTGGACATTGCCGGCAGCGGGCTGATGTTGACCGATGTCGCCATCGTCTACAAGTCGCAGGCGTTTTACGGAGACCGGCTGACCATCTTCATGGCCGTGGCCGATTTTAATAAATACGGGTGCGACTTTTTTTACAAAGTCACTCGAAAACCATCGGGCAAGGAGGTCGCGCACGCCAAAACGGGCGCTGTTTTTTTCGATTACGCCCGTCAAAAAATGGTGGCCGTGCCGACGTCATTTTCCGAAAGCATTCGGGGCTTAACGGGTATATAATTCCGCTGCCGGCGAGTTTCCCATGAATTGTCCATGAGGGATTTTTTATTGACTATTGACGATTGAAGGAATTCTGTCGATTATATTCAAAATTGGCTTCACTATCTACACGTAACCGGAAGGAGCATAAAATGAGCGTGAAGGTCACCTGGCACAGCCACGCCTGTTTCCTGATCGACACCGGCGATTACAAACTGCTGACCGATCCGTTTTTAACCGACAACCCGCTGGCGTCGGTCACGGCCGACACCGTCGATGCCGATTACATCCTGGTGTCCCACGGCCATGGCGACCACGTCGGCGACACCGTCGCGATCGCCCGGCGCACGGGCGCCACCGTGATAGCCAATTTTGAAATCCAGAATTGGCTGGCCGAAAAAGGGGTGGCGAACAGTCACCCGCAGCACATCGGCGGCGGCTTCGACTATCCCTGGGGCCGCGTCAAACTGACAATGGCCCAGCACGGTTCGGCCCTGCCGGACGGCAGTTATGGCGGCAACCCCTGCGGATTCCTGTTCTACATTCAGGGCAAGAAGATTTATCATGCCTGCGACACCGGCCTGTTTTACGATATGAAGCTCATCGGGGAAGAGGGGATCGATCTGGCCATTTTGCCGATCGGCGACAACTTCACGATGGGCCCGGCCGACGCCTTGCGGGCGGTCAAGCTGATCGAGCCGGCGCAGGTGGTGCCGATTCATTACGACACCTTCGAGGTCATTAAACAGGACCCGGACAAGTGGGCCGACACCGTGCGCAAAGAGACGAAAACTATCGCAACCGTCATGAAGCCCGGCGATACGATCGAGCTCTGAGGGCGGTGCCGGCCCTGGTGCCGGCAGCCGGACGGGATCAAGGGGTCCGGGGCGAATGCCCCGGTTTTGAGGAAGGGGAAGACATGCCGCTAAACCACCAGCGAGAGTCGCCGGCGGAGTCCATGTCCGCTGGCCTGGTCGAAAAAATCCTTAAAAATCAAAAGGCGCTCGTGACCGGCGCCAATTCCGGTATTGGTGAGGCCGTCGCCCTGGCGTTGGGCGCGGCCGGCGCGGACGTGGTCGTCAACTACCTGCGCGGCACTGCGGCCGCCGAACGCGTGGCCGAACGGATTCGAGGCTCCGGCAGCCGCGCCTTTGTCCATCGGGCGGATGTTTCCAGCGAAGAGCAGGTGCGGGGCATGTTCCAGCAGATGTTGGCGACCTGCGGCACCATCGATATCCTGATCAACAACGCCGGGCTTCAGCAGGATGCGCCGTTCGAGGACATGACCCTGGACCAGTGGAACCGGGTGATCGGCGTCAATCTGACCGGCCAGTTCCTGTGCGCCCGCGCGGCCGTCAGCGAGTTCAAGCGCCGGGGAGTGGTCAAGGAAACCTCCTGTGCGGCCGGCAAGATCATCTGCATCAGCTCCGTTCACGAAATCATCCCCTGGGCCGGGCACGTGAACTACGCGGCGTCTAAAGGCGGGGTCATGCTGATGATGAAGAGCATCGCCCAGGAGGTGGCGCCTTACCGGATCCGGGTCAACAGCATCGCCCCGGGAGCCATTCGCACCCCGATCAACACGGCGGCCTGGCAGACGCCACAAGCCTACACGGCGCTGATGGAACTGGTGCCGTACAAACGGATCGGCGAGCCGGATGACATCGCCCGGGCGGCCGTGTGGCTGGCCTCCGACCAAGCCGACTACATTACCGGCACCAGCCTGATCGTCGATGGCGGGATGACCCTCTATCCCGGCTTTTCCGAGGGTGGTTGACGACGGATTCTTGCGGCGATTTGTCGATTGAGCCGCTCGCGGGATGTGGCAAAAAGCCCTTTGACCCCTTTGGCCGACTGTACACGGGATTCCTCGACGAAGGAATCGAGCAGCGGCAGGTCGGCCGCCACATCGTGTCCGCTGCGGCGGGCGGCTTCGATGCGGGCCAGAACGGCGAGGATGCCGAAAAGGTGAAGGCTCAGGGTGGTGATGCGGCGCAGCAGGTACTCTTTCGTGTAAATCTTCCGGCCGTGGACCAGCAGGCCGGCATGGACCAGCAGGGCTGCCCAACGCGCGTTTGCAGCGGCTTCGCGCAGCGCCCGGTCCATGTTTTTCTGGGTGAAGCGCAGGCGCCAGCGACGGCGGCCGCAGAGGCTCTTGAGCAGGTAAATGATCCGGCCGATCTTTGACGGGGAGGCCGCTTTAAGACCCTTGGCCAGGCGGCGAATCATGTAGAGCGCCGGATAGATGGAATGGATTTCGGTCGTCCCCTCGAAAATGGTGGTGACCCTGAAGTCCCGCATCCGCATCTCGTAGGGCTGCGTTGCCAGATACCCCGCACCGCCCGCGATCTGAAGGGCGTCATAGAGGGTGTCCCAGGCGCGGGTCGTGCCGAAAAGCTTGCAGTGCGAGCTTTCCATGGCCACCGGCGCGAGCGGGTCTTTGGCCAGCATCGCGGCGGTAAAGTCCGTCATGGCCGCCGCCACGTAGGCGTTGACCGCCGCCCTGACCAGCTTCTCCTGGATCAGCTCGAAGGTGTCGATCGCCACGCCGAACTGCCGGCGCGCGGCGGCTCTTTTGGCCATGTCGCGCAGCGATTGCCGCATCGTCCCGGCCGACCCCGCCCCCAGTGCCATGCGCCCGTAGTTGAGGATCGTCATGGCGATCTTGAACCCGTCGCCCGGCTTTCCCAGAAGGTTTTCGCGCGGCACGCGCACGTCTTTGAACCCGATGGTGGCGGTGGAACTGGCCTTTAATCCCATCTTGGGCATGTCTTTGCCGACGATGACGCCCGGCCATCCGGTTTCAACGATAAAAGCGCCCATGAAGCCGGGTTTTGCCGGATCCATCTGCGCGAAGGTGGTCAGCCCGCCGGCGTAGTTGGCATTGGTAATGTAGGATTTCTGACCGTTGAGAATGTAGTGCCGGCCGTCGGGGGCCAGCACGGCGGTGGTTTCGATGCTTTTGGCATCCGATCCGTGGCGGGGCTCGGTCAACGCGTAGGAGAATATCATGTCGCCGGATGCGGCCGGTTTGAGATAACGCTCCTTCTGGGCGTCGGTGCCAAAGAGCACGATGCCCTTGGTTCCGATCGACAGGTGCGCCAGGGAGGTGAAGCCCAGCGAAATGTTTTGGGCCACGATCTCCGCGGTCACGTGCAGGTATTGCTGCAGGTCGAGCCCCAGGCCGCCATACGCCGCCGGTATATTCAGACCGAAGAAACCGATCTGCTTGAGCCGCTGCAGCGCCGCTTCCGGAATCAGCCCCTTGTCGTCCAGCATTGCGGCCGGAAAGTCCGCATTGATGTCATTGAAACGCCTGATCACCGCCAGCGTTTCTTCATCCGCGGCGCGGTCGGCGAAGTCACGCACCCGCTTGAAATCGGGTGCGTTGAAAATCGCATCGATCAAAAAAGCGTCATCCTCCATGCCACACTCCTGTCAGGGATTTCCCGTCGATCGGGGAAAGGTGAACTTCTATAGGCTTTAAGATACCCGGTGACAAGTAAAATAACCCATCGACCAACGACTGGCAACACTGCCCGCGGAAAGAGGATTGCGGGGATGGCAGGCGGCTGCTATAGAAGTGCGACAGGCCAAAAATCGTTCAGCGTCCACAGCGCACCGCATCGGCGTTGTTGTCGGGCACTTTACGTCCCAAAGTACGCCGGCGTGCCCGACGCCTGGCATCTGCGGCACCTTGTGAATGCTGACAGTGGGATAGTTCGCAGCGCATCGGACTTTGCAATCCTGTGAAGGGTTAAAAAATGCGTCCAGAGGAAAAAAGGCACGTTCTGCCGCCGGGGTGGACACGCGGCAGGGGCGGCAATGGGCGGCGCTGCCGGCGGGCGTCAAAGAGGAGGGGGTATGCCGAAGAAAAAAACAGATAAGCTGGCACCGGTCGGAAAGCGAATAAAAAAAGCGCGGACCGCCAAAAAGGTCACCTTCGACCAGCTGGCGAACGAAACCGGTTTCGCGACCGACTACTTGAAAGAAATCGAATCCGGCAAGGAGATTCCGCCGGTTGGCGCGCTGCTCCAAATTTCGCGCGCGCTTGAACTCGACGCCGGTTTCCTGCTGCGGGAAGAGGAAGCCAATCTGGAAAAGCGGATCAAGGCGTTCAGCACGCGCACCGAGAATTATGCCTACACGACCCTGACACCCGGGGCCGAGCACAAACACCTCAAGGCCTTCAAGATCACGGTCGACGCGCAGCAGGACCACAAGGGCGTCGGCTACCAGCACGAGGGTGAGGAACTGGTCTACGTGCTCAAGGGCGACATGGAGATCATCGTCGGCGATCACGTCAACCGGCTCAAAACCGGCGACTCCCTGCACTTCAACTCGGGCGTCCGGCACAAGATGCGCAATGTCGGCCGGGAAAACGCCGCGCTGCTCGTGGTGGTCTACAGTCCGTGAGGCGGTTGCCGATGGGCGGACAACCGCCGCCCGTCTTTGCGGTGCGTCCGGATTGACGGTCAGGGGGTGCCGAAGGCCCCCGGGTAGTAGGTTTCGGGTTCGGTCAACAGCAGCCAGCGCCGCTGCAGGGAGATGTCCGCAAAACCGATGTGGAGGACCTCGGCGGCCCGGGCGATGAAAGAATTCTGCCACGCCTTCAGGGACGCCGCCGAGCAGGGGGAGTCGACGAGAAGTCCGTCGAAATCGGCCAGCTCGTTAAGGTCCTGTCCCTCCGGCAGGTTCAGACGGTCCCACCAGAAGACCTGCCGCTGCATGTCACCGGTGAAAAACCGCCGCGGCCGGCGGCTCAAAAGGGTAAAAAGAATGCAGCGGCTGCCGGGTTCCGCAAACAGGAAGCGGTGTTCGAGATCCAGGAAATGCGGGCGCTTCAATCGAACGGCATCCAGCAGCCGGTCGGTAACGGGAATCTGCCGCGGTTCGATGAAAACGACTTCCAGGGGCGTGAACGGATTGGCGGCGGTCAGGATTTCCAGTACCCGGCCCGTGAAATTCGCCGCGGTCAGCTCGGGGCCGATGAAGACCTGGTAGGGATGGGTCAGATTGCGGGCCAGTTTTTCGATGTCGGAAAACGGCCGCACCGCATTCAGGATCAGCTTCGAGAGTGCGGGACGGTTTCCCGGTCTGTCATGGTGGTCGGGACCCGGCCGACCATCGGTGGCCGGGCCGCGGCGCCAGGAGATGTCCAGGGCCGGCATCGGATACAAATTGACCTCCAGGCGGGCTTCGGCGTAATCGAAGGCCTCCAGCAGGTTTTCCCTTGAAAACAAGGGCGTTGCGATCACCGGGTAAGGTGGCTCCGGCTCGAAGGCAAGGCCGAGCGATTGGCTGTGCATCCGGAAATCAGTGCCCGGCAGGACGGCCAGCGGAAAGACCTGCACGTCCTGCCGCAGGTCGTTGTCGACGATGAAATCCACCGAGCGCTTGAACCCGCCCAGATCGTCGCCCGGCAGGCCGGCGATCAAATCGATGGTGGCCGATATGCCGCGCTCCCTGAGCAGCCGCACGCCCGCCAGGAAGCGGGCGGGATCGGTGGCGCGGTTCATCAGGTCAAGGGCCCGCGGGTTGGTGGTCTGCAAGCCGATTTCGAACCAGCTGAAGCCGGCGGCCGCAAATCGATCGGCCAGGGAAGCGTCCAGCCGGTCGGCCCTCATTTCACTGATCAAGGCCAGGCTGCGGGCGCGGTTGGCGGTTTTGACCTTGTCGAGCAGCCTGTCGATTCCGGGGCGGGTGTTGAGGGTCGGGTCCAGAAAATAGAGTTCGGAATGCCCGCTGTGCACCGCCCAATTGACGGCGTCAAGGAGCAGGGGCTCGGATTTGAACGTCAGTCGGCGGCGGGCCTTGCCGTAGCTGCAGTAGCCGCAATGAAACGGACAGCCGCGCTGCGTCTCGAGCAGCACCAGGTCTTCGATGTCGGGTTCCAGCAGCCCTGCCGGATAGGGGCTGGGGCTCGACCGGAAGAAGGCATCGGCGCCGGCGGCGGCCGCTTTTTTTTGCCAGAGTGTCTTGTCCTGCAGCAACTGCCGGAAGACGGCCTCGCCTTCGCCGTAAACGCGAAAATCGATCGCATCGGATCGCACCAGCCCGTTGTCGGGGGTGATTTCGGGGCCGCCCAGGATGATGCGGCAGCCGGCGGCTTTTTTTATCTCTGCGGCCAGGTGCAGCGATCGCCGCAGGTTCCAGCTATAGACCGAAAAGCCGATGACATCCGGTTGGCGGGACAGGACCTCGCGCAGCAGGGCGGCATCGCCGAGATACGACACTATGCTCTCGGGCAGGATGTCCACCGACGCGCCGGGGATGTCGGCGGCCGCCTGCTTGAGGCAGGCGGCCGCCAGCGGGATGTTTCCGGTTCGTTTGCCGTAGTTAAGGTGCGGAATCGGGAGCTGGAGCAGCAGGGTGCGGACCATGAGGCGTTGCAGGCCAAAAGAGTCATTGGAAAGTTGAAAACCGGGGCATGTTTTTAAGGGGCATGACCACCGGATCAGTTATCGGAAGCCGTAAACGGCTCCAGACCGTTGGGCCTTGTCGGCAGGCCGCCCGGTCCGGGGCTCCGGCACGTCAATTTAGGCTGCCTTGCGGGGGATGTTTCCGGTTTTTTTTGAGAATCGATAGTCATCCTCTTCGGCTTCGATCCCGCCGCAGCGGGAGGAAACCGGCTGAACTGACCCATCGGTCTTTAACCGGGCTGGGCGCCTCGAACCGAGGCGCTTTGTCTAGATCGATCAGCCCGAGGGCCGGCAGCCCGGTTTGGCGTCGAAGCCGCCCGCGCCCTTGGGGATGCCCTGGGCGCGGACGCATCCGGCGGACATCAATTTTTCGATATCCGGGCAGGCGCACGCGGGACAGGCCGCGGGAGAATCGGTGGCCGTCAAGGCCAGATATTCGAAACAGTGACAGCATCCTTTACATTGGTATTCATAAATCGGCATACGATCGTTCCTTCAACCCGACAATAGGTTCAACAGCATTGTTAAGATCGCCGCCTCCGCCCGGATAAGCGGTTGCGCGATGCGGCATTCGGCATTAGCCTCGGGTCCAGCCTAAGATTCCAGTAGGGGCGAAAGATTTTTCGCCCCTACGAAACAGTCAGACGCTGTGCGCCCCCGCACTTCCGGTCTCCGGCGCGTCGTTTTCAGGCATTCGGGCGGCCCGAGGGCCATGAGTGTTACGCACGACTAAACGGCAGTTTATTCCGCGCAATCATTATTGTAAATTGTATTTTTCCATCTTATGGTATATCACAAACACCCGTATCACAACCCTGTTGGAACTATAATTGTGGACCGGCGATCTGTTTAATGGAATCGACGCCGAATCATTTACCGGCCCCGAAGAAGGGCTTTTTTTAATTGAAAGGAACTTTGTTATGCTGTCCAGAAACCGTTTTTTTGCCGCGGCGATCCTGCTCGCGGCAATCCTGCTCGTTGCCGCCCTTCCGGCCGGAGCGCAGAAAGCCACGCCCGAAAAGGCCGTGCCCGAAAAAGCTGCGACCGAAAAAACTGCGACCGATAAAGCCGCACCCGAAAAGGCGGTGCCGGCCACGGCGGCGACCGTCAATGGCACCGTGATTGCCGGGGAAACGCTCGAGCGCGAAGTCAAGATGTTTACCGATCGCATGGTGCGCCAGGGCCAACAGGTGCCCGAGGTTCAGGTGCCGGTTCTGAGGAACGAAATTTTGAACAGCCTGATCGATCAGGAACTGCTCTACCAGGAAAGCAAAAAGCAAAAGATCCAGATCGACTCCAAGACCCTCGACGATAAATACGAGGAAATCAAGAAGCGGTTCAAGACCGAGCAGGAATTCAAGGATGCCATCGCGAAGATGGGAGTCTCCGAGGCCGAGATCCGGTCACAGCTCGCCAAGGGCCTGGCGATAGACGACCTGCTGAAATCAAAGGTCGTGAAGGACATCCAGGTGAGCGAAGCGGAAGCAAAAAAATTTTATGACGAGAATCCCGACCAGTTCAAGCAGCCCGAGCAGGTCAAGGCCAGTCATATCCTGATCCAGGTCGCCCCGGATGCCACGGACGAAAAGAAGGCCGAAGCCAAAAAGAAGATCGCCGCCATTCAGGAAAAGCTGAAAAAAGGCGAGGACTTTGCAGCCGTGGCCCAGGAATTCTCCGAGGGGCCGAGCAAGGGCAAGGGCGGGGACCTGGGCTTCTTTCAACGCGGCCAGATGGACAAGGCCTTCGAAGACGCCGCGTTTTCGCTGGAGCCCGGCACGGTCAGCGATGTGGTGGAGACGCGCTTTGGCTATCACATCATCAAAGTCACCGAAAAAAAGCCCGCGACGACCCTGGCCTTCAGCGATGTGAAAGACGACATCGAACAGCACCTGAAGCAGCAGAAAACGCGTGAAAAGGTCGAAGAATATCTGGATGGTTTGCGCAAGAACGCCAAGATAGACAAATTCATCTGACGTGCGGGCGGCAGTTTGGGTTGGCAAACGCCCCGGCGGCCGGCGCGCTTTGGTTGCGCAGCAACTCTGACGGGGCTCCCACAAGGTTAGAGGCAATGCGTCAGCGGTTCACTAAAGCGGCACGGCCGCGGCCGGACACGCCGGTGGCGGCGGCAAACGATCTCGAATCTCTGCCGAAATATGTGGAGCACAAGCTCCGGCAGCACATTGGCGAGACACCGCTGTTCACCGAGAAGGTCCTGTATTCCCCGCGCGCCTCCGCGGTTCTCTTTCTTCTCGGGCGAAACGCGGCGGGCGATGACGGTGGCGACACCGGACCGTATCTAATCTTAAACAAGCGCTCGCGCAAGGTGGTACAGCCAGGAGACTTGTGCTGCCCGGGCGGCGGCATCGCCCCGCGGCTGGATGTGACACTGGCCCGGCTGCTGCGGCTGTGGGGATCACCGCTGACGCGCTGGGCCGGTTGGCCCGCATGGCGCCACCGGCGACCGCAGGAAGCCTTCAACCTGTCCCTGCTGCTGGCCACCGGTCTGCGCGAGGGGTTCGAGGAGATGCGCCTGAACCCTTTCGGCATCCGCTTCCTGGGCTTTTTGCCCCCCGCCCGGCTGGTGATGTTCCAGCGGACGATCTACCCGATGGTCTGCTGGATTTCCCGTCAGGTGCGCTTTACTCCCAACTGGGAGGTCGAAAAAGTCGTCGCCGTGCCGCTGCGTCACCTGCTGCGGGCGGACAACTACGCGCGCTGCGTCTTTCACATGGGCGGTTCCAACGGCAACCGGCCGGCGCGCGACATCCGGGAATTTCCCTGCTTCATCCATCGTCGGGCCGGAGGCACCGAACGGCTCTGGGGGGCCACTTTCAGGATCACCACGAGCTTTCTCGACCTCGTCTTCGGGTTCACGCCGCCGGTCATCGAAAAACTGGCGGCCGTCGAGGGAACTCTGGACCGCCATTACCTGTCCGGCCGCCCGGCAGCCACTGCCAAGCCTTCCTGACCGAAATGCCTTCAAAAACCAATATTCCCGCCGCCAACGCCCGCGCTGAGCATCCTGGGCACGGTTTCCAGGCCGGTCGGATCCTCGCCCTGTCCATCTCTCACTTCATCCACGACGCCTATTCCAGGGCGACGATGGCCTTGGCGGGAATCAGGCCGGTGGCGCTGGCCGAAACGATGTTGCCGGCCACGCCCGGTCCGTCGCCGGCCACATACATTCCCGCTATTTTCGTTTCCAGGTGCTCGGTGGTGTCGACCTGGGTGGCGAAGAATTTTATTTCGGGCGCGTAGAGCAGGGTCTCGTCGTTGGAAACTCCCGGAATGACCAGGTTGAGCTTGTCGAGGCCTTCGCAGATGTTGGTCAGGATCCTCTCGGGCAGGGCCATGGCGATGTCGCCGCAGACGACCTCGACCAGGCTCGGCGCGATGTAGCCTTTCCTGACGCGGTTCCAGGTGCTGCGCCGGCCGCGCTTCAAATCGCCGAAGCGCTGCAGGATCGGCTTGCCGCCGCCGATCAGCGATGCCAGGCTGCCGATGGCTTCCCCGTAGGCCTGGTTGTCGGTCACAGGTTCGGTCAGGACGACTTTTGACAGGAAGGCGAAATTGGTATTTTCGGACTTGCGGTGGCGGAAGGCGTGCCCGTTGACGCACACGAACCGGCTGTAGTTTTCCTGGGTGACGAAGCCGCCTTGATTGGTGCAGAAGGTGCGCGTCTGGTCGTCGTACTTGCTGGTCTGAATGAAAAAAGTCGGATCGTAGATCACGTTGCAAAGATCCTGCATGATGTCGTTGTGCACCTCGACCCGCACGCCGACCTCGATGCCGCGCTGGGTGAGGCCCAGGCCGTATTTTTGCGCCAGCGACCCGATCCAGTTGGCGCCCACCCGGCCGGGAGCCAGAATGACCCTTGTGGCGTCGTACGGGCCGCGATCGGTCACCACACCGGTAACGCGCATGTTCTCGACGAGGACATCCCTGACCTCCTCGGAGGTGTGAAACTCCACGCCTCTGGATTTGACGTAATCACGCATGGCGGCGATATGTTCCGGCAGGCAGTCGCTGCCGAGGTGTTTTTGACGGATGATCAACAGGTCGATGCCGTGGCGCTTGGCTTTCTGACGGATGCGGCGGGCCGCGGCCATGTCGGTCGGATAAACCGGGCCGTCCATTCCGAACCGATTGAAAATTGTTTCGGTCTCTTCGATCAGGGCTTCGGCCGCCGGCCGCGGCATGAACTGGGTCAAGTCGCTTTTGCCCAGCTTGTGAATGTAGTTGAGCTTGCCGTCCGAAAAAAGACCGGCACCGCCGATGCCGGACAGAATGTGACAGGGTTTGCAGCCGAGGCACTCGCGGTGATCGCTCATGGGGCATTTTCGTTTGAGGGCGTCCTGGCCCATTTCGATCAGCAGCACCCGCAAGCCCGAGTGCTCGCAGAGGTGGTAAGCCGCGAACAATCCGGCCGGACCACCGCCCACGATAATGACGTCATAGGCGCGCTTATCGGCTTTGCGGCGGGCATCGGACATGAGGTTCTCTCCTGCTGGTTGATCAACGCCCCCCTTCGGAGACGATGGCCGGCGGGACGAAACCGGCCAAACAGTCTAGGGCCTTGTCATGCATAAATTGTTTGAAAGGCCGCCACCCGAAACCTCGAATCGCTTTCATCTGCCAACCCTCGTGTGAAGCTACGCCGAGGGCACAGCTTCGTACAAGGTTGCGCTGAGGGCAGCGAAACCCAACATCGGCGAAGGTCCATCATCTTTGTTGGGGTTCGTTACACTCACCCCAACCTACCCATTCAACCGGCCCAACGGACTCAGCCGGCAAACGGGCTAAACGGGCTCAACCGGCAAAACCGGCCAAACCGTCATAGTATACCACCGACGATCTTTTACCGGCAAGGTTGAATCGGGGCCGGGGATTCTTATCATGAGCGATTATCCCGCGCTTTATGCTTGTATAGCGTCCGGGTTTATTTTACCCTGATCACAAAACCACAATAGAACCGCCATCGGGCGGGGAGAGTTGATTCACATGCCGACCAGCGACTATTACCGCCTTCTGGGCGTTGGCGACACCGCCACGGCGCGCGAAATAAAAGAGGCCTATCGCAAGCTGGCCTACCAGTTCCATCCCGACCGCCATCCGGACAATCCGCAAGCGGCGGAACAGATGAAGCGGCTCAACGAAGCCTATGCCGTGCTGGCCGACGCCAACAAGCGGCGCGAATATGACGGCCTGCGGCAGCGGTTCGGGGACACCGCCCACAGCCGCTTCCGGCAGAGCTACAGTGACCGTGATATTTTCAGGGGCTCGGACGTCTACCAGGTCTTCGAAGAGATGGCCCGCTCTTTCGGCGTGCGGGGGGTGGAGGACATCTTCAAGGAGTTTTACGGCCCGGGGTTCCGCAGTTTCCAGTTCAACCGGCCCGGAATGTTCGCCCGCGGGTTTGTCTTCACCGGTTCCGGCGGCGCCGGCACCCGGCCGGGCCCGGCGCTGCCGCAAGGCGGGGTGCTCGGCACGCTCGCGCGCCGGCTGTTGAAAAATATCAGCGGCGTCGAGTTGCCGGAAAAGGGCGGGCCCGTGCGCGATACCATTTTCCTCGACCCCGAACTGGCCCGAACCGGCGGCCCCTACGCCTATTTTGTGCGTGAAAAATCGAAAAAGTTGGTGGTGAAGATACCGCCGGGCATTCACTCGGGGCAAAAAATCCGCCTGGCCGGCATGGGTCACGACGGCAAGGGCGGGGAGCCGCCCGGTGACCTTTACCTAGAGGTCAAAATCCGCGAACCGCTCCTGGGCAGCCTGAAGAACAGGCTGGCGCGATGGCTGGCGCCGGCGGACCGCATGCAGTAGAACCGCCGGTGAAAGCGCGTCAATGGGCCTGCAGATCCGAAACCTGACCCTCAGATATCCCGGTTCCCCGAATTTCGTCTTCCGGGATCTGTCCTTCGAATTGACGGAACCCGGCTTCAACTCCCTTTTCGGCCCCTCGGGCGTCGGCAAGACCTCGCTGGCCAGAATCCTGACCGGCGACATGCGCGGTTTCTCCGGGGACATCAACCAGGCGGGGATGAAGACCTTTCTCTATTCCTACAACACCGAGCGGCTTCCGGGCTGGTCGGCGGTCGGCCGACACCTGGAGAAGGTCACCCCCGCCGGCCGCCGGGACCACCTTCAGGACCTGGTGCCGGTTTTCGGCTTGGAAGACTGCTTGCGGCAGCGGTTTTCCCAGTTGTCCCTGGGGCAGCAGAACCGCGTCAATCTGCTGCGCTATCTCCTGCAGGACTTCGATCTGCTGATCATGGACGAGAGCCTGGCCAATGTCGACGAGCTGACCCGCGAGAAGATCATTTTGCAGGTCAAGGCCCTTTATCCCCGGCGCCATTTTCTCTACATCTCCCACAATGTGGTCGAGGTGTCGAAGTTCTGCCGCGATATCGTCGTTTTGAGAGGGGCGGAGCGCCACCCGCAGTCGGTGGTCGTGCGCGGGCAGGACGCCCGGATCGGGCGCGAGATCGACCGGAGCCGGCTCGATCAGAGCATGCTGGAGATCGTCAATGCTTCTTCATAGGCGCATCTACCAGTTTCTGATCATCTATGCCATCGGGCTCGCCTTTCTGCTCCTGATCAAATACGGCCTGGGTTTGTCCGACTACGTGATTCCCGGACCGGTCGACATCTGGCACACCGGCATTGCGCAGTTCGGGCGCTATTTCGGCGATGTCCTGAACACGCTGGCGGTGGCGGTCGTGGGGCAGGTGATGGCGATATTCATTGCCCTGCTGGTGGGGATCGCCGGTCGGCAGGCGACCTGGTTCGGCTCGTTCATCAAGGTGGCGGCCTATAACGTCCAGGCCTATCCGATCGTGGCCATTGCGCCGATCATCTTTATTCTGTTAGGTGACGGATTGCTGACCCGGCTGTTGATTGCGGCCATGATCTGCTATTTTCCGGTGCTGCTCTCGGTAATCGGCATCATGGCCGAGCCGGTCGAGGACATCGAGCATTTCTACCGGGTGACAGGGCGCCTGCGCTGGCAGCTGGAAGTCAAGATCCGCGCCTTCGAAAATCTGAACAAACTGACGACGGTGATCGCCGGAAGCGCTACCTTGGCAATGGCCGGCACTATCGTGGCCGAGTTCATCGCCGCCAATGCCGGTATCGGCTACAGCATCCGGGTGGCGCTCTACCAGAGCAATCTGGCCAAAATCCTGGTGGCCCTTTTTCTCATCGGCATTACGCTGTCGGTCTACCAGGGCTTTCTGGAACTCTGCGGGGCCGCCATCCGCCGGGTGTGGAGCGGGAAATAGGTCGTTTGTAGGGGCACGGCGCGCCGTGCCCCTACAAACTGGCGGCTACACAGGGTTATAGGATTATCGATGCCGGGAATCGGAAACAAACACTGTGAAGGCCTGCGGTTGGCCGTTTTGGTCCTGATCCTTTTTGTCGGCGCCGGCTGCGGCAGGAAGGACGCGTCCGACGATACGATCGTCTACCGGCTCAAATGGCTCTTCAACACCAGTGTCGTGGGCGATCTCTACGCCGAGGCCCACCGGTTTTTCGCGGCCGAAGGGCTTGAGGTCGAGATCAGGGAAGGCGGACCGGAGCGCGACGCCCTGCGGGAAATCGAGCTGGGGCGGGCGCAATTCGGCGTGGCGTCCGCCGATCAGGTGATCCGGGCCCTGTCGAAAGGGGTCGATGTCGTCGTTCTCGCCCAATTTTTTCAGGTCAATCCGCTGCAGTGGATCTACCGGCCGGACCAGATCAAAATCGCCGGCCTCTCGGATTTGAAAGGCCGGGTGCTGGGCGTGACCTTCGGCGGTAACGACGAAACCATCTTAAAGACCCTGCTGGCCCGGGCGGGGCTTACCGAAGCCGACGTGACGCTCTACAGCGTGCGCTACGACTACACGCCGTTCATCCAGAAAGCCGTCAATTTCTGGCCCGTTTACCGCAACACCCAGGCCGTGTTTCTGGCGGAGAAGCTGCGCGGTTCCGGTGATGCCTTCGCCTTTTTCAACCCGGCCGACTACGGCGTGCGGTTTGTGGCCAACTCTCTGGTGACATCCGGAAAAATGATCGCGCGCGATCCGCAAACCGTGCGCAAGTTCACCACGGCCCTGCTGAAGGGCTGGCGGTCGGCGCTGGAGCCGGCCAATGCCGACCGGGCCCTGGAAACATTGCGCCGCTATGATAAGGACTCCTCGCAGGGTGTCCTGCGAGAGGAGCTGGCGGTCACCCGGAGCCTGGTGCAGCCCGACCCGGCCATTCCGATCGGTACGATCGATACGGCGGCCTGGAAGCAAACCGAACAGATTATGGTGACCCAGGGCCTGGTGCCGGCCCCGGTGAGAATCGAATCGGTGCTGCGGGAGATCCCGCGGCCGTGAGGGGCGTGGGGCATCCCCAAAGTGGCATAAACAGCATGAGAGCTGATCGGTGACCTTAAAAAGATTCCGGACGGGTGCTCGGCACAGATAAGGTTAGGGTTATAGGTTCAGGGTTGGCGGATGAAAGCGATTTAATGTTTCGGCTGGTCGCCGGTCGTCAATCGGATTCCGACTCGGGATAGGCGAAGTAGCCATCCGGATCGGAGAGCAATTTTTCCAGGCGGTACTTGAAATAGCCCACCTGCCGGCGCTTGTTCTTCTGTGAGCCGAATTTATCAAGCGGTGCGGCGTCCAAATCCTGAACGGCGAGTGCCAGGCGTTTTTTTTCGCGATCGATGATCTGCTGCCGGTTGCCGCCCTGGCGCAGCTCGTCCTGCAAATCACCCATGATCGATTTTTCGCGCCGAACGATTTCGCCCTGCGGCATCGGAAAGAGGGCCAGATCGAGGCGGGTGGCCTCGAGATACTCGGCATCCGGGTCCGTTTCGGTGTCGGCGGGTGGCGGTTCGGCGGCGGCCGCCGGCTCGCTGTCGGCGCCTGGCTGCGGCACCGGTCCGGACCGATGTCGGGCGGGCTGGCCGCCCGGGTTCGCGGCGGGTGTCAGTTCCTCTTTCTGCTCAAAGGAGACGGTCGCCTCCGATGGGCCGGTATTGCTGAAATGCTTGACGCCCTTGGCGTCCGTCCAGACAAATACCCGGTCGGCCGACGCCGGCACCTGCAGCACGAAAAAAAGCGCCATGACGGTAAATGATCGTTTGAGCATGGTCACATCCTTCCGATGACAGCCACCGGTTCAACCCGTCCGCAATCCGGGCCTTGAGCGGCGGCCCGGTGTCCGCGGCTAACGGCTTTTGTTCTTACGGCTGTGATAGTCGATGATGAAGTTCTTGACGACGCGCGTGACTTCTTCGCGCTCGCCGAGAAACTGAATGCCGGTCAAATATTTCCCAGGCGCCACCAACCGTGAATGGGCGACTTTGCCCTTGGTTTCGACCATGTTGTTGTCCAGATCGATCGACATCAGCAGAATGTATTCGGCATCGATCGGACAACTGGTTTCAAGCAGGGTGCCGCCCTGGCTGATGTCGACCGTGGTTCCCATCCCCTCGGCGATCTGCCGTCCATCGGCGTCGAGACAGATATAGGACACCACATTGTGGGTCTGCACGCGCGGATGCTTTCGTTTATCCGTGTCTGACATGATGCAATTTTCGCTCAAATCAAGTGGCCGCGGCCGGACTATTGTAAAGGTTGGGATCGAAGCTGCTAACAGACAATCAATTGATATTTTTATACTTTATTCACCCGCATGTCAAGGACCAATGTTCTCGGTGCCCATGTGAATGCTGGCGTTGACTTTATGCGAGTCGTTTACAGCCAACCGGTAACAAGGAGAGAGCGCCGATGGATCCATCCGCCGGTTTTATGAAAATTTTCAACGCCGCCCAGACCCGGCAGTCGCTGCCGTATCCGGCTCTTTGCGATATCCTGGCCGACACGCTCCAGGCGCACCGGGCCGGCCGGATAGTCGCGCCGGAGCGGATGGTGGTGTCGATTGCCGCCGGGGGAAGTCTTTTGTTGATGCCCGCCTCGGACGGGGAGATCGCCATCACGAAGCTTGTCACCGTTCATCCGGAGAACCGGAACGAAAGCCTGCCGGCCATCCAGGGCGAAGTCATCGTCATGGAGGCTGCCAGCGGCCGGCGACTGGGAATTCTGGACGGGATAACGGTGACGGCCCGACGCACGGCGGCCGTTAGCGCCTTGGCGGCCGGTCGACTGGCGCCCGATCCCGCGGGACCGCTGCTCATCGTGGGGGCCGGTACTCAAGCCCGCGCGCACGTGGAGGCTTTCAGCGAGGTTTTGGGCGTCAGACAGCTGTTCATCGCCTCGCGAACCCGTGCCAAAGCCGAAAAACTGGCGTGCCTGGCGCAGGCACGCGGTGTGCGGGTCAAGGTCATCGACTGTCCGGAAACGGTCCTCAAGGACGTGACCCTCATCGTGACAGCCACCAGCAGCGTTTCACCAGTCCTCGGCGGGGTGCTGCGACCGGATGCCTTCGTGGCGGCCGTCGGCGCATTCACCGCCTCAATGGCCGAACTGCCGGTCGAGTGGGTACGCCGCGGCCGGCTTTTTGCCGATACGCTGGAGGGCGTTCGGGCCGAGGGCGGTGATTTCATACAGGCCGGGATTGACTGGGAGCGGGTCAGACCGCTGGAAGAAGCGATCACAAAACAGCGGCCGGACGGCGGACCGGTGATCTTCAAGAGCGTCGGACACGCCATGTTCGACCTGGCCGCTGCCCGTCTGGCTTTCGACCGCGGCGGGTTCAAATCAAGGTCGGGTTAAGTCAAACGAAACCCAACAAAGTTTCGGTCTTTTTATCCACGCGGCTTACGGCGCGAAGTGGCCCCACCAGGCACGCAGACGCCGTCACCGGCTGTGGGTCAGGGTGAGGGTTCTGGGTTTCAAGTTTCGAGTCCATGCCATTAACTTAAACTTAAGGCTTAATACTTCCCCCCTTTGGAAAAGGGGGGCCGGGGGGATTTTTTATGACCACTTAAAATCCCCCTATATCCCCCTTTTTCAAAGGGGGACTTTCGAAAAATCCTTTGAGCAAATGACTTTGAGTTTCAAGTTTCGAGTGTCAGGTTTCCATTGTTGTCCGGCGGCTCTTCAGCGAACCGACATCAGGTGGGTTCTCAAACCGGCCTTTTTATTGCTCAACCCCAGTTTCTTGCGGATGTTGAGGCGATGGACCTCGATCGTCTTGCCGGAGACGCTCAGCAGGTCGGCAATGTCCTTGGTGCTTTTTCCCTGCTTGACGAGGTTGGCGATTTCGATTTCAGATGACGTCAGGTTCAGATAACGGGAAGAGAGGCGATAGGAAAAGGGCGAGGTAATCGCGTTGAGGTTTTCTTCCAGGACCGCCAGGTTGTTTTTTTGCCGGGTGTCACTGGCGCGGGCCTTGACCCTCTCCAGGTAGGGCTTGACCATGTCGTTCAGATTGGTCAGCACGGTCTGCTCGAGGTCGCGCTTGTCGTCCTCGCGTTTTTTTAACAGAACCGTCAGCGCCGTGTTGACTTCCTCGAGGTTGCGGGTCTTGCCGCGCAATTTCTCTTCGCTGCGGCGCAGCAGTTCTTCGGTTTCCCGGCGCTCAGTGATGTCCCGTGCGATGCCCATGAAACCCACCGGATGACCCTTCAGATCGCGTTTCAGTGAGACCGACACCTCGACGTAGCGCTTGGCGCCGTCTTTGCGGATCAGTTCCCAATCGAAGGCCTTGGTCGCCAGGCCGGTGTTGTAAACGCCGCTGAAAAGGGCCATGACACGCTTGGCGTTGAATGAGTCCATGATGGCGCGGTTGTTCTTGCCCAGCAGTTCCGTGCGTCTGTAGCCGGTGATGCGGGCGAGGGCCTCGTTGAAAAAAGTGAAATTGCCGGACAAGTCGACTTCATAGTACCCGTCTTCGATGTTCTCGATGATCATGCGGTATTTTTCTTCGCTGTCCCGCAGGGCCTGCTCCATCAACTTGCGCTGCGTGACATCGCGCGCGATGCCCATGAAACCGACCGGTTCGCCGGAGATCGACTTCTTCAAGCTGATCGACACTTCCAGGACACGCCGGGAGCCGTCCTTGCGGATCAGCTGCCAATCAAAGGCCCTGGTGGCCAGACCGGTTTGGTAGACCTGGTTGAAAACCTGAAACACCTGGGTGGTGTTGAACTTGTCCATCATGTCCCGGTTGTTCATCCCCAGCAGTTCGTTGCTGGCAAAACCGGTGATACGGGCCATGGCGTGGTTGAAAAAAGTGAAATTGCCGGACAAGTCGACTTCGTAGTACCCGTCTTCGATGTTTTCGATGACCGTGCGGTACTTCTCCTCACTGACGTGAAGGGCCTCGACGGCCCGCTCGAGTTCGTCGACGGGCCTGTTTGCCGCAGACGGCGAAGCACTCCCGGCCCTGGCCGGGGTCGTTTTTTTTCTCATTCAAATTCCTTGACGGTTGGGGTCTTTTGCCCGAAAGCGGGGAACATCAGCGCGCGAAACACCCGCCGTGCCGCGCACCGGCTGTCATCGGGCATCGACACCGGCGGCCGCTCAGCATTTAAAAGGGTAGAAGTGATAAAAGCAGTATCCGCCCGGATCGCTGTACTGGCGTTCGGTTTCGGCCATGCAGGTCCCGATCATGTGCTGCGACACCTGGGCATAGTCGGCCCGTTCTTCTTCATTCTTCTTGCAGTCCATGCAGATCGGTTGATGGTCGTAAACCGACAGAATCCGACGATCATCGGCCTTCAGGGCTTCATTGCAGCGCGTGCACGCCAAGGCGCAGTTGAGATCATTTTGCCACGTTTCGGTCAACTTTCCGTCTCCTTTCCGGCACCGGCCGCGTCGATACCGCCTGGTTTATTGATTATTTTTTTCAGGAATCGACAAAGCGGGCGCTCTTTGACTGCCGAGCGTCGACTTCGTTGTTTTAAAGACACGCCCCGCTAAATAGTATGCCATAAATACACCCGAAAGAAAACCCGGCGCTTTACACCCGCGGAAGGTCGCAGCAACCCTTGGCCGGCAGTTCCGAGCGGCCCATGAGGAAAATGTCGACCGCCCGCGCCGCTTCGCGGCCCTCGGAAATGGCCCAGACGATCAGGGATTGGCCGCGCCGGGCGTCGCCGGCGGCGAAAACCGCCGGCCGGCTCGTCATGTGGTTGCCGTCGGTTTCTATGTTGCCCCGCGTATCGAGGCGCAGGCCGAACTGCGCCACGATGGTGTCTGGTTCGGGGCCGCTGAACCCCAGGGCCAGCAGCACCAGGTCGGCCGGCCATTCGCGCTCGCTACCGGCAATCTCGCGCATGACCGGGCGGCCCGGCGGGCCGCCTGAAAATGCCACCTCAACGGTGACCAGTTTTTCCACCTGTTTGGCTTTGCCGATGAACGCTTTGGTCGATAGGCTCCAGTGACGCCGGCAGCCTTCCTCGTGCGAGCTGCTGGTGCGCAGTTTCACCGGCCAGAAAGGCCAGGGTTCCTGGTCGCGCCTTTCAGGCGCGGGCCGGGGCAGCAGCTCGAAGTTCGTGACCGATTTCGCCTGCTGGCGGATACAGGTGCCGATGCAGTCGCTGCCGGTGTCCCCGCCGCCGATGACAATCACATCTTTGCCACTGGCGCTGAGGCCGTCGCCGCGACCGGTTTTTTCACCGGCGACCAGGCGGTTCTGCCGGCTCAAAAAGTCCATGGCCCAATGGATGCCGTCCAACTCGCGCCCCGGCACCCTCAAGTCCCGCGGGCGGGTGGCACCGCAGCACAGCACCACCGCATCGAAGGTCCGCAGGTCTACGGCCTTCAGGTCCACCCCGACGTGCACGCCCGGGCGCAAGTCGATGCCTTCGCCGGCCATCAGGTCCAGACGCCGGTCGAGGACCGTTTTTTCCAGCTTGAAATCCGGGATGCCGTAGCGCAGCAGGCCGCCGATGCGATCGTCGCGTTCGAAAACCGACACCCGGTGGCCGGCACGGTTCAACTGCTGGGCGCACGCCAGCCCGGCCGGACCCGAACCGATGACGGCCACCGTTTTACCGGTGCGCCGGCGAGGCGGGTGCGCCACCACCCAGCCCATGGCGAACCCGTGCTCGATGATCTCCTTTTCGATCTGTTCGATCGTCACCGGCTGGGCGTTGATGGCCAGCACGCAGGCTTCCTCGCAGGGCGCCGGGCAGAGCCGGCCGGTGAATTCCGGAAAGTTGTTGGTGGCGTGCAGTTGGTCGAGCGCTTCGCGCCGGTGGTCGTGGTAGAGCCGGTCGTTAAAATCCGGGATCTGGTTGCCCAGCGGGCAGCCGGCGTGACAGGTGGGCACGCCGCAGTCCATGCAGCGCGCGGCCTGGCCCTTGAGCACCTCTTGCGGAAAGGGGCGGTAGATTTCCCTGAAATCCTGGATGCGGTCTTCCACCGGGCGCTTGTGCGGCAATTCGCGGTCAAATTCCATGAATCCGGTCGGCTTTCCCATGTGTTCTCCGTTGTGTCCGTTGTGTCCGTTGGTCGTTGAGCCGGTTGAGCCCGTTGAGCCGGTTTGCACCCGTTTGGTTCAGCCGGCCGGGGGAGTGGGGTCTTGTTCGGCGGCCGATTCCCGCAGCGCGCGTTTGTAGTCGACCGGGATGACCTTGACGAAACGGGGAAGGGTCTCGTCCCAGTGGGTCAAGATCCTTTCGGCGACCTTGCTGTGGGTGTATCTATAGTGGTTTTCGATCAGGTTGCGCAGCTCCGGTTGGTCGCCGGTAGAGACGGCTTCCAGTGCGACCATTTCCGGGTTGCAGCGCAAAAGCGAAAAATCCCCTGCGTCGTCGAGAACATAGGCGATCCCGCCGCTCATGCCGGCGGCGAAGTTGCGGCCGGTGGGCCCCAGCACCACGACCCGTCCGCCGGTCATGTATTCGCAGCCGTGGTCGCCGACGCCTTCCACCACGGCCCGGGCGCCGCTGTTGCGCACGCCGAAGCGTTCGCCGGCCACACCGCGGATGTAGGCCTCGCCGGCGGTTGCGCCGTAGAGGGCGACGTTGCCGATGATGATGTTTTCCTCCGGCCGCAAAGCGGCTGCCGGCGGGCGGGCTGACGATCAGCCTGGCCGCCGGAGAGCCCCTTGCCGAAGTAATCGTTGGCATCGCCGCTCAAGATGGATGGTCATGCCCGGCCGCGCACGAAGGCGCCGAAACTCTGTCCGGCGCTGCCGGCGAGCGCGAATGACGATGGTGTCTTCGGGCAGGCCTTCTGTCCCCGTAGCGGCGGGAGATTTCGCTAGCCGAGCATGCGTGCCGACGGTGCGGTTAACGTTGCGGATCGGCAGCTCCAGTTCCACGCGCGTGCCGTGTTTCAAGCGCTGGACGGCAGTTTACGAATCAGGCCGTGGTCCAGGGCCTTCTCGAGCCCGTGGTCCTGTTCCGCACTCGGCAGGTGGCGGCGCATCTCCGGCGGCTGCTCCGGGCTGGTAGAGGATCGCTGGAAAAATCGAGGCCCCGGGCTTTCCAGTGATCGATAGCCGCTGCGACCGTTCAGCATGCTCGACCCGGCCGACCATCTCGTCCAGGTGCCGGTAGCCGAGCTCGGCCATTATCGCGCGCAGTTCCTCGGCGATAAAGCGCATCAAGTTGATCGACATGCTCGGGCTTGCCGGCGAACTTCTTGCGCAGCTCGCGGGTCCTGGGTGGCGATGCCGACCGGGCAGGTATTCAGGTGGCAGACGCGCATCATGATGCAGCCAAGGGCGATCAGCGGCGACCGTGGCGAAGCCGAATTCCTCGGCGCCCAGCAGGGCGGCGATGGCCACGTCGCGGCCGGTCTTCAGCTGGCCGTCGCGTCTCCAGCACCGACCCGGCTGCGCAGACCGTTCAGCAGCAGCGTCTGCTGCGCCTCGGCCAGGCCCAGCTCCCAGGGTAAGCCGGCATGACGGATGCGAGCCCTGCGGCGAGGCGCCGGTCCCGCCCGTCTCGCCGCTGATCAGGATCACATCGGCCTTGCCCTTGGCGACGCCGGCCGCCACCGTTCCGACGCCCACTTCCGAAACCAGCTTGACGTTGATGCGCGCGCGCGGGTTGGCGTTTTTCAGATCGTGTATGAGCTGGGCCAAATCCTCGATCGAATAGATGTCGTGGTGCGGCGGCGGCGATATCAGGCCGACATCCGGGGTCGAGTGGCGGATCCTGGCGATCCAGGGATAGACCTTGAATGCCGGGCAGCTGCCCGCCCTCGCCCGGCTTGGCCCCCTGGGCCATCTTGATCTGCAGGTCCTCGGCGTTGGCCAGGTAGTCGCCCGTGACGCCGAAGCGGCCGGAGGCCACCTGCTTGATCGGCGCTGTTGCGCCAGTCGCCGTTGTCATCGGGCCGGTAGCGGTCCAGGTTCTCGCCGCCCTCGCCGCTAGTTGCTCCTGCCGCCGATGCGGTTCATGGCGATCGCCAGCGTCTCGTGGGCTTCCTGGCTGATCGAGCCATAGGACATGGCGCCGGTTTTGAATCGCTTGACGATATCCGTCCACGGGCTCGACCTCGTCGAGGGGAACCGGCGCATTGCCGGACTCGCAGTTCGAACAGACCCGCGGATGAGGCCTTCGCGTCGGTTCTGGTCGTCGACCAGGGCGCTGATATTCCTTGCCCAGGCTCGTAGCCGTCGTCACCGCGCACCGCCTGCTGCAGCTTGGCGATGGTCAGCGGCGTGTACTGGTGGTGCTTCACCGTTGCGGCGCCATTTGTACTTGCCGCCGATTTCCAGCCGTGGCGCGTCCGTATCGGATCCGTGACGAATGCGGCGTGACGGTGTCGCCGGCCGACTTCTTCGGCGATCAGATCCGAGGCCGGCGCCGCCGATCCGGGAGGAGGTGCCGGTAAAATAGCGCTCGACGAAGGATTCAGCTCGAGGCCGACACACTCGAAGATCTGGGCGCCGCGGTAGCTCTGCAGGGTCGAGATGCCCATCTTGGACATCACCTTGAGAATGCCCTTTTCCACGGCCTTCGACGTAATTGGCGGCGGCGGTTTGCGCGTCGCAGTTCGGCCAGGTCCCCGCCGGCTGCCATTTGCCCCAGGGTCTCCAGCGCCAGGTACGGGTTGACGGCCCCGGCGCCGTAGCCGAGCAGGCAGCAGACAGTGGTGGATCTCGCGGGCTTCGCCGGTTTCGACCACCAGGCCGCAGCGGGTGCGCAGGCCTTCCCGGATCAGGTGGTGGTGGAGGCCGGCCGTGGCCAGCAGGGCCGGGATCGGTGCCAGGCGCTCATCGGTCCCGCGGTCGGTGAGGATCAGAAGGGTGGCGCCGTTGGTAACGGCGCGGACCGCGGCGCGGCCCAGGTCGCCCAGCGCCTGTTCGAGGCCGCGGCAGCCGTCTGGGATCGGAAAGAGAATCGGCAGCACGGCCGCGCGCAGATCGGCCTGGTCGAGCCTGCGCAGCTGTGCCAGACGCGCGTCGGTCAGAATCGGGCCGGTCAGCAGGAGCTGGCGGCAGTGCCGGGGCGTTTCCTGAAAAGGTCTTGCCTTCCGCGCCGATGGTGGTTCTCAGGCGAGGTCACCAGCTCCTCCCGGATCGCATCCAGCGGCGGGTTGGTCACCTGGGCGAACAGCTGCTTGAAATAGTCATATAAAAGGCGGGGCTGAAGAGACAATATGGCCGGCGGGATGTCGTCGCCCATCGAGCCGACCGGCTCGCTGGCGGTGCGGGCCATCGGGACCAGGATCATGCCGCAAGTCTTCGGCGCTGACGCCGAAGACCAGCTGGCGGACCGCCAGGGGCAGGGCTTCCGCTGCCGGCCCGTCCTCCGGCGGGGCCAGGTGGTCGAGGGCCGACCAGGTTCTGCTCTATCCAGGCGCGGTACGGGCGGCGGCCGCGATTTCCGTCCTTGATTTCTTCGTCCTCGACAATCGCCCCTTTTCCGTGTCGATCAGGAACATGCGGCCCGGGCTGCAGGCGCCCCTTGTGCCGCACCAATTCCGGCGGCCACCGGCAGAACGCCGGTTTCCGAGGCCATGATGACCCGGTCATCGGTGGTGACCGTGTAGCGCGACGGGCGCAGGCCGTTGCGGTCGAGCACCGCGCCGACGCACCGTCCCGTCGGTGAAGGCAATGGCCGCCGGTCCGTCCCAGGGCTCCATCAGGCAGGCGTGATATTCATAAAAGGCCTTCTTGGTCATCGCTCATTGTCTCGATGGTTCTGCCAGGCTTCCGGAATCATCATCATGATGGCGTGCGGCAGGCGAGCGTCCGGTGTGGTACAGCAGTTCGACCGCGTTGTCGAAGACGGCCGAATCGCTGGCACCGGGGGTGGCCACCGGAAACAGTTTGGCCATATCGTCGGCCGAAAAGAGCCGATTCGAAGAGAGACTGGCGGGCATTGCATCCAGTTGACATTGCCGCGCAGTGTGTTGATCTCGCCGTTGTGGCACAGGAAGCGAAACGGGTGTGCCAGCTCCCAGGTCGGAAAGGTATTGGTGCTGTAGCGCTGGTGGACGCAGCGCTAGGGCGCTGACCATCTCCGGGTGGCCCAGGTCGGGGAAATAGGCCTGGACCTGGTCGGCCAGAAGCATGCCCTTGTATACCAGGGTGCGGCAGGAGAGGCTGGGGACATGAAAAAAGAGGCCTGGCTCAGGTCCGATTCGCGCACGCGGCGTTCCATCACCTTGCGGATGACGAACAGCTTGCGCTCGAAATGGGCTGTATCGGTTATGTCCGGCCCGCGGCCGATAAAAACCTGGCGGATGACCGGTTCCCGCTGCCGCGCCAGCAGGCCCAGGGCGGTGCTGTCGACCGGCGTGCGGCGCCATCCCAGAAACCGCTGGCCCTCCTGACGGATAACCTCCTCGAACCGCCGGACGCACCAGCGCCGCTGGGCGTCGTCCGGTGGCAGGAAAACCAGGCCGCAGCCATAGTGATCTTGCGCCGGCAGCGCCACGCCGATGGACTCGCAGCCGTTACGCAGGAATTCATGCGGCATCTGTATCAGGATGCTCGCCCCGTCGCCGGTGGTCTCGTCGCACCCGCAGGCCCCGCGATGGCTGAAGTTTTCTAAATTTTCAAACCGGCACGGATGATGGCGTGCGACTGGCGGCCCTTGATGCCGCAGATCAGGCCGATGCCGCAGGCGTCGTGCTCGAAGCGCGGGTCGTAGAGACCACGGCGGGCGTGGGGCGGTTTTTCGGTACGGGGGGATGGCAGTCGTGTTTTCATGCGCTTTCAGTCTATTTATTTCTTGTTGGCTCGGAAACGGGATTCCTGCGATTATAATGCCAGAGTGTGCGAATCGGGTATGAGCTTACAACTATACACAGCGTCATAATTAATTGCGCATTCTATAACGTCAAATTAAATAAAAAAGTCAGAGAATCGACGATGATCGCCCGAAGGTGATTAGTAAGCCTGCACGAGGCCGCCGTCGGCTAGCACGGTCTGGCCGGTGATATAGGTGTTGGCCGCCGAGCAGAGGAAAACGGCCAGGCGCGCCAGTTCCTCCGGCCGGCCGTAACGGCCCAGGGGAATTTCGGCGGCGCTTTTCTTCTGGAGGTCCTCCACGGAAAGCCCCAGCTTTTCGGCCCGCACGGTTTCGATGCTGTGCAGGCGCGCCGTCTCCATTTTGCCGGGGCCAACGACATTGATCAGGATGTTGTCGCGCCCCAGCTCGCGCGCCAGGGTTTTGGTCAACCCCACCACGCCCATGCGGAAGGTGTTGGACAGGATCAGGTTGTCGATCGCCTGGCGGGTGGAGGAGGACGTGAAGTTGACGATCCGGCCGCCGCCGGCCGCCCGCATCAGGGGCAGCACCGCGCGGATGCTGCGGATGAAGCCCAGCAGGGTCAGCTCGAACGCTTTCTGCCAGGTGTCGTCATCGAAGGCATCGAACCCGCCCGCCGGCGGTCCGCCGGAATTGTTCACCAGGGCAAAGACCGAACCGAAACGCCGGGCCGTGGCGGCGACGGCGTCGTGAACGTCGGCCGCGATGGTGATATCGCCCGGAAAGATCTCCGCTGTTTCACCGGTGGCCGCCGCGATGTCCTTTTGCGCCTGCCGCAAGCGGTCTTGCGACCGTGCAAACAGCATCACGCGCGCGCCCTCGCTCGCAAAAGCCAGGGCGGCGGCCTTGCCGAGGCCGTCGCTGGCGGCCATGACCAGCACCGGTTTTCCTTCGAGTCCCAGGTTCATTGTTAACTCCTTTTCAAATCGACAACCGGGTTGACCAGCGACGGGAAGCCGTCGATGCGGCACTCGACAACATCGCCTCCGGTGATGGCCACCGCGCCCGGGGTGCCGGTCGAAATGATGTCGCCGGGCAAAAGGGTCATGACCTGCGAGAGGAAAGAGACCAGAAACGCGGGCGAAAAGGTCATGTTGGCGACCACGTTTTGGGCGTGGACGCGGCCGTTTATCACCGTTGAGACCGCCAGGGCCGCGATGTCCGCAATTTCATCGGGGGTGACGAGCTGCGCCCCGAAGCTGAAAAACGTGTCGAAGCTCTTGGAAACGGCCAGATAGCGGGGGTTCTGACGCAGGATGTCCTCGGCGGTCATGTCGATGATGGTCGTGAAGCCGGCCACCACCGTCTGCCAGTCCTCGATACCGACGTGGCGGCATTCGCGTCCGATGATAACCCCCAGCTCGCCCTCGGCCGTGGTCTTGTGCGACAGGGCCGGAATCCGGATGGCATCGCCGGCTCCGATCAGGGTCGTGTCCGGCTTCATGAAGCTGCCCGGAATGCCGGTCGGTGTTTTTTCCGCAAGATCGGCGGCATGGGCGGCATAGTTGAGCCCGATGCCCCAGATCTTGCGCGGCCGGCGATAGAGCGGGGCCGGCGGCGCCGCTGCCCCTGTCACGACCTCTCCGGTCATGTTTCCCAGAGCCTGTCGCCCTTCGGCGCAATACCAGGCGCTGATCTCCGTCAGGCCGCCGCCGGAGATCAACTCCAGTGTGTCGGTCGGCCAGGCGCGACCGAATTTCCGGTTGACCGCCGCCACCGGAACCAGTCCGTGCCGCGTGGCAATGGCGGGTTTTTCGCCCTCCCGGGCCTTATAGGTGGCTAATTTCATGATCGTCCTCGCACCATCAAAAGAGCGCGGATGGGCGCTCGCTGTTATGCGGAAACCGGGGCAGCGGGAGAACCGGGGGACAGAGAAAGCGCAGCCCCCTTTCAGCGTCCGGGATTTCCGTGGTGGTTGCAGTGATTCTGCTGTCACCTGCTCGCTTAGCACGAATGGGTCGGCCTGACAATTACAGGTTGACCGAAAATGAGTCTCGATTTGGTGCTTGACAGGCTTCACCGTTTTGAATATTGAATATTGAATTCAATTTTAACATGTGTGTTCGGCCTGCCGCGCCGACTCGAATTAACCCCACCTATTGTTTAGAATATCGAAATAAATGGATAATTTGGGTGTTACCCACGAAAATTTGGATCACAAAGTCTACCTGATCATCAAAAACTTGATCACGGAGCGTCAACTGCTTCCAGGCGCTAAGATTTCGCAGGACAAACTGGCCCGGGAATTGGGCATCAGCCGCACCCCGCTGATCAGCGCCCTGAAGTACCTCGAAAAAGAACAACTGGTCGAGGCCAAACCCCGGCGTGGTTTTTTCGTGCGTCTTTTTACCAGATCCGAGATGGTCAGTATTTTCGAACTGCGCGAGGTCTTGGAAGGCTTGGCCGCCAGACGTGCCGCCCTCAACGTCACCGATGACCAGATCGAAAAACTGGCCGATTTTTCCAAGGCTTTCCAGCTGTCGAAATCTCTGCCCGATGTCGGCACTTATGCCAAGGTGGACCGCAGCTTCCACAGCTTCGTGACCGAAATCGGGGCCAAGGAATTTTTAAAAAATATCCTGCAGACCTTCAATATTATCAGCTTTTCCTATCAGGTCGTGTCGACCGAGGGGCTGGTCAGGCCGCCCACGAAGACGATCGCTGAGCACCTGGCGATTATCGAGGCCATCGGCCGCCGAGACCCGGCAGCCGCCGAAGAATTGATGCGGCGGCATTTCAGGCGCTCCATCGCGACGCTCAAAAGTGAAACGGGAATTCGCGCCATTGCGGACGAAAACCCACGTCAATCGAAACAACATGCAAAGGGAGGAGAGCGATGAAAAAGTTTCTGTTTGTCAGTTTGGCAGTGATCTTGGCGGTCGCCACCGGTGTCTACGCCGCGGATAAAGGGTTTCCCAGCCGCAATATCACCAATGTGGTCGTCTGGGGTGCCGGGGGCGGGACTGACACCTGCAACCGGATCATCAGTGCCGAGATGGCCGATATTCTGGGCGTCAATATCAACGTGATCAACAAGACCGGCGGTGTCGCCGGCTCGGTGGGCATGAGCTATGCGTTTGCCCAGCCCCACGACGGATACACCCTGTGCGGCCTGTCTGAATCCAATGTTACCGCCGGTGTTCAGGGCGGTTGGGATAAAAATTTCGATGTCTGGGATACCTTTATCGTGGGCGGGTCCCCGGATGTCATCTCCGTCACTCCGGACACGCCCTACAAGGACCTCAAGGACCTGATCGAAGCCGCCAAAAAGGATCCCATGTCCATCAAGGCCGCCGCCAGTGGTGCGGGCTCCATCCACCACCTGAACCTGTTGGCGGTCGAAAACGGCTCCGGGGCGAAGTTCAATTTCATTCCCTACAAGGGCTCGGCCCCGGCCCAGAACGCCGCCATGACCGGCGAGGTTTCGGTGGTCGTCACCTCCCTGGCCGAGCAGCAGCAACTGCTGCGCGGCGGCAAGCTCCGGGCCCTGGGCATGCTGATCCCGGAATCCTTCGCGGTCGAAGGAATGGGGGCCATTCCCTCGGCTTTCGACGCCTACCCGGGATTGTCCAAATACCTGCCGATTTCCCAGGCCATCGGCTTCGCGGTTCCGGCCGACACCCCGGCCGAGGCCAAGGCCGTCTTGACGGAGGCCTTTAAAAAGGCCATGGCCACCGAAAAGGTCAAATCCTGGGCCAAGGAGAATTACTACCTTCTCTCGGGTAAAACCGGGGCGGAGTCGAAGGCGGTGTTCGACGCACTCCAATCTAATTTTGCCTGGACGCTGTGGGACTTGAAGGCCGCGACCGTCGATCCCGCATCCCTCGGTATTCCCAAACCCTGACGTTAACACCCTCGGACCGGCATGGCCGGCCGCCTTGCCGGTCCGAAATCCACCGCCGCCGACCCCGGGCAAACGATCGGACTCAAGGACCCTCAGTTATGATGGCGAAAGAAAAACTCCGCAAAGCGGATATATTTTCCGGCGGCATCACCTTCTTGTTCGGTTTGTGGATTGTCGGACAGGCCCTGAAAATGCCGATGAAAGATTCCTGGGGCGGCGTCCAGAACGTGTGGTACGTCTCTCCGGCCCTCTTTCCACTATTTGTCGGCGGCATGATCATGCTCCTGGGGGTGCTGCTCATTCGCATCGCCTTCAAAGCAGTGGGATTTAAGGAACTGGTGCAGGTCGTGCGCTGGCTCGGCGGTCCGGATGCGGCCCGGTTTCTGAAGACGGCCCCGCTGATAAGGTTTTACGCCGCAGTCGTTATGCTGTTCTGCTTCGTTTATGTAAACATCCCGCGGATTGATTTTTTCCTGGGCAGCGTTCTTTTCCTGGAGGTGTTCATCAGCATGTTCTACTTCGACGATGACGCCCTTTTGAAGAAGCTGTTTTTTTTCTATCTGGCCGGGACAGCCCTGTTCGTCATCTTCCTGGTATCCGGACTTGCCGGCGCAGTGGCGCCGGTCCTGCACCATCCGAATGACTGGTTCGCCCTGGCCCTTATCGTCGGCTACGGCATCTATGCCTGGGCGTTGATTCGCGACGTGCCGGTGTTGCGCAAAAAGTATGCAACCTGCCTGATCCTGTCCGTGGCGGCACCCTTTTTGATCGGCCCTGTTTTCAAGTATCTTCTGCTCGTGCCCATGCCGCAAGAGGGACTCGTCGTGGCGTTGTTGGATGCCCTGCGGTACTGGGAATTCTAACCTGACCAAGCGGGAGCCTTGACTTCCATGATTTTTCTCGAGCGCCTGGGGTCTTTCTTCGAGATTGTTTTTCACCTCACCGTGGACCCGCTCAGCCTTGCGGTTCTCTTCGGATCGGTGCTGCTGGGGATTATCTTCGGCGCGATGCCGGGCTTGACCTCGACCCTGGGCGTCGCCCTGCTGACGGCGCTGACCTATGGCATGGACACGGAGCTGGCCTTGGTCTGCCTTTTGGCGATTTACGTCGGCGGCACCTATGGCGGATCCTACTCGTCGATCCTGATCAACATCCCCGGTACCGCCGCGGCGGCCGCCACGGCGCTGGACGGCTACCCGCTGGCCTGCAAGGGCGAAGCCGGACGGGCCATCGGCCTGACGACCACGGCCTCGGCCATCGGCACCATCATCAGCATGATCTTCGTGGTGAGCATATCCCCCATCATTTCGCACTTCGCCCTGCAGTTCACCTCCTTCGAATTCTTTCTGCTGGCTTTCTTCGGGATACTGATCAGTGGCACCCTGACCAGCCCGGACCTGGTGATCAAGGGCTGGATCGCCGGCTTTATCGGACTCTTTCTGGCCTGCGTGGGGCGGGACCTGCTGCAGTTCTACCCCCGGTTCACCTTTGGCCTCACCCAGCTGGACAGCGGGGTCGAGGTGGTGCCGGTGCTGATCGGCGCGTTCGGCATTCCCCAAATCATCCAGGTCCTGAAAGATCGCTTTCAGAGCGGCGAAGCCCAGAAAATTCAACGGATTTTGCCCGAGTTCGGCACCATTGCGCGCAACATTCCGGCCATTATCCGATCGGCCCTCATCGGGGTGGGCATCGGTGCCGTGCCCGGCATCGGTGAAGACATCGCCGGTTGGGTCTCCTACGGCACGGCCAAGAACACTTCCAAGCATCCCGAAACCTTCGGGAAAGGAGAGATGCAGGGTGTTCTGGCCAGCGAAACCGCCAACAACGCCTGTGTGGGCGGGGCCCAGATCCCGCTGCTGACCCTGGGCATACCCGGCAGCCCGCCGGCGGCCATGCTGCTGGGCGCGCTCATGCTCCATGGGGTCGCGCCGGGCCCCATGATCACCTTCGAGCACCCCACCTTCATCATGGAAGTGGCCGCCATTCTGCTGCTGGCGTCCTGCGCCATGTGGATCGTCGGGATACTGCTGGCCAAGCAGGTCGTCAAGGTCCTGCGCATTCCCACCCCGCTCTTCATGCCCGTCATCGGCCTGCTCTGCATCATCGGCTCCTATTCGCTGGGCTTGAATGTGTTCAATCTTTATCTGATGCTGCCGGTGGGCATTGTCAGCTACTTTATGATTGAAATGGGCTATCCCATCGCGCCGCTGGTCATCGGGGTCATTCTAGGACCCATGGCGGACGAGAATCTGCGCCGGGCCCTGATGGTCTCCCAGGGCAGTTTCATGCCGGTGTTCCAGCGGCCGGTGTCGTTGATCCTGTTTCTGGTCATTGTCTGGACGGTGATCAGCCAGTTTCGGTGGTATCGGACATTCAAGAACCGAATGACCGATATTCTTCTGCGACGCAAAAGCTGCCAGGTGGCGACCGAGGGGAAGGCGGCCGATGGCGAGAAGTAGACGGAAAGAAAAAAGGCGCGCGCCGGGGTCCGGAAACCGTCATATCCGGGAAGAAGAACCAGGGCGGTTGTCTTGCCGATACGATCAAACGAGGAGAAAAAAATGCTGAAGATGGGCATCATTACCGGTTTCCTTTCCCGCACCAAGGACCGCTTTCACGATTACAACGAACCGCTCGAACTCGAAAAAAAATTCGAGTTGATGACGCGCATCGACGGATACGACGGCGTGGAGATTGTCTATCCCTATGAGGTCAACGATGCGGCGCTCACGCAGGCGCTCCTGAAGAAGTACAAGTTGACCGTGGCGGCCGTCAACGTCAATGTCAAGGCCGAACCCGAATTCCGCAACGGCGGCTTGACGTCGCACGACTTCGCGGTCCGGCAAAAGGCCGTTCGCTTCATCAAGGAGGCCAAGGACTTCGCGGCGGTGGTCGGTGCCGACAAAGTGACCTGCTGCCCCCTGGGTGACGGCTACGAGTTCGCCTTTCAGTATGACTACGCCAAGACCTGGAAAAACCTGGCGGAGTGCTTCGCCGCGGCCGGCAGCTATAAAACGGAGGTGCCGCTTTTTATCGAGTACAAGCCCAGCGAGACCCGCGGGCGTTGTTTTCTCGACTCGGCCGCCAAGACCCTGTGCCTGCTCAACGACATGCGCTGCCCGGAGGTGGGGGTGACGCTCGATTTCGGCCATTCCGTTTATGGAAACGAAAATCCGGCCGAGGCGCTGGCGCTGCTGGCCGAAAGTTCCCATAAATATTACATCCACGTCAACGACAACGATGGCCGCTGGGACTGGGATTACTTCTGCGGTACCAAGCATTTCCTCGAATATGTCGAATTTCTTTACTATCTCAAGCGCTACGGCTACGATGACTACCTCACCTCCGACACCTCGCCGACCCGCTGGGATATCAAGGGGACGTTTGAAGCCAACAGCCGGCTGACCAACAAGATATGGCAGCGGCTGGACGAGGTGGACGGCGGACAATTCGCCCGCCTGATGGCCGAAGGGGATTATCTGAAGACCTGGAAATTTATCGAAGCCAATATCTTCGGCTTCAAATAAGCCCCATAGTTGCATAAACAACATAGCAACGTATGGCTAATAGTTTGTAATTATGACAAATATCACAGCGATACGACTAATTTCAGGATATCCCCACCGGTGAATTCGAAGGATGGGGTCGATTTTGCTATGTTGTTTACCCGGAGGGAAAGCCGGAGGACTTCAGATCCTGTGTTGTCAAGGGATTGCGGTAGGAATTTACAGCTTCACCCTTGACGCCTTGGCTCTGAAGCCCTCCGACTTTTGCAACGTTGGGGTAAGATCCCTCTATAATGGGCCCTTTTTCCGCCGGGCGTTCTCCGCGGGTTTGCGGCTGCGGCGGCGTGCAGTGCGCCGCACCGCAGAGCCCGGCGTGGCGAAAAAACGGCGTCTTTCCGAATCGGACCCGCGGTGACACCCAACCCTGCCAGGGAGGGCGGCGCGTCTGCCGGTGTCAGGAACCGTCGGTCAACCGAACATTTCAAGGCAAAGGAGCACCAATGGCACAGATCCCGATGTCTGTGGAGGAACTCAAGCAAATGGCGGCGGCCATCCGTTGCGACATCATCGAGATGATCTGCACGGCCAAAGCCGGTCATCCGGGCGGGTCGCTTTCCGCAACGGACATCGTGACCGCGCTTTACTTCAGGCTGATGCGCATCGACCCTCAAAACCCCCGCTGGCCTGACCGTGACCGTTTCATTCTCTCCAAGGGCCATGCCTGCCCGGTCTGGTACGCCGCATTGGCCGAGCGCGGCTTCTACGAAAAATCTCACCTGGGAACGCTGCGCCGCCTGGGCAGCATCCTGCAGGGCCACCCGGACATGAACAAGGTGCCCGGCATCGACATGACCACTGGTTCCCTCGGGCACGGCCTATCAGTTGGTGTCGGCATGGCGCTGGCCGCCAGGCTGCAGAAGAAAGACTTTCACGTCTGGGTGGTTATCGGCGATGGTGAATCCCAGGAAGGTTCGATCTGGGAGGCGGCCATGGCCGGCGCCAAGTGGAAGCTGGACAATCTGACCGCCATCCTGGACCGCAATAACCTGCAGAACGATTATTACGTCGACGAGCTCATGCCGATCGAGCCGGTGTGCGACAAGTGGCGGGCCTTCGGCTGGCACGTGGTGGACATCGACGGCCACGACATGGCGGCCGTCGTGACCGCGTTGGAAGACGCCCGGGCGCGCAAAGGGGTGCCGACCATGATCGTCGCCCGCACCATAAAGGGCAAGGGTGTCTCCTACATGGAGAACGTGTGCGAGTGGCACGGCAAGGCGCCCGGCCGCGAAGAAGCGAACCGGGCCCTGTGCGAAATCAGGGGAGATCAGGAGGTGCAGCTGTGAGAAATACCGTGCGAGGGCCCTACCGTTACGTCCGCGCCGACATCGTGGCGATGCTTTCGGCCGACACTCTTTTCACCGCCGCGGAGGCCGAGCCGACGCGGGCGTCTTTTGCCAGGGCCCTGCTCGACATCGGTGCCCGCAACCCGCTGGTGGTGGCGCTCGACGCCGACGTCTCCAAATCGATCGGCACCAGCAAGTTTGCCGAAAAGTTCCCCGAGCGGTCGTTTAATTTCGGCATCGCCGAACAGAACATGTTTGCCGCCGCCGCCGGTATGGCCACCACCGGTCTGATCCCCTTTGCCTCGACCTATGCGGTCTTCGCCAGTCTGAGGGCCCTTGACATGGTGCGCAACAGCATTTGCTACCCGCGCCTGAACGTCAAGATCGCCGCCAGCCACAGCGGGATTACACCGGGTCCGGACGGGGTCACCCATCAGGGTCAGGAGGACCTGTCGATCATGCGCGCGATCGCCAACTCCACCGTGATCGCTCCGGCCGATGCCGACACGACCGCCATGGCCGTCGCCGCCGCGGCCGCCTACGACGGACCGGTTTATCTGAGCTTCACGCGCGATCCGGTGCCGAAGATCTTCACGCCGGACTATCCTTTCGAGATCGGCAAGGCCGTGCTGGTGCGCGAGGGCTTCGATGCGGCCATTTTCGCGCTGCGCGATTTGACCGCCCATGCCCTGGTGGCGGCGGACAGGCTGGCGGGCCAGGGGATCGAAGTGCGGGTGATCGACTGCCCCACCCTCAAACCGCTGGATGTCGAGGCGGTGCTGCGGGCGGCCGCGGAAACCGGAGCGATCGTGACCGCCGAGAACAATGTTTTTTTCGGCGGGCTGGGCAGTGCGGTGGCCGAAGTGCTGGTGGAGAATGATCCGGTGCCGATGAAGCGGATCGGCGTGCGGGACACCTTCGCCGAATCAGGCCCCTACCAGGACCTGCTCGACAAATACGGCTTGTCGGCCCGGCATATCGTGCAAGCCGTGACAGAGGTCTTAGGCCGCAAAAATCGTTGACGGGTTTGCAAGATCCGACCAAGCGAAGGAATCACCGGAAAGAGAATCGCGAGGGGGAGGTCGATGGCTTCGAAAAAATGGCGGGTGCACAATCCCGGCGGGCGCCGGCGGATCGTGGTGACCAAGGAGTTGCCCGGGCAGCGGTGGCTGGACATTTTAGCGGCGGCCGGTTGCCGGGTCGAGATCTGCACATCTTCCGAGGTTCTGGCGACCGAAGACATCAAGGCCGCCTTCGGCACGCGCTGCGACGCCGCCATCGGGCAGTTGACCGAAGGCTGGGGCGAGGTGCTGTTCGCGGCCCTCGCAGCCGCCGGGGGCCGGGCCTACAGCAACTACGCCGTCGGCTTCAACAATGTGGATGTGGCCGCCGCCAACCGGCACAAGATCCCGGTGGGCAACACCCCCGGCGTCCTGACGGAAGCCACGGCCGAGATGGCGGTGGCCCTGGCGTTTGCGGCCGCCCGGCGGGTCGGCGAATCCGAACGTTTCTTGAGAGCCGGCAAGTACCGCGGCTGGCTGCCGACCCTGTTTCAGGGAGAACTGCTGTGGCGCAAGACAGTCGGTCTGATCGGGGCGGGACGCATCGGAGCGGCCTTCGGCCGCATGATGGTCGAGGGGCACAAGACGGATCTGATCTACTTCGACCCGCACCCCAACCGGGAATTGGAAGAGGATGTCAGGGCCTACGCCCGATATCTGGCGCAGCGCGGCCAGCCGCCGGTGGCCTGCCGCCGCGCGGATACGATCGAGGAGGTGCTGCGCACCGCCGACTGCGTCAGCCTTCACACCGTTTTGAGCGATGCCACCCGTCACCTCATCGATGCCGAACGCCTGGCCCTGATGAAAGCCAACGCCCTGTTGATCAACACCAGTCGCGGCCCGGTCATCGATGAGGCCGCCCTGGTCGCCCACTGCCGCAGGCATCCGGATTTTCGGGCCGGCCTGGATGTTTTCGAAGACGAGCCGACCCTCTGCCCCGGTTTGGTTGAGTTGGAAAATGTCGTCATCGTGCCCCACATCGCCTCGGCCACCCGCTGGACCCGCGAGGGGATGGCCATTCTGGCCGCCAGTAATATCGCCGGCATCCTGGCGGGCTATCCGGTTTGGGGACAAGACGACATGGCGCCCTTTTTAGCCGGCGATCCGCCGCCCGCCATTCCCAGCCTGATCAACGCCGTGGAAATGGGCATTTCCGCCGACACGGGGTGATCATCGGGGTCGCCTTTCTGGCGTGTCACCGCGCCGCCGGGATAACCATTTTTTTCAACGCCCCCTAATTGACGGATGAGCGGCTCTCTGCTATAATTACCGATAATAATAAAAGAAATCAGCCACTGAAAGTGCCAAATCCCGAGTGATCGGGAGACGGAAAGCCACGGGTCTCGAATCGAGACAGCCGGGTTGCCGGGGTTCGTTACCGAAAAGCCGGGTTGCCCTTGGGCAGCCCGGCTTTTTTTCGTCAGGCGGTGGCTTATCTGATCCGGTGCCAGAGCAAACCGGCGGATGGTTTGTCCGTTGCCGGAGAAATTGTGCCCGGCGCCCCCTGGTCATGCGGATGGCGCGCGTGTGCCGCAGCCGATCCGGTCCGCATGACAGCCACCGTCACCGCAACCAAAATGAGCGTCTGCATGACAATCGAGAGCATGGAACCGGAAACAAGTGATGCGGAGCGCAGACGCTATCCGCGGGTTGCCGCGAACAATCCGATCACCTACGCCCTGGTCAACGAAAAAGGATCGAAAATCGGCCAGGGGATCGGCAAGGCCATCAATGTGAGCCAGACCGGTATCCTGTTGGAAACATGCGAATACATCGGGTCAAAGTATATATTCCTGGTGGCCACCGATGTGGAGAATAACCTGATCGAAATCGTGGGCAAGGTGATCTTCTCGCGCGAGGTGTCCCTGCGCGTTTTCAATTCCGGCATCAGCTTGAAGGGCGAACATGCCGACAATGTGAAGTTCAGACGGGATTTGATCCGCGTCTTTCACCAGCGGCATGTTCTCGGCCTACCCAATTAAACGACCTTCTTCTTGGCGACCAGTCAATTTGTTGGCGCTTTTTTTCGCTGACGCGCGGACCCCTTTTATAAATACCGGCCCTTTTTCATCTGTAACATTCTGAAATATATTTAAAAATTTGGTGCCTGTTTTTCTTGTACAACTGGTGGGCTTCTGGCCCGAAGATTGCAAAAACTGCGCGAAGAAAAACGCCCCCGTCCAATTTGAACCACAGCCAATGGCGCCGACCGGTCGAGCCCGCCGGTGCTGCCTGTTGTGACACGGCGGCAACTTCGGCGAAAAAAGTTTGTTCACGGCGTCATTCGGGAACCGCTCATGGCAAAGGATAATCGATGAATCTTTCCGAGGCCGGCGAAGATATCGCACTGCCAACGGCCCTTTTTGGCGCGGAGGCCATCCGGGAACAGGCCTGTTCGCTGCAAAACCTGGCCCTTTCGCTCGACGAGTCCTTCGATCGCGCCGCACAGGCGATTCTCTCGACCTCCGGGCATCTGGTGATCAGCGGCATGGGCAAGTCGGGCCTGGTCGGCCGCAAGATGGCGGCGACCTTTTCTTCCACCGGAACGCCCAGCTTCTTCGTGCACCCGGCCGAGGCCGTTCACGGCGATCTGGGCATGATCCGGCCGGCCGCCCTGATCATGCTCATCAGCAACAGCGGCGAAACCCGGGAAATCCTGAATCTGCTGCCTTTCCTCCAACGCTTCGATATCCGCATCATCGCCATGGTCGGACAAAGGGCGTCGAGCCTGGCGCGCGAGGCCGACATCGTTCTGGTGCTGCCCGTGGAACGGGAAATCTGTCCTTACAACCTGGCCCCCACAACCTCCACGCTCGTCGCCATGTCGCTGGGCGATGCCCTGGCGGTCACGCTCATGCGCCTGCGCGGGTTTCAGCCGGACGACTTTGCGCTCTATCACCCCTGCGGCTCACTGGGCCGGCGCCTGCTGAGCCGGGTGATGGACCTCATGCACCACCGCCGCGAGAAGGGCTTTCCCATTATCGGCCCGGACACCTCGGTGCGCGAGACCATCTGGGTCATGAGCCGCGGACGGATGGGCCTGGCGCTGATCATGGATGGCGAGCGGCTGCTGGGAATCATTACCGACGGCGACCTGCGCCGGGCGATGATGAATACCGGCTTTTCCATTTCAAACAACACGGCCACCGATATCATGCACCGCGACCCGGTCACGATCTCCGAGACGTCGCTCTGGAGCAAGGCCGAGCAGCTCATGAGCCGGCGCAAGATCAAGGCGCTCGTGGCCCTGAATGGCGAGGGCCGGGTATCGGGCGTGGTGGAGATCTTTTGATAACCGCAGCGGCCGTTTCGGGCTGCAGGTCCCGCACGCTGGTTCTGGGGCTGGTGGTGTTGTTCGCGGCTTGCGCTCATTCCGGGACGAGCCCGGTCGACTCCCCGCAGAAATTGCGCCAGAGCGCTTTTGCGGTTTGGGCCGGTACCCAGGCGCCCGGCAGCCGGACCGTCATCGACGCGCCGGAGCTGGGCGGCACCGTCACCGCCGTGATCGAGCGCGCTTATTTTTCGGCGGCCGGCCGGCAGTGCCGGCGGGTCCAGGTGTTTGACGGCAACCCGCTCGGTGAACCGGTCGCGGTCTGCGCGAATAGTACGGGCGAGTGGGTCCTGGAGCCGCGCATCTGGGGGGGCACGCCGGTGAAGGAAAGCCGATGACGGGCCTGCAAGCGGCGGCCCGGGTGCAGGGGCGGGTTGTCTGGGCGCTGATGCTGCGCGAGACCAAGACCCTGTTCGGCAAGCACAAGCTGGGGTATCTGTGGGCCCTGATCAATGCCGCCTTCTCGATCGGCATCTTCTGGGCCATCCGCGATTTCGGCGGGTTTGCCGCCCCCCACGGGATGTCGACGCCGGTTTTTCTGATTGGCGGATTCATTCCCTGGTATCTGTTTTCCGACACGGTTTCGAGCGGGTTGAACGCGGTCGGCGGCAACCGGGCGCTGCTGGCCTATCCGCAGGTGTTCCCGCTGGATGTTCTGACCGCCCGGGCACTGCTGCAAGGGGCCATGTACGTCTGCGTCATGGCGGTGCTGCTGGGCGTCGCGCAGGCCATGGACTATCGGGTGACGCTGCGGGACCCGGCCCGCATCCTGGAGGCGCTGACCCTGACCCTTTTTTTGGGCTACGGCATGGGCGCACTCTGCTCGGCCCTCAACTTGATGTGGCCGGCCACCGCCCGCGTGGTGCCGCTGATACTGCGCGTGATGTTTTTCGTTTCCGGGTTGTTCTTTTCGGTCGACGCCATGCCCCTGACGGCGCAGCGCTACCTGTTCTTCAACCCGCTCTCGCATGTGATCGAATCGCTGCGCAGCGGCATGTCGGCCGGTTTCAGCAGCCGCTTCGCCTACCTGCCGTATGTCTTCGGCTTCGTGCTGGTGACCCTTTTCCTGGGGCTGCTGCTCGAGCGCTATTCCCGACGCTACATGGAGCAGGAGGTATGATCGAGCTGTTAAACCTGTGCAAGCGCTACCGTACCCGCAAGGGGATGCACACCGTGCTGGAAGATGTCAATTCCACCTTCCGGCCGGGATGCAACATCGGCATTCTCGGCCGCAACGGCGCCGGCAAGTCGACCCTGCTGCGGCTCATCGGCGGGGCCGAGATGCCGACCTCCGGACGGATCGTGCGCCGCGGCAGCGTGTCGTGGCCCATCGGATTTTCAGGAGGATTTCACGGCAGTCTCAGCGGCCGCGAAAACCTGCGCTTCATCTGCCGCATCTACGGCGCCGACATCCGCAAGGTGACCGCGTTCGTGGAGGAATTCTCGGAACTGGGCGACTACATGCTAATGCCGCTCAATACCTATTCTTCGGGCATGAAAGCCAAACTGGCCTTCGGGCTGAGTATGGCCATCGCCTTCGACTACTATCTCATCGACGAGGTGACCGCGGTCGGCGACGAGGTTTTCAAACGCAAGAGCAAGGCCGAGTTCGAGCGCCGCAAGGAAAATGCCACGCTGATCGTGGTATCGCACAGCACGCGCACCATCCGCCAGTACTGCGATGCCGCCGCGGTGCTCGATCGAAGCAATCTGATCTTTTTCGACGACCTGACCGCCGCCATCGATCACTATGACCGTCTCAACGGCTGCGGGCGGCCGCATGCCGGCCGGGCCTGACCCATGAAATTGACCCTGCGCGCCAGATTGCTGCTTTTCGTCGGTCTGCCGACCCTGCTGGGCCTGGTCTATTTTGCCTTCGTGGCCACCGACATGTACGTTTCCGAGGCCCGCTTCTCCATCCGCGGGGCCGAGGGCAGCGGCGGACCCGAATGGCTGGCGTTGTTCGGCCACGCCGGCAGCTCCACCGCGGCGGACGCCTATGTCGTGCAGGAATACATCCAGTCACCGGACATGCTGGCGGTGCTGGAGCAGAATCTATCGCTTCGCAAGCACTACCAGAGCCGCGCGGCCGATGTCGTTTCCAGGCTGGAAAGCGAGCCGACCCGGGAGGAATTCCTCGAGTACTACCAAAGAGTCGTGCAGGTGGGATACGACCCGGCCAGCGGCATATTCTCATTGACGGTGCGGGCGTACAGCCCGGAAATGGCGCGCGACCTGGCCCGGGCCATCCTGGCCCAGAGTGAACAGCTGGTGAACCGGCTGGCGGAAAAATCACTGCAGGACAGCCTGGCCCTGGCGCGCAGCGAAGTGGCGGTGGCGGAGCAGCGGGTGACCAGGGCCCGCGAATCCATGAAAACTTTCCGCAATCAGCGCGAGTTGCTCAACCCGGAAGCCGCTGCCGGCGCGATGCTGGCGCTGGTGGCCCAGCTCGAGGCCGAGGCCGTCAAAACCAGGACCGAACTGGCCGAGGATCGCACGTTCATGCGCGAGGACAGCGCCCGCATCACGGGCCTCAAAGCCCGGCTGGCGGCGCTCGAAGGCCAGATCGGCGCGGAGAAAAGCCGCTTGACCGGCAACAAGGGCCAGGTTCTCAACGAGGTGGTCCTCGATTACGAACGGCTGCAGGTCGAGCGTGAATTTGCCGAACGACACTATGTCTCGGCCCTGGCCTCCCTGGAGGCCGCGCGGGTGCGGGCCGAGGGCAAGAACCGCTACCTGGTCGCCTTCGCCCAGCCGACACTGCCCGACGAATCTCTTTATCCGCGCCGGGTGCGCGCCACCCTGATTTTCTTTGCCGTCACCCTTCTCATATTCGGCATCCTTTCGCTGATGATTGCCGCCATTCGCGAACACGCGGGGTTTTGACATGCGCCGTTTGATCTACTTTTTACTGCTCCTGTGCCTGCCGGCCACGACCGTACCGGCCGCCCCACCGCAACCGGCGGCGGCCGCGGCGTCGCCACTGCCATCGGCCGCCGGTCTCGCGCCGTTCGGTGCGGACCTGTTTCAGGGCAACTTTGCCAAGGGAACTTTCGATGAACTCAACGGCGACTATGTCATCATGCCCGGTGACCGCATCACCGTGCGCTTGTGGGGGGCTCACAACTTCGACGGCGTGCTGGATGTCGATGCCCGGGGCAACCTGTTTCTGCCGGAAGTCGGCCCGGTTCCGGTTGCCGGGCTCAAGCACGCCCAGCTGCCGCAGGTCGTGGCCCAGCGGGTGCGCTCGGTCTACACCAACAACGTGGAAATCTACACCAATCTGATCAACACGCAGCCGGTGGCGGTTTACGTCACGGGCTTCGTCACCCGGCCCGGCCGCTTCGCCGGCGGCCCGACCGATTCGGTGCTCTACTACCTCGATCAGGCCGGCGGTATCGACGCCGAGCGCGGCAGTTTCCGCAATATCCGGGTTCTGCGCGACGGCCGTCTGCTGGTCAAGATAGATCTTTACCCCTTCATTCTCGATGGCCGGATGCCCACGCCGCGGTTGGAAGAGGGCGACGTGATATTGGTCGGTGAGCGCGGCGCCGGGGTCCTGGCCCGGGGCCAGGTGCGTCACAGCGCCCGGTTCGAGTTTCCAGCGGATGACGCCATCATCGGGCGGCAGTTGGCCGAACTGGCCACGCCGCTGCACAAGGTCTCGCACGCCAGCGTCGTCGGCGCCCGCAACGGCGCGCCCTTCAACACCTACTTGACCATCGCGGAATTTCAGCAAATGACGCTCGAGGACGGCGATACCGTCGATTTTCACGCCGACACGCCCGGCGACACCATCATGGTGGCCGCCAGCGGCGCCATCGTCGGCGCCTCCCGTTATCCGGTCAAGAAGAACACCCGCCTGCTCGAACTGCTGAACTTCATTCCCGTGGAACCCGACCTGGCCAACCTCGACGGTATTCACATCCAGCGCAAAAGCGTGGCGGAGCAGCAGAAGAAGGCGCTCGAAGAGTCTTTGCGACGACTGGAGGAAACGTCCCTGACCGCGACTTCGCAGAGTGTCGACGAGGCCACGATCCGGGTGCGGGAAGCCGAACTGATCGCCAAGTTCGTCGCCAAGGCCCACACCGTCAAACCCGACGGCACCGTTGTGGTCGGTCACGCCAATCGTACCAGCGACCTGAACCTGGAGGATGGCGACGTCATCGTCATTCCCGCCAGGAGCGATGTGGTGGTGATCAGCGGCGAGGTCATCATGCCGCAGGCAATCGTCTTTACCAAGGGAAAGAACTCCAGGGACTACATCGCCATGGCGGGCGGATTTTCCCATCGCGCCGACAAGGGCCACATCCTGGTCGCCAAACCGAATGGAGAAGTCCTCGAGACTGCTGATACGACAATCGCGCCCGGCGATCATATCATGGTTCTGCCGCGCTTCGACACCAAAAACCTGCAAACAATCAAGGACATAACGCAGATTCTGTACCAGATCGCCATCGCGACCAAGGTGGTGCTGGACCTGTGATGGATGGCTGCTTTGATGAGCTTTGCGCTGCCCACTTTCAACCTTGCCGTCACGCTATCCCGTGGCATTTTGCGAATTCCGCACCTGGCGGCCTTTCTGCCCGAATGTGAGAAGGTGGCACGGTACGGGCGGCTGAGAGGCGGGAGATTCGATGCCGTGATCGGTTGGGGGCGCAAGCGGACGGCTGCGCCGGCGCGGAGGCTGGCCCACCAAAAGGGCTTGCCCTATATAAGCCTCGAGGACGGGTTTCTCCGATCGGTTTTACCGGGCGCCGGGGGCGACCCGCCCCTGTCGGTGGTCGTGGATGACGTGGGCATATACTACGACGCGGCGACGCCCTCACGGCTGGAGAACCTGCTGCAGGGCACCGGGTGGGAGACGCCGGCCCTCATCGATCGCGCCCAACGCGCCCTGCGGCGGATCGTCGCCGGGAAGCTTTCCAAATACAATCACGCTCCCCTGCTTCAAGGCCCATTGCCCGGTCACCGCCGGCAGAAGGTGCTGGTGGTCGACCAGACTTGCGGTGACAGCTCGGTCTCCGGCGGCATGGCCGGTGCGGAGACCTTCGAGGGTATGCTGGCTGCGGCTCTCAAGGAAAATCCGCAGGCCGACATTGTCATAAAGCGTCATCCCGAAGTGGTGGCCGGTAAAAAGAAGGGCTATTTGTCGGCCCGGTCGCATGGCGGGTCCCGGATCCACCTGCTCGAAGAAGACCTCAATCCGCTTTCGGTTATCGAGAAAGCCGACCGCGTTTACGTCGTCACCAGCCAGATGGGCTTCGAGGCGCTTTTGCTGAACAAGCCGGTCGAGTGCTTCGGCCTGCCTTTTTACGCGGGCTGGGGACTGACCCGTGACCGGCAAACCTGCCCGCGCCGCACGCGCTCCCGGACGCTGGCGGAAGTATTCGCCGCGGCTTATATCCTCTATTCGCGCTATATCGATCCGACCACCGGCAGGCCGGGGTCGATCGAGGTGGTCATCGAGCATCTCGCCCGGCAGTGCGCCGCTCACCGCATGGACGCGGGCCGGCTGGTCTGCACGGGGTTTCACTGGTGGAAGCGGCCCTACATCCGGCGCGCCCTGCACGCGCCGGGCAACCGGGTGATTTTCTCCGACCGGCCGCAAAGCCTGGCGGCGGCCGACAAGGTGCTGGTCTGGGGGGCGGGCGGTTCGGCGCCGATCGAAGAAAAAGCGCGCCGGCACGGCCTGCCGGTCCACCATGTGGAGGACGGTTTTCTGCGGTCGGTCGGCCTGGGCTCAGACATCGTGCGGCCCGTGTCGCTGGTGGTCGACACGCAGGGGATTTACTTCGACCCCACACGGCCCAGCGACCTGGAAACTCTGCTGCGCGAGACAAATTTTACCGAAGACCTGTGCCGGCGCGCACGGGGTCTGCGCCGCCTCATCGTGCGCAACCGGTTGAGCAAGTACAATGTCGGCGACGATGCACCGCTTTGCCTGGCGGCCGCGCCGGGGCAAAAAACGATTCTTGTTCCCGGGCAGGTCGAGGACGATGCGTCGGTGCGTTTGGGTGGTGTCGACATCCGCACCAACCTGGGGCTGCTGGCCGAAGTCCGGCGGCAGAACCCCGAGGCCTTCATCGTCTACAAGCCGCACCCCGATGTCCTGGCCGGCAACCGCCGGGGCGCGGTTGCGCCCGAAGAGGCCGGCCGGTTCTGCAACCTGACCGTGGGCGGCCGCGGGATGCCCATCTGCCTGGCGGGCATGGAAGAAGTCCACACCCTGACGAGCCTGGCGGGATTCGAAGCCCTGCTGCACCATAAGAAGGTCGCCACCTACGGCCTGCCGTTTTACGCCGGCTGGGGCCTGACCCGAGACCGGCACCACCTCGCCCGCCGCGGCCGCCAACTGGCGCTCGACGAACTGGTGGCCGCGGCGCTGATTCTCTACCCCCGCTACATCGACTGGCGCCGCGGCCACCTCGTCAGCGTGGAATCGGCCCTGGAGCACCTCAGCCACGCGCAAACCGGCCGCCGGCAGCGCTCCGGGACGAAGGCGCTGCGCTGGGGCCTCAAACTGACCGGCTTTTTGAGAGGGCTGGCTTAAACCCCAGAAGAAACTTCAGTCACGAGCACGTGCACGAGTACGTTCACGAGCACGGGAAAGGGGAGAGGTCGCGAGGCTGAATTACAGTGGACCATAATTTGCGCTCTACACAAAAGCGATGACTTCTTTGTTAACCGTGATCGTGCTCGTGAACGTGAACGTACACGTGAACGAAAAATAAATCACCGAGGTGTACGAAGCCAACACGATTGTATTGGATGGAATTCATAAAAACCTGTGTCGAAATACCTCTAAAGAAACCTCGATCACGAGCACGTGCACGAGTACGTTCGCATGCACGGGAAAGGGGAGACACCGTGAGGCTGAATTAAACGGCACCATACTTGAACTCTCCAATAAAGCGATGATTGCTTTTTTTAACCGTACTCGTGCTCGTGAACGTACCCGTGCACGAAATTTTTAATCATTAAAGTTTACGAAACCCACTTGATGGTATTTCAATGGGATTCATAAAAAGCTGAACAGTTGTGGTGATGAAAAAAATTATCGGACGCATACAGGGGCAGAACATTTTGCTCCTGCAAGGGCCGCTCGGCAGCTTCTTCAAGAAACTGGATACTTTCTTTCGCGCCCAGGGGGCAAAAACTTACCGGATCTGCCTGAATGCCGGGGATCAATTTTTTGCCCACCCGGACAACACCATCGCCTACCGGGGGTCTACCGCGGACTGGGCCTCGTTCTTTCGCCAGGTGTTGATCGATTATCAGATCGACCGCATCTTTTTGTTCGGCGACTGCCGGCTGTATCACAGAATTGCGCTCGAGCAGGCCCGCGCCGCAGGGATCGAGTGTTTGGTTTTCGAGGAGGGCTACATCCGGCCGGATCATATTTCCCTTGAAAAAAACGGCGTCAATGACTTCAGCGAACTGCCGCGCGAAAGGTTTTTTTACGAGCGTCTACCGGCGGAAGGCCAGGGTTCGCCCACTATTTTGGCGGCCAATTACAACCACTGCAAGGCTGCGTTCCAGGCCGTTGCCTACTACGTGGTCATGGGCCTGCTGCGCTTCCGCTATCCATACTACCGGCACCATCGCGAAAAGGGGTGTTTCAAGCAGGCCTTTTACGGCATTCGCAACGGGTGCCGGAAACTGTGGTGCAAAGTATCCGAGAGCAAGGTCACTGCCATGGTGACCGCCGGCTGGCGGAAAAAATACTACTTCGTCCCGCTCCAAACTCACAACGACTTTCAGGTCAGCCGGCACTCGGACTTTATTTCCATCGAAGCCTTCATCGATGAGGTTCTTTCCTCCTTTGCGTGGCATGCACCCGCAGAAACGTTTCTGCTTATTAAACATCACCCGGCCGACCGGGGCATCAAGAACTACACCCGGCTGATTCGCAGAAGGTCGAAGCGGCTGGGTATCGCTGGCAGAGTCGGTGTGGTCCATGACACCCACCTGCCCACCTGCCTGAAAAATGCCCTGGGCACCGTGACGATCAACAGCACGGTCGGCATCTCTTCCCTGTTTCACGAAACGCCGACCATCACTCTCGGACGCGCCGTGTATGACATCGATGGCCTGACCTGCCGCGGCATGACCCTGGACGAGTTCTGGCGCTTTCGCAAAGCCCCCGATAAAACCCTGTTCGGAAAATTCAGGTCCCACCTGATTCGACACACCCAGCTCAACGGCAGCTTTTATGGGCGCTTTCCCGCCGAATGGTCGCAGCCCCTGGAAACCTCCCCGCCTTTCCTCTCCTCATCCATGAAACCGGCCTCCTCCAGCCGCTGGTAGTCAGTTAAACATCGTACCCGTAAACGTGCACGTACTCGTGAACGTGAACGAAAGATTTATTCTTTAATCTCATCAGGCTGTAATGGTACATCTTCAAGACTATTCCGCTAATAAAAAATTTTCGTTTTAAATAATCGTTCACGAGCACGAGCACGTTCACGTTCACGGGAAGGGAAAAGAATATAGTGCCGGGAAATCGGCCATATGATGGGATGGCTTTTATGACGTTATTGACGGCGAAAAGGGGACGATAGGCATTTTTGGGGAACCGGCGGTTGACGGGGTGCCGAGACAGGCAACGGATCGCTATGTGAATATCATGGACAGACCGCAATAAAATCGCTATCTGTTCAACACTCAATTTTACAGTTTGATTTTCAGGTGACCGCGTGCCCAAAAAACGACCCCTGACAGCCGGCTACGTCTTTTTCTATCTTATCTTCTGGCCCGATACCTGGCGCCTCCTGATCGGCATCGCGGCCGCCGGGGGGCTGGCGCCCCGCCTCGTTTCTTCCGGCATGGGGCTGCCGGGCAAGGCCATGATCTATCTGATGCTGGCCACCATCGGCTACGCGCTGAGCGCGGTGCCGGCGCGCTGGATCAGCGCCGGGATCAAGCGGCTTGTTTTAAAGGGCAAGCGGCCGTAACCGCTCCCCGGGGCTTGCTCAAAAATAACGCCACATTTGAGATGCCGATGAATCCCGTCCGCCTGCGTTGCAAAAAACTCGGAATAGCTAGATATTTCTTTGTCTGTGCGCCTTGACGGCCGGGCGACTCAACGCCGAAAATTGTGGCCGCATTCTTTTTTTCAGCCCTTACTCCAGGTATTCTCTGAAGGTCTCGCCGTAGATCTCCCAGATGGTGACAAAAAGCGCGGCCACGATCGGGCCGATGATGAAGCCCAAGAGGCCGAAGAAGCTGATTCCTCCCAGCGTGCCGAAGAAGATAAGCAGCTCGTGCATCCGGGTGTCGCGCCCCACCATCTTCGGCCGCAGAAGATTGTCCACGCCACCGACCAGCAGTCCGCAAAAGGCCATAAGCAATATAGCCTTAAGGATGTTTCCCATGCTGGCCAGGATGATGACCGCCGGTACCCACACCAGCGCCGAGCCGACCGCCGGGATGACTGACAAAAAGGTCATTACCGTACCCCAGAAAACCGCGCCGTCGATGCCGACGCCCCAGAACGCCAGGCCCGCCAGGCTGCCCTGGATTATCCCGATGACCAGGGTGCCCTTGATCGTGGCGCGCGAAACCGAGGTGAAGCGTTCCAGAAGCCGCTCTTCGTTGTGGGGGCTCAGCGGCAGGTAAAAAAGGATGCGTTCCAGCAGCAAGCGGCCGTCCTTTAAGAAAAAGAACATCGTGTAGAGAAAGACGAAAAACAAAAAAATGACCGTGATGGTCGAGCGGGTGAACTGGGCCAGGTTTTCGATCAAAAAGCTGCTGATTCTTCCCACCAGCTGGCCGGCTTTCTGGAAGAGCTGCCCCTGATATTGCCCCAGGTAGTCGTAAAACGGCAAGGATTTGAAAAAATCGGTTATCCGGGAGGGCTGCTCGATTTGCTGGGATACCCAGGGTCCAACGCTGTTGCCGATATTGATGGCCTGGGCCGTGACGATGCCAAAGAGCAGGAACAGCGGCAGGATGACGATCAGGCAGATGGTCAGCAGGGTCAATAGGGCGGCCAGGTTTCGTTTGCCCTTCAGCTGCTGCTCGAACCACCGGAACAGGGGCTGGAACATGGCCGAAAATATCCCGGCCAGGAGAATCACGATCAAAAACTGGCGGATCATCGAAACGAAAAGAGCCGAGAAGACGAGCGCCAGCAGCAACAGGGTGGGCTTGCTCCAGGGGAAGTCGTGCGGGGGACCGTTTTTCATGTCAGGTTCCTTTATGGTCACACTCGGGGAAGGGGAGCCAGCCCCTCACCTTCAGGCGAAGACCTTGTTTGATTGTTGGATGCTACCACAAGGATCCGAGGAATCCAGGGGCCAAGGGTTCAAGCAAATACCCCTCAACACTGCCGAATGTTCGCGTGGTATTCCTGGAGCGGCCGCACCTTGGGGGCGCCCTCGCGGCGGGCGGCGATGCCCTTGGCCGCCGCAATGGCGGCGGCGGTGGTCGTGATGTAGCAAATCTTGTGCTTGATGGCGGCCTTGCGGACCTCCGCACTGGCGTGCGAACTCTGGCGGCCGCTCGGCGTGTTGACCAGCAGCTGGATTTCACCGTTCTTGATGGCATCCACAAGGTCCGGCCGGCCGAAGCCCAGCTTCTGCACCAATTCGGTTTCGATGCCCTTTTGCCTCAGAAACTCGTGGGTACCCTTGGTGGTCAGGATGCGGAAGCCAAGGTCGCGGAAGAGCCGCATGGGCTCGAGGGCGGCGGTCTTGTCGCGGTCGGCGATGGTGAAGAGCACGCTGCCCGCAAGGGGCAGTGTCACCTGGGTGGCTTCCTGGGCCTTGAAGAAAGCCCGGCCGTAGGAGCGCGACAGGCCTAGCACTTCGCCGGTCGAGCGCATCTCGGGCCCCAGGACGGGATCGACTTCCGGAAACATGTTGAACGGAAACACGGCTTCCTTCACCCCGTAGTGGGAAATGGCGCGCCGCTCCAGATGCAGGTCCGCGAGCTTCTTGCCGAGCATCACCTGGGTGGCCAGACGGGCCATGGAAATGCCGCAGACCTTGGAGACGATCGGCACGGTGCGCGAGGCGCGTGGGTTTGCTTCGAGCACATAGACCGTGTTGTCAAAGATGGCATACTGCACGTTCATCAGGCCGACGACCTCCAGCGCCACCGCAATCTTACGGGTGTACGCGCTGATGGTTTCGATATGCCGGGGGGCGATACTGATGGGGGGAATCACGCAGGCCGAATCGCCGGAGTGGATGCCGGCCAGCTCGATGTGTTCCATCACGGCCGGCACGAACGCTTCGTGGCCGTCGGCGATGGCGTCCGCCTCGGCCTCGATCGCATTGTCGAGGAAGCGATCGATGAGGATCGGCCGTTCGGGGGAGATCTCCACTGCGGCGGCCAGGTACTGCTGCAGCATCCCGTCATCCAGCACCACCTCCATGCCGCGGCCGCCCAGCACGTAGGACGGGCGGACGATCAGCGGGTAGCCGATGGTGCGGGCGATCTCCTGGGCTTCATCGATGTTGCCGGCCATACCCGATTCGGGTTGCGGAATTCCCAGATCGCGCATGATGCGGCGAAAGCGGTCGCGATCCTCGGCCAGGTCGATGGTGTCCGGCGAAGTGCCCAGAACGGTGACGCCGGCCGCGGCGAGTTCGGCGGCGATGTTGAGCGGGGTCTGGCCGCCGAACTGGACGATGACGCCCTCGGGGCGCTCTTTGGCATGGATGCTCAGCACGTCTTCGACCGTCAGCGGCTCGAAGTAGAGTTTGTCTGAGGTGTCGTAATCGGTCGAGACGGTTTCGGGGTTGCAATTGACCATGATCGATTCGAAGCCGGCCTCGCGGATGGCCAGGGCGGCGTGCACGCAGCAGTAGTCGAATTCGATCCCCTGTCCGATGCGGTTCGGCCCGCCGCCCAGGACCATGATCTTGCGCCGGCTGCTGACCGCGACGCGGTCCGGGGCGTTGTAGGTCGAGTAGTAGTAAGCGGCGTCATCCACCCCGCTGACCGGCACCGGTTCCCAGGCCTCCGCGATGCCCAGCGCCAGCCGCTGTTCGCGGACCTCGGCCTCGCGGCAGCCGAGCAGCCCGGCCAGGTAACGGTCGGCGAACCCGTCCTGCTTGGCCTGTCTCAGCAACGCGTCGGGCAGCCGTTGGCCCTGGTGCGCCAGGACCTCCTGCTCGAGATCCACCAGCTCTTTCATCTGTTCGATGAACCACGCCTTGATGTGGGTGATCCGCTGCAGGACCTGGATGCCGGCTCCCTTGCGCAGCGCCTCGTACATCTGGAAATGGCGTTCGCTGCTGGGGGAGCCCAGGGCGCCGAGCAGTTTATCGAGCGGCATCCGATTGAAGTCGCGTGCGAACCCCAGCCCGTAACGGCCGATTTCCAGGCTGCGGATGGCTTTCTGAAAGGCTTCCTTGTAGGTCTTGCCGATGCTCATCACCTCGCCCACGGCCCGCATCTGGGTGCCGAGCACGTCCGTTACGCCCTCGAATTTCTCGAAGGCCCAGCGGGCGAACTTCACGACGACGTACTCGCCCGACGGCGTGTACTTTTCAAGCGATCCGTCCCGCCAATAGGGGATTTCGTCCAGGGTCAGACCGCCGGCCAACAGCGACGACACCCGCGCGATCGGAAAACCGGTGGCCTTGGAGGCCAGGGCGGAAGACCGGGACGTGCGGGGGTTGATCTCGATCACCACCACCCGGCCGGTGGCCGGATCGTGGGCGAACTGGATGTTGGTGCCGCCGATGACCTGAATGGCCTCAACGATGGCGTAGGCGTATTGCCGAAGGCGCTCCTGAAGTTCGGGTGCGATGGTGAGCATGGGCGCCGTGCAGAAACTGTCGCCGGTGTGAATGCCCATGGCATCGACGTTTTCGATGAAGCACACCGTGATCATCTGGTTTTTGGCGTCGCGGACCACCTCCAGTTCGAGTTCCTCCCAGCCCAGCACCGATTCTTCCACCAGCACCTGGTGGACCAGGCTCGCCGCCAGGCCACGGGATGCGATCGTGCGCAGCTCTTCGATGTTGTACACCAACCCGCCGCCGGTTCCGCCCATGGTGTAGGCCGGCCGAATCACCACCGGGTAGCCGAGTTCTTCGGCCGCCTTCTCGGCCTCCGCGATGGTCTCGACCGTTTGGCTGCGCGGCATGTCGATATTCAGTCGCTGCATGGTTTCCTTGAACGCCAGGCGGTCCTCGCCACGCTGGATGGCATCCATGCCGACCCCGATGACCTTGACGCCGTAGGTGTCCAAGACTCCCTGGCGGTGAAGTTCCGAAGCCAAATTCAGTCCGGATTGCCCGCCCAGATTCGGCAACAGGGCGTCGGGGCGCTCACGTTCGATGATCTCGGTCAGCACCTTGACGTTCAGCGGCTCGACGTAGGTGACGTCCGCCATGTCCGGATCGGTCATGATGGTGGCCGGGTTGGAATTGACCAGCACGACCGAGTAGCCCAAGGACCGCAGGGCCTTGCAGGCCTGGGTGCCGGAATAATCGAACTCGCAAGCCTGGCCGATGACGATCGGCCCCGAACCGATGATCAGAATCTTTGCGACATCGTTTCTTTTGGGCATACGCCCCCCTTTCGCCGTGATGAAGGAAACCCGGCCGCTCCCGAACTCCCGGCATGCCAGGTTCGGGATCGGTTTCACCGATGAACTGCCTCAATAAAACAACGATATGTGGTTGACATAGGCGTAAATCATGCCGATGCCGAACACGATCGGGAAGAGGCAATAGGACACAAAGTGGAGGATGCTGCCCTTGGTCGTACCGAAGCGCGTCTGCAAACCGCTTAATTTCGAGAACTTGTCGTTGTGGGTGGCGCGCAGGTAAAGGGAATACAGGCCGAGAAATATCGCGGCAATGCCGACGATGAGGGTAAATTGGTTCATCGAGCCCCCTCCGGTTTTTTTAGATTTGGAAAAAGGGCGGCGTTTTCATGACGCTCGCGATGGCTACAGCCGGTTAATCAGTACGATGACGGCAAATGCGGCGCCGCCCGCCAGCGAAAAATGCAGCCCGTTCAGGACTTTCTGATATTTTATCTTGATCTTGCGGTCGGGTTCGACCCGGATCAATCGTTTGAATCGCCGGTAATCCTCGATCCAGCCCGCGAACGCATCGACTGTAAACCCCTTGTCTTTCAGGATCATCTTGATTTGCTGCAGATTATACAGCGCAATTGTCGCGGAAAAGATGATGGCAAATTCGAAGAGACCCATGGCGGTAAATTCCTTTGGCCGGCAATCGAGCGCATGTCAATGGGACTGCATAGCATCATTACGCGGCGGCGCCAAGCCCAATGAATGCAACCGGCAGGCCCGGGCCGTAAACCGCATTTCTGTGCGGCAGGCGTCTTTCAGGGATTGCCTAAAACAAACGGCCGAGCCTATTTGAGGCTTGACCGTTTGTTTGGGGGGAGGAAAAATTTTAAAAAATGACTTAGGGTGTCATATCAGCCGGCGACATCGATGCCGGGGTCGCAGCCCAGATTCGGGTCCTTGTCTTCGCATTCGAAATTCTTGTGACGGGTGTCGACGTGACCCTCTTTTTCTTTCTCGTTTTCAGTGTAATCTTGAACTTTCTCTGCCATGGTAAACCTCCTGTGGTTGATTGCGTTCACGAGGGCCGTTCGGATCCTCGTTTGCTTAAATGGAATATCAGCATCGGCGTTGGTTTGCGCAATCGCAAACAAATCGGGTCATAACAACAGGTAAAACCCATTATGGCGGTTGCGGCGGGAGGCGCGGCGTGTGGTAGCTGCTTTTTCTTTTTCTTGATTATGCGGTCAAAATTTACAATATTGACCAAGATACCAATACATCATTTAAAGGAGGACCGCTCATGGCAAGTGAAAAATCTATGGATGCCCTCAAACAACAACTGAAGGGGTGGAAAGCCAAGATCGAGGAGCTTCAGCAGAAGTCCAGCGGGGTCAACCCCGAAGTGCAGGCCAAGTACATGGACACGGTGGCCGGGCTGAAACAGACCATTCAGACGCTGGAGCTGTTCGTCAAACAGCTCGAAAAGGATAAGGCCTCCGGCTGGGAAAAAGAGATCGGCCGCCTCGATAAAATGATGAACGATCTGGACGAGGGCTACCGCAGTGCGCTGGTCTATTTCCCCTGAGTGTTCGATTCGCCCGTCCGCATATTTCTCGCTGGGCGAGTTGACTCCGCAGCTTATTCCGATAAGTCTTTCTTTGAGGCTGAAAAATGCCGTGCGGCCGTCAAGTGCGGCGTGTTTGGCGAGCAACACTGAATAATATCTGGGGGTGATTGCCGCCTGCCCTCAAAATCTCTCATCATGTTGTGGTTTTTGGTTGATAAAAGCTCTACATGTGGTATGAGGGGGCCACAATGGGAAAAAAGAGGAAGAAAAACCGGACCGGAAAAAAACCGGTGCGGATCGCGGACCTGCCGCAAAAGGCCGGTGCGCACCTGGCCGCGGGCCGGTTTCGGCAGGCCGTGGATGCATACAAGGCGCTCTTAAAGACCGATCACGACGGCTATTTATCTCCGTTAATAACGGCTTACGAAGGGCTGTACCGGCAACGGCTGGAAAAAGGCCTGCTCGAAGAAGCCGCCATGATCATCGACCAGATGGAGAATCTCAGCGGTGATTCGGCCGTGGGCGCGCACATCGCCCTGAACCTGAAACGTGAAAATTACCATCAGGCCGCCGAGGCCGCCGCTAGATTGTTGAGCGCTGAAAATCGATTTCGCGGTCAGGAAGGCGCGGCGGCGGATGCGCTGGTTCTGGCATTCGAGCCGATGCCAGCGGAAACCGTCTTGCCACAGGGGCTCCGCGGTGATCTCGGGCGGGTCCGCTCGGCCTTGAAAAGTGTGTCCGGTTCAAATTTTCAAGATGCCCTCGCCGTAATAAAACCCATCGGTATCCGGTCGATCTTTGTTTCATGGAAATGGCTCATCAAGGGGCTATGCGCTTTTTACGGCCGGAAAGACGACAAAGCGGTGGCCGCCTTCGGGAAAACAGCTCCCGGCACCGTTCCGGGCGCCGCCGCTGCGCCGTATCTGCGGCTGCTGCGCAAGAAGGACTGCGGGCGGCCGGCCGAGGCCAAGGACGTGCACCTGGTGACCGACATGTGTATGGCAGCCGGTTATGGTCAAATGGCCTCGGATCTGGCGCGGGCGCACTATCTCTGGACGGTGCAGCGCTACAGGGATTCCCACGCCCATCTGCAAAGCACGCTGAACGGGTTTCCGACATGCGTCCGGGGATTGGAGCGTACCCTAACCGAGCTGTATTACAACGCCGGCTTCGAGATGCCGTCCAAAACGGCCCAGAAATATGTCGAGTACCTCCTGCGTTCGGCTTTCACCGATAAAACCGTCAATCCCGCCGAAAGGATGTGGGCCCAACGCTCCCAGGCCCTTTTCATCGAAGGGCAGATGGCGTTCGATGAGTTCGTCCTGGAACAGTGGGAAAAATTCCTCGGCCTCTACGAATCGCTCAGCGGCGACAGCCCGCGCGCCCGCGCGCTTGTTTATGGCCGTTTGGGAGATCTTTTCTCCGAGGAAATGCAGGATGACAATCCATTTTCGTTTTTATTTGACAGGCGGCGCCGCAATGAACCGAGCCTGAGAAATACCGAACTGGCCGGCCATTGTTATCAAAAGAGCATCGATGCCGACCCGCAAGCCTTTCCGTCGCAGGTGGCCCAAGTGGCGTTTCTCGAAAAAATCGGTGATACTCCCGGCGTCAACCGGCTGCTGGACAAATTGATTCTGCAGTTTCCCGATCGAAAGGAAGTCCTGTTCAAAGCCGGCGTCCGCTGTTCCGCTCGCAAGGCCTTCGTCAAGGCCATGGGGTATCTCGAGCGCACGCTGGCCCTGGACCCCATGGACAAGGTGGTGCGGGAACAGTTTATTTTGACCTGCATCGAGGCCGCGCTGCAATATGTCCGCAAGAACAACCCGGAAAAAGCGCAGGCGCTGCTGCCCTGTGCATTGGAGTGGGCGGACGTGCATTCGGACAATTTCAACCGCGGCGCGGCCTACCTGTATGCGCGCTGGACGGCGGTGGCTCACCTGCAAAACGACAAGGCCCTTGCCGGGCGGCTCTGGGACCTGGCCACAGCCAATCGACAGGGCAGCGAGCTTAAACTGCATTTCTTTTACTGGATCATGGCCGGCGCCTACGGCGTGTTATCGTCACTGCTCAAAGCCAACCGTAAATTCGTCGAAAAAACCCTCAAGGGGACATTTTCGGCCGAGGCGGCCATAGACTGCATCCTCACGTTGCAGTATGCCTGCCTGCTGCCGGGCGCAGTCATGGTGCTGCGGCACAAGATCGGACTGGTGGAAAGGTATCTGACGGGCAATGCGCCGGCGCCAATGACCCGAGAGCAGGCCGGCACCCTGGTGGGCTTTCTGCTCTCCGAGGTGTGCCAACGCCCGAATATCGCCGCCGCCTATATTCGCCACCGGCTGGACCAAACGCCCGACGATGCGCTTTTCCGGTATTACCGCTTTCTCGCCCTCCAGCAGGCGGAACCGGGATACGGCAAGATCGAAGACGACGTGCAGGAACTGGAAACAATTTTACGGCTGGCCCGCGAACAAAATGAAGCGACGGTGATCCTGGCGGTGCAAAAACTGCTGCATGAAATTAATAAGTTCACTCATCCCGGCGGGACCGATGGCAGCCCCTTCTTCGATCTGGATGAGGATTTCGAGGAGGATGACATGGGGGCGCAAGATGATGACTTTCTGCCTTTTTTCCCAGAGCCGCCGGTAAAGCAAAAGAGAAAGCCAAAACCGCACAAAAAGAAGTCGGTCCCCAACGGACCGCGGCAACAGAACCTGTTTTAACGCCGAGGCGCTGATCGCACCGACAAAGGAAGGCCGCATGAATCCCTACGACCGGTTGGGAATAGATACCGACGCCACCGATGAAACCGTCCGAACCGCTTACCTGGAGGCCATCAAGCGTTTTCCGCCGGAACGGTTTCCGGAGCGCTTCACCGCTATCAGCGAGGCTTACCAGTCGCTTAAAAACGAGGACAGCCGGCTACAGTACCTGCTGTTCGAAAAAACACCCGGGGCGGCCTCGCCCCTGGACGCGGTGACCGCCCACTTCGACTGGAGCGACCGGCGCACACCCCCCGATTTCGATACCCTGAAGGCATTTTTGCGCCGATGTGCCGTGCGGTGACATCAGCGTCCGCAGAGGGGACGAAAACTCAAGAAGACCGAGCGACTCAGGGGTGAAACTCCCATTTGGCAGCCATCACAAAATGATAGCCCGGGTGACGCATAAACGCACTTTAGCCACAATTTGATAAACAGGAGCGTCATTGGAAGACTGGAAAGAGGAAGCGGCCGAGCGATGCCGGGAGTGGATGGAATGGCTGGACGGGCAAGAGGCCGCGGACGAAGAGCTGCCGCCGGAGGGCTCGCCGGATCTGTATTCATTTTACGAAGCGCTTTGCGGTTTGTGCGCCGATGTGCACAAGAGCACGCGGCGCAGCCACGAGACGTTTGTGCGCTTCGGGGAAACCCTGACGGGATTCGAAGCCATGCTGCAGTCGCTGGGCGAGCGCCTGGTCGAGGAGCGGCAGCAGCGCGGGCGGCTGGAGCTGGCCGAGCGCCGGGAATTTTTAGCGCCCTTCGCGGAAATGCTGGAGCGGTTGAACCGGCTCGAAGACAGGCTCGGACACCCCCCTGCCCCCGGGCTGCTGTCCGCGCGCCGCACCTGGGCCGCGGCCTGGTCGTCGGTGCGGCAGGGATTCGACCTGCTGCGGGAGCATTTCGAGCAGCTGCTGCGCAAGGAGGGCATCGTGCCCATGGAAACGGTCGGCAATCGCTTCGATCCGGCGACCATGAAAGCCGTCGCGGTCGAGCCGAGCGAGGCCTTTGAGCACAACACGGTCATCGAGGAATTGGCCGCCGGGTATTTTTACAAGGGCGATGTGTTGAAGTTCGCCGAGGTCAAAGTCGCGACGCGCAAAGGAGGCAATTGATGGGCGCTATCATAGGGATCGATCTGGGCACGACCAATTCGGAAGTCGCCGTCATCAGGGACGGCCGGCCGGAAATCATCCCGGTTGACGGCGAACCGATCATGCCCTCTTGCGTGGGGCTGGACGGCCGCGGCGAGCTGCTCGTGGGCCGGGCCGCCCGCAATCAGATGGCGGCCGCGCCCGAGGCGACGATCCTGTCGATCAAGCGCAAAATGGGGCAGGCTGAAAAGGTCGTCATGGGCGAGCGGTTCTTCAGCCCCGAGGAGATTGCCGCGCTGATCCTGGCCAAGCTCAAGGCGGCCGCGGAGGCGCATCTGGGCGAACCGGTGGCGGAGGCGGTCATCACCGTGCCGGCCTATTTCGACGACGCCCAGCGCAAGGCGACCCAGAATGCCGGCAAGCTGGCCGGCCTGGAAGTCCGGCGCATCATCAACGAGCCGACCGCGGCGGCCCTGGCCTACGATGCCGACCAGAGCAGCGATCGCACCGTGCTGGTCTACGATCTGGGCGGCGGCACCTTCGATGCCTCGCTGGTGGTGGCTCAAAAAGGGGTGGTGGAGGTCAAGGCCAGCCATGGCGATACGCACCTTGGCGGCGACGATTTCGATCACCTGCTGATGGCGCATGTCGATAAAATTTTTTTTGAGCGGCACGGCGTCCATCCGCTGGATGATATCAAAGCCAGGAACCGCCTGTGGGCCGCCGTCGAAAAAGCCAAGTGCGAACTCTCGGATGTTCCGTACACGCGGATTCGCGAAGAATACCTGATTGGCGACCTGCATCTGGACGTGGAAATCGAGCGCTCGGAATACGAGGAGATGATCCGGCCCCTGCTGCGCAATACCATGGATTCCGTGCACCGCTGCTTCAAGGACGCCCTGATGCTGCCCGGCGCGCTGGACAAGGTAATTCTGGTGGGCGGGGCCTCCCGGACCCCGCTGGTGGCCGAAATCGTCCGCCAGCAGATCAATATCGAGCCCCGGCACGAGATCCATCCCGACCTCATCGTCGCCATGGGTGCCGCCATCCAGGCCGCGGCCGTTCAAGGGCAGAAGACGCACAGCATCCTGGTGGACATCACCCCCTACACCTTCGGTACGGGCGCCGTGGGCCTTTTTGAGGGCGAGTTTCGGGACGGCGTGTTCGTGCCGATGATTCGCCGCGGCACCACGCTGCCGGCCAGAAAAGGCGAACGGTTTTCAACGATGTTCGACGGGCAGAAAGCCGTCGATGTCCGCATCTTCCAGGGCGAGGCGCCCCTGGCCGACGACAATATTTTTATTGGCAATTTTCTCGTCGAGGGTCTGAGCAACGTTCCCGCCGGCAACGAAATCGTTTTGACTCTGGCCTTGGACTTGAACGGCGTGCTCGAGGTCACCGCCGTCGAAAAGCGTACGGGCCTGTCCAAGACCGTGACCATGAAAGCCGGCGAGGGAGCGGCGGTGTTCGATCTCAAGCAGGCCAGAGAGCACCTGGGCGACTGGGTCCAGGCCGAAGGCGGAGCCGCGGGGGCCGCGCCGGCGGCAGATGGCGTTGATGACAGGGAGTTGCTCGTCGCCACGGCCAAGGACCTTCGTAAAAGATCCACGGCGCTGCTGGAGGATATCGATGAAACCGATGCCTCCGAGCTGCGCGCATTGCTGGCCGAGAGTCAGAAGGCCATCGCCGACGGACGCATTCAGCGGCTGGCGGAACTCAATGAATCGCTTTCCGACATGCTGTTTTATTTGGAGGATTGATCCGGCCGTGGAAATTACCTGTCCGGCCTGCAACCGGGTCAATGCCGCGGAAACGCACTGCAACCGCTGCGGCGCCGATCTGACCGCGCTGTTTCACATCCGCCGGAGCGCGGACCTGGCCCTGAGGAACGCCACGCAGGACCTGAAACAACAAGACGGCCACCGCGCGTTGCAGAAAGCCGAGATATCCTGGCACCTGAAAAATTCTCCCGCCGCGGCCCGCCTGGCGTTTTTGGCCTGCCTGCAGCTGCGCCGTTTCCCCGCGGCCACCCGCTGGTACGCGCTGGCGATGGAAAACGAAATCGAGCGTGCTTTCGGCACTGAGTTAAATGAATCCCAATGAATGCAGACGTGTGGCTTTCGGAAACCTCGGTCATTTAATTTTCGTTCACGAGTACGTTCACGTTCACGAGCACGTTCACGGTAACAAAGGAGTCGTCTCTTTTTTGTGCACGTAAACGTACACGTGCACGTGCTCGTGAACGAAGTTCTTTAGACCATTACTAAAGGGTACAGAGGTACTTCGACACAGGTGTTTATGAATTCCATTGAATACAGTCAAGTGGATTTCGTAGACCTTGGTCATTTAATTTTTCGTTCACGAGTACGTTCACGTTCACGTTCACGGTTAACAAAGAAGATATCGCTTTTTGGAGAGTGCAAATATGGCCCATTGTGTTTCAGCCTAACGAAGTCGCCTCTTTTCCGTGCACGTGAACGTACTCGTGCCTGTGCTCGTGAACGAGATATCATGAATACCAATGAATTGAGTGGCCCGATCCCCACTCGATTATGCGCGGCCGGCTCTCGGTTCTCCACTACCCCTTGACGGCGAGGGCACGCAGCACGGCGATGGCGCCTTGCAGCAGGTTTTTTGAAAGATTGGCACGTTTCGAGCGGAAATCATCCAGCACCAGATCGAGGTCCGGGCGCGGCAACCGGGGCCGATTTTTCTTTGGCGGCTCCAGGCGGGCGCGCACCCAATCAGCGGCCTCGGCCGTGGCATCTTCGATGTGAACCCTATCGAAACCGGCCTTTTCAATCAGGGCGGTCATGTCTGGCAGGCCGACCAGGAAGCTGAAAGACGCCTCCCTGGCCCAGGGCATCGGATAGGTCACATCGGACCCTTCGATACGGCAGATTTCCCACAACACCAGTTTTGCGCCATCTTTTAAAACGCGGGCGGCCTCCGCGAACAGGCGGTTTTTGTCGGCGATGTTCATGTTGACATGGATCATGAAAGCCGCATCGAACCGGTTGTGATCGAACGGTAGGTGCAAGGCGTCGCCGTGCCGGAAGGCGACCTTTTCCGCCAACCCCACCCGTTCGCTCAAAACGCGCGCCGCGTCGACGAACTCTTCCGACAGATCGACGCCGGTCACATGGCAGCCGAATTCAGTGGCCAGGGTGCGAGCCGATCCGCCCAGGCCGCAGCCGATGTCCAGAACGCGCATGTCGGCGGTGAGTCCGGCCAGGCGCCCGAGGGCCACGGTGGCCTGGCGGCCCATGACATGCAGTTCATCGAAGGTCATCAGGTCGGCGGGGGTCAGCCGGTCGAGGTCATAGCCGGCCGCACGCAGGCTTTCGAGCAGCCGCTCGGCCAGGCGGCCCGTGCCGTAAGTGGCCTTGACGGTATCGGTAATATTTTTCACAGCGCATGCCTGCCCGCGACGTTTAAAGTCGCTACTATGTTTGGATGTTTAGCGGTAATATCGAAGCCTATCCGGTCTTGACGGAAATGCTCTTTCTGCAGCCGAAAAGGGCTCTGATGACTGTTGATATGGATTATTTTACCGCTGTAGATGTTACTTGGAAAGCGGATTGATCCACTTGAGCTTGGGAAAACGGGAAAAATCAGAATCCGTTGAAGATAGCGTACAGCCGTGTTCTATGGCCAGGGCTGCCAAATGGGCATCTGTAACCAAATTGGCGACAGCCTGCCCACCGATGAGCATCTGCTGGAAAACCGGCCAATGGTGCTCGGTCGGACGAATGATTCTCGTGCACGGCTGCTCAAGCCAGCTTTGTATCCGGGAACAGGCCTGTTCAAGGGAGAGAGGGTTCTCGAAAACCCGCGGATTGGTCCCGATCCGAATGAAGGCAGACAAAACCGTCCAGCACAAACAAACAGGTTCGTCATGGGAGAGCCGATCATCCCACCACTCGCGAGCCGGATGGTGAAGCGCAGACAGGGAGTCCTCCGCGTACAGTAGAATGTTGGCATCAACGAGAATCAAAGGGATTCCTCACCATCGACTTGAGACAGCAATTCCTGGATGTTATCTAAATTACGGCCGGCTTTGAGGCCCAGTCTATGGGGTTCCGTGACGTAGGGCCGCCGCTCGGCAGGCTGCTCGACCCGGTCCAGGCCCGCCCGCAGGGCTTCGTTGATGACCGTCTTGAATGGCAAGTGTCGTTTGGCGGCTATAGCGCGAGCCCGTTCCGATACATCATTATCGATGGTAAGCGTTGTTCTCATTTTGGTTATCATAGCATCAACCAAAGTGATGTCAAGGCATCATTTTCTCAACCAAATAGAGATCCGATTGGGGGTCGGGCCGTCTTAGTTGCTTGTAATTTAAGGGAAATAGCCTATGTTGCAGGTGGTTTCAAGGCCTATTTTGCTCTTTTTCGGGCCCGAAAGTGCGATATTCCCAAGCAGTCTTGAAAGATCATCGCGCAGCCTCTCCTTGAGATTCCTATAATTCTCTTTTTGCCGGTAAAACAAGCATTATACCCGCCATATCGAGGGGCTTTTGGTATTAAGTATGATTTGATATCAGTGAGTTAATGCGGCCCGACCCAGCAATCCGACAAATCGGTCGACAAACGCAGCATTAAGGAGAAAATCGGCACCCTCCGAAAAAGCGGCTGCAGGAGAGGGAGTACGGCCTTAAGCTCGTTTTAAACTTGGCATAATATTTGATTACTATCAGCCCCACACTTGCAGATCATAAACAGGCTTGGCGGATTTACTCATGTAATAGATTGGGATCATCGACGGCAAATATTTATCAAGTGGTGAAGGCAAGCACTTGCTCTTTTCAAGCTGTCGGAACGGTTTATGGCGACATCCGGGCGCCAGGCCTTCTGTATATATTCAATGAGTCTTGAAGCATAGGCCGGCCCCACCGCCCGCCCGCTTTGTTCTCGCGGGATCATATCTTGCCGAATTTCCCGCCGCCGGGAGCGCCGTGCAATGTTGACCATTTCCGTTTTCGGATGAGAAATCTGTTCGGGTTCGCCAGGTATTCTGCTGCGGGCAACGCTCAGAAATGATGCGAGAGAGGCTGCATCAGCCAAAAGCCATGCCTCGATTTCCCTGACAGCCACACGAAAGCAAAGGTAGCGAGCCGGGTCAGAAACCCATTTTCTGCATAGCGGAGGTGCGCACTCGGCATCTCGATCAAGGTCCACCAAAACCATCCAAGGGAAGTGCTTTGCTGCATTGTTGAAACCTTGAATCTGACGGTTCAGGTATTGCTTGCCGTTTTTGCCATATACCGCTCCCGGATAGCCGCCGGCCTGAACAATAAGCTTGTGCGCCACGGCTTCGTCCACAATACCCTCAACAGCCATTGAAATGATTACCGACGCCGCCATTCTATGCATCTCCGAACAATGTCAATTGATGCACTTTCTCGGGCCTGGTTTTAGGGACAACTGCGTCGGCCAAGGAAAGTCCGCCTTGAAGCAAAAGTTGAATGTCCTTTTCGTTCGCTGCAGTTTTTACACTCGTCCCTTCCGCTTCCGGAATGAAGAGCAGCACCTCGTCCAACCCGATTCCATCATCACGAAGAAGGTCAGAAGAGTGCGTGCTGATAAAAATTTGCCTACCTGTGAGTCGCTGCACACGGGCAAACATCTGAGGCAAGATGCGGACGATTTCAGAATGCAACGAAAGCTCCGGTTCTTCCAGAAGCAGGGGGCCCCCGCCCTCCATTACCGCCCAAAGGAGTCCCATGAGGCGCAGGGTCCCATCCGAAAATTGCTCTTCGGTCTGCCAAGCCCCTTGCGACGCCAATGCTGGAACTTCCCCCGCAGGTGGGGTTTGCCGCGGTTATCGCGCCAGAGTGCAATCTCCTGAAGCTGAGGAACGGCAACGTGCAGCGCCGACGTCATGCGACGCATGCGGGCGTTGCGCGTTTTTTCTGGAGCTTTGGCGATCTGCTCCAGGAAATCGCCCCCAAAAGGGTCATCGGATCGCCCGACGGACCGATCCGGTTCGCGGACGAGTTGGGGAACAATATGGAGGTAACGGATTGAGCTGAAAAATGCTGATAGAGTGCGAAACGGTTTATTGACGTTCACTTGTTCGAGATAGGTCTGGGTCAACCGGGCTGGGTCGCTGCGGTCCTCATCGTTAGGACGATCCAGCAGAAGCGTATCATTTAGGCATACTTTTTCCTTGCGCAAAACAGGACGACGCTGTTTGTCCTGGTTGAAGGCAATCTCGTACTCCCAAATGGATAGGCCGTCAGGATCCGTCAGTTGAACGTTAATCTCGACATCCGAATAGCGTCGAGAGGCCAGGCTGCGAATGCTTGTGACCCCGCCGCGACGCGGTGAAATTGACTCCTGAAAACCGCCGCCGGAAGAAGCCAGATCTCTAAGAAAACGAAAGACATCGAGAAGGTTGGATTTGCCGGCGGCATTCGGCCCGACCATAAAAACCCGATTTTGCAGGCTAATATCCGCATTGGCGAAATTTTTCCAGTTCTTGAGCGCCAAGCGCCTGAACATCATTTCCTTGCCCATTATGGTTCCTCGTCAAAGGATTTCCCAGTGGCGGGATTTTTTTATCTGAAGATTTCTTATATTTTCATCTTACGGATTGAAAACGCATTATAATCACTAAAAAGAGCGTTCTTCTGGACTAAATTTTGATATCAATGAGTTAGTGTGGCCCGACCCCAATCCGACCCCAATCCGCGAGATGCGCCGCCCGTACGATATCCAGCAACACAGCCTCATCCCGAGTCATAGATCACCTCTGCTGTGCCAAGAATTTCTCGACGAAGTATCCGGTGGGATTTTGTTCAACCGCACGCCGCGAGAGAGGGTCAACCTTGTAACCCAACAGGCCGGATAGTTCCTGCTCCATTTTTAACCGTATCGAGCAAACCCCATTTTGTTTCCGGGACGAACGTGACCACAATGTCGATGTCGCTTTACGGGCCAAAGTCATCAGTCAGGACAGATCCAAACATCACCAATTCGATTATTTGCAGCGACGGCAATAGTCAGCCATTTGGTCTTGAGCAATGTTGATTCTTTTTTTATCCATCATTCATTCCACAGCGGAGATATCCGTCTCAAAACAATTATATCGCTTCAGCTCGGAGAAAAGTAAAATCCTCATCCAAAAGACATTGTATATCAAACAAAGACACAAAAACAGTTGGAAGATTAAAAGGTGCTTAAGCTACGAGGCTAAAGCGTAAGGCAACATTTCATATCATTTCAGTCACTTTGGTTCAATTTCGCCCTTCATCGTTTCCAATATCTTTCGTGCCAGAATCTCGAAATCCTTGTAGGCAGCCTGCACCACCGCCGCATGGCTGCCGATAGCGTCATCTGCCGGGGTCAATTCGATTATCGGTTTTCGCACCTCCTGCGCCATCGGAACGAGGCTTCGATAATGTTTCATCGTTGCCAGGCAATAGGGGTCATTTTCCGGCGCCAGATGGGATTCCTTTTCCTGCAACACGTGAACCCGGTACATGTCGGGCATCCGCTTGACCAGGATCCGATTGGGGGTCGGGCCGTCTTAGTTGCTTGTAATTTAAAGGAAATAGCCTATGTTGCAGGTGGTTTCAAGGCCTATTTTGCTCTTTTTCGGGCCCGAAAGTGCGATATTCCCAAGCAGTCTTGAAAGATCATCGCGCAGCCTCTCCTTGAGATTCCTATAATTCTCTTTTTGCCGGTAAAACAAGCATTATACCCGCCATATCGAGGGGCTATTGGTATTAAATATTATTTAATATCAATGAGTTAGTGCGGCCCGACCCCCAATCCGTCCCCCTCCCGCACCTGTTCCCGCATTTTTTTCAAAATCACCCGCGCCGGGTCCGGTTCCTCGTCGTCGTCGGACTCGGAAAACAGGCAGGACTGAAGCAGGCCGTCATTTCCGGTCCACAGATCGAATTCTTCGATGATGTGACCGGCCACCTCGTCGTAAAACAGCTCGAACTCGTCTTCGGTCATGTGGGCCAGGATCGCCAGGTGTTCGATCATGAGATCGGACATCAGCAGATCGACCAGATCGTCGCAACTGCGTGGCCTCTCGCAGTGTTTTTTCTTGGCTGTCATCATGGTGCGTGTCCTCGGTTGCTGCTTTTCCCTTCGAATTCCTTACTACCCTGCGTCAGTATAATCATTTTTTGATCGCGACCACTCGAATGTCGGCGGCGGCGCCCTTGCGGGCAACTCGCTACTGAACCATTCCACAGCGAGCATAATCATACGCGGTTTTTCGGCCTATGAGGTATTGACGGTAATTGCGGCTCAAAGAGGGGGTACTCCAACAGTGCAAAAGTAGGAGGGCTTCAGAGACGAGCGAAGATCTTTACGCAGAACGGGTTTGAGGGACTGCAAGAAAAGGTTCATCAACATCTCGTTGACATTTGACTTTTTCCGTTGTGGAGGTTAGCATTAATGCGCACACAAAAGAATTCAAAAGAATATAGGTGAATGAAATGTCTAAAACAGTTACGTTAAGGCTGAAAGAAAACGTGTATCAGGTATTTTTGGAAGCGGCTCGGGCCGAGAACCGCTCTATTTCAAACTTCATCGAGACCGCGGCGTTAAACAGGTTGAGCGAACAGCAGTTTGTAGACGATGCCGAAATGGCTGAAATCCTCTCCGATGAGAAAATTGTGGCTCGACTAAAACAAGGCTCAAGGGAGGCCGCAGAACAAAAAGGGCGCTTTGTTGAATAACTATCGCATATTTGAGACCGAACAATTCCAAAAAGATCTCAAGCACATCGCCTTATCCGGCCACCGCAAAGTTAATCAAAAGCTTTATGAGTTCGTCTATCCGCAATTGGGGGAACACCCTCACTTGGGGCCGCATATCAAAAAACTTAAAAACTACCACCCCGAAACATGGCGTTATCGGATCGGAGCATGGCGGTTTTTTTATGAAATCGATGATGAAGAAAAAATCGTTTATATGTTGGCTGCTTCGCACCGCAGCAGCGCATATTAATTTTGATTGGGGGTCGGGACGTCTTAGTTGCTTGAAATTTAAGGGAAATAGTCTATGTTGCAGGTGGTTTCAAGGCCTATTTTGCTCTTTTTCGGGCCCGAAAGTGCGATATTCCCAAGCAGTCTTGAAAGATCGTCGCTCTGCCTTTCCTTGAGATTCCAATAATTCTCTTTTTGCCGGTAAAACGTGCATTATACCCGCCATATCGAGGGTCTTTTGGTATTAAATTGTTTAATATCAATGAGTAAATGCGGCCCGACCCCAATCCGCCCAATCCATCCCTGTTATTCTCCCCCGATCAGTCCGCGCCGGGCATTTTTGACCAGCGGATAAACCAGTACGGTTTTTACCCGGGCCCCGTCACGCTGGCGGCTGCGGTCCATTCGTCCGCGGCCGCTGGTTTCTCCCAGAGCTCTCCAGTTGGCCGCCCGATAACACCCCCCGTAAAACCGCTGCTGGTCCACCAGGGTCTCTACCAGCCAGGGATCCACCCCGTATTGCGCCTGCCAGTCGGCTCGCAGGCGCTTGAGGGCTCGAGAGAGCGCCATGCTGGCCAGGTTGCGGATGCGCGCCACCACCAGAAGACGACTGTTGTTGACGATGTGCTGCAGCCGCAGCCCGCGGCTCGCATCATCCCAGCCGATCCATTGATCGCGAACCTTATCCGCCAGGTTCCGGGCTCGAAAACTGCACACAGCCGACAACCTCGTGCCGGGGGCGGCTGACGTGGACCAGATACTGCAGCCGCGCACCATAGGGCATCGCGTAGCCCAGATAGTGGTAACGGCTCAAAAGTCCTTTAAACAGCTGCCGCTCTGCAACAGGATCACGGGTTATCTCAAGTCTCTGGGGCACAAGGTTCCCAAGTCCGCCGTGTCAGATTACATGGCCTGGTTCGAAGATGCCTATTTCCTTTTCACCGTGCGGATATTCGATGCATCGCTGGCGCGCAGCAACACCAATCAAAGAAGATCTATTGCATTGATCACGCCCTGGTCACCTGTGTGTCTTCCGGGATTCTGGTCAACGCCGGACACTTACTGGAAAACCTCGTGTTCTCGGCGCTGCGGCGTCTTTACCCGCAGATTTACTACTACAGGACCAAATCGGGAAGGGAGGTCGATTTTGTCGTTCCCCGGCGCGGCCGCTCGCCGATGCTGGTGCAGGCGTGCGCCTCCCTGTTGGAACCGCAGACACGAAAAAGAGAAACCGCGGCTTTGACGGAAGCGATGGCTGAACTCGGACTGCATACCGGAAACATCGTGACACGGAACGAGGTCGAACAGATCGAGGCCGGGAACGGAACCATCGTTGTGGTCCCGGTTTGGCGATTCCTTCTCGACCTGCCGGAATCGACAGAGTAGCCCGCTGCTAAAGATCTGAGAATGGCAGAGCGGTCACATTCGAGCCTAATGGCAGTCGAATGTCGCCCGGATGAACCACGTAACCGGGCATGACCTTTCGCCGAAATCCTCCATAACGCTTTTATTGAGGCTGCCATGGCGGGCCGCGGGGTGGTGGAAAGTTTCACCTCGACGGGCACGAGTTTTCCACCGGCCTCGATCAAGAATATCCACCTCCCTGCCGGCGGAGGTTCGCCAGAAATAAACCTGGGGATCGATTCCGCGATGGGTGAGGGTCTTGACGATTTCCGAGAGTACCGCGGTTTCCATGATCGGCCCGCCCATGGGACCGGCGGCCGCATGGTCCGGATCCCGCAAGCCGGTCAGGTAGCACAGCGTCCCGACATCGGTGAAATAGACTTTTGGCGTTTTGACAAGCCGCTTGCCCAACAGTCTGAAGCCGACGAATTGTAACTCGTTAATCCTGTATCGCCTCAACCAAGCCCTGTCCCTTAACGCTCTTGACAGCATACCCTTAGAATGCTAATTTTTAAGTAAATTTTATAATACTAAATGATCATACCAATTATGCGTACAGAAAAGGTTTCCATTACAATACCGTCTGATCTAATTTCGGTGATCGATGACATCCGCAGCAAGCGGGGTGTATCGCGCAGCAAATTCATTACCCTTCTTCTGCGAGAAAAGATCATGGAGACGCAGGTGCGGGAAATCCGGGAAGCATACGATCGCGTTTTTTCCGATGAATCCATCGTTCGGGAACAGCTGGACACCGCGGCCTGGTTTGAGGGATCCGGTAAGGATGAGGGTCAGGAATGGTAATCCGGAAAGGGTCTGTCTATTGGGTGGATATTTCCCCCGGCAAAGGGTCCGCGCCATTGGGGATGCGGCCCGGACTGGTGATTCAAAATGACGCTCTGAATGACAGCAGGATCAGCACCGTCATCATGGCGGCCATCACCTCGACGCCTAAGTTCGGGGACCTGCCGGGAAATGTTGTACTGAACAAGGGCGAAGCCAACCTGCCGCGCACATGCGTCGTCAATCTCACTCAAACCAAGTCGGTTGACAAACGCCGCATCAAAGAGAAAATCGGCACCCTGCCCAAAAAGCGATTGCAGGAAATAGACACTGGACTCAAGCTCGTTTTAAGCTTGGAAATTTTGGGGGTCGGACCGTCATAGTGGATCGGTATTCATAGAAATATATTTTGGAGACGACTTTTTAATGAAAATGAACAGAAAAGTGGCAAAAAAAACATATCTGCATGAAGATATAGACGACGGACATGTTGATGCTAAAAGAGATGAGCTAATCTCTATGATTTGGGAAATTACTAAAGATACCTGGTCATTTGTAAAGGAGCAAGATGTTAAACGAAGATTACAAAGAGATGTTGCAACTATTATCAGAAGAGCAAGTTGATTTCATTATAGTCGGTGCATACGCATTAGGGGCGCACGGATATCCGAGAGCAACTGGGGATATCGATATTTGGGTAAAACCAAGTCATATCAACTCAAGAAAATTATACAAGGCATTGGCACGGTTCGGTGCACCTCTTGAGCAAATTGAAATCGATGATTTTTCAATGGAAGGCATAATTTTTCAAATTGGTGTGATACCGCGAAGAATTGATCTTATTACGAAGATTGATGGAGTTACCTATGAAGAAGCCGATGAGGATAAAATTACACTTGAAGTCGAAGGTTTACAACTACCTGTTATATCCTTAATCAAGCTTATCAAGAATAAAATGGCAACAGGCAGAGAAAAGGATGAACTTGACATAAAAACATTAAAAAAATTATCTAAATCATTGGTATTATAATTTATTTTTGAAACGCCAAAAAATTGACGTTTTGTAAGGTTTTCCCCCCCAGCTTCTTCAATGTGTTGTATCCGTATCGTAACCCCTGGCGCGCAAAATTGTGTTCGCTGAGTGAACACCAACAAAATTTCTAAAATGTAACGATCCGCCGACAGGAACTCCGGTACCGGGCCGATCCGGTGCCGGTGAAAAGGTTAAAGCCGCCGAAAAGTCTATCAGGTGCGGTAATTAACTGAAAAACAATAACATACCGTTAATACACAAAAAGTTTGAGAAATCCGTCCAGAAAAAAAATAGCGGCCCGATGAATTTTTAGATCTTTTTGCACCGCTCTCCATGATGCTATACCGCCGGCAACAACCCACGATGAATAATTTTCGGGTTTCCCCATGATCATATAGCCCGTCGTTCACGCTGAAAACTTGACTCTCATCCAGCTCTTATTGACGCTTTTTCCCCTCCAATCTCTTCAAGAAAACGTTAAAAACACTATAAATTATTTATAATTTAAGTGGTTTGTGTCGGAATAACGTAATTGGCCCAAACTATGCATATCCGATACGCCAAACGCCTGGGTAAGACTACAAAGCGTTCACAAGTCGGAAACATTTGTTCTTCATCTTTTCCTCCGCGCCCTCCGCGACTCGGCGGTGAATATTTTCATAGGAAGCCATAATCGATCAATCATCTATATCCATGAACGCTGAACACATCAAAGAAGAGATTCGTTTCCGTCTGATGAAAATCATTTCGGAAGCCGAGCACCGGATGACGCAGCGTGAATTGGCCAGGCGAATCGGCATCAGCCTGGGAAAGACGAACTACTGGATCACCGAGATGGTGAAAGAAGGCCTGGTTCAATTCGAACGCTTCAAAAATGCCAACAGCAAATCGGCCTATACCTACATCTTGACCCCCAAGGGAGCGGAAGAAAAGTTTCGCCTCCTGATCCATTTTTTAAGCCGCAAGATGCGCGAATACGAAATCCTGCGCAAGGAAATCGAAGACCTGAACCGGGAAATAAAGGAATATAACAGGGAAAATCGACAGGTTGGAGAATCTCTATGACGACTGTAATAGCGACCGGCTGTCCTCACAGCAACTGGGAAAGCGCCCTGCCAATCCTGCAACTGGCCGGCCTCGAGCCGGCGGGTGATGCCTACTCTCAATGGTACGACGATCTGTTTCGGCCTGTCAGCATGATTGACCCGCCAACGCCGGATTTTCCGATGCCGCTGGTGCCTACAAATGGCGGCGGGGTTGCAAAGCTGCTGCCCGAGGCGCCAACCAAGCCGCTGCTTCTGGCGGAAAGCCGTAATTTGTGGCTGCTCGACTTCTGGGCCGCAAAGCTGCCGCAGGCCCAGTTCCTGTTGTTTTACACGAGTGCGGAGGCTGCCGTGGCGAATGCCTGCCTAAAGGGGATCGACCCATTGCAGTTCCTGGAAGGGTGGCAGGTTGCAAACCGCCAACTGCTGCGGTTCCAGCGCTGTCATCGGGGCCAGGCGCTGTTGCTGGACGCCGAAGCCGCCAGCCGCCAGCCGCAGGAAATGATCGACGTCTGCCGCCAAATCGGCCTTCCTTTGAGGGCTCCTTCCGAATTACCGCCATCCAAAAATCATAACGCTGTGATGGAACGGCTGCTTGCCGGCTATCTGATTGCGGATAGACCGGATGTGCAGGAACTTCAAAAAGAGCTGGAGGCGACGGCGCAGCCCCTGGCCGACAATATGCCGGCCATCCAGTTGCAGCCCCTGGAACTGTTCAGCAGCTATTTCAAAAGAAAGGCAGTTGAGCGCAACTTACGGCAAGCGCTGATTGGAAACGAACAGAAACTGGAGAATGCCGAAAGGGTACAGCAGGAGCAGGCTGCGAAAATCGAAGAGTTGAAAGGTGTCCTGAGCGAGCAAATCAATCAGACGGCGGATTTCAAGGCTCAGATAGAACAACTGCAGCACGAGATAACTGAGCGGAATTCTGCAACGGTGAGTCTGCAAAAAGAACTGTCAAGCCGGCAGGAAGAAATAAGCCGGTTGCAGTGGTATCTGGGGGAGCGGGATGCCGAAATCGTCAGGTTAAAGGAAATGGCGAGCGCGAGTGAAGACGCAATAAAAAGGTTGCAAAGTTCAGATTTAGAGCGACAAGAAAACTTTGAGAGACAGGAAAATGAATATCGATTCGAAATAAATAATTTGAAAGATTCCTTTGCTCAAAAAACTGAAGAAACTGTTTCCCTTAACCGTTTATTATCGGAACGCGATGCGGCTCTTCGAGAGATAGAATCTTCCTTGGAGGTTCGCGATGAGGAATTGTATACCCTTGCTTCCAATCGGCAGGAACAACTTGACGAAAAATATAAGATGGCTGTTGATCTTCAGATTCAGCTCGAACAGATGTCAGAGGCTAAAAACGAATTAGCACGAAAAGAGATCGAAAGTCAGCGGGTAATTTCGATTCTGAACCAGAAAAATGTCCGAAACTGAACGCCAAACCGCGGAATTTCAGGCTCAGATTAAAAATCTGAAGAAAGAGCGTGATGACAAAATAAAGCTGTCAACTGAGCGTCAAAATAATAATCGAACAGTTGACGAAGAAAAGCGAGGAGGCGGAAAGAAGCAGCCGATCTTAAAAAAGCAGATGGAGCAGTGGCGACAGGTTGGGGAAAAAGCCGAAGCGGCGCACAAGGAAGCTACTCAGGAAAACGAACTGCTGCTGTTGCAATTGCACCAAGTGCAGGAGGAACTCGAGACTGTGTTTTTACAGAAACAAAAGCAGTCTGAACAGGAAAAGAAGCTTCAGGCCCAAGTCAAGCAAATAACCGGTGACCGCGATGAAAAGTTAAAGCTGGCGAGCGAACGGCAAACGCAGCTTGAAAAAGTGCAGCAGGAAAAAGTTCAGCAGAGTCATAATTTGCAGGCAGAAATTGATAAGTTGAAAAAAATGGAAAATGAGCAGGTTAAACAAATAGGCAGTTTAAAAGCGGAAATAAAGCAACTGACCCAATCCCGCGATGGTCAGGCGAAACTCGCATCTGAAAAAGCAGCTCAGATCGAAAAGCTGCGGCAGGATGTAAATAAGCTTGATACAGAAAAAAATGAAACTGTCCAAGAGAATGAACTCCTCTTGCTGCAATTGCACCAGGTGCAGGAGGAACTCGAAAATTATTTCCTGAGGAATCAAAATCTAAAGCAGGCGCATGAAAAAGCGGAAAATGAACACAAGCTGGTACTCCAGGAAATTGAAACCTTGTCCCGTGAACTGAATTTGGCCAAGGCAGAATTGGAATCAAAGGAGCGAGAGATAGAGGCACAACGCCAACGTGTAATCAAACTCAAAAAAACGGTGAGCTGGAAAATTACGACACCTATTCGATTAATAGCAAGACCTTTCAAAAAATCGCCGCCAAAACAAGATATAAATATTGAAGAAGTCCAATTGTTAAAAGCATCGGGTCTTTTCGACGAAAATTATTATCTGTCCGAGAACGAAGATGTTTCCAAAGAAGGTATCGATCCGGTTGAGCACTTCATCCGTCATGGTGCAGCTGAAGGGCGAAATCCATCACCGACATTTGACTTGCGAAAGTATCTTGAAATTAATCCTGATGTTGCTGAGGGAGGTATCAATCCGCTGGTGCATTTCGTCAAAT
>CAWAAN010000023.1:0-119016 GCA_963779885.1 uncultured delta proteobacterium | reverse complement strand
CGGTGGTGGGAATTCCGCTCAAATCCGACCAGGGGGTGCTGGGCGTCATCGGTCTGGCCCGGGTGGAAGACGACAAGGTCTACCGGGAAGAAGATGTCACGATCCTGAGCCGTTTCGCCGAACTGGCGCTGTTGGCCCTCGAAAAAGCGCAGCTGATCACCGATGCCCGCCGCGAACTCAAAGAGCGGGTCAAGACCGAGGCCATCCTGCGGCACAGCGAGCAGTTGTACCGCTCCCTGCTGGAGTCTTCGCCCGATCCGGTGGTGGTCTACGACATCCAAGGACGGGCCACCCACGTCAACCCTGCTTTCGAACGCACCTTCGGCTTCGAGCGTCAAGATCTGCTGGGAAAGCCGATTGGTTTCGTGCCCGAGGAGAATTTGCCGGAAACACGGGCCGCCATCGAGAGCATGCTGCGCGGCAACGTCATCCAGTTGTTTGAAACCAAACGCTTGACCAAGGACGGACGGGTACTGGACGTGCAGATCAGCTCGCGGCTTTACGAGGACCGCGACGGCCGGCCGGCCGGAAACATCGTGATCCTGCGCGATATCAGCGCCGCCAAAAAGGTCGAGGAGGAGTTGCGGCGGTACCACGACCAGTTGGAAGATCTGGTTGCCGGGCGAACGGCCGAGCTGGCCAATACCAACACCCAGCTGGCCCGGGAAGTCGAAGAACGCAAGCGGGCCGAGGAAAAGCTGCGCAAGCGCGAAGTGGAACTCAAAGCCCAGTCCCACCATCTGGCGGAGGTCAACACGGCCCTCAGGGTCTTGCTGAAGCAGCGTGACTGCGACAAGAAGGAATTGGCCGACAACGTTCTCTCCAATGTGAAGGGGTTGATCGGCCCTTACCTCGAACGGTTGAAAAAAAGCCACCTGAACACAGATCAGTCAACGCTCATCAATATCCTCGATTCGAACCTGAACAGCATTATCTCGCCTTTTATCAGTCAGTTCTCGGCGCGCAACATCAATTTGACCCCCACCGAAATCCGGGTGGCCAATCTTGTCAAGGAAGGCAAGACGAACAAGGAAATCGCCGTCCTTCTGTGCCTGTCAAAAAATACCATCCTGTTTCACCGTTACAACCTCCGCAAAAAACTCGGGATCAAGAACAAGAAAATCAACCTGCAAGCTCACCTGATGTCTTTCGAACAATAGTTGTTTTTACCAACTAATACACCGCTATATTATAAACTTGACAGCTCGGGAATGTTCTGAATTAATAAAAGAGACATTCACAGCTATCTTGTAGCTGACTTGGCGGTTTATTTGCCGGCCGGTTTTCCGCGAACCGGGGTGTTTCTTCGAGAAAAAGCGAACGATTCAGGGAAAATGCCAATTTTTCGGCTGCGATATTTTTCACTTGACCAAATGAAAAACACACTATAGAACGCTGTTTACGGAATGAACATTATTCATGAATTTGAAGAAGGTCGGTCCGCGCAGGCGCCCCAGAGAGGCGTTGGGGCCATGAATGGGAAAACGAGTATTTTTAAAAAGACAGCCTCCTTGCGCGCGATCAACTTCCGACTGAAACCGACCGGTAGGCACCGATACCGGCGCCGGTGATCCGGATGAAAAAGAATTTAATCCGGGCCTTTTTTTGTTTCAACCGGGTGAAATGCGCCTGAATCGATGCGACCACGGCCAAACGGAATCCCATGGATACTTTGAAGGTAGCGAACGTCACCCTCTCCTTCGGCGGCCTGAATGCCCTGACCGATGTGAACCTGACCATCGAACCGGGGTTGATCACCTCGATTATAGGTCCCAACGGGGCCGGCAAAACCAGTCTGCTGAATTGTATTTCGGGCTTTTACCACCCCAGTCGGGAAATATTTTTTATGGCGACCGCCTGAGCCGATCGTCTCCGCACCAGGTGTCAAATCTAGGTGTCGCCCGGGCGTTTCAGAACATCGAGCTTTTTCGCGGGATGACCGTGCTCGACAATCTGATGCTCGCCCGGCATCAGAATCTGAAATACAATTTTTTTCAGGCGGTCATCTTCTTCGGCAAAGCGTCCCGGCAGGAAGCCGAAAACCGGCGTTTTGTAGAAGATGTGATCGACTTCATGGAACTCGAGCCCTATCGCAAGAGGACGGTTGGCAGTCTGGCCTACGGCATTCAAAAGAGAGTCGAGGTGGCGCGGGCGCTGACCCTCGGGCCGCAACTGCTGCTGCTGGATGAACCCATGGCGGGCATGAACGTCGAGGAAAAAGAAGACATGGTGCGCTTCATCATGGATATTCAAAAGGAGCGCAATGCCACGATCGTTCTGGTTGAACATGATCTGGGGGTCGTGATGGACATATCCGACCACGTATATGTCCTCGATTTCGGCGAATTGATCGGAGCGGGCAAACCGGAGGAAGTCGCCAAAGACGCCAAGGTTATCGAAGCCTATATCGGGGAAGATTAAAGAGGCATGAAAGACAGACCGATCTACTCGACTTCACGATTCCCCAGCTGCTGCGCTGGCGGGTCAGACATTCCGGCGACAAAGTCGCCCTGCGGGAGAAGGATTTCGGCCGCTGGATCAGTTATACGTGGAAAGACTACTACCATCTGTCCACAAAACCGCTCTCGGGCTCGAGAAAATCGGCCTGAAAAAAAACGACAAGCTGGCCCTCATTGCCGACAACATACCCGAGGTGCTCGTGGTGGCCATCGCGGCGCAGGCGGCCGGCGGCATTTCGGCCGGGATCTACCAGTCGAGCCTGCCCAATGAGATCGCCGACATCCTCAACTACATGGATGTCTCTATCGTCTTTTGCGGCGACCAGGAGCAGGTGGATAAACTCGTCGAGGTGCGCGACCGGATTCCCAAGGTCAAGAAGGTGATTTACGAGGACCCGCGCGGCATGCGCGGCTACCGTTCCGATGACTGGTTCATGGAGATCGATGACCTGTATGGGATGGGGGAAGACGTCATCGGGAAAAATCCGGATCGTTTCGAGGAAATGATCGACCGCGGGCGGCCGGACGACGTCTGCCATCTGTGCCAGACGTCAGGGACCACCGGGCTTCCCAAGGGCGCCATGATGACCCACCGCAACTACATCAACATGGGGGTGCAGATCACCAAAGTCGATCCCCTCGACGAAGGCGATGAATATGTATCGTTTCTGCCGTTTGCGTGGATCGGCGAGCAGATGAATTCTTTCGGGGTGGCCATGGCCACCGGCATCACGGTCAATTTCCCCGAGTCCGTCGAAACCGCCATGGAGGATTTCAAGGAAATCGGGCCGCAGTTCATCTTCGGCGCTCCGCGGTTCTACGAAATGCTGCGATCCCAGATGTGGCTCAAGATCGACGACTCTTACTGGCTGAATCGGAAATTTTACGAGTATTTCATGAAAGTCGGCGAACGGGCGGCGGCCTACCGGATGGCCGGCAAGAAAATGCCGGTGGCGTTGCGCGTCAAGTCCTGGCTGGGGAAAGTCATGGTTTTTGTGCCGCTGACCAACCAGATCGGCCTGCTGCGGCTGCGCCGGGCCTACACCGGCGGTGCGGCCCTCGGCCCGGATCTGTTCACGTTTTACCAGGCCATCGGCGTCAACCTGAAGCAGATTTACGGCCAGACGGAAATCACCGGTATTGCCTACATGCACCGCGACGGCGACGTGCGCCCGGATACGGTCGGCATTCCCCTGCCGGGAACCGAATGCAAAATATCCGCCGAGGGCGAAATCCTCTCGCGGTCCCCGTCGGTGACCGCCGGGTATTACAAGTTGGACGACAAGACCGAAGAACTGCTCGCCGGCGGGTGGCTGCACTCCGGGGATGCGGGTTTCATCGACAAGGACGGCCACCTGGTGGTGATCGACCGCCTCGCGGATGTCATGCACAACAAAGACGGTGACATGTTCAGCCCGATGTTTCTGGAAAACAAGCTGAAATTCAGCCCGTATGTCAAAGAGGCGGTCATCTTCGGCGATCAAAGGGAGTATGTTGCCGCCCTGATCAATATCGATCCGATCGTGGTCGGCAAATGGGCCGAGGACCGCGGGATATCATTCACCACGTTTATGGATCTTTCCACCAAACCGGAAGTGGCCGAGCTGGTGAAACAGCAGGTGATCGAGTTCAATCAGACGGTGGAAAAAGAGCATTTCAGAATTCACCGCTTCGCCATTCTCTACAAGCTGCTGGACGTCGATGACGGCGAACTGACCAAAACCGGCAAGATCCGCCGCAAGTTCATCCGCGAAAAATACGAAGATCTTTACACGGCGCTTTACGATCCCGGCGTCACCGAAAAGTCGGTTGAGGCCTTTTTCCAGTATCAGGACGGCCAGACAACGGCGGTTCAGACAACGCTCAAATTCTATACCATGGAATGATATGACATGAGCTATTTCCTGCAACTGGTCGTCAGCGGCATGGTCGTCGGTTCGATCTACGCATTGTCCGCCTTGGGGTTCGTGCTGATTTACAAATCGAGCCGCGTCTTGAACATTGCCCACGGACAGCTTATCGCCACCGGCGCCTTCATCACTTACGCGCTGGCCGTCTGGGCCAAAATCCCCATTGCCCTGGCCTTCTTCCTGAGCCTGATCATTACTTTTTTTGTTGCCATGAGCGTGGAGCGCGTTTTCCTGCGCCGGCTCATCGGCGAGCCGATCATCTCGGTCATCATGGTGACCATCGGGTTGATGTCCATCCTGGACGGCCTGATCTACCTGACGCCTTTTGGCACCTACAACTTCTCCTTTCCCGAATTTCTGCCGACCACCCCCATCCAACTGGGCGGCGTCTCCATCAGCTGGACCCAGTTGGTGGGGGTGATCACCACGGCCATTCTCATCGGCGGCTTTTCCTGGTTTTTCAGGAAGTCGACCCTGGGGATTTCCATGCGGGCGGTCTCGGACGACCAACTGGCGTCCATGTCCATCGGGATCTCCATTCCACGGGTGTTCGCTCTCGCCTGGGCGGCGGCCGGGTTCAGTGCGGCGGCGGCCGGGGCCATTATCGGCAACATCACCGGGCTGAATTTCGAGACCCTGCACGCCTTCGGCATCACCGTGTTTCCGGTCGTTATCCTCGGCGGACTCGATTCGATTATCGGCGCCGTGGTGGCGGGAATCATCATGGGTCTCATCCAACAGTTCGCGGCCGGGTATCTCGACGGTCACTGGGGGCTGAGCGGCACGGCAAACTTGCTGCCCTACATCATTCTACTGGTCATTTTACTCTTCAAACCGCACGGATTGTTCGGAATCCACGAAATTGAACGGGTGTAGATAATGGCTGTAAATCGTTGGCTGGCAACCGGCAACTACTTTACGACGTACAAGGAAGAGCAGCGCATATTCCAGACCCACCTCGACCGGACGGTGTTCATCGCCTTCCTGGTGGTCGTCTTCAGCTGGCCGCTGTTTTTTAGCGTCAGCAACAAGTATATGCTGGTCGTCGACAATATCCTTATCGCCATCATTGCGGTCATCGGGTTGAATCTGCTGACCGGGTTCGCCGGGCTGATTTCAATCGGCCATGCCGCCTTCGTCGGCGTGGGCGCCTATACCCTGGCCTCCTTCTCGCGCGTGCTGGGAGACTCGCATGTGCTCATCACTCACGCCTGGCCGCTGATGCTTCTCATCTGCGGCGGCGTGGGGGCCATCGTCGGGGCTTTTGTCGGTCTGCCGGCTCTTAGGCTCAAACACCTCTACCTGGCGATCGCCACGCTCTCTTTTCAGATGATTTTTCTGTGGATCATCAACTTCTCGACTTTCTTCAATCAGGGACAAACGATTTTCATCGGGCGCGCCTATTGGATTACCGGTGAAGTGTCGCGGGACGGCCACTACCTTTTCTGGTACTACATGATGCTCGTGATTGTCGTCATGTGCGGCTTCGGCGTGCGCAACCTCATGCGCACCCGCTACGGCCGCTGTCTGGTTGCGGTGCGCGACAACGACCGCGCGGCCGATGCCATGGGGATGCATCCGGGTCTGACCAAGGTGTATGCCTTCGCCCTGGCCGGTTTCTTTGCCGGCGTGGCCGGCGCCCTGCACGCCTATCTCTTCCGCGGCGCCGGGTTCGAATCTTTTACGCTGGGTCAATCCATCACGTATCTGGCGATGGCCATCGTCGGCGGCCTCGGGACCCTGGTCGGGTCCTTTTTCGGCCCGACCGCCATCTACATGCTCGATCTTCAGGTCGAACAAGTCGCCAAACTCGCCGGCGTCATTTTCTCGGAAACCATGAACCTCGCAACGGGTCTGCGTCCGCTGACCTTCGGCCTGGTGATCGTTTTGTTCCTGATGTTCGAACCGCGCGGCATCGCCAACTGGTGGCGGATCGCGCGATCGTATTTCAAACTGTGGCCGTTCAGGTTTTAAGATGGCCGCAACACCGTCGACACATATGCCGATGCCAACTAACCACAACCGACATGAAGGGGAGGAAAAAATGACCAAAAAATGGACCTGTTTCTCTATTGTACTGACCGCTTTGTTTCTCACGGTCGGCGTCATGAACGTCCAGGCCGCGAACACTTACAAAATCGCCTCGTCCCTGGCGATCACCGGCCCGACCTCCGATGCCGGAAACCCTTACTCCAAGGGCATGGAAGACTACATCCGCTACGCCAACGATGAAAAACTGCTGGGCGACGACAAGGTCGAGATTTCGATTCGTGACGACCAGTACAAGACCGATGTCACCAAGCGCAATTTCGAAGAATTTCTGGACGAGGGCATCGTGCTCTACCTCAACTACTCCACCGGCAGCACGCTGGGCCTCAAGCGCGATTTCGAGGAAGAAAAGATTGCGGTGCTCCCGGCCTCCTATCATCGGGGCAACCTGGAGGATTCCAACTACATCTTCCTGCCCATCGCGTCTTACTCCGCCCAGGTCATCGGATTGGCCGAGTACGTGGCCAACAACCACAAGGCCGGTAAAGCCAAGGTGGCCCTTTTCATCCATCCGTCGGCCTTCGGGCGCGGCCCTGTGGAAGACCTCAAGAAGGTCGTTGCGGAAGGCGTAAATGTCGAGATCGTCGAGGTCGTCGAGCATGGCAAGGATCTGGACAACACCGCCACTCTGCAGCGCTTGAAAGACAAAGGCGTCCAGTTTGTCATTTGCCACACCGTCCAATCTCCTGTTGCGACGCTGCTCAACGACGCCCAGCGTCTGGGCGTGGCCGCCAAATCCTTCGGTGAACCAGGGAAACTGACCTTCCTGGGCGCCCATTACACCGGCGGCAACGACCTGATCGATCTGGCCGGATCGGCGGCCGAAAATTTTTATTGGACGACATCCTACAAACTGACCTCTGAACCGGGGCCCTGGACGGACCAGCAGCTGGCCCTGGCGAAACGCTACGGTCGCGACGAGAAGACGGCCAATTCTCACAATTACACCAGCGGCGTGCTCGTGGCCCAGATTGCCGTCGAAACCATGAAACGCGCCAAGGAAGAAGGCAAGAAAATAGACCGGGCAACGCTTTACGAGGAACTTCTGGCCATGAACGGTAAAAACGCCTTCACTCCGTTTACGACCGTCGGCCCGGTTACCTATTCCAAAACCGACAAGGAAGGCGTCGACACACTGCAGCTGTACGTGGTTAAAGATGGCGTATTCCGGGCAGTCGGCAAACCGTATGCCCCCGAGTATTACAAAAGCCTTAAATAACCTTGAATGCGGTAAAATACCAACAGGCGGATTTTTACTGCCTGATCGCAAAATGGAGGCTGGTCGGTTTCAAAAAACCGCCGGCCTCCATCGTCAACCGCTCGATAACTTGAATGTCCGGATGGCGGGCGGATCCGGTCGGAAGGTAAGGTCGCATGAGATCGGCGGAGAAAAACGGCAATCTTCTCGAAGTCAACAACATCGAGGTGGTGTATCACGACATCATTCAGGTCCTGCGGGGCGTCAGCCTCAGCGTGGCGGAAGGGGGCATCGTGGCGCTGCTCGGTACCAACGGGGCCGGCAAAACCACCACCTTGAGGGCGATCAGCGGGTTGCTAAAGCCGGAGAACGGATTCATCAAGGAAGGCTACATTCACTTTCGGGGATCCGACATCACCAACCGGCTCGGTACCGAAGTGGTCCGGCAGGGGGCGGTCATGGTGCCCGAAGGACGCCGGGTTTTCAAACACTTGACGGTGGAGGAGAACATCCGCGCCGGTTCGATCACCCGCAAAGACGGTGCGGCATCGGTTCGGGCCGATCTGAAGCTGATGCATGAGCATTTTCCGCGCCTGGCGCGGGTGACCAACCGTCTGGCCGGATACTGCTCGGGCGGCGAGCAGCAGATGATCGCGATTGCCCGGGCGCTCATGGCCCGTCCCCGGATGCTGATGCTCGATGAGCCTTCTCTGGGCCTGGCCCCGCTGCTGGTCAACGAGATTTTCGAGGACATCGTCCGCATCAACCGCGAGATGGAGACGACCATCCTGGTCGTTGAACAGAACGCCAAGGTGGCCCTGGAAGTCTCCACCTATGCCTACATCATGGAATCCGGTAAAATCGTGCTGGAAGGGTTATCCAAGGAGCTGAAAAACAATCCGGATGTCAAAGAATTTTACATGGGCGTCACGCAGGGGGGACGGCGGAAGTCGTTTAAAGAAGTAAAATCGTACAAAAGGCGAAAACGGTGGATGTAACGGTCGGCGCGTGATAAATGAATTAGGTAAATTCCAGAAAGGAGCATGGAATGAGATTTCTGGTGGGTTATACCGGTTCCAAGGAATCCAAAGCCGCACTGGCCCTTGCCAGGGATTTTGCAAAGATACACGGGGCAAAGGTCATCGTGATGACCTCGATGGAAGGGGGCAAGGGAGAGTCGCTCGATGAGATCGGCAAGGTCGAGTATGAACTCAGGACTGCCTGCAAGTTTATCGAAGAAGCCGGAATCGCCTGCGAAACCCAGCACTTCGCCAGGGGGTTGACGCCGGGGGAAGACATCGTCAGATTTGCCGAACAGAACGAGGTCGACCATCTTTTCGTCGGCATCGAGAAAAAATCCAAAACCCGCAAGATGCTCCTGGGATCCACCGCCCAATACATCATTCTCAAAGCACCGTGTCCGGTGACGACCACGAAGTAATCGCCCACCACAATTTCATTGCCAGGGGGGACCACATTGGCTCTCTACGATTTTACCTTTTATGACCTGATCAACCGCAACGCCCGGATCTTCAATGACCAGCCCGCCTGGTACGAGGTCGACGAAGACCGCACGCTGTCTTTCGGAGACTACAAGACCCGTGTCGATCGCCTGGCCCAGGGGCTGCGGAAGGCCGGCATCAAGAAAGGCGACCGCCTGGGGGTGCTCGGGAAAAACAGCAGCGAGTTTTTTCTGCTTTACGGGGCCGCGGCGGCGCTGGGTGCCATTGTCCTGCCGGTCAACTGGCGGCTGGCGTCCGAAGAGGTCTGCTTCAATCTCAACGACGGCGCTCCGGCGGCCCTCTTCGTGGACGCCGAGTACCAGGCCATGATCGCCGGCAACAAGACCCGGCTGCCGAGCGTGACCGATTATTACAATCTCAAGGCCGATACCGGAGACTTCAGGCCGTTCAGCGTTCTGTCGGGGCACGCGGGCGTCTTCGATCCGGCCGTCGATCCGCCCTCGGCCAGCGACGGGTTCGTGATCATTCATACCGCCGCGGTTGGCGGCCGACCCCGCGGCGCACTGCTCAGCCAGGGAAACATCCTGTGTTCCGACATGCACCTGATCTATCTATTCGGCACCACGCCCAAGGACGTCCACCTGAACCTTCTGCCGCTTTTTCACATCGCCGGTCTGGTGATGGTCACCAGCTGCTTTCATGTCGGCGCCCAGAGCCTGAACATGAGCCGGTTCGATGCCGCGCAGGCGGTCGAGCTGATTCACAGCCGCCGCGCCGGCCTCATGTTCGACTTCTCGCCCATTCTGGCCTCGCTGCTGGACGAAGCCGAAAAAACCGGCACGGACATCGGCGCCCTGCGCGGCGTTTTGGGTCTGGACACGCCGGAGACCATCGAGAGATACCAGAAAATGACCGGCGGCACGTTCTACGGCATGTACGGGCAGACCGAAACCTCCTGCCTGGCCACTCTCGGCCGCTATGACGAGCAGCCCGGCGCGGCCGGCAAGACCATCCTGCTGGCCGACGTGGGGTTGGTGGACGAGTATGACCGGCCGGTCGCAGAGGGCCGGGTCGGCGAGATCGTCATGCGGGGTCCCATGGTCTTCAAAGGCTACTGGAACCTGCCCGAAGACAATGCGCGCACATTTCGGGACGGCTGGCACCACACCGGCGACCTGGGCCGATTCGATGATAAGGGCTTCCTGTGGTATGCCGGCCGCAAGGCCGAAAAGGAACTCATCAAGCCCGGCGGTGAAAACGTCTATCCGGCGGAAGTCGAAAAGGCCATCCTGGCCCATCCGGCGGTCGAAAAAACGGTGGTCTTCGGCGTTCCGGATCCAAAGTGGAAGGAAGGGATCAAGGCCGTCTGCCAGCTGAAGAGCGGTGATCGTCTCGACGCCGCGGAATTGATCGAATTCGTCGGCCGGCGGATCGCGCGTTTTAAAAAACCGGGGTATGTCGAGTTTGTGACCGAGTTGCCGCTGCTGCAGGACGGCTCCATCGACCGTGCCGCCGTCAAAAAGCTCTTTGGCGGCACACAGCAGTGATTTTAACACGAAATGCTTAAGTTCCGGGTTCAAAGGTCGTGACTGGTTAGTTGAGCGGAGCGAAATCCAACATCGGCGAGGATATGTGAAACCCGATGGAATGATAGAATGTTGGAATGTTGGGAAAATGAATTCCAACATTCCAACATTCCATCAGTGGGTGCGTGTTGACAATCTGCGGAAATTTTTCTAAGTTTCCGGCACTATCATCGCACACGCCATTAAGGGGAGGCACTATGGTCAGAACGGAAATATCGCTGTTTTTAAAAAATGCGCCCGGCGAACTCGGCAAGCTGGCAACGCTGTTTTCGGAGGCAAGCATCAATATCGACGCCCTCACCATCCAGGATGCGTCGGCCTACGTGCAGGAACTCTTCAGGGCCCGCGGGAAATCCCTCCAACGGATTGCTTCGGCGTCCAGCTACAGTTCGATGCGCAAGGACTCGGCCGAATTCGCGCTGATCCGCCTGCTGGTCGGCGACACCGAAAAGGCGGTCGACCTGCTGTCGAAAAACGACTACCTGTTCGACATCATGCCCGTCATCGCGTTAGAACTCGACAACCGCCCCGGCGAGTTGGCCAAAATCTCCGCCAAATTCGGTCAGGAAGGCATCAACATCAATTATGTTTACGGCTCGGTGTCTTCGCCCGAAGCCAAATGCCTGTTTGTCTTCTGCCCGGCGGATATCGAGATGGCGGCCAGGATATTCAAATAATAAATTATCGCCGGAATCGCTTCGCAATTCCGGCGATAATTTATAAACGCGGCTGCGCCGCTCTCGGGGGAGGGGGGTGGTGGCAGCGAGTTGATTCTCATGATTCCAAACCGTACGCGGTCTGCGCTTGAACCTCTCCACCAGTTGCGTCCGTCGATGGTGATCAAACCGCAAATATCAGTTCCCCCCGCAAATTCATTCCATTCCAGTTGCTCCCCTAACACCAGGACTCCCAGTAAAACGGCACTCGGAATCAAGAAGGTGACCAACAGCAAGTTTGTTGGTCTTTTCGATGCCTTCATGTTTCCCCCTTTGTGGATAATGTCTTGGCCACTTGAAAGTGGCTCTACTCAATTTTGGTTTATTCATTAATAAACATTAGCAGGAGGATTCCGCGACCCGAATTTTGCTGACTTTCGCAGCAAGATTCGGGTGGCTATTGGCGGGTTTTTTCATTAGGGTATCAGGGGAGTCAGAATACAAGGGGGACAGAAATGAATTACTAACGATTTTTTGCAACAGTCCGAGGATTATCGGCGGATTGAAAAAGCGATTAAATTCATCGAAAGTCACTTCAAGTCCCAGCCGACCCTGGAAAAAATCGCGGAAAGCGTTCATTTGAGCAAATATCACTTTGACAGGCTGTTCAAACGGTGGGCGGGGATCAGCCCGATCCAATTCATGCAGTTTTTGACGCTTGACTATGCCAAAAAAAGATTGTCCGAATCCAAGAATCTCCTTGAAACCGCCCTGGACGCCGGTCTGTCAGGTCCCAGTCGTCTTCATGATTTATTCGTTACCTTCGAGGCGATGACGCCCGGTGATTTTAAAAAACAGGGGGTGGGGCTGACATTTCATATGGCTTCTGCGAATCGCCTTTCGGCGAGTGCCTGTTGGCGACCACCCGACGGGGGATATGTTATTTTGGATTTTTGGATTCAGGTGAACGGTCCGAAACACTTGGCCAGCTTTATAACTCATGGCCAGGTTCGGAGTTTGCCGAAAAACCTACGACTGTCTGTCCGATCGTGAAGCATATCTTCAATAATAACCACCAGAAAAGCTCACGCCCGTTTAATCTGCAGATCAAGGGGACCAATTTTCAAATCAATGTGTGGAAGGCGCTGCTCAGCATCCCCGAGGGATGTGTCGTCAGTTACCAGGACATCGCTTCGTATATCGGCCACCCACAAGCTTTTCGTGCTGTTGCGAGCACGGTGGCCATCAATCCGGTTGCCTACCTTATCCCCTGCCATCGGGTGATTGCCAAATCCGGAAAAATTAATCAATACCGGTGGGGGGCTGCGAGAAAAAAAGCCTTGATCGGATGGGAAGCGTCCAGGGCTTCAGAGGGCGCGGCGGTCTTTTAAAATTTCGTTGGAGATGACGATGCGCTGGATTTCCGAGGTGCCTTCGTAGATCGTGAACACCCGGGCGTCGCGATAGAAGCGCTCGACGGGGTAGTCCTGGGTGAACCCGTAACCGCCGTGAAGCTGGATGGCTTTGGCGGTCACGCGGTTCACCATTTCGGAGGCGAACAGCTTGGCCATTGACGCCTGGGCGGTGAATTTTTCGCCGCGATCCTTCATCGCCGCCGCCACGTACATCAGCTGCCGGGCGGCTTCGATTTCCGTGGCCATGTCGGCAATTGTCCATCTGAGGCCCTGAAACTTGGAGATCTTGCGGCCGAACTGCTCGCGCTGCTTCATGTATTTTACGGTCGCATCCAAGGCGGCCTGGGCCACGCCGACCGATTGGGCCGCGATGCCGATGCGTCCGCCGTCCAGGGCCTTCATGGCGATCTTGAACCCTTCCCCCTCTGCGCCGAGACGGTTTTCCATCGGAACCCGGCAGTCCTCGAAAATAAGGTCGGTGGTGTCCGAGGCCCGCAGGCCCATTTTCTCTTCTTCGCGGCCGACGATCAAGCCGGAGGTCTTTTTCTCCACCAAAAAGGCACTGATGCCCTTGTGGCGCAGGGACTCGTCGGTCTTGGCGGTCACGATCACCAGTCCCGAGTTCTTGCCCGTGGTGGTAAACCGTTTGGTGCCGTTGATGATGTAATGTTTCTTGTCCCGCACCGCGATGGTGCTCTGGCTGACCGGGTCCGAGCCGGCATGCGGTTCGGTCAGTGCGAACGCGCCGATGAAACGTCCGGCGGCGAGCGGTTTGAGGTACTGTTGCTTCTGACCTTCGGTACCGAAGTGCAACAGGCTTTCGCACACAATCGAGTTGTGGACCGACATGACCACGGCCGTGGCGGCGCACGCGTAGGCCACCTCGGCCAGGGCCGCCACATAGCTCAGCGTGTCGGCCCCCTCACCCCCGTACTCCATCGGTACCATCATGCCCAGGAGCCCGAGTTCGCCCATTTTCTTGAGGTTTTCGGCTGGAAAGGCCTTGGTGCGATCGCGCTCGGCGGCGGTGACAGCCAGGACCTTGCGGGCAAATTCACGCACCATCGCCCGGATCATCAACTGCTCGTCGTTCAAAGTAAATGGCATTTCACTTCTCTCTGAAGAAAATGAATCTTTGCCGATGCTGGGTTTCGGTCTGCTCAACCCGACATAAGATTCACGGCCTGTGTCGAAGTTAAAGCGGTTTTGTCGGTTGAGTCAGTTAGGTCAGTTTTGTCAGTTAAAGGATTTCATCGATTTTACGTCAAGGTTGCCACAATTCCATCAGATGACGCTCCGGAGCCCCGATGAACGGGTGCGCGGAGCGGCTGACTGTCTCGTAGGGGCGAAAAATCTTTCGCTCCTGTCGGGTCGTGAGGCGGACCCTGTGTCGCTGGCGCTTTTACGAACAACCGCAAGACTACCGCGTCATCGAATTTTGGATGGCATAAGACGCCCACCGGTAAAAGGAATAACCGTTACGCATTGTAATCGTAGAACCCCTTGCCGCTCTTGCGGCCAAGCCAGCCGGCTTCGACATATTTGCGCAGCAGGGGACAGGGCCGGTATTTCGAATCACAAAAACCGGTGTACATGGTCTCCATAATGGCCAGGCAGGTGTCCAGGCCGATCAGATCGGCCAGAGCCAGAGGGCCCATGGGATGGTTCATGCCGAGCTTCATCACCGCGTCGATGTCGTCACGGCGGCCCACCCCGTGCAACAGGCAGTAAATCGCTTCGTTGATCATCGGCATCAGGACGCGGTTGGCGATAAATCCGGGATAGTCGTTCGATTCGGCCGGTGTCTTACCGAATTTCAGCGCCAGGTCCCGCGTCGTATCGAAGGTCTCATCTGCGGTGGCGAGGCCGCGGATGATTTCCACCAGCTTCATCAGCGGAACCGGATTCATGAAGTGCATGCCGATGATCTTTTGGGGGCGACTGGTTTGGGCCGCGATGCGGCCGATGGGTATCGAGGAGGTATTGGTGGCCAGGATGACCTCGGGCCGGCAGCAGTCGTCCAGGGTGCGGAAAATTTGAAATTTGAGCGGTTCGTTTTCCGTGGCTGCCTCGACCACAAAATCCGCGGCGCTCATGTCCTTCAGGTCGACGCTGGTTCGAATTCTTTTCAGCACGCCCGCTTTTTCTTCGGCGCCCAGTTGACCCTTTGCGACGCCGCGCGCCAGAATTTTATCGATCGACGCCAGACCGCGCTCGACAAATTCCGGCTTGATGTCGTTCATGATGACCGCCAGCCCGCTGGCCGCGGCCACCTGCGCGATGCCGCTTCCCATTTGTCCCGCACCGATAACACCGACGGTTTGGATAGCCATGAGTCCTCCATGATAGGAAATGGTTCAGGGTTGAGGGTTTCGGGGTCAAGGGTTAGGAGGTTCCGGGTTCACTGCGGCCTTTGGCCGCGAGCATTTCGTTTGATCGAAGAGGAAACTTTCCAGGCTTCCGGGAAAAATTCTAAAGCGCAAATAACAAATACCAAATAAATTTCAATCACCGAAAATCAAACTGACAAATCCGTTCAGAGAACCCCAACCCATAACCGGCAACAAGCAACCCGCAACATCCGTTTTTCAACGCTTGACCACCATGGCGACCGCCTCGCCGCCGCCCAGGCACAAAGAGGCCAGGCCGACCTTCTTGTCCTGCCGGATCATTTCGTGCAGCAGGGTGACCAGCACCCGGCAGCCGCTGGCGCCGATCGGGTGGCCCAGGGCCACGCTGCCGCCATTGACGTTGACGATCGACGGGTCGAGGTCGAGCTGCCGCAGGACCGCCACGGTCGAGCCGCTGAAGGCCTCGTTGATTTCATAGAGATCGACGTCATCATTAGAGAGGCCCTCCTTTGCCAGGCACTTGGGTATCGCCCAGATCGGGGCCACCAGGACGTACTTCATGTCGATGCCGGCCGCGGCCTGCGCGCCGATGGTGGCCATGATCCGGCATCCCAGGGCCTCGGCCTTTTCGCGGGCCATGACCACCACCGCCGCGGCGCCGTCGCTGATGATCGAGGCGTTGCCGGCCGTGCCGACCCCGTCTTTCTGGAAGGCCGGTTTCATTTGGGCCAGGGCCTCGTAGGAGGTCTCGCGCGGGCACTCGTCGCGGGCGAAGATGACCGGGTCCTTCTTGGGGTGCGAAATGGGCACCGGCACGATTTCGTCGGTGAATTTACCCGCCGCAATGGCCGCCAGGCTCCGGCGGTAGGATTCGGCCGCGTAGCGGTCCTGGTCTTCACGGTTCACGTCGTATCTGGTGGAGCACAGCTCGTTGGATACGCCCATGTGAAAATCGTTGACCACGTCCCAGAGGCCGTCGTGGACCATATGGTCCTGGATCTGGCCCGGGCCCATGCGGTAGCCGAAGCGGGCCTTATTTAGGTAATAGGGTGCCAGGCTCATGTTTTCCATGCCGCCGGCCACCACCACCTCCGCATCGCCCAACTGGACGGCCTGGGCCGCGAGCATAACCGTCTTCAGGGCCGATCCGCAGACCTTGTTGACTGTGATGCATTCCGCGGACCAGGGCAGGCCGGCTTTGACGGCGGCTTGCTTGGCGGGGTTCTGGCCGTAGCCGCACGGCAGGACCTGTCCCATCAAGACCTCGTTGACCTCCGTGCCCGCAATGCCGGCGCGCTGGATCGCCGCCGCGATGACGATCGCGCCCAGGTCGGTGGCGCCGATGGTCCCCAGCGACCCATTAAAGCTGCCCAAGGCCGTGCGTACCGCACTCACAATCACCGCTTCACGCATGATATCCGCTCCCTTCCGGAAAGTATGCCGTCCGCCCGCACCATGACCATCGCCGGGCTCTTTTAAACTATAACTTAATACCTAAAACTTAACCCGGACAAGCCGGGATCCGTTAGCCGGTTTGCCGATTTTTTATTCCTCTTGTATCACATATTTCGCCGGTAGCGGCCGCCGACCGCATACAGGGCCTGGGTGATCTGGCCCAGCGAGCAGACCCGCACGGTGTCCATCAGTTCGCCAAAGATGTTGCCATTGTCCAGCGCCGTCTGCTGCAGGCGCTCGAGCGCCCGGGGCGCCTCTTCGGCGTGGGTGCGCTGGAAGTCTTCCAGCCGTTTGAGCTGCGACTCCTTTTCCTCGGTGGTGGCGCGCGCCAGTTCCACGGTTTCGATAAAATCGCCCTGGCCGGCGTGGGGGTCGCGAAACGTGTTGACGCCGATTATCGGCAGCCGGCCGGTGTGCTTCAGGGTCTCGTAGTAAATCGATTCCTCCTGGATCTTGCCGCGCTGGTAGCCGGTTTCCATGGCGCCCAACACCCCGCCGCGGGTGGTGATGCGGTCGAACTCCATCAATACGGCCTCTTCGACCAGCCGCGTGAGTTCCTCAATGATAAAGCTGCCCTGGTTGGGGTTCTCGTTCTTGCTCAGGCCCCACTCGCGGTTGATGATCATCTGGATCGCCAGGGCGCGGCGCACCGATTCGGTGCTGGGGGTGGTGATCGCTTCGTCGAAGGCATTGGTGTGCAGGCTGTTGCAGTTGTCGTAGATGGCGATGAGCGCCTGCAGGGTCGTGCGGGCATCGTTGAACTGGATGTCCTGGCTGTGCAGCGAACGGCCCGAGGTCTGGATGTGATATTTGAGCATCTGCGAGCGCGCGGACCCGGCATATTTCTCGCGCATGGCAATGGCCCAGATCCGCCGGGCTACCCGGCCGATCACGGTGTACTCCGGATCCATGCCGTTGGAGAAGAAGAAGGAGAGATTGGGTGCGAAGCTGTCGATCGGCATGTTGCGCGAGAGGTAGTATTCGACGTAGGTGAAGCCGTTGGCCAGGGTGAAGGCCAGCTGGCTGATCGGATTCGCGCCGGCCTCGGCGATGTGATAGCCGGAAATCGACACCGAGTAGAAGTTGCGGACACTGTGGGTGATGAAGTATTGCTGAATGTCGCCCATCATCTTGAGGGCGAAATCGATCGAGAAAATACAGGTGTTCTGCCCCTGGTCTTCCTTGAGGATGTCGGCCTGGACGGTGCCCCGCACAGTGGAGAGCGCCTCGGCGCGAATGTTCTGGTAGACTTCGGGTGCGGGCGGGCGGCCGTTTTCGGCCGTGTAGCGGTCCGCCTGCTGGTCGATGGCGGTGTTGAGAAACATGGCCAAAAGGATCGGCGCCGGCCCGTTGATGGTCATCGAGACGGAGGTGTTGGGCGCGCAAAGATCGAAGCCGCCGTAGAGCACCTTGACGTCGTCCAGTGAACAGATGCTGACGCCCGAGGTGCCGACCTTGCCGTAGATGTCCGGGCGCCGGTCCGGATCATAGCCGTAAAGGGTCACCGAGTCGAAGGCGGTGGACAGGCGCTTGGCCTCGTAATCGGCCGACAGCAGCTTGAAGCGCCGGTTGGTCCGGGCCGGGTCGCCCTCTCCGGCAAACATGCGCGTGGGCTCCTCATCGACGCGCTTGAGCGGAAATACGCCGGCTGTGAACGGAAAGCGGCCCGGCACGTTTTCTTCCCGCATCCAGCGGTAGATTTCGCCGGGGTCCTCGAATGCCGGCAGCATAATCTTGCGTATTTTCTGGTGCGATAGCGACTCGGTGAAAAGGGGCACGCGTATTTCGCGCTCACGCACCTGGTAGGCCAGCTCGTCCTGGCTGTAAATTTGCTCAACCGTCTGCCATTCCTTCATCACCCGGCGCGAATCATCGGTGATCTTCTCGCGCGCCGCGGACGCCTCCTCCGAAAGCCGTGCCAGGACTTCGGCCGGTTCGTCGCCCAGCAATTTCATGGTTTCTTCAATATGCCAGGCGTTGCGCTGGGCGTTGGCCTGCGCGGCGGTCTGCCGGTGGTAGCCTCGCACCGTATCGGCGATTTCGGCCAGATAGCGGGTGCGCTCGGGCGGAATGATAATCGTCTTGGAGGTCGATGTCCGGCTTTGCGGCCGGGGCAGGCCGGATTTGTAGACGACACCGGTTTTTTCCGCGATGGTGTCGAGCAGGGCCTGATACAGGGCGGTGACCCCGTCGTCATTGAACCGCGAGGCAATGGTCCCGAAGACCGGCATCTCTTCGGGCGTCTTGTCCCACGCATTGCGGTTGCGCTGGACCTGCTTGCGGACATCGCGCACGGCATCCTCGCCGCCGCGTTTCTCGAACTTGTTGACGACCACCAGGTCGGCAAAATCGAGCATGTCGATTTTTTCGAGCTGGGAGGCGGCCCCGAACTCGCTGGTCATGACGTAGATGGAGACGTCGACCATGTCGGTGATCCGCGAGTCCCCCTGGCCGATGCCGGCCGTTTCGGCGATGACAAGATCGAACCCGGCCGCCTTGGCCACCAGGACGCATTCGGCCAGGGCGGCGGGGATTTCGGTCTGAGAGGAGCGCGTGGCCAGGGAGCGCATGTAGACCCTGGGGCTGCCGATGGCGTTCATCCGGATGCGGTCGCCCAGCAGCGCGCCGCCGGTCTTGCGCCGCGAGGGATCGCAGCTGATGATCGCCACGTGGATCTCTTTCAAGTCGTGCAGCAGGCGGATGATCAGCTCGTCGGTCAAGGAGGACTTGCCGGCGCCCCCGGTTCCGGTGATGCCGATGACCGGCGTGGTGCGCTCGCGCGAAAGCGCCTGCAGCCGGGTGCGCAAATCCGCCAGGTGGCCGTTTTCCTTGGCTTTGGCCTGTTCCACGGCGGTGATCAGGTGGGCCACCATCAACTTGTTGGCGGGATCGAGGTCGTCAAAGGACAAACCGGTATCCTTGACGGTCGGAAAATCGAGCTGGCGCACCATGTGGTTGATCATTCCCTGCAGGCCTTTGCGGGCGCCGTCCTCGGGCGAATAGATATTGGCCACGCCGTAAGCCTCGAGTTCTTTGATCTCATCGGGCACGATGACGCCGCCGCCGCCGGCAAAGACCTTGATGTGACCGGCGTTTTTTTCCTTGAGAAGATCGACCATGTATTTGAAAAACTCGATATGCCCGCCCTGGTAGCTGGAAACGGCGACCCCCTGGGCATCCTCTTCGATGGCCGCATCGATGATATCCTGCACCGAACGGTTGTGACCCAGATGGATGACTTCCACCCCGGTGGCCTGGAGCAGGCGCCGCATGATGTTGATGGCGGCGTCATGCCCGTCGAAGAGCGAGGTGGCGGTAACCACCCGGATGTTGTTTTTGGGCGTGTAAACGGTGACTTCCTGGCTCATACCCCCTCCTGTAATGCGACTCGATCTTGCGGTGGCGCCCGGACGGCCCGGTGGTGTCATCCCGGACAGGCGCGCGTACACGGTCAGGGCTGTATTACCGTCAGCCGGCAGCGGGCGTGCACATGCGCAGGATAAATTCTGTTTGCACCGTAATATATTCCTCGATCGTGCAATAACTGCTAAAAAACCAGCGCCTGAAGGTCCACATGTGCCCCAGGACCGAAATGTTGTGGGCGGCCATTTCGATCTGGCGCTCGCCGAGACGCGGCAGCCCGCCGGATGACGCAATGCCGGTCAGCACCTCGACAAAAAGATGGGTGATGCGCAGTTCGTTTTCAAGGACTCTTTTTTGCCACTGGCCCGGCAGCGAGCTGGTTTCCTGGTAGATGAGAAGGATGAAATCGCTCATGCGGTGGCAGACGTGGAAATATTCCCGTATGACCTGGGACAGGACATCACGGCCGCCGGCGGCTTTCGCCAGCGTATCGCTCACCAGGCGTTCGACTTCAACGTGAATGGAATCACACACGAGAAAGAGGACATCTTCCTTGGACGCCACGTATTCATACAGGGACCCGATCGAGAAACCGGCCGCCCGGGCGATCTGGCGCGTGGTGGTTTTGTGAAAGCCGTTTTGGATGAACAGGTTGACCGCGGCATCGGCGATCTGGCGCCGGCGCCGATCGACGAGGGCCGGGTTTTTGATCTGAGTCGGGATGTCTTTTGTGCGGCTGGCTTTCTGCATGACGGGTCTTTCACCTGCCCGACCGGGGTTGTTCCGGCGCTGCGATGACTGACGCTGAATCGAAAAATCCGAGCGAGCGCTCATTCAAATGGTTAGCATGCCGGTTCATTTAATGTCAAGGATTTACCCACCAACCCGTCGCCCGGCCCGATGCGGCGACCCATTTTTTCAGATTCCGCATATCATTGAAATAAAAGAAATAAAATTATTTAGTCCTCTTAGCCGGCCGGCAGCTCCTTTCAAAGAAACCTGTTGACAACCGCCGGAGCGTGCAGTTAATTTATAGCTTTCTGAGCGAGCGCTCGTTCAATATGGGTCTGGAGGCAAGGAGGTTGCTGTGGATTTCGATTTGAGCAGAGAACAGGAGATGATCCGCAAGGAGGTCCGCCGGTTCGCCGAAAGCGAAATCGCCCCGCTGGCCGTTGAACTGGACGAGAAAGAAGAGTTTTCTCCGGAACTCACCCGCAAAATGGGCGAGATCGGTCTCTTCGGCATGTTCGTGTCCGAGGAGTATGAGGGCCAGCAGCTCGATTATCTCTCCTATATCATTGCCGTTGAGGAAATCGCCCGCGTCGACGGATCACAGGCCGCAACCATCGCCGCCGGCAACTCGCTGGGGATCGGCCCGATTAACTACTTCGGCACCCCGGAACAGAAGAAAAAATACCTTCCGGCGTTGTGCCGGGGCGAGGCTCTGTGGGGATTCGGCTTGACGGAGCCGACGGCCGGCTCCGATGCCGGCGGCAGCCGGACCACGGCGGAATTCGACGGCAACCAGTGGGTGTTGAACGGCTCGAAAATCTTCATCACCAACGCCGCCTGCGACATGTCGCTGGGCGTCACGGTGCAGGCCGTCACCGGCCAGCGGCCCGACGGCCGGCCGGAGTACACCTGTTTTCTCGTGGAGCACGGCACGCCGGGTTTCAAGGCGGTGCCGATGCACCGCAAGATGATGTGGCGCTCCTCCAACACGGCCGAACTCTACTTCGACGATGTCCGCATCCCGGCCCGAAACATCCTGGGCCGGCAGGGAGACGGATTTCACCAGATGCTCAAAACCCTGGACGGCGGCCGGCTCTCGATTGCCGCCATGGGGTTGGGCGGGGCGCAGGGCGCCTACGAACTGGCGCTCAAATATGCCCGCGGGCGGGAGCAGTTCGGACAGCCCATTTCGAAATTTCAGGCCATTGCCTTCAAACTGAGCGACTGCGCCGTTGAGATCGAATGCGCCCGCAACCTGCTCTACAAGGCCTGCTGGCTCAGGGACCAGCACCGGTCTTTCGAAAAGGCGGCCGCCATGGCCAAGCTTTACTGCTCCGAGGTCATGGGCCGGGTGGCGGATCACGCGGTCCAGATTCACGGCGGCTATGGGTTGATGAAGGACTACCACGTGGAGCGGTTTTACCGCGACCACAAGCTGCTGGAGATCGGCGAGGGGACCTCGGAGGTTCAGCGGATTGTGATTTCCCGTTATATCGGAATATAATTTGCCGTAAAATCGCTTCCGCGATTTTACGGCAAATTATATGAAACGCGGCTGCGCCGCTCTTGGTGGGTGGCGGTAGAATGGCGGGCATTTGTGCGGGGGGTGGAGAATTGACCGGAGGGTGAAAAGGGGCGGTGGGGTGTCTGGATCGGGTGCGGGATTAGTTGGTGCCATCCGCGATCTTTTTTCGGTACTGTTATATGTCCAATTCATAAATGTGGATTTTTTTCGCTGGGCAAGGCCGCACAAAGGTTTGCGGCGAGGCGTACTTTATGTACGCCGCAGCCGGAAAGCCGCTACGACCGACCGTCCAACGGAAAAAAGACCATTTATGGATGGACACTGGGAAACGCGGCTTTGCCGCTCTGGGAGGGGGATCAATGGGGGAGGAGGTTTTACTCAGAAACGAGGTTGACGGGGTTTTGACGCTGACGCTGAACCGTCCCGCGGTGATGAACAGTTTGAACTTTGCGCTGCTGCACGCGCTGGCGGCTGAAATCGAGGCCGTGCGGTTCCGGGCCGATGTGCGGGTTCTTATCGTCACCGGAGCGGGCGAGAAAGCGTTTTGCGCCGGTGCGGACCTCAAGGAACGGGCCGGCTTGAGCCCGGAAAAAGTGCGGGAATACATCTACACGATCCGCAATCTGTTCACGGCCATCGAATTTCTGGGCAAACCGGTGCTTGCCGCGGTCAATGGGATTGCACTGGGCGGCGGTACCGAACTGGCGCTGGCCAGCGACATCCGGGTCGCCGCCGCAACGGCCGCGATGGGGTTGACCGAAACCCGCTTGGCCATCATTCCGGGGGCAGGCGGCACGCAACGGCTGCCGCGGCTGGTGGGCAAGGGCAAAGCCAAGGAGCTGATCTTCACCGGTCGCCGGGTGGATGCCGCCGAAGCGCTCGACATCGGCCTGGTGAACAAGGTCTGCCCACCGGCTCAATTGCTGGACGAGTGCCGGAAAATGGCCGCCATGATCTGCGAAACCGGGCCGGTGGCCATCGAGCAGGCCAAGTACGCCATCAACTACGGGCTTGAAACCGATCTGCACACCGGGCTGGCCATCGAGTCAAATGCGTACTGGGTTTGTATCCCGACCGAAGACCGCCTGGAGGGACTGGCCGCATTTCGCGAGAAACGCAAGCCGGTGTTCAAGGGGAAATGACGGGTTGTTGGCCGGTTAAAGAGTCAGTGGCGTTAGTTGGAAAATAAATTAGCACCATCAATAAGGTAGGCGCCTGCACCCGGATAAGCGATTGCGCGCCGCGACTGAAATTCGCCGCCTATGGGCGGTAGGGGCACGGCGCGTCGTGCCCCTACACAGAATGAAGCGTTTGGCATTGATCCGGGGTCCAGTCTAAATCCCGGTAGGGGCGAAAGATTTTTCGCCCCTACGAAACAGTCAGCCGCTCTGCGCACCCGCTCATTCGGGCTTCGACGCATCGTTTCCATTCATTATGCCGGCTCGCAGGGCCATCGCTGGTTAAATAGGATTTTCGATTTGATCGACCAACAACGAACTTTTTTTGCAGATGAGGTGATGCGATGACTGAATACGATTACTGGAAGATATTTCCGCGCATGCCGAAAAAGGTGACGATCGGCGACATCACCGTCAGGGACGGATTTCAGCACCTGGAAAAATTTATTTCCACGCGCGCGAAGATTTTTTACGCCCAGGAGATGATTTTTGCCGGCTGCCGCAACATCGAGGTCACCAACCTCGGCAACCCCTTTCTCATGCCGCAGTTCAGCGATGCCGAGGAGGTGCTGGCCTCTTTGAGGAGCGATCTCTTCAAGAAACGCTGCGCCAAGCGCGGCATCCAGCCCGAAGATGTGTGCATCACGGCCGTGACGATTCGGGAAGGGGCCGTTGACCAGGCCATCCGGCTCAAGGAGAAGGGGCTAGGACCGGACCGCTGCCTGATGATGGTGTCCACCGAAGAGGAGCACCATTTCGCCAATTCCGGCACGACCCTGCCCGAATACTGGAAGGAGGCCGAGCGTGCGATTAAGAAGTGCCGGGATGCGGGCCTGAAGATGTGCGGCACGGTCAGCACCATCTGGGGCAGTCCGATTGCCGGTGCCACCGAGCTGAAAGATGCCGTGGAGTTCACCAAACGCTGGCTTGAAATCGGCGCCTCCGACATCGAACACGCCGATCACGACGGCAGCGCCTCGGCGCCGGAGGTTTACCGGTATTTTTCGATGATCCTGGACGACATTCCGGACACCTCCGTTCACATCGCCCATTTTCATGAAACCAAGCGCGTGGCCGCCGCATCGGTGCTGGCCGCGCTGCAGGCCGGCATTACCCATTTCGAGGCTACCATGGGCGGCATGGGCGGGCAGCCGGCCAACTTCCTGGATGACTGTCCGGTGCCGGGTACCGGCGAGTATTACTACGAAGACCCCCGCTACGTGGGCTTGACCTGCTTGGAAGACATGCTGGTGCAGATCGACGAGATGGGCATCGGCCATGGCTACGACGTCGAGCGGGTGCTGTGGCTCGGCCGGCAGGTCGAACGCACCGCGGGCAAACGGCTGCGCAGCGAGGCGGTCATCAACGGCCGGACCCTGAAGGAAGGCCATCCGAATTTTGCCCGTCCCGGTCTGCGAAAACGCAAGGAAAAACTGGGCGAAAAGCCAGGCCAGAAACTTCCCGGCGAGTGGGGCGGCAGTGCGGTGTTGCCGGAGAAATACAGATAGTGTCCTTTCAGAAACAGCATCTTTTGGCCCAGGCCGGCGTTCTCGCGAATCTGAAATCCTCGACGTAGCGGGGCTACGTCTCCGGTTTCAAATTCGCTGCGGCCTTGGCCTGAACCAAAACCTACTATTTCTGAATGGACACTGATATGGTTTATAGTTGTGTTGGATTGGCCTGTTAGGTCGATTGACGATTAAAGGAATTCCGTCGATCCGCGGTCATCTTCAATCGCGCGGACAAGGTTGGAGTGAGGCACGAACTCCAATGTTTTCCAGCGGATGGGGTTCATGTTGGGGTTCACTTCGTTCACCCCGACCTACAAGCGGGCGACGGCATGAATCCCGCTTTGGTGGTTTTCGGTAAGTCTGCGGACTCGTAGGTTGGGCTGAGCGGAGCGATGCCCAACATCGGCAATGCGTCATCAGCTTTTGTCGGATTTCGTTTTACCCAATCCAACCTTCTAACCGCTCAGGACCCGGAACCCATCGTAACTGGAGGGCTGCCTCGTGAAAGCCATGGTCTTGCAACGGATCTGCAACCTGGCGCAGGACAAAACGCCCCTGGTGCCGGTGGAGATGGCGCCGCCGGTACCGGGTGCCCGGGAACTGCTGGTCAAGGTATCGGCCTGCGGCGTGTGTCACACCGAGCTGGATGAAATTGAAGGCCGCACGCCGCCGCCCGCCTTTCCGGTGGTGCCAGGCCACCAGGTGGTGGGCCGGGTCATTCAAAACGGCCCGGGGGCCGGCCGTTTTCGGGTCGGCGACCGTGTGGGTATCGCCTGGATCAACGCCGCCTGCGGGCGGTGCCGGCACTGCCGCGCGGGCGAGGAAAACCTGTGCGAAGCCTTCCTGGCCACCGGCCGGGACGTTCACGGCGGTTACGCCGAGTTCACGACAGTCGGCCAGGACTTCGCGCACCGGATCCCCGAGACCTTCACCGACGGCGAAGCGGCGCCGCTGCTGTGCGCCGGGGCCGTCGGCTGGCGCTCCTTGCGGTTGACCGGGCTCGAGAACGGTCAAAATCTCGGGTTGACCGGTTTCGGTGCTTCGGCCCACCTGGTGTTGAAAACCGTGCGTCATAAATATCCGGACGCCCAGGTCTTCGTTTTTGCCAGAAGCCCGCGGGAACAAGCGTTTGCCCTCGAGCTCGGGGCTGTCTGGGCCGGTGGCAGCCGGGAGACGGCGCCGGAAAAACTGCACTGCATCATCGACACCACGCCGGCCTGGAAGCCGGTTGTGGCGGCGCTCGACAACCTGGCGGCCGGCGGCCGGCTGGTGATCAACGCCATTCGCAAGGAGGAGGCCGACAAGGATGCGCTCCTGGCGCTCGATTACCCGCGGCACCTGTGGATGGAAAAGGAAATCAAGAGCGTGGCCAACGTGGCGCGGCGGGACGTCCGTGAATTCCTGCAGGCGGCGGCCGAGATTCCCCTAAAGCCCGAGGTGCAGGAGTACCGTCTCGAAGACGCCAACACGGCGCTGGTGGAGTTGAAGGAGGGCCGGATCAGGGGCGCGAAGGTCTTGAAACTCAACTGATACCCCCGCGCCACCGTCTTTTTATTCTTTGCGTGGCGCTTGATCGAGATGGAGGTTCGAAGAAATAGGTGGTGACTCGGGCCTGCGCCTGGGCAGCACCAGGTTCAGGACCACCCCGCTGATGCCGGCCAGTCCGATCCCGCCCAGGGTGAACAGCGTCATCCCCCCGATGCCGAAGACCAGAATGACGGCGACGATGATCATGTTGCGCGCCTCGGTCAGGTCATCTCCGGCCCTGACCATGGTGTTCAGTCCCACGACCGTGATGGCGCCGAAAAGCAGCAGCATGATGCCGCCCATGACCGGCACCGGAATCGTCTGCAGCAGGGCCCCCAATTTTCCGACGAAAGCCAGCAGGATGGCGAAAACAGCCGCCCAGGTCATGATGCGGGGGTTGTACATGCGGGTGAGGGTGACCGCACCGGTCACCTCGGAATAGGTCGTATTGGGCGGACCACCCAGAAACGAGGCCAGGCTCGTGGCCAGACCGTCGCCGAGCAGGGTGCGGTGAATGCCCGGATCCTCCAGGTAGTCCTTGCCCGTGACGCTGCCGATGGCCAGGATGTCCCCGAAGTGCTCGATGGCCGGCGCAATCGCCACCGGGACGATAAAGATGACGGCCTCCAGGTTCCAGCGCGGGAAGACAAAGTTCGGCACGGACACCCAGGCGGCCTTGACGACCGGTGACAGGTCGATCAAGCCGAAAAAAAACGAGACCAGGTAACCAAATCCGACGCCGATCAGAATCGGTATCAGCCGCAGCAGCCCCCGGCCCAGAAGCGAGACGAGGATGGTGGCCGTAAGGGTCGACATGGACACGATCAGGGCCGTCTTTTCGGGCACCAGCACGGCCGATCCATCACCGGTTTTGCCGATGGCCATGTGGACGGCCACCGGTGCGAGGATCAGGCCGATCACCATGATGACCGGGCCCACCACCACCGGGGGCAGAATGCGATTTAAAAAGCCGCGTCCGAAAAACTTGATGCCGATGCTCAGCAGGATGTAGACCCCGCCGGCCGCGGCCAGGCCGCACAGGGTGGCGGGAATCCCCCAGGTTTGGACTCCGTAGATGATGGGGGCGATGAAGGCGAAGGAGGAGGCCAGAAATACCGGCACCATCCGTTTGGTCACCGCCTGAAACACGAGGGTGCCCGCACCGGCGGTAAACAGGGCCACGTTGGGATCGAGGCCGGTCAGCAGCGGCACCAGCACCAGGGCGCCGAAAGCGACAAAGAGCATCTGGGCCCCCACCAGCGGGCCTTTGTATCCGAGATGGGTTTCAGGGGGCGCATCCGTTTGCGTCATGGGAGTCTTCCTCCTTACGGGGTCGGGGTGTTCGGTGCCGATGCCATGGGACCGGGACAAGATGACCGTCCTGTCACGGGCAGGAGGCAGGGCCACCGCTGAGCGCTGTCGCCCGGGCCGCTTTTTATTTTGGCAGCATTGTGGTAAAAAGGTGCGCCATCGGAGAAGTTACGGACAGTTTGTCAGCGGACGGGCCGGCCTAAAAGATGGCGACGTCCATTATTTCGTCCCGAAAATCTTGTCGCCGGCATCGCCGAGCCCCGGCAGGATATAGCCGATATCGTTCAGTTTATCGTCAATGGCGGCCACGTAGATATCCACATCGGGATGAACTTTTTCGATGCGCTTGATTCCCTCCGGGGCCGCGACGAGAAAAAGGCCCTTGATGATTTTACACCCGGCTGTTTTCAGCAGCGTGATGGTTTCCACCACGGTGCCGCCGGTGGCCAGCATCGGATCGAGAATCAGGGCGATCCGTTGCCCGATCGCACCGGTCAGTTTAACGTAATATTTGATCGGCTCCAGGGTTTCCTCGTTACGGTAGAGCCCGACGACACTGACCTTGGCGGAGGGAATCAAATTCAGGACGCCGTTCATCATGCCGAGCCCGGCCCTTAAGATCGGCACAACGGTGATCTTCTTGCCCTTTATCCTTTCCACCTCGACCGGACCGGCCCACCCCTGAATGATTTCCTTCTCGGTCTCCATGTCCTTGGTGGCTTCATAGGTGAGCAGGTTGCCCAGCTCGGATGCGAGATCGCGAAAATCCCTGGTCGTGATATTCTGCTCCCGCATGAGTCCCAGCTTGTGTTTGATAAGGGGGTGGCTGACCACATGGACCGGCATTGGGTCTCCTTGGATGCGTGTGGGAATGAATTATTTTAATTTTTCAGATAAGAGGCAGGAAGAAGGCGGAGCGACCGCGGCGCGGCGACCCCGCCTTCATGTGGCTCGGAGCACTTAAATATAGGGAAAATACCAGGATGTCAAGAAAACAGATGCCGCGAGGGCCGGATCACCACGTACCCAGGGGCCGGGTCACGGTAAAATGATACGGGTCGGTGACCAGCTTTTCGGCTGCCGTTGGAATGGTGTCGGAAATGGCGGTAAATGGAATGGAAAGCACGAACACGGCCGAGCCGAGAACCGTGGCCGCGGCGCCCAGGGGCCGCATGACCAGAAGATCATAGGTCATGGATCCGGCACTGGGATTGGCCTCTTCAACCTCGGCCTGGGCCATCACCTGGCTGCCGACGGGAATGAGAACCAGCGACAGCGCGATTAAAAGAACCGTGGATTGTTTGATCAATTTATGCATATAGTCCTCCTCTATCCTTTGTGATTGCCGATCAAAACGATCATACCCATCCGATTCAAAGTTATCCCGTATTATACTATAGTGGGAGATAGTTGACAAATATTCTTACGGACACGGCTCCATCGCCCGCCGAAATGAGCCGCGGTTTTTTTCATCGACAGCCGCTGGGCGGGCCAAAACGAGGCCACATGCCGGATTCTACGCCCGACGGGTCGCAGACGATCGAAGTGGCGGCCGCCCTGCCGGTCTATACCACCTTCACCTACCGTCTGCCGGACGACCTCAAAGACCTGGCGGTCCCCGGCATGAGGGTCCTGGTTCCTTTCGGGCGGCGCCGGGTCACCGGCTACGTGCTTGGTTTCCAGCGGCCGCCGCGGGAAATGGACATCAAGCCGGTACTGGATCTGCTCGACGAGGTGACTCTTTTTCCCGAAACGATGGTCCCTTTTTTCCGCTGGATTGCCGATTATTATATCCACCCCATCGGCGAGGTCATCAAGTGTGCGTTGCCCGGCGGACTGAACAGCTACGATTTCGCCACGCTGTCCATCACAGAGACCGGGCGGCGGGCCCTTGGCCGGGAGGCCGCGGGCACCGAGGCCCGGGTGCTGGAACTGGTTGCAAAGAGCCGGCGGCGGTTGGCGGACATCAGCCGGGCGCTGAAAGGCCGGGTGCCGCGCACCGTTTTAAAAACGCTTGAAAATCGTGGCTGGGTCGTCATGGGCCGCGAGTTGCGCGGCGATCGGATCGGGGCCAGAAGCGAGACGTTCGTCGGCCCGGCGCCGGCCGCAGCTGTCGGCGCTCCGCCGGTCGGCCGGCGCGGTGAAATCTGGGCGCACGTGACGGCCGCCGGCGACATGCCGCTTGCGCAACTGCAGCGTGAATTGCGCACGACCCGCCCGACCATCAAGGCCATGGTCGAGGGCGGTTATCTGCGTCTCTCGCACCGGCCGGTCTACCGCGACCCTTTCGGCGAGGCCGTTTCGCCCGACACCCCTTTTATTTTGAACGATGACCAGCGCAAGGTCGTGGACAAGGTGACCGGTTGCCTGGGAAACGGGTTTGCGTCCTTTCTGCTGGCAGGGGTCACCGGCAGCGGCAAGACCGAGGTCTACCTGCAGCTTTGCGCCGCGGTCATCGCGCGCGGGTATCCGGTGCTGATCCTGATTCCCGAGATCGGCCTGATCTCCCAGATGGCGCACCGCTTCAGGGCCCGTTTCGGAGAGCGGGTGGCCGTGCTGCACAGCGGCCTGACGGCCGGCCAGCGCTACGATCAGTGGCTGCGGATTTGCCGCGGCGAGGTTCAGATCGCCATCGGCGCCCGTTCGGCGGTTTTTGCCCCCTTCGAGCGCCTCGGCCTGGTGGTTGTCGACGAGGAGCACGACACCTCCTACAAACAGGAGGGCAGCCTGCGCTATAACGCGTGCGATCTGGCCGTGCTGCGGGCCAAATTCGATGAAGGCGTGGTGCTGCTGGGTTCCGCGACGCCCTCGATCCAGTCCTGCCACAATGCCTCCCAGAAAAAATATGTCGAATTGACCCTGGACCAACGGGTGGAGCACCGGCCGCTGCCGGAGATCACCGTGGTCGATCTGCGCCGGGCCAGAGACCTGCGCGGCAGCCGGCGCTTTATCACCGCCGAACTGCACCAGGCCATGACCGGCGCCCTGGCGCGCGGCGAACAGGTGCTGCTTTTTCTAAACCGGCGCGGTTTTGCCAATTTTCCGGTCTGCGGGGACTGCGGCGAGTCGATAAAATGCCGGAACTGTGATATTTCCCTGACTCTGCACCGGCAGGCGGAGGTGTTCAAGTGCCACTATTGCGGCTTTACGCTCCCGGCGTCCACCGCCTGCGCCAAGTGCGGCTCGGCGCGCATCAATAACCTGGGTCTGGGCACGGAGAAGGTCGAGTCGGCCGTGGTCGGCTTGTTTCCCGCGGCGCGCGTGGTCCGCATGGATCGCGACACCACCGCGCGCCGCGGGTCGATCGTGCGTATTTTAAAGGACCTGCGGCGCCGGCGGATCGACATCCTGATCGGCACCCAGATGGTGGCCAAGGGCCACGATTTCCCGTATATCACCCTGGTGGGCATTTTGTGTGCGGATCTCTCCATGAGTTTTCCGGATTTTCGGGCGAGTGAACGCACGTTTCAGCTGCTGGCCCAGGTGGCGGGTCGGGCGGGCCGCGGCGACAGGCCCGGCAAGGTGATTCTGCAGACCTACAATCCGGACCACTTCAGCATCCGCGCCGCCCAGCAGCAGGATTTCAGGGCTTTTTACCGGCAGGAGATCGCTTTTCGCCGGGCCTTGAAATATCCGCCGTTTTCAAGGATAATACAGCTGAAAATAGCGGGGGCCGACCGGCGCCAGACCGAGGCGTTCGCCCGTTCGCTGGGCGAGTCGTGCCACCGGCTGGGACAACAAGACGAGGCCCTGCGCAAAGCGGTCGAGGTCATGGGCCCCATCGAAGCGGCACTGGCGCGCATCGCCGGCAAATACCGCTGGCAGGTTTTGCTCAAGGGCCAGCGGGCCGGGGCGCTGCACCGGTTCGTGTGGCGGCTGATGACCGACAACCCGACATTTTTCAACCAGCGCGCCATCGCTGTCGCCATCGACGTCGATCCGTTTTTCATGATGTGAGCCGTATGGAAATATTAAGGAGATGTACCATGCGAAATGCCATTTTTGTTTTGGCCCTCGGCATCGGGCTGACCCTGCTGTCAGGCCTGGTGCCTTCCGCCGGGTTGGCCGCCGGCCAGGTGTCGGAGCACACCATTCTTGAAGGCCTGACGTTCGGGCCGGGCTCCGCGATTTTGAGAAAGGCGTCCCTGCCGTCGCTGGAGCCGCTGCTGAAAGAGCTTCAAGCCGATCCAAACCTGCGAATCGTCGTCGAGGGCCATACGGCCGCGTCCGGCGGCGCCGATGCCGACACCAAGCTTTCCCGCAACCGGGCACTGGCCGTCTTCAACTGGCTCGTCGCCCAGGGGATCGACGCCAGCCGGATCGGCTACGCCGGCCTCGGGAGTGTTCGGGTGGCGGCGGCCGCAACCACGGACCCGACGACCTCCAATGACCGCATCGAAATCACCAAAACCCGCGACCTGTTTCCCGTGGCGGTTTTTCCGGCGACCGAATTCGAATTCGACGCCGTGACCGACGGCACGGAGGTCCAACACGATTTTCTCGTCAAAAACACCGGGACGGCGCCCCTCGACATCAAGGAGGTCAAGACCGGCTGAGGGTGCACGGCGGTCTCTTTCACGAGACAGATCCCCGCCGGCGGCGAGGGAAAGATAACGATCAAGGTCGACACCAACGGCTACGGCGGCAAGGCCCTTCACAAAACCGTGCGGGTGCTGACCACCGACCCCAAGAATCCCGACACCCAGTTGACCATCAGCGGGGCGGTGAAGACTTTTGTGACCATAACACCGGGCAACGTCCGGCTCTTCGGCCGGGCTGGCGAACCCCTTGCGGAAACCGTGCGGATCGTGCCGGAGAGCAGCTATCCGTTTAAAATCCTGGAGGCCAAGGCCCAGATCGGACGCGACATCCGCTACCAGTTGACCGCCGAGGAAAAGGCGTCGGGCGGGGCATACCTGCTCAAGGTGGAAAATTTGAAGAAGGATACCGGGCGCTATTATGACACGATCTTTCTGGAGACCGACAGCCCCGTCAAACCCAGGCTCAGCATCCAGGTCTATGGCAAGATCAGCGCTGCGGAGGCGCCGAAAGCAAATTAGTTTCCGTTTATAAATGGTCTTTTTTCCGCTGGACGGCCGGTCGTAGCGGGTTTCCGGCTGCGGCGACCATAAAGTACGCCTCGCCGCAAACCCTTGTGCGGCCTTGCCCAGCGAAAAAAATCCGCATTTATGAATGGACATTCAAAAGATCGAGGATGGGCATGCGACCCAAATCCGGCCGGCTTCAATGACCAACTTGCCTCTGCCGGCGGGAAGGAGACGAAAACATCGATGCCTAAAACATGGCGTCAAGAAGAGGTGAAGGCGGTGGTCTTCGACTGTGACGGGGTCATGTTCGACACGGTCAAGGCCAATACGGCCTATTACGATCATATCCTGCACCATTTCGGCAAGCCCGGCCTGACGGCCGAGCAGTTTGCCTATGCCCACATGCACACGGTCGACGAGGCCCTGGCGCACCTGTTCGACGATGCGGTCGAACTGGCGCAAGCCAGCGCCCTGCGCACCCAGATGAGCTATCGGCCCTTCCTGCAGGCCATGGAAATAGAACCGGGATTAAAGCCGCTGCTGCGGCAGTTGAAACCCCGCTACCACACGGCGGTGGCCACCAACCGCACGGACACCATGAACCGCGTCATTCGCAATCATGGGCTCGAGGGCCTCTTCGACCTGGTGGTGACCGCCCTGGACGTTGCCCGGCCCAAACCGCACCCGGATCAACTCGACCGGATTCTCGGTCATTTCACGCTGACCCCCGCCCAGGCCATTTTCATCGGGGACTCCGAGCTGGATGCGGCCGCGGCCGCGGCGGCCGGGGTGACCTTCGTGGCCTACGCCAACCGGCGGCTGCCCGCTGATTTTCACATCGAACGCCTGGATCAGGTCGCGGACATCCTGGCCGGTCACTGATTGCCCAGCCCGTTCTGATTGCCGCAATCCGGGCACTGCCATGTGATGCCGTTACACGACATCCCCCAGAAATTCTCCAGCATGCACGTCTGACAGATCCTGAATCCGCAGCGGCACCGCCAGCAGAAGGGAAAGGTCGCCCCGCAGCAGTGGCACACCGATTCTTTCTCGCGGCGGCGGCGATAGGCGCCGGTTTTGGTGGCCGGCGGTGTCATGGAGGCATGGTCACGTTGATTTTTTTTATTTTTATCCATCCGACACGCCGAATCACATCTCGGGGACCCCTTGCGGACAGCGGGTGCGGGTTTATGAAAGTGTCCATATTTTCGCCATTATCGACACGGCGGCCGGCCTCGTCAAGAGGCGCTTTCGTTTTGCGGCCGACGTACGGCAGGGACGCGGCGCGCCTGCCCCTGCCCAGGATATGGCTTGAGAACGACCCCAGACACCAGTACTCATCCGATAAAATCGGCAATCTCCTTTTACCGACCCAACCGACTCAACCGATTTTCCCCCTCCATTGTTTCGAAAGGCCATGCCCGTTTATCGGTTGCGCCGCTTTGCCGCCGGCGGCCTCACCTGCCTTGCCGTTTGAGGTTGGGGGTGATATGAGAAGGTCTCGGGCCGGCAGTTGGTGTCGGCACGGGACCCGCTTCGGCAAGGCACCGGGCCGCGGCAAAATGACATTCAGGAGACCCATGCAGCCACGACCGACACTGTACCTGATCGACGGCAGTGCCTATATCCACCGCGCCTATCACGCCATCCGCGGACTGTCGAACTCCAAGGGCATGCCCACCAACGCCGTTTTCGGGTTTACGCGCATTCTGATAAAACTCATCCAGGACCGGTCGCCCGTCTATGCCGCGATGATCTTCGATGCCAAGGGCCCGACCTTCCGCCACGACATGTACCGGCAGTACAAGGCCAATCGTCCGCCGATGCCCGAGGAGCTGGCCATGCAGATTCCCTTCATCAAAGAGGTCACGAAGGGCTTCAACCTGCCGGTCATCGAGCAGAAGGGCTACGAGGCCGACGATCTGATCGGCACCCTGGCGCGGCTGGCCGAGGCGGCCGGCTTCGATGTGGTCATGGTCACCGGCGACAAGGATTTCGTCCAGCTCGTCACCGACGGCGCCACCATCTGGGACCCGATGAAGGACGAGACCATCGATACGGCCGCCGTCCGGACCAAGTTCGCCGTGACGCCGGCCCAGATGATCGATGTCATGGGCCTTAGCGGGGACACGTCCGACAACATCCCCGGCGTGCCCGGAATCGGGCCCAAAACCGCCCTGCAGCTGATCAAGGCCTACGGCACCCTGGAAGCCCTGTACGAGAACATCGACCGGGTCACCGGGAAAAAACAAAAGGAAAACCTTACCCGATACCGGGAGCAGGCATTTTTAAGCCGGGACCTGGTCAGGATAGACGCCGGCGCGCCCGTGACCTTCGAACCGGAGCATTACCGGTTGGCTGAACCCGACGCCGATGCGCTGTCACAATTGTTTCAACAGCTCGAGTTCAACCAGCTGCAGCAAAGCTTCGCACGCCCGCAGAAGCCCTGTAAAAAAGACTATCGGGCGGTGAAAGAGCGCTCCGCGCTGCTGAAACTGGTGCAGGCGGTAAAGGCGGCCGGAACCGTGGCCATCGACACGGAGACGACGTCCCTGGACCCGATGCGGGCCAAGTTGGTCGGGCTGTCCCTGGCCGTGCGCGGCCATCAGGCCTTTTATATTCCCTGCGCGCATACCGGCCGCGATGCCGGCAAGCAGCTCGAGCGTGCGGAGGTCCTGCGGCTACTTAAACCGGTGTTGGAGGACCCGGACATCAGGAAGATCGGCCAGAACATCAAGTACGACTGGATCGTCCTTGCCAATTGCGGCGTGACGCTCAGGGGCGTTTATTTCGACACCATGCTGGCCTCCTATCTGATCAACCCGACCAAGCGGGCGCACAACCTGGACCAGATTGCGCTTGATTTTCTGAATCACAAGACGATCACCTTCAAAGAGGTCCTCGACAAAGGGATGACTTGCTTTGCCGAGGTCTCCCTGGCCAAGGCGGTACCCTATGCCTGTGAGGACGCCGATGTGACCTTGATGTGCCAGGAGGTCCTGGACCGCGAGCTGGCGCAAATCGGTCTGACCGAATTATTCCACACCGTTGAAATGCCATTGGTTCCCGTGCTGGTGCGCATGGAGCAGCGGGGGCTGGCCGTGGACCCGGACAAGCTGCGGGAGCTGTCAGCGTCCTGCGCGCAGCGGCTCGAGCACCTGGAACGCGCCATCTGCACGCTGGCCGGAGAGCCGTTCAACATCAATTCGCCCCAGCAGATGGGCTACATCCTTTTTGAAAAACTCAAACTGCCGGTGCAGAAAAAGACCAAAAAGCGCACCGGTTACTCGACCGATGTCGATGTTCTGACCACCCTGGCGCGGATCCACGAACTGCCGGCCCTGGTGCTCGAGCACCGCACTCTCTCCAAGCTCAAATCGACCTATGCCGATGCCCTGGTCCCTTTGATCAACCCGCGGACCGGCCGCATCCACACCTCCTTCAACCAGACGGTCACCGCGACCGGGCGCCTGAGCAGCTCTGATCCCAATCTGCAGAACATCCCGGTGCGCACGGAAGAGGGCCGCGAAATCCGTCGTGCCTTCGTGCCCAGTCCCGGTTGGATGATGCTCTCGGCCGACTACTCCCAGGTCGAGCTGCGCCTGTTGGCGCATTGCTCGGGCGACAAGCGCCTGATCCAGGCCTTCAAGGACGAAGAGGACATCCACACCCGCACGGCAGCCGAGGTGTTCCAGGTGGCCGCCGAGGCGGTGACCCCCGAACTGCGCCGCCAGGCCAAGGCGATCAATTTCGGCATCGTCTACGGCATGAGCCCCTTCGGTCTGGCGCGGCAGCTCGACATCAGCCAGAAGATGGCCAAGGTTTATATCGATAACTACTTTGCCCGCTACGAGGGCGTGCACCGGTTCGTGGAACGCACCATCAAGGAGGCCGCCGCCAGCATGCGCACCAGCACTCTGCTCGGCCGCATCCGGCTGCTGCCGGACATCCGGAGCCCCAACGCCGCCATCCGTCAATTCGCGGAGCGCACCGCCGTCAATACGCCCATTCAGGGATCGGCCGCCGATTTGATCAAAATCGCGATGATCAGGATCGATGCGGTTCTGCGGGAGCGGCACTACGACACCGCCATGCTCCTGTCGGTTCACGACGAGCTGGTGTTCGAGGTGCCGCCCACCGAACTCGAGCCGGTGAAGGAGCTGATCCGCTCGATCATGGAGGGCGTGTGGGACCTCAAGGTGCCGCTGAAGGTCAATATGACCTGGGGCGCTAACTGGGCCGAAGTTCATTAGTGTCCATCCATGAATGGTCTTTTTTCCGCTGGGCGGCGTTCTCCGCGGTTTCTCGGCTGCGGCGACCATAAAGTACGCCTCGCCGCAAACCCTTGTGCGGCCTTGCCCAACGAAAAAAATCCACATTCATGAATTGGACACTTTATACTGATAGAAAAAGATAGCGGATGGGCACTCATTAAGATAGTGTTAAGAAAGATAGAATGGATCTATGTAAGAACAGGAGAAATCACGAATGGAGTCCGAACGCCGACACGGCGGCCGCGGTGCCGCTGCCGGCCAAAGCCTTAAGGCGGTCGCGCATTCCCCGCCAGCGGCGCGGACCGCAGAGGCGGACGCGGCCGTGAGCGCCTGGACGGTGAGCGAGCAGGCCCGCGTGGAGATCCGCCGGTTGGCAGCGCGCTGGATACCCGGCCTGGCGGACGCACAGCCGCTTCGAATTCACACCGACACGAGCGATTTTTTCCAGGTGCAATACAACGACGTGGTCCTTCTCGGCGGTCAGCCGTTTCTCGTGCGGCAAAATGCCAGGGAAGGGCGGTTCGGGCTGGACGATGAGGTCAAACACTGGGTCAAACGGGCGATCGATCTGCGCAGCGGCGAGATGAAGATCATCAAGCTCGTGTTCTATGAAAAGTTCGTCGCGCGGGTGGGCGGCATCGAGTTCGAATGTTTCCGCAGTCCGAAAAAAGAAGCCCGCATTCTGAAGCTCGTCGCCGGGCATGCCAATTTCATGCACGGCTCGTCGGTCGAGGACGAAAAGGGCAACCTGGTGCGGATCCTCGATTATGTTTACGGCCCGTCTCTGGCCGCCCACGTTGAAAACCTGGCCGCCGATCACCACACCTATTTTTACGAACACTTCCCCGGCATTCTGAAGCGCTTCACGGCCTGCGTCGAAGGTATCCGCTTCCTGCATGAAAATGGTGAAAAGCACGGCGACATCCGGCGCGACCACATCCTGGTCGAGCGCCCGGACGGGAACTATCGCTGGATCGATTTCGACTACAATTACCGCCACCGGGAAAACATTTACGGGTATGACCTCTTCGGGCTCGGCAACGTGCTGATGTTTCTGGTCGGCAAGGGCGATGCGAACCTGCATGACCTAAAGTCGCGCAAGCGACCCGGCCCTCACGCGCCTGTGCGAGGAGGACGTGAACATCGTTTTTCACAACCGGGTGGCCAACCTGAAAAAAATTTACCCCTACATCCCCGACAAACTGAATCGGGTGCTGCTCCATTTTTCAAAGGGAGCACGGTGGTTTTACGAGCAGACGAGTCAGCTGCTCGAAGACCTTAACGCTTACAGGGCGCAGGCATGACCCAGGAGGCAACGGTCATGGAACACCAGCACTTCAACCGTAACATCCTGATTGCGGTCGACGAATCGGAAAACGCGCAGCGGGCGGTCGATTACGTGGGCCAGCTCTTGGGCGGCATTGCGGGATTCAACGTCACCTTGCTGCACGTGATACCGGACCCGGAGGAGGACTACTTCCCGACGGCTGAAGACCGGGAACACTGGCTGCAGAATTATCGCGGCCGAATCGACAAGCTGCTCGAATCCTGTCGCCGGAAACTGATGGCGGCGGGTTTCGATGCCGCCGCCGTGCGGGTGCGATCGACGCTGCGAAACTGCCCGTCGATGGCCAGATGCATTCTCGAAGAACGGGACCAGCTGCAGTACAGCACGATCGTCGTCGGCCGCCAGGGCCTGTCGCGCAGTGAGGAATTTTTGTTCGGCAGCATTTCGAGCAAAATCGTCAATCACGCCCAGAACTGCACCGTGTGGGTCGTCGAATAATGCCACCGACGGCCAGGGGCTACTTGGCGGGCTTGGGCGGTTCAACCGCCGGCGGCTTTTTTCCCTGAACGGTCTTTTCGATCGTGCGGTAGACGCTTTTAAAGGTTTCGCCGAAACCGTTGGGAGAGAGTCGGCCGGTTTCGATGAATTTCACCACGATTTCTTTGGCTGCCTTGAGGATCTGTTCGTCGATCGAGGCCATCACTGGCTCCATTTTTTAAATTATTGTCAGCGGTTACAGGGCACCGCACCTGCGGCGTTGTCGGGCACTTGACGTACCAATGTACGCCGGCGTGCCCGACGCCTTGCATCTGCGGCACCCTGTAACCGCTGACGATGAAGTGGTTTTAAAACGCATCGAATTTGCAACTCCGTGAATGGCTGAAAATTAATAATGAAATTGGTTTGTTAGCAAAAAGAAAAACCCCTGTCAACAATCACCCGCTCATCGTGTGACCCCCGATTGACAAGACCCGGCGAATCCATTACAAAAAGCCGGTTTCTAAAACCCACCTCCCGACCCTGTGGGGGAGGTCAAAGGAGAATGGCGCGCATGAGGGTCCGAGAAAAAAAGAGGCGGCGGCTGAGCGCAGCGTGCTGGACCGTTTTGGCCCTGCTGCTGATCGTCGCCGGCGGCTGCTCGAAATGGTCGGGCGGAGGACCGAGCCTGCCATCGCCGGTGAAGGAGCCTACCGGCGCCCACGACAAACACTTGAAAAAGAAGCTCGGCGTCGTTCCCTTTCGACTCGATAGCCTTTTCGGTGAGGCCGTGCTCAAAGACTTCTTCCAGGACAACCTGCTTCTGGCGCTTCATGAGGAGTGCCCCGACACCCTGTTCCTCAAACCCGCCGACGAGGATTTTCCTGAAGCCCTGGCCGACTTGCCGCTGTTGGCCTCCGGAGCGATCGACAACTTCGCCGTGGCCATGACCGGGCGGCGCTTCGGGTTGAATGCCGTTCTGGTCGGCAAGATCGTCAGCATCAACGTCGACGAAAGAGCCCGCGGATTCTGGTTTTTCAGGAGCAGCCACTATTACGTGCAGGTCGAAATCCTGCTCGCCCTCTTCGACACGGAGACGGCCACCAAGATCTACGACAAAACGCTGTCGCGCCGGATGGAAGTCGAGGAACCCGATGCCGAGTTGATTCGCGCCAACAACCGGATCGAGAATCATTTTGTCGAGCCGTCCCTCGAGGAGATCATCGCCGAGGTGACAGAGGACATCTGCGCGGCCCTGGAGCGGCAGGCCTGGAAGAGTTACATTCTCGCGGTCGATGGTGCCGACATCCGGGTCGGCGCCGACAGCCGCTCCGGGGTCCAGGCCGGAGATATCTTCACGGTCACCGAAACCCCCCCGGCTATCGAGGGGTACGGCGGGCATCGCTATCTGCCGACCGGGGCCAAGATCGGCGACATCGAGGTGCAAACCGTGTCCCCCGACGCCAGCCGGGCGGTGCCGCTATCCGGCAGCGGTTTTAAAGCGGGCCAGGTCCTGCGGCTGAAGAAGTGACTGCATCGGTCGGCGCCTGGCTTTCGAGCCGCGAGCCGAAGGCATCGATGATCGCCAGAGCCTCTTCTTCGGTGGCGACCGACTTGATCGCTTCCCGGAAGGCGCCGGCATGCGGCAGGCCCTTGACGAACCAGCCGAGGCGGCTGCGCAGCATGCGACAGGCCCGATCCTCGCCTCGATACGCCACCATCGCCCGCAGGTAACGGGTCATCGTCCCGATTCTCAGCGCGAGGTCGACGACCGGTTCGGCGCCACCGGTCTTCAGGGCCAGGTACCGGCTGAAAATCCAGGGATTGCCGATGGCGGCCCTTCCGATCATGATGCCGTCGCACCCGGTCTCGGCTTCCATCCGCAACGCGTCGCGGGCACCGAGGATATCCCCGTTGCCAATGACCGGAATCGACACCGCGTCCTTGACCGCCGCGATGATCGACCAGTCGGACTGCCCGTGAAACCCTTGGGTCGCCGTGCGCGGGTGCACGGCGATGGCATCGACCCCGCATGCTTCCGCCATCCGGCAAAATTCGAGCGCCTGACGGCCGCTGTCATCCCAGCCGGAACGGATCTTGATCGTCAGGGGGATGCCAAGGGCCCCGCGAACCGCGCGCAGAACGGCTTCGGCCGTCCGCGGTTCGCGCATCAGGGCGACCCCCGAGCCGGACTTGACGATTTTCTTCACCGCGCAGCCGCAATTGATGTCCAGCACATCAGCCCCCGAAGAGGCGACAATGCGGGCGGCTTCGGCCATGACCTGCGGCTCGGCGCCGAAGATCTGTACGTTCAAGGGCTTTTCTTGCGCTGTGCTGGCGAGCATTTCCAGTGTCTTGGCCGATTGGCGCACCAGGGCGTTGGCGCTGATCATTTCGGAATACACCAGCGCGCACCCGGCCTCTTTGGCGAGCAGCCGGAAGGGCAGGTCGGTGATGCCCGCCAGGGGCGCCAGGACCGCCGCATTGGGCAGATCGAGGGTGCCGATGCGCATGGGTCAGGCCGCTCCGGCCGCGGTGTCGGCCGGGGACCGCCGGTGCCGGCCATCGGGAGTGGGCGGCGGTGCCGGCGCGGTGCTGCCTTGCGGATTGGCGTAGCAGAAAAGGCAGTCGTGGCCGCAGGGCTGATCCCGATACGAGCCGATATCGACCGCGACCTGACAGCCGCAGCCCTGCCGTCGGCGCTGGCCGGCGTCTTTTTTAAGGGAGATGCCGCCGCCGTAAAGCTCGGCCAGAAGGGGGCCTGGAATGCAGGCGCTGGGCCGGACCCTGGTTCCGGCGGGCAGCTGCCGCAGAACCTCCTTCTCGCAGCAGGTGTACAGCTCGATCGCCAGCGGCCGCAAGCGGGCTTCCAGGTCCTTAAGGATGGCCGCTTTTTCGGCCGGTACGGGATCGAGGAAAGAAAACCCGGGCCGGCCGGCCAGGCGCCGTCGAATTTTGGGGTAATGGTCCATGAAGCTCGTGATGCAGCGCCTGACCCCGGCGCGGTGGGCGCTGCGGGCGATAACCTCGAAATCGGCCATGTTGTCGGCGACCTCTCCACCGCCGTCCCGATAGAAGCACAGCGGATCGAAGCGCCAGTTGATCGTTTGGGGCCCGAACCGGCGCGCCAGTTTCATCGAGTTGCCCCAGGCGATCTTCCAGCGCGGGAACCCGCGGTTCCAGCAGCGGCAGGGCCGAGTTGACCGTGAAGTTGAAAAAAAGGCCGTAGCCCCGGCGGCGCAGCTCTTCGCCGATTTTTCGATCGAGAAAGCGACCGAAATCCTTGGACCAGAAAACGATGGTGTGCACCGCCTGCGCACCGGCCGGGACAATCGCCACCCGCTGGGTGAACGGATTGGCGACGCTGAAAGACCCGCGATCCAGTTGTTCCATGAACCACGGCAGGTAGAAAGCCGGAATGTCGGTTCGGCGGGAAGCGGACAGGACTATGTTGGGGGTGGCGGCCATGGTTTGAATCTGTTTGTTGGCGGGCGGCCAATTGACCGTCCCCTGTGCTGGAGGCGCGAAGATCGCAGGGAAGTCTGTTTTCTTCAGTCCTCAACCACGCAATTTAAGACATCATCGTTTGTCCAACCGGCAAAGACTTGCAAAGGGTCCCTGGTTTTTGTTTTCCAGCCCCTTTACGGAAAGCAAAAAAACATAACCCCCCTTTGCGTTCTCAGCGTCTTGCGGTGAATATCAAGAGTTGCGTTCCCCGCGTCTCCGCGGTGAATGCCGCGGCCGTTACCCTTTTTTGAGGTTTTTCAAGGATATTACCTTGCCCGCGGGGGGCCGCTTGCGGACGGGTTTTTCATGGGCCGGGTCAGGTGGCGGCGATGCGGGCCGCGGCGCTTCGATGGGCGCCAGGCGGATCCGCTTGCCGTCCATGGTGAACTCCTCACCGTTGATGTACACATCCCTTAAAATCCACGTCACCACCTGCAGCGGGACCTGCAGCAGCAAAAGCCGCACATGATACCAGTTCGGTTTGGCATCCGCAAGAATCTCTTCGATGCGGGCGTAAGCCAGGGGTTGATCCTCGAAATGAATCAGGACGATATCGTTTTCCACAGCCATGAGTGGGGCTCCTCCCTGGTTAGTTGGTCAGTTAGGTCGGTTAAGTCCGTTTGTCCGTCAAGAACGTTTAAAACGTTAAGATCGTTCGGCCGGTTGAGCCGGTGCCTAGGGGCACGGCGTGCCGTGCCCCTATACAGGATGCGGCTTTCGGACCCGAGGTCCGGTCCAGTAGGGGCGAAAAATCTTTCGCCCTTACCAACTGATTTTTATTGATCGCGCCGGCCCGTCGGGCCATCGAATTTGGTCCGGAAAATAAACGAAACCTGCGGGCTGGTCAAGCCGCCGTATCTTCGGGGGCGCCGGGCTTCAGCAATACCGCCCGCGAGGTCTTGCCGTCGATCTTGATGGTAATCGGCTGCTCCAGGGTCACGTGGGTCACGTGGGGTGACGACCTTGCCACGGGCAGTGAATTAAGCCAGCGCCAGTCGAGGAAATCCTGGTCGTTGTCGACCAGGTTGAGGTAGCTGATTCCGAGCGAGGTGATGTTGTGGAAAAAGTGCGACCCCTGGGACGGATCGGCCTTCAGTTCGTCGGCCCTGGTCTCGACGATGGTCCCCACGCCCGATATGTCGTTCCATGCGACCGGAATTCCCAGCCAGCGGTCGGCCGAGCCCCAGCGTCCGGGCCCGATCAGAAGGAACTTGCGGCTGGCGGCGGCCAACTGGCCGTTGAAATGGCCTATTTCCCTGGCGATGGCCACCGTTTGGGATGCGTCGAAGGTGTCCGGGCGCACGAAGATAATGTCGTGCAGGCTGCGATCCCAGCCGTGGCCCAGGGCCATGCTCGAGTGGCAGAACGCCGCGGTCATGTCTTTGGCCGCGATGTCGATGGCGCGGCCGGGCCGGCTGATGGCCATCGGCCGGATCTGCAGCAGGGCGAATTCACTGCGGCTTTCCCTGTCGAGGGGCAAATTGACGGCGAACTCGATTTCCACCGGGCAGCCCATTCCCCGGCGGCCGATATCGAGAATTTCCGTCAGGATGTCGGCCAGGGGAAAGCTCTGGTACTTCAGGATGGCGGCGAACGTCACGACGGGATGCCCCTGCGGTGAGGCCGCGTCCCGGATGCGGTGATCCTGCGGGCTGTAGGTGCTGCACAGGTGGCGCACGGCCGGATGATCTTTGGCGGCATCGATGTCGATCCGCACCAGGGTGGTTTCGTCGGTCGGCATGGAGGATGCGCCGAAATCGTCGGGAAAATGCCGCAGGTCAAGAGCGTAAAAAAAGCGCTGGGAGTTTTTCAGGATGTCTTCTACCGTGGAAAATTGGGGCAGCAGTTGAGGGTAGCGGGGCGAGAAGCGCAGCGACCGGCCGCCCTCCACCACCGTTTTCCCCAGGCCCATGGCGATGCTGGCAATTCCCTCTTCGGGTTTCATGGCGCCGACGGGGTAAAAATTGTAGGACTGGGCCACGCCTGAAATCGCCGGGTAATAGAAGCTGCCGGTGGCGGCGCCGGTCAGGCGTTGAACGATGACCGCCATTTTTTCGTCTTCCGTGCGGTGCATCGTGCTTTTGGCATAGGCGCGCGGCGCGGCCATGTATGTGGAGGCATACACCAGCTTGATCGCCTGAATGAGCCGCGCCAGGCGCAGCGCCGGATCGGGGTGCCGGTTGGGCAGCATGTAGGTGCGGTAGATGCCGGCGAAGGGCTGAAACTGGGCGTCTTCGAGCAGGCTCGAGGAGCGTACCGCCAGGGGATGGTTCAGATTGGAGAGCACCAGTTCGAGGTCCTCCCGCAGCCACTCCGGGAAACGCGCGTCGAGAAAGCGCGCCGCGATGTCCTCGTCACGCAGCTCGCCGGATACGGCCTGCTCGAGAGTGTTCTCGGCCATGAACTCGTCGAAAACCTCGGTCGAGATGACCAGCGCCTGGGGCACATGGATGTCGATGTCCCCGAATCGTTTGCGGAAGCCGCTGTCCTCCTTGAGCTGGATCGACATGAAGGCCAGGCCGCGGGCCTTGCCCCCGAGCGATCCCTTGCCCATCTTGACGAATTCGGCATCCGGATCGTAGTGCTCGCGATCGAACTGGGAGATGATGCCTTTTTGCCGCCCCTTGCGCCGTTCGGCGACCGACTGGATCAGAAACCTCTTCAAGTGGCCGACGGTGTCGAACTCGGTGGCCTTGACCGGCTTGAGCTTGGTGGCCAGCATGATCTCGGAGCGCGCCATCAGCCAGCTCGAAAAGTGGTTGCGGCAGGCGTGATAGAAGATCGAGGCGTCGGGAATCGAGGGCAGGATTTTTTGCATTTCACGCAGGTTCGATACCCGGCCGACCTCGGTGCCGTCCGGCAGCCGAAAAATGAAGTCGCCGAATCCGAGGTACTGCTTGAAAAACTCGCGGATGTCGGTGTGCAGGCTCGGCGAGTTCTTGTTCAGAAAAACCGCGGGGATCTCGTCGGCTTTCAGGCGGTTTTTTTCCTCCGAGCTGAGCATCAACAGCGGGATGTCGGGCGTTTCATCCCGGACCATTTTTAATAACGAAAACCCGGCGGCCTCGTCCATTTTGTCATGGCGCGGAAAGCGCACATCTGAAAATATGGACAGCAGATAGGGTTGGAAACGCCGGTAGAGGGCCTCGGCTTCTTCGAAAGTTTCCGCCAACAGGATCTTGGGCCGCGCCCGCATGCGCAGGATGCGGTGTTCGTCGTTGAGCGAGTCCTCCATCACGGCCTGGGTCTGAACCACGATTTCGCGGTAGAGCAGCGGCAGCATCGAGGAATAGTAGATCGGGGAGTCCTCCACCACGATCAACACCCTGACCTTGGCGCGCCGGGTGTCGTAGTCGATGTTCATGCGGTCTTCGACGCTCTTGATCAGGGCCAGCAGCAGATCGGTGTTGCCTGACCACACGAAGACCTTGTCGATCGGACGGTTTTGACGCAGGCCCGGATCGAAGAGATGACGGTTGGTGCGGTGCGCCAGGAGAAACACCGGCAGATCGGGGTCGACTTTCTTGATGCGGCGAATGAGGCCGAAGGCGTCCATGTCGTCCAGAAGGGGCATGGTCAGAACCAGATCGAAGCTCTTGCGCGACAGGGTCGCGATGGCCTCCCGCGCCGTCGAGACCCAGGTCAGGTGCGGTGGCCGCGAGAGGTTCAACCCGCGGTATTCGTGAATGATGCGCTCCGCCAGGCGTCCCTCCTCTTCCATGATGAAGGCATCATACGGGGTTGACACCAGCAGGATTTCGTTGACCTTGCGGGCCATCAACTCGTGAAAAACCTTGAAGGAGAGGTCGAACTCGTCGATACGCCGCATGCCGCGCAGGTCCTGATCGTCTTCTTGCCGCACCCTGCCGTTCCTTTCCGGACCCGCTGCTGTCCTTTACCCCTGTTGTGGTTAGAGAGCGCCCATCTGCAATCTTTTTTAGGGAATGGACACAAGATAATTTTATAGCGCAAACCACCTGCCGCCGCAAGCAAACCCCCCGCGGCGGTTTGCCGGCCGTTGACCGCCATCGATTTGGCTGGTAGGTTGACCCATTAATGAAGTGGTATTCATCCGGCAGCGGTCCCGGTCCCGCGGCCGCCTATAGACATTCGCGCGTGGGGTGGAAGAGATGAAGATCGCCTTGGCCCAGGTCAACCCGATTATCGGAGATTTTGCCTACAACCGCGGGCGCATGCGTCGGTGTGTCGATCAGGCCCTGGCGCAGTCCTGCGACCTGATCATTTTTTCGGAACTGGTCATCTCCGGCTACCCGCCGCACGATCTGGTCGACAAGAAAGATTTCGTCGACGACAACATCGCCAGCCTCAACCGCCTGTTGGCCACCGTCGGCGGCATCGGCGTCATTTGCGGCTTCGTGGATGTCAATCCGGGCGATCAGGGCAAGCGGGTGTTCAATTCCGCGGTATTGTTCGAAGACGGCCAAATTCGGCATCAGGTTCACAAGCGCCTTCTGCCGACCTACGACGTGTTCGACGAGAGCCGCTACTTCGAGCCGGGGCAGGAGAGCCGCAGTTTTTCCTACAAGGGGCTGCGCATCGGGCTGACGATCTGCGAAGACCTCTGGAACGACAAGGACATCTTCAAACGTCGAATCTATCATTTCGATCCGGTGGAGGCCATGGTCAAGGACGGCGCGGAGCTGATCGTCAACATATCCGCCTCGCCCTTCCACACGGGCAAGATCGACTTCAGGAAAACCATGCACGCCGCCATCGCCCGCAAGCACGGCGTGCCGCTGGTATATGTCAACCAGGTCGGCGGCAATGACAGCCTGCTCTTCGACGGCCTCAGCGCGGTTTTCGACCGCCGGGGACGGATGGTGGCGCGGGCCGCGGATTTTGCCGAAGACCTGATCGTTTATGATACGGGGGCCCACTCGGCCGTGGTGCGGGAGGTTTCCGCCACCGAAACTGAATCCGTCTGGAAGGCACTGGTGATGGGCACCCGCGATTATGTCACCAAGTGCGGTTTCACCCGGGCCGTGATCGGCCTGAGCGGCGGCATCGACTCGGCCCTGACGGCGGCCATCGCCGCCGCGGCCCTGGGCCCCGAAAATGTGATCACCGTTTTCATGCCCTCGCCCTTCACTTCGCCCGACAACTTCGAAGACACGCGCCAACTGGCCGAAAACCTCGGCGTCGCTCTCGAAACGATCCCGATCGAGAATATTTTCGACAAGTTTCTCAAGGTGCTGGCACCGTCCGTCGATCGGCGCGAACCGGGCATTACCGAACAGAACATTCAGGCCCGCATCCGCGGGACGATCCTGATGGCGATCTCGAATGATCGCGGGTGCCTGCTGCTGTCGACCGGCAACAAATCCGAGCTGGCGGTCGGCTACTGCACTCTTTACGGAGACATGAGCGGCGGGCTGGCGGTCATATCCGACGTGCCCAAGACGATGGTCTACGACCTGGCGCACTTCATCAACCGCGAGCGGATCGTCATCCCCGCGCGCATCGTTTCCAAGGCGCCGTCGGCCGAACTCAAACCCGACCAACGCGACGACGACGACCTGCCGCCCTATGACGTGCTCGATCCGATCCTGAAGGGGTATATCGAGGATGGGCTGGGCGTCACCGAGCTGGTGGCGGCGGGATACGACCGGCGGCTGGTCGGCGAGATCGTTGCCAAGGTCAACCGGAACGAGTATAAGCGCCACCAGGCGGCCCCGGGCCTCAAGGTGACCTCCAAGGCTTTCGGCTACGGTTGGCGGTATCCGATCGCCCAGCACTACGATGCCGCGTTCAGGTAACCTATTAAACGGTTAGGTCGCACTTAAACTACTTCTGCGAATGCACTCAATGAAGGCGCAGCGGAATTGTCAACGCCAACTCAGAAGCCTTGGGGTCAAACAGTATCGTATGTCCGTGCGCCAGACGGCACACTTATCGAGCTTCGCACGCCAATTTCCGACTGAGCAACGCGGTGCGGCACAACTTTTCGCTCAAGCGGAGCACCGCGCGGCCCGCTGTCGGCGCCCGCTTACCACAAAAGTTATGTTTCATGCGCAGACCGGCTGCAGCCGAGACCGTTGCCCTGCCAGGCGTTGCGCTTTTCTAAACTCGCTTCGATCAGCGCGAGGGTCTCGCGCTTGCGAAGGGACCATTGCGGGGCGACGAGTTCGGCGGGGTGCGGGTCTCCGGTCAGGCGCTGAATGACCATCCGCCCGGGCAGGCGTTCCAGGAAATCGCAGACCAGATCGACATACGCCGCCTGCGAGAGGCAGCGGTAGTCTCCGGCACGGTAAAGCCTTTCGAGCGCTGTGCCGCGAACGACATACAGCAGGTGCAGCTTGACGCCCGCCACCGGCAGATCGGCCAAAAACCGGGCCGTTGCGAGCATTTCGGACCGGCCTTCCGTCGGCAGGCCCAGGATGACGTGGGCGCACACGTTCAGGCCGCGGGCGTGCGCGGCGGTGACGGCTTTACGGAAACAGGCGGCATCGTGCCCGCGGTTGATGAGCGCCAGGGTGGCATCGTTAGCCGACTGCAGGCCGTACTCGATCCAGACCAGGTGATCGGCGGCATAGCCGGCCAGCAGATCGAGCACCGGATCGGCGACACAGTCCGGGCGGGTGCCGATGGAGAGGCCGACGATGCCTTCGACGGCCAGAGCTTCCTCGTACAGCCGCCGCAACCGGGCGAGCGGGGCGTAGGTGTTTGAAAACGACTGAAAATAGGCGATGAATTTTTTGGCCTTGTACCGGCGCGACAGCGCCGCCTTGCCCGCCAGCAACTGGTCGGTGACCGAGAGCCCGCCGGCATGCGCGCCGGTTCCCGATCCCCTCTCATTGCAGTAGATGCAGCCGCCGGTCGACAGGGTCCCGTCGCGGTTGGGGCAGGTGAACCCCGCATCGACGCTTATTTTCTGAACGCGGCAGCCGTAGATGTTTCTCAGGTAGGTGGTGTAATCGTTATATCTTCTGAGGGGTGCCATCGGGGGTCTCGGATCGTCACTGCTGCGCAAGCAACGAAGAGTGACTTAAGAATCGCCTTTGAAAGTCCCCTTTTTGAAAAAGGGGGATTTAAGGGGGTTTTCTAACGATAAAAATAAATCCCCCCTGGCCCCCCTTTTTCAAAGAGGGGATGTCAAGCCTTTTGATAACGTCATTGAATAACAAATAACAAACAAATCACCAATGACCAATAGTCAAAATAACAAACCTGTTCGGGTGATTGGATATTGTAATTCAGGTTTTCATTGGCCATCGGTGCCCGGAATTCGAGATTTCTGAAACCCGCAGCATTCGGCATGGTTTTTCTGAAAATGACCTTTATAACAGAGCTATGACTATTAAGTCTCCATTGAGCCGTCAATCATCCACATACGACGTCATTGTCGTCGGGGCCGGGCACGCCGGTTGCGAGGCCGCGCTGGCGGCCGCGCGAATGGGCTGCCGCGTGCTGCTGACGGCCATCGACCTGGACAAGGTGGCGGCCATGCCGTGCAGTCCGTCCATCGGCGGCATGGCCAAGGGCCAGCTCGTGAAGGAGATCGATGCACTGGGCGGTGAAATGGCCAAGACCACCGACAAGTCGGCCATCCAGTACAAGACGCTGAATACCAAGAAGGGGCCGGCGGTCCACTCCTCGCGGACCCAGAACGACAAGAACCGCTATCACATGGTGATGAAGCACGCCATCGAACTGGAGCCCAACGTCGATTTGAAGCAGGCCCTGGTGGAGCGGCTGGTGGTGGAAGGAGACCGGGTGGCCGGCGTCGAAGACGCTACCGGCTTCGGCTACCGGGCCCTGGCCGTTATCCTGGCGACGGGCACTTTTTTAAGCGGCCTGGTGCACATCGGCTCGACGTCGATCGCGGCCGGCCGGGCCGGCGAGTTCGCCGCTTACGGCCTGGCGGCCGACCTGAAGCGTCTCGGATTTGAGCTGGGCCGCATGAAGACCGGCACGCCGCCGCGCCTGCGGCGATCGAGCATCGATTTCACCCGCTTTGCGAAACAGGACCTCGATGCGGAGCCGACGCCCTTTTCGCATTTTACATCCGCGATCAGCCTGCCGCAGGTTCCCAGCTACATCGGCCACACCAACCCGCGGGTCCACGACATCGTGCGCCGCAACCTGGCACGCTCGGCCCTGTACGGCGGCATCATCAAGGGCGTATCGGCGCGCTACTGCCCGTCCTTCGAGGATAAGGTCGTCCGGTTTCCGGACCGTGAACGCCACCAGGTCATCCTGGAACCAGAGGGCCTGGAAACCGAGGAAATTTACGCCAGCGGCCTTGGCAACAGCCTGCCGCTGGAGGTCCAGATCGAGATCGTGCAGGCCGTGGAGGGGCTGGAGCAGGCCGAGGTCATGCGGCCCGCCTACGCCATCGAATACGATTACGTCAATCCGGTTCAGTTGACACCGACGCTGGAGACCAAGCGGGTGGCCGGCCTGTTCATGGCCGGACAGATCAACGGGACCTCCGGCTACGAGGAGGCCGCCGCCCAGGGTCTTTGGGCGGGGATAAACGCCGCCGGCCGGGTCCAGAAACGGCCGGCTTTTCTTCTGGACCGTTCCCAGGCTTACATGGGCGTGATGATCGATGACCTGGTGACCCGCGGCACCCGCGAGCCCTACCGGATGTTCACCTCGCGCGCCGAGTACCGGCTGATGCTGCGCGAGGACAACGCCGATTTCCGGTTGATGGAGATCGGGCATTCGCTGGGACTGATCGATCATAACAGCCTGCGCGACTTGAAGGAGCGCCGCCGGCAGATTGCCGGCGAGATCACCCGCATCCGCGGGAGCATCATCAAGCCGAGCGGCACGGTGAACGCCTATCTCGAAGAAAAAGGCACCCATCCGATCGGCAGCGGCACCCATCTCGACCAATTGCTCAAGAGAGCCGAACTCGATTACGGGGTGGTGGAAGCCCTCGCGCCCCCTTTGCTTCCGATCGGCAAGAAAAACGCGCGCCAGGTGGAGATCGAAATCAAGTACGAGGGCTACATCGCGCGGCAGCAAAGAGAAATCGACAAGTTCCGGAACCTGGAACGGATGTCCCTTCCGGCCGATTTTGATTTCACCCGCGTGCACGGGCTGTCAAACGAACTCAAGGAAAAACTATCGGCCGTCAGGCCCGCTTCTCTCGGACAGGCCGCGCGCATTGACGGGATGACGCCGGCGGGGATATCGGTACTCATGGTGGCTCTCAAAACGTAAGCGTTCACAGGGCACCGCATCTGCCGCGTTGTCGGGCACTTGACGTGCAAAAGCACGCCGGCGCGCCCGACGCCTGGCTTCTGCGGCACCCTTTCAACGGTTACAAAACCGCCGGGGTTTGGCTGCCGGATGCCCGCCGGGTGCTTCACCGGGTCCGACAGCTTGACATTTCCGGCTCGAAATCTATATTAACAATTTTCGGGCCTGTATTATCAATATGTTAGACTTTTCTTCTTCTATCAAATTGGATGCCTGCAGCCAGCGGTTGTGGTGAACTCAAGAATCTCGAATCGGTAGTGGGTTCTATTGTCCCACTCTGGGAATGGGAGAAGACCCCTCGCATTTTGGCGAAGACGCTAGTTTAATGGTTGATGTTGCCACCGAGGTCCGCGGGGTCCAGTGGCCAAGAGTTAAAGGAAAAGCCTGAAGAGTCTTTTTCACTCGGTCCCTCGGATCCCTGAATCCTCGAACCCCAAGTCTTCGGCTTTAGTCGAAGGTAATTGACTTATGTACTGAACGAAAGGCGTCACAATGGCCGATGATTATTACACGATCCTTGGAGTGAGTAAAACCGCTTCGGACAAGGAGATCAAGAAAGCGTACCGCAAGCTCGCGATGAAGTATCACCCCGATCACGCCAAGGACGACAAGGCGGCCGAAGATAAATTCAAGAAAATCAGTGAGGCCTATGCCGTGCTGAGCGACAAGGAAAAGCGCAAACAGTACGACACGTTCGGTTCGGAGGGGTTCAGCCAGAAATTTTCGCAGGAGGATATTTTCCGGGGTTTCGACTTCAGCGATATCCTGCGCGAATTCGGCATCGGCGGACGCGGCGGCAACGTGCGCTTTACTTACGGCTCCGGCGGCCCTTCCGGCGGCGGTTCGCCCTTCGGCAATTTCGGCCAGCAGCCGCGGCAGGTCAAGGGCTCGGACTTGGTCTACGAGTTGCCGTTGACGCTTCAGGAAGTGTTGAGCGGCACCCGCAAGACCATCAGCTTCGATCACAAAGGCCGTTCGGAGAAGATCACCGTCAACATCCCCAAGGGCATGGCGACCGGCAAAAAACTGCGCCTGAGCGGCAAGGGCGAGGTCAGCCCCTACGGCGGCCCGCCGGGCGATCTTTTCGTTCAGGCCAAAATTCTCCCGGACCCTGCTTTCGATCTCGAGGGCCAGGATCTGACCACCAACCGCGACATCAAGCCGAGCGAAGCGATCCTCGGCACGACCCTGTCGATTCCAACCCCGGATGGCAAGGAATTGAGCCTCAAAGTGCCGCCGGGCTCCCGTCACGGCACCCGTATGCGGCTTTCCGGCCATGGTCTTCCGAGCATGCGGGGCGGCAAACGGGGCGACCTCTACGTCCGCATTCACATCGACATCCCCCGCAAATTAACCGGCGAGCAGGAAGAACTTATCCGCCAATTAGCGCAAACGGGCCTGTAATTCTTTAAAATATTGACAAGAAAGGCCTTTTTGTGGCAATATTGACATTGTATTACGCAGTGATAATCCCGATGCGGCGCTGAATCGAATGGGAAGCCTCCAATACAATGCCAGACCTCGTACCCGTCCTGAGCCAGGCCGAACTCGAATCGACGGTCTTCGATCTCGCGCAGCGGATTTCACGCGATTACGCCAACCGTGAGGTCATTCTGGTCGGGGTTTTGAAAGGGTCTTTCGTTTTTCTGGCTGATCTCGTGCGACAGTTGACCATTCCGGTTTTAATCGATTTCGTTCGGCTCGCCAGTTATGGGAAAGAAACCAGTTCCTGCGGCACCGTCTGCCTCACCAAGGAAATCGAGATCGATATCGCCGGCAAGGATGTTGTCGTGGTGGAGGACATTGTCGATACCGGTTTGTCGCTCGAATTCCTGATCGATCATTTGAAGACTCTCAAGGCGAGAAGCATTCGGATTTGCGCCCTGATCGACAAACGCGAAAGGCGGGAGCGTGACATTGCCGTCGAATATGTCGGACGCGTCGTCGCGCAGGGCTTTCTGGTTGGCTATGGTCTCGACTACGCCGAGCAATACCGTCAGTTACCTGCAATATATGATCTGCAAATCTAATCGTTGGGGAAAGCCATGATCTTAACCTGTGAAAAATGCGATACGAGTTTCAGCTTCGATGAGAGCCTGATCAAACCGGCCGGTTCCAAGGTCCGGTGCTCCAAGTGCCGCAACGTTTTTGTCGCCCATCCGCCCGCACCCGTGGCCAGGGCCGAAAGCGGGGCGAGTGTTGTTCCGGATGCGACGGTTGTCGCCTCCGACCTTGCGGGCCTCGACGATCTGGACCTGAGCGCTATCGAAAAATCGCTTGACCTGAACCTGGACGCCGAGCCGGAGCCGGGACCTTCGCTGGCGGACGGCAGCGCGGCGGGCACCCAAGACCTTGACTTCGGCGCAGCGGATTTTGCGGCGGCAGCGGACAGCGGTGCGATAGCCGGCGCAGACGATGCCGACGATCTTAACTTCGAACTCGATCTGGATTCCCTCGCAGATGACGCCGAAACGGATTCCCGGATAACCGAGGGCTCCACCGAAACGATGGATTTCGAGCTGGATCTGGATATAGATGATGCCGGCGCCGACGGTGCCGCAGCGACCGTGCCGACAACCGATGAAATCGAGTTCGACCTCGACTTCGACGGTCTCGAGGATGCGATTGACAGCGCGGATGACCAGCACGCGGGCCAAGCCACCGCCGGATCGGACATAAAATCGGACGTCGGATCGGACGACGACCTCGATTTCGGTCAGGGGCTGAATCTCGATGATGATGCCGTCGCCTCTGAATTGGACCTCACCGCCGCTGATATCAGCGACGACGCCGAGGAAAAATCGGTCGTCTCCGAAGCCGTAACCGCCTTCGAAGAAACCCAGGAACTCGATTTATCCGATGTGGACAGTCTGTTTGACCTGGGTCACGGCAAGGCCGGCGCGACGGCGGACGGTGATCAGGCCGAAGATTTGGACTTAGAGCTCGATCAGGCCGACAATGGGTTGACGGAGCCGCTGGCGGTCGCCGGTTCCGAGGCCACCGAAGAGCTGGACCTGGCCGAATTGGAAGAGATGATCGAAAATGCCGACGACACCACCCTGCCGCAGGATTCCCTGGACGCGGACGGCGAATTCGACCTCGAACTGGGTCTGGACCCGGCCTTTGACGTCGGCGCGAAGAACGCGGGCAAAGCCGAACCAGACGATGCCCAGATCACCGACGATTCGATCACCGACGATTTCGATCTGACCGGTCTGGACGACCTGCTGGAAGAAAACGCGGCCGAGCCACAGCCTGCAGGACCCGGGGAAACCCCGGCCGCATCGCCGGTCGCCGCCATGGATCTGACCGACGAACCCACGCTGGCAAAGGAAGATGCCGGCGTCTCCGACCTGGACGACATGCTCGAAATGGCGGATGAGGAACCGGTAGCCGCCGGCGTGTCGGCCGAAGCGACCGAAGAGTTGGACCCTGAATTTGGCGCCGGGCAAGCCGCTGCCGCGGATACCGGCCGCGAACCGGCGGAAACCGGCGAGAACGAAGATGCCGAATTCGACCTGTCGGACCTGGACGAGATGCTTGACCTGGCCGATGATCCGGTCGAGGGAGCCGCCGCGGACGAAGACGATGATTTCGAGCTGCAACTCGACCTGGAAGAATTGCCGGCCGCGGGTGCTGCGGCTGGAGCCGCCGCTCACCTGCCCGGCGATTTGGAATTCGAAACCGAGGAAGAGGGCGACGATAATGCCGCCGAGACGCAAACGGCCGCCATGGCCGCCTCCGGCGAGGCCGATGCCTTTGGCATGGGCGATCTCTCCGAAAACGATGCCGCCCGTGAAACCGATAGAGACGCCTTGGACTCGGAACCCGAAGACGCCGTGACGGTCCCGCCGGCCGTGATCGCACAGAAGCGCGGCGGCGGGTTTGGTCGAGCGCTGCTGGTTTTGGTGCTCCTGGTGGCCGTGATCGTCGGGGCACTATTTGCGGCGCGGCAATACGGGATCGAGATTCCCTACCTCGACAAGTTAAGGAGCCTCGACATTCCTTACGTGAGCGAGCTGTTGGGACCGAAGGTCGAGGATGCCGGGAACCTTAAAATCGCCATCGATGAAAAAGACGTTACCGGCCGGTTCGTCACCAACGACAAGCTCGGAACCCTTTATGTGGTCAGCGGCCAGATCAAAAACGAGTACGAGGACCCGCGCAGCGCCATTCGCATCACCGGCAAGATCTATTCCAAGGGGCACAAGCTCGAACTCGAGAAAACCGTCTATGCCGGCAACGTCTTGTCCGAGAGCGACCTGGCCGGCGCGGACCAGGCGGCCATCGATCAGAAGCTGCAAAACCGTTTCGGCCAGGACCGCAAAAACCTTAACGTCAAGAAAAACACGACCCTGCCGTTTATGATCGTCTTCGCCGACCTGCCGAAAGACCCGGACGAGTACACGGTCGAGGCGGCCGGTTCCCAGAAGGTCAAGTAAGACGGATCGCCCATCAGACCCTTGAAGCGGGTTTCCGTGTTATCGAAGCCCGCACCGGCAGTATCAGGCTGCCGGTGCGGGCTTTTTTTTATAACTGTCCGTGAATTGCGGCCATTAGCTTGTTTCCGTCCAGAAATGGCCCTTTTCTGCGATTCCCCGCCTGGAACGGGACAAGTCGGCGCCAATCGTCGGAATCGCTTGTGCGGCGTCGGACAGAATCCAAACAGGCATTTTTTCTTGACTCCGATAAGCGGAGTTGCTAAAAGACCCGTTGCCGTTCTGCGCTGTCAAGCGGTGGCGGTTTCTTTGGTTTGTCGTCTGGCGATGTAGCTCAGTCGGTTAGAGCATGCGGCTCATATCCGCAGTGTCCGGGGTTCGAATCCCTGCATCGCCACCAATACACACTCCAGTATAGTCCGATACTGTTTAAAAAGGCTTGAGAAATCAAGCCTTTTTCGGTTTTCGAACAACACCCCCCACGCATCCCGTAAGCTCTGCGCACCATGGGGGGTTACTTTTTTCAGTGGGTGGCGAATGCGTTTCACCAAACCCCCGAAGACCTGTGCCGAATGCCACGGATGGCAAAAGAATCTACAACACCCTGGTCATGTTGGCCTACCTGCTGGATCGAATCAACCCCCATAGCTGGAAGAAACGTTTGGGAGCGCTGTTGATTAAACATCCTGAGGTTCGTGAAGGTAATATGGGTTCCTCCGATGACTGGCGGAATCGGCCGATCTGGAGGGGGCAATTATGAAACCAGGAAAAAAACCCGGATGAACATAGAAACACGCATCGAGGCGGATGCAGACTGGTACCGGATCCTTTTCATCCGGCGAAGCCGAACCGCATTTCTCAGGGCCAGAGTCGGGGATAGAGTCGGTGTCAGAGCTAAAAATGTGAAGTCCGTTCTGAAGGCCTTGGCAGTGCAGCCGCTCCAGCGCGATGAAATTGCCAGGCAACTGGTGCACAGTAACGTTTCAGGAGCGGTAAAACGGACGGTAAATTCACGGCCGTAATCCTCACGGGGGGTTGCGGCCTTTGTTTTTAAATTTCAGTTGGGAAAAGAATTTGATGATTTGTTGATAATGGTTGTCGAGAAATAGATGATTCAAGGCGAAAAATGTTGATGCCGATATCACAGGCGTCGCTGCGGATATGGCCTCTGATTGTTCAAGGCTGAGAGTTAGCCATCGTTACGCTTCGTTCAAATCAGGTCACGAATTAAGTTGAAAGTCACCACATTGTAGTCGTTAGGGATGAATTTCAATCATTAAGATACTCAGCAACAGTCGCTTTTAGGCTATCGGCGTGTTTGAAGATATCATCAACCCCATCGATCGGAATCCTCTCCTCTTTCTTCTGTTTGATGATTCCAAGGTATTTCTGCATCGTGTTGAAGTGCAACCGGCATATTGGTTTTCGGTTGTTATCATCCAGAAGGATTCCACAATAGCTCTTGGTATCTCTCATAATCACCCGTCTAACATCGGCCACTTCACGGACAATTGCCTTGACGATATTGAGGGCGTCTTTTTCTTCCTCGGTGGTCACTATGCTATCCTTAGCATCGACCGTGGGATCGACTGGCGTAGCTTCAATAGTTTCCAGCGATTCATCTTGGTCAACATCAAGAGCTTTTGTAATGCGCTCATTTACCCTTTCCCTAAGGGATTGGCTGAGAGCTTTTTTTACAATACCTGAAAATTGGTCAAGAATAGGTTGAGTTAACCTTCCAGGGTAAACCTTGGATGTAAAAAAACGAACGAAATCGATCGAGGGATTGTTCAGTTCCTCTTTGAATATCTTCTTGATGGAATTGGTGTACTTCAGGTCACTGGCTGTGGTCAGAATTTTATCAAGATCGAATGCTGTTTTGCTGAACTTCTTCAACTCTTCCACTTTCTGTTCATCGAAGTCCTGCATATCGAATTCAAAGAAGGGATAGGCGTCCATCTTATTGGCTTCATCGAGGTCAGAGAAAAATTTGTAATACACACCATTGGTAAGGATGCCAAATCTCGCCTCAGTAACAGAAAAATATCGGTATAGCTGTGACGCGTGACATTCTTCAAGTTTCCTGCCACACCACTTGCACTCAATCAGTATGGCAATTTTTTCATCCTTCTTGATGGCATAATCAACCTTTTCGCCTTTCTTGGTTCCGTGATCGGCAACAAATTCGGGCACAACCTCCAGAGGATTGAAAAGGTCATATCCAAGTGCTTGAATGAGAGGCATTACGAATGCGCTTTTTGTCGCTTCTTCGGTGTGAATGTGGTCAATGGTCTTCGGAATACGTTGGGCGATGTCCTGTACCTTTTCAATGAAATCCATTGGGCTGTCCTCTCCTTCAAATTTGCATGGCGATGCTGCGAACTTGACATTGATTCATTTCATAATAAAAGGGAAGAAACGTTAAAAAGACGGTTATTTATAGCATCATGCCGATGCAATTTCAAGCTAAGGATTTATTTGAACTGATGTTGTAAAGGCCGATAACGCTGGTGTGGGACGACTGGGGGAGCGAGCCATTCTGCCAATGCAATCGATTGCGATGCGTTTATGTCTCTATCCGGAATCAGCGAGGATGCGTGAACAATCATCGTGTGAAATAATACGAAGCAGAATAATTCCCTGAAGACGAGTAATGATTGACGCCAAACAGATTGAATGGGAGGTTTAATGCACTGCTTACGCCAGTGAGGCCGTTCTCATTTTTTCATCTTCAATCGCTTTTGATGCGGTCTTTGGTTTATTAGCACTCACATGGCATGGGGCGACGGGCAGCCTGCATTCCGATTGACAAGGCATCGGGCTTCTGATATCCGATTTAAAGTACCTATTATAATTATAATTTCGATTTCTGTGCGCATTGGAGCCGGCGCTGGAGCGAGTGTCGGTTTGACCTGTCATTTTCGCTTACTGTTCTTTTTTCACCTATTTACCAGGTGGTTTTTATCCAAATTAACCGACCATAACGTCGGCGGGACAAAAGGAGGGGTGTAAACATGAAGAATAAAACATGTAGTGTATTTATCGGGGTCTTGGCTGTTTTGTGTTTTATACCGGTTGGTAACGCGGCGGATGTCATCAAGATCGGCATTGTCGCGCCGCTTTCACCTCCGGGCGGCGTCGAAACCGGACAGGCGATAGTGGACGGCGCCAAAATCGCGGCCGAGGAGATCAATCAGGCGGGCGGTCTGCTCGGCAAAAAAGTCGAACTCGTGATCGGGGACACCGCCGGGCTGCCCGAGAAGGGGACGGCGGTGATGGAGCGGCTGATTACACGGGACAAGGTAATCGCCGTCGGCGGTGAAGGCCACAGCTCGGTGGCCATGGCGGAAATCGAAGTCGCCCATCGAAATGGCATTCCCATCATCATTGCCGAGGCCTGGGCCGACGACGTCACCGCCAAAGGCTATCCCGAGGTCTTCAGGCTGACGGTCAGCAATTCACTGATCTATTCCAAGGCCGCCAAGTGGATCAAGGAACAAGGCTTCAAGCACGTCGCCGTCATCGGGGAAAATTCAGACTGGGGCCTGGGCGTCATCAGGGTTTTCAAGGACAACCTGGATCAGGCCGGTGTGAAGGTGACCTCCTTTTCGGCCGAACGGACCCTGACGGACTTCACTCCCCAATTGCTGCAACTCAAGAACGCCTCGCCGCCCGTTGATTTTATCGTCGACGGCTTCACCGGGGCCGGCGAGCTTCTCATGATCAAGCAGGCCTATGAACTCGGCATCGCGCCATCCAAGAACTGCGCTTTGCTGGGTGCCGGCATGGACACCCTCTATCCCGGTTTCTGGGATACGGTTGGCGAAGCCGGCGTTTACGTGCTCAGCAATCCGGCCGGGTTGCCCGGCCTGCCCAAAACCGCTACGTCGGAAAAGTTCAAGAAGGTTTTCAAGGCACAATACAATCGGGAACCGGATGCGGTCGCCATGGAAGGCTACGACTCGGTCATGGTGATCGCCGAGGCCGTGAAATTGTCCAAGTCGACCGAGGGCAAGGCTTTGGTCGATGCCCTTGAAAACAAGGTCAATTGGGAGGGTACCCGCGGAACGATTAATTTCACCAAGGAAAAAAATCCGGCATGGGCCTATCATATGTGGATGGACGTACCGGTGTTTATCATTCAGTACACCGAGCTGAATCAGGAACCTTCCAAGGCCGCGATCCTGTGGCCCGCTCAATTCGCCACCGTCAAAGGCCTTCTTAAGCCTTCGAAATAGGGTCGTTGCCCTGCATCGATTCAAATTACCCCCCTCTTTTGAGGGGGGTAATTTGTGGAGCGCCGGATGCTATTCTTATCTCAATTTGCCAATGCACTGGTCATCGGGACTCTCTATGCTCTTATGGCGCTTGGGCTGTCATTGATTTTCGGCGTGTTGAAACTAGTGAACTTCGCCCATGGTGAATCGATGATGGTGGGCGGATACCTCTATTATTTTCTGGCGACTTCCTTTATCGTGCACCTGCTCGGGCTGCCGCTCGTTGTGGCTTTGGCGGCGACAGTACCGGTGCTGTTTTTCTTCGGCGTCATCCTGGAGCAAACCTTTTTGCGTCCGGCCTATAATCGCCGTACGGCCCGCTATGACGAATACGTGATCCTGGTCACGTTCACGCTCGGCATTTTTCTTCAGAACCTGGCCTTGCCGCTGTTCGGTCCTTACAACCGCCAGGCGCCGGCGCTTTTCAAAGGGCGCATCCGCATCGGAGATTTGATCATCGCCGGTGATCGCCTGACCGGGGCCGTCATCGCCTTCGCCGTTATCGGACTGCTGTTTTTCTTCCTGTATCGCACCTATTGGGGCAAGGGTCTGCGAGCGGTTTCTCAAAACCCGGATGCCGCGGCGAGTCTTGGCATCAATGTGCCGCGGATGCGCAGCATGGCTTTCGGCATCGGCATTTCCCTGACCGGCATTGCCGGGGCCTTGCTCGGACCGATATTTCTCGTCAATCCGGTCATGGGCGTGCCCTTTGCCGTAAAGGCCTTCGTCATCGTGGTCTTAGGCGGCATGGGGTCCATCAAGGGCACCATCGTGGGTGCCTTCATTCTCGCCATTGTGGAAAGTTTCGGGTCGATTTTGCTGCCCGACCCGACCCGCGCCCTGGCCTACAAAGACGCTTACGGTTTGCTTCTGTTGGTCGTAACCCTCCTGTTTCGCCCCCAGGGTCTTTTCGGTGAAAAGGTGCGGCGCGCATGAAACGCCTGCCCGCAGTGGGGTTGATCGTTTGTGCCGTTTTGTTTCCTCTGTTCTACAGCGATTACTGGCTTTATGTCGCCGTCATCGGCCTTTACTACGCCATGCTGTCGAGTTCCTGGTCGATGCTCGCCGGTCAGGTCGGCATCATATCCTTTGCCCATGCGGCCTTTGCAGCCGTCGGGGCCTACACGTCGGCCATTCTGGTCATTCACTTGCAGATTCCGATTCCCATCGGCATCCTCTCCGGTGCTGGTGTCGCCGCCGGATTCGGTCTTCTGATCGGCGTCCTGACGCTGCGCATGCGCGGACCATACCTGGCTTTGACGACCCTCGCGTTTTCCGAAATTTTCCGTATTTTCCTGACCGCGGAATACGAGTTGACCCGCGGCTCATACGGGCTGAAAGTCCCCCTGATGTTTGCCGGTAACAAGGTGTTCTTCTATTACACCGGGCTCGGTCTGCTGGTGATGATGCTGTGGACGCTTCGCCGCATTCTCGATTCAAAAATAGGACTCTTTCTTCAAGCCATGCGCGAAGATGAAGACGGGGCCGCCGCCCGCGGCGTCAACACGGTTTACTACCGCCTGTATGCCTTTGTCCTGACCAGTGGCTTCGCCGGGTTGGCTGGGGGGTACTATGCCCACGTGGTCGGCCTGGTCAGCCCGCGGATGGCCCTCATCAGTGAAATGGGCCTGATATTGGCCATGAGTGTCTTCGGCGGATTGGAATCTCTTTTGGGAGCAGCCCTCGGTGCAGTGGCGTTGCAGGGGCTGACGGAATACCTGCGGGCCCTGGAAGAATGGCGCCTGGCCGTATTCGGTGCGCTGGTGCTGTTTACCCTGCGGTTCAGCCCCGAAGGTATTCTGCCGAAATTATATGAACTGGCCAATGCGGTTTTTAAGCGTCGGTCGCAGACCGTGAAAGCAGGGTCGCGCTGATGCTGCAGCTTGAAGGAATCTCTAAACACTTCGGCGGCGTGCAGGCCCTGTCGAATGTGACCGTCGCCTTTGAGCAGGGCCAGTTCGTGGGACTTATCGGTCCCAACGGATCCGGAAAGACGACGCTCCTGAACTGCATTTCAGGGATTTACGCCCCCGACAAGGGAACGATCAGGTTTCAAGACAGAGTCATTTCAAACCTGAAACCGCATCTGATCTTCCGGCTCGGCATCGGGCGCACGTTTCAACTGTCAAAGGTTTTCAGCCGCCTGAGTCTTCTGAAGAACCTGAGGATACCGAGCCTTACGGAAGGCGCACGGATGTCAAGGCCATAGACGAACGGGCCGAAGAAATTCTGACGGCCATCAAGCTCGTTCACCTCATGCATGAACCGGCGGCGCGCCTTTCCGGCGGGCAGAAAAAGTTGCTGGAAATCGGCATGATCATGATGATCGACCCCTGGTTTTTACTTCTGGATGAACCTTTCGGCGGGGTCCATCCCAAACTCAAGTCGCAGCTTGAGGACTATCTGATCCGGCTCCATCGTTCCGGCAAGACGATTATATTGGTCAGCCACGAGATGCCCTCTGTCTTTCGCATCTGCGAGCGGTTGGTGGTGCTGGATCATGGAATACTGGTCACGCAGGGATCACCCGTAGCGGTTCGGGCCGACGAACGGGTGGTCACGGCCTATCTGGGTGGCAATTATGAAGCTTGAAGTCCGTGATGTGCATGCCGCCTACCAGAGAGACCTCTACATCCTCAAAGGATTGGATCTTCGTGTTGCAGAAGGCGACATCGTCATTGTCATCGGTCCCAACGGTTCCGGCAAATCGACCCTTCTCAAGTCGATCTGCGGGATCCTCAAACCCCAAAAAGGGTCGGTGTGGCTCGATGGAACCGAGATTACCGGCATCGAACTCGACCGGATCATTCGAAAAGGAATTTGCTACATACCGCAGGAACGGGCGGTGTTTCCTCAAATGACGGTCGCAGAAAATCTGGAATTGGGCTGCTGGGTGTTTAAAAGCGATCGTCGGAAAGTTCGCCGGCGCATCGAATGGGCGTACGAAAGGTTCCCTGTGTTGAAGGAGCGCGGACGCCAGCAGGCCGGTTCGCTTTCCGGCGGATTGCAGCGCATACTGGATGTCGCTAAATCACTTCTGAGTGATCCGGCCCTGCTGCTCATAGACGAGCCCTCGGTCGGTCTTTCACCGCTCGTGGCCCAAAGCATCTATGCCGAACTGCTGGCGTTGAAAAACGAAGGACGAACGATTCTTTTGGTCGATCAGGATGTGAGATCCGCCATCGCCATCGCCGATGAGGTATACGTCCTGGATTTGGGGCGGGTGAAGACCCACGGAACAAAAGAAGAATTTGAAGGACAGCTCGGGGAAGTCGTCAGAAACTGGTTGATTTAGGAGAAAACAATGAAGGCACCGAATGGCCCGGAAATTTTAACGATCATTCAGGAAATCTGTCGCCTCGGACCGCGTTGGATGGGCACAAAAGGGGCCAGCAAGCCGTTGAATTCATCACGAGGAAATTTCGGAACTCCGGTCTGAGCGTCGAGCATCAGGCTTTTGGCTATTCTTCCTACAGTCCCCATAAAGCTTCTTTCCTCGTCAACGGCCGCCAAGTGGCCTGTGAACCGATTGCGTTGTCACGCTCGACGACCGCGGTGCTGACGGCGCCGATCGTTTACGGCGGGCAATGCCTCCGCGAGGATTTCGCCGCCATCAAGGCCAGCGGCATCGAGGTCGGCGGATCGATTGTTCTTTCTGAAAATCTGCGCTCGTTTGTCGCTTACCCCCACGCGCAGGCGGCGGGGGCGGCAGGGTTCGTTTCCTTGACCACCCTGCCGGGAAACAGCATCCGGTGCGGCTGTGCGCGCCTCGATCGGCAGCCGGCGCAGATACCCGCCATAGCCATTGGCGGTGATGACGGAAGGGCGATGGTCAAAGAGCTTGAAAACGGACACGGCCTGGAGGCCGGCCTCGAGGTCGAGGGAAGGGTGGCGGAAAAAGAAGGCTATAATGTCATCGGCCGAAAAGCGCAGAACCTTGATAAGAGGGTTCTTGTCACGGCTCACTATGATAGTTTTTGGAACGGCGTGCACGCCATGGACAATGCCGCCGGAACCGCTACGGTCATCGCCCTGAGCCGCTATTTGGCCACATCACATGGCATCGAATTCGTTGTCTTCGGCGGTGAAGAGCTGGGGTTCTGGGGGATCATCGAGTTATGTGCAGGCCTTTGATGCGTCGCTGGACACGATCAAGGCCATCATCAACCTGGATACCTTCGGTTCGAATCGCAGCCAGATTGAAATCGGTGCAACGCCTGATCTGAGCGAGTTGTGCCGCACGGTCGCCGAAGAGCGGCATATCGCCGTCGACTGCTGGAATGTCCCGCCGCGGGCCGCCAGCGATCAGCATTCTTTTGTCGAAAAAGGCGTCCCGGCGGTTTGGCTGGCGAATTGCGGTGCCGATCAACGCTACCACACTCCGCTTGACGTGCCCTCCGAAATGAGTCCTGAGAGGATCGAGAGAGTTGCAGCGTTGGCTTATGCTCTGATTCAAAAACTCTTGTGATGCTGTGGCTGAAGATTTGTCAGCGTCACAGGGCACCGCATCGGCGTCGTTGTCAGGCGCTTGAGGTGCAAAAGTACGTATGCACGCCCCACGCCTTGCATCTGCGGCACAATTTAATCGAGAAATATTCAGCCCCTTATGAACCGGTTCAATGTGGGATTCTACACTCACGACCGGCTGCGTTATAACGGGTTGGAGGCTTGACTAAATGCACCTTTCTGTGTACATTCAGGTGTGCATAAAGTGGGGCAACGAAATGAAAACTGTACCATTCACCGATTTCCGTAAGAATGCATCCGGTTTTATTAACGAAGTTGAACATGGGGAAACCCTTATCCTTATTCGTCGTGGAAAACCGGTCGCTGAAATAATTCCATTCTCAAGCCGGTCTCAAGAGAAACCGGCATGGAAGCAGCCCGTGGTCCGTTTGCAAATCCAGGGAAGTGATCTATCCTCCGCTATTCTGGAAGAGCGTGACGCAGAAATATGAAAATGGCGGTCGATTCATCATCTCTTGCCAAGCGATATGTTCAGGAGTTTGGCAGCGAAAAGTTGGATCGTCTTCTACAGAACGCCTCGGAGTTGGCCCTGTGTATCATCTTGGTTCCCGAGATCGTTTCCGGCCTTAACCGACGCATGCGGGAAAATTTTTTGGGGGTCAAGGAGTATCGCGCGGCAAGGAAACGACTCCTGAATGATGTTCGCGACGCCACCATCCTCCAGATTACGCCAGCCGTAATTTCCTGCTCGGTAAAACTGTTGGAAAAGAATACACTGCGCGCTCTGGATGCCCTTCACATAGCTTGCGCCCTTGAATGGCAAGCAGACCTGTTTGTCACTTCTGATAAAAGACAATTTGTTGCGGCTACAAATGCAGGACTTCGCACGGAGGGACTTTTTGAAGGAGCTGCTATGAAATAAGCCGGCAGAAGATTAAAACAGCCGCACCGGGCAGGCTTTTTCATACCTGCCCGGTGCGGCTGTTTTTGTCAGCAAGAGGTTAGTGGCGTTGACCGGTGTCTAATCGTAAAATACGATGTAGGTGCTGTAATCGCCGCCATATCCGTCGGCCTTGTTGGCGCCCAGATTGACGCAGTCACCGGCTTTGAAGGCCTTGCGGTATATCTTCAGGCCGGGCTGGGTCGTTAGGGACGTATCCAACATCGCGCCGGTATCGGTAAAGCTCCGCAGCCAATAGGGCAGGCTGGTGGCGCGACTGTCGTAGGCGACGTACACCGATCCGTCGGCGGGCATCGTGAACTTCAGATAGTTGCTCGCATCGGTGCGGCTGCGCTCGTCGTTGGGGGTCGTGATGGCTTTCTTTCCCTGGTAGGACGCCGGAACGCCGGTCAGCACATAATCCCGGTCTGTATAATACTGCGTGCCGGTGGCCAGAGCGGTCTGTTTGAACTTCGGATCGAGGACGCAAGTCGATGGCGTTGCGCCGAGACCGTAAAACACGAGGTAGTTGCTGACCGTACTACCGGCAAATCCGCTGGCCTTGTTGCCGCCCAGGTTGACGCAGTTATCGGCGACAACCGCCTTTGCGTACACCTTCAGGTACGGCTGGGTCGACAGCGAGGTGTAGATCCTGGTACCGGTGTCGGTAAAGGTCCGCAGCCACAGGGGCAAGCTGGTGGCGCGGCTGTCGTAGGCCACGTACACCGTGCCGTCGAAGGGCATCTCGAAGGTCAGGTAGTTGCTGACCTCGGTGCGGTTGGCGTCGTCATTGGGGGCCGTGATCGCTTCCATGCCGCTGAAAGGGGCCGGGACGCTGGTCAACGTGTAATTTCTGTCCGTATAATACGGCATGCCGGTCGCCAGCACGACCTGATCGAATTTCGGGGCGAGCATGCAGGCCGGCGGGGCCACGTCGACGCCGTAGAAAACGATGTAGTTGCTGTAATCACCTGCATAGCCGTCGGCTTTGTTGGCGCCGAGATTGACGCAGTCGCCGCCGGCATACGACTTGCTGTAAACCTTCAGATAGGGCTGCGTGGAAAGGGAGGTGGAGACGTTGTAACCGGTGTAGGTGAAGTTCCGCAGCCAGTAGGGCAGGCTGGTGGCACGGCTGTCGTAGGCCACATATACCTTGCCGTTGAAGGGCATTTCAAATTTCAGGTAACTGCTCGCATCGGTGCGGCTGCGGTCATCATTGGGCGTGGCGATCATCTCCATGCCCTGGTAAGGTGCCGGGACGCCGGTAAGCACATAATCCCGGTCCGTATAGTACGGCGTGCCGGAGGCCAGCACGGCCTGGTCGAATTTAGGATCCAGGAGGCACGCGGGCGGCGCTCCGGCGACCCCGTAAAAGACGAGATAGTTGCTGACCGTATCGCCCGAAAAACCGTCGCCCTTGTTGCCGCCCAGGTTGACACAGGCTCCGGCCCTGAACGGCTTGCCGTAAATTTTCAGGTACGGCTGGGTCGACAGCGACGTCTGGAGGGTCTCACCGGTGTAAACGAAGCCGTTCATCCAGTCGGGCAGCCGGCTCGCCCGGCTGTCGTAGGCCACGTACACGGTGGCATCGTAGGGCATCTTGAATTTCAGATATCCGCTGGCGTCGATCCGGTTGCGATCCTCGTTGGGGGTCTTGATGGTGTCCATGCCGCGGTAGTGGGCCGGGACGTTGGTGAGCGTATAATCACGGTCCGTGTAATATTTTAACGAAAGATCGAGTTCGTCTTTTTGAAAGCGCGAGTCCAACCGGCAATTGGAATTGAAATCATACGCGTTGATGGCCGCGAACCAGCGGTCGGCCATTTTTTCGTACCCGCGGTTATTCGGATGGAGGTAATCCGCCAGGTCCCCGCCGGAGGCGGTCGAATAAACCAGCCCCGCGCCATTTTCCATGTCCGTGATGACGACCGTGTCGTTTGTTCTGGCTTGGGCCATCAGCTTGAGTCGTTGGTTGAAATAGGTGGTGTAGGCTTTGTGATCCTCATTGTTCGTTGAAATGATTTGCGCCAGGATGACGAAGGTGTTCTCACTGAAATCATCGATTCTGTCCAAAATTTGACGAAACTTCAGTGACCTGCGCTTGAACACTGGCTCTTCCAGACCGATTCGCTCAAGCCGTCGCCACATTCCACTCATGTCATTAGTACCGATATGAAGAAGAACAACCTCGGCCGGATTGTCGAGAAGCCACCGCAGGACATTGTCGCGGACTTCCTCGGCCCGCCATCCCGGGTGCCCCTCATGGTAGGGATCGATCGTGCCGGGGCTGTTGTCGCTCCGGCTTCCGACGAAGAGAAAATCATAGTGTGCTGAAATCAGTTGATCGTACAAATACCCCCGATAGCCGCCATAGGTCCCGTAGGAGCCGTAGGTGATCGAATCACCGAGAGGCATGATGTGAAGTGCGGAAAATGCGGAAAGAGGATACAGGGCAATCAGCAGGAGAACTGTCAGGGTGAACCTGAGCGCGGCGAATCTTCTAATGGACTTTCTTTTGAATGACGGCATTTTTCGATTATCCTCTTGGCAGTATTTTGATCCGGACATCCAAAGCAGTATCGCCGGTCACTATCGAGGGAACTGAATCGAAGACGGCGGGCGACAATTCGGGATTCAAGCTCAGGATGATGATAAGACCGATTCCGGCGAATTAAACATCAATAGCAATCAGAGCAATAACCATGCCCTTTGGACGTCAAGGGCCCCGGAGATTCCCGTGCATTTGAATCGTTACGGCACTACGAATAATTGCCACCTAAACCATCGTGATTTCCAAGTCAATGCCGGATTTGTATCTACCCTGAATAATTAGGGATCATTGGAGGCAAACAGTCAACGGTTAAAACGGGATGGTCGGTGCTCTCGGAAAAACGGGCAGAAATTCGTAAAGGGCCACAAGCGGCATGGCGCAATGGCCTTTGGCCCTTTTGACGGCCAGGCGGGGCGAGGGGGCATAATTGAGTACTTTTATACCACTTTATATGAAAATTTTTTCCGCTTCTTTGTAGTGCCGGCCGATGTCGCGGCGCAGATCGAGGCGGTTGCCGGCCGGATTTTCGCGGGGGATGACCCGGACCTTGCCGTTGTCAAAGGCGGCCAGAAGCTTGTTGCGCAGCCGGTCGGCCACCTCCCCGGGGGCTTCGGTCTCCTTGATGGTGACGTTGGCGTTAAGAAAGGCCACGCGGGTGCCGTCCGATTTAAAGACATCGTCTTCTTCAATATAGGTCATGGCCGAGGGAATCATCTGGATGGCCTTGCGCTTGAGGTATTTGAAATCGATTTCCAGCGGTTCGCCCTTGGTGCAGGACCACGGATAGCCTTTTTGCCCGTCCGGCCCGCCGGGACCGGTGACCAGGGCCGCGCAGATCGCGATCTGATCCGTCCGGATTTCGGGGGCGACCTCTTTCAGGCGGCCTTCGGCGGTGGCTTCTATCAGGGCGCCCAGGTTGCGGATGCGGCGGGCGACCGGCTGGGCTTCGGGTTCACCGGGACGGATGTTGACCTCCGATACCCGGATCTGTGTCGGCCGTTTGTCGTGGTCGAGGGAGACGAAGCAGCCGGGATACAGCACGCAGGGGCGCAGGATGCCCCGCTCGCGCATGGCCGCGATCAACGGCCGGGCGATGACCTGCCCGGCCAATTCGACCAGGTCCGGGGTTTCCATCGGGTGCGGCGAGATGGCGCCGACGCCGCCGGTGATGGGATTGTCCTTGCCGGCCGGGCCTTCGAAGCGTTCCGGGTAGTCCATGGCGGTCGGCAGAATCTGGAAATCGCCGTGGCGGTCCACCAGAATGGTAAAGCTGATCTCGACGCCTGACATCAGGGATTCGATCAGAAGGGGCCACCGTCCTTTCTTGCCGAACTGCTGCCGGTAGGCTTCCTTGTAGTCGTTGATCAGGGTGTCGTAGACCTCGCGAATCTGCCAGGTGTCCCGAATGATCCGGGCCCCTTTGCCGCCGGCGCTGTAGGGGTACTTGAGCACGGCGCCGCCGTACTGCCCGATCAGGCGTAGGCAGGTTTGCAATACCGCGTCGTAGTCGCGGGCATCGGCGTCAACCCAGGCGTCCGCTACCGGAATGCCGGCGCTTTGGCACAATTGCTTGCATTTGAGCTTGTCGCCCTCGATGAAGGCACCGGCCCGGGCGAGGCCGATGATGCGCTCGCCGAAACCCGCCGCCGATAGGTCATCCACGAGCCCCTCGAATAGAAGCGCCTCGGGCATCGGGACGGCATAATCGATGTCACCCGCCCCCATGGCCCGGATCAGGCTTGCGGCATACTCGGCGGCCGAGTTGCCGGCGGTCGGGATAAAGTCGACCGGCCAGTTCATCAGTTCGGCAAATCTGGGCATCGCCGGGGTGCCGCGCACGACGATGCCCCGGTAGCGGTCAGGGTGTTCATCACTCTTAGCGGTCGAGACGATCAGGGCCGATAAAACCGTGCGGCCGTCCGTGCCGGCAAATGCGATTTTTTTCATGCTGCCAAGGTTCCTTTCGGGGCGGTTGTGGTGGCCTTGTGTAACAAATCGAGGCATAGGGGGTCAAATAGTTTCCAATCCTTAAACAGCCCTGTTGCGCAATAACCCGCATTCTACGGGACACGCCGGCGCCAATTGGCCAAACGGCTGGTGCGGCTTACACCCGCATGCCTCCGCGCCATTTTGCCAATTTCCTTGATTTTGTGCAAAATGGCACATCCGGATCGGAAACTTATGCGGGTCTTTCTGAAACAGCTGATGAGCACCAAAAGGATTCCATTCGCGTGAACTTCCGGACTGGTTTGGCGGGCGGCTGTGGGAATCTTGCTTGATAATGGGGACAATAATGTAGTATAAGTCCACGGTAATACGTGAGTTGGTTTGTCCTACGCGGTGAATGAAAAACCCTCGCCTTCAGGCGAACACAAACTAGGTTAAGGGTTGGTGTTGCCACAAGGGTCCAAGGGGTCCAGGAGCCAAGAGTTCAAAAAAAGGATTGAAGGTTTTTTTTCACTCGGCCCCTCGGATCCTTGAATCCTTGAACCCCAAGCTTTCGGCTTTAGCCTAAGATTGTTGACCTTCTGACAAGTTTCGCCCGGAGGACTTTTTACGGCGATTACCGCCGCGACGGATGGCCGCGGCCCGACAAAGAGATGCGCGATGTTTCCGGGATTTGAAAAAATCGTCGAAGAACGTATTCGGGATGGACAGCGGCGCGGGGTGTTCAATCATCTCGAAGGTGCCGGCAAGCCGCTCAAACCGGACGAGTTTGCCAACATACCGGAAGAAATGCGCCTGGCCTACAAAATACTGAAAAATGCGGATATGCTACCGCCCGAAATCGAGCTCAAGAAGGAAATTCTTCAGACCGAAGACCTGCTGCGCGGCATGAGTGACACGGCCGAGAAATACCGCACCATCAAAAAACTCAACTTTATGATCCTTAAGCTGAACAGCATGCGCTGCGGATCGATCGAATTCGAGATCCCCCAGCACTACGAGAATAAGATCATCGACCGGCTGGATGCGGCCAAACCGGTCACCGGGCGCTGATCCCCAACGGTGAGGCGAACCTGCGGCCGATCCCGGAAAAAAGGAGAGCAGCATGCAGAAGTTGACCGTGGCCCTGTTGTCAGGCGGCATTTCCTCGGAAAGAGAGGTGTCGCTGAACAGCGGCAACCAGGTCTTTGGGGCCCTCGACAAACAAAAATACACTGTTTTGCGCTATGACCCGAAAACAGACCTGCAGCGCCTAGTCGCCGATGCCCCCAAGATCGACGCCGCCCTGATCATCCTGCATGGTCCCTACGGCGAAGACGGGACCATCCAGGGGTTGCTCGAACTGCTGAATGTCCCCTATCAGGGCTCCGGCGTGCTGGGCAGTGCCGTTGCCATGAACAAACTCGTCTCCAAGCAACTGTATCAGCAGGTCGGACTGCCGGTGCCGGCTTACCTGGCCCTCAAGGGTTCGGAGGCCATCGATGCGGCCGCCATCGCGGCGCGCTTGGGTCTGCCGGTGGTGGTCAAGCCGGTTCAGGGTGGATCGAGCGTCGGCATGTCGATCGTCCGATCGGAAAAAGACCTGCCGGAGGCGATTAAAAAAGCCTTTGCTTACGACACTACGGTGCTTGTCGAAGCATACATCGACGGCATCGAGATCACCGGCGGCGTTCTCGGCAACAGTGCCCCCGAAGCCCTGCCGCTGATTGAAATCATTCCCGACAAGCGCCACGAATTTTTCGACTACGAAGCGAAATACACCGCCGGGCTGACCGAGGAAATCTGCCCGGCCCGCATCGACGCGGCCTTGACCGAAAAAGCCCGCACCTACGCCGTGATGGCGCACGAAGTTCTCGGCTGCCGGGGCTATAGCCGGACGGACATGATGTTGAAGGGCCGCGATCTCTTCGTGCTCGAAACCAACACCATCCCGGGCATGACTGCCACCAGCCTCTTTCCGCAAGCCGCCGCCGCCGCTGGGTTGCCGTTCGGCCGACTGCTGGACCGGCTGATCGAATTGAGCCTGGAAGGCCGCTAAGCGTTCACAGGGCACCGCATTTGCTTTGTTGTCGGGCACTTGAAGTACAACAGTACGTCTGCGTTCCCGACGCCTTGCACCTGCGGCACCCTGTAAACGCTTACAATTAGGTGGTTTGGAACGCACCGGATTTTGAAACCCTGTGAATGCAAGACAGTCGGAAAGGATGCTTCGCCGTCAAAAAGGCGATCGCTTTCTTGAGGGAGCCCGAAGACGGCGGCGATCCGGGTATCCTTGGCGAATGTAAAGGCTATCTCAAAAACAGCGGTTGAGGACCAGATGATCGTCAGGGGCGGCAGGCAACTCGCGGACTTTTACGATCGGCTCGCACCCGGCGATGTCGTCATCGGCCGTATCCCGGGCGGTGGTCTGCGCGGCGCCCGCCTGATCGATCTTCTGGATAGAGGCGTTCACTGTCTGCCGGCACCGCTGGCGCAGACCCTCAATGCGTCGAAGGCGGCCCAGGCCGATATCCTGCATCAATGGATGCTGCCGCTCACACGGGTGATCCGTCGCCGGTCCGATTTGATTGCCGCCATCGGGGCCTACAACGGTCAGGGGGTCGGTGCCGTGGTCACCAAGGAAGACCGTCTGCACTGCGGGCACGGGGTGCGCTACTGGGAAAACATCGAACTTCTTTACAGCCTCACGGCTCTCAATGCGGCCGCTTTCCCTTTTATCCTGCAACCGTATCTGCCGGTTTTCAGTGACGTGCGCGTCATCATCGTGGGTGACTTCATCGAGGCCTACCTGCGCTGCAACCCAACCAACTTTCGTAAAAATCTGGCCGTCGGTGGCGACAGTCGGCCATTTGCGATCGACGCCGACCAGCAGTTGTTCTGCCGGTCGGCAATGGAAAGGGCCCGGTTTCCCTACGCCCATCTGGATCTTCAGGTGCTGGAAAACAATCGCTGCTACCTGGCTGAGCTGGCTCTGGAGGGCGGCATCAAAGGGGCGCGGATCGACCGCCGAGTATTGTCCGGAATGAAATCGAACCTGCTCGAAAAGCAGGCGCTGCACATCGACGGGCAGGGGGCATTGCCGACCGCGGACGATGCGGCGACATCGAAGCGTAAAGGAGATGGATCGTGAACAAGAAACAAAGCGGGACCAAGGAGGAAAAGAACCGGCCGCGGGTTGCCATCGTCATGGGCAGCGATTCGGATCTGGGGGTCATGGAAGAAACGGCGGCGATCTTGCGCAAGTTCGGCATCGCCTTTGAAATTACGGTGGCCTCGGCCCACCGGACTCCCCGGCGCGCGGCCGAGTTCGCCGAAACGGCCGCCAAGCGCGGCATCCGGGTGATCATTGCCGGCGCCGGTCACGCCGCGCATCTGGCCGGGGCCATGGCGGCTCACACCATTTTGCCGGTGATCGGCGTGCCGATCGATTCTTCGGCCTTGCAGGGCATGGACGCGCTGTTGTCAACGGTGCAGATGCCGCCGGGAATTCCGGTGGCCACCGTTGCCATCGGCAAGCCCGGGGCGGTGAATGCCGGAATTCTGGCCGTCCAGATACTGGCCGTCAGCGATCCGGCGCTGGCCGACAAATTGACCGACTACAAGGCCGAAATGGCGGAGAAGGTCGAAAAAAAAGCGCAGAAGCTTGAAAGCTACACCTGAAATTCACCCTGTCGACCCGCTGCATCCGGCAGCCGAGCCGATCGAGGCGGCGGTGCGGGTCCTTGCGAGCGGCGGGGTGATCGCCTTTCCCACCGGCTGTCTTTACGGCCTGGGAGCCGACGCATTGAGGGCCGCTGCCGTTGACCGGGTGTTTGCCGTAAAAAACCGGCCGGCCGACAAACCCCTGCTGGTCCTGGTGCCCGAGCGCCGATTTGTTTTCGATCTGGCGGTCGAAGTCCCGCCGGAGGCCCAAAAACTCATGGACCGGTTCTGGCCGGGAAAGGTGACGATCATCTTTAAAGCGCGTGGCGGACTGCCCGCCAACCTGACCGCCGGAACCGGGAAAATCGGCATCCGGCTGCCCGGCCATCCGGTGGCCGCGGCCCTGGTGGCAGCCTTCGGGCGCCCCATCACCGGCACCAGCGCCAATCTGTCCGGCCAAAAGGGCTGCCATGAAGTCGCGGAACTGGACCCGCTACTGATCGCCCGACTGGATCTGATGCTCGACGCCGGTCAGCTAAACCAAGGCAGTGGGTCAACGGTGGTCGATATCAGCGGAGTCGAACCCGTTGTCCTCAGAGAAGGCGCTGTATCGCAGCCGGCGATTCTGGCGGCCGTGCGCTGATAAACCATTTATTATTTGACCAACGCGCCGGATTCCTGTAATGACATCGCCGACACTCTCTGTCAATAGCAGCAAAAGTAAAGATTTGTGCATCTGCACAAATCGGTTCCCTGTAAAAATTCAATTTGCCGGAGTGGTGAAATAGGTAGACGCAGAGGACTCAAAATCCTCCGACCGCAAGGTCATGCCGGTTCGATTCCGGCCTCCGGCACCAATATAAAATCAGGGGCTTATGGATGGCAACCATAGGCCCTTTTGATTTGTGCAATCTCATGTGCATTATTGACTCCTGAACCGCCCATCGCAAAAAATACAAACAGGTACAATACATCATTAGAAAGGAATTCATCCGTTGACGAATATGCCTGTTTGTTTCACTCCGATTTTCGAATACACGTGAGAGTATGGGTAACTTCAATTATTTTTTCGAAAGTTTGACCGGCTCGCGTCCGGGAGCAGAAATTCCGCGGCGCTCAAGCAGTGAACCGTCCAGCCGGTAAAGGTCTATCAGTGCCTTGAGGTAGTTGGCAAGGGCCCGCACCTCGGCAATCCGACTGACCAACAGATCCCGTTGAGCTTGCGCCACCAGAAAACTGGTTGATTTTCCCACACGCAGTTTTTCGGATTCGGTCCGGAGTTTTTCCTCGTCGAACATGCGGGTGACCGATGAGGCGGCAATCTGCTGTTTGGTGCGGTTGACCGCTATGTAAGCGGTGCGCACGTCGACTTCCACAAGCTGTGAAAGGTTATCCAGAGCTTTTTGTGCCTGTTCCCGGGCCAACAGCGCTCGCCGGTGAAGGGCTTTTGCATCCCGATTGTAAACAGGGTAATTAAATCTGACGCCCGCCAGGGCGTCATAACGGTCTTCGGTGATATTGCTGATGGATACGCCAAAGGAATTCGCATATCCGCTTTTGCCGAGCGTGATGAACAGATCCAGTAAGGGCAGCAATCCGTTTTGGGTTTTGACGAGTTCCAAATTGCCGCGTAATATTTCCAAACGGGCCTGATTCAAAATCGGACGCATACGCATCGATACGGCCACATAGAGCTCAACATCTTCAAGTTTGATTTCGGGCAAGGTCGGCTGATGGATTAGATCAACTTCCCGTTGCCAGATTCCCGGCCCCGCAGGATTGAGCAGCCGCAGCAGTTGCAGGTGAATGGATTCCTTGTTGGCCCGTGCTTCGATGAGAGCCTGCTCCTGTGCCGCGACCTCGGCCTGGACAGCCGCCAATTCAGCTCGGGCCAATCGGCCGACGGCGATCAGTTCGTTGGTCTCGTCGAGTTGCTGACGGGCGACTTTCAGTGACTCCTCAACGATTTCGATTTGACGCCGGGCCAGCGCATAGTCCCAGTAAATACGTTCCACCTCCGCCACCAGAAATTCGGTAAACCCGCGCAACTCATATTCCGACATGCGCGTTTCCAGGCGTGCCTGCTGAAGTCGGGCCAGATTGACATCTGTTCCGTATCCTCTCAATAGCGCTTGAGTAAGCGTCATGCCCAAGCGGGTTTCGTAAAAGGTGTCATCGTAAAGAGATGAGTCGTTCATTTGCGTGCCGGCTTCCAGGGCAACCGTCGTGCCGGTCGGGAAGTATTGCGCCAGAGAAATGATGCCGTCGGCGGCATCGATGGTGAAATCTTCAGTATCGGATCCGGATCTTGCGAGGCGTTCTCCTTTAACCCTGCCGGCGGAGACTTCCGCGTCGGTTACCGGATCGAAAACGGCTCTTTCCTGGTCCTCAAAGGTTTGCCGGATCGAAGGATTCAATCTTTGTACCTCAAGCTCGCGGTTGTTCTCGAGGCAAAGCAAAATCGCTTCGGTGACCGTGAGTTTCAAGGGCCCCGGCGGCACCGCTCGCGCTGAAATCTCTTCGGGTTGTTCGGCAGGCGCCGAGCGCATGTACACCGCTGTAACGGCTGGCGCATCCGGCCCTCCCGCCGTGCGGTCTACCCTTTCTTCGACCAGCGTGCAGGACGCCGACATCAGTAATAATCCGCACACGGCAGGGAATCCCAGTAGGCGGTGACACCAGTTTGCTAACATCGTATCAGATCCTCTCGAATTTCGATCTCGCCCGGTGACGGTCGTTTTGGTCCGAGTTGCAGGTGTGTTTAAAAATGCGTTTGACAGGGGATAAAATTGCTGACTGCCGCCACAGGTCTCCTTTTATCAACCAATTTCCGTTGCAATATCAGCCATAAAAGTGCACAATATTTCCTCTGTCAGGTTAGCGTTTCTCGGTGTACCTGTAAATGGAATCCGGTTACCCGGCGTCAAATATCGGAGTCTTATTTTCATCGAGATTTTCTGTCTGTCGGGTCAAACAGTACATCTTTTGGAAATGGCCCATCTCAAGGGCTCATTCCAATGACTAGTGAAAAGGTAGTTTAGCATGAAATCGGGCGCCCCTAAGATTTTTATTCTGATGGCCCTTCTGATTGGAACGGCGGTGGTATCGGGCTGGGTAATTTTCGGTCATTTTCAGGACCGGGCCGGCTCGAGCAAAAGCGCTAAAACTTCACGACCGGTGCCGGTAGAAGTGACTCAGATTCAGCGCGGACCGATCGTGTTGCAGCGGACATTCAGCGGTGAACTGGAAGCCCTGGCCGAGTTTGTTGTCGCGCCGAAAGTCAGCGGCCGCGTGGAGCGTGTGATCGTGAATATCGCCGATACGGTAAAGCGGGGTCAGATTGTAGCCGAGCTGGACAATGGTGAGTATATCCAGGCAGTCGCCCAGGCCCAGGCCGATCTGGAAGTGGCCGGGGCCAACCTGTCCGAGGCCGAGAGCGCCCTTGGAAATGCCAATCGCGAGTTTAGCCGCACCCAGTCACTTTTGAAGCGCGGCATCGCATCTGATTCTGAATTCGATGCCGCTCAGCAGGATCAACTGGCAAAGCAGGCTCAACTCAAAGTCGCTGCGGCCCAGGTAACCAAGGCCGCGTCCTCGCTGGAAACCGCCAATATCCGGCTCGGCTACACCAAGGTAACGGCGGGCTGGGCCGGCGGCGACGAGCAGCGCGTCGTCGCCGAGCGCTATGTAGACGAGGGCCAGACCGTAGCCGCCAACGCGCCCCTGCTCATGATCGTCGAACTGCATCCCATCGTCGGAGTCGTTTTCGTCACCGAGAGAGACTACGCCCAACTGAAACCCGGGCAACTCGTTTCGTTGACAACCGACGCCTATCCGGACGAACAGTTTACCGGCCGCATCGATCGCATTGCCCCCGTCTTTCGCAAATCCACCCGGCAGGCACGGATCGAAATGATCATCGAAAACCCACAGCATCGACTCAAACCCGGCATGTTCATCAGGGCCGCAGTCGAATTATCCCGGGTGCCGGAGGCCACCATCGTCCCGGAGCAAGCGTTGACTATACGGGATGACAAGAGTGGTGTTTTTGTCGTCAGTGAGGATGGACGGTCGGTCGCCTGGCGTGAAGTAAAAGTGGGCATCCACGAAGGTGACCGGGTGCAGGTGATCGGCGAGGGGCTGTCCGGTCGGGTCGTAACCCTGGGGCAACAACTGGTAAACGACGGCTCTGCTATCATGTTTTCTTCCGAGCAGAACAACACCGCTGCCGGCCGCGAAAAGGTCGACTCCTGATGAACCTGCCGCGCTTCAGCGTCAAACGCCCGATTTTCACGACAATGGTGACCTTGATCCTGGTCATCCTCGGGGCCGTCTCTTTGAGCAGGCTGCAGATCGACATGCTGCCCAACATCGAACTGCCGACATTGAGCATCCGAACGGATTACGAGGGTGCCAGTCCCGAGGTGATGGAGCGGCTGGTCACTCAGATTATTGAAGAGATCGTCGCCACGGTGCCCGGGGTAGAAGAAATCTCATCATCGTCCTCAGAGGGGCGAAGCACGGTTCGTGTCAGTTTCGTATGGGGCACGGAAATCGACACGGCGGCGATTGACGTTCAGGGCAAACTCGAAGACGAGATCAACGAACTGCCGGAAGATATCGTCAGGCCCCGCATCCGAAAATTTGACATTGCCAGTTTTCCAGTCGTGCTTCTGGGTATTTCCAGCAACCTCGATCCCGTGGAACTGACGGAACTTATCGAAGTCCAGATCCGCTACCGCTTTGCCCGCATTCCCGGCGTTGCGCAGGTTGACGTCTGGGGCGGCTTCAACCGCGAGGTCCGGATCGAACTGGATCCCGACCGGATCAAGGCCGTCGGTCTGCCGCTGGACCAGGTGCTCGACGCCATTGGCGACGCCAACCTCGATCTTCCGGCGGGCAAGATCGAACAGGGACGCTACGAGGTCATGCTGCGCGCACCGGCCGAATTTACCGATCTCGATCAGATTCGAGACACGGTCATCGTCCAGCGTGATGGTGCGGCCGTCACGCTGGGTCAAATCGCCACGGTTAAAGACACCTATGAGAAATTGACCCGCATCGTGCGCGTCAACGGTGGGCGCGGTCTGCGTATAGCGATTCGCAAACAGGCCAATGCCAATACGGTCGACGTGTCAAAGCGCATCCTGGCTGAAATTGAAGCCGTCAATCAAGCCTATCCTCAAATCAAGATTGTCCCGGTCATCAACCAGGGCAATTTTATCGAACGCTCAATCGCCAACGTTGCCCGCTCGGTCCTTTACGGGGGCGGACTGGCCATCGTGGTATTGCTGTTTTTCCTGCGCAACATCCGCAGCACGCTGGTGATTTCCCTCTCGATCCCGATCTCAATCGTGACCACTTTTGCGTTAATCTTCTTCGGGGGCTTCACGCTCAATCTGATGACCCTGGGCGGCCTGGCACTGGGGGTGGGCATGATGGTCGACAGTTCCATCGTCGTGCTCGAAAACATCTTCCGCCGCCGCAATGAGAATGGCGAAGCCCCTAAGGAAGCAGCGGTGGAAGGCGCTCGGGAGGTGGGGACAGCCATCATCGCCAGCACCATAACCACGCTGGTCATTTTTCTGCCGTTGATTTTCGTGCGCGGCGTCTCGGGCATCCTCTTTAAAGAGTTGGCATACGTGATCATCTTTGCGTTGATCTGTTCGCTGACGGTGTCCCTGAGCCTGGTGCCCATGCTGGCGTCCCGTCTCCTGACATCAAGCCAACAGCGGCTCGAGGAACCGGCCTCAGAAACGAACCGCTGGGCCGCCGCCGCCAACTCGGTCTTTTCGGGTCTCGAAAACCGTTACCTGGATTTGTTGCGATGGGCACTGGGCCATCGTCTGCTCACCGTCCTTGCGGCGGCCGCCCTGCTCGGTGCAAGTCTGCTGCTTCTGCCCCTGATCGGCAGTGAATTTCTACCGCCGAGTGATGAGGGCGAGGTTCGCGTCACCGGCAAGATGGAAATCGGTACCCGGCTTGAGCTGGTCGACCAGCAGACACGCCTGATAGAGCAGATCGTTCAACCGGCCGTGCCCGAGGCGGTGGCCTCGGTGGTCAGTATCGGCGCCTCCGGCTGGCGGGCTGACGCGGGCTCAGAGGGTGAAATAAACCTGTCTCTGCTGCCGGCCGCCCAACGCGACCGCTCCAATGTGCAAATCGCCCAAGACCTGCGGCGCCGCTTGGACGGCCGCATCCCGGGCATGGAGGTCCGTGTCCGGGCGCCACAGGGTCAGTTTTTGCTCGAGCGACTCCTGGGCGGTGACGAGGGACTTACCATCGAGATCCGCGGCTACGATTTGGTCACACTCGATGCTCTATCCGCGAGTGTGGCCAAGTTGATTTTGGATGTGCCGGGCATTACGGACATTCAGACCAGTCTCGAAGCCGGCATACCCCAGCAGGAAATCCGCGTGAACCGTGAGAAAGTCGCTGATCTCGGTCTGAGCGTTCGCGACGTCACCCAGCTCCTGCAAACCGCGGTGGCCGGTTCCAAAACCGGCGAGTACCGGACGGGGGGGAATTCTTATCGCATTCTGGTGCAACTCGAGAATGCCGAGAAACGCTCCATCGACGAAATTCTCAACCTTACCCTGACAACGGCATCCGGTGAAAAGGTGGCGCTGCGCAACCTGGTCGCGTCTGAATCGAGCCGCGGGCCGATTCTGATCGACCGCAAAGACCAGCAGCGACAAGTGACGGTCAGCGCCAACATCGCCGGGCGCGATCTGGGTTCCGTGGCCGTTGACGTGCAGGCGCTGCTGGATCAGATTCCACGACCCGTTGGCTACGATCTGACGGTCGCGGGCAAATTCGAAGAACAGCAAAAGGCCTCCCGGGAACTGGGCATCTCACTCGTGCTGGCCTTGGTCCTCGTTTATATGGTACTGGCCTGTCAATATGAATCCCTGCGGGATCCTCTGGTGGTCATGTTTTCCGTTCCATTGGCCGCTATAGGTGTGCTGGTGACATTGTTTATTACGAAAACGACACTTAACGTGCAGTCCTACATCGGCTGTATAATGCTGGGGGGAATCGTGGTCAACAATGCCATTCTCCTGGTCGACCAGGCCGGTCGATTGGTTCAAGACGGGATGCACACAAAAGATGCTCTGATCGAGGCCGGTCGTCGCAGATTGCGGCCGATCCTGATGACGACGTTGACCACCATCCTCGGCTTGCTGCCGCTGGCTCTCGGCATCGGTGAAGGATCCGACGCCCAGGCCCCGCTGGCACGGGCGGTTGTCGGAGGTCTGACTGGATCGACCTTGATCACGCTGGTACTCATCCCGGCGGTCTATTCATTGTTTCATCCGGATCCGAAGACGAGTCGATAGTGGTCTGCAATTTTTGATCGACCCTTTGTGTGACTGGCCATTTTTCTGGTAGGATATTTTAACTCAATTAACAGCGGTCAGGAGGTGAGAAATGAAGAAATCAATTTTGGTCATTTCGTTTGTTTTTCTCTTAGCAAGCTGTGCCACGACCCACATGGCTAAAACCGACAAGGCTCCCGATTTAAACTTTCAGCCAGACAAAGCCACACTTGTCATTATTCGCGAAACAGTTTTTGGAGGGGCTATCGTATTCTGGAACTACTTGGACGGAAAACTGATAGGCGAGACGATGGGCCGAAATTATTTCTTGACGCCTGTCACGCCGGGACCGCATTATGTGGTGGTTGCCACCGAGAATACAGGCGTTGCTCATTTTGATTTCAAGCCCGGAAAAACCTATTTTCTTGGAGAAGGGATTGCGATGGGTGTGTGGCGGGCCAGAACTTCTGGTTTTTATCCAATGACGCTGGAGGAGGCGACAAAGGCAATGAAGAATTGCAGCTATCTGGAATATGATTCCAGTACCGGTCAAGAAGATATGGATCCCCAATTATACCAGCAGGCCATTGATGAATACCTTAAAGAAGTCAAAGAAAATCCGGATGGGTTTAAGGACATCTTAAATTATGACGGGGTTGTACTGAAATAGAGATAGTGCCCACCCGCGATGTTTTTTAGGTACTGTTGCGTGTCCAATTCATAAATGTGGATTTTTTTCACTGGGCAAGGCCGCACAAGGGTTTGCGGCGAGGCGTACTTTATGTACGGCGCAGCCGGAAACCCGCTACGACCGGCAGTCCAGCGGAAAAAAGACCATTTATGGATGGACACGAGATAGTTCGTACCTTATTCGCCTTTTTTCATTGACAAAATCGGCGGGCACCACCGCAAAAAGTCTGAACCTTTTTCCAGCATCTGGGCTGGCCTGCGAGGGCCTGTTTTGTCGACGTCAACGCCAAATATTCTCCCTTCACCGATACCGTATAACAATCAGCTCTCCCCCGTTTCTTTACAATTATATAATTTCGCGGTAATATTAATAGCTTAATTCGACCCGATATTTTCGGTGACTGTCGATCGGCTGCACGGATGGCGGCCCCAGCTCCGGGGGGGTCGCATTTCGCCATTGTTTGGAGACGATGGCTGTCGATTTTTTATCGTCGCGACAGGGTGTGCGGCGGTCACAAGACGGAATTCCCGCATGCGTTCACCGACCGGAAAAAAAGACCACTGGACAGACTCGATCGTGGTCGCCGGCCTCGGCCTCGCCGCCCTTTACTGGGTGTGCGAATCCTTCATGTTTTTTTTCCTGGCCCCTGAAGCCAACATCTTCCACCATATTCTGGGACCGAACCTGTTCGAGGTCTGGACCCGCGTGCTGGTGCTGTGCATCTTCGCTATTTTCGTCTCCCACGTGCGGCAGGACATCAACAAACGCCGGCTCGCCTATGAAAAAATGCGCGAGCAGGATGAAAAATACCGTCTGATCATCGAAAATATCGACGAGGGGTTTTTCGAGCTGGATCCGCAAGGCCGTTTTTCATTCGTCAACGATCCGGTCTGCAAGATCCTTGGCCTCGGCCCGGATGAGTTGAGCGGCATGAAATTGAGCGCTGCGGGTTCACCGGAAAATGCGGCAAGCATCGACCAAATACTGGAGCGGGTTTCACGCACCGGTGAATCCTCGCGGGCCAACGAGTTCCTCGTGACCCGCCGGGACAATTCGACGCTGTTTTTCGAGTTGTCCGTCTACCCCTTGTGCGATAAGGCCGGCCGGCCGAACGGCTTCCGCGGCATGATGCGGGATATATCCGAAAAAATTGAAAGTGAACAAGAGAAAACACTTCTTGAAAAGCAGCTGATTCAGGCCCAGAAAATGGAAGCCATCGGCAATCTGGCCGGTGGCATCGCCCACGACTTCAACAACATCCTGATGGGCATGCAGGGCAATGCCTCCCTGATGCTTCTGACCATCGACGGCGACCACCCGCACTACAAAAAAGTCAAGGCCATCGAACGCTATGTCGCCAGTGGCGCGGCCCTGACCCGGCAGTTGTTGGGATTTGCGCGCGGCGGCAAGTACGAAGTCAAGACCACCCGACTCGATGAGTTGGTCCGTCGGACGGCGCGCATGTTCGGTCGTACGAAAAAGGAGATCCGGATACACACCGGCGGACTCAGGGACGTGCGGACAGCCGAGGTCGATCAGTCGCAGATCGAACAGGTCCTGCTCAATATCTTCGTCAATGCCTGGCACGCGATGCCGGGCGGCGGCGACATCTTTCTGACCACCTCAAATGTCGACATCGACGCGACGGTTGTGCGGCCTTACCGGATCGAACCCGGCCCGTATGTGTGCATCGCCATCGCCGATAGCGGGGTCGGCATGAGTCCGGCCACCCAGCTGCGGATTTTCGAACCATTTTTCACGACCAAGGAGATGGGCCGCGGAACCGGCCTGGGACTTGCCTCGGCCTACGGGATAATCAAAAATCACGGCGGATTCATCGATGTGGACAGCGCACCCGGCCAGGGCGCGACGTTTCGCATCTACCTGCCGGCTTCGGGCAAGGCGGTTGTCGCGGAGGAAGACAGCACCGGCGACCTTCTCAAGGGCGATGAGACGGTGCTGCTGGTCGATGACGAACAGATGGTCATCGAGGTCGGGAAGGAGATTCTAAAGGCGCTCGGCTACCGGGTGCTCGTGGCGGCCAGCGGCTTCGAGGCGCTGCACATCTTCCGGCGGCAGCCCGACGCCATCGCCCTGGTCATTCTGGACATGGTCATGCCGGGGCTGAGCGGCGGGGAGACCTTCGACCAGTTGAAAGCCATCAAGGCCGATGTTTGCGTGCTGCTCTGCAGCGGCTACAGCCTCAGCGGCCAGGCCACGGAAATCCTTGCGCGCGGCTGCTGCGGTTTCATCCAGAAACCCTTTAACCTGAAAGAGCTGTCGGTGAAGTTGAGGGAGATTCTGGACGGGGAATAGGGGGGAGGAGCGGATTTCGGGTGAAGAAAACCTGATATTTCCAAACGTCGAAGCTGTCCGGATTTCGCGCCGTGTTAACGATCAACTCCTTGGTGACCTTGTGACCTTATATTACACTTCGCCACCCGCAACGCGCCACCCGCAACATACCTTTCAAAGACTCAATTCCCGCGTCAGCAGCGGCCTTAAAAGCGCATCCCACTTGATTGATTATCAGTAATACAGCGCCACCGGGTCACGCATGATCCGGTCTATAGCCTGGCCGGCCGTAGCGGCGGCGACCGGAAAAATGGCTTTCAGGTTTCGGATGTGCCGCAGGTTGTCGGCCGTGCGGAGGATGAGAGAGGCGAAGATGCCTTCTTCCATTTCGGCGACGGCAAGGGTCTTGTCCCAGGGTTCTTCGGTTGCCCAGGCATAGACCGCCACGGCCGGACGCAGATAGAGCGGGCGCGCCGGAAATCCTTGCGCCATCAGGTCCCGGGCGAAGGGAGTCAGCGCTTCGCGCAGTTTGAGAAAAGCCGTCAGAAGCGGCAGGGGCAGGGCCGATTTTTCGAACCGGTCATCGGATTCCCTTTCGAACACGAACGCGGCCGTGAGCGCCGCCATCAGGGCCGGGTCCCGGTCCGGCAAAGCGTCCTGGCGCAGGGCCTCGGCGATCAGAAGCGGCTGATCGACCCGCAGCTGCGACGCCCACCCGCCATCTTCGGTCAATCGCCCTTCGGAATCGACATACGCGTGCTCTTTGAGAAACGCCAGGTGCCGCAGGAAATCCCGCCACAAGGCGTCCGTGTCGTCGCGCCGTTTTTTGCGGGCCGCGCCGCGCGCGGCGGAGTGTTTGAGGAGATAGGTGGCAAACGAGCGCTGCAGGAGATCTTCGACCTGTGGCGGGGCGTGCGACAGCAGCAGGTTGAGCACCATCGAAAAATTGATCCGGATCTGGCTGGTCACATCCGACGGCGGGGCCTGGATCAGCCGGGCCGCCAGGCGGACGTCCATGTATCGGCCCGGCACCGCCACGCAGAAGCCGATGTTGTCCATGCCGCGCCGGCCGGCCCGGCCGGTCATCTGATGGAACTCGGTGGGGGAAAGCGGGGCGAAATCCAGGCCGTTGAAGCGGTCGGAATTAAAAAAGACCACCGTTCGGGCCGGAAAATTGACGCCGGCCGCCACCGTGCTGGTGGCAAAAACCGCATCGAGCAGCCCGGCGGACATCAACGATTCCAATACCAGCTTCCAGGCCGGCAGCTGGCCGCTGTGGTGGGAGCCGACCGCCTGGTGCTCCAGAAACCGGCGCTGGCGATGATGCGCGATGTGCGGGCTGTCGGCGACCAGTTCGTGGATGCGGCGGCTGAGGGTTTCCCGGCGCTCGCCGTTCTGCGGCGTGTATTCCCGGCACAGATCCAGCGCCCGGTCGCAGTCGGCCCGCGATTTCAGAAAGAAGATGGCCGGCAGCAGGTCGTATTTCTTCAGGACCCCGAGCATTTCGCCGAAGGGCGGCAGCCGGCCGGGCAGAGCGATGCGCGGCGGGTGGCGGGTGCTCACGAACTCTTTTACCTTGCGGTACAGCCGGGGTTTGCCGTCGGTACCGGTGGCGGCGACAAAGGGCAGCAGAGTCCCCGTAGGGTGGAAGAACAGCGGATAGAGCGGCACCGGGCGCCGGGTCTCGGCCACGACGGTGCACTTCCGGCCGCGCATGCCGGCCAGCCAGTCCGCGATCCGGTCGGCATTGCCGATGGTGGCCGAGAGCAGCAGCAGCGGAATGCGGGGCGGGAGGTAGATCATGATTTCCTCCCACACCACGCCGCGTTCCGGGTCGCCGAGGAAATGGGCCTCGTCCAGGACCACCAGGTCGGTCTTCAGGCTTTCGCCGTGGTGCATCGCGTCGTAAAGATGGTTGCGCAGGATTTCGGTCGTTCCGACGATCACCGGGGCTTCGGGGTTTTCCTTGCGGTCACCGGTCAGAATGCCGACCTGGTCGGCACCGAAGAGAGCCGAGAACTCGGCATATTTGGCATTGGATAGGGCTTTTAGCGGCGACGCGTACCAGGCGCTGCCGTTTTTTTGGCGCAGGTGCGTGATGGCCTGCAGGGCAATCCAGGTTTTACCGGCGCCGGTCGGCGCCGTCACCAGGCAATCCGAGCGTTGGATGGCGGCCACGGCCTCGATTTGGTATGGATCGGGTCTGAACGGCCGGTGCACCGGTACGCCGATGCCGGCGAAAACCCTCTTGAGCTTGGCATCGGCCCCGGCTTTCAGGTGCTGCACCCGCGGTGTCTTGGGCGATTTAGGCGGTTGGTGCGGGGCCGGCCGACGCCGGCGGCGGGGGTATTCGGCGCGTCTGGCCATCAGAGTCGGGTGATCATTTCTTTGACGACGGCGGCAGCGGACGTTTCGACATCGAAGGGCGATTTGCCCTGCAGGTCGGCTTCGATCAGGGCATCGTCGAAGGGCAGAAAGCCCAGGAATTCGAATCCGTCGAGCTGCTCCCTGAGAAAGGCCTCGTCCTTGGGGCCGCGGATCTTGTTGCCCACCACGGCGATGTTGTTCAACTTGATTTCGGAGGCCAGCTGCTTGATGTGGCCGGCCGTATCGATGCTGCGGCGGCCGGGTTCGACCACCACGATGAGCTTGTCGACGGCCTTGGCCGTGGCGCGGCCCAGGTGCTCGATGCCGGCCTCCATGTCCATGACCACGACCTCGTCGCGCTGCAAAACGACGTGCCGCACCAGGGCCTTCAACAGGCTGCTCTCGGGGCAGATGCAGCCGGCGCCGCCTTTGGACACGCCGCCCAGGCGCATCAGCTTGATGTTCTCGAGCTTGGCCGACAGGGCTTCCGGCAGGTCGTCGACCTTGGGATTGAGTGAAAAATAGCCCCCGATGCTGCCCGGCTGCGCGCCGGTGCGCTCGAAGACCAGATCTTTCATATCGGCGATCGGGATGATCTTGTCGGCGTCGGCAATGCCGAGCGCCGCCGCCAGGTTGGCATCCGGGTCGGCGTCGATCGCCAGCACGCGCTTGCCCTCCCGGCTGAGAGTCCGAATGAGCAGCGCCGCAAACGTCGTTTTGCCGACCCCGCCCTTACCGCTGACCGCTAATTTCATTATATTTCCTTTCCTTATAATTTTCTGACGAAAATTATTAAATTAAAAAATTTTGGGTTTTGTTTGGGTTGTTGAGTTTTCGATTCGTACCTCGGCAACATAATGCAGAACCTCGATAATGCAATTTATATAATTATTGTTGGATGGGGATCATTGCCCGCTGCTCGGCGTATCCCATTTTGACGGCGAAATCTTTGAAATAGACATTGGCGCCGCCATTTCCCGCGACATAGAGACCGAGTTCCGGCCGGGTGAAGGGGAAGTAGGCATCCGTAGGAGTGAACAGTCCGGGTTGCGTTCGAGGCGATAATCGTGTATTTACCATTGTTGTCTGCCATTCGGTCGACCCCCTGTACGGCGTCGTTCCACTGAACCAGGGTAAAGTAGTCTTTAAAGCCGGTAGAGGATTTTATCTGCGTCCGGCGGCCAGTTGGCTGTGCCGAAAAGGTTTCTCAAGCGCTCCTGGTCGTATGGAAATAAATCGTCAGGGGCAGGGTTGGTTGGTGGTGGATAGACGCCTTCTTCGGCTCCATAATAAGCTTGAATCCAATTCTGGCGCGAAGGTGGTGCGGTGACGTTGGCCACGCTTGTGGCTCCCTTGTTCAGTGGTAAACCAGAAGTAAAGTCATTCAATAAGCGATGTGTTGTTGAGCAACAGCATCGCCGGCGGCATTTCCGCCGGCCCAGCTGCCGGAGGCAGATACCGGAGGAAAGATAACCTTGCCGTACGGCACCGTTGGACTGACTAATAAAATCATCCAGTTTCGATGGGGGTTGGGCCGCCACTGTTAAATGCGACCATTGCGTCCCCTCGTAAATCCGTACCAGAAGGGTGGACTTGTTAACCGGAAATTCCTGAGAATTCCTGGATGACCCGGATGTCGTCGATCCACCAGCCGTCGCTGGTTGTGCAGCAGTTTCTTTCGAACCGGAAACGGATCCGGACGTCCGTATTGCCGATAAATTCCTCCGGTATGTCGAACGTTTTTTTTACCCAGCCGTCTATGTTATCCGGATATGCTTCACTATTGCCGGTTCCGAGTAACTGGACAGTCGCTGCCGGTAGATGAGCGGTATCGTTTACAGTGGATCCAGTCTGAACCATCGTCCTCCGGATATTTCAACAAATCCCCTGTCTTCACAGGATCGAACGGTAGCGGGTCCAAAATGTCAAATGGACCGTCGTTGCCTGAGAAAGATCGATCGGCTTCGGAAATCAGATAATCGTTCCAGGTCTCTCCTGAGGAGGATCATCATAGCTTGCCGGATCATCAGGACTCGTTGTCCAGGAATAACCGCCGGGATTGCGGGCGAAATTGTCAGCCCGGACCCACAGAGGATCGCCGAGATGATCGCTTTCGATAGTCCATTTTCCGAGATCGGCGGCTCCGATTCGGCATCGTCGGAAAAGAGTGAGGGCAGTCCCACGTTCACTGTAAGCCAGCCACTTCCGACTCGTGCCATTGCCGGTCTGCTGCCAGAGCACTATCAGATTGACGTTGTTTTCCGGTACGATTTCGTCTGGAATTCCGTCCGCTGGTTCACAGGCGGCACAACCGCGCAGGAAAGAAAGACCATAAAAATTTTCGTTTTCATCTTTATCGAGGCGAAAGGTGAGGCCGGCGACATAATGCTGCGGGACAGGTAAGCCTTCAGGCCCGTAATTCGTGTCAGGCGTCGCGTCAAAACCGATTTTCACCTGGGCGTCGTAACTCAGATAATAGCCGGCCAGACGGTGAGAATAAGCAAAGTTAACGATGTTATTGTTGGACCAGTTGAAAGCGATCAGGCCGGCCTTTGTGTCCCCGAAGCCGGGTTCGACGGCGGTTACCGCCAGTACATTTTCGTTGTCTATGGTCTCGATGGCAAATGAGCCATAGTTCGGAGATCTCCAATTGCTCAAGTCGTTGAAATCATCACGAAAGTCGACTTTTTCGGAAGACCGGAGCGGCACGTTATAAACAATCTCCCGGTTGGCGGCTAAATCCCCCTGGCCGACCATCCCGATGTGATCGGACCTTTATAAAAGGCTCCAGCAAGACTGCCGTTGAGCTGTCTACTGGAATACTGAAAAGTTCGTTCGGGTCTTGTGCCATCGTGACATTGTGCAAGACGATTGCCGTCTCGGTTTTTATAACCATATGAGACGCCGTGAATGTTAATCCGGCCCTGAATCTCGGGGAAAAACCCGCCGTCGGCCAAGGTCAGGTCCCCACTTTTCGTTATGGTGGCACTGCCGGCCGGCAGCCCGATCAATCTGATGACGGCCTCCGTCGCAGTCGAATTCGGCAAGCGGTTTGGAGAGAGTGAGCTGGCCGGTGTCTTCGTTGTAAGAACTGTAGGGATAGACGGTATCGCCGATTTTGACGCGGGCGTTGGTGCCGGTTGGCGGCAGGGCGAACCCCTCCGGCTTTCCGCCGGAGAATCGGGTTGCCACCGCAGTGCTGCCGAGGGTGGGTGTGCCGTTCACAGTCAGAAAATAGGGAAATATCTTCAGGCTGAAATCGGCCGTCGTCGCCGGACAGGGTAAAGTTTTTTTCATGGAGGTCTGCAAGAGTCTGGCTTTTTTCGTCCTGGGATTTGCAGATGCCGTTGGCATCGGTGGCGTTGAGATAGCGGCTGGCGGCGTAGCGGAAACCGGATTCAGCCAGGTAATAGGCACGGTTGGCGGTTTCACTCGTCACCTGGCTGGTGGAAGAGCTGCTGATCAAGGAGACCATGCCGGCCCCCAGGGCGGCGAACAGGAGCAGGGTGACCACCAGTGCCACCAGAACGTGGCCGCTTTGGTTGTGAGCGGATGATGATCCGGCGGGTGTGTTTCTTTGGCGCCGCTTGGGGCGGCGGCAATCGGTGAACGATGCGATCCAAAAGAGCCATAAAAGAAAAACGATGAGGAAAGCGCGCTTGGCGGGCAGGGATGTGGCCGGTAAAGTGCCGCCGCCGGCCGATTCGATAAAGCAGTCGTATCTACTTGCGGCCCGCTTGTAATCATCGTCGGAGATGGCGGTCGCTCCGCCGGTGTTCTTGGTGTTGCGCAGGCTGACGGTGGTTTTGAAAGGGACCGTGCCATCTTTGCCCGGCCGGCCTTCCGCGCGGCGCAGGACGAATGTGACATTCATAGTAGACAGCGAATCGATACCATCGCCGAAGTTCCATTTTTCTGATTCTTTATCTTCCGAATCTTCCGAACCCTTTCGGTACTCGATTGTGAAATTTTCTCCGGGTATTTCCTGATCGATCTGATCGATCAGGGTGTCACCGCAGTTGACGCCTTCGAAGTCTGTTTTTGTCGATTCCAGTTCGCACAACTGCAAGGTTTTCCCGAATTCGCACAAAGCCTGCCGCCCCGCCGGGTTGTCGAAGATGACCAACGGATCGGTCCCGTTCGAGACTTTGATGACATCGGTGATCTCCATCAGTTCGCGCTTGATGCGGGCCATGGCGATCTGGGCCTTCTGCGCCAGGTGGCCGTTTTCCTTGGCCTGCATGTAGCCGCGCAGGCCGGTGACCAGCCCCATGCCCGCTATGGCGCCCAGGATGCCGACGATCAACAGCGATGCGACCACCTCGATCAGCGTGAAACCGGCCCGATGCCCATGTGCGGTGAGGGACCGATCTGCGAACAGGGGCCGTGCAAGGATTCCACTATGGTCTGGATACATATTTCGGTCGGGAAGATCCCATCATTTTTTCTTGTCTGAACCGGGCCGGGTTACTGGGTGAACAGGGTCGTTACCTCGTGCTGGCCCCGAACGATCGTCACCTTCAGGACCCGCTTTTCACCCGAATTATCCGCCGCCTCGGTAAACACATTTGCTGCTTCGGTGGGCGCAAAGCTTATCCAGGAGGTGGTGGCCGTGTAATCCCCACACTTTATGGTATTTGTTTCGACGTCGTTTTTAAATTGGTCAAGAGGATCGGTGGTTGAGACAGACGCCGGCAGCGAGGCCAGCATTTGTTTCCTGTAATTCGCGGTGAGGCACTCGACAACGCCCGTCAACTCCATGCTGTTCTGGGCCATCTTTACCGGGACGAAGCTCTTGTGAACCGTCTGGCCCATGAATTCGAGCAGGATGGCGCCTAAAATCGAGGCCACGATCAGGGAAATAATGACCTCGAGCAGGGTGAAGCCGTTCGGCTTGCCGCTGAGACGGCCGGCCGGTTTCATTCTATGAACCCCGTGTGGCGGGTTATGGAGATGGTGTGACTTTCGGACCCCTTGGAGAGGACGATATCTCGATTCGCGGTAAGTGCCAAGCCGGGCGGCGTGGCCGAATAAAGCGCGTAATAAGGTATGCCGCGTTCGTCAAACGAATAGGTTCCGGGAGTCATGGTGATTTTGTTGGCGGCAAGGTAAACGGTATCAGCCTGTTCTCCCGGCAGGTTGATTTTCCTGAGCGGGGGGGCGGCAGCCGGGTCATACCTGAAAAGCCAATATCTTCCGCCGGAATTGTCGGTCTGGAGGCCCCAGGGTGCCGTGTCGTTCATGGCCCGGGATTGGGCGTGGCGCAGCCGGCTTTTCAACACCTCGGTCTGGACCTTGAGGTCCGCACTGCTCACCCGGCCGCGGCCGATGGCAAAGGCCGCGATGATGCTCATCACGATCAGAACGGCCACGATCTCGATGATGGTGAAGCCCGCGTTTCTATTTATCATCTTGAATCATATGGCATTTGTGGAAGAGGGAATACGCCCTCCCTTTGTCAAAGGGAGGACGGGAGGGATTTGATAGATGCGATCACCAATAAGCCGTCAGAGCACTTCGCGTGAAAAAGCGGGAGAGAGCCTGCCAGTAAAAAGGTGCAGGATCCCGGCAGGCTCATCAAATACCTTCGTCACGTGGCGGACTTGTGCCATTTTGCGGCAACCTGCAGCGTGGAGGCATCCCGTTTAAGCGGAATGACCTGGCTGCCGAATGCGAGTTGCCCCCCCGCTTCCCGATCTGGTCCAACGGCCCATTTATAGCTGGAGCCGATTTCCGTGTAGGTCGTCATTGCCGCCCAGACGACCTCATCGCCGGGGAAATTGCCCTGGGAAATGATCAAGTTGGCCCAGGTCAGGGTTTCGCGGGTGTTCAATTCACTTATTCCGATATCGATGGCGCGCAATTCAGCGGAAACATTGATATTGGAATATTTCTTGACCGCGACTGAAGAAAGAACGCCGATGATGACGAGCATCGGCCATCAATTCGATAATGTGAACCCCTTTTCCTCCGATAATCTTCGCACTTGAATTAAATCTCCATTCAGGATCGGCAGAAAAAAACTCATATTACGAAAATCACTCGTTACCATATAGTGTTAACATTAACGTGATGGCCAACACCAACTTCAACAGGTGTAGCAAAGGCGATTCTTTCTGGTATCGTCGACAAAACCGCACGCGATCAACCAATCTGGTTATATGTCTTTATCCCGCAGGTTTTACGACGACCCAACTGGCGGGTTTATCCAATTCTGCAGGAGTTCGCACCAAGGCGATATCGTCCCCGCTTTGAAACTAAGAGTTCCCCCTGTATTACTGGGACCGCCTGTCCATACATAGTCGGTGCCGAGATCGTGCTGTACTTCGCCATCTGGTTGAGGTCATGACCAAACCGTCGATCGTGGCGGCATTCGGGACAGTCAGGGTCTTCACATGGCGCTATCTTGACATCGGCCCAGGCGAGGTTTTCCCGCCCGTTCAACTCGGCAACCGCGGCATCGATGGCGCGCAGTTTGGCATTTTCTTCGAGGTTGATGTAACGGGGAACGGCCACCGCGGCCAGAATACCCAGGATAATCAGCACCGCGATAATTTCGACCAGGGTAAAGCCTTGTTCATTCGTCAGTTGTTTTTTTAGCGACGTCATAACGCACTCCTTTTTTTATCGGTCAATTTAACATTTGGTTGAGCCGAATTCTTTGACTTTAAGCCCTGCAATAACCCTTCATCATGTCAACTTTGCGTACGGTTGTTGTGGCAAATGCATGATGAACGTATTGCAGTTAGTATGCCAGATTGATTAAAATGCAACGGGGGCCTTTTATTCGGGATAAATTAACAAAAAAATCAAATAAATATGTCGTTGACGGGACAAGGGAATAATTGGCGGGCTGGCCATGAAAAGGGAAAAATCTACATAGTTTGTAGATAGTTTTTGGTTATATCAACAGTTTTTGATGCTTTTGACATCGATGTTGTGTTTCTTTATCCGGTGCCACAGGCTGCGCTGGTTTATGCCCAGCAGCTCTGTAGCGCGCACCTGCACGCCGCCGGTCTGGCGCAGGGCCTCGATGATCAGGTTCTTTTCGATTTCCGCCAGGCGATCGTCCAGCGACAGGGCGGCCGGCAGGTTCGGCGGCGTGAAGATCAGGGCGGCGCTTTTATCGATGGCCGTGGTGATATGGGCCGGAAGGTGCGACGGCTCGATGTGGTCGTTTTCACAGATCACGGCGGCCCGCTCGATGACATTCTGCAGTTCGCGCACGTTTCCGGGCCAGGAATAGGCCATCAGAAATTGAAGCGCGGCGGGGGTGATGTCGATCGGCTTGGGGGATCTTTCAAGGAAATGGTCCACCAGGGCCGGAATGTCCTCGCGGCGGTCGCGCAATGCCGGCACCTGCAGGGTGAACACATTGAGCCGGTAGAACAGGTCTTCGCGGAAGAGGTTTTCGCGGACCATGGCCTCGAGGTTCTTGTTGGTGGAGGCGATAAAGCGCACATTGACCTTGATGGTCTTGCTGCCGCCGACGCGGTAGAATTCGCGTTCCTGGATGACCCGCAGGATTTTGGACTGCAGGTTGAGCGGCATGTCGCCGATTTCGTCCAGGAAGATGGTGCCGCCGTCGGCCATGTCGAACTTGCCGGGCTTGAAGGCGGTGGCACCGGTGAAGGCCCCTTTTTCATGGCCGAACAATTCGCTTTCCAAAAGCTCTTCCGGTATGGCGGCGCAGTTGAGCTTGATGAATGGCTTGTCCTTGCGCAGGCCCTGATCGTAGATGCTGGTGGCCACCAGTTCCTTGCCGGTGCCGCTTTCACCGAGAATCAGGACGGTCGAGTCGGTCGGCGACACTTTCATGATCAGGCTCATCAGCGCCCGCATCGGCCGGCTCTCCCCGATGATTTTCGGAAAATAGCTGCGCGATTCCATGCGGCTCAGCACGCTGGTGACCTGGTCGAACACCTGGGTGAACTGCTGGATCTGATCGCCGGAGCCCTTGGGAGCCGCGGACGGGTCATTTTCGGTGTGCGGTGTGAACTGGCGCGCGTTTTGAACGAAGCGCTCCACCGGTTTGAGGATAAAGCGCATCATGAAGACCCCGGCCGCAAAGGCCGTGACGGCGACCAGGGCGGTCGCCCAGAAGACCGGACTGAACGCCGCGGTTTTGGCGTGGACCTGCGAAAAGTTCAAGGCCACCAGAGCCGCCAGCACCGTGAATCCCATGATGATAAACGGAACAATGACGTAGAGGCTGATGTGAAACCGGGGCATTTTCCGGATGTCTTTCAGAAACCTTTTGATCATTTTCGCTCAAATTGCCGCACAAGCAATTCCGCCGTTTGAGGCCGAGTTTACGGGTAAGGACCATTTAAAGGCGGAAACCACGTGGTGCCCATCAAGTCAACAACCTCCGGCTAAAGTCGAAGGCTTGGGGGTCAAGGATGCGAGGGTTCGAGGGGTCAAGCAAAAATGACCATACTATCCTTTACTTGGATCCTTGGCCCCTGGACCCCTTGAACCCTGGGGGAACATCACTCCATTGAACTGAATCGCCTAAAGGCTCTCATCCCCCGAATGGGACATTAAATTAACGCCACGGGTCAGTTTCCGATCCATGGCCTTAATCTCAATGTTCTTTCAGAAGCAGTAGATTTTGGTTCAGACCAAGGCCGCAGCCAGTTTGAAACCGCAGGCGTAGCGGAGCTACGCCGAGGATTTCAAACTGGCGAGAACGCCGGCCTGGGCCTAAAGATGCCGCTTCTGGAAGACCATTTACTTGACCATCGTCGACAGGTCCCACATCGGCAAAAATATCGCCAGCGCGAAAAAGCCGACCACCGCCGCCAGGCCGATGGTCAACAGGGGGCCCAGGGCTTCCGACAATTTGCTCATCGCGTACTGGACTTCGGAATCGTAATGATCGGCAACCTCCTGCAGCATTTCCTGCAAATTGCCGGTCTCCTCGCCGATGGCGACCATGTTGATCAGCATCGGCGTAAAATATTTCGAGCTGGCCAGTGGGCCGGCGATACCCCGGCCTTCTTCCAGCAGGTTCTTGACGGCTTCGAGGTCGCTGCCGATGGCGGTATTGCCGATGGTGCCGGAGAGGATGTTCATCGAATCGAGAATGTCCACCCCGCTGGCGTGCAGGATCGAAAAAATGCTGGCGAACCGGGATATCGCGGCTTTCTGGAGCAAAACGCCGATAATCGGCAGTTTCAGGATGCTGCGGTCGCGGATGAAGCGGCCCGGCGGCGTTCGGAAAAAATAAAAAAGGGCGATCCCGAACGCCAGCAGTCCGCCGATGAGCAGCAGCCAGTAATTGGCCATAAAACCGTAGAGCTTCATGCAGATGACCGTCGGCAGGGGCAGGACCAGGCCGGCGCTTTGAAAGATACTGGCGAATTTGGGGATGACGAACGTCAGCAGGACGATAAAGGCGATGATCAGAAAGGCCACCACGATGGCCGGATATTGCAGGGCCGCCTTGATGTCGGATTTGACCTTCTGTTCGTGCTCGAGGATATAGGTCAGCCGCTCGAGTATTTCCGGCAGCGCGCCGCTGGCCTCGCCGGCCTGAACCATGCTGCTGTAAAGCGGTGAAAAGACGCGCGGGTGTCTGCGAAAAGCTTCCGTCAGACTGGCGCCTTCGTTGATGTCCTGGTGCATCGTGGAGATGACTTTTTTGAGCTTCACGTTCTCGGTCTGGTCTTCCAGGATCGAGAGCAGGCTCAGCATCGAAACGCCGGCCCGGATCATGGTGCGGAACTGCTTCGTGAAAAGGATGATGTCCGCGGTCCGGATCGGAGTGAGCCGGTCTTGCAGCGCCTTGAGATCGATTGCCGCGCCGCCGCCGATCTCCTTGACCCGCGTGGGGATGTATCCCAGGGCCGTGAGTTTGTTGTTGGCGGAATCGGTCGAATCGGCCTCGATGATGCCCGAGCCGGCCTCGCCGGTTTCGGTAATGACCTTGTAGGCGTATTTGGGCATGGGGTCCTCTGCGGCGGCGGTCAGGGCGACAAACGTCTGTCAGGGCGGCGGCTGTCCCTCAGGTCAACACCGCCGATGCCGCCTCCTCGAACGTGGTGATGCCCTGTTTGATTTTTTGGGCGGCATCTTCCTTCAACGTCATGAAATTTCCGGCTTCCTTGGCGGCGCGCGCGATCTGGTGCGACGACTGTTTTTTGAGGATCATATTTTGAATCATATCGTCGATCAACAGGACCTCGTAAATCCCGGTCCGGCCCTTGTATCCGGAATGCATGCAGTTGAAACAGCCGCTGCCGTGCAGGAAACCGGCCTCGGGGCCGTTCTCCAACTGCCAGTACTCGAGGACTTCCGGCGGTGCGCTGTAGGGTTTTTTACAGTGCGGGCAGATGGTCCGGACCAGGCGCTGGGCAAACGAGACCATCATGGTCGAGGCCACCAGAAACGGCTCGATGCCCATGTCGACAAAACGGGTGATGGCGCCGGCGGCATCGTTGGTGTGCAGGGTGCTCAGCACCTTGTGCCCGGTCAGCGCGGCCTGGACGGCCACTTTGGCGGTTTCGGTATCGCGGATTTCACCGACCATGATCACGTCCGGGTCTTGGCGTAAAATCGACCGGAGGCCGTCGGCGAAGGTCATGCCCGCTTTGCGGTTGAGCTGGACCTGGCAGATCTTTTCGATCCGGTATTCCACCGGGTCCTCGACTGTGATGATGTTGGTGTCGGGCTTGTTGATGGTCTTCAGGATCGAATACAGGCTGGTGCTCTTGCCGCTGCCGGTCGGACCGGTACTCAGGATCATGCCGTAGGAGCGGTTGATGACCGATATGAGTTTGTCGCGATCCGGCTCCGACATGCCGAGCCGTTCGAGAGAGTACACCCCGCTGCTGGTGTCGAGCAGCCGCAGGACCAGGTTTTCGCCATAAATGGAGGGAATGGTCGAGGTCCGGACGTTGATCTCCTTGTTTTTCATCTTGACCGTGAACCGGCCGTCCTGGGGCACCCGCGCAACCGAGATGTCCATGTTGGCCAGAATCTTGAGCCGGGAGATGACCGGTAGAAACATCGATTTGGACGGGGCGGGGACTTCATGCAGTTTGCCGTCAACCCGGAAGCGTACCTGCACATAATCTCTTTCGGGACTGATATGGATATCGCTGGCGCCCTCGCGCACGGCTTGGGTGAGAATCGAATTGACCAGACGGATCACCGGCGCCTCTTCGGCCATGCCCTGCAGCGAGCTGACCTCGACGTCCTCGGTAATGGCGGCCTTTTCGGTTTCCTTGTCGTACTGCATTTCCTCCATGTCTTCCAGCACGCCGCCGATGCCCGAATACGTTCCGTAGAGCGTGCTCAGAAGATGGTTCAGGTCCTGCTCGGTGCAGATCACCGTTTCGACCTCGTTGTTGGTGTACACCTCGATCGCATCGACGGCATTGATGTCCATCGGATCGATCATGGCGATCGTCAGAAGCAGGTGATTTTTTTTAAGCGGGACGGCCTGGTAGCGAAAGGCGAGATCAGCCGGGATGACGTTGGCCAATTCCGCGTCGAGTTCGTAGGCCTCGGTGGAATATTTGGGAAGATTTAACTGGTTGGAGATCATTTCAACGATCTGGACTTCACTGACGATCCCTTCGCGCACCAGGAACTGTCCCAGCTTGAGGCCGGATTTTTTTTGGTACGGCAGGGCTTCCTCCAGCTGCGCCGGGGTCAGGAGCCCGCCTTCGATGAGGATTTCGCCCAACCGTTTTTTTGTTTTCAGCGGGCACTTCGCACCTGTCTGCCCGCTGCCGCCGCCCTCGTGGGGCATTGGTTTCTTCGAATTCGGATTCATGACCTTTTAAACGCGCTCCTTGTGGGCGGCTCTGTCACTCAGGGGGTCAACCGCCGGCATGCCGGTTTTGATGCCCGAAAAACGGGTCGGAATAATAGATCGCTTGCGGCGACCAGATCGAAACGATGCGCCCCTCCTGCGCGAGCCGGGGCGGCAGCTGCTCCAGAGCCATCCGGGCCGCCAGGGGATCGAAAAAATAGCGGTTTACCAGCAGCTCGAACGCGATGCCGTCTTGCGGCGTCCAGTAGGACACGATCCTGACCTGGCGGGCCTTGCCGGACAGGGAACGCAGGAGACCATAGGCCTCTTCGAGACTGCGACGGTGCGCGATGCTGATCCACCAGACCGGGTCGGCCAGGGGCCGAACATCCGCCGGGAAGGCCGGTATGCGCAACCGCTCTCCGATCCGGACCAGGTCGGGATCGGTGATGTTCGGGTTGGCCAGCATCAGGGCGCTGAAGTGTTGGGCGGTGACACCGCCGTAAATGGTCTCTATCAACTCGTAAAGGTTTTCGTTGGGCTTAAGGGAAATCTCGCCGAGATCTTCGGGGGCTTTGATTGGCAACGGGTGTCCGATTTCAGGCACCAGCGGCGCGGAAAGCGTCGCTACGGTAACGGCCCCTTGCGGTTTATTTAAAGCCGCAGGCTCCGGCGCGGGGTCCGGCGCGGACGCCGGCCGCGAGGCCGGAGCGGCGGGCACGGCGGGTGCGGCAACGGCTGCGGCGGGTGGTGCCGGCAGTGGCGCTGCAACCGGTCCCGGCACGGAAGCGGCCGGGCGAGGCTCGGTCGGCACACGGCTGTCGGAATGCGGGCCGGTGAGGGGCCAGCCGGTCAAAGCCGACAAGCGCAGGTGGCGGACATCGACGACGATAACCCCCAGCGCCAGGACCAGGAGCAGAGCGCCCACCGGCAGCGCCAGGCGCCTCAAGCGCCGACCGCGGCGCGGGGGAAAGACGCGCCGGATGCAGGTGCGGGCCAAAAAGAGGTCGACCGCGGTCCGATTCTGGATGATCATCGTCAGGATGCAGCGGTGGCACAGATTGATGATCTTGCGCGGATACCCCCGGGAGGCCGCATAGATGGCGATCAGGGCCGGCAGGCTGAAAAATGTGTAGGCCGTGTACTTGCCGCTCGATTTTTCGAGCCGGAAGCGGATCATGGCCCGGGTATCGGCGAAACTCATCGGTTTCAACCGATGCAGCAAATTGATGCGGTCGGTAAAATTCGCATGCCGATCGAGGGAGGTTTGAAATTCGGTTTGCGCGAAAATAACGATCTGCAGCAGCTTGTGGTCGTTGGTTTCATAGTTCAAAAACTCCCGCAGCAGTTCCAGGCAGAATCCCGGCAGTTTCTGGCCCTCGTCGATGATAAGAACCACGGTCTTTTTTTCATCCACTCCCTGCTTGAAGAGGTGTTTCTTGACCACCTCCTTCATCTCCCAGTCACGGACCCCGGCCGGCGGCTGTCGGCCGGTCAGCATGTCGATGATGGTCACCAGAAATTCGTCGGCGCCCGAAAAGCCGGGATCCATCACCAGATGGGTTTCAAATTCGGGTGTCCCGGCGAAGCGGCGGATCAACTGGCGGCACAGGGTGGTCTTGCCGGTGCCGACATCGCCGATGATGACGTTCAGACCGCGACGCAGCCGCAGGGCGAGTTCCAACTTCTGGAGGCAGTCGAGATGCTGGCGCGAACCGTAGAAAAATTCCGGGTCCGGCGAATTGGAAAACGGTTCGCGGTTGAGATCAACGATGCTGAAGTATTCCATGGCGATAGGCGTCTGTTTTTACGGTGGCGTCTGCCGCAGGACACCTTGCGGCCGATCGGAAGAGAAGTTGGCCCTGTCCGCCGCTTTTTCTTCCAGGATGTAAGGGGTAATGAAGATCAGCACGTCTTCCATCGCGCCGCCGCGCGAGCGGCTTCCGAACAGCCATCCGAGGCCCGGCACATCTTTCAGGTACGGGATGCCGGCCTGGTTGGAGGAGGTCGTCTCCTTGTTCAGACCGCCGATGACGGTCGTTTGCCCGTTCAGGAGGATGACGTTGGTCTCCGCCTTTTTAGTAATAATGGTGGGGTTGCCGGCCACCGGCCTGGAAAAATCGGGTTCGTCCTTGTTCGTGAGAATTTTCAACTTCAGACTATCCGCATCGATGACATTCGGCGTGACTTCCAGTCGCAGGGTCGCCTGAACGTATTCGATGTTGACCTCGCCGTTTTCCACGGTCTGGATCGGGATCCGGCTGCCCGACTCGATCAGGGCGATCTGGTTTTCGAGGGTGGTGATCGAGGGACTCGATAGAATGTTGAGCCGACCCTCTTCCTGCAACGCCTGAAGCTGGAGGGACAGCGCGGTGCGACCGACATTTTGAAACAAAAAGCCCAGCGACAAGCCGATATTGTCCTGGAGGTTTATCGGAAAGTTGGAAATATTGCCCAGCGGCCACAGAAATTCGAGCGGATTGCCGTCGTCGTCCTTGATGGAATTCCGGTCCTCGAAATTGACGCCGTTGGGGCCGGCCCAGATGTTGTTGCCGTTGGCGGTGCCGTAGGCCAGGCCGCCCCACTGGACGCCCAGGGCCCTGGCCGTGTCGTTGCTGGTCTCCACGATGTAGGCCTGAATCAGGATCTGTGCGATCGGCCGGTCGAGTTGGTCCACCACGGCTATCATGCGCCGCAGGTCGCTGGGGATGGCCTGGATGATCAGGGAGTTGGTGTGGTCGTCCACCAGGACCGATCCCAACGGTTTACCCTCGCGGTCGAGCGACAGGAACTGTTCCAAATTTTCGCGCAGCTTGGCCGCGCTGGCGTAGCTGATTTTAACCACCTCGGTCGTCAGCGGCTCGGCCTTGTCCAGTTCATTCCTCTGAACCTCACGTCTCAGCTCGGTTTCCATGTCCTGGATCGTCATGACGCGGATGATATCCCCTTCCCAGGCAAAGGTCAGACCCTGGGTGCGCAGGATGCTCTTGAAGACCTGATCCCACGGCGCCTCGGTGATGTTGATGTTGATCTTGCCCGTGACCCGGTCGTTGAGCATGATGTTCTGGTTCGCGACCCGGGCCAGGGCGCGCAGCAGGACCGACACCTCGATGTCGTTCATTTTCATGGTGATTTTGCGGGTCGGCAGCGGCTTTTCCGGCGGCGGCAGCAGGATATCGGTTTTGGCGGCCGCGCCCCGGTTTTCTCCGCCACTCGATTCGCGGGCATGCTTTTTAGGGGACGGGGAATAGGCCTGGGACTCGGCCACCCTGGCTTTCCATTCCTCGAAAAAGCCCCTGTCGGCGGGGGGTGGGGGCGTTGAGCAGCCCCACCAGAGGGCCGTTATCAGGAAGAAGCCGATCAGACGCATCGATACGTTATCGAACCTGCCGTAAAATGCCATTTTCCCCTGCTGCCTATTGTGTATCTTCGAGTTTGACGGTGATTTTCCTTTTGCTGCCGACCCGGCCGATGACCACCCGGTTGGGATAGATCTGTTCGACGATTTGGCCGCCATCCGGCAATTTTTCGCCTTTTTCGTATTCGATTCCATTGATGATGGCCAGATTGCGGTTGCCCATGTTCAAAAAGCCCGAATAGACGATGTCCGGCTTCGACGCGCGCACTTCTTTTTTAGCCTCGGTCAAGTTCTCTTTTTCCGGTTTGAAGGCCCCTTCTGTTTTGGTGTTCAAGAACGGGTCCCCGGCCCATTTGACCGGGATTTTTTCGATGATGTAGGCCTCTTCCGGCGAAACGCCGCCCTTGACCAGTGCGGCGACCTTGGTGATGAATTCGTTGTAGGACTCTAGTTTGTTTTCGGGGGCGGCCAGCTTCGGTTTACCGGGTGTGGGGCTTTCGAGAAAAAAGGCGTAGAACCCGTAAACTAATGTCAACGCCATGACGACCAGGATTATTTTTTCCCGTTTGGACATATCACCTTTCAGCTCCCGAAACACGCAACGATTTCAGGGTCCGATTACTCGCGCACCAGAAACAGGTGCAGCCTGAATTCCTTGGTGTCGGGGGCCGACTTGATGGTTAAATCCTCGATCCGGTCCAGATACGGCAGCCGCAGGACGTCGAGCAAAAAAGGCTGAAAATTCAAAAACTCGCCCTTGAGGAGCAGGCTGACTTTCATGTTCCCGGCCTCGCCGATCATCGACTGGATTTCCGGCGAATATTCGAAGAGATGAAGATCGCTTTGCCGGGCCAGGTCTTGAAAGGTTTGCCGCACTTTCGCGGTTTCATGGCGCTTCAATTTTTCCGGCGAAACAAGATTAAGCCCCGCCGGCGGGTTCATCTGCGCTTTCTTCAGCAGGCTCTCGTAGAGCGGGGTCAGGATCTGTTCCTCCTTGATCCGCATCCTGATCTCATCGATGCGGGCATCGAGCGCCCGGGACTCTCGTTGCGCCGGTAAAATGGCCAACAGCACGAAAAGGACGATTCCGCCACCGAAAATGATGACGTTTATCAGGCTTTTGGTCGGGATCGATGTGAGGGAGATTTTGGCCATGGCGAATTTAAATAAGCTTGAGCTGCGCCGTAAACCGCAACACTTCCTTGTCGTTGAAAAATCCCGGTTCCTTCTGGTTGATCACCGGTTGTTTGAACAGGGGCGATCCGCTGAGCTGGATTAGATAACCGGCCAGGGCGGATTCGAAGGCCGTCCGGTCGCCCAGGACAAGGCCTTCTATAATCACGTTTTTCGACGGGGGTTCCTTGCCGCCGGTCGCCTTAGCGGCAAAATGGATTGAAAGGCCGGTCAGACGGACATTGGGGGGCGTCAAATTGGAAATTTCCGTCAGGGCCACCGCGCCCAGGTATTTTCGGCTGAACTCCAGAAATTTTTGATTCTTTTTTTTCGTCTTTTCAACCAGGCCGAGAATCAGGTTTTGACTCACCGGGACCTGATACGTGCTCAGCTGGTTTTCGAGCCGCTGGACCTCGCCCTGTTTCCGGTCGATCAAGCGAGTCTGCCAACTGTAGACCCCCACGCAGATCCCCATCAGAACAAGGGCGGCCACCGCCGTCACCTTGTTGAGCCACCGGGTGCGGGCGGCCTTGCCCTTTTCTTTATAAGTATAGAGAAAGTTGGGTGTTTGCGAAGTGGAGGACAGCGCCATTCCGATCGCCGGTGCGTACGAGCCTCTTTCGGCCGCCGATGTCGGCGTCACGGTTTCTCCCAGATATTTGGGCTGGGTGGCGAACGGGTCGAAGGTTTCACGGGGCAATCCGAGTTCGTCGCCGATGGTGTCGACGATGCGCCGATGCGGGCGGACCGTGCTGGAGATGTAAAGCTGCTCCACGCGATCGTTGTCGAAGTTGGCGGCGTAGTGATCGAAGGTCCGCTCCACCTGCTGAACCAGACGCTTGAGGGCTGGCAGGATCAACCGGAAGATTTCTTCTTCTTCGGGCAGCAGGGCGGTCGATCCGTCGGCTTTGGGAGAGACATCGTACAGGAGTCCGAAAAAAATCCTTTGGGCTTTTTCGGAATCAAATTTCGGCTGGCCCGGTTTTTGGTGCTCCGGTTCACCCTCGATCGATGCCATCAACTCCGGCTTGATGTCAATCGAGCCGTCGTATTCATTTTCAACGATCATTCCGCGCATGGCCTCGTTCATGGTTTTTATGCCGGCTTTTATGCCGCGCGAAAGAACCAGATGGCCACCGGAAAATATGTCGATGCGCGACCAGTCGCGCCCGATGTACAGTCCCGATATCGTTTTTGCCGGTGAGGCGATCCAACCGGTGCGCAAGAGGTTTTGAAACGCGAAAGGGACAATTGAAATCCCCTCCAGGGGAAAACCGCTTTTCGAGAAAAGATTTTTATGGAATTGAATTTCCTTTTCCGGTGCCGTGAAGGACACCGTGGCATATTTCGGTGTCCCGTCATCGACGATTTCGCCCAGAATTTCGAAATCGAAAATCGCCTCGCTTTCCTTGTAGGGGGCGACCCTTTTGTGTGACCAGTAAACCGCATTGGCCAATTGCTTCTGGGGGACCTTGGGTATCTTCAGATAGCGCAGTTCAACCCGTGCCGATGAGATACAGCTCCAGAGTTTCAGGCTTTTAGATGAGCCGCAGAAACGGTTCAGGTTCTTGCGCAGAAATCTGGCAAAGTCGTGATGCCCCGGATGCAGGTCGGGCTCGAAGGGTACGCGCAGGTAATCGATCAGTTCGTGTTTCTGGTGAGATACATTCTGGATTTTGACCAGCTTCAGGTCGTCATAGCCGATATCGACCCCGACGGTGGTGGCTTTTTTGATGGACACCGTATTTTTTAGGCCGCTGCCGATGCGCGTTGACATCGAGGGCGATGCCGGCGGTTCGGCCGTCGCGGTGGCCTCGCCCGGCTCCCGAATCAGTCCGAGGAGTTTTTCGGTAGAGGAAATTTCGTCCTTTTTGGCCAAATTGACGCTCCGGAGCTATCGACTGAACGGGCCGGGATCGGCAGAATGCCGATCCCGACGGTCACCAGGGAGGTTTTTTTTATGTTTTGTAATGCGCCGAAATCATATGTAATACTTCATGCATAAATATATTAATTAACTCATAAAATCTTATTCTTGTCAAGAATTAACCCGCCGTGGCGGGCCGGCCCCCGCTAAAATGAAGCGGGATGACATATCTCTTCTGAAAACATCGTCAGCGTTCACAACGCACCGCATTTGCTGTAGTGTCGGACACTTGAAGACCAAAAAATCGTCAGCGCGCCCGACGCCATGCTTCTGCCCCCCTGCAAACACTGACGATCAGTCCCTTATTTCTGATTATTCCAGCAAATTTACGCCTCACCGGCGGGCGCCTTGTCGCCCAAGATCACCGTTTATTTCCCGAGCCTTAGGTGAGCGCCTGGGTGGTCATCGGGCCGGAGAGGTTGCCATTCGGCCATTTTTGGGTTACAGGGGGAGACATCTTTTTTTCCGCCCCTCAACGGCTGTCACCCTAATTACCCACCGCGCTCAGTGATGCCTGAAAACGATGGCGAAAGGACCCCCGGCAACGATGGTATCCTTGTCCGAAGACAGGACGGACAACCGGCGCGCGCAAGGCACCGGCCAGTCGGAAAACAACCGGTTGGAGCGCTTTTTCAACTCCATGGTGTTGGTAGGCGTTTTTATCGCGATCGTTTACGTTGCCCTGGACACCATATTACATATTTTTTTTTCGGACCGGTTCAACTTGATTGCGAGTGCCGTGGGCCAGGACCGGTATGAGATTTACATCCGCATCATCGTTTTGTGCCTGTTTGCGATCTTCGGTTCCCACGCCCAGTTTACCATCAACAACCTGAAAAATAAGGAAAAAGAGCTTGCACTCTACCGCATGCACCTGGAAGAGCTGGTCAAGGATCGCACCTCGGCGCTCATGGCGTCCAACCAGCAGCTTCGCGATGAGATTACGGTGCGGCAACGTTCGGAGCAGGCCTTGCGGGAGTCGGAGGAAAAATACCGCCTGCTGGCGGAAAATGCCAACGATGCCATATTTATCATTCAAGATGACAAGGTGACCTTTCCCAACCCCAAAGCCCGTCAATTGAGCCGGGAGATGAACATGGCCATGGACCGGCAGCCGATTTTCGACTTCATCCATCCAGACGACAAGACCACGGTATTGCGATGGTACGAACGGCGTTTGAAAGACAAGGATGTTCCAAGTACCTGCACCTTCAAGCTGATCGACCGCACGGGCAAGGAACACTGGGTCGAACTCAACGCCGTGCTGATAAACTGGGAAAAGAAAATCGCGGCCCTCAACTTTTTAAAGGACATCACCGCTCAGAAAAGCCTCGAGTTTCAGTTTCGGCAATCGCAACGGATGGAATCGATCGGCACTCTCGCAGGCGGTATCGCCCATGATTTCAACAACCTGTTGATGGGTATCCAGGGCAACGCCTCGGTCATGCTCCTGGACATCGACCAGGGCCATCCACTGTATGAAAACCTCAAGGGCATTCAGCGCTGCGTGCGCAGCGGTGCCAACCTCACCCGGCAACTGCTGGGTTTTGCGCGCGGCGGCAAGTATGTCGTCAAACCGACCCAGATGAATGCGGTCATCGATCGCACCGCGCACATTTTCGCCCGCTCCCGCAAGGAGATCAATATCCACCGCCGCTACAACAAGAACATTTCACTGGTCAATGTGGACGTCGGTCAAATCGAACAGGTGCTGCTAAACCTTTATGTCAATGCCTGGCAGGCCATGCCCAGCGGCGGCGATCTGTACCTGGAGACCGAGAACGTCGCCCTCGACCGGGCTTTTATCGACACCAAACCCTTTAGTGTCACCCCCGGCCGGTATGTCAAAATTTCGGTGGCCGACAGCGGAATCGGCATGGACCGGAAAATCCAGCAACGAATTTTCGAACCGTTTTTCACCACCAAGGAGGTCGGCCAGGGCACCGGTCTGGGCCTGGCCTCCGCTTACGGGATCGTCAAAAACCACGGCGGCATCATCACCTGCTACAGCGAAGTCGGCCACGGGTCCACCTTCAACATCTACCTGCCGGCCTACGACAAGAAGGAGGCGCCCGCCACGGAAGAGGTCAAAGAAATCCTTCCGGGCACCGAGACTATCCTGCTGGTCGATGATGAAAAAATGATCATCGAGGTCGGTCGGCGAATGATGGAAAGCCTCGGCTACGTGGTGCTGGCGGCGGAAAATGGTGCCAAGGCGCTGGCGCTTTACCGGGAGGGCCACGAACGCATCGATCTGATCGTGCTCGATATGATCATGCCGCAAATGGGGGGCCAGGAGCTGTTCAAGCACATCAGGCACATCAATCCGCAGGCGAAGGTACTGCTGTCAAGCGGCTACAGCCTCAATGGCAAGGCCCAGGAAATATTGGCGCAAGGCTGCAACGGGTTTATCCAGAAGCCCTTTGATATGGTGGCGTTGTCCCGCAAAATCCGCAAAATACTCGATTCGTCCCCTTAAATAAGTTATGATGATCCCGGCGCATCTGTTATCCTTCGGATTCAAGAAAGGGTCCCGGTGCAGTTGAAACCAGCGACAAAACCATGTATGACTCTATTCACCACATTCAGAAGTTATTTTTGAGCATGCTTTTAAGCTAAAGGTTCAGTACCCCCATGTACCTGTCATTTTACGATCTCGAGCGAAAACCATTTGAAATCACGGTCGATCCGGATTTCTTGTGGCTGGGCGAAAAGCACAACGAGGCCCTGGCCACCCTGGAATACGGTATCCGGGAAGACAAGGGCTTTTTGCTTCTCACCGGCGATGTCGGCACCGGTAAAACGGTGCTGATCAATCGTCTCGTCCGCAACGTCAAACTGCACTCCATCATATCGACGGTTCCGGACCCGGGCCTCGAACTGATCGACTTCTACAACTTTCTGGCGGCCTCGTTCAAATTCGGCCGGACGATTAAAACAAAAGGCGAATTCCTGGCCCTGCTGAAACGGTTCCTGATCAAAGCCGATGCGGTCAAGCGCAAGGTCCTGCTCCTGATCGACGAGTCCCAGCGCTTGAATCACGGGCTGCTCGAAGAAATTCGACTGCTGTCGAATATCGAGATGGAAAATCGCAAGCTCATCAATATCTTTTTTGTGGGGCAATCCGAATTCAACCAGATTTTGCTGGAGCCCCGCAACCGTGCTGTGCGCCAGCGGATTGCCGTTCGCTATCAAATCGAGCCGCTGAACACCGAAGAAACCGCGCACTATATTTTGCACCGTCTCAAGGTGGCCGGCGCGACGCAGCCCATTTTTACGCCCGAGGCCCTGAGAGAAATTTTTATTTACACCGACGGCAATCCGCGCCTGACCAACATTCTTTGCGATCATGCCTTGTTGACCGGTTATTCGCTCGAGCGCGAGATGATCGATCCGGCCATCGTCAGGGAATGCGCGCAAGAGCTGGCCCTGCCGGGAGAGAGCGCCCCGCGGCCCGTCGACCGCAGGACCCGGCGGGCGGCCGTTTTACCCGATGAAAAACCGCCGCGCAAACAATCGGCGCTGTCGAGCATGATGGTCACCCTGCTGGTTATCGCCGCGATTCTGACGGCCGGGTATTTCATGTTCACCGGTGAAAGGATTTCAACGATGCCCTGGTCGCCGGACCCGCCCGCCGCCCAGGAGCCTTTGCCTCGGCTGCGGGCGGACCCTGGGCCCGGGAGCGCCGCGGCCGGGAAAAATGCGGTGGCCGCAGAGACGGCACCGGCAGCCCCTCCCGCTGTGCCGGAAGCGGTGGGCGAGGGGCCGGTCGAGATCAAGGGCAATGCCCCTGAGGCGGTTAAGGCCCCGTCCGATGCCGCGGATGCGCTTTTCAACCTGTCGAGCATCAACAGGGTTGTCATTCGGTTCGACAATAATTCCAATGAGCTGCCCGCCAACGCCTATGCGCCCCTGGACCGGTTTGCCGCCTCCCTGCTGAAAAATCCCGACGTCAACGTCACGGTCAACGGCTATACGGACGATACCGGCGTGCTGAGCTACAATGTGAGCGTTTCGGAGTTTCGGGCCAACATGGTCAAGAGTTACCTGGTCGGCAAAGGCGTGGCGCCTGCGCGCATCACCGCCAGTGGCCTGGGACCCAAGGATCCTGTCGGCAGTAACGCCTCGGCCGAGGGCCGTCGCCTCAACCGCCGGGTTGAAATCATATTCAGTAAAAAATCGCCCGCTTAGAGAACAAACATCTATAAATTTACATTTATCCGCTACTCTGGTAAAATAAGAGTCATCTTCATTCACCCCATACGGAACAAGACCAATGGATCGGCCCTACAAATTGCTTGTCATCGATGACAGTCAGGAAATCCTGGTGGCGCTCGATAAGTATTTCAAGAAAAAGAAATTCGAGGTGGTGACTGCCGCCGATGGGCTGGAAGGCATCAAATTGCTCAAAACGGAGCAGGGTGGTTTCGACCTCGTGATCACCGATCTCGTCATGCCCTATGTGAGCGGGGTCGGGGTGATTTCCATATTGAAGAAAGAGTTTCCGGGAACACCGGTGGTGGCGATAACCGGGTGGGGCGAACATCCCGAGGCGCTGGCGATCGAAGCCAATGCGGACATGGTTCTTGAAAAACCCTTCGACCTGGAGGAACTCGAGCAGTCCATCACCGCCCTGTTGGAGAAACGTTCCTGAAGCCAGACGGGTGGTCGGCGGAAACACGTCAGTTTCCGCCCGACAAAAGAAATCCTCACAGCCGGAAACTTTAGACAGTCACTGATAGGAAGAGCATGGGAACGGAAATTGTCGGCGTCAGTCGCAACATCCAACGCATAAAAGAACTGATCGAGCAGGTGGCCAATACCGGATTGAACACTCTGGTATGCGGGGAAACCGGTGTCGGCAAGGAGCTGGTCGTTCAAAAGCTTTATGAGCGATCGGACCGGATGGGCAAACCATTTGTGAAAGTCAACTGCGCGGCCCTGCCGGACGGCTTGCTCGAAAGTGAACTGTTCGGCTACGAACAAGGCGCATTTACGGGAGCGCAGCGGCGCCGGCGCGGTAAATTCGAACTGGCGCATAACGGCGTGCTGTTTCTGGATGAAATCGGGGATATGACGCTGCCCTTGCAGTCCAAGGTTCTGCACGTCCTGCAGGGCGGGCAATTTTCGCCTCTGGGTTCGGAAAAAGATGTCAAAAGCGACACGTGGGTTGTCGCCGCGACCAATCACGAACTCGAAGGCGACATGAAACAGGGCAAGTTCCGCGGAGACCTTTTTTACCGTCTCAGCACCATTAAAATATTCATCAGCCCACTGCGCGAAAGGCCGGAAGACATTCCCTATCTCATCGACTATTACCAGCGGGAATACAGTATCCAGTTCAAGGGCAAGGAGATAAAGAAACCGGGCGCCGAGGTCATGAAAAAGCTGCTCGGCTATTCATGGCCGGGCAATATCAGGGAACTGCAGAATGTGCTCAAGCGCATTTTGATTTTGGGCGATACCGAGGAAAGTATCGATGAATTGCTTCAAACCGCGGAGGACCAGGGCTACAGCGCCAACGGCAACCCGGGGAACGTCGCGCCCCTGGTTCACGGGGAACTGATCAATCTCGATCTTGAAAACGACGCCAGAAACTGCTCTCTTTCTCTCAAAAAAGTCAGAAAAAAGGTGCTCGATCACGTGGAGAGAGAAGTCATCGCTTATGTCCTCAACAGGACCGGTTGGAACCGCAGCAAGGCGACCAAAATCCTCAACATCAGCTACAAGACCCTGCTTTACAAGATAAAAGACCTCAATATCCCCGCCCCCGAAGGCACGGAAATCAATCAGGAACAATAGGGTATGTAAGTCATTTCCTTATTTTCTCACTTGAATACCACATCTTTTCCGCTTTATAGCACCTCAATGGGATTCGCTCTCGCTCCTTCACAGCATAAGATACCGAGATAATATAAAAATATTAATATCCGGCCGCGAAAAAATGGTGCCGCCCCTGTTGATAGGCCCATGGCATGAAAGGTGCATTTGTTTCAGAAATAAATAAAGGCCTTAAGGGTGGATCATACTGTTATCATTATGAAAAATAGTTTTCCGGGTCGCTTTCGCTTAAAATTTAGGTAATATATTTCGGATGGCGTATTTATTATAACCTTTGTTTGGTCATCATTTTGCACCCGCCTGATGTTGGCTCCGCAAAGAAAATTTCGAAGGTCGCCCGCATGGCCAAATGTGAGAACAGAGGTGAGAAGGATCACATGAACCGCTACTCCGAGACCGATATCTTTACGATTTCAGCCAATCCCTACGACAAGTACATGTTGGTCGACAACGGCGGCAGACGAACCGGCGGGGATCGCCGAAATTACTCCTACTCAATCCACCTCCCCGAAAGAAGGGCCCGCCAGGACCGGCGCCGCGGCATCGATCGCCGGAAGTTTCCCCGCTACAAGTGCGAATGACCCTGCCCGACTGTTGATGTTCAGAAGCCATGCCTGATGCGTGAACTCTCCGGCGTTTTTTAACAACCTGCTGATAAAAATGACGGTTGCTTTGCCGAAACCGGGAAAAGCGGATAGAATACGGCATGTGATCGGTGACTTTGTCATGGCCCATCGGAGTTGAGAGGAGACGCTGGATGAGAAACGCGGGGGCACCCGGGAACCGGCCGTATCCCGGGAAGAAACAAAAGATCAAGGTGCGATTTTGGGATCAGATGGTCCTGATCGGGATTGGCTTGGCCGTTTTTTATACTGTTTTCGATTCGGTCCTTTACATTTTTCTGTCTTATGATGTGGACTTTTTCGGCCGGTTGTTCGGGCCGGACATCAGTGTCCTGTGGCCGCGGCTGACCATCCTGGCGCTGCTGCTGCTGTTGGGGTCCCACGCCCAATACACGATCAATCAGCGGCAGGTCATCGAGGAAGCCCTGCGGGAAAGCGAAGAGAAATACCGGTCGATCATCGAAACCACTCAAGGACGGTTATTACGAGGTCGATCCCCAGGGTCGGATGACCTTTTTCAACGATGCCATGGGCACGATTCTCGGCTATTCCAGAACGGAACTGGGCGCGCTGAACGGGCGGATCCCGCTGGATGCCGACAGCCGCCGCTTGGCGGGCGAGGCGTTTAACCGCGTCCTCACCTCGGGGATTGCGGAGACAGCGGTCGGCCTGGAGTTCATCCGCAAGGACGGTTCCCGGCGCTTTCTGGAATCCTCGGTGGCGCTTCTCAAGGACAAAAAGGGCCGCACGGCCGGATTCAGCGGATTTTTAAGAGATGTCACCGAGCGCAAACGGGCCGAAGCGCTGCAGCGGGAAAAATTGGCGGCCGACACGGCCAATCAGGCCAAAAACGAATTTATCGCCAAGATGAGCCACGAAATCCGCACCCCGCTCAATTCGATTATCGGCATGGTGGAGTTGGTGCTCGATACGCCGCTGCAGCGCCGGCAGCGTGAAGACCTGGATGTCGCCATTTCATCCGCCCACGCCCTGCTGGCGGTCATCAACAACATTCTCGATCATTCCGAAATCGAGGTCGGCAAACTGGACCTGGAGGAAACGCTTTTCAGTCCGCGCGAAATTCTGGAAGAGGCCCTGCGGATCATGGCCATGAAATGTCACGCCAAGGCGCTGGAACTGGTCTATCGCGTGGATTCGAACGTGCCGGCCAAACTTAATGGCGATGCGGGGCGGTTGCGCCAGGTCTTGCTCAACCTGATCGACAATGCCTATAAATTTACCGATGCGGGCGAGGTGGTGGTCCGGATGGTTCGCCAGCCGACCGAGACTGCCGGTACCCGCCTGCACGTCACCGTGAGCGATACCGGAATCGGGATTGCCGCAGACAAGCAGGCCGATATCTTCAAGGCTTTTTCCCAGGTTGATGCCGCTAAATCCCGCCGGTATGGCGGTACCGGCCTGGGCCTGGCCGTTTCGGCCCAGATCGCCCAGCTGATGGGGGGCCGGATGTGGGTGGAAAGCGTTTTGGGAAAAGGGTCCACCTTCCATGTCATCGCCTGTTTCGGAAATGCACCGGAGGCGGCCGGAACGGATGCATCGATGGTGCCGCCGGCCCTGGCCGGGATCAAAGCCCTGGTCGTCGACGACAATGCGACCAACCGCACCGTCATCGCGGAGATCCTGGAGTCCTGGAAAATGAGGCCGTGCGCGGTCGCCGGCAGCGAGGAGGCCCGGCGCTGCCTGCTCGATAACGGCGCACCGGCGACCGAGCGCTGCGCGGTCGCCCTGATCGATGCTTCGTTATCGGGTTCCAGCGGATTCGAGCTGGCCCGGTGGATATCGCAGCAGGCGGATATCGACCTGCCGATTGTCATCATGTTGACCTACCCTCATCTTACGGCCGCCACCGATGAGGCCGACGAGGGAGTTTTCCGCAGCCTGATGAAGCCGATCCGTCCCGTTGAACTCCAGAGGGCCCTGGTCGAGGTGCTGCGGATTTCGCCTGAAGCCGGCGCAGTGGAGAGCCAAGAGGCCCGCAAGGAAAAGAGGGTCAGGGCCGGGCATCCGTTAAAGATCCTGGTGGCCGAAGACACCCCTTTTAATCAGAAGTTCATCCACCGGCTGCTGGAACGCTGGGGTCATGACGTGGTGGTGGTGGAAAACGGGCGCCAGGTTCTCGAAAAGCTGGCGACCGAAGCTGTTGACCTGATCCTGATGGATGTTCTCATGCCGGTGATGGATGGCTTCGAAGCCGCCCGGGCGGTGCGCGCGGCGGAGCGGTGCCATGCGAACAGACCGCAGATACCGATTGTCGCCCTGACGGCCCATGCCGGCAAAGGCGATCGCGAACAGTGCCTGGCGGCCGGAATGGATGACTACCTGCCGAAACCGATTTCGCCCGAAAAGCTGCAAGAGATTATAACAGGTATTGCGCGCCGAAAATACGGCCGCGGCGCGCCGAAAAAAGAGCCTGAAATTGGCAATGGGCCGCCTGAGCCGCTTGTCGCCTGTGATAAAATTGATAAAAAGGTCCTTCAGGAGGCCTTTGACCAGGATTGGGAATTTTTCAAGGAGGTGGTCGACGTGTTTCTGATGGATTATCCGCCCATGATCGATCTGATGCGGCAAGCGGTGAAAGCCCGGGACCCGATCACCTTCAGCCGCCAGGCCCACGCCATCAAGGGCATGGTCAAGTTGTTTCAGGCCGAGGCGGCGGCAGGGATGGCGCGATCGCTCGAAGGGGCGGGCGCGAAGGGCGATTTGTCCGGCGCCGGGCAGGGGGTGGACCGGCTGGCGGCACTGCTCGATGACCTCAAGACTGTCTTAACCGGGATTACCATTGAAAGGCTGTCGCAAAAAAAATGAAAATTCTCTTGATAGACGATGACCGGGTTTTTCTCAAATTCCTCACGCATCGGCTGGAGGAGGCCGGACACGAGGTCATCAGTGCCGCGGACGGCCTTTCCGCACTGCACCTGCTGACCGATGTGACGCCGGACATCATATTTCTTGATTTGATCCTGCCTAAAATTGACGGTGACCAGCTGTGCCGGATCATTCGAAAAATGGTTCACCTCAACAATTGCCGGCTGGTGGTCGTATCGGCCGTGGTGGCCGAAATGGGGTCTGATTACGATGCGATCGGCGCCGATGACTATATCGCCAAGGGCCCTTTCGCCAATATTGCCCGGCATGTTCTGGACATTCTGAAATCCGCGTCCGACCCGGCGACGGCCGCACCGTCGCGGCACGTTTTGGGTCTCGATCAGGTGTCACCGCGGCAACTGACACGTGAACTGCTCTCGCGGAACCATCACTTGCAAACGATATTGGAGAGCATGGAGGAGGGCATCATCGAGATTGTCGAGGAGGCCGTGGTGTATGCCAACGCGGCGGCCGTCAGGCTTTTTGCGCTGCCTCTCGAAAAAATACTCGCCGCGAGCCCGCAGCGTCTTTTCGAGGCCGGGCAACGGGCGCGGATCGGCGAGCTTCTCGGCGCCGAGGGGACGCGAATGACCGAGATCGGTGAAAATAATCCGATCGATCTGGGCGGGCGCCTGGTGACGGTCAAGTCGTTTCGGGTCGACCACGACGCCCAATGCCGCATCATGCTGATCACGGATATTACCGAGCGAAAGCGATTGGAAATCCAGCTGCAGCACGCCCAGAAAATGGAGGCGATCGGCACGATCGCCAGTGGTGTGGCGCACAACTTCCGCAACACCCTGACCGGGATTCTGGTCAACAGTCAATTGATTCAGGAAAATTATCCGGACGACCCGGAGTTGCTGGAAATCGTGGGACGAATCGGCACCGCGGTTAAAAAAGGCGCGCACCTGATCGAACGGTTGATGCAGTTTTCACGCAAAGAGATCGCGCGCGAGTTTAAAAAAGTCGACCTTGTCACGATCGTCGCCGGAATTTACCAGATTGTCCGCAAGTCGTTCAATGAAAAAATCGAGATCCGGCTCAACCTGCATCAGTCTCTGCCCATTACCGGCGACCAGGCCGGTCTCGGCCTGGTCCTGATGAACCTTTTCTCCAACGCCCGGGACGCCATGCCAAATGGCGGCATCATTCAAATCGACGCGCGGCGCGTGGGGGCGATGGCGGTCGTCCGCGTGAGCGACAACGGGGAGGGCATGGATGCGGAGACCGCCAAACGGTGCTTCGATCCCTTTTACACCACCAAGGAAGTCGGCAAGGGAACCGGTCTCGGGCTCTCGACGTCCTACGGCATCATCCGGGGCCACGATGGGAACATCAGCGTCGACTCCGCGCCGCACAAGGGCGCGACATTCACCCTGCGCCTGCCGCTGGCCGGCGGGACCGCCGGCGGCGGCCGGAAAAACCAGCACGACATTGTCACGGGCCGCGGCCAGAGGGTCCTTGTTTTCGAGCCGAGCGCCAAAGAAAAGGCCATCCTGCGTGACGTGTTGGAATGTATCGGTTTTAGGCCCGTGATGGTGTCTGCCGCCGACGACCTGCCGGGCCAATACGCCACTGAAAAGCCCCCGGCAGTCCTCCTGGACCTTGACCCAACGGACCTAAACGAGACCGGGTGCATCGACCGGATTCTGTCGCTCGATCCGATGGCCCGGATCGCTCTTTTCCGGAACGGGCCCCTCTCCGCAACAAACCAGGGAACTGTTATAAACGATGAGAGGATCGCCGGTTACCTTGAAACACCGCTGGACGTGGCCGAGTTGAGCCAGTTGCTGGCGCGCATGCTGCGTGACCAATCCGAGCCCGGGACTACCCCCTGAAGCCATTGAGATCAGTCTGTTTTGGCGAGCAGCGTTTCGATGTGCTTTTTAAGCTCCTTCAGTTCAAAGGGCTTGATCAGAACCACATCGGCGCTGGCTTCCTTTGCCAGATTTTCAGGATGCTCACCCATGCCGGTTATCGCGATAACGGGAAGGTCGGGGTTTTTGCGTTTGACAATGGCGATAATTCCGAGACCGCTGACATGAGGCATGACGACGTCTGTAATCACCAGAGAGAAGGCCTTGTCATCGGCCTCGATGATCTTGAGGCCCTCCAGGCCGTCGGGCGCCGTGATGACCTCGTATCCCTTCCGGCTCAAAAAGTTCTGCAGGCCGTTCAAGATTTCCGGGTTGTCCTCGATCAATAATACCTTGATATGTTTTCTCATTGGACGACTACACTAAAAATAGGATGATTAAATTTTGAAAATAATCTATAGTATCCAATTGATACATCAAACCGCGTGTTTCCGAAGACCCAACACGGGAAAAAGAGTGTTCGATCCGAGAGGAAACTATCCTGAATCAACCGAATCCGCAATAAAATGCCCCTGATCGGCATGCTAATTGCTAATCCAATCAGCGCCACCTTAGAGATTTATTACTGTGTATTGGTAGTAGTTTCAAGACGAATTTTCACTTGGGCGACGCCAGTCGATGATCGCCCCATTGTGGAAAAGTGTTAAAAAATACTATTATTTTAGTAAGTTGATACGTTTCCCGATCGGTAATCAACCCGGCGGAGCCTTGTAGGCACTCCCGTAGCACCTGGTTGAAAACCCGTTAGCGGGAATTCGGGCGACAATGGTATTGACAACAAAGATGGGCGTGTTGATATAAAAACCCTACACCTTAAACCTTAAACCCTGAACCGCTCAACCTGGCGTTTTTTTCGATCTATCCAATTCATGAGGATCACCCATGCAATCGACAGACACCCTTAAGCCAGCCGATGTTATCGACATCGTGTTCCGGCGGCGCTGGTTTATTCTCATTCCGCTTTTCCTGACCCTTATCGCCGGTATCTACTATGCCTTCACGGCTCCCCGGATTTACCAGGCCACCACGCTGGTGATGATCGATCCCCAGAAGGTTCCCAAGGAATTCGTCCGGTCCGTCGTCACCGACGATGCCGAGGCGATGCTCAGCGTCGTCTATCAACAGATCGCGAGCCGTGCCAACATCGAGCGGGTTATCGAGGAATTTAATTTGATGCCCAAAAACAGGCCCGACCTTCTCCTGGAAGATGTCGTCGAGGCGGTGAAGAGAAAAGTTCAAATCAAGGTGACGCGCGAGAAGCAAGGCACCGATACCTTCTCCATTTCCTATAACGATTCGAAGCCGGTCAGAGCCATGGAGATCACCAATGCCCTGGCGACAAATTTTATCGAAGCCGACCTGATTGAAAGAGAGTCCGCGGCCGCGGGGACCAACACCTTTCTGGAAGGCGAACTCGAAGGTGTGCGCAAGCGCCTCATTGAAAAGGAAGATGAGCTGAAAGCCTACCGGCAGCAGTTCATGGGTGAGCTGCCGGAGCAACTCGGCACCAACCTGTCGGTGCTGCAGGGCCTTCAAAGCCAGCTGACGGCCAAAGAGGCCAACCTCAGGGAATTGAAAGGCAGATTGTCCGAAGCCCAGGACCTGGTTCCGGCCGGAGCGGCGGACCCCAATGATATCGGTTCATTGCGACGGCAGCTGGCCGACTTGATGATGCGGTACACTGAAAATCATCCGGACGTGACCCGGCTGAAAAACAGGATCAAGGAACTCGAGAACGGGGCGGAGGCCGGCGGTAACGACGGTCAACTGCCGGCCGGCGGGGTATCTCGCCGACAAAACATGATGCTGCGCGAGCAGGCGGTTCTCGAAAATCAAATCGCCAACATTCAGTCCCAAATCAGGATCTACCAGGCGCGGGTCGAGGAAACCCCCAAGCGCGAACAGGAACTCGTTTCACTCAAGCGCGATTATGATAACATGGATAATATTTACAAATCGCTGCTGAAACGCAAGCTCGAGTCCGAAATTTCCATCAGCATGGAACGAAAACAAAAGGGCGAGCAGTTCCGGGTCATCGATATGGCTAAAGTTCCTAAAATGCCGATTGAACCGGACTTGAAAAGGATCTTCATGCTGACGATCGCCATTGGTTTCGGCCTTGGCGGCGGGCTGGCATTTTTACTGGAATTCCTGGATTCGTCCTACAGGAGACCGGAAAAGGTGGAAGAAGATTTCAACATTCCGGTCATCGCGACGATCCCGGCCATCTACCCGCTGAAAGCGATATACAAAAAACGCCTGGAGCTTGGATTGTGCAGTTTGTTTGCCCTGGTCATCCTCGTATTGATCGGGGCCTTTTCCTTCATGACGCTAAGCGGAAACGACCAGGCCCTGATGGCCGTCAAAAATTTTGTCAGCATATGAATGTCGAAGGTTCGGGGTATAGGGTTCAAGGTGCAAGGCTCTGAATTCAATTGTCAATTTCAAATCGGTTTCGCATTCCCATTGGCGAGTTTCCAGTTTCAAGTATCAAGTTTCCACCCCGGATGCGGAGCCGATCAGAAGTATAGGCAATGCCTCGCGGCGGCCCTGCAGCCGTCAGCGCCTCCTATGAAATACACTCTATAAACGGGCACCTGGTGAGATACAGATGGGCAAAATACACAAAGCGCTGGAAAAATCAAAAAAAGAGAAAAATGGCCGAACCAAGCCGGGATCTTCCGCCCCGTACGCTGACGACAGCGCACGAAACGAGGTCCTCGACCGGGGCGTCACGGACCCCGGGGATGGTTTTGACGAGGTGGCGCCGGGTTCTCCTGAGTTCAACCTGGGAACGATCCACGAGCTTTTGCAGGATCCCGTGGAGCCCGGAAGTGCGGGGTCCAGTGAAAAGAGCGACTCCGTTGTAAAAGGCAAGGGGGACAGGCCTGCTTCTGACCGCACCCCGACGGCCGCGCCGGAAGGCCGCCGGCCGCCGGACAGAGCGGTTACGGCCGTAACCGGGAAGCCGGTCATCGAGGTGGAAGTCGCCAAAAGGGAAGAGCCGCGGCCCCCAAGGGGCGAGGATCGTGAGCTGCCCCCCCGCAGCCAGGTTAACGGCGCTCCGGCCTTTATCGACCCATGGGTGCACAAATCAAATGGGAAGGGCGCCCAC
>CAWAAN010000022.1:310000-455493 GCA_963779885.1 uncultured delta proteobacterium | reverse complement strand
GGGTGAACCAGTCGCTTTAATCGTTCCTCCTCCGGAGCCTGCAAAATTGAAAACATGGCTCGGAATGTACAAGGGAACAGGGCGCATCATAGGCGACATTTCGTCCCCGGCAAGTTCACAGAAAAATTGGGAAATATTGAACCATTTTCCCAATCTCTCCAACAGGTAGGTAAAATGTACGATTTCAGTCTGGGAGAGATAAAAATCTATCCCGCCAATCCCCTGGTTTTGATTGCCGGCCCCTGCGTTATCGAAAGCCGGGACCATTGCCTGCGTATGGCGGAAACATTGAAGAAGCTTGCCCGAAAACACACACTACCGCTGGTATTCAAGTCCTCTTTTTTAAAAGCCAACCGGAGTTCAATCGACTCCTTTACAGGACCGGGCATCGACGAGGGGTTGAAAATCCTGCAGGAGATCAGGACCGGGATCGATGTTCCGGTCATCAGCGACGTCCATTCGATCGAACAGGTCGCCGCCGCAGCCGAAGTGCTCGACATCATTCAGATTCCGGCGTTCTTGTGCCGCCAGACGACGCTGCTCGTGGCCGCCGCCAACACCGGCAGAATCGTCAATGTCAAAAAAGGCCAGTTTCTGGCGCCCTGGGATGTCGGCAACATCATCGACAAGGTCCACAGCACAGGCCATCACAAGCTCCTGATTACTGAACGGGGGGCATCTTTCGGGTACAACAACCTCGTGGTCGACATGCGCAGCCTGGAGATCATTAAAAAGCTGGGGGCCGCGGTGGTTTTTGACGCCACTCACAGCGTACAGCTTCCCGGCGGGCAGGGGACAAGCTCGGGCGGGCAGAGAGAGTTCGTGGACCCCTTGACGCGAGCGGCGCTGGCGGTCGGTGTCAACGCCGTGTTCCTGGAAGTTCACGACCGGCCGGAATTCGCCAAGTGCGACGGGCCCAACATGATCACGCCGGAACAGCTCTCCGCCTGGCTGCCGCTGTGGCTTAAAATCGACCAGCTGGTAAAAACAGGAACACCCCATGACCTCGCCGATCGACATCGCCCAACGCGTCCTGAAAATCGAAGCCGATGCCATCTTCAACCTGATCGAGCGCCTGGATGCGGACTATGCCCGGGCGATCGAGCTTATTTTGAAGCAAAAGGGGCGCCTGCTGGTGTTGGGCGTCGGCAAGTCGGGCCACATCGGACGCAAGATTGCCGCGACGCTGTCCAGCACCGGCCAACCATCGTTTTACATTCACCCGACCGAGGCCATTCACGGCGATCTCGGCATGATGGTGCCCGGTGACATCTGCCTGATGATTTCCCACAGCGGCAACACCGACGAGCTTCTGGCGACTATTCCATCGATCAAGCGTTTCGGGCTGCCGATGATCGCCATTACGGCCAATGCGGACTCGAAGCTGGCGCGCTATGCCGACATCACCCTCAACACCTATGTGAAGGAAGAGGCCTGCCCGTTCAATCTGGCGCCGACCAGCAGCACCACGGCCGCCCTGGCGTACGGGGATGCCATCGCCATCACGCTGCTGACCATGCGGGGATTCAAGGAAGAGCACTTCGCCATGTGCCACCCGGGCGGGGTTCTCGGAAAGCGGTTGTTGACGAAAGTGGGCGACATCATGATCAAGGAGGGCCTGCCGACGGTGCACCGGCAGGCGACGTTCAGAAATGCACTGTCGGCCATGACCCACGGCCGGCAGGGGATTGTCATTGTCGTCGATGACGACGAGAAAAGCGTGGGAGTTTTAACCGATGGGGACATCCGCCGCACGATGGAAAAATACGACCGGATCAGCGACATCCTGCTGGATGATATTTACACCCGCCGGCCCAAGACGATCAAGGAAGACGCCCTGGCCACCGAAGCGCTGAAGAAAATGCAGAACAACAAGATTACATCGCTGATCGTGACCAACGGCGGCGAGGAGATCGTCGGGCTGATTCACATTCATCACCTGTTGGAGCAAGGCTTCTACTGATTTCTGACCGCCTGGATGAAGCAGCCGCCCCCGCCGCCCCCACCACCGCTGCCGCTGCCGCTGTCGGGCACCGGCTCGCTCGCCGCGTTTATCGTCACATTGACGCTGTCCTCGCCGACAAGGTCATCAGTGTCCCTGACGGTTAATTTGAATGTCAGCACATCCCCGTCGGAATCGACAGGGGGGGCGGTAAACGTCGTCATCAGTTCGCCGGGCGTCGTCAGATCGACGTGGTTTTTGCCCGCAATCTGCTCCCACTTCACTAAAGAAAATGTTCCCCCCGGATCGTCCGGATCGATCGAGCCGGCACCGTCGAGAGTCACCGTCCTGCCCTGCGTCACCGTTTGATCCGCACCCGCATCGGCCTCGGGCGGTATGAGAACATCCCTGACGTCGACGAACACGGTATCACTGTGCTTAAAACCGTCGGTATCCGTCACCGTCAACTTGAATGTGAGCCGCTCACCGCTCGCTCCGACCACCGGCGCTCTGAATGTCGGTTTCTTGATCGTTGGATCGGACAGCGTGACGATGGTTCCGGGTGATATTTGACTCCACAAATAAACCAATACGGTGCCATCGGGGTCATTCGAGCCCGAACCGTTCAGGGTCACCAGCGTTTTTTCGTTCACGGTCTGATCGACGCCGGCATCCGCCTGGGGCAGAATGGTCAAAAGGCCGTCGGCAAACCACTTGGTGGCCATTTTAGCGTATCCGGGTGCGTTGGGGTGCAGCGTATCGGCCATGTCACTTAAGTAATTCAGGCCGGCACTACACTCCAGATCGACCATGACGATGCGGTCGGCGTGGACCGGATCGGCGATTCTGTTCAGGGCCATTTGTCTGACGTTTTGATTGAACGTCGTCGTCGTGGAAGGATTCGGGCAGACGTGTCCGCTGCGATTGATAATTTCGGCCAGCACCACAATTGCGGTTTTGCCGGTGTCGGCTTCCCACCGGTCGATTTCATTGAGAATGGCGGCGACATCGGCCGGATTCGTGTAGTTCGGATCGGCCGAGATATCATTTGTTCCAATATGAAGCAGGACGATTTGCGCCGGATGGTTGGTCAGGAAGGCATAAACATTGGCCGCAATCTGGTCGTCAGGCCACCCGGGATGGCCTTCATGCTCTTTGTCGGTAAAATCAGGATCGCCGTTGGACAAAGACCCCACAAAATCGATGTCGTATCCGGATGATTTCAGCAAATCCCTTAAATCACGCCGATAGCCGTTCAACTCGGCCACAGGGACCGCGGGGCCGACACCCATCGTAATCGAATCCCCCAACGGCATGATGGTAATTTTGGCCGAGCCGGTGTCGGCGGTGGTCAGACTCAGCGATAAGAATAAAAATATCGTGATGATCGATTTCATACCAAGTGAAGAGCACAGCAATTTCGATGCCTATTTTAAACTGCTAGCATTTTCCTTCACCACCACATACTTATAGGCGGCAAACCGACTATAGACGATCTCGCTGAAAAAACAAGGGCTCGTGAATCTGTGATGTGTCTTGGTGTTTAAATGGGCCGAAAATGGCGAAGAATAAATAGAAGATGACTTCGGAAGTGACTATTTGCGGATGTATTCTTTTAGGAAATGACCTGCACCGATCAGTGCCGCGCCGGTAATGAGCAGGTGCACGGGGGCCGGCAACGGGTTGATGTGATAACCGATGAAGGCCGCGAAAGCGTAAGCGGTCATGATAATAAAAAAAACCGGTATAAACACGGATATTTTTGTGAATTTGTTCATTTCCGAGCAGACTCCTTCAGGTCAATCCTATACGGAGACATGGAAAACGCTGTCTTTCCTTGTAAACATTACACTTTTTTAATCAACTTCCCAAATCCTGCAAAAAAAATGCCATTAGACAAAAGGGATCATTTAGAAGATACGCGATAGTCCTGACATGATCGCCCTCGAGCCTTGCCGGATGCCTTCTGTAGTGTTTATAAATCTTGAATACCTATGTCAGGCACAGGGCGTTGTCAAGACAATTACTGAGTAAATAAAGTAATAGGTATTGTGAAATTGTGAGGTTTAGGTAAGGATTATGAGTAAACTATTAGAATTTTGTTGAATGAAGGGCCATAAGGGCCATAGGTTCGCCGAGGATGGAATCTACTTGTTTTTGCGCCACCGTGCATGAGTGATATTGAATTTTCTGACCTTATAGTTCAGAGCGCGGGGGGTGATGCCCAGTTTTATGGCGGCATCTTTCTGAATCCACAGGCATTCCTCGAGAGCGGTCAGAATGGTTTCCTTCTCTTTTTCGGCGAGTGATTCGGCCGGCCTCGGGGATGGCGGCGCAGGTGTCGACTGCAGGGGGGCTTTCCTGAGATCGGGCAGGATAACGTGTTGGGGCTCGATCAGCGGGGTTTCCTCCAGGATCGCGGCGCGTTCGATCGTGTTGGCCAGCTGGCGAATGTTACCGGGCCAGGAATAACTTTTGAAGGATTCCAGCACCGGCGAAGCGAACCCCTCGATTTTCTTCTTCAGGTTGCGGCAGATCTTGTCAAGCAGGTACTCGGACAATGGTTTGATGCACTCATGGCGCTCGCGCAAGGGCGGGATGTGAACCCGCAGCACATTCAGGCGGTAATACAGGTCTTCCCGGAACGTGCCGTCCGACACCTGGTCTTCGGGCTTGCGATTGGTGGCGGCGATGATCCGGACATCCGATGTGATGGTCCGGTTTCCACCGACCCGCTCGAATGATTTTTCCTCCAGTACCCGCAGCAGCTTGGCCTGCAGGGCTGCGCTCATTTCGCCGATTTCATCCAGAAATACGGTCCCGTCTCTGGCTTGCTCGAGGCGGCCGATCCGGGTTTTGTTGGCACCGGTGAAGGCGCCGCGCTCATGACCGAACAACTCGCTTTCGAGCAGGGCTTCGGGGAGGTTGGCGCAGTTGATTTTGATAAACGGCTTGCCGCGCCGGTGACTGTTGTAGTGGACGGCGCCGGACAAAAAACTCTTGCCGGTGCCGGTTTCACCCGTGATGAGAATCGTCGAGTCGGTTTGCGAAAATTTCCTGAGAGTCGCTATCATCCGCCTGACGACCGGGCTGCGCGCAATGATGCGGTTGAAATCGTAGATGATGTCCTGCTCGTGTTTGAGATAATCGATTTCATTTCTCAGGTGCCGGTTTTCAAGACCCCGTTCGATGGCCAGCAGCACTTTTTCTTTCAGAAATGGCTTGATGATGACGTCGAAGGCGCCTTTCTTGACGGCCTTGACGATCAGGTCGGCTTCTTCAAGGTCACTGAGACCGATGACCGGTGTTTGCGGGCTGACCTGACCGATTTGTTTCAGCAGGCCGAAACCGTCGCTGCGTTTCAGCTGAAAACTCAGAAGAATAATCTCGAATTCTTCCTTTTTCAGCAAGTCGCCGAGGTCGTCGCCAATCGTCCATATCTTAAAAACATGGTGAGTCTCGAGGTCGGTTTTTAACTCCGACCACCAGTCGAGGTCTTCATCTATAATAAGAATTTTGGTCACTTAAACTCCACTTCAGGGCTCCGCTGTGTCGGGTTGGCGGGTTTGCCGTCCTTTGATCCCGGCGCAGGTGCATTTCAGCGGACCTGCTGTAAGAAAATTTGTACAGGCGTGGCAGACTGCCTGACGCCCGACTCATTTAAATTGGGTTGGCGAAGGTGTGAGATCTCTATAATTATACGAAATTTGACTGTTTTTTTCAATTACAATCTTGAAATAGAAGGGAAACGGCGGAGGGCGGAGGGCAGATGAGAGACGACAGATGACGGACGACAGACGACAGACGACAGACGACAGATGGGAGATGACAGAGGGGCAGAGGGCGGGAGGCGCAAGGCGGGAGGGAAAGAGGAAAAGCTAGGGGAATAAGCAGACGACGGATGATGGACGACAGATGACAGATGACAGAGGGGAGAAGGCGGGAGGCGGAAGGGGGAGGACGGAGGACAGATGACGGAGGACAGCGGTGGGTGGGGATTGGTCCAGGGTATAGGGTATACGGTGTAGGGGAAAAAAACTGGCGATGGGCGAGAGGACAGCACGATGGGCATTGCGGCCCTGGGGGGTGTAGGTTTTTTTGTAGAGGATGCCGGTTATGGGTGTATGAAAAATGGTGCAGGAAAGACGGGAAGGAGGGGAGAGGGAGGCGAGGGCAGAGGGCAGAGGGCGGAGGGCAGAGGGCTGACGACAGACGACAGACGACAGAGGACGGAAGACAGGGGGCTGACGACAGATGACAGAGGGCAGAGGGCGGAAGGTGCAAGGCGGCGGATGGATGGGCGATAAAAAAACAGGTTTATGGTTTAGGAGGCATGGTGTCAGGTAAAAGCGGACGACAAACGGCGGCGGGCCCTGGACGAGCGGTCAAGAGTCCTTACAATTTGAACCATGTACCCTGAACCCTTTCGCCCCCTCGCAGGGTGGCGCTGAGTCATATATACAGCAGTGAGACGGAATACGGCATATGTCGGACAAAAAACAAAAACCTGAAATTCTGGCGCCGGCCGGCAGCCGGGCCTCGTTTATGGCGGCATTGGCGGCCGGGGCGGATGCCATCTATTGCGGGCTGAAGAGCTTTTCGGCCCGCATGGAGGCCAAAAATTTTGCCCTTGACGAGCTGGCGGTATTGACCCGTCTGGCCCACGAAAAGGGCACAAAGGTTTACGTGGCATTCAACGCGATGCTCAAAACCGGGGAATTGACAGACGCCGGAACACTGCTGAACCACCTGCACCGGCGGGTCGCGCCGGATGCGCTCATCATCCAGGACCTCGCTCTGATCGAGTTGGCGCGGCAGGTCGGCTACGCGGGCGAACTCCATCTGTCCACGTTGGCCAATGCCGGGTTTGCAGCCGCCCTGACGTCGGTTCACCGGCTTCACGGTGTGACGCGCGTTGTTTTGCCGCGGGAACTGTCAATCGATGAGATCAAGGCCTTGGCCGGGGCGTGTCCGGATAGTCTGGCCCTGGAAGTCTTCGTCCACGGCGCGCTTTGTCATGCCGTGTCCGGCCGCTGTTACTGGAGTTCCTTTCTGGGCGGCAAAAGCGGCCTCAGGGGACGGTGCGTGCAACCCTGTCGCCGGCAATACGGGCAATCGCAGCAGGTCCGGCGTTATTTTTCCTGCCAGGACCTGTCTCTGGACGTTCTCGCCAATTTGCTTCTCACCGTGCCCCAGGTACGCGCCTGGAAAATAGAGGGGCGCAAAAAAGGGCCGCATTACGTGTATTATACGGTCCAGGCCTATCGCATGCTGCGCGATATCGACGAAGATCCGCCCAGCCGCGCGTCCGTCAAGAAAAGTGCGCTTGGCCTTTTGGAACAGGCCCTGGGGCGGCCGACGACCCATTACAATTTTTTGCCGCAGAGGCCCCAGCCGGCCACCGACCCCCGGACCCAGACGGGCTCGGGACTTTTCGTGGGCAAGGCGCAGGGACCGGCGCGCCATCCGTATGTCGTTCCCCGGATCGATCTGCTCAGGGGCGACGTGTTGCGCCTGGGATATGAAGACGAGCGCTGGCATGCCATCCAGCAGGTCGGCAAAGGGGTTCCGAAACGCGGGCGATTTACCTTCAGTCTTCCGGCCGGCCGCCTTCCGGCCAGGGGCACGCCCGTATTCTTGACGGATCGGCGCGAACAGGCGCTGCAGGACATGCTGACGGACCTCGATCGTCAGGCGGCGGGGCGTTCGGAGGCCGAGCCGGCACCGCCGATGGATTTCGATGTGCGCCTGCCGCAACCGGTCGTTGGCCCGCCGAAGGTTCTGGAAATCGCCGTTCACCGCCGCCCGGCCCCGCAACCGGGCCCCTATCCGGACGGCCTGTGGCTGTCGGCTGAAGCGATCGAAAATGTCCGCCGGGAGCGCGTCTCGCGGCTGTGGTGGTGGCTTCCACCGGTTGTCTGGCCGGATGCGGAAAGTGCTTTGATGAAAGCGGTGTCCACGGTGTTACGCCAGGGTGCCGCGCAGTTTGTTCTCAATGCGCCCTGGCAGACGGCCTTTTTCGGTTCGCTTGAGGGGCTGAACCTTTGGGCCGGCCCGTTTTGCAACCTGACCAATCCGCTGGCCATCGAACGGGTGGCGGGCATGGGGTTTGCCGGCGCCTTTGTCAGCCCCGAACTGGGGCGTGACGACACCTTGGCATTGCCCGCGGCGAGCCCCCTGCCACTGGGAATTGTCGTCTCCGGCAGCTGGCCCCTCTGCATTTCCCGCACCATCGCGGCCGGCGTCAAGGAGGATGAGCCGTTTACGAGCCCGCGCGGCGAGCAGTCCTGGGTCCATCGGAATGGATCGGATTACTGGATGTACCCCAACTGGCACTTGGATTTGCGGGCGAAGACCGCCGAGTTGAAAAAGGCCGGCTACCGGATGATCGTGCACCTCATCGAACCGTTGCCCCCTGACATACGGCTCAAGCCAAGACCCGGGCTCTGGAACTGGGATATCGGCCTGAAATAGGGTTAGGGTGTAGGGTTTAGGGTTCAAGGGTTGGCGGAAACTTGGTCAATTGACTAATGTTGTGTCGCAACGGCATTGAACGAGGAAAGTGCGGACACAGAAAAGGTTCAGGGTTCACGGTTCGGGGTTCCAGGTTCAGCCCTGCCGCCGGCCGGCGGGGTGCCCAGTTTGATCGGGGAGGAAACGTTTATCGGTTAAAAATACGTCGTTAGCCCGATTTTCCAATTTAAAAAGCCCGACCTTGCGGTCGGGCTTTTTTTATCGAAATGCGGCTGGTCAGCGTTTGCGGCGCAAACGTTCCATGGCCAGGCGCAGGCTGGTCTGCATCCGCTTGATGGCCTGGGCCAGCAGGCCGATTTCATCTTTTGACGGGATGTTGATTTGCATGTTCAGGTCGCCGAGGCTCATCCGTTCGGCGACTTCGGTCAGTTTCATGATGGGCGTCACGATCGCCCGGGCCGACATCCAGGCGATGAAGGCCACGAGCACAATTGTGACCGCCAGCAGAATAACGGCCAGGCGCTGGACGTGTTTAAGGGAATCGAAGACCTCGGCGTTTTCCTGTTGCAGGGCGATGGCCCACCCCCTGGCGATCTCCTTGACGTGACCGTAACTGGGAACTCCCGCCTCGTTGGTGAAACGGGCCGACAGCGATGTCCACTTGTTATTGCGGAAGGCCGCGATCAGCGGGTGGTCGTTGAGGCTCTTTTGCTCTTCCACGTAGGCCTGGACCTGATGAGCGACGACCTTTCCTTTTTCATCGACCAGGAAGGCAAAACCGGTGTCGCCTCTTTTCCAGGTGGCGATGTACTGCGACAGGTCGTCAACCGTCATGGCCGCGGCCAAAACGCCCACCAACTGGTCATTGGATTTGATGGGAACGGCGAGAATCAGGGCCGGTTTTTTCGATGTCTTTCCGATCAGGGTCTGCCAGCTCAATTGCTGGCCCTGAATGATATCCTTGTAATACTGGCGATCGGAATAGTCTTTCAACGGCACATCATCGCTGCGGGCCACGTTGCGGCCGTCGAGTCCTACCGTGAAGACCAGGTACATGTAGGGATAGTTTTTCTGTATTTCACGCAGCACCTGCTCCTGACTTTGGCGGTCCATGGATTTGATGGCCGGCAGGTCGACGGCCGACTTCAGGACCAGCGCATTGTTGTCGATCCAACTGTCGACCTGGGTCCCCAGGGCGTTGGCCGTCAGGGTGAAAAACTGCTCGGTTTCGGCGCGGGTGCGGTCGATGGCCTCTTTGTAGGTGATGGTCCAGAAGATGATAAAGGGCAGCAAGCTGATGATCAACATGACGGAGACGATTTTGGGAAACAGGCCGAAACGAATTTTTTGCCGGATCACTCCCTGGGAGAGATCCGCTTCGCTCGCAGCGGCAGCAGGCGTTTGTTCGGCGGCCGCCGCCGGCGCGACCGCGGCGCGCTGTCCATTACCGTTGCCGTTGCCTGGTGCCGGCCCGGGGATTACGGCCGGCTGCGGGAAGGATTCCGACGCGGGTGGCGACGGTGGCGCGGCATCGCTCGGCGATTGGGTTTCCGGTTGTTCCGGTGGTCGGGTGACGACAATGATGTTGTCGCACGCCCGGCATTTCAAACGAGCGCGGTCACCGCGCATGCGACTTTCATCAACCCGGTAAATTTTTTCGCATTCATCACAGGTGATCTGCATCATTTTCTATAACTCCTTGCCGCAACAAATCGTTAGTGCCTATTCATAAACGATATTTTTTTATGCCGGGTGGCCGGCCTTACCGTTTTTTCATCAATTCCAGCATGGCCTTTTTGAACTGAATGCGACCGTCTTCATCCGGGATTTCCATCGCCAGGGCACCGATCAACTCGGCGGCCTGGTTTTTGGGGATGGCTTCGGGTGAGAGTTTCATATCGAGCAGGACATCTTCGATCAGGATCTGGGCCATGGGACCGACGGAGCGGGAGAGATTGAGTTTCAAGCCCTCTAAAAAATTATTGCCGAGGCAGGGAATATCTTTTCTTACCGGTTCGATGAGCTTGACCGCCGAGAGTTTGGCCAAGGTGCCTGACAGGATTTCGGGCGCCAGGCCCAGTTCGCGCCCGATCTGTCCCAGGTCTTTGGACTCGTCGATCGCAAAGAGCAGACGGATCATGTCGGCATCCAGGCTGACCGCCTTGCCGTCCAGGCGGGTAACCTTGCGATAGCGACTGTTGAGTTGCTCCTGTAGTGACATGCCCATCGAATGCACCCTTTCGGCCTGATCGCAACCGGCCTGTAAGGAATATTTCCTCGGCGTGCTTCCGCGCCGAAGTAAGGGATGTATGGTCTCAGTACCTATATCGGGTCGGTGCGATAAAGACTTGAGGGATTATTTGACAGCGGGCGTGAAAAACGAAAGGGGGATTACTGTTGTGTCATCTTTGACGTGTCGCGTCGGCCTTGAACGAGGCATGTGAGGGCAAGGAAATGGTTCACGGTTCAGGGTACACGGTTCAGGGTTGGCGGATGAAGCGATTTGACGTTTCGGGCGACGGCCATTTACACAATTGATGTGTGACAAGGGATTATTTTTTTTCGAGGTGTTCTTTGAATTTTTTTTCGACATCGGCAAAAAGGCTCTTTTTTTTCTCGGCCTGCGCCGCCTTGATCGACTCGATCTTCTGGTCAAGGCCCTTTTTACTGTCCTGGAATTTCCTGATTTCCTCTTCCAGAAGGCGGCCTTTTTCCTTGCGGGGGATTTCTTCGATTTTCAGATGGTCTTTGATGAAAAGCCGGGTGCCGAAGGCTCCTTCCACCCGTTCGACGATGCCGTCGTCAAGCAGTTTCTTGCAAATAAAATTCCCCTGCTCGAGCGAGAGCCCCGTCAGCCGGCAGACATCCTCCACGGAAGCCCGACCGGCCTGACGATGCTCGCACAGCCGCATGGCGGCGATAAAAAGATGGGCGCTGCTGTAGAGATCGGCCAGTTCCATGGCGAGTTCACTTATGTACGGTCAAACGCTTGACATTGAAACGCTGCGAGAGTAACATCCCCAATTTATTTGTCAAGCTGGAATTTGACCGATCGGTCGGACCTATTTTTCGTGGATCCCAAGGGAGGGCGCATGACTGAGATTATCGATGTAAACGCAAGAGAAATCCTGGATTCAAGGGGCAACCCCACGGTTGAAGTCGATATCTTTCTGGCCGGGGGATCGGTGGGGCGCGCCGCGGTGCCGTCCGGGGCCTCGACCGGCAAACGTGAAGCCCTGGAACTGCGGGACAAGCGTGCCAAACGCTATGGGGGCAAGGGCGTCAAAAAAGCCGTCGAAAACGTCCTGAACGAAATAGCACCGGCCATCCTGGGCATGGACGCGGCCAACCAGAAGGCGCTCGATGCCCACATGATCGCCCTCGATGGCACCGCCAATAAATCCAAGCTGGGGGCCAATGCCATCCTCGGGGTATCGCTGGCGGCCGCCAGAGCGGCGGCCAATGCTTACGGCCTGCCGCTCTACCGCTACATCGGCGGGATAAATGCCTGCTGCCTGCCGGTGCCCATGATGAACATCATCAACGGCGGCGCTCATGCCGGCAACAACCTCGACCTGCAGGAATTCATGGTCCTGCCGAGCGGTGCCAAGAATTTCTCCGAGGCGCTGCAGATGGGTGCCGAAACGTTTCATGCGCTCAAGGGACTGCTGAAAAAAGCGGGTCTCAACACGGCTGTCGGCGATGAAGGCGGCTTCGCACCGGACCTGAGCGCCAATGAAGAAGCGATCAAGCTGATCATAAAGGCCATCGAGGCGGCCGGCTATAAGCCCGGCAAAGACATCGGCATCGCCCTGGATGCCGCGGCGAGCGAGTTCTACAAAGGGGGCAAATATGTTCTGGCGTCCGAGAAGAAGAGTTTGTCGGCCGCCGAAATGATCGATTATTATGAAGACCTGATCAATCGCTACCCGATCCTTTCGATCGAAGACGGTCTGGCCGAGCAGGACTGGAAGGGGTGGCGGCTGATGACCGATCGGCTGGAAGGGGCCATCCAGATCGTGGGGGACGACATTTTCGTGACCAACCCGGCCATTCTGAGCAAGGGGATCAAGGAAAATATCGCCAACTCGATCCTGATCAAGCTGAATCAAATCGGCACGCTGTCCGAGACCCTCGAAGCGATCGCAATGGCCGAAAATGCGGGCTACACCACGGTTATCTCCCATCGTTCGGGCGAAACCGAAGATTCATTCATCGCCGACCTGGTGGTGGGCGTCAATGCCGGTCAGATCAAGACCGGCTCACTGTCGCGCAGCGACCGGATTGCGAAATACAATCAGTTGATCCGGATCGAGCAGGAGCTGGGCGCCGGCGCCAAATTCGCGGATGAAATCTTTTAGCGCCCGATCAATTCTGACGATTCCACTAAAGTCCCGTTTCTCCTCCCCCAGCGGGAGGGGATCAAGGGCAGGGAAATACGGCCTTCTCCCATAAAGGGCGAGGAGACATTTCTATTTTTTGCGATCCCTTCAATTTTTTTAGCGGCCCGAATCCAGTGGTCGGTAAAAATTATTAACCGGATGTCGAAGACTTCATGATGCGCCGATTCGCCAGACTCTTTTTTTCGATTCCGCTCATCCTGGCGTTCATCGCCCAGTTCATGACGGCGCCACCCTCGCACGCTTACGTCCTGCATGGCTATCACCTGCTGGATTTAATGCGGCGCGAAATGGGCAGCGCCCGCAGCCTGCAGGTCGTTCAAGACTTGAGCATCCAGCCCGGCACGCTTTCTCCGGACGACGGGCGCACGGTGCAGGAAACGCTCAGCTACCGCTTTCCGACCGCATTTCGCTCTGAATTCACCGCCGCCGACGGCGAGCATATCCGGGTCTTCTCCAACGGCCGCAGCGTGACGGTGGTCGACCGCCGCATCGTTTCCGATGCGGAGGGCGAACTGGACCGCTTCAAGGACATCTTTCTTTACAACACGCGCGATTTGCTGAAAAAGCGGTTGGCGGAGCTGGGCGTGGCGGCGGAGGTCTCCAGCCTCGGAAGGTTCCAGGGGCGGGTCGGCTACGTGCTGGGGGCGCAGTATCCGGATGAAACGGTGCCGCAACTGTGGCTGGACAAGGAGAGCTTCAGGCCGATGCGCTGGCTGCTGAAGCCGGCCGCGGCGGCCAATCCCGGTCAGGCGCTGGAAGTTCGCTACGAGGACTGGCGCAAGACGGCCTCCATCTGGTATCCTGAAAAAATCGAATTTTACCAAGGCGATCGGCTCCTGCGCCGGATGCAGGTGCAGCGGACGCGGGTCAATCCGGAACTTGCCGACCGGCTCTTCGATGTGGCCTATCTCAAGTCAATGTTTCCGCGGGCCACCGACGCGCCGGCCGACCAGGGCGAGGCCGGTGATAAAAACGACATCCAGCGCACGATCGAACGGTTCCGCAGGTTGTTCGAATAAACGCAACACAAGGAAACTGACATGGCCAAGGCGACCAAATTTATTTTCGTGACCGGCGGCGTTCTCTCCTCGCTCGGCAAGGGACTGGCATCGGCCGCTATCGGGGCCCTGCTCGAAAGCCGCGGACTCAGCGTGACGATTCAGAAACTGGACCCGTATATCAACGTCGATCCGGGGACCATGAATCCCTTCCAGCACGGTGAGGTCTTTGTCACCGACGACGGGGCGGAATCAGACCTGGACCTCGGGCACTACGAGCGCTTCACCAATGCCGTCATCGGAAAAGACAACAATTTCACGACCGGTAAAATCTATTATTCGGTCATTACCAAGGAGCGCCAGGGCGAGTATCTGGGCGGCACGGTCCAGGTCATTCCCCATATCACCGATGAGATCAAAAACTGCATCAAGCTGGTGGCCGACGGTGTGGATGTGGTCATCGTCGAGATCGGCGGAACCATCGGCGACATCGAGAGCCTGCCTTTCCTGGAGGCCATCCGCCAGTTCCGGACCGATGTCGGCAAGGAGAACGTGCTCTACATTCATCTCACGCTGGTGCCCTACATCGGCACCGCCGGTGAACTCAAGACCAAACCGACCCAGCACAGCGTCAAGGAATTAAGGGGTATCGGCATTCAGCCCGATATTCTCCTGTGCCGCACGGACCGGTACCTGTCGGAGGACATCAAGCGTAAAATCGCCTTGTTTTGCAACGTGAGCAAGGATGCGGTCATCACCGCCAAGGACGTGGACTGTATTTACGAGGTCCCACTGGTATTTCACCGTGAGGGGCTCGATGCCAAAATCGTGGAGCTGCTCAACATCTGGACCCGCGAGCCGCGGCTGGAGGCTTGGGAAGATTTCGTCAAGCGCTATACATCTCCAAAAAACGAGGTGACGATCGCGATCGTCGGCAAGTATGTCGATCTGACGGAATCCTACAAGAGCCTGAACGAAGCCCTCTACCACGGCGGCATCGCCAACGACTGCCGCGTCAATCTCATCTTCGTCGACTCCGAACAGGTGGACGACGGCTCCTGCAGTCAGCACCTGATGCGCGCCGAGGGCATCCTGGTGCCGGGGGGCTTCGGCACGCGCGGCATCGAAGGCAAGATCTGCGCGGCCAACTTCGCGCGGGTCAACGGCATTCCCTATTTCGGCATCTGCCTCGGCATGCAGATCGCGGTCATCGAATTCGCCCGCAGCGCGGCCGGGTTGGCGGGGGCCAACAGTGCGGAGTTCGACGAAGACACGCCGCACCCGGTGATTTACCTGATGACCGAATGGCTCGACGAGAAAACCGGCACGCTCCAGAAGCGCGACGTGAACTCGGCCAAGGGCGCGACAATGCGCCTGGGGGCCTATCCCTGTCGCCTGGAGCCGGACACCCTGGCGCACAAGGCCTACCGGGCGGAAAATATCTCCGAGAGACACCGCCACCGCTACGAGTTCAACAACGGCTATCAGGAAAAGCTGATGGAAAACGGGATGATTTTCAGCGGCACGTCACCCTCGAAAGACCTGGTGGAGATCATCGAACTCAAAAACCATCCCTGGTTTCTCGGATGCCAGTTTCACCCCGAGTTCAAATCGAGGCCCATGAAGCCCCATCCGCTTTTCAAGGACTTCATCCGCGCCGCCCTGGAGGGCAAGAAAAGAATAGAATAATACCGAATTCAGCTTTTGATGTTGACCGTTCACTGTTCGACGGTCATCTGATCAGAATTTAAAATTTAAAATTCGGTGTTGGACGTTCGAAACCGATGCGAGAACATGCTGCTCGCAGGTTGGGCTGAGCGAAGCGAAGCCCAACATCGGTAAGGATTCTTCGAAACCCGATGGAACGATGGAGTGTTGGGAAAATGGATTCCAACGGTTCCATCGTTCCATCACGCATTATCTTTGTTGGGTTTCTTTTCACGCCGCTAACTTCCACGCTCAACCGGCCCAGCGGGCCTTTCAGACCCCCGCTGCCGCGCCGGCGGTTGCCTGCGCCACGATAGACTCCCCGATCTTTTCAGCCGAAAGCCCAAAAAGCTCGTCCATGGCCACCCATTCGAGGTATTCGTCCTTCCAGGGCACGCTGTTTTCCTGAACGATGCTGATGATGTGCTCGTATTTGCCGCCCAAGGCTTTGACTTTCATCGCCAGCGGCACGCTCTTCTCGAATTCGACGTTGAGCAGCAGCAGGTGATCGATGAAATTCGGCGTGCTCGGATTGGTGGAGATGGTCGGAATGACCAGGATGCTGCGGTCGTCCTTGCGTCCCTTGCCGATGTACACATTGCCCTGCCGCACGATGATCCGCTTGGTGCCCTTGAGCTGCGTATCGGTCTCCACACGTGAGGGGATCGGCGCCAGGACCCCGTCCTTGCGCTCGACATGAATGGTGGTGTCGTCGGTCGGCTCGCCCAGCAGGTTCAGGTTGGCGATGCGGTAGCGGATGGCGCCCTTGATGTCGGCGACGAGGCCCTGCAGGTTTCGCAGGACGATGATGTTGCCGGTGGTCAGCTGCGAGACCTTGAAGCCGTAGTCGACCAGTGCATCGAAGAGCCGGCCCTCGAGTTTCTCGCTCAGGCGGCTGGTACCGACGGTAACGGTTTTGGCCTGGTGCTTGATGGCGTCGACGGGACGGGCCATGGCGTTGATGCATTCTCCCAGGCCGCGAAAAAGGTGATTGAGCATGTGGCTCGGGGTGCCCTTGGTACCGAAATCGACCTCGAAGTCGCTCACGGGCAATTTGCCGGCCAGGTACTTCAGCAAAAGAGTGATGTTCGCCGCCGCCAGCAGGCCCATGCTGGCGGGAAAGTGGTGTTGGGATTTCTTGCGGCGAAAGTCGTTGTAAAAGGTGACGATCTTTTCCCGGAAGTTTTTTTCGAGCAGGATTTCATACAAATCGAGGCCGCCGGCGGTGTAATCGTTGAGCGTTTTCTGAAGGTCGGCCTGGAAATTGTAAATGAAGCGCGATCCGTCGTTGAAGGCCAGGGCCGCGTAGTAACCCCAGATGTGACCGACCAGGGTGTTCAGGATCGGCGCCAGGTGCTCGCTGACCGCCGGCACGTGAAAGACGTCATCGGCGTATGGCTCGAAGCGCGTTTCGCCCTCGCTGGCGATCACCACCGGGGCGGCCTTGTGGGCCTTGAAGATGGCGGTGTCCTTGATCACGTCGCCCAGGACCGATTCACGGGTGCCGGCCGCGCAGACGAGTATCAGCGGCTCGGCCGAAAGATCGATGTGCTTCTTGTCTTCGACGAAATCGGTCGAGATGGTCTTGTAGCAGAGTTCGCTCAGCTTGATGCGGATTTCATCGGCCGCGGCTTTGTTGGGGCCGCTGCCGACGACCGCCCAGTGTTCCTTCTGGGTCGCCAGGCGCCGGGCGGAGGCGCCGATGCGCTCGTGCATCGCCAGCACCGTGCGCATGTGGGCGGGGATGTCGAGCAGGCGGTGGATTTCCGCGGAAACGAAATCGGCATCGCGCCGGTTTTTAAGACCGGCGATATAAAGGCCCAGCAGCGCGCCGGCCACGATCTGGGAGTAAAAGGCTTTGGTCGAGGCGACCGACATCTCGATATCGCGCCCGCTGCTGGTGTATATCACCCCGTCGACCTTGAAGGTGATGTCCGAATCGCGCCGGTTCACGATGGCCAGCGTGTGCGCGCCGCGTTCGCGCACCATGACGACCGTGCGATTGGTGTCGGCGGTGGTGCCGGACTGGCTGATGGCGATGACCAGCGCATCGGCCATGCTGCGGGGGTCATCGTGGTCGTTGAGCGTGAAACCACTCAGCTCGGAGGCCTTGAGGGCCCGGACCTGGAGCGCCGGATCGTTCAGGTAGAAGTTCAGGATATCGGCGCAGGCCAGGGCGGCAACGCCCGCGGTGCCCTGGCCGACGAAGTAGATGCGCCGGATGGCCGGTGCGGCACCATCGCCCGTCAGGGCCCGGCGCAGCTTTTCGGGGACGACGGCGTCAAGGGCCACCACCTGCCGCTTCCGGCCGTTTTCCTCCCGGATCTTCCAGCGGTTCTGAAGGGTTTTTTCGACGGAGGTTGGCGATTCCGAGATCTCCTTGAGAAAATAATGCGGATAATCCTGGCGGTCGATGTCCCGTGAGGTGATGTCGGTGTGTTTGATATCGGTTTCCGCGATGGCAATCGGGGTGCCGTCGTAATACATGGCCCGGATGCCGTCCAGGCCGCCGGCGCTTTCCTGGTCGAGGATGAAGATCTGCCCCTGGGTGTCGCCGCTTTTTCCGGCAACGGTCCGGGCGCCGTCCATTTTCAAGTAATCGGCGGTTTCCTCGACGAATCCGTAAACCTCGGATGTGGGCATGTAAAGGTCCGTGGACAGGCCGATGAAGACCGTCTGGCCGCTGCCCTTTTGCGCCAGGAAAAATTTGCCCGGCGCCAGATCGGTGTGCATCGAAATGGCGTGCGAACCCTCGAAGTCATTGACCGCGCGGCGGAAGGCCTCCTCGGGTGCGCAGCCCTGCCGGATATACTTCTCCACTTGCAGCGGAATGATTTTGGTATCGGTGGTGATGTCCTTGTGGAGCTTTTTGCCGCCGCTAAGGTGTTCGGCCTTGAGGGCCATGTAATTGTCGATGTCGCCGTTCAGGCAAACATGGATGACGCCGCCGCCGGCGCTGCTGCCCGCCAGCAGGCGGTTGTCGACCGGATGACAGTTGGCTTCGGTGATGGCGCCCACCGAGGCCCAGCGCGTGTGGCTGGAAGTGGTGTGGTTCACGTGCGGCACGGCGGTCAGCAGGTGAAATATGCGGTCATTTTTGATCTGCCCTCTTATGAAGCGGATGTTGTCGCCCAGCCGGCCGATTTCGGCGGCGACCTTGTAGGCCAAGGTCACGGTGTATCGCGGCCGGTCGGCATCGTCGCCACTAAGGGCGTGGATATCGATGCCGCCGTTGATCAGCAGATCCCGGGCGCTGCGCTCCCGCAACTCCTCGAGCAGATCGGCGCCGGCCACGGCCTGCTCGAAATCGTGGTAGGCGGAATTTTCTAAAATGAACATCAGCGATACGCCGGCCGAGTCGCGTCCGCGGACCTCCAGGCGATCGATGCTGTTGAGCACGGTGTTGATGTTCTTGTAGATCATCAGCTGATCGGCCGTAAGTGCGTCCCGGCGGCCGCCGGCACCGAGCAGGTCCTTTATCTGGCCGATGTTCTGGGTCACTTCGGTCGCCAGACACCAGGCGATATCCTTTAATTCCTCCAGACGCCGCATCAGGACATCGACGGTGGGCGCATCCAGCCGGCCGACGTTTTCGGCCAAAAGGCGGCTGTCTTCGGCAATAATCCCGGTCAGGCGCTGCGAAATGGAGTCGATGGCCGCCTGCTGGCCGGCATCGGCATACACCGCGGAAAAGTTCGCGCGATTTTTCAAACCGCCGGCGGCCTTGCGCAGACCCGCCAGGGTGCTGCCGGCCAGATACCCTTGGGCGGGATCGCCGGGTTGGGCGAGACAGTCGGCCAGGCGCCGGCGGGAAACGGTCTCCGCGGCCCGCGCCATTTCTGCGAGGTCCACCGGCGGCACCCCGGTTTTTTTCTGTTTGAAGGCCACGATTCCCGCCAGGCCGCAGGCCAGAAAGCCCGGGCGCCAGGGGCAGAAAACGAGCGCGCCTTCCGGAACGCGGGCAAGACTGCGCCCGAAATAGATCCGATAGGCGAAAACGCCGCCGATTCTTTTTTTCAGCCGCCGCAGGCCGTTCAACCCCAGCGCGGCGCCGATTTTAAGCGTCTGCATATCCGTTGACCTCATAATCCCGTATTTTGACACCAGCATCCCACTGCGGCCACGACCTGGAGGCAATCGTCCTGGTTCCTATAGGCTTTAAGATAAAGATTTTGGCTGTGTTATCGGTCGTCGGCGACTATACAGCCTTTTTCCTCTGGCTTTGCCAAAATCTCTCTCTTAATGCTTATCAGAGCCTTGCCACCCATAAATTGTTTAAAATGTCGTCACCTGAAACATCAAATCGCTTTCATCCGCCAACCGTGAACCGTAAACCTTGAACCATTTTTTATGCCCGCGTGTCAGTTGTCGCCGGCCCGACCCGGCGCCTCGGGGTCCTCGCTGGCCAACATCCGCCGCGCCGCGGGGATATCTTCGGGCCGATTGACATCGATGCTGCGACGGGTGGTGACCACGATCTGGATCGGAATGTCGTTTTCAAGCAGCCGCAGCTGTTCGAGCTGCTCCGCTTTTTCAAGGGGGCTCGGCCCGAGCGCGACGAACCGTTTCAGAGCCTCCATGCGAAAGGCGTAAAGGCCGATGTGCCGGTAGGTCACGGTGGTTCGGCCGTCACGGTAAAAGGGGATGGCGGCGCGGGAGAAATAGAGGGCGCGCCCGGCCTTTGAGAACACCACCTTGACGGCATCCGGCGTGTCGGCTTCCGCGGCGGCGGCCCGGCGCACCGGTGTCGTCACCCGCGTTGCGGCCATGGTGAAGGGCGCCAGAAGCTCGCTCAGCAGCTGCGGTTCCAGGGTCGGTTCGTCACCCTGGATGTTGACCACGACCGCATCGTCGGCCACCCCGAGCTGCCGGGCGGCATCCAGAACGCGGTCGCTTCCGCTGGGATGATCCGCGCGGGTCATCACGACCGGCACGTCCAGTCGCGCGGCGGCGGCCCGGATCCGGTCGTCGTCGGTGGCCAGCACGACTCGACCCAATTCCGGGCAGCGGCTGGCCCTGCGGTAAACATGCCAAAACATGGGTTTTCCGTGAATTTCCGCCAGGGGTTTACCGGGAAAACGGGTGGAGGCGTAGCGCGCCGGGATGACGCCGATGCAGTCGGGAAGAGCCTTCATCCCGTTATTTTAACAGGTTCTTCACATTGCGCAAACGAAATATTCCCGTTGAAACCCCTGGGCCGTTTTTCAGCGCAGCGGGGTCCCCGGCGTCATCTTGCGCTCCGGCGTTGCAATGCTGACACCGGAGTCGCCCACGGCCGCCAGGAGCATGCCATTGGAGAATATTCCCATGATTTTGGCCGGCTTCAGGTTGGCGACCACGATCACCTGCTTGCCCGCCAGTTCCTCGGGGCTGTAACTGCCGGCGATCCCGGCCACGATGGTGCGCCGTTCGCCCAGATCGATTTCAAGGCGCAGGAGTTTGTTGGCGCGCGGGACGGCTTCGGCCTTGATGACCGTGGCGACCCGCAGGTCGATTTTGGCAAAGTCCTCGATCGAGACCTGGGGCTTGAAAAGCGGTGCTGTTTCCGCGCCGGCGGCCGACGGTGCGGGCCGGTCCCGGTCGGGATCGATGCGCGGGAAAAGGCTGACGGTTTTCAGAATCCGGGTGCCGGGCGCCAGTTCGCCCCAGTGCTTCAGCCGGTCGAGGGTGTGGCATTCGGCCGCGGGGTCAAGCCCTATGTGCTGCTGCATGGTCGCGGCCGTGGCGGGCATGACCGGATGGATGAGCCCGGCGATGACCCGCAGGCCTTCGAGCAGATTGTAGATGACGGCGTCGAGCTGTTTGCGGCTGGCGCTTTTCTTGGCCAGCTCCCAGGGGGCCATCACGTCGATGCACTTGTTCATCTGGGCGATGAAGTCCCAAATCGCCTGAAGGGCCCGGTGAAAGGCAAAGGCGTTCATCGCCGCTTCGTATTCGACCACAGCCTTCAGGGCGTCGGCCTTCAGGGTCAGGCCCAGTTCGATCTCGGTGTCCGGATCGACCTCCGGCACCACGCCCTTGAGGTATTTATGGGCCATGGTCAGGGTGCGGGAATACAGGTTGCCCAAATCGTTGGCCAGATCGGAGTTGATGCGGTGCACCAGGGCCGATTCCGAGAACCCCGAATCGAGACCGAAAGTCATTTCACGGGCCAGAAAAAACCGGAAGGCATCCAGGCCGTAAACGTCTTTCAACGCCAGCGGCTCGATGACGTTGCCCAGGCTTTTGGACATTTTGCTCTGTTCCACGTTCCAGTAGCCGTGAACGTTCAGGTGCGTGTAGACCTCGATGCCCGCGGCCTTGAGCATGATCGGCCAATAGATGCCGTGCGGTTTGAGGATATCCTTGGCAACGATGTGCTGCGCGACGGGCCAGAATTTTTGGAACAACTCGCCCTCCGGGTAGCCGAGGGCCGACACGTAGTTGAGCAGGGCGTCGAACCAGACGTAGGTCACGTAGTTGTCGTCGAAGGGCAGGGTGATGCCCCATTTGAGGCGCGATTTGGGGCGCGAGATGCACAGGTCTTCCAGGGGTTCCCGTAAAAATGCCAGCACCTCGTTGCGGTAGCGCTCCGGCCGGATGACGTCGGGGTGGTCCTTTATGTGATTGATCAGCCAGTCCTGGTAGCGGCTCATCCGGAAAAAGTAATTCGATTCCCGGATGACTTCGGGTTCGGTTTCATGGTCCGGGCATTTGCCGTCCACCAGTTCCCGTTCGGTGTAAAAGCGCTCGCAGCCGAAGCAGTAGAGGCCTTCGTATTCGCTGAAGTAGATGTCGCCGTTGGCGTGGATTTTCCGCAGGACCTGCTCGACGACCGCCATGTGCTCCGGGTCGGTGGTGCGGATGAAACGGCTGTTGCTGATGTTGAGTTCGGGCCACAGGGCCCGGAATTGCCCGCTGATGCGATCCACGTATGTGCGCGGACTGAGGTCTTCCTTGCGGGCCGCCCGCACGACCTTGTCGCCGTGTTCGTCGGTGCCGGTGAGAAAAAAGGACTCCTGGCCGCACATGCGGTGAAAGCGTGCGGCGATATCGGCGATGATCGTGGTGTAGGCATGGCCGAGGTGGGGTCTGGCGTTGACGTAATAAATGGGGGTCGTGATGTAAAACCGTGCGGTCATGATCGCTCCTGGTTCAATGGTTGATGTTGCCACGAGGGTCCGAGGGGCCCAGGGGCCAAGGGTTCAAGAAAAGGATCGAAGGGTCTTTTTCACTCGGCCCCTCGGATCCCTGAATCCTCGAACCCCAAGTTTTCGGCTTTAGCCGAAGACAGTTGACTGGACGTTCAGCGTTCGATGGCCGCTGTGTTGCGAGTATTATTTCATGTTCAATCAGCGGTGCTCCGCCACGATGTCCCGCAGCGGCACGTCGGCTTCACCGCCGCCTTCCATGCGCACGGTCACCAGTCCGGCCATGACATTGTGGCGGACGACCCGGCCGTCGCCGGCCGGTGTCCCGACCACCTTGCCGAGTTTGGGAAAATCTTTCTTGAGCGCCTTGTAGGTTTCGTATTCATAGGTCAGACAGCACATGAGCCGCCCGCACTGCCCTGAAATTTTCGTGGGGTTGAGAGACAGGTCCTGCTCTTTGGCCATGCGGATCGACACCGGGCCGAACTTGTCGAGGAATGACGAACAGCAGGTTTCGCGGCCGCAGCGGCCCAGCCCCCCGCACATCTTGGTTTGATTGCGAATACCGACCTGACGCATTTCGATGCGCACGCCGAGATTCTTGACGAGCAGCTTGACCAACTGGCGGAAATCGACCCGACCCTCGGAAGTAAAAAAGAAGGTGTATTTACTTCCGTCGAAGGCCTTGTCAACGGCGAAAAGGTTCATCTTCAGGCCGATTTTTTTTATGCATTCCAGGCAGTAGAGGTGGGCTTTTTTTTCATCGGCGGCATTGACCTCGAGCTGGCGCAGGTCTTTTGCGGCGGCCATGCGATGCACTTTCTTGAGGTGCTTGCCGGGTGTATTTTCGTCGACGGGTTGCGGGGCCACCGCCACCGTGGCAAAGCTCAGCCCCTGCTCGGTTTCCACGATCACATGGTCACCGCACTTGAGCACGAAGACGCCGCAGTCAAAGTCGTAAACTTTGCCGGCCGGTTTGAATCGAATTCCGACTTTCTTGCTCATTATGTAGTCTCACCAGATAAGAGGATCGTCAGCGTTCACAGGGCACCGCATCTGCCGCGTTGTCGGGCACCTGACGTACAAAAGTACGCCAGCGCACCCGACGCCTTGCATCGGCGGCACCCTGTAAACGCTGACAATAATGTTGTTTGAAGCGCATCAGACTGTGCTACCCTCTGAACGGTTACAGAGGATTGGTTTCGGGAGAAGGTTAATGCGCGCCGCAAACCGCTGTCAACCCCGAGGGCGCCTGAATCCGGAAAAATAGTCTATATCAAACCGCCGCCAGTCTGAGCATCATGGTCTCCAGCGCCAGGCGCAAGTTGGCATTGGCATCGAGGTCCTTCTGGGCGGCGCGCAGGGTTTCCATCTGGCATAGAAGGTGATCAACGGGATTTAGCGCGGCAGCTTTCTGAAGTTGGTCCGTCAGATCGGTGTTGACGATGCGTTCGGGGGCGTAGCGGCAGACGATCAGGTCCCGCAGCCAGGTCAACAGGGCGTTCAAGGCATCGGAGACCAACTCCTTTTTGGCCGACAGTTTTTCGGCGAAGGCGAGCAGCCGGCCGGTGTCGCGCCGGCCGAGGGTTTCGGGCGCCGCCAGTCCGGAGGCGGTGATCAACCAGTTGCGATACCTCAGCCAGTCCGATTGACGCAAGGCGTTTACCCGCGTCAGGCTGCCGTCGGCCACGGCCGCCAGGACCCAGGCCGCCGGCTCTTCGAGCCCGTGCTCTTCCACCAGCTTGGCGGCGATCGTACGCCGCGCAATGGGGGCGAAGCGCACCGACTGGCACCTGGATACGATGGTCGGCAGCAGATCGGTCGATTGCCGCGCGGTGAGAATCAGGGTCGTGCGCTCGGGCGGCTCCTCGAGCATTTTGAGCAGTGCGTTGCCGGCGGCGGGGGTCATGGCGTGGGCATCGGTAATGATCACGACCCGCATTCGTGCCTCGTAAGGCTTCAGCGACAGCGTCTCGCAGAGCGCCCGGATCCGGGCGATCCGGATGGTGGCCCCGGTCGGCTGGAGGTGGATGACATCCGGATGACTGGCGGAGATAATCTTGCGGCACGCCGGGCAGCTGCCGCAAGGCTCTGCGGCGCCGGGTGCCGGGCCGGGCGGCCGTGGCAAGGCGGTGACGGGACCCCGCGGTGTCGTTTTCAGGCCGCTGCAGTTGCCGAGCATCGCCAAAGCGACCGCGGCGCCGTATTTCCCGACGCCCTCCGGCCCGGTGAACAGCAGCGCATGCGGAAGGGCCTTCTTGCGATACAGGGTCCTTAAGATCTCGACGGGTCGCTCCTGGCCGGTGATGGCTGCGAAAACAGGCAAGTGTGTCACTGTCCTTTTTCGACCCGCTCGCGCAGTTCCTTGCCCGATTTGAAAAACGGGAGTTTTTTGGGGTTGATCAGCACCTTCTCACCGGTCTTGGGATTGCGGCCGGTGTAAGCTTTGTATTCCTTGACAAAGAAGCTGCACAGGCCCCTGATTTCAACCCGCTCACCGGCGGACAGCGCCTCGGACATGCGGTCGAAAAATATTTCTATGATCCTCGCGGCTTCGGATTTCGATATGTCGGCCTCGTTTTTCAGCGCGGAGATCAACTCAAGTTTGTTCATGTCTCCTCCTTCTCACAAAAAGCGTGGCTGAACTCAAGGCCGTGTTTGTAAAACAAATCCTGATAAAAAGTCAAGCAGTTATGCCAGGATGTCGGGCAGCCTTTCGACTTCGGACTGGTCCACGTCAACCCCGGCATGCTGCCCCAGGGCTTCGATGTTGACCACCACCCGCTCCTTGCCGCGGTAGCGCACAAAGGTTCCGGAGACACCGGCGAAGGGACCGGAGACCACGATGACCCGGTCGCCTTTTCTCAGGCGGGCTCCGGTGGCGATCGGCTGTTCGACCGACACCATGATTTTCAGCGAGGCGATGGTGTCTTCGGTCACCGGCACCGGTCCATCCTTGGTGCCGATGAGGCGCACCGCGCCGGTGGTCTTGAGAATATCGAGATGCCGGTAGGGGTTTAAATCCGATTTTACGAAAAGGTAACCGGGAAAAAGAGGGACATGAATCATCAGACGGCGGTCACGCCGCTTGCTCTTGACCCGGACCTTCGGCAGGAACACCTCGATTTTTTTCTTGTCCAGCCCGTCGTGAACCACGCTTTCGAAACGACTTTTCGTGTGCAGGACATACCATGAATACCCAAATTCGGTTGACATGTGACGGTTCCGTTTTTAGAGGTGGCAGGGGACGTCAATAGCCTGTTTTGAATTCTCCCAGGCCCAGGAGGTTGAGGGCGAACTCGATCTTCCGATCGGAGGGTTCATCGAGATAGGAAACTTGAACCCCCCAACAGCCGGCGCGATACAACAGGCTGACCCCGGCCTGAAGCCGTTCATTGGTGCGAATGTTTTTTTCGTATAAAAACCCTGTTGCCAGGTGTTGGTTCCAGTTGACCAGCAAATCGGTGGAGATGGAATGGACATTGCCCCGCGTGTAGCTGTATCCGGTCGACAACCGGTCACCGCGGACGTCGCCGAGCATCATGGACACACTGGTGGTATCTATCCGGTAATCGTAGACATTCCACTCGGTGCGCGTGTCGAGGCCAACATAGGGCGAGAGCCAGATGTCCAGTTCGGCGGTGATGGGCGAAAAGGATTGCTCCTTTTCCGCCGCGGTCGCGTCCTCGCGGGTGGCCGGATCGAAATAGTAGCTCTGTTCCACGTTGAAGCGCACGATTTCGCGGTAGTCATGCGGCGGCATTCCGCCGACGGGCGCATCCGCCGCGACGGGTCGCGGCGAACGGGCAATGAAAAAGTTGTTGAGGGAATAGGTGATAAGATTGGCGGCGGCGATGCGGTCGATGACATCGAAATCGGGTAGATCCGACTGCCCGACATCCGGCACGTATTCATATGCGATGGTGGGCCGCAGGATGTGTTTGATCCGATCGAAGCCGAGGCGCTCGACGGCGAAGATGTTGTAGAGGTCGGATTTCATCTCGACGCGCGCGTCCCACAGCTGGCGGTCGGAGAACCGGTCGTCGTCCCGGGTCGGGTCGGTCCACCACAGCGTCTGCCGCAAGCCGATCGACGGCTCCACGGATAAATATCTGCCGAAACGCGCCGGCCAGTAGAAGCGGGGGTAAACATCGAGCCGCTGCCCCGTTTCGCCGGCCTGGCGATAAAAATAATTGTAGCTGGAGACAAGATCGTAAAAAAGGTCCGAGGAGAGCAGGCGCTGTTTGACGCCGTAAAATGACACCGCCGGCAGCCGCTGCAGCGTGTCGTCGCTCTCTGCGAAGCGGCGCTTGATCACATCATCGGTCCACTGGAAATTGGCGTCGAGGTTGAACCGGCTCCAGGTGCGGCTCAGGACGAAGCGGTTGAGCCGCAGCGGGTCGGTGTAGTCGTCGAGCTGGCGGGCGAACATGCGCAGAAAGTAGTCGTTGGTGGCGTTATAGCCCGAATATCCGTTCCTGAACTCCGTCAGGTAATCCTGGTCGCTGACGACGTCCACCTCCAACCGGCCGCGCCAGTCCGCGGGCGTCGTGAAATAATGGCCGCCCCTGACCCAGTAGCGGTCCCGGTTGGGGCGCAGGAAGGCATCTCCGGGATAGCCCCATTTTTCGCTGTTATCGCCCATGCCGTCATCGACCTTGCGGTCGTTTAGATAGTCGACCATCCAGGCGCCCTTGCCGGTGTCGCTGAAAGCGTAGCGATATTCGGCGCCCATTTTGTTGCCCCGCTCGCTCATGTAAAGGTCGTAGAACGTCGCATCGCTGCTGTCGCTGATGGCCCAGTAGAACGGTTGGTTGACAAAGAAGCCCCAACGGGTCGAGGCCCCCAGTTGAGGCGCCAACAGGCCGGTTTGCCGGGTGGTATTGGCCGGAAAGACAAGATAGGGCGAGTAGAGAACCGGAATGCCCCCGGCGCGCAGCGTGGCCCCCTGGACAATCCCGTAACCGCCCAGCGTGACCTCGATTTTTTTGCCCTTTATGATCCAGTCCGGCTGCTCGCCGTCGCAGGTGGTTACACCGGCGTTTTCGATCTTATAGGTGCTGTCGCCGGTCTTTAGAATTTTTTGGCCCGTGATGTGGAAATTGTTTTCTCTGAGAAAAATCGTGCCGTCATAGACGGTGCCGGTTTTTTTTTCGAGGTCGAGTTCGACCCGGCTGCCGGTGAGAAAGTCGCCGCCGGTGGTGACCTTCACCTGGCCTTCGGCGCGGGCGGTCATGTTTTTCTGATCGAACTGGACCCGGTCGGCGGTGATGACGCGATCGCCCTTGGTGATCACGACGTGGCCTTCGGCGACGTAGCGCTGCGCCACCTCGTCGAAGCGCAGGGTATCGGCGTCGATGATCCATGGCAGCTGGGTGTCGTCGCGGTTGAGCCGGTTCAAAAACCCTTCGAAATTCTGCGCGCCGCAGGTGCCGCCGGCCCGCACCAGGCCCAGAAATATCGACAGAAAAATGCAGAGGCGCGCCAAAGGGGTGCGGCCCACTTTTCGACCCGCCGCTGCAGGCGGACGGACGGCGGCGGTGAATTCGGAGTGATGCGACATTGAACCTTTTGGGGGCGCACTAGGCTTCAAGATAAAGTTTTTGGCTGTGTTAGCGGTCGTTGGCGGATGACGATACCGCCGCCGCACCCCGACCTTGCCAAAATCTTTATCTTAAAGCCTATCTTATCGGATTCCCGGTTGAACGGGGCGAGAATTTGCAGTATAAAAGCCAACTCGGCCGGAAAAGTCAAGAAAGGGTTGGAATATCAGAGATTCGCGATGAAAATACTGTTGACCAATGACGACGGAATTCATGCTGGCAAGGCTGTGAGACCCAGCGCTTCGATGCGAACCCGGATGTCGACGGCACGGCCCTGGCTGAAAAATACATTTCCATAACGCCGATAAAGTGCGATATGACGGATTACGGTGTTTTAGACCAGTTGCGAGACTGGAAAATCCGTATTTAGGGTTCGCGAAGAAATAAATTGGGATATCGAGCCGAATGAAGATAAAATTTATCCAGGATTTCAAGGCCGGAGACACGCTCGACGATGTATTCGTCCTCGGGGAGAAAAATATCGCCCGCAAGCGCAACGGGGACAATTACCTCACCGTCACCCTTTGCGACCGAACCGGCCGCATCAAGGGCGTGATGTGGGAAAACCTGGAGCGGATCAAGGTCAGGAGCGGGGACTATGTGCGGGTCAAGGGTGGCATCGCGGATTACAAGGGGGCGCTGCAGTTTGTGGTCAGGGACATGGAGGCCTGCCCGGCCGATACGCTGGACCCGGCGGATTTCGTTCCGGCCACCGCGCGTGACATCGAGAAGATGTTCGGGCGCCTGGTCGAGATAACGGCCACCATCGCCACTCCCCACCTGAAGCGTCTCTTTGACCTCTTCTGGCAGGACGACGACTTTACCCGCGCCTTCAAGGCCGCCCCGGCCGCCAAGAAGATGCACCATGCCTATATCGGCGGCCTGCTGGAGCACACGCTGTCCATGTCGATTCTGGCCGATCGCATTGCGCCCCACTACGGGGGCATCGACCGGGACATGTTGATGGCGGGCGTGATCCTGCACGACGTCGGCAAGATCCGCGAGCTGGTCTACGAGGCCAAAATCGATTACTCCGACGAGGGCCGGCTGCTCAGTCACATCGTGATCGCGATTCAACTCCTCGATGAAAAACTGCGCTTGATTCCGGACTTTCCCCGGCAGCAGGCCCATCTGCTCAAACACATGATCATCAGCCACCACGGTGCGCGCGAATTCGGGTCGCCCGAACCGCCCAAGACCATCGAAGCGGTTCTCTTGCACTACATCGACGAGATCGACGCCCGGGTCAACGGTATCCGGGATTTCATCGCCGCCGAGGATTCCGATGAAACCTGGACCGCCTACCACCGGTTGCTGGAACGCCATTTCTACCGCGGCGGCGGCCCCGCATCCTCCTGACGAGAAAATTTTATGTTCATCACCCTGGAAGGCGTCGAGGGATCGGGCAAATCGACCCAAGTGGGCCCTATCGAAGCGTTTCTGAAGAAACGCGGCCATGACGTCCTTGTTTCCCGTGAACCCGGCGGGACCGATATCGGGCAAAAAATCCGATCGATCCTGTTGAATCCGGAAAACCGGGCGATGGAACCGCTGACCGAGCTGTTTCTCTACGAAGCCGACCGGGCCGAACATGTGCTGAAGGTCATCGGCCCCGCGCTCGCCGCCGGCAAGGTCGTGGTGTGCGACCGGTTCAGCGACGCCACGGTCGTCTATCAGGGCTACGCCCGCGGGCTCGATCTGGCAAAGATCCGGCACATCCACCGGTTCATACTGGGCGATATCCGGCCGGATATGACCCTATTGCTCGATCTGCCGCCGGAAGTCGGTCTGGCCCGGGCCTGGACCCAGCTCGAGCAGGGCGATCGCAGCGGGATCGAGAGCCGGTTCGAAAAAGAAGCCCTGGATTTCCACCGCCGGATCCGCGCCGGATATCTCGACCTGGCGCGCCAGGAACCCGCGCGCTTTTGCCTCATCGACGCCGAGCGGGATGCGGCGGCTGTCCGCGGGGAGATCGAAGCGGCGATCTTGCGGCTGATGGAGGGAAAAAACTGTTAGGTCAGTTGAGTCAGTTGAGTCAGTTAAGTCGGTTAAATCGGTGGGTTGATCAGTCAACTTCACCGACTAACGGACGCAACCGACCCAACCGACAAACTGACCCAACCGACTCGGTTGAGTCGGGTAGGTCTGTTAAATCGGGGGTTGACCAGTTAACTCCACCGAGCCACCCAACTCAACCGACCAAACCGACCAAACCGACTCAACTGACTCAACCGATCCCATGACCACCATACTCGATCTGATCGGAAACACGCCGCTGGTGGAAATCCGGCACCTGAACCCCAATCCGGCCGTCACGCTGCTGGCCAAGCTGGAGTATTTCAACCCCGGCGGCTCGATCAAGGACCGCGCGGCCCTGGCGATGATTGCGGCCGGTGAGCGCTCGGGCGAGCTGACGGCCGATAAGATCGTGATCGAGGCGACCTCCGGCAACACCGGCATCGGACTGGCGCTGGTGTGCTCCGTCAAGGGCTACCGGCTCCTTTTGGCCATGTCCGAGGCGGTCAGCGTCGAGCGCCAGAAAATCCTCAAGGCCCGCGGGGCCGACATTCTGCTGACGCCCGGGCACCTCGGCACCGACGGGGCGATCGAGGAGGTCTATCGCCTGGCGCGCGAAGCCCCGGACACCTACTTCATGACCGATCAGTTCAACAACCCGGCCAACTGGCAGGCCCACTACGATGGAACGGCCGTCGAAATCTGGCAGCAGACCGGCGGCCGCGTGACCACGCTGGTCGCCACGCTGGGAACCTCCGGAACGCTGATGGGGGTCGCGCGCCGGTTGAAGGAATTCGATTCCCGGATCGGCATCATCGGCGTCGAACCGTACCTGGGGCACAAACTCCAGGGGCTGAAAAATATGAAGGAGGCCTATTGCCCGGGGATCTTCGAGAAAAGCCGCCTGGACCAAAAGATCAACATCGATGACGAGGAGGCCTTCGACATGACCCGCCGCCTGGCCCGCGAAGAGGGGCTTCTGGTCGGCATGAGCAGCGGGGCCGCCATGGCGATTGCCGTCCAGCAGGCCCGCGCGATGGCCTCCGGGACGCTGGTCGTGATACTGCCTGACAGCGGGGAGCGGTATCTGAGCACGCCGCTGTTCGTGGTCAAGGAAAAGGTGAACCTCAAGCTGTTCAACACCATGAGCCGCGCCAAGGAACCCTTCGCGCCGCTGGTGCCGGGCAAGGTCTCGATATACACCTGCGGGCCGACCGCCCACGCGCCGATCCATCTCGGGGAAATGCGGCGCTTCATCGTGGCGGACCTTCTTTGCCGCTATCTGGTCTACCGCGGGTATTTAGTCAAGCACGTCATGAACATCACCGACCTGGACGACAAGACCATCGCCGGTTCGGAAAAGGCCGGGGAGGCGCTGACGGACTTCACCGGCCGGCACATTGCCCAATTCGAGCGCGATCTCGCGTGGCTCGGCATCAAACCGGCCGACGACTACCCGCGCGCCAGCGACCACCTGGAGGACATGGTTCAGGTGGCCGAGCAGCTGGCCCGCAAAGGGTTCGCCTATGAAAAGCTGCGCTCGCTTTATTTCGACATCTCGCGCTTTGGCGACTACGGCCGCCTCTCCGGAATCGACATCGACAAGATCCGGCTGGGCGCCACGGTCGATCTGGACGACTACGAAAAAGACAACCCGCGCGACTTCACGCTTTTCAAGCGGGCAAGGTTGTCCGACCTGAAGCGTGGCATCTACACCAAAACCGTCTGGGGCAGCGTCCGCCCGTCCTGGCACCTGCAGGCGGCTGCCATTTCAATGAAATACCTCGGTCAGCGATTCGACATCCATGCCAGCAGCCGCGAATTGATGTTCCCCCATCACGAAAACCTCAATGCGATCGCCGCGGCTCTCAGCGGCCGGCCGCCGGTGCGCTGCTGGGTCGATTGCGAACCGGTGATGGCCGACGGCCACAAGGTGGACCGACCCCGGGCCGGGATGACGCCGGAGGACCTGCGCGGCCGGGGCTATTCAGGCCAAGCGCTGCGCTACTGGCTGCTGACCTCGCCCTACCGCAAGCCGGTCACGTTTTCGCCCGACCGGATTGAAGATGCCGCGCGATCCCTGAGCCGTTTGAACAACTGCATTCGTGGTCTTAAGACCCTGCGCGATGGAACGCCGTATGGCGACCTCGATCAGCTCCTCTACGACATCAAGCAGGGCTTTGCCAGCGGTCTGGATGACGATCTGAACATCTCCACCGCCATGGCGTCGATTTTCAGGGTGGTCAAAAAGGTGAACCGACTGATGCGGGACCGGAAGATCGATGCCGCGGGCGCCCGCAAGGTGCTCGACGCCTTCCGGCAACTGGATTCAGTGCTGAACCTGCTCGATTTCGAGGAGGCGGCCGATTCTCCGGCGGTTCAGAAGTTGATCGAAGAAAGACGACAGGCGCGCGCGGAACGCAACTGGCCGCTCGCCGACCGTCTGCGCGAGCAGCTCAGGCAGATGGGCGTCGTCGTACAGGACGCGGTAGCCGGCGAGAAACCGAAGGGTTGAGGAGTGCCCGGAGGCGATATGCGCGGAGGCCGTTGACAGCGCCTCGTCCCGGGCGCAAATTGGACCCACCTGAAGATGACTGGGTTCGTTTGGAATAACGGGGGTCACCACAATGGACATCTCAATTGTCGTTCCGATCCACAATGAAGCGGAAAACATCGCCGGCTTGGTGGCCGAAATCCACGCCGCCCTCGACGGCCGGCACGACTACGAGATCATTTATATCGACGATCACAGCACCGATCGCAGCCCAGAGGTATTAAAGGCGCTGCAGGCGTCTTTTCCCCGGCTGCGAAGCCTCCGGCACGCCCGACGCAGCGGCCAGAGCGTGGGGCTTCTGACCGGCGTCAAGGCCGCCAGTCATCCCCTGATCGTGACCCTCGACGGCGACGGGCAGAACGACCCGGCCGACATCGAGAAAGTACTGGCGCCGTTTAGCGAAGGGGCATACGAATTCCCGGCCCTGATGGTGATCGGCCATCGCACCATCCGGCGCGACACGCGGTGGCGTCGGCTTTCGTCCCGGGCGGCCAATTCGGTCAGGAGATGGATGCTGGGGGACTGCGTCCCGGACTCGGGCTGCGGGATCAAGGCGTTTTCCAGGGAGCTGTTTCTCTCGCTGCCTTTTTTCGATCACATCCACCGTTTTTTGCCGCCCCTGGTCAAGCGCGCCGGCGGGGGGGTGATCTCGGTTCCGGTTCACCACCGCCCCCGCCGCCACGGCCAGTCCCACTATGGCACCCTCGATCGGCTCAGGGTGGGGATCGTCGATCTATTAGGGGTCATGTGGCTGATGCATCGCGCCGGGCCCCGTATGGCGGTCCGGTGTGCGGAAAACGCGTCCGCGTCGCCACCCATCGCCGGCTCATCTCCGGTGACAACATCCCGCCCCCATCCCACCTGAGTTTGCCGGAAGCGCCTTATCTCGCGGACCCTGCCACGTTCGCCCCTGACGGCGTCACAGCTGGTCGTGCGGCATGCCGCGGCAACCTTAAGCGGGTGATGAATATTCGAGCGCACCCGGCGGCATCGGATCCTTATTTGATTCATGATCTTGGTCGCTTTTTGCCGGCCGGATTATTTCAGGTTTTAAAGGAAACACGCGATGAGTGCCAACACCATCTGGATAGCCATCGGCCTGGCGGGACAGGCGCTTTTTTCGGCCCGTTTTCTCGTCCAGTGGATCTACAGCGAGCGCAAGAAGCAGAGCATCATCCCGACCGCCTTCTGGTACCTGAGCATCGGCGGCAGCCTGACGCTGCTGACCTACGCCATCTACCGCAAGGACCCGGTTTTTATCATAGGACAGGCCTCGGGCTTTGCCATTTACCTGCGCAATCTCCAATTCATCTACCGCGATAATAAAAGGCTCAAGAGTGAAAAATCCTGATATCAGGGCCGGCGGGCTGCTGCTGGCCCTTTGGCTGGCGCTGGCCCTGTCCGCGGTTTGGTCCCGGCCCCTGATGCCGATAGACGAAACGCGCTACGTGTCCGTCGCCTGGGAGATGTGGCAAAAAGGCGAGTTCCTGGTGCCGCATCTCAACGGCGTCCCCTACAGCCACAAGCCGCCCCTTTTATTCTGGTTAATCCACCTCGGGTGGCTGCTCTTCGGCGTCAATGAATGGAGCGCGCGCCTTACCGCACCGGCCTTCGGCCTGTTGAACCTCCTGCTGACCGGTCATCTCGCCGCCCGGCTCTGGCCGTCCGACGGGAGCCTCAGGCGGCTGGCCCCGTTCGTGCTCATGGGCCTGCCCCTGTGGGCGGTTTTCGAGACGTTGACCATGTTCGACATGGTGCTCACCTTCTTCGTCCTCGTGGCCGCGATCGGCGTCCTGGCCGCACGCCGCGGCCGATTTGTCCTCGGCGGGAGCCTCTATGCGCTCGCCATCGGCGGCGGCATCCTCACCAAGGGGCCGGTCGTCTTTGTCTATGTGTTACCGCTCATGCTGCTGGCCCCCTGGTGGGCCGGCAGGAAAACCGTGGCCTGGGGTCGCTGGTATCTGGGCGGACTGGCGGCTCTGGCCGGTGGCGCGGGTCTGGCGCTCGCCTGGGCGCTGCCGGCCGCCGGGGCCGGCGGCCCGGCCTATGCCGCGGCGATTCTGTGGGGGCAGACGGCCGGCCGGATGGTCCACTCCTTCGCCCACCGCAGGCCGTTCTGGTGGTACCTCCTCTGGCTGCCGGTGATCCTGTATCCCTGGATCGTTCAGCGCCGGTTGTGGCGCGATGCGAAAAGACTTGTAACCGATGAGGGGTGCCGGTTTTGTCTAAGCTGGCTGGTGCCGTCCGTGGCGATCCTCTCGCTGGTGAGCGGCAAACAGACCCACTACCTGCTGCCGATCTTGCCGGCGGCAGCGCTCTTGATGGCCGGGCCGCTGGCAGCCCCGCCAGCTGGCCCCTTGTCACCGCAGCGCTGGGCCGTGGCCCTGCCGTGCCTGGTGATCGGGATCGCGCTGCTGCTGCTGCCTTTTGTCGCCTCCCGCTGGCCGGCTCTGAACCTGCCGGAGTCCTCCTTTTGGGCCTGGGGTCTGATGCCACTGGCCCTGGGGGTGTATGCCCTGATTCAAAGACCGCCAAATGCCGCCGTCTGGGTGCGGTCGGTGCCCGTCTTTATCGTGGCGCTCATGGTCGTGCTGCAATTGGGGCCGGTGCGATCGATGGAAGCGGCGTACGACATTGCCGATTTTTCGAAGCAGATTGCCGCGGTTGCCGACTCCGGGGCGCCCGTGGCGGTTTTTCCGGCGAAATTCGAAGGACAGTTTCAATTCTTAGGGCGCCTGAAAAATCCGCTCGTCACCCTGGATGATATCGAAGCCGTGCACGCCTGGCTCCATCAACACCCCGACGGTTATCTGGTCATCGTTTTTAATCCGCAGAACTGGAACATCTATGGGAAGGGCGCGGCGACCGTGCAGAAATTCAGGAGCCGGTGGCTCGCCTTGTGGCCGGCGGCCGCTCTGGCGAAAAAATTCGGCGCTTCATAGGTTTGCGGCTGAGCGTCATTTGGGCCGCAGCCATTGACCTGTGCCCGTTTGTCGGGCCGCTGAAAGGGCGGTTTCGCTTTAAAACGGACGCCGCACGCATCAGTCCTTCGACCGGGGTGATCCATCGCTCCCCGGGCCTCCCTGTCCAGTGCCGGGTCTACAGGGCGTCGAAGGTCGTGCCCAAGCCCCATGCCGTTGCTGGCTCGATTGGCAAGCGCGGCGGTCGGTCGGAGCGGCAAAAAAAAAGCCGGACACCCATTTCGATGTCCGGCTTTAGTTTCGATGTCGCCGACTGAGGGTAGTGACGTGCATCCCATAGTCCGCACGAGCTGTTTCATCCACTCAACCCGCGATGATCGTTTATTGGCATTCCCGAAAATGGGACTGACCAAAACGGCTGGAAAGTAAGCGGTCATAACCAATTGTCAAGATCCCTGGAGCCGATTTTTTTACGCGGGAGCATTCGGCCGGACGGCTTACATCATGCCGGAGAAATGTTTGGCCACCTGGTAGAAAAAGGGAATAAATATCGCCGGAAGCATGTTGCCGACCCGTATTTTCTTTATGTCCAACAAGCCAATGCCGATCGCCACAATGAGCAGGCCCCCGATCGCGGACATTTGCGAAACGACGTCGGGCACCAGAAACCGGCTCAAATAAGAGGCGGTCAAGGTGATGAATCCCTGATAGATGAATACCGACGCGGCGGAAAAAATGACGCCGATGCCGAGGGTCGAGGCAAAGACGACCGAACTGATGCCGTCGAGGATCGATTTTGCGAAAAGCGTTTGGTGATTTCCCGCGAGGCCGCTTTCCATCGCGCCCACGATCGCCATCGCGCCGACGCAAAAAAGCAGGCTGGCGCTCACGAATCCCTTGGCGATTTCTCCGCTCTCTTTCGACAACCGGCCGCCGATCCAATTTCCGAGCTGTTCCAGTCGGTCTTCGATCCGCAAAAACTCGCCCAACATGCTCCCGACGGCCAGGCTCAAGATAACCATCAGCAGCGCATCGGTTTTCAAGGCCGTCTTGACGCCGATCAGCACGACGGCCAGTCCGATGGCCTGCATCATGGTGCGGCTGAATTTTTCGGGAATACCCCCCCTGAAAAGCAGCCCTATCAGGCTGCCGACGATGATGGTCAGCGTGTTGACGATTGTCCCCAGCAAATTTTTACCCCCTTCCGTTCGCAAGGGCGGTTATATACCTGATCTGCCAAGCCGTGACAATCGTTCATTTGAGAAATTCTTTGAGTTCAAGGATCATGGCGAGCACCGCCGTCAGTGCGGCGGCGACGTAGCCGATGCCGGCCATGATGTTCTGCTGTCGAATCGATTTATTGTAAGTGGCGATGTACCGGTTCAGTTCCGCGGAAAATTCTTGTATCCGCCTGTCCATCTCGATGTCGGCCGCGGGTTTGGCCGCGATGCCGGCTTCTTTAGGGCCGAGACTTTTTGCGACATCGAAAAGACCGATGGACGCCGATGCGGCGCCGAAGTGGTAGACCCCCAATCCTGAAAACACCAGGGCGAAGGCAAACCACAGGGCCGCCAGAAGATTCATGCCGTTTTGCTCCTTTCCTTGTCCTTGGCATATAGTTTCTCAACATACGCGCGTCCGCTCTCGTCCCATGAAAAACGGCTGGCGGCCGCCTGTTCCCGCAGGCGCCGCCAACGGCGGTCCCCGGCCTCAAAAAGCATCTTGGCGGCCCGCGCCGACGCCACCAGGCCGTCGACCTGTTCCGGCAGTGAATCGCCGCTGAAGCAAAAGCCGTTGACGCCCTCCCTGACCGTGTCCTTGAGTCCGCCGACGGCGTGCACCAGGCACGGTTGGCCGTCGCGCAGCGCCAGCATCTGCGAAATGCCGCAGGGTTCGAATGAACTCGGCATCACGAAGAGGCCGCCGTTGGCGTAGAGAAGATCGGCTACCGTGCTCGAAAATCCGTTCAGGAAGATAAAATTGGGATGCCGCGCGCTCATGTGTGTGAAATAGGCCTCATTTTCCGGGGACCCCGTGCCGAGCAGGATATAGCGGTTTTCATCGCCCAGCGCCGCCAGCAGGCCCTCCAGGCCCGGCCGGCCGTCGCTCCCGGCCGCTCGCAGCAACAGGACTTTCTGGTCCACCAGGCGGCTGACGCTGGTCAGCAGCAGGCCGGGCCGGACAGGTTTGCAGATCCAGTCGTTCAGGCGCGTATAGGCCGTGAAGTGGGCCCGTGGGACGGGCCCCGCATCGCCGGCCCACTCGATGACGGCCGACTGAAACACCGTGAGCATCTTGGCGAATTCCAGGCGCGGGGGCTTGCGGTCCGCGGGGTACGCGCAGCCGTTGAGGATGCCCACCAGCCGGCCGTCGTCGCGGGCGTTCTTGAGATCGACCTCCAGCCCCTCGCCGCCGAAAAATACGGGCGGCCGGCTGGGCTGCTGGATCTCGGCGGCATAGGTGGGAGAGACAACGTGCACCGCGTCCGCCAGGCGCACGGCCGCCGCCATCGGATTGACGCAATTCGTCCAGCGCCGGTCGGCGACCGTAAACCAGTCGTATGGCGTGCCGGACAGCCAGGCCTCGAGGCTGGAGTCGTCTCCGGCCAGGGGGCGCACGCCCTGCAGGGCCAGGTTGTGGACCGTAAACACCGTACGGATCTTTGAGAGCGACGAACAGGCCGGATCGAATCGGCGCAAAACTAGCAGCAGGGCCGTCGGCCAGTCGTGCAGGTGGAGGCAGTCCACATCGCCCCAGGTGTGCCGGACGAGGGCCGTCGCGGCCGCCGAACAAAAAAGGGCAAAGCGATTGGCGTCGGTCGCGAAGGGGCGGTGCGGCGGATCGTCGTGGTAGATCCGGTTGGGGGCGTTGGCCGCCAGGCCGGGATGGTGCAAAACGAACTGATCGACCGCGGGATGGGGGTTTCTGGCCGGAACCGCATAGATGTCGATCGCGTGGGGGGCGTGCCTGAAAACAACGCTGAAATCGCTCACCCGGCGGGCGCCGGGCAGGGTGTGCAGGAAGTTGTATGACGGCATGACCACGCTGACCCGGCAGCCCTTTTTCGCCAAGGCCGCCGGCGCATCGCGGACGACATCGGCCAGTCCGCCGACCTTGCCGCCGGCCAGGGCGTCGTTTTCGGATGCCAGCATCACGATGTGCACGCGGAAAGTCTCCTTAAATGCACCGTTTCAACGGCCGGCCGGAACCGCCGGGCGGCGATGTCGTGAAGATTCGGGCGACGCTGCCCGCATTGTCACGCCGCGTCGGCCGGCCTGGTCTCAAGCGAGGTTCCCGAAAAATTCAGGGGCAGGAACAAGGATCTGACTATAGGGTTTTTTGAAAGAATCCGCAACGACGGTTATTTTTTAAGAATCCCGAGCAGTTTGACGCCGATTCCGGATGGCGTGACGCGGACGACTTCCGCCCTGAGGGCGAGCCCCTTGTCGAATCGGGTGCCCGGGACCGCCAGGTTGATCCGGGCGCCGACCTCCAAGGCGCTCTTGGTTTCGATGAAAAGACCGCTCTTGCTGACGTTGGTAATCGTGCCTTCACCGCAGCGGTCGGGTGATGAGAAAACCAGCGGCCGGGCAGCCGGTTTGCGGGGACATTGGCGTGATTCCCGCCCGTTTTCCATCATGAGTTTCAAATACCGCGGCAGGTCGTAAAAGTGCCGGGCCTCATTCTGCGAGTACGCCCCGATCGGATCGACGTGCTGGGCACCGTAGCCGTATTTGAAGTCCGCATTGTAAAGGTCTTTACACCACCGGATCTTCACCCGGTGGCACTCGTAGTCGGCCATGGAGTCACCGTAGGGTGAACCGAATATGCCCAGGTAGATGTTGGTGCCGGGGGTGATCAGGGTGTCCGATTCGAAATACAGGCCACTGCTGCTGTAGTTTGCAATGCAGGCGCTTTCGGAAGAGATCGAATCGAGAGATTCGATGACCGCACCGGCGGTGTAGTCGAAGCGATCGCTTTTTCTCTTGTTCCGGTTGTCGATGGAAAGATCCGTTTCGTCATTGAACATATCGAAGTGCAGCCGCCCTCTCATGATAGACCCCGCTCATTGTTTTGGGTTTCCGGTTTAAATTCCACGTGCGTGTTTGTCTTGAGACATGGAATGGTGTCCCGTGTCTTTTGACGTCATCTTAGGTCATCTTACTAAGAGCAGAAAACGTGCCATTTTAATTTGATGGGGACGGATCGTAAATATGATGTAATTGCAGCGGGTTGAATAGTTATCCGTGGAAATGGCCGCGGAGAGGGGAGACGAAAATGGGTCATAATGCGCGGCGGTTTTGGGTATTATGACGCAGCGTCGGGGTAAAAAAATAGGGGGTTATAAAAGCGCCGGCTCACGGCCGAAAAGGGTGGGGTGACGGGAGACTACAGGCTGAAGAGTTTCACGAAATCGTTGATATCGTCGATGAGTTTAACGCCGATGCCGTACCGCACGAAAACAACCAGGCCGGCCTGTTTCCGGCACCACCGCACCTGGCCGTAGTATTTGCGGATGTCTTCCGGCGAAGCCGCGGCGGCGGCATAGTTCTGCATGTGGATGATGATTCCCGCCCGCAGTCGCGGAGCGGAATCGCTTTCGATATACATCCCGGAGCTGCTGAAGTTCAAGAGCGTGCCGGGAAACGCGGTCGGCGAGCCGCCTTCCTGAACCATGACCGGGGAGTCGATTCTAACCCGCTCATGGCTGCGGTCGGTGAGCTGCATCGTCCCGCGGGACCACTGCGGTCGTTGCGCGGTATCGGCCGGGGCGCCTTTGCCCATAATCGTCCGCATCACCCGGTTGATGAGCCGGGCTTTGGGGCTTAACCGATTCGGACGCCGGACGCCGCGGCGCTCGACGATTTTTCGCCGTTCCGGCCCGATATATGGGGGCGGATCCCCCCGCCGGCGGTCGATACCCGTTCTTCGATCGCTGAGGCCGGATGCATTCGAGCCGTATTGATCCATATGTTCAGGTTCCGTCAAGCCGCAGGATGCGGGTGGACAGTATCGGGCAGGACTTACGAAACGGCCGATTCCACGGCCGGCTGAAAACGGCGGCCGGGCCCGATCGGGCCGTATCGCGACATATGAGGGCCATACCGTGCGGGATCCGAAATGTCAACACCGCGCCTTCCGGCAATTCTTGCTGCCGGTCGCGCCCCCCTTATTTCAACCGGAGGCTACCACCACGAGATCACTTCGTCGAACTCGAAGATCAGATCGATCAGGTCGTCGTAATCCGGCGCTTCCCCGTCGAATTCGAACAGCGGAAACTGCAGGCAGTTGTATCCCAGCGACAGGTTGTACATGAGCGTGCGCTGGAGATCGTCGGGATCGGATTTCAAGATGTGCAGCATTTTTTTTCTTTTCGGCATATGACCTTCTTCGGCGGGCTGCGGCTTACTTCCGGTTTCCGAACGGAATCACCAGGTCCATTTTCTTGAGTTCCCTGGCCAGCTTTTCTATCGGCATGATATCGAAACCATGCCGGCGGTTGTCCTCGATGTTGGAGATGACCGGGCATTCCATCTCCTCGAGCCATTCCATATTTTCCTGCAGGGCCTCGGTCATGTCGACGCTGACATCCAGGACGAACAGGTAGGCCCAGTAGTTGTGCGCCGCCAGTCCCAAGGTTGTCCGCGTTCCCTCCCAGACATCCTCGGGCCGTCGAACCACGATGGCGCAGTGTTTGACATTATCCATGGGTAGCGACTCCCCGGCGGTTAAAAGGTCAGATAGCGGTCACAGTCGTAAATCATCTCGGCGTGCCAGGATTGAGATAAAAAGGCCTTTTGGTCCACTTTGGCCTCCGCGGGTTCAAGCGCATTGGCCTCGAATCCCACCTTGCACAGCGCAATGGTGGCCAGTTCCGCCAGTTCCGCCAGGCGCTCATCGGTGCACAGGCGCGTGCCGTGGTGGGTGAAAAAGACCTTAACCTCGATATTCTTTTTCTTTGCCGCGCGGCACAAATGGATAATTTTATCCAGATATTTGTCCGAGCTGACGTAAATCCCCAATGTTTTGCTCATGGCAGGCATTCTCCGGTGTCATGGCGCCGCCCGCAGGCGACCTGCGACCTTTCCGGCGACAAAAAGTGCATATGCTACAAAAAAGTATACTTTAATAAGCCCGAAGTTTCGGTCTGTCAACAACAGGATGGGAAAACCGCGCGGCCTGAATCGACATTGACAGTGCAGGGCCTAAGACTATATGAAAACCTTCCCGGCGCTTAAGGGCAATATCGGTCGACTTTTGGCCACCCACTTCTCCATCAAAACCGGTGACATCGACGAACTCACGGGCGTCATCATCGGCGGTTGAAAACAACAGATGACCCAAAAGGATCCCTACCGGCGTATTGCCGCATTTTACGACATTCTCCTGGAGCCGATTCTCGGCGGCCTGCGCCGGGTCGGCGCGGGGCTCACGCCCCCCCTGAAAAACAAGCGCGTGCTCGATATCGGTTGCGGCACCGGGTCCTTTCTGGCTCGCTGTGCCCGCTGCGGCGCCGCGACGTTCGGCATCGACCGGTCGGCCGCCATGCTGGCCAAGGCCAGGAAAAAGATCGGCGCCGGCGCCGGTCTGAACTTCGGCGACGCCGCCCGGGCCCCCTTTCGCGAGGGGGTCTTCGACCTGATCGCCGTCACCATGGCGCTGCACGAGATGGCCCCGGCCACAAGGTCGGCCGTGATCGAAGAGGCCAGACGGCTGCTGGCGGCCGGGGGGCACCTGTTGGTGATCGATTATCATGGCGGTGCGGTCCGCTTGCCCGGGGGCCAGATGTTCAAACTGCTCGAGTTCTGCGCCGAGCTGGCCGCCGGCGGCGAGCATTTTCTCAACTATCGTCACTTCATGTCCAGCGGCGGCCTGGCGGCGCTGATCGAAACCCATCGCCTGCGGGTCGTTCGCCAGGCGCCGGCCTGGCAGGGCACCATCGTCGTTTCCCTGCTGGCGTTGACGAAGTGAGATCCCACCGGGTTCTGGGCCTAATTTCCAGATATTGGCATCGATAAATCATTGACACACTATATGTTGTATGGTATTGCTTCAGTCGACGAATTGATTCACGACCGAAAAATATTGTCCGGCCCTTTTTCACCGCTAAAATACTAACACGTCATCCGCCACTGCCGGCCGATGATCGGGAGAGACGCCATGCGCCACCAGGGAAAGATCTTGATTACAACCGACGGCCGTTTCGATTTGAGCGAATACCGTTGGGACGACAACCGGTTTGCCGACCTGCTGACCCGCCAGAATGCGCTCAACGGCGAGCAGGCCATGACCATCAGCCGCTTTCTGCGCGAGGAGATCGACCGCATGGATGATGAGACCATCAATTCAGATGTCATCGAGAAGCTCATCGGCGCCAAGATGAACGAGTACGGCGTGGGATCGAGCGCCGCGGTGCAGCTCGACAAATCGATTTTCGTCAAGAACGACCTGGTGCTGACCGACAATGCCCGCACCGTGCTGGCGCGGCGCTATTTAAAAAAAGACGGCGAGGGCCGGGTGATCGAAAGTCCGCAGGCAATGTTTTGCCGCGTGGCCCGTCACATCGCGCGGGCCGAGGAAAATTACAGTGACGGCGGGCAGGCCGCCGAGATGGAGGCGCTCTTTTACCGGATGATGACGGAATTTGACTTTTTGCCGAACTCACCGACCCTGATGAATGCCGGGCGGCGGCTGGGTCAGCTGGCGGCCTGTTTCGTGCTGCCGGTCGAGGACAGCCTGGACGGCATCTTCTCGGCCTTGAAAAATGCGGCCATGATCCACAAATCCGGCGGCGGGACCGGATTCTCCTTTTCGCGGCTGCGTCCCAAGGACAGCCGGGTCGGCAGCACCGGCGGGGTGGCGTCCGGGCCGGTGTCCTTCATGAAGATCTTCAACACCGCCACCGAACAGGTCAAACAGGGCGGCACCCGCCGCGGGGCCAACATGGCGATATTGCGGGTCGATCACCCCGACATTCTCGATTTCATCACCTGCAAAAAATATCATCACGACCTGAACAATTTCAACATCTCGGTCGGGGTTACCGACGCCTTCATGGAATCGGTCAAGATGCTGACCGCCTACGATCTGATCGAGCCCAAGAGCAAACAGAAAGTCGGCGAACTGAACGCCGCCGAGGTCTATCTGCACCTGGTGGAACAGGCCTGGGAAAACGGGGACCCGGGGGTCGTCTTCCTCGATCGCATCAACCGCGACAACCCCACCCCGGCCTTGGGCGAGATCGAGAGCACGAACCCCTGCGGCGAGCAACCGCTGCTGCCGTTCGAGGCCTGCAACCTCGGCTCTCTCAACCTGGCGAAATTCGTTACCCTCTCCGATGGAAAGCCGGCCGTCGACTATGAGAGGCTCAAGGAGATCGTCTGGCTGGCGGTGCGTTTTCTGGACAACACGATCGACATGTCGCGCTATCCGCTGCCCGAAATCACCGCGATGGTGGAGGGCAACCGCAAGATCGGGCTGGGGGTGATGGGTTTTGCCGACATGCTCTACCAGATGGGCGTGTCGTATAATTCCGAGGAAGCGCTGCAGCTGGCCGAAAACGTCATGGAGTTCATCCAGCTGGAGTCCCGCGACGCCTCGCGCGAGCTGGCCCGAAAGCGTGGGACCTTCAAGAACTTCGGCCAGAGCGTCTTTAAAAACAAGAAGGGCTGCCGCTACCGCAACGCGACGATCACCACGATCGCGCCCACCGGCACCTTGAGCATTATCGCCGGGTGTTCCAGCGGTATCGAGCCGCTCTTCGCGCTGAGCTTCATCCGGCGCGTCATGGACAACGACGAGCTGCTCGAAGTCAATCCCCTGTTCGAAGAGGTCGCCAAGGCGCAGGGGTTCTACAGCCCCGAGCTGATGAACCGGATCGCCGGCCGGGGAAGCATCGCCGACTTCGAGGATATCCCCGAGGCGGTGCGCCGCGTGTTCGTGACCGCCCACGACGTGGCCCCGGAGTGGCACGTGCAGATGCAGGCCGCCTTCCAGAAATACACCGACAACGCCGTGTCGAAAACCGTCAACCTGCCGCGCGAGGCCACGCCCGAAGACGTTCTCAAGGTGTACAACCTGGCGTATGAACTCGGGTGCAAGGGGATCACGACCTACCGCGACGGCAGCAAGGAAAATCAAGTGCTCTCTTTTTCCGATAAGGACAAAAAGGGCAGCAGCGGGTTCATGACCGCCGTCAAGGAGCGTCCCGAGACGCTCGAGGGGTTCACCACCAAGACCAAGACCGGCCTGGGCCAGCTCTACGTCACGGTGACCGAGTTTGACGGGCAGCCCTTCGAGGTGTTCGCCACCATCGGCAAATCGGGCCGGTCGACGACTGCCAAGACCGAGGCCATCGGCCGCCTGGTGTCGCTGGCATTAAGGGCCGGCGTCAAGGTGAGCGCCATCGTGGACCAGTTAAAGGGCATCGGCGGCGAGCACCCCGTTTTTCAGCACGGCGGCCTGGTGCTTTCCATTCCGGACGCCATCGCCCGCGTCCTGGAAAAGCGCTACCTGACCGAGACCGTTTCCGGCGGCCGGGCCAATCGCAAAAACGCCCTGCTGGGTGAGACCTGCCCCGAATGCGGCCAGACGATCAGCTTCGAGGAGGGCTGCATGATCTGTCACTTCTGCGGGTTTAACAAGTGCGGGTAGTCGTAAGAAGGGTTCGAGGGTTCAAGGATTCCAGGGGCCAAGTGTGCGTCAGAAAAAGAAAAACGAGGGTTCAGTTGTTCAAGAGTTCGTCGGTTTGTTTTCTATAGCCTTTATTAAGGCCTTGAGCATCCTTTCGACCTCTCCGAGATCTTGTTGAAGTTCAATTACGCTTCTGCGGCTCAAGGTATTTCAAATCCTTAAAATTTCTGAGCACTTTTCACTCCTATCCTTGAACCCTCGAACCCTTGCATCCTTGGACCCTTTAGTCTACCGACAAATTCCGTTTTTCCGGGCCCAGTCGATGCCGTCGCAGTCGCCGAGTTCGCAGGCCTTGTTCAAATCGGGACAGACCAACTCGTCCTGGTGCAACCCGTGGTGAGCCAGGCCGCGGTTCAAGTAGGCCAGCGCGTAGGTCGCGTTAAGATCCAGGGCCTTGTTGTAGTCGGCGATCGCCATCTTAAAATTGTCCTGATCGAAGTAGATGTTGCCCCGGTTGTTGAAGGCCTGCGCGAGCGTCGGTTTCAGGCTCACCGCTTTGTTGTAGTCCTGCATCGCCAGCGCATACTTCTGCATGTCGCGGTAGGCGTTGCCGCGGTTGTTGTAGGCTTCGGCGAAATTCGGATTTTCCTCGATGGCTTTTTCGAGCAAGGCGACTGCCTGCTTCACATCCACGTAGCGGGCATCTTGCCATAGCGCGGCCGATTGCGTGTTCCAGTCGGCGTCTTGCAGCAGTGCGGCGACGGGAGGCTTCGGGGCATCGGAAGTGTCGCGCTGTTTTTTGACCGGATGTTTAGGGGATACTCGGGCGGTAGTTTTTTTTACGGGGGCCGAGGCCAGCAGTCCGAGTTCACTCGCCCACGGTATCGATTGAAGCATTTGGGCCGGACCGGTCATATACACCAGCGCGCCGCCGGCCATGATGCAGATCGTCCAGAGGATCATCGTCATGGTCATTTTCAATCGCCGCGCTCCGAGCCAGCCCCATACAAACGTATAAACGCCGCCGCTGAGCAAGCCGAGCAAGCCGTGCCGGACGCCGCCGGCCGTGAAAGATTTGATCAACACCAGGATCAGAAGGATACTTCCGATGAGAAGCGATAGGGCACCTGCTGCGGTATAAATGAGATGGTTGTTCAAGAAATCCATGTTGTCCCCTCTTGATACGGTTGTCGGTCGCGGTCCGGTACCGCAGGAAGTAGATTCCAGCGCCTCGAATAATTTTTTTTGCCAATCGTGCTGCAAATTCCGGTAGAAGTACCGGTGCAGTTATTGAACCATGGTATATTTTATCATTTGCTTCCCTTAAAGGCAAGTCGAGTGACAGCGGTCCGCTCAAACGCCGCCGGGTAACCATGGCCGCGGCCGCTGGTGCAAGGCCGCGCAGGATAGTTGCTTTTTATTGCGAATTGACCTATAATTTGTTGGATTTGAAGCAAATTGACACCCTTTTGCTAACGAGCCGGAGCCCGCATGACTCAAAAAGTGTACGTCACCAGCGACCAGACGATCACCTTCACCTGCCCGGGCTGTCAGCAGCCACGCGTGGTCAGGGTGGCCGACCATAAGGAACTGGAAAAGGCCGATAAACTGCGCGTCACGTGCCGGCACTGCCATCACAAGTACCCGGTCTCGATCGAGCGGCGGCGGCAGTATCGCAAGCCGGTGGATTTCCCGGGGAGCTATACCCACTATGTCAATGGAAAACCAATGGGCCGCGGCGCCATGCGAGTGGTGGACTTGTCGCGCACGGGTTTGAAATTAAAAATGAATGATAAGGGCGGGTTCGGTCAGGGAGATAAACTGCAGCTCCAGTTCTATCTGGATGACGCCAACCATTCGCTGATCAAGAAAGAGGTCGACGTCAAGAAAGTGTTCGGGACGGAACTGGGGGTGGCCTTTACTTCCTCGCATCCCTCCGACCCTTCGGATCAGGCGCTGGGATTTTACATGTTCGGATGATGGGATGCGAGTTCCCATCCGGTTCCGGGAGGCGGCAAGCAACCGTAAAATCGACCTGGGGCCGTTCACGGTGGCTGCAAGGCTCGAAAATTCCGTGTTTGGCGCAACCGGTCACAATTTGGTCACAACCAAAGAAAAAGGGGTTACGGTTTCGTCCGTAACCCCTCGATCTATCTGGTAGGCGGTACTGGATTTGAACCAGTGACTTCTACCGTGTGAAGGTAGCACTCTCCCGCTGAGTTAACCGCCCGAAAATGTCAGCCGTCGACCCGTTCCTTCAACTCCTTGCCGACCTTAAAAAACGGCAGCTTCTTGGAGGGCACGTTGATCTGGGTGCCGGTCTTCGGGTTGCGCCCGGTGTAGGGCTTGTAGTGGTTGACCGTAAAACTGCCGAAACCCCTGATTTCGACCCGTTCACCTTTGGCCAGAGTCACTTCGATCATGTCGAAAAACAGGTCCGTCACTTTTTCGGCGTCCTTGCGGCTCAGGTCCGCCTCATCCTTCAGCACGTTGATCATTTCCGACCTGTTCATGAACTCTCCTCGGCCTTGTGGTCGCCGGGGTCCGCGGCGGCGATCGAAAGAGAAAAAAACGGTTTCATTCATAGAGGGTTATGGGGGTTGAAGTCAAGCGATTTTTCGGCTCTGCGTGCGCCGCGGCCAGAATACTCGTGCCGGTGGTGGGCATCCAAGGGCCGATTTGTCAGGTCTCCCGCGTGAAACCGTTGTCGGCGGCGTCATCCGGCGGGTCGATGGCCACGTCGGAATCGGTTGGACCGGCGCCCTCGTCGGCCGCCTCGGCAAGTGGCGCGGGCGGGATGCCGTCAGGCGCTTCGAATTCAAGTTCAAGCTGGGCCGCCCTTTTTTCTTCCGGCATATCGTCTGTAATCACAACACTTGACCGGTTGGCCAGAGCCTGGCCCATGTCCTCTATTTCCTTGGGGGTCGGCAGGTCCTTGAGGTCTTTCAGGTCGAATACCTCCAGAAACCGTTTGGTCGTGGCATAGATCAGCGGGCGTCCCGGGATTTCCTTGCGACCGAGAACCCGGATCAGGTTGCGTTCGAGCAGGACCCGGATGACGCCGCCGCAGTCCACCCCGCGGATGTGTTCCACGTCGCTGCGGATGACCGGCTGTTTATAAGCGATGATCGCCAGGGTTTCGAGGGCGGCTTTACTGAGCCGCGGCGCCCGCGGTTGAACCAGGCGCGCGATCCACTCACTGAACTCCGGCCGGGTGCGCAACTGATATCCGCCGGCGATCTCCTTGAGATGAAACCCGCCGCGGCGGGTTTCGTAGTCCGCGGTCAGAAGGTTCAAGGCGCCGCGGATTTCGGTGCCGTCGGCCGGCGTCAAGACGGCTTTGAGCCGCTCGATGGTCAGGGGCTCGTCGCTGACGAACAGCAGGCTCTCTATGATGTCTTTCAGGTTGTCCATCACTCGTAGAACAAACGGATCACTCCGGTCTGCGCGTGCTGTGCCAGGCGCACCAGGCAGAGCTTGACCATTTCGAGTATCGCCAGAAAGGTGATGATCACGTCGCTTTTGGTCCGGTGGGCCGTAAACAGCTCATCGAAGGTCACGGATCTTTTTTTCTCAAACACATCGACCAGCTCCGCGATGCGGTCCTTGACGGAAATGCTGTCGGAGGTCAGCTCCAGACGCTCCTCGGCGGAAATGTTCTTTAATATCTGCTGAAAGGCATCGATCAGCTCGAACAGGCCGATTTTGATAAACCCCTCAGCCGGCGGCACCAGGTCACGGACATCCGCCACCTGACGCACGAAGGTGTCTTCGCCGAGCAGGGCGCGGTGCGAGAGTTCCTCGGCCGCCGATTTCAACTGCAGGTATTCGGCCAGAGGGCGGGCGATTTCCATCCGCGGATCGTCATCGTCCTCCTCATTGGCCACGGCGGGCAGCAGCATTCTCGATTTGATGTGGGTCAGGGTTGCCGCCATGACCAGAAAATCGCCGGCGAAATCGACATTCATCGATTTGAGCCACTCCAGGTAGGTCAGGTACTGGTCGGTGATCATGGCAATCGGAATGTCGTAGATATCGACCTCGTTCTTCTTGATCAGGTGGACCAGAAGATCCATCGGGCCTTCGAAGACGTCGGTCAGCTTGACCTGGTACAGCTCGTTTTCCATGGGCGGCGCGTTACATGTCACTGGTGATGGTTATCGGCTACCGTTCATCCGAATGGAGACGCCTACTTTATAACCGGTTTGCCCGTTGAGCCGGTTGAGCCCGTTTGGCCCGTTGAGTCCGTTCGGTCCGTTTGGCCGGTTGACGGATGTCATCGATTTTATTCGATATAAAAGGGTTCTATTTGGCCAGTCTTGAGTTTCAAGTTTCGAGTTTCAAACTTCCAGTTTCGTCTTAAATCTTCACCGCCTGCCTCACCTCGGCCATCGTGGCGCGGGCGACCTGACGGGCGCGGTCGCTGCCGGCGTGCATGATGTCCTCGACCAGCTCCGGCCGGCTCTCGTAATAGTGACGCTTGTCCCGAATCGGTTCAAGGGCCTTGATCAGATTTGCACCCATGATTTTCTTGCACTCGACGCAGCCGATGCGGGCCGCGCGGCACTGGCGGTCGATGTCGGCCACCGTGGCCGGATCGGTGTAGAGTTTGTGAAAAGAAAAAACATTGCACACATCCGGGTCGCCGGGGTCGCTGCGCCGGGCCCGCTGCGGGTCGGTGATCATCCGGGCCACCTTGGCGGCGATGACATCGGGTTCATCCGACAGATAAATGGCATTGTTGTAGCTCTTGCTCATCTTGCGCCGGTCGGTGCCGAGGATCTTGGGGGTCTCGGTCAACAGGGCCTCGGGTTCGGGGAACACATCGCCGTAGAGAAAATTGAACCGCCGCGCGATTTCACGGGTTATTTCGACGTGCGGGACCTGGTCGACGCCGACCGGAACACCGGCCGGTTTGTACATGATGATGTCGGCGGCCTGCAGCACCGGATAGCCCAGAAAACCGAAGGTCGACAAATCCTTGCTGGCCAGCTGCAGGATCTGGTCCTTGTAGGTCGGGTTGCGTTCGAGCCAGGGGACCGGGGTTATCATGGAGAGCAGCAGGTAGAGTTCGGCGTGTTCCTTTACCCGCGACTGCACGAACAGCGTGCTCTTATCGGGCGAAAGACCGACGCTGAGCCAATCGATCATCATTTCACGGCTGAATTCGGTGATGTGCTCCGTCTTCTCGTAATCGCTGGTGAGCGCGTGCCAGTCGGCGATAAAGAAAAAACAATCGTAGGTGGACTGCATCTCGACCCAGTTGGCCAACGCGCCCAAAAGGTTGCCGAGATGCAGGGGTCCGGTCGGCCGCATGCCGCTCAGGACCCGCTTTTTTCCCGTCATATGTCATTTCCTGTGAGAATGGTTTTTGAACGCTGACAGCCCCCACCGAATAAGAAGGTCGCTTCGCTCCACTGGTTAGTAGGGGCGAAAAATTTTTCGCCCCTACGCTTTGCCCCCGCTCATCCAGGCTCCGGCGCGTCATCTTATGTATTGCGGCAGCCTTGATGTAAAACCGATGAAATCCTTTAACCGACAAAACTGACAAACCGACCTAACTGACTCAACCGATTCAACTGACAAAACCGTTTTAACTCCTCGTGGCGGCCCGCAGGGCCCTGACTGTTGGGGACGAAAAAAGTCCCGCCACGCCCGCGCGTTGCTCCTAAGGGCCGGTATCGGGACGGTTCGCTGCGGCGGCTTGCCGCAGGTAGCGTTTCACGAACTGGATTTCGTCGGCCTTGGTGAGCAGCCGCCCGTCCAACCTGGCGCTCAATGCGGCCTGCAGGACTTCGCGGTAAATCGGGCCGGGTGTCAAGCCCAATTCCTTGAGATCCGCGCCCCTTAATGACACGGTGACCGAGCGCAGGGTGGTAATGTACTGGGAAATGGCGCGCTTGACATCCTCTTGCGCGGAGGAGGCCATCATGTAAAGGACCAGTTCGGTCTTGAACGCGGAAAGTTCATTGTAGAGGGCGCTGTTTTTAATCGGTTGATGGCGTTCGAGCCACGCCAGGCATCTTTCGGCCGCAAATCGTTCGGTGAGAAACAGTTTGCGATAGCGCGGAGCCAGCTCGAACCGGCGACAGATTTCCGCAGTGACGGCAGCGTCACGGGTGCGGAGAACCGCCAGAAAATAAACGGACCACTTCATATAGGATTCTTCAATAAAAAGCAAATCATACCAGGAGATGACTTTCTTGACGGCATTGAAAAGCGCCGTCATCTCCGGCGTCAGGGCGATCGAGGGCTGGATCACCTGCAGCAGGCCGTACTCGTGCAGCCGAACGATCGCCGGCGTCGGGTTCTCCTCCTCGAGCAGCTGGCGCAGTTCGGCAAACACCCGCTTTCCGCTCAGGCGTCTGAAAAAATCCATTTTGACGGCGTTGGCGATCAGCCCGGAGGTCAGTTTGCCGATCGTGAAGCCGAAGCGCTGTTCGAAACGGATGGCGCGAAACACGCGCGTGGGGTCTTCGACGAAGCTCAAGTTGTGCAGCACCCGGATGGATTTTTCCTTGATGTCCTTTTGGGCGGCGAAAAAATCGATCAGGATGCCGAATTTAGCGGCGTTGAGCTGAATGCACAGGGTGTTGACGGTAAAATCGCGGCGGAACAGATCCAGTTTGATGGAACTCGTCTCGACAATCGGCAGGGCCGCCGGGAAGCTGTAGTACTCCATGCGCGCCGAGGCCACATCGATTTTGAATCCGTCGGGGAAGATGACGACCGCGGTGCCGAATTTGGCATACGTGTTGACGCGGGCGCCCGCCATCCGGGCGAATTTTCGGGCGAAGGTAATGCCGTCGCCCTCGATGACGATGTCGATGTCCTCGTTGGTGCGGTATAAAAACAGGTCGCGCACAAAACCGCCGACGACGTAGGCCGGCTCGCCGATGTCGTCCGCCACGCGGCCGATTTCACGCAAAAGGGTCAGGATCTTTGTCGAAAGTCGCTCCTGCATGAACTTCAGCACATTGCGGGTGCGGGCGTGAACCGCGCGCGACAGGTGATCGGGCGGCGCGCCTTTCTCCTGAGCATGCCGGCGGACCAGAATATTGAGCAGATCGGTGCGGGTGATGACGCCCAGGATGTGGTCATTTTCGACGACCGGCAGGACGCGCTGCTTGTTTTCGATGATTTTTTCCTGGATTTCCGCCAGGGTCGCCAAGGGGCCGACGGTGGCCGGATCCGAGGTCATGTAATCGCTCACCGCCACGAGGTCCAATTTGTGAAAGAGGGCTTTTTCAATTACCTGGCGCGTGATGAAGCCCAGCGGCGGTCCGTTGCCGTCGGGTCCGGAAGGGTCGTTGGTCACCAGCAGGGCGTTGATGTTGTAACGCGTGAGCAAGTCGCCGGCGTCACGGCAGGAAACCCCGGCCGCCACCGTGATCGCGGGGGTGGACATCAGGTCGCGGGCCAGTCGGCGGGACTGGATGTTTTTGTACAGCAGATCGACCAGGATGTGTTCGACCTGGGCCATGGTTTTGTCCTTGACGGTGGCGGCGGCCGCATAGGAGTGACCGCCCCCGCCGAATTCCTCGAGAATGGCGGCGGCATCGACTTCGACCACGCGGCTGCGGGCCGTGATGTAGATTTTGTTCTCCATGAGCGCCATGGCGAAAATGGCCTCCAGGTTTTCCATCTTGACCATCTTGTGGACGAGGAAGGCGAAATCGGGCACAAATTTTTCGGTCGTCACCATGGTGACGACCACCTCGATGCCCGAGATGGTGTAGCGGGTGGCGGCCTGGATCATTTCGTTGAGCAGGCTGACCTGCTCCGGGCTGATTTCGCGCGAAATCAGGTTGGCGACGATATTCAGATTCGCCCCCTTGGAGAGCAGAAAGGCCGCCGCCTCGAAATCCTCCGGGGTGGTCGAGGGAAAGGTGAACGAGCCGGTGTCCTCGTACAGGCCCAGGCACATGATCGTGGCCTCGTCGGCGCTGACGTCGATATTTTTTTCGGCGATGATAGAGGTGAGGATGGTTACCGTGGCGCCGGTCAGCCGCAGGATCTCGACATCGCCCTTGATGTCGCCGGCTTTGGGCGGGTGATGGTCGTAGATGTGGATTTCAACCCCCCGGCGCCCCACCACGTCGGCAAGCCGGCCGATACGCAACGGCCGGCGCGTGTCGACCAGCACCAGGCGGCCGATCCGGTCGATGTCGACATCCTTGATGTCGATCATGCTAAACAGATAGGCCATTGAATTGACGAAGAAATTGCGAAGATTTTTTTCCTGCGAACCCGGGAAGACGACCTTGGCATCGGGGTAGAGCTTCTGGGCGGCCAGCATCGAGGCCACGGCATCGAAATCGGCGTTGATGTGGGTGGTGATGACGGTCAGGTCCATGCGCTCTCTGATGGAGGGGTGGTAAGCGGGCTACGAAGTAGACTGGCACATAACCGGGGCTTTATCAAGACTGAGAAAAAAGGTTGGGCCGGTTGAGCCGGTTGCCTTTAACCCCGCCCCGGCCGGAGTGAGTCTTTGCGGGACGGTTAACACCATAAAAAGCAACCGAATTCAAAAAAACCAAAAAAAACATTCAACTCGACACCCCTTCAACCCGATAATCAAGGTGAAGGGGTCAAGGTTCGGGGTTGGGGGATGAGTGCGATTTGAGGGTGCAGGGTTCGCGGTTCACGGTTCTGGGTTCTCGGATAAAGGCGATTTTAAGGCTTCATGTGGCGGCCCATCAGACAGTTATAGGATGATCACCCGCGCAACAAACCGAGTAAACTCAACAAGCTCAATATACCCAACAAACCCAATAAACTAAACGGCGGTCCACCGTTTGATCAACGAGGCTGAAACCGGTTCAACCGGCTCAACCGGCGAAACGGGCTCAACGGGCTCTACCGACCACCAGCCCCAACAAGTATTGTGGTTAGATGGACATTATGTTACAATGTATCTCATTAATGGTGTCTAATAAGCGTCGTCTTGTGAATTAAAAGGGGGATTCGACATATGCCGGTCTATATTTGGCAGGGCAAAAATGTGCGCGGCGAGAAAAAGAAAGGCGAGATGGAATCCTCGTCGGAGGAGTTTGTTCGCACGAGTCTCAGGCGGATGAAAATCGAGCCGACCAAGATCAAACCGAAGCCAAAGGATCTTTTCGCCAACGTCGCTTTTCTGCAACCCAAGGTCAAACAACACGACATCATCCTGTTTGCCCGGCAGTTCTCCACCATGATCGATGCCGGCCTGCCCATTATCCAGTGCCTGGACATTCTCTATTCGCAGCAGGAAAACGCCACTTTCAAAAGAATGCTCAAAAGCATCAAGGAGTCCGTCGAAGGCGGCTCCACCTTGGCCGAGTCGCTGAAGAAATTCCCCAAGCAGTTTGACGATCTTTTCGTGAACATGGTGGCGGCCGGCGAGGCCGGCGGTATTCTGGACACTATTTTACGGCGGCTGTCGGTTTACATGGAGAAAGCCGCCAAACTCAAGTCGCAGGTCAAGGGCGCGATGACCTACCCGATTGTGACCCTGATCATTGCCGCCATCGTGCTGGCGGTCATTCTGGTGTTCGTCATTCCGGTCTTTCAGGAGATGTTCGCCGATTTCGGCAGCGAGCTGCCGGCTTTCACCCAGCTCGTTATCGACGTGAGCAACTTCGCCAAGAAAAACATCATCTGGCTTATCATCGGCCTGGTCCTTTTTATCGTGGCCTTTAAAAAGGTCTACGGGACTGAAAAAGGCCGCGCGATGGTCGATGAATTGATCCTGAAATTGCCGGTCTTCGGTGTGCTGATCCGCAAGGTAGCCGTAGCCAAGTTCACCCGCACCATGAGTACCATGCTCTCCAGCGGGGTCGCGATTTTGGAAGCCCTGGATATCGTGGCCAAGACCGCCGGGAACAAAACCATCGAAAAAGCGGTCTACAGCGTGCGTTCCGATATCGCGGAGGGTCGCACCATGGCCGACCCGCTTCAGGAGAGCGGCGTCTTTCCCTCCATGGTGTGCCAGATGATCGCGGTCGGTGAATCCACCGGCGCCCTGGACTCCATGCTGGAAAAGATCGCCGTTTTCTATGATGACGAAGTCGATCAGGCGGTGGAAAACTTGACATCGCTGATCGAACCGTTCATGCTGGTTTTTCTCGGCGTGACGATCGGCGGCTTGGTCATCGCCATGTACCTGCCGATATTCAAAATGGCCGGCACCATCGGCGGCTGACCTCCCCGCCTGCTGTATAAAGGGTGCCGGTCGGGGCTGTGCGTCGGCGGGCGTCGCCCCGAACGGCGACGGTGTCCGGCGCCGGACTGCCTTGCGGCCGAGCGCCCCGCGCCGTGATGCCAACCATTTTTTTTAAAGCGCCTGCCATGTCAAACCTGCCCGCCCGCGCCGCTTCGCAACGTGACGAGGACATGCGCCTCAAATTGAAGTGGCTGATGCTGGCGCGGGTCCTGTTTACGACCCTTCTGCTCGGCTCCACCGTCGTTTTGCAGCTTGGCGTGGCCGCCTCCCCGCTGGCTCCCGGCCTGCTGGTGCTCTATGGCCTGATTGTCGGCATCTTCACCCTGTCTTTTTTCTACATCCTGCTGGTCGGCCGGGTCGCCAACGTGGTGGCCTTTGCCTACGTCCAGATCGGGCTGGATACGGTCATCGTATCGTCGATCATCTATGTTACGGGCAATTATTCGAGCATTTTTTCCTTTCTCTACCTGGTGGTCATTATCTATTCGAGCATGCTGCTCTACCGGCGCGGCAGCATGTTCATTTCTTTCATGTGCAGCGTGCAGTACGCCCTGTTGATCCTGCTGGAATACAAGGATGTCCTGCAGCCCTTCGAATTCGACGATGGGCTGGCGGCCGGCAGCGGTGACCTCCACCAGGCTTTCTACAAAATCCTGATCACGAGTTTCGGCTGCTTCGCGGTGGCCTTTTTGAGCAGCCTGCTGTCCGAACAGGCCCGCAGGTCCCGCCGGGAACTCTGGGCGATGGAGGATCAGGTTCGGCGGGTGGAGAAAATGGCGGCCGTCGGTGAAATGGCGGCCGGGCTGGCCCATGAAATCAAGAATCCGCTGGCCGCGATGACCGGATCGATCCAGATCCTGCGCGAAGGCGTGCGCCTCGACCCCGACCACGACCGTCTCATGCATATCGTCCTGCGTGAAGCCGATCGCCTCAGTTCGCTCGTGAACAACTTTCTTCTTTTCGCCCGGCCGCCGGCCGGCAAGGTTGAGCGGATCGCACTCGACAAGGCCATCGGCGAAACCGTGGAGCTGTTCGAAAGAGACAGCCGCTGCCGCGGGCGGATTTCGATCCGCAAGAATTTCAAACCCGGCCTTTTTGCCGCCATGGACCCGGTCCACCTGCGCCAGGTGTTGTGGAACCTTTTGCTCAACGCCTCCGAGGCCATCGACGGTGCCGGAACCATCAACATCGCGCTCCTTGCCGCCAAAGGGCACCGGGCGTGCATCGAGGTCACCGATGACGGCTGCGGCATGTCAAACGAGACCATCGGATCGATTTTCGATCCTTTTTTCACCACCAAGGCCAACGGAACCGGCCTGGGGCTCTCCATCGTCCACAGCATTATCGAATCCTATGACAGCCATCTCGAAGTCCTCAGCCGGCAGGGTGTCGGAACGACCTTTTCCTTCTGTTTAAAACGGGTCGCATCGCCGGCCGGGGCTTGACACCTAGCCTCTTTTACGATACCAATTCCCACTTATCCTTAATTGACCGTCGATCCCGCGGGACTGCTGCGTCCGGCCATTTCGCCGCTTTTGCCGTCAGCGGCCGCGGACGGCGGCGGGCCGTCATCGATCCCCAGACCCGGGTTTCCGCACCAAGCGGTAGGGGGCAGGAAAAGCATGCACACGGAAAAGACCACCGACATTCTGGACATACGGCGCGGCAAAATCAGCGACCTTCGCACGCAGGGTGTTGCCGCTTACCCCAATAATTTTACCGTGCGCCACACGGTGGCCGATATCGTGGCGCAGGCGCACAAAATGGACGAGCCGGTCATGGAAAACGGGCCCGAATTTGTCGCCGCCGGGCGCCTGATGGCCGTCAACCGTTTCGGCAAGGCCGCTTTCGTGCGCTTCCGAGACCGCACCGGGCAACTGCAGGCGTACATTCGCAAGGACAAGGTCGGCGACCGGGCTTACGACCTCTTCAAGCAGCTGGATATCGGGGACATCATCGGCTTGTCCGGCACCCTGTTCAAGACCAAAACCGGCGAGTGGACGCTCCTGGTCGATTCATTCGCGCTGCTCTGCAAATCGATCCGGCCCCTGCCGGAAAAATTCCACGGCCTCAAGGACCCCGAGAAGCGCTACCGGCAGCGCTATGTCGACCTGATCATGAACGCCGAGGTGCGCCAGATCTTCCGGCGCAGGTCCCAGGCCATTCAAGCCGTGCGCGAGTTCTTCCTGCAGCGCGATTTCCTGGAAGTCGAAACGCCGATGATGCAGCCGATCCCGGGGGGCGCCGAAGCCGAACCGTTCAAAACCTACCACAATGCGCTCGGCCTGAACCTGTACCTGCGCATCGCGCCCGAACTTTACCTGAAGCGGCTGCTGGTGGGTGGATTCGACCGCGTCTTCGAAATAAACCGCAATTTCAGAAATGAAGGCGTGTCGACCCAGCACAACCCTGAATTCACGATGCTCGAATTCTATCAGGCCTACGCTACCTACGAGGACCTGATGGAGCTGACCGAGCAGTTGGTGGCCGGCGTGGCCGCCAGGGTCTGTGGTTCGACCTCGATTTCCTACCAGGGCCAGACCATCGACCTCGGCGGCCACTGGCAGCGGCTTTCACTGCTGGAAGCCCTGACGACGATCGGCGGCGTCGACGCCCGCCTCCTGGAAGACCGCGAGGGACTGCTGGCCCTGGCCGAACGCAACCAGGTCCAGATCACCAAGACCGGGCGCATCGGCAAGGTGCTCACCAAGCTCTTCGACGCCCTGGTCGAACCGAAACTGATCCAACCCACTTTCATCGTCGGGTATCCGGTCGAGGTCTCGCCGCTGTCGCGCCGCAACGAGCGCAACCCCGGTGTGACCGATCGTTTCGAACTTTTCATCGCCGGGCGCGAAATCGCCAACGGCTTTTCCGAGTTGAACGATCCCGCGGACCAGAGAGAGCGTTTCGTGCAACAGGTCGCCAACCGCGACGCCGGTGATCAGGAGGCCCATTTCATGGACGAAGACTACATCGAGGCGCTCGAATACGGCATGCCGCCGGCGGCCGGCGAAGGCATCGGCATCGATCGCCTGGTCATGTTGCTGACCGACGCGGCGTCCATCCGCGAGGTGATCCTGTTCCCGCATATGAAGCCGGTCGGGTAAGCATTCACAGGGTACCGCATCTGCGGTGTTGTCGGGCACTTGACGGACAAAAGTACGCCGGCGCGCCCGACGCCTTGCATCTGCGGCACCCTGTAAATGCTTACCATAAGGTATTCACAGGGCACCGCATCGACTAAGTTGTCGGGTACTTGACGGATAAAAGTACGCCGGCGCGCCCGACGCCTTGCATCTGCGGCACCCTGTAAATGCTTACCATAAGGTATTCACAGGGCACCGCATCGACTAAGTTGTCGGGCACTTGACGGACAAAAGTACGCCGGCGCGCCCGACGCCTTGCATCTGCGGCACCCTGTAAACGCTTACCATAAGGTATTCACAGGGCACCGCATCGACTAAGTTGTCGGGCACTTGACGGACAAAAGTACGCCGGCGCGCCCGACGCCTTGCATCTGCGGCACCCTGTAAACGCTTACCATAAGGTATTCACAGGGCACCGCATCGACTAAGTTGTCGGGCACTTGACGGATAAAAGTACGCCGGCGCGCCCGACGCCTTGCATCTGCGGCACCCTGTAAACGCTTACCATAAGGTATTCACAGGGCACCGCATCGACTAAGTTGTCGGGCACTTGACGGACAAAAGTACGCCGGCGCGCCCGACGCCTTGCATCTGCGGCACCCTGCAAACGCTTACCATTAGGGGTTTTAAGCGCATCGGACTTTGCCACCCTGTGAATTAAAACGGCAGGAGATAGGCCTCAAGACGGCAGCCGCGGCCGACCGGTCGGCTCGTGCCGGTCACCGGACCTCAAACGAATATGTCTTTTGAATACTTTATCGGCGGCCGCTATCTGAGAGCCCGACAGAAACAGGCCTTCATCTCCCTGATCACGATCCTTTCCACCGGCGGCGTCATGGTGGGGGTCATGGCGCTGATTGTGGTGATCGCCGTCATGTCCGGCTTCGAATCGGACCTCAAGGCGCGCATTCTGGGCGGTCAGGCCCAGGTGGTGGTCATGCGCCAGGGCGGGGCCTTTACCGATTACCGGCGGGTTGCGGCCTTCGCCGAGTCGGTCGACGGCGTGCTGGCCGCCGCACCGGTCATCTACGAGCAGGTCATGCTGCGCTCCGCGCACGGCGTGTCCGGAGCCATGCTCAGGGGCATCGAGCCGGGCAGCGCCGGCAAGGTCATCGCGACCCTGGCGGGCCTCGCCCTGCCTGCCGCAAGCGAGGCGGCCGACCGCCCCGCGGGCAGCGCCGCCGGGACACCCGCGATCGTGCTGGGCCGAGAGCTGGCCCGCAACCTGGGCGTGGTCAAGGGCGAGAAGGTCTATCTGATATCCCCGCGCGGAATGCTCTCGCCCATCGGGCACGTTCCGGCGATGAAGCCGTTTCAGGTGACCGGCTATTTCGAATCCGGCATGTATGATTTCGACGGCTCCTTCGCCTACATCCGCCTCGATGACGCCCAGAGGCTGCTGCGCATGGACGATGCCGTATCGGCGGTCGAGCTGCGCGTCAGCGATATCTACCATGCCCGCCGGATCGCCGATAAAATCACCGCCGGACTGGGGTATCCCTATTGGGCCTGGGACTGGGTCCGCAAAAACCAAAACTTGTTCACGGCCCTTAAACTCGAAAAGACGGCCATGTTCATCATCCTGACCCTGATCATCCTGGTGGCCGCTTTCAACATTGCCAGCACCCTGATTATGATGGTCATGGGCAAGACGCGCGATATCGCCATCCTGAAGGCCATGGGGGCGACCGACCGGAGCATTCGCAAGATATTCGTGTTCAAGGGCATGGCCATCGGCGTGGTCGGCACGTTTCTGGGGGTCCTGTTCGGCGCGTTGCTCTGTACGCTGCTCAAACATTACAACATCGTCGAACTCACGGGCGATATTTATTATTTCACCACCAAGCTGCCGGTGCGGCTCGAGTTCCTGGATGTGGCGATCATCGTTGCCGCGGCCCTCGTCATCTGCTTTATCGCCACTCTCTATCCGGCCAGGCAGGCGTCCCGGCTCGACCCGGTCGAGGCGATCCGCTATGGTTGATTCCAGCACCCTTGCCCCTTCGAGTCGGTCGGCGGCGCCGGATGAATCGCTGATCGCCCTGCGGGAGCTGAGCAAGAGCTACAATGGCAGCGGCGTCCGGATCGAGATTTTAACCGGGGTCGATTTCGACCTGGCGGCCGGCGAGACCGTGGCGGTGGTCGGCGCCTCGGGGATCGGCAAATCGACGCTCCTGCACATTCTGGGAACGCTCGATCGGCCCGACAGCGGCCGCTTGCTGTTCAAGGGCCAGGATGTACTGCGCTACGATGCCGCGGCGCTGGCACGGTTCCGGAACGAATCGATTGGTTTTGTCTTTCAGTTTCATCATCTTCTGTCCGAATTCAGTGCGCTTGAAAATACGATGATGCCGGCCCTCATCGCGGGCCGCAGCAAGCGCGACGCGCAGGCGGTGGCCGAGGCCATCCTGGTGCGGGTCGGCCTCGAGGATCGCCTTTATCAGCGGGTCACCAAGCTTTCGGGCGGCGAGCAGCAGCGGGTGGCGCTGGCCAGGGCGCTGGTTCTCAGGCCGGCCATTTTGCTGGCCGACGAGCCGACGGGCAATCTCGACCAGGGCAACAGTGCCCATGTCCACGAATTGCTGATGGAGTTGAACCGTGAACTTCACATGACCCTGGTTGTCGTCACGCACAACCTGGAACTCGCGGCGTTCATGGCACGGAGAGTAACGATTGAAAATGGTCGGCTGGTGGAAGCCGGATGAGCGCCCTGGCTGCCAATTGCTGCGGCGACGGGCGCCGACCGGGAGCAGGCCTGCGACGGGCTGCCGCATGGAAGGGTTTGGGGATCATGCTGAAACGCTTCTGCTGGGCGGTGATGGCCGGCTTTTGCCTGCTGCCGGCCACCGCACCGGCGGCCGAAAGACAGGTCAAGGTATTGATACTGCCTTTCGAGATCAATGCCGCCGAGGACCTGGCGTATCTCAGGGCAGAAATCCCAAAGGTCATCGGACAGAATCTCACCCAGGAGGGCGCCACGATCGTGGCGCCGCCGGCCGCCTTTGCCGCGGACACGGGCAAACCGGATCTGAGCCCGGCGAATATCCGGCGGGTGGGCGAGGAAAGCGGCGCCGGCTTCGTGATCTGGGGCAGCCTCACCGTGATCGGCCAGCAGTTCAGCCTGGATGTCCGCTTGCTGGACGTCTCGACCCCCGCTCCCGGCAAAGTTTTTTCGGTCGTCGGCCAGGGCCTCGAAAACCTGCCGTTGAGAGTCAAGGAACTGGCCAGCGATTTGCTGGTGGTGATTTTCGAGCAGCAGAAAATCCGCGCGATCCGGATCGAGGGCAATCAACGAATCGAAGCCGATGCCATCCTCAAGGTGATCAGAACGGCACCGGGAGACATTTATTCGGTCAAGAGCCTCTCCGAGGATCTGAAGGCCATCTATGCGATGGGTTATTTCGACGATGTGCGGATCGAGGCCGAGGATGGCCCCGACGGAAAGATCATGGTGTTCCAGGTCAAGGAGAAACCGACGGTCCGCTACATTCGCTTCGAGGGCAACCGGGTCTTCGACGACAAGGAAATCAAAGAAAACCTCACCCTTAAAACCGGGTCGATTCTGAACATCTTCCAGGTCCAGAACAATGTTCAGCGGATCGAGGGACTCTACAAGGACAAAAACTACCACAACGTCAGGGTGACCTATAAAATTCAGGAGGAACCCAACAACCAGGCCGATGTGACCCTGTCGATCGAAGAAGGCAAAAAGGTGCGCGTCGAGCATATTGACTTTGTCGGCAACAAGGCCTTTACCGAAAAACAACTCAAGCGACAGGTGAGCACCTCGGAGAAGGGGTTTCTCTCCTTTATCACCGATTCCGGCGACCTGAAGAAAGAGGACCTGGACCAGGATGTCAGCCGCCTGGAAACCTTCTATCAGAATCAGGGCTATATCCGGGCCAAGGTCGGTGAGCCGCAGGTCGACTTCAAGGAAGACGGGATAGACATTACGTTCAAGATCGAGGAAGGGCCGCGCTTCAAAGTGGGCAAGGTCGATGTCGAGGGCGATCTTATTTTTCCCAGGCAGGTCCTGCTCGACAAAATCAAGCTGCGCCAGGAGGAATATTTCAGTCGCAACGTCTTGCGCGACGATCTGCTGGCGTTGACCGATTTGTATTCGGACCAGGGATATGCGTTTGCCGCTATAAACCCGCTCATCGACGAAGACCCCGACAAGCTGGTGGTCAATATCACCTACCAGTTTGACAAGGGCCAGCAGGTGTACTTCGAGGAGATCACCATCAGCGGCAATTCCAAGACCAGGGACAAGGTGATCCGGCGCGAGCTTGAAGTTTACGAACAGGGGCTCTACAGTGGTTCGCGGTTGAAACGCAGCGTCCGCAACCTGAACCGTCTCAATTATTTCCAGGACGTCAAGGTCAACACGGCCAAGGGCAGCGCCGATGACAAGATGCGGCTCAATATCGAAGTCGAGGAAAAATCCACCGGCCAGTTCAGCGTGGGCGGTGGGTACAGCAATACCGAAAAGGTCTTTTTCATCGGCTCGATCTCACAGCGCAACCTTTTCGGCCGCGGGCAGATTCTGACCCTGCAGGCCGAGGTGGGGACCGTCAACCAACGCTACCAGTTGGCATTTACCGAGCCGTGGCTTTTCGACATTCCACTGGCGGCCGGGTTCCGGGTGTATGACTGGCGCACCGAGTATGACGCCTATGACAAGAACAGCAGAGGGGCCTCCATTTTCTTGGGATACCCGATCTTCCGCGACACCCGGTTCACCACGAGCCTTACCTACGACAGGGCCAAGCTCGACATCACCAATTTACTGGCCACACCGGTGTCGATCCTGAAGCTCGTCGATCAGTTCGGAAACGATCCCATCATCACCCTGAGCGTTTTGGGATCGATCAACTACGATACCCGTGACCGGCTGTTCTCGCCCACCGAAGGCTCGGATCACCGGTTGAGTGTCGAGTATGCGGGGCTGGGCGGCGACGTCGGCTTCACCAAGTACATCGGCCAGCTGTCCTGGTACGTTCCCATTGTCTGGAAACTGGTCGGACATGCGCGGGTCAAGGGCGGCTATGTGTATGAAAATTCCGCCGGCGTGCTGCCGGATTACGAATTGTTCTACATGGGCGGCTTCGACTCGATCATCGGCTTCGACCGGGACGAAATCCAGCCGCAGGATGCCAGGGGGGAGCCGATCGGCGGGGATAAATTCGCTTTTGCCAACCTGGAACTGATCCGCCCGCTGCTGCCGAGCTTCGGACTGGACGGGTTTGTGTTCTTCGACATCGGCGCCATTACCTCCAACCAGCCCGGTGCCGAGCCGCAATCGTTCAACTCCGATTCCCTGCGTAAAAGCGTCGGGGTGGGTGTCAACTGGAATTCACCCATGGGGGCCATCGCCCTGGCTTACGGGTTTAAACTCGACCGACGCGATGATGAAAGTGCCGGCGCGTTCGAATTCAACCTCGGCGGTTCCTTCTGATAATGCATCGACTGATTCTCGTCATCCGGCGGGCGCTGATGCGTTGCGGCGAACCACAGGACGAACTCGCGGAAAATCCTTGTCCGTCGGCGTTTTCGTGCCCGGCCGACGGGGTGCAAACACGCCCAGGAGATGGTTTTTTTTTCCGTGAACCCCGAGAGGCGGCAATCGCTGCTTGATTCACGGACAGGATCGGGATAAAGTGTTGCCTCAAAAAATTGATCGGTTCGACCGGACGGCCGGCAACAGATCCGGTTCGCCGGTGGGCCGCCAAGACTCTAAGATGAAGGCTAAAAGGGGGAAAAAGATGCGACAATACAAGATTTTCGGGTTGGTTTTATTGATGGGGATGGTGTTCGGCGCAACCGGTTGGGGAGCCGACGTGGCCAAAATCGGCGTCATCGATGCCCAGCGGGTTTTGGAAGCCTCCACCGCCGGTCAGGCCGCGCGGGCCCAGATCAAGGCCAACTACCAGAAGATGGAAGAAGACATGAAGAAAAGGGGCGCCGAATTCGAAGAGTTGAAAAAGCAGTTCGAGCGCAACGCCGCGGTGATGAGCCAGGAAAAACGGGAAGACTCGCAGCGGGACATGCAGATCAAGCAGCTGGATCTCCAGCAGCTCGGAAAGAAATACAGCGCGGACTTAAAGGAACTGGAACAAAAACTGACCAGCCGCATCCAGAAAGACGTCCTGGGCCTGGCCGAAGAAATGGGCAAGGAGGAGGGCTACCTGCTGATCGTCAACAAGCCCGCGGTTCTGTACAACCCCACCGCCATCGAAATTACCGATAAACTGATCCAGAAGTACAATACCAAGTATGGCAAGGGTCAAACCGAAGCGTCCAAAAAGAATTAGCCGCCCACCCCAGTTGTTGCCGAGCCGCGGCGCCCCGGACCAGCTTACATAAGGACGATGCCATGGAGACTTCGCTAAAGCGCCTGGCCGAAAGGGTCGGCGGGAACGTTAAAGGCGACGGAGACAGAATCCTGCGCGGGGTGGCCCCCTTCGAGACCGCCGCCGCCGATGATATCTCCTATGCCGACGGGCCTCAGATTCATCAAACGCCTGGATCAGTGCGGCGCCGGCGCCGTTATCGTGCCGGAGGGCACCGGCCACCCGACGGCGAACCTGCTGCTGGTGGCCAACCCCAAGGCGGCTTTTGCCCGCATCATCGCCCTTTTTCACCCGCCGGCGATCTCATTCCAGGGGATAAGCGACCGGGCCGTGATCGGAGACGGATTTCGCGGCGGTAAAGACATCGCCGTCGCGCCCTCGGTTGTCATCGGCCATGCGGTGGACATCGGCGAGCGGGCCGTGCTTTATCCCGGCGTGGTTCTCGGCGATGAGGTGGTTATCGGCGCCGACACCATCATCTACCCCAATGTGGTGATTCGCGACCGCTGCCGCATCGGCCAGCGGGTCATCATCCAGGCCGGTTCGGTCATCGGCAGCGACGGGTACGGCTTTGCACCCGACGCCGGGACCCACGTCAAGATACCGCATGTGGGGATCGTCCAGATCGATGACGATGTCGAAATCGGGGCCGTGAACACGATCGATCGCGCGACCTTCGGCCGGACGTGGATCCAGAAGGGCGTCAAAACCGACAACCTGGTCCATATCGGCTCACAACGTGACGGTCGGTGAAAACTCCCTGATCGTGGCCCAGGTCGGCATTGCCGGGAGCACCACCGTCGGCCGGCACGTCATTCTGGCCGCCAAGGCCGGCATCGCCGGTCATCTCACTCTCGGCGACAACTGCATCATCGGTCCCATGACCGGCATCGGCAAGTCGGTCGCGGCGGGGGAAATTCTGTCGGCCGGGCTGCCGGGGCTGCCTCACCGGCAGTGGCTGCGGTTGCAGCGGGATTTGCCGGAGCTGCCCGAGCTGAAAAAGCGGCTGGCCGCCCTCGAAAAAGAAGTGGCGCGGCAATCCGGCCGGGACGAGTGACGGCCGGCTGCCGCCACGGCGCCGGCGGATGTGCCACCGAACCCAGCGGTGATTCGATCCCTGCATTACTCATTGGCCTTGCACCGGGAGAAACTTATGACCAGCGGCTTCGATATTCAAAAAATTCTTGACATGCTGCCCCACCGCTATCCGTTCCTGCTGATCGATCGCGTTATTGACATGGTGGCGGGGGAAAAGATCGTCGCCTTGAAAAACGTGACCATCAACGAACCTTTTTTTCAGGGCCACTTCCCGCAGATGCCGGTAATGCCGGGCGTCTTGATTGTCGAAGCCATGGCCCAGACCGGCGGGGTCTTCTATATCGCCTCTCGTCCGCCGGCCGACGCCGGATACATCTTTTATTTCATGGGGATGGACAAGGTGCGTTTCCGCAAGCCGGTTGTTCCGGGGGACCAGCTGGTTATCGAAGCGACCCTGCTTAAAATGCGCAAAAATGTCATGAAGATGGCGGCCCAGGCCACCGTCGACGGCAGGCGGGTCGCCGAAGCCGAACTGATGGCCACCCTGGGGGAGAAGAAATGATTCATCCAACCGCCATCGTCAGCCCGAAGGCAGAAATCGATCCCAGTGTGGATATCGGGGCCTATACCATCATCGGCGACAAGGTATGCATCGGCTCCGGGACATCCATCGGGGCGCATGCGGTGATCGAACCCTATGTCACCATCGGACAGAATTGCCGGATCTTCCAATTTGCCGCCCTGGGCGCCATTCCCCAGGACCTGAAGTTCGGCGGAGAGGTCAGCTACGTCAAAATCGGGCGCGGGTCGATCATCCGCGAATTTGTCACCATTCACCGGGGAACGACCCGCGGCGGGGGCGTGACCGAGGTGGGCGAAGAGTGCCTGCTGATGAATTATACCCACGTGGCCCACGACTGCAAGATCGGCCGCCGGGTGGTCATGGCCAACAACGCGACCCTGGCCGGTCACATCACCATCGGCGACTACTGCACTATCGGCGGGCTCTCGGCCATCCACCAATTTACCAAGGTCGGTGAATACGCCTTCATCGGCGGTAAAACCGGCGTCCCCAAGGACATCCCGCCCTACGTAATCGCCTCCGGCGAAAGGGCGCGGCTGCACGGGCTCAATCAGGTGGGACTCAAGCGCCACGGTTTTTCGCAAAAAACCCTCGCGGAGCTGAAGAAAGCCTACCGCATCGTCTTTCGCATCGGGCTGACCCTTAATCAGGCCGTCGAGCGGGTGAGGGCCGAAGTCGATCAGGTTCCGGAAGTCGTCAAGTTCATCGAGTTCATTAAATCCGCCGAACGGGGCGTCACCCGGTGAGGATCGGCCCGGACAAGCCGGGACCCGTCGGGCCGATTGAGCCCGTTTAGCCCGTGGGCTGCGGGTCATCTGGAATGCGTCAACAACCAATTTCCGACCAGGCGAAATCATCCGAACAGGGTTTTCGATGAGCACAGACACTAACACACTGCGCGTCGGTGTCGTCGGCGTCGGCTACCTCGGCAAGTTTCATGCCGAGAAGTATGCCCGCATGGCCGATACCCGGCTGGTGGGCGTGGCCGATATCGATGCGACAGCGGCCGCCGTTGTGGCCGAGCGCCTCCAAACAGCGGCGTTCAGCCGGCATGCCGATCTTATCGGCCGGGTGGATGCGGTCAGCGTCGTGGTTCCCACCCTGGAACACTTTCGGATTGCCAGGGAGTTCTTGGAAAACGGCGTGGACGTGCTGATAGAAAAGCCGATGACCGCCACCCTGGCGCAAGCCGATGAGCTGGTGGCGATGGCGGCCGAGCGCGGGCTCATCATTCAAGTCGGGCACCTGGAACGGTTCAATCCGGCCGTGGTGGCCCTGCGCGATATCGTCAAGCGCCCCCTGTTCATCGAATCGCACCGGCTCAGCCTGTTCAGGGGCCGGGCCACGGATGTCAGCGTCGTGCTCGATTTGATGATTCACGATATCGATCTTATTTCCAATTTTGCCCAGTCCGAGCTGGTCAGCGTCCACGCCGCCGGCGTGCCGGTGGTGTCAGGCGAGGTCGATATCGCCAATGCCCGGCTCGAGTTCGACAGCGGGTGTGTCGCCAATGTCACGGCCAGCCGGATCTCCATCAAGGACGAACGCAAAATCAGGCTCTTCCAACGGGACTGTTACACGTCGGTCGACTTCGTCGATCACCGCATCACGGTCATCAGAAGAAAGGGTGAGGATCCGGGCGGCCTCATTCCCGGCATGGACATTCAGAACCTCTCGTTCTCGCCGGGCGATGCGCTCGACGATGAACTGAAGGCGTTTGTCGGCTCGGTTCGAACCCGCCGGCCGCCGCAGGTCGACGGCGCCGTGGGGCGCGACGCGCTGCGAATCGCCCTGGATGTGATGGACCAGATCAACGCCAAGATCGACCGCTACCTGAACCGGTGACGTCCATGAAGGTCCACAGCGGACAGCCCTGTGTCATGGTCGTGGCCGGTGAGGCGTCCGGTGACCAGCACGGAGCCCGGCTGGTCGCGGAAATGCGGCGGTCGAATCCGAATATTTTTTTCTGCGGCATCGGCGGCCGGGAAATGGCCGCGGCCGGGGTGCGCATCCTGATCCAGGCCGCCGAGCTGGCCGTGGTCGGCATCACCGAGGTCTTCGCCAAGCTGCCGGTGGTCTTTCGATCCCTGGCGCTGGTTAAAAAGCTGCTCCAAAGCCTTAAGCCCGATCTGCTGATCCTGATCGATTTCCCGGATTTCAACCTGCGGGTGGCGGCAGGTGCCCGGAAGCTCGGCATTCCCGTGTTATATTACATCAGCCCTCAGATCTGGGCCTGGCGTCGCGGGCGGGTCAAGAAAATCGGCAAACTGGTCAGCCACATGGCCGTCATTTTACCATTCGAGGCCGTATTTTACGCGGACCACGGCATCCCGGTGACCTTCGTCGGCCACCCGCTGCTCGACCGCGGCGCCGCAAAAGAGGAAAAAGGGGCGTCAAGCGATACGATCGACGGGCGCACCCGTATCGGACTGCTGCCCGGCTCCCGCGCAGGGGAAATCGAGCGGTTGCTGCCGGTCATGCTCGCGGCGGCCGCCAAAATGATCCGCCAGGATTCTCGGCTCGCGTTCACGGTCTCGGTCGCGCCGAGCGTCGAGAAAAAGACCATCGTGGGGATGATCGAACGCTGCGGTGCGCACGGTGCGATCGATTTTTCCGAGGAGCCGGTCGAGCGGCTCTTCAAACGCTGCCGCCTGGTCGTTGCGGCCTCCGGCACCGTCACCCTGCAGGCGGCCATCGCCGGCACGCCGATGGTGATTATCTACAAGGTCTCGCCGGTCAGCTACTGGCTCGGCAGGGCCCTGATCCGGGTGGATCACATCGGGCTGATCAATCTGATCGCCGGACGGCGCCTGGTTCCCGAACTGGTTCAGGACCAGGCAACGGCCGCCGGCATCAGCCGCCAGGTCTTCGGCCTGCTGGCCGATGACAACCGGCTCGCGCGGCTGAAAAGCGATTTGCTGGCGGCCGCGCAGGTGCTGGGGGGTCCGGGCGCTTCACGGCAGGTGGCCCAGATCGCCCTATGCTTGATGGATGAACCGGCAAAGAAATGTATGTTGACAATGAAAAAGGAGAAATTGTCTATCGACGATTGATTAGTGGCGATTGAAGGAATTGAGGTCGATTATCCGGCGTTCGTTTTTAAACGCATCGACAAGATTGGGTTAAGCGGAACGAACCCCTAACTCTGGTGAAGGCTCATTATCTTTTGTTAGGGTTCGCTACACTCACCCCAACCCGCTGACTCAACTGACCCAACCGACTTAACTGACACAACTGACCCAACCGACCCAACCAGGTAGCGTGAAGAACTTCTCGAAAATCAGGATCAGAAACAGGCATCGGCAGCTGGTGGCGCTGGTCAAGGAAAACCAGACGCGGCTTTTGCTGGCCATGGCCTGCATGCTGGTGGAGGCCGCCGGCACATCGACCGCCGCCTTTCTTGTCAAGCCGGTCCTGGACGAGATCTTCATCAATAAAAACGGATCCATGCTCAGGCTGATCCCGCCGGCCATCGTCGGTATTTATCTCCTGCGCAGCGTGGCCCTGTATTACGGCGATTTCTTGATGAGCTACGTCGGACAGAACATGATCCGCCGCTTGCGAAACCGCCTCTACGACCGCATCCAGGATCTGAGCCTGGCCTTTTTCCACAAGGAAACGACCGGTGTCCTGATGTCGCGGATCATCAATGACGTCAACTTCGTCAGGGACATGCTCTCTTCCACCATCACCGGCTCCCTGCGCGATTGCTTTACCATCATCGGGCTGGTCTTCGTTATTTTCTACCAAATCTGGCACCTGGCGCTCTTTGCGGTCCTGGTCCTGCCGGCGGCTTTTATTCCGATCGTTATCTTCGGTCGCCGGGTGCGGCGCACCAGCACCGGCTGCCAGGAGGCCATGGCCGACATCAGCGCCTTCATGCACGAGACCTTCAGCGGCAATAAAATCGTCAAGGGCTTCGGCATGGAGGCTTACGAGAAAAAACGCTTCTTCGACAAAACCGCCCGACTCTTCGGGCTGGAGATGCAGGAAACCAAGGCGCGGGTCGTTACCAGCCCCATCAACCTGTTTCTCGGCGGACTGGCGGCGGCGCTGATTATCTGGTACGGCGGTCTGAAAGTGGTCGCGGGCACTTACACGGCCGGCACTTTTTTCTCCTTTTTGACGGCCGTGCTGCTGCTCTACAAGCCGGTCAAGGACCTGAGCAAGTTCAACAACGCCATTCAGCGGGGCCTCTCGGCCACCGACCGTATTTTCGATGTCATCGAGCAGGACACCGGCATTCCCGAAGACCCCCACCCGGTCGAGATCGAAACCCGCCCGCACCGGGTCGCCTTCGAGCACGTTTATTTTAAATACGACGAGGACATGGTGCTGCGGGACGTCAACCTGGAAGTCGATCCGGGAAAGGTGCTGGCCATCGTCGGTATGAGCGGCGGCGGCAAGACATCCCTGGTCAACCTGATTCCGCGTTTCTACGACGTCTCCGACGGAGTGATTGCGGTCGACGGCACCGACATCCGCCGGCTTTCCCTGGCATCCCTGCGCCGGCAGATCGCCATCGTCACGCAGGAGCCCATTTTGTTCAACGACAGCGTCCGCAACAACATCGCCTACGGCCGCCATGGCGCTGCTGAAGAAGAGATCCTGGCCGCCGCGCAGGCCGCCTTTGCCCATGATTTCATCCTGGGCTTTCCGCAACAATACGACACCAACATCGGGGAGCTGGGGGCGCGGTTGTCGGGGGGCGAAAAACAGCGGATCTGCATCGCGCGGGCTCTGCTCAAGGACGCGCCGATACTGATTCTCGACGAGGCGACGGCCTCACTGGACACGGGCGCAGAGAAAACGGTGCAAAAAGCCCTTGAAAACCTGATGCACGGCCGCACGACGTTTGTCATTGCGCACCGGCTCTCGACGATCCTGAGCGCCGATCACATCATCGTGCTCTCCACCGGCCGGATCGTGGAACAGGGCAGCCACCAGGAACTGCTGGCGCTGCGCGGGGCCTATTTCAGGCTGTATCAGATGCAGTTCAGCGACGATCCCGCATCCGGGCAATCATGAAACTCAATACGCTTCTCAACCGCTACATCTTCATAGAACTCTTCGCGCCCTTTGCCGTCAATCTCGTTTTTTTTACCTTCGTTTTCCTGATGGCCCAGATGCTTCAAATTACCGATATGATCGTCAACTACAGTGTCGGTCTTTTCATCATCCTCAAGATTCTGTTTTTTTCAACCCCCTATTTTCTGACGTACGTCATTCCCATGTCCGTGATGCTGGCGGTGCTGCTGACCTTTTTGCGGATGAGCGGCGACAACGAAATCATCGCCATGAAGACCGGCGGCATCAGCCTCTACCGCATGCTGCCGCCGGTGCTTTTTTTCAGCCTGGGCGCCGCCGCCCTGACGTTTTACATGGCGGCCTTCGGTGCGCCGGCCAGCAAAAAGGCGATAAAAGAACTCACCTTCGAGGTGTTTTCGGAAAATCTCGACATCGGTCTCAAGGAACGCACCTTCAACGACAGCTTCAAAGACGTCATGCTGTATGTGAACGAGGTCGACTCGAAGAACAAACAGTTGATCGATGTCTTCATCGAGGACCGGCGCGAGAAGAACATGGCCACCACGGTGGTGGCCCCGCGCGGTAAACTGTTCAGGGAACCGGGCACCCTGGTCTATTACCTGCGGCTCTACGAGGGCCGAATCAATCAGGTCGGCATCGAAAAACGGTCGGCCCAGTCGATCACCTTCGACACCTATGACATCCGGCTCGATGTGAACAAGGCCCTGCAGGCCGTTGACGATCCAGCCAAGCGGTGGAAGGAGATGCCCTTCGACGAGCTTTTCCGCTTCCTGCGGGCGGCTCCCGGTGACGACCCGTTTCTCCTCAAGCCCCGGATCAGATTCCACAGTATTATGGCAATGCCGTTTGCCTGCTTTACGCTCGGGATTCTGGCCATACCGCTCGGCATTCAGTCCCGGTCGACGCGGCGCTCGATCGGACTGGTGGTCGGCGTGTTCTTCTTTCTTCTTTACTACCTGTTGCTCTCGGCCGGCCATGTGTTCGGTGAAAGCGGCAGCCTGTCGCCGGCCCTGGCCATGTGGCTTCCGAATGTCTTCATGGGGAGCCTGGGCGGTTTTTTATTTCTGCGCTCGGCGCGCGAGCGCCCCGTGCGGATCATGGCGCCGATTCAGAACTGGCTGCGGCAGATGGGCCGCCTCGGTCACCGCCGGACATGAGAGCCGGAACGCCGCTGCCCCGCGGCGCCCCCGGAGTGTATGACCGCCTATCCATAAAAACCGGAATTGCCGCAGGCCGCACCGGTAGAAAAAATCGTGCCGGCCGGCCATCGATGCCATGCTGATTCTCGACCGCTATTTCAATCGCGAAGTTTTCAAATACCTGGCCATCATCCTCTTGGCCGTGATCGGTATTTTCCTGGCGATCGATTTTTTCGAAAAGATCGATGATTTCATGGAAGCGGGCCTGCCGTTTCACCGGGCGGCCATCTTTTTCATGCTGCGGGTGCCATTTGTCATCGCCCAGATTTTTCCCCTGGCACTGCTTCTGGCGGTGCTGGTCGTGCTCGGTTTGATGAACAAGCGCAATGAATTGCTCGCGCTGCGCAGCGGCGGCGTCGGCATGCTCTTTTTTTTAAAATCGATCGTGGCCTTGGGCGTGTTGTCGGCCCTGCTGCTGTTTATAAACGCCGATATCCTCGTGCCCATCACCTTCAGCAAGGCCAACCGGATGTACACGCGGGAAGTCGACAAGAAGGAAATTCTCGCATCCAGAGAGAAGAACATCTGGATCAAGGGCCATCGCAGCATCACGCACATCACCTACTACAATCCGGCCAGTCAGACGATCTCCGGGATCACGCTCTATGCCTTCGACGAGAACTTCAGGCTGGTGCGGCAGCTGGATGCGGTTAAAGGGGCCTTCGCGGCGGGCGGCTGGCGCGTTTTTGATGTTCTCGAACAAGTCCTGGATTCTTCGACGGGCGAATACACGGTCACCTTTCACGAAGAACGCACCGAGCAGCTGGGCACCCGCCCCGATGATCTCAAGCGGGTCTCGAAGAAATCAGCGGAGATGAACCTGCTGGAATTGCTCGCCTACATCGAGAGCGTTGAAACGGAAGGCTACGACGCCACGGGGTACCGGGTGGATTTGCAGGCCAAAATAGCCTTTCCCTTCGTCTGCCTCGTCTTGTGTATTCTGGCGCTGGGCATCGGCGTGAACAAGAAATTAAAGGAGAACCTGGCGCTGACCGTGGCGCTGGGTATCGGCGTGGCGCTGCTGTACTGGACCCTCTACAGCTTCTGCCTGTCATTGGGGTACGGGGGCGTCCTGCCGCCGGTCGTGGCGGCCTGGACCACCAACGTCGTTTTTCTCGGCGCCGGAGTGCTGAACCTGTTGTATGTCGAGTGAGGCTTTTCTGAAATATAGGCTTCAAGATAAATATTTTGGCGGCGTTATTGGTCGGCGGCGTATGACTTATACAGCCTTCTCCCTCTGGCCTTGCCAAAATCTTTATCTTAAAGCCTATAGACGTCACGGATAGGGCCGTGTCCTTTTGAAGTGTCGCGACGGCTTCGAGCGAAGCACGTGCGGGCACGGAAAAGGTTGCAAGCAGAGTTCAAGGTTCAAGGTGCAGGGGTTAGGGTTCGGGGTTGGCGGATGAAAGCGATTTGATGTTTCAGGTGGCGGCCATTTGGACAATTTATGTGTGACAAGGCACATATTCGCCGCAAAGCCGTAAAGCACGCAGAGGGAATTTTGGGGATGGTTCCTTGCGCGGCAGCGGCAAGCAAAATCAGCAGGCTCGCGTTTAGGATAAAATGAAACGTTTAAAGCGAAGAATCGAGCGGGTGATGCACGCCGATGCCCCTTGCGCGCGGGGGGCGCCGGTTTTTCTGCTGACCCTGGCGTCCCTGCTGTACGGGGCGGCCGTCAGGCTGAGGGCGCGCGCCTACCGCTCCGGCCGGCTGGCCGGCCGAAGGCTGCCTTGCCAGGTGATTTCCATCGGCAACATCACGGTGGGCGGTACCGGAAAAACGCCCCTGGCCTATTATCTGGCCGAGCGCCTGCAGCAATCGGGACGGCGGTGCGCGGTTGTCAGCCGGGGATACAAGGGCGGCGCCGAGAAGTCCGGCGGCATCGTCAGCAACGGCCGGCGGATGATTATGCCGGCTGCGGCCGCTGGTGACGAACCTTTCCTGCTGGCGACCAGGCTGCTGGCGGCCGCGGTGCCGGTCGTGGTCGGCCGGAATCGCTATGCGGCCGGAATGCTGGCCCTGAAGCACTTCAAACCGGAGGTGATCCTTCTCGATGACGCCTTTCAGCACCTGCGGTTGGCGCGCGACATCGACCTGGTGCTGCTCGACGCCCGGCGGCCTCTCGGCAACGGGCATCTTCTGCCGCGCGGAATCTTGCGGGAACCGGCGGCGGCACTCGCGCGCGGCGATATCTTCATTCTGACCCGCGTCGCCCCGGGTGCGGGCGGCAGCGCTTTCGACCCCCGCCTGCGTCGCCGCTTGAATCGGCGGCCGCTCTATCGGTCGGTTCACGTTCCGGAACTGGTCGACTGGACCGAAGCCGGGCGGTGCCGGGCGGCGCGCGATGCCACCCGGCAACCGGCGCATGATACCGACCGCCTGGCCGGCCGGCGGGTATTTGCTTTCGCCGGCATCGCCGACAACGGTGAATTTGCAAACGCCATCCGCCGGCTGAACGGTGACCTGAAGGGTTTCATGGAATTTGCGGACCACCACGCCTACAACAACCGCGACGTGGCGGCGCTGCTGCGGGCCGCCCGCCGGTCGGGCGCCGAGGTCGTGTGCACCACGGAAAAAGATGCCGTGCGGCTGGGTCACCGGCGCCAGTGGCCCATCGACCTGGCGGTGCTGGGCGTCCGGATCTCTTTCGGCGACGATGCGGCGGCCTTCGAGGCCGACATCTTCGGGCGACTGGGCCTTTAAATTGCGCGCAACGGTTCCATGGACGGCATCATGGTTTTTAGCTCGGTTATCTTTCTTTTTTTATTTCTGCCGGTAACCCTGGTTCTGTATGCCTTGGTCGGGCCGAAGTTTCGCAACGCCCTTCTGCTGCTGGCCAGCCTTGTTTTTTATGCTTGGGGTGAAGCATTTTATACGCTGATCATGCTCGCTTCCATTGCGGTCAATTACGGGGTGGGATTGGGTATCGATCATTTTAGAAGCCGCGCGTCAGCTAAGAGCTTCGTTGTCGGCGGGATCGTTTTCAACGTCCTGCTGTTATCCGTGTTCAAGTACACGAATTTTCTGGTCGATAACCTCAATGCCCTGCTGCCGGCCGTCGGTCTCGGTCCGCTGGACGTTGCGCCGGTTCACCTTCCGATCGGCATCTCCTTTTTCACTTTCCAGAGCCTGTCCTACATTATCGATGTCTGGCGGCGGGATGCCGCGGTCCAAAAAAATCCAATCAACATCGGTTTGTACATCGCGTTGTTCCCGCAACTGATTGCCGGCCCGATCGTCCGGTATCAGACCATCGCCCGGCAGATAGCGTACCGCCGCATCCGGTTGCGGGATGTTGCCGAAGGTGTCGAACGATTTATCATCGGCATGGGAAAGAAGGTGCTGATTGCCAACCAGGTCGCCATTGTCGCCGATAAAGCCTTCGCATTGCCGCCGGCCTCCCTGTCCCCCCTCTACGCCTGGCTCGGCTCGGTGTGCTTTGTCCTGCAGGTATATTTTGACTTTTCGGGCTATTCGGACATGGCCATCGGACTGGGCCGGATGTTCGGCTTCCGGTTTCTGGAAAACTTCAATTACCCCTACATATCAAAATCCATCACCGAATTCTGGACGCGCTGGCACATCTCGCTGTCGACCTGGTTCAGGGATTATCTATACATTCCGCTGGGTGGCAACCGGCTCGGCCCGGTCAGGACCTACCTGAACCTCATCACGGTTTTTTTCCTGTGCGGCCTGTGGCACGGTGCCAAGTGGAACTACGTTATCTGGGGGCTCAGCCATGGTTTCTTCATGGTGCTGGAGCGGCTGGGGCTGGGCCGGGTGCTCAAAAAACAACCGTTTCCGCTGTCCCATATATATTTGCTGTATATCTTTACCACGACCTTGACGATTTTCCGGGCGGACACCGTGCCGCTCGCCATGGATTTTTTGGCCGTCATGCACGGCTTCGGATATGAGGCCAACCGGGCCGCCGGGGCCTTGCTGCACGTGGACAGGGACATCCAGGCCGCTATCATCGCCGGAATCATTTTTTCGTTTCCGGTCCTCAATCCGCTTAAAAAACTGGGGGACTATCTGATCGGCAAGTCCGGCCGACTTCTTTCCGCCATCGTGGAAGAATCGGCCAACCTGCTGAAAACCTCCGTGCTGGCCGTCATTTTGTACTTGTCGATCATATTTCTTTCGAGCGGCACGTATAACCCTTTTATCTACTATCGCTTTTGACGGGGGCTCGACGGGTGGATAAATCACAGTCGCACGCAATCGATCGCAAGGCCCCCGATGCCATAGATCCGCCCGGCGGGCGAAAGGTGCCCATTGACGCCGGATCGTCTGTCGCCGGCCTGGGAGAACCTTACGCCGTCCGGGACGAAAGTGGCGCACGCGACCGGCGGCAAAGGGTTTCCGGCCTCGCCGGCATGGTTCTGGTCGGTATCTTCTTGGCACTCATATTTGCGCCTCTGGTCAAAATGGCTTTCTCAGAAAAGACCTATTTTTCCTCGGCCGAAAAGCGACGACTGGCCGAGCCGCCGGAACTCAAATTCGACTGGCAGAGCCTGCGTAAGTTTTTCCCCGGATTCGAGGCCTATTTCAACGACCATTTCGGATACCGGGAGACCTTTATTCGTGGATACAATCGAATATTGTATAAATATTTCGCCAAATCGCCGGTGCCGGACGTCCTGTTCGGAAAAGACGGATGGCTTTTTGTGACCAAAAACAAAGTCATCGAGGACTACCTGGGATTCACCCCTTTATCACCCGCAGAGCTGCGGGTGATCGAAGACAATCTAAGGACCAAACAAAGATGGCTGGCGGCGCGGGGCATCGCGTATCTCTTTGTTGTCGTCCCCGGCAAGCAGACCATTTATCCCGAATACCTTCCCGACTACATTTATACCCGGCCGGGGCGGACGCGACTCGATCAATTGACGGCCTATCTCGCGGACCGGCCCGGTTTAAACTTTCTGGAACTGCGGCCGGCGCTTTTGGCCGCGAAAAAACGTCACCGCATCTACCATCTGACGGACACGCACTGGAACCTGCGCGGCGCCTATGCCGGCTACCAGAAAATTATGGAAAAACTCCAGGAGATGTTTCCCCGGCTCGATCTGGCGGCCAGGAATCACCGGGAGACAAAGACCCTGCACGAAAAAGGCGGCGACCTGGCCGTGATGATCAAAAAGGAGGAAACGATGCGGGAGGTCATGCCCGTGTTCGAATCGATGTCGCCGTGTGCGAATCTGAATGAACTCAGGCTCGATGCCTGGGATACCTCAGGATCCTTGGAAAAGGCGTTTTATACCGAGTGCCCGACCGGTCAGCTGACGGCGATCGTCTTCAGGGATTCGTTCGCCTCCCTGCTGGTTCCGTTTATGGCCGATCATTTTAAAAAGGCTGTTTTCCTGTGGCGGTACTATGACCAGCAGCTCGTGGAGGACCTCTTGACGACTTTTAAACCGGACATCGTGATCGAGGAAATGGGTGAGCGCAGATTATTCAGGGATGCGACCGAGAAGCTCGTCATGGACTGATCCTCATAACTAAAACCGGTAATCGAACCGTTCTATGTCCTGTTTGAAACGGCCGGCGACCAGTTCAGCCGTGGCATCGCTGTAATAGCGGCGATAGTCCGAGCGGGTCCTGGCCCGGCGGCGATGCGCCAGCGGCGGCGCCGGGATCCCGATCCGGCGGCAGGCTTTTCGGAAGTCGGCCTCCAGGCGTTCGTATCGCCCGATGAAATCGACCAGGACCCTGCCGTGCAGGTCGATCAGATAGTCGCTTTGACACTCGATGGAGGTGTCGATGTGAAATTGATACGGCCGGTCCGGATCGAGCTTGTAGCGTAAAAATGAATCGAAATCGTCATGACCATTCATCAGGTGCGGTCTTTCGCGCCGGATGTGATGAAAGGAGCTGACCTGAAGGTCCCAGGGGTTGCGCACGAACGCGAACTTGAACAGCGATGCGAACAGCTCGTGCGGCAGCATTTCCTTGGCGGCGATGACCTTGGCGTGCCGCGGAAACTTGCAGCCGATGCGATGGCCGGTCAGGTGACTGATGCGGCTGCAGATAGCCTGCGGCAGGAAGTACGGGTCCCGCCGGCGATAGCGGTTGAGGGTCGCCCGGATGCTGGTTCCCCCGGTTTTGGCGATGTGCACGAATAAAAACCTGTATCGCAGCGACAGCAGCAAGTGGTGCTTCCTTTATAAGAGTCAAAAATCAGGCTTCGGTCAAGACATCCAATCGAGCGGATTTTCCTCCGGCGACGGTCTCTGACCGGGATCGTCGATGAAGAGACGATGCCACAGGGCAAACTGCATCAAGGACCAGATCTCGACCGCCGTGTCGTTCCGGCGCCGGTGCCGGAGAAAAAGGGTTTTGATTCCCCGCGGGTTGAACCAGCGGCAAACGGCCCGGTTGTTGACGAGCTTTTCTTCCAGCCGCACCAGGAATTTTCCCTGCAGCAACGCCCCGACAGGCACGTGGAATCCTCGTTTCTTTTGATACAGGTGGTCGACGGGCAGGGCGTCTTCCGCCCATTTTTTTAAAAACAACTTCCCCTGGCGCGACCTTACCTTAAAATGGTCGGGTAGTGAAAGGCCGAATTCGACGATGCGATGGTCCAGGTAGGGGACCCGCCCCTCTAAACCAAAGGCCATCAGCATGCGGTCGACTTTAACCAGCAGATTGTTGGGCAGGGCCTCCAGAATATCGGTGCCCTGAGCGCGCCTCAAAAAGCCCCAGGCCGAAGGGGTTGTTTCCCAGGCCGCGCCGAACGGCCGTTGCCGGTCGGCGCAGATGGTCTTCAATTCGGTTCCGAAAACCGCCCCCCGTAATTGACGCTTCCATTGATTTCCGGTTCGAAACCCGTCGGAGCCGGGATGGATCAGGTTTTTCATGAACCGCTGCCACGGTCGCCGCCGGTATCTGCCGTAGCCGGCGAAGACCTCGTCGCCCCCTTCGCCCGTAAAGACCACCTTCAGTTCCCGGGCGGCGGCCTCGGCCAGGATCGATGTCGGCAGGCAGGCAAAATCCCGCATCAACTCGTCTGCGGCCCAGACCATGTGGGGTATGCGCTTAAAGAGCCGGTCATTGTCAATGAGAATCGCGGTGTGCTCGGTGCCGAAGATTTTCGAAATGCGCGCGGCATCACTCAATTCGTTGCGCCCGGACGTCACCTGGTAGCCTATGGAAAAGCTGCGGACGGGATGATCCTGGAAACGGGCCAGCAGGGAGAGCAGGGTCCCGGAATCCACCCCCCCTGACAGAAAGAGTCCATAGGGGACGTCGGACCGCACGTGTTCGGTCATCACGCGGTCGATGAGGTGATCGAACGTATCGGCGGCGTCATCATAATTGCCGTCAAAAGGCCGGATATCGTTTATCGACCAGTATTTCAGTCTTTCGATCCGGCTCGAACCATCGATGATCACCGCCTCGCCGGGCATCACCCTTTTAATGCCCGGCACGATTGTCTCCGCGCCGGTACTGAAGCCGTGCTCGAGAAACTGCAGCAAGGCCCGGGGATTGACGGCCGGCCCATCCGCCAACATCGGCAGCAGTGTTTTTATCTCGGAGGCGAAGGCGAACCTGTCCGGCGTTTGAAGGTAGTACAGGGGTTTGATCCCCAGACGGTCGCGCCCCAGTATCATCCGGTTTTTCGCTGCATCCCAGATGGCGAACGCATACATGCCGTGCAGGTGCGTTAAAAACGCATTTCCATAAACGGCATAGGCCTGCAGGATTGTTTCCGAATCTGAACGGGTTAGAAAAACGGCCCCTTTTTCCCGCAGGCGCGTGCGCAGTTCCAGGTAATTGTAGATTTCGCCGTTGGCTACCAGCGCGAGAGTTTTCTGTTGATTGAAAAGCGGCTGGTGTCCGCCCGCCAGATCGATGATCGACAGCCGCGCGTGGGCCAGGCCGGCGGGGCCGTTCGCGTAGACCCCCAGGTCATCGGGTCCGCGATGCCGCAAACTTTCGGCCATTCGCAGAAGCTCGTCCGGCTCCGGTGGACCGTGAAACGTGATATATCCCGCGATGCCGCACATGTGATCACCCGGCCATGGTCAATTGTTCAGCCCCCGCTGCGATCCGGTCAACGGATCGTCCCACGAGGACCTCCAGATACCGGCGACTGCTGACCTCGACGGTGTAGTCGCGCGTCGCGCTTTTGAGCAGGGCTTCATCCGGGGGGTCCGCAAGGGTGTCGAGCATCGCCGCCGCCAGCGCCCGGGCATCGCCGACCGGCACCAGGCGGCCGATGAGCCCATCCTGCAGGATTTCACGGGGTCCGCTGGGGCAGTCGGTTGCCACGACCGGCGTTCCCAGGGCCAGGGCTTCCGTGAGGACGTTGGGGGAGCCTTCCCAGAGCGACGAGAGGGCAAACAGCGCGGCTCGGCGGAGGTAGGCGTAAGGATTCGGGCTGAAGCCCGGCAGGTCGATCCATCGATCGACCGCTAACTGCCGCGCCAGGGACATCAGTTCTTGTCGGTCGTTGCCGTCGCCCAGAATGATCAGGCGGCAGGGCCGGGCTGCCCGGACCCTCGCAAAGGCACGCACGAGCGTCGGAAAATTTTTCTGGCGCGTCAGCCGTCCGGCTCCCAGAATAACGGGAATTCGGAGGTCCTTGAACCACGGATGCGGATTCGGGGCGGCGGCCAGCTCGTAAATCCGGTTGGAGACGACCGGGTTGGCGATGACCGTGATTCTTGCGGGCCGCAGGCCAGTCATGCGCAGCAGGTCTTTTTTGACGCCCTCGGAAACGGCCACGATGTCATCCGCCTGCCGGTAGAGAAGCCGGATGGGCAGATACCACAGCGCTTTTTTCAACTTGCCCCGGCCGGCGATGGCGGTCGAGGTGTGGGTGCCCATGCGCACCGCCAGGCGGGTGGGCGACCGCCCCAGCCGCCGCGCCAGAATGGCCACCTGGTTGGCGCGGTTTTTGGCCGACAGAAAGCCGTCCGGCCGGGCGCGGCCGAGGTAGCCGGCCAGCTCCGGCAGGCTGCTCCAGGTGTGATTCGCCCGCAGCTTGACGATGTTGAGCCCCGGCGGCGCCGTCTCCAGATGAAGGCTGCGCGATTTGATCACCAAAAGATCCACGCGACAGCCGTAACCCAGCAGGCCTTCGGCCAGGTTCAGCAGCATGCGCTCGACGCCCCCCGCGCCGGAAAACGAGGCGAAGATGGCGATATGGGGCGGCTTGTGGGACGGTGGCGTCATCGCTGCAGAATTTCCAGGGGGTTCATATCGACCGCGGGCCTCTGGCCGTTGCCGTCGATGAAAAAATGGTGCCAGATCGCAAATTGTAGCAGGGCCCAGACCATCCGGCTTTGGGGCCCTGACGACCGGCAGGCTTGAATGAGCCGTGTCACGCCCGCGGGCCGAAACCAGGCGCAAATGGCTGGGTCGCGAGGCAGCGCCGTCGCCAGCGCGTCTAAAAAATGGCCCCCGATCCACTCGCCGATCGGCACGTGGAATCCGCGCTTGGGTCCGAAAAGATGGTCTTCGGGCAGGTGTGCGGCCGCCCAGCGCCTGAGAAACGCCTTGCCGGTCTTAGCGTTTATTTTCAGATGATCCGGCAGCTTTAGGCCGAATTCCACCACCCGGTGGTCGAGAAACGGCACCCGGCCTTCCAAGCTCCAGCCCATGAGCATGCGGTCGACTTTGACCAGCAGGTTGTCGGGCAGGGCGGTGACCAGATCCACGTACTGCATCCGTTGCAGATCGCTCCAGCCCGCAGGTGTTGCCTGCCACGCGGCGACAAATGGGGCGCGGGCGGACTTTAAGCGGGCGGCCAGGTCGGGTTTCAAGAGCCGCTGCGGCCAGCGGCCGCGCAGGGTGCCGCGGGTGCGAAAGCCGCCGGACCCCGGCGAGCGGAGGCCCTTGATCCAGCGTTCCAGGGACGAGGACCGGTAGCGGCCATAGCCGGCGAACACTTCGTCGCCGCCTTCACCCGCGAAGACGACCTTGAGTTCCCGGCCGGCGGCTTGGGCCAGCAATGCCGTGGGCAGGCTGGCATAATCGCGCATGAGGTCGTCGGCGGCCCAGACGGTAAACGGCAGGCTGTGAAAGATCGCCGCGGCGCTCGGCCGGAGGGCGGTGTGCCGGCTGCCGAAATGCCGGGCGATCCGCTCCGCCCGCGGCAACTCGTCGGTCAGGCGCGTGCCGGAAAATCCGACTGAAAAGGTGCGGATGGGCTCATCGGTGTAGCGGCTGAGCAGGGCCAGCAAAATAGAGGAATCCACCCCGCCGGACAAAAACAGGCCGAAGGGCACATCCGAGCGCATGTGCTGACGCATCACCGTTTCCATCAACCGGTCGAAGGCATCCCGGGCTTCCGGGTAATCCATCGCCACCGGTTTGACCTCGAGTGCGGACCAGTAGCGCCAGCGTTCACGTATTCGCCCCTGTTCGATGCAGACCGCTTCGCCCGGCAAAAGGCGTTCACAGTCTTTGAGAACGGTGGTGCGTCCGGAGCTGAACTGGTTTTGCAGATATTCGATCAGGCCGTCCGGGTTGACCTGCGGGGGGCGCGGGTCCAGATGGCGCAGGGCCTTTATTTCGGAGGCAAAGGCCACCCCGGCGGCCAGGTGCGCGATAAAGAGCGGTTTGATGCCGAGCCGGTCGCGGGCCAGGATGAGGCGCCGGTCGGCCTTGTCATAAAGGGCAAAGGCGAACATGCCGTCGAGGTGCCGCAGAAAGTCCTTCCCGTACTGCTCATAGGCATGCAGGATGACTTCCGAGTCGGAGTGAGTGGCGAAGACGTGCCCCAGCTTTTCGAGGTCGCGGCGCAATTCGATGAAATTATAGATTTCGCCGTTGGCGATCAGGGCCAGCTCGCGGTTGCGGGCGAACAGGGGCTGATCCCCACCGCTCAAGTCGATGATCGACAGCCGGGTGTGGGCCATGCCGAACGAACCGTCGATGAAACTGTCCCTATGGTCCGGGCCGCGGTGGCTGAGCGTTTCGGCCGATTCGACAAGGCGTTTTCGGTCGACGAAACCATTCTTCAAGTACATTCCGGTGATGCCACACATGGGGCCGGGCTGTGTCCTTTTGCCTGTTCTTAGGCTTCAAGATAAAGTTCTTGGCTGTGTTATCGGTTGTTGGCGTATGACTACAGCCGCCTCCTTCGGCCTTGCCAAAATCTTTATCTTAAAGCCTGCAGCGGCTTGCTTCAATTTAAAAGCGGGCGATTTTTCAGGGTCAGGGGCAGAACCGCGCGTCTGGAGGCGATGGCGCATGCGTCTCGCGCGGGTCAAGGCCCATGGCTTTCAAATAAGCCGTGGTGCTGCAGTCGATTTCATAAGGCCGGGCGGCTTTCCGCAGAATGTCAGCCCCCAGCGGGGTCCGCAGGGTTTTCAGAATCGCTTCGGCCAGGGCTTTGTCGTCACCAACGGCCACGAGGTGGCCGTAACGGCCATTCTGGAGGACCTCCCTGGGACCACTGGGGCAGTCGGTGGCAACGACGGGTGTGCCGACCGCCAGGGCTTCGGGCAAGACAAACGGATTGCCCTCCCACAGAGAGGTGAAAGCGAACACGGCCGCATGCGCCATATACCGGTATGGGGTCGTTTTGAAGCCCGGCAGATCGACGTCCTGGTTCACGCCCATATCGTTGGCGAGCGCGAGGAGTTCTCCGCGCAATTTACCGCGTCCTATGATCACGAGTCGGCAAGGGCGTTTTTTTCTGACGATGGCAAAGGCGCGGATCAGAGTTGTAAAATCCTTGCGCACGCCGAGTTCACCGACACCGAGTATAACCGGCGGCGCGCCAGGCTGGAACCAGGGGTGATCGGGGCGTGGTTGTGTTTGATTGAACAGCGCTTCCGGAACCACAGGGCAAAGTACGACCGTGATGCGATCGAGTGGCAGGCCCGTATAGGCCGCCATGTCTTCAGCGACGCCTTGCGAAGGAACGATGACCTTGTCAGCCAATCGATAGAGTTTGCCCATGGACTCGCGCTGCAATAAACGCTCGAATGCGCCCCGGTGGGCCAGATCTATGGATATCGTCGTACCGGAGCTTACCACCAGCCGGGTGGCAACCCGCGACCAGGCGCGGGCCAGAATGACGGTGCGATTGACCCGGTCCTTGTCGGTCAGCATCACAGCGGGGCGGCGGCGCTTCAGGTAACGGACAAGTGCGGGAAAACTCGCATAGACGTGCCTCGTTTCCAGTTCAATCAGACGGACACCGCGCGGCAGTTCTTCCAGGTGCGGGCCGTGGTCCTTGATTTTTAACACGTCGACCGGGTAGCCCCGGCGTGCAATTGCCGGCACGAGGTGTTGGATCAGCCGGTCAACACCGCTGTGGCCGGAAGTGGCGACGAATATGGCGATGAGCGGATCGGATTGGTGCGGCATTTCCATCACTTTACATCCAAAGTGAGTTCGCCGGTCTATTCTTTGACGGCGCCGGATATAGACGGCATGATCTCGGCTTGCTTTTGCGCGATACTCTTACAGCCGGCTGACCCTGTCAAGCATTTTCAGTTTTATCTTATCTTCGATCCACCCGACAATGCCCCGCGGCACAGCGAGAAACCAGAAAAACTTCGAACGGACTTCGGTATACTGCTGACGGAATCCCACCCGGCAGTGCAGTGAATAGCGCACGAACTTGCTGTGATACTTGAAGCGCAGGTACCTGCCGGTCAGCGAGGCATAGGTGTTGATCTCTTCAAGGAAGTAGTACCGGAAGCCCTGCGGATTCCGCATGCGCAGCCAGAAAATATTGGCCGTCAGGCCGTCGGCCTGGTGTTCCATGATCTGAATCACTTCGTTGACATACCTGAACTTGTAATCCCGGGCCATGCGCTTCCATATCAGGTCGTCCTTCATGTGCCGTTCACCCTCGAAACAAGGATAGGGAAAACGCCGCAGCACATCGGTGCGGATGGCGTTTCTTTTCTCGCTTCTGATTTTGTACTTCTTCGTTTTCTGCAGGTAGTCCGAATCCATGACATCTTCGGGAAACCGATCCACCGGTATACTGCTGTCACTGTAGACGCACAAGCCTTCAACGCCGGCAAAGTGCTTCCTGTGGGTCAACGGAATTTGCCCCCAATGATAATTGAGGCGTTCCAGGGCCTGCGGATGCAGCCAGTCGTCCGAGTCGAGCAGGACCAGAAAATACCCGCGCGCCAGTTGGACGGCCTGGTTGTGGGCCACGTGCTTGCCCTGGTTCTGCTGCCAATGGTAGCGAATCGGAAAGGCGGCCTCGGCCTGCCATTTTTGAATCAATGGCGCGCTATCGTCCGTGGAACCGTCATCGATGATGACAACCTCGAAATCCCTGTAGGTCTGTGCGGCGACGCTCTCAAGGGCGCGCTCGAGCGTATAGGCGCGGTTGAAGGCCGGAATGAAAACAGTGAAAGTGCAGGCGGGGTTTTCGGCGTGCGCGTTAATCTTCTCGCCGCCTTCACCCGCACGGGCCGGGGATTCGGGTACGTTCATCAAGAATCTATCTCTTTCAAAATCCGGTCCAGAGAAAGGAAACCCTGTGACTGCTTCATCTGCGCCCGCAGTACCATGACCGCACGCAGGCGCGCGAGGCTTTGAAACAGCGCGATCGGAAAGGTCAGGTCCAGGCGCAGCAGACGCAGCAGCAAACGCCACGCCGTCCAGGGGACATGGGACAGGATCAGCCGGCGGCGCGAACAGTAGAGCCACAGGTAGAGCAACCGATTGCGGCTGCGGACGCTGCGGATTTTTTGGGCACGAAAAAAACGTTTGATGGTGCCGACATGATCGTGGACGACCGTGCTGCGCGGATCGAGCAGCGTTGGCCAGCCGTGCATCCAGGCGCGGGTGCACAGATCCATGTCTTCCATGTAAAACGGCTTGTAAAGGGGCAGAAAGCCGCCCAGCCGGTTGAACTTCTCTTTTTTCAGCGCGATCGAGCCGCCGGAGGCAAAAAGGCTTTTCAACGCCCGGCCGCTGCGGCGGCAATCGTCAATGGTGGTCAGGTCCCACGGCGTGCTTTTGATCGTGCCGCGCACCATCTTGTAGCGGTTCCAGGCGACATTCTGAAGCCGGCCCTGAGGGTCGTATACCAGCGGAGACACCGCGAAGAGGTCATTGCCGCCCATGAGGGTCTCGACCAGCGGGGCGATAAAATCGGCTGCCGGCCGCACGTCTGAATTCAGAAATATGAGAACCTCGTAGGCGGCGGCGGCGACGCCGGAATGCACGGCATCGGCAAATCCGCGGTTGGCCGCATGACAGACAAGTCTGGCTTGCGGGAACCCGCCCGTCAGCATTGAAACGCTCCGGTCCGCAGAGGCATCGTCGACAACGATGATCTCGACCTTGCCGGCATAGGCGCGGCCGGCCGCTATGACGCCGGGCAGGTTGGCAGCGAGCAGCGACTCCCCGTTGAAATTGGGGATGATAATGCTGACGGGTTCAGTGCTCATCGCGAACCTCCTGTGCCAGAACGAACAGAACGCCGATGACGAAGCCCAGGGGGTACAGGCTGTATTTGGAATAAAAGCCGACCGTCAGGCCGGTGAAGATCAGGCAGTTCAGGAATACCGCCGTCATGCAATTGATGAAAAGGCGGCGGGGGCCTGCGCCCGTGCCGCGCGACAATTTGATGAACAGATAGAGCAGAAAGGCCAGGCCGCTGCAGACGAGCGCCGTGCCGATCAGGCCGTTTTCGAACAGGACCTGGAGCAGAAAATTGTGCTGAAACGAAAAACCCTGATAGAGCGGATCGGGAAGCGCATATTTCGGCAGCATCGCCAGTGAACTGCCGATGCCGTTGCCAACCAGCCAGGCCGCCGGTGAATTGTCCCGCAGCATGGCAATGGAATATTTCCAGATATGCACTCTTTCTTCGTTCGGCAAGGTGGCGGCCAACTCCTTGAGCTTGTCGAAAAAGCCGGCGTAGTTCGTCAGTCCCACTAAGACCAAAGATCCGCAAATCGCCAGCAGGCCAATCCACCGGTAGCGGCTGCGGGTCAAGAAGGCGACGACGAACAGCGTGCTGGCCACCAGCGCCAGAAAGGCCGGACGCGACGCGTTTCTGAACACGGGGTCGATATCCATGGCGAACAGCACTAAAAAGAATAAGTTGCAGGGGGTGGACAGGGTTCTGAAATAGTAAAACACGAGCGGCAGGGTTAAAATGGCGAAATTGGCCAGATAGTGCGGATTCGACCAGGTCCCGTAGGGCAGGGCGAGCAGGCTGCGGGTCAGGAACTGCCAGAGGATGGCAACCGTCAAGATCCCGCCGAACAGCCGGTAGATATGCGCGACCGCCTTGGTGCGACTGATGAAGTGGATCCCGAAAACGATGACCAGCATCTGGCCGATCCGAAACAGTCGATGACTATCTGTTTGCGCGTATGAAAAGACAAGGCTTACCGATACGAGACCGGCGCAGATTCCAAGCAGCACCCAATGGTACGGCAACAGTGTGCTAAGGTTATAGTCGCCGTTGATTAGATGGACGAGCAGAAAAACGCCGCCGGACCAGAAAAAGACGTTGACGCCGCCCCGGTTGAGCACGAAGAAAAAAATGAATATACCGGCCAGCGAAAGCAGAACCCAGAAAGGATGAAGCAGGATGGGTCGTACCGCGTCAAGTTTCAATCGCTGCATGGGCGCCTGACCTGTTAACGGGTGGTGAATCAGCTGCGGGCCGAAGCCGCCGGCCTTCTGTGCTCTTGCAAGAGCGTGGTGCGATAAACCGCGTCATTGCCAGCCACCATGGCGCCGATGGAAAACCGGGAGTTCACCATCGTCGGGCCGGTCGAACCGAGACGTTGGGCTAATTCGGGATCGGATAGGATGCGCGTGGCCCGTTCGGTGATCGCACCGGCATCACCCGCCGCGACCAGATAACCGTTCACCCCGTCGCTTACAATTTCCGGGATGCCGCCGACCCGCGTGGCAACAATCGGGACGCCGGCCGCGGCGGCCTGTAGCAGCGACACGCCCAGTCCCTCCATCTCGGCCGGGTGAACCACCAGGTCCAGGCAGGGGAGAATGCGCTCCAGGTCATCACGGAAACCGCCGAATATGACTTTTTCGGCAATGCCGGTGTGCGTGCACAATCGCTTGATTTCGACTTCCAACGGGCCCCGGCCGAACAGAAGCACGCGCGTTTCGGGACGGTGGGCGAGGATCTGCCGCGCGGCTTCAACCAGAACGCGATGGCCTTTGCGGGGAATGAACTGGGCGATCACAGCGATGGTTTGCTGCCCCGGTGGCAGGCCGAACTCCCGCCGGAACCATTGCGGGTCGCACGGCCGCGCATAGCGCCTAAAATCCACCGCGCTCGGAACGCAGTCGATCTTGTGCGCCGGAATTCCCTCTGAAAGCAGCACCCGCCGGATGCCTTCGGAAATGGTGACGATACGGCCGTACAGCCGGTATTTCGCCCGGGCGATAAGGGCGGGTTCGGGGTTGTCGACCCGCCGGGTGACCACCGCCGGAACCCGCCGGATGCGGGCGGCGAGCGCCCCCCAGATATCGGCGCCGCGCCGGCTGTGAACGTGCACGATCGCAGGAGTCTCCGTGGCGATGATGCGGTGCAGATGCAGGCCCAGACCCGCGTCCAGGTCTCCGCGAACGGGGACGGCGTGGATGGTGGCCCAAGGTCTGGCCGCCGCTGCGATGGCGCTGCCGATCGGGCATACGAGACTGTTGCGATATCCTTTTTGCGCGAGGCCCTGCAACAGGTACAGCACCTGCAACGCCCCGCCGTAGAGGTGGCGGCCGGTTTCGATGTGAAGAACGCGCATTTGCATGCGTCAGCTTTCCAGCAGGCCGCGCGCGGCCCGCAGGACATCGGCGGTGCCGATGGCCTGCATGCAGTCATAGCGCCCGTGGCAGGTGGGCTTGCGTTTGCACGGCGAGCAGGTCAGGCGGTTGTAGACCACGATGGTCCCGCGGTTCACGGTGCTCAAGTACGGACAGGTCGCGCCGAAAAGGGCGATGGTCGGGCGCTTGAAAGCGGTTCCCAGGTGGGTCAGGCCGGTGTCGACGCCGATCACCAGCGCAGCCTGCTCGACCAGGGCGGCGGCTTGCCCCAGGGTCGTCTTGCCGGTCAAATCGGTTATTCCGACCCCGGCCAGGCCGGCTATCCGGCGGGCGGCCGCGGCATCCTGCGGTCCGCCGAGAAGCGCGACCGCCAACTTGAAGCGCGTTGCCAGGCCGGCGGCCGTTGCGGCCCAGCGGGCTTCGATCCAGTGCTTCTGAGGCCGGGTCGTGAAGGGGCAGATCACCGCATAATCATTGGTGAGGCCCTGCCCGGCGCGGATTTTCCGGGCCGCGGCGGAATCCGCGGGCGACAGCACGATTTCCGGGGCGAACGGGCCCGGCTCGAGCCCCAGGGTGAGCATCAGGTGGCGGTATTCGGAACTCATTTCCTTGCTGTTCGGCCCCCGTGAAACGATCCTGGTCATCAGACGTCGCCCGGGTTCCTTGGATGCGAAGCCGATCCGGGTGCTCGCCCCGGACATCCATGCCAGCAGGCGGCTTCGCAGCAGCCCCTGGGCATCCAGCGCCAGGTCGAATTGCCGCAACCTGAGTTCTCTTGAATAACTCCGGATCTCGCCGCCCAGGCGTACCAAACGCCCCTTGCGGGCCAGTTGACGCCAGTGCCCCTTGGACCAGCAGATCACCTCGTCCAGCGCCGGGTGGTGGTCCAGCAGGCAGCGCACGGAAGGATCCGCCAGCCAGGCGATGGCGGCCTGCGGCCAGGAATTGCGCAGCACGCGGATCATCGGCGATGCCATCACGATGTCGCCGATGGCGCTGGGTCGTATGATAAGGATGCGTTTTGTCGCCATCAGCAGATGGTCACCTCCCGGTTCCGGCGGTCAGGCCGGGCTGCAGGTCGGCGTATAGCGCCAGATAGGCCTGCACGACGGCTTCTTCGCTGTGGTGTCGCGCCACCGACCGCCGGCCGTTTTCAGCCAGATTCCACCAGGTTTCAGGCCCGGCTTTGATCAGCGCCGTGATGCTCGCCGCCAGGGCCAACGGGTCACCGATTGCAACCAGCAGGCCGTTTTCCTCTGCGGTCACCAGTTCAAGGGGCCCCGCCGTGCGGGTGGCGATGACCGGCAGCCGGTGGGCCCAGGCTTCCAATATGACGTTGCCCAGGGGTTCCTGGCGCGAGGGGCAGACCAGCACATCGGCCAGGTCATAGAACGGACCCGGGTCGTTTTGCCAGCCGACCCAGCGCATCCGGCTCGTTAGCGACAATTGCCCGGCCTGGCGGTGCAGCGGCTTTTGCAGCGGCCCGTCCCCGGCGACGACCAGCATCAGCGGCCGGCCGTGAATCGCGCGCGGGACCCGCGCGAAGGCCGAAAGCAGGTCGGCGAACCCCTTTTTTTCGATGAACCGTCCCAGCGCCAAGAGAACCACCGCCTCGGCCGGGATCTGCAGGGATTGTCGCAGCGCCTGCACGGCGACAGCGGCGGGGGGCGGCGCCAGGGTGACGAAATTGCCGATATGATATACCCGGTCGGCGGGCAGACCCTCGCGGATCAGGTAGTCACAGATGTCTTGGGTGTTGCCTACCCAGGCCCGGGCGTGCTGATAGTAGCCCTTGATTTTGTAGTAACCGCCCAAGCGCGCGACGTGGATGGCCGCCGCGCCGCGCGGCAGGCGGGTCAGCCGGGTGGCGCGCCCCATGTAGGTTTGAACGATCGACGGCCCGGCGCTGCGAATCAGGCGGCGGATTTTCAACGCCGAAAAAAAGTCCCAGCCGTTTCGCATGGCAACGGTTTGCTGCGGCACCGCATGGTCCAGCGCCGCGTTGACCGCACTGCCGGGCCGGTTGACGGCCAGCACGCTCAACCCGCGCCGATTAAGGGCGCGCACGAGCCGCATGTAAAACTGTTCGGCGCCGCCCAGCTGCCGGCTGCCGATGATGTGGATCGAGTGGATCATCGGGTCAAAGAAAACCCCCTGGTCGTCACGGCGACCGCGGCCGGCCGTCACGCCTCCGAAGCCGGCCTTTTCGCGTGTCACAGGGCCGGCCGCCGCAGGACGCCATCGAGGTTCGAAGGCCTCAATCGCCGCCGGTTCGCGGCCATGGGCAGTCGGGCCGCGTCTTCCAGCGTTTGTGCACCCAGAACCATTGATCGGGATAGCGGCGAATGATCGCCTCCAGCGCCTCGTTGTACTGCCGGGTGTTTTCCTCGATGTCCTTGCGGTCGTCGCCGGTCTTGATCAGCGGAATCTCCGGCCCGATTTCGGCTGTAAAGCCCCTGTCGTCGCGCACCACGAAAAACGGCAGAACCGGCGCGCCGGTTTTAAGGGCGATGTAGGCCAGGCCGTAACTGGTGCTGGCGCGCCGCCCGAAGAAATCCACCATCACGCCCTTGTGGAGACCGACGTTCTGATCCAGGAGCATCGCCACCGTTTCCCCTCTTTTCAAGGCTCTGAAGGCGCGCAGCAGGGAGGCGTCCTTGGAGATCAATTTCAAGCCGAAGCGCGTGCGCGTCTCGACGAAGAAGCGTTCGAGTGGGGCGAAATCCATCGGACGGTAGAGAATATTGGCGGAGTAGCCGGTCAGGGTGGCGGCCAGCGGCATCAGTTCCCAATTGCCGACATGGCCCGTGAGAATCAGCGCGCCCTTGCCGTCGCGGACCGCCGCGGGAATGTTGCCCAGTCCCTTCATGGTGAAAAAACGGTTCAGGTCCTGCGGACGCAGGTGCAGGCTCCATCCGATTTCAAAAGCGACCAGGGCGATGTTGCGGAACACCTGCCGGCCGATTTGCCGGATGTCGCGGCCGCTCTTCTCGCCGGAGAAAGCCCGGTTCAGGTTGCCCAGCGCCACCTGCCGATGGCGCTTGTCCACCGCAAACCAGACATCGCCCAGCAGCCGGCTCACTTGCCGCGCCCGGCGGCGAGGTATGCGTCCCAACAGCTTGAAGAACGCGGTGACGAGTTGATGCGCGATGGGCTCTGGATCTATCATGGCACAAGATAAGTGTGGCAGCATTCTTTTAAAAAAACGGCGACGGTGGCCAATTTGTCGTTTGATGGCCGGGCACCGGAATTTGGCCAGATTAAATGACTATGGCAACGATGTCAACCAACGGACAGGCCATCAATTCTAAGTAAAACGAACACTGGTCTCGATAAAAAGAACACCGGCCAGATCGTCAGGGTTGACCGATGGTTGACGGCCCGCGGCGAAACGGAGGCGATGTGCCGGCCGGCTTGTGTAATATCAGCTCCTGTAGCATCCGGCGCTCCGGCGCGGGATATGGGCCCACCCGGGTGGCGCCGCCGCTGGCCCGACGTCCTGCGACTGTCTACGGATGGGCGTCGGCCGGGTCTAATAGGGCGGTTGCGGATGCCAGTGTTTTTTCGACCGCCCCCTGGTTGGCCGTGAAGACGGCGTGGGCCTGTCTTCCCATACGAACCGCCAGTTCGTGGTGGGTCAGCAGTTCGCCAAGGGAGGCGGCGATGCGGCGGGCGTCGGTGACCTGCGTGGCGCCGCCGGCAGCGAGCAGCAGTTGTTCGATTTGCCGGAAGTTTTTCATGTGGGGGCCAAACTGGATCGGTTTGGCGAAAGCGGCCGGTTCAAGGGGATTGTGCCCGCCGATGCCGCGTATTTCCAGCAGGCTGCCGCCCACCAGGGCGACATCGGCCAAGGCGTAAAGCGGTTTGAGAATTCCGAGGGTGTCGATCACCACCACCTCGACCGTTAGCGCCGGGTTCCGGGCGGATAGCGCCGACATGGCGACGGTGGCGAATCCGGCGGCGGCGAACAGGCGCTGCACGGCAGCGGCGCGTGACGGGTCGCGCGGCGCCACGATCAGCAGCAGGCCGGGATGCTTTTCTCTGACGACCGCCAAGGCCTGCCGCAGGATGTCTTCCTCCCCGGCATGGGTGCTGCCGGCGACCCAGACTGGCCGGGGCGCTTTGGCGGAAAGGGCGGCGCGCAGGTGGGCGATTTCCGGTGGTTCCGGTGGCATTTCACCCTGATCGAATTTGATGTTGCCGGTGACAACGATTCGATCGTCCTCCACGCCGAGCCGCCGGAAGCGCGCCCCGTCCGCACGCGTCTGGCAACATATTTTCGTCACCATGTTAAAGAGGCATTTCGAAAACGCCGCCACGCGGCGATAGCCGGCGAACGAGCGGTCCGAGAGTTTGGCATTGACCAGCATCACCGGTACGTTGCGGCGCTGCATTTCGGCGAGGAAATGGGGCCAGATGTCCGTTTCGATGATGACCACCAGGCCCGGGTCGATGCGCGCCGCCATGCGCTTGACTGCCGGCGGCAGGTCGTAAGGCGAAAAAAAGACGGCCGCGACGGTGTGTGACAGGTTTTGGCGGGCCATTTCGTAGCCGCCGATGGTCGCGGCCGAAAAGAGGATCGATCGCCGGGGAAAGCGTGACGCCAGCGCCCGCACCAGCGGAATTGCGGCCAGGGTTTCACCGACCGACAGGGCGTGCACCCATATCGGCTTGGCGGCCGTCGGACCGGGCCGAAAATGGATGGCCGGACGCGTGAGTCCGAGCCGGTGCAGGATCACGTGGCGGCGCCTGGCGTAAAGGGCGACGTAAGGGAGCAGGAAAGGCAGCGCCAGAAATAGGGCGGCCGCAACGGCGATCGTATATAGCCGGATCATGGAGACCCCTGCCGGTCCGGCGGAAAACATCCGGACGGCGATCCGGCCGCCGGTTCGGCGTGCGCCCGGGTTTTCGCCAAGAGGCTTTCGATGGCGCGGCAGGCGCGGTCGGTGCCCCCCTGCCGCTCCCTGAAATATTGCCGGGCGCGCCGGCGCACGTCGCTGCGCCGCGGCGCTCGGCCAAGTCCGGCCACCAGCAAGTCGGCGGCCTGTTGCCAGGCGGCGGCCATCTGGACCAGGTTCATTTCAAAAAGTGCCGCGCCCGCCCAGGCAAAGTTGTCCCAATGCGGCCCGATGACCGGAACGACCCCGCTGGTGATGGCTTCGAGAAAATTCTGTCCGCCCAGGGGCGCGAGGCTGCCGCCGACAAAGGCGGCCCGGCAGAGCCGGTAGGCCGGCACCAGCTCGCCGAAGGTGTCCCACAGGAGCACCGTGCCCGGCGCCGCGGGCCCCGCCGCCCGGGACCTCAGCCGCCAGGGGATTTGCCGCTGATCGAGGAAGTCGGCCCAGGTCGCCAGGCGCTGCACATGCCGGGGGAAAAGGGCGATGACGGCGTTCGGCCGCCGGTTGCGAACAGCGGTGATGACGTGCTGGACCGCATCTTCCTCCGCTTTTCTGATCGATCCCATGACCAGCAGTTCGGTCTCCGGTGCGAACAGCGGGTCGAGGGGATTCGCGTCATCGCCGTCTGCGGCATCGAGGTCGAGCCGGTCGAATTTCAGATTCGGAATGACCTCGACCCGCGCGGGTCCGAAAAGCGCCGCGAACCGGCGCGCATCCGCCGCGGACATGGCCAGAATGGCATCCGGGCTCAGTGGCCGCCAGAGGGCCGGCCACCAGCGATAGCGCTTGAGGCTGGCGGCGCTCATGCGGCCGTTGACGACCAGGATCGGAGATCCCGCGCTTTTGAGCGCCGCGAGGTGGGCCGGCCACAATTCGGCCTCCAGCAGTACCATCAGGTGCGGCCGGATGTGCCGGACGGCGCATTGCATGATCCGCGGCCGATCGAAGGGAAAGAAAGCCGTCTCGAGGTGAATGTTCCGGTTCTGGAGAAAGTGCTCCGATCGGGCCTGATCGAGGACCTGCCGGCCCTGGCGGGTGTTGGTGGTCACAAGGGCGCACACGAGACCGTTGGGCTCAAGGTGCTTCAGAATTTCCAGGGCCAGGAAAGATTCGCCGACCGAGGCGGCCTGGATCCAGATGTCGGCCGGGCCCGGCGGATACGACGCGAAGCGGCGCTGATCGATTCCATCGGCCAGGCGCCGGTTGCGGCTGATCAGGGGCATGGCCAGCCCCCACAACCGGTCGTAGATCCGAAGTGCCAATTTCGCGGAGGCGGTGGAAGGCATGGGCGATAGGGAAAAGGCAGAAGGCTAAAGGTTATGGGCGAAAGGTTAAAGGTCAAAGGCTAAGGAAGAAAGGTTTATGGTAAATAAAGGAATCGGTTGGCAAAGTCAAATTTTACCGGGCCGGGTCTGTCTTTGGCGGCCCATAGATCTTGCGGTGGCGGGGGAAGGCGTGCTATGAAGCCGCATTGAATAATTTATATTCCGGTTGGGTCGGTTTGGCGGATGAATCGGTGTTTCCGATTCGGCAGGCTCACGCCTTGACCGGCCCGATCCCGTCGCCGGCGGGACCCAACTGATACACGGAGGCGGCCGATGGCCATCAGCAAGGAACTCCTCGATATTCTGGCGTGCCCGAAGTGCAAGGGTGACATTTACCTGAACGACACCGGCGACGGCTTGATTTGCGACCAGTGCCGGCTGCTGTACGAAATCAGGGATGAGATACCGATCATGCTGATCGAGGAAGCCAAGCCTCTCGATCGATGAGTGAACCGCGGGCGCCCCATGCGGCCAAACTCGTGATCGGTCTTTTCATGCGGCAGCGGGAGCTGATCACTCCGGTGGCCGGTGACCTCGCGGCGTGTTTCGGCGCCATCGACATGGTGAGCCCCTGGTTCGACTTTGCCGGCACAAATTATTACGAAACCGAAATGGGGTCGCCGCTGTCCCGGCGGTTGGTGGTGTTCAAAGACCTGATCCGGCAGGATGCGCTGGCCGATATCAAGCGGCAGACCAACGCCATCGAGGGCCGCTACGGTCGTGAGGGATGCCGGCGCGTCAATATCGATCCCGGGTATCTGCTCCGCGAGCGGTTTGTGCTGGCGACGGGCAAAAACTTTGCCCACCGGATCTACATCGGCCAAGGCATTTACGCCGATTTGACCCTGATATACCGCAACGGGGGCTTCGAGCCGCTCGCGTGGACCTATCCGGACTATGCCGGGGAGGCCATGCGCGGCTATCTCGAGCGGGTGCGCAAAAAATATATCGAGGATTTTAAAGCCGTGAAGAACACCCGCGAACAGGATGCGGGCCATCCGGGAAAGGAAGCGCCGCGATGATCAAGAGCATGACCGCTTTTGCCAGGTCCGAAGCCGGTGATGACTTGCGGTCGGTCGTCATCGAGGTGCGTTCCTACAACAGCCGCCACCTTGACCTCGTCATGCGCCTGCCGGCGGCGTATGCCGGCCTGGAAGACAAGATCAAGGGCCTGGTGGCCGCCACCGTCGACCGCGGCCGCGTCGAGCTGCGGCTCCAGATGGAGGCCAAGGCCGGCGAGACCGCCGCTTTCAAAGTCAACGCCCCGCGGGCCGCCGCCTGTTACCGGGCGCTTTCCGAACTCAGGCAGCTGGTGGGCATCGATGCACCGGTGGCGCTCGAGCACCTGATCGCGCTGGGCGACATGATCACGCCGGCGGAAGTCGACAACGACGTGGCCTCCTTCTGGCCTTTCATCCAGGAGGGCCTCGGCCGGGCATTGTCCGAACTCGATACGATGCGCCGCCGGGAGGGCGGCTTCATCGCCGCCGACATCGGCCGGCGCATCGATGAGATCGAGCTTGTCTTGAAGCAAATCGAGGCCTCCGCGAGCGGTCTGCTGGAAAAATACAGGGACCGGCTGCGCGAGCGCATCACCGCCCTGACCGACGGCCTGATGACCGTCGACGGCGACCGCATCATGCAGGAAGCGGCCATCCTGGCCGAACGCAGCGATATCACCGAGGAGATCGTCCGCGCCGCCAGCCATCTGGCGCAGTTCCGGGACCTCATGCAGGCAAAAGAGCCCGCCGGAAGGAAACTGAACTTTTTGATGCAGGAACTCAACCGGGAAGTCAACACCGTCGGCTCGAAAACCGATCAGTCGGCCATCGCCCACATGGTGGTCGGTGTGAAAGCGGAACTGGAGAAGATCAGGGAACAGGTGCAGAATGTGGAGTAACCGGTTTGGTCAGTTAGGTCGGTTAGGTCAGTTAGGTCGGTTAGGTCAGTTAGGTCAGTTAGGTCGGTTTAGTCAGTTAGGCCAGTTGCGTCAGTTGAGTCGGTTAGCGGGTCAACGGGGTGTCATGAACGCTTTAGGGTAACGAGAACTGACAAACCGACTCAACCGACCAAACTGACCTAACTATTCGTGGAGACACCCATGGAACAGCAGCTCTTGAACATCGGTTTCGGCAGCACGGTTGTCGCCGAGCGGGTCGTGGCTATCGTTTCCCCCAATTCGGCGCCGATGAAGCGGCTCAAAGACGAAGCCCGCAACGACAACCGCTTGATCGACGCCACCCATGGGCGCCGCACCCGGTCGATCATCGTGCTCGACAGCAATCACATCGTGCTGTCCGCCATCCAGGCCGAGACCATTTCCCAGCGCTTCACGATTTTAAAGGAGGCGGGCTGAACCCCCATGATCTCCCCAACGCCATCCGCCGGCCGCTCGCAGCCGCTTGCGGGAGAGGATCAGCGCTCTGCCGCCGGCCGGCTTTTCATCGTTTCCGCGCCGTCGGGCGCCGGCAAATCGACGCTGTGCCAAGCCATGCGCCGGCGATTTCCCGATCTGCGCTATTCAGTTTCCTTTACCACCCGCCGGCCGCGCGGGGAGGAAAAAAACGGTGTCGATTACCATTTTATTTCCCGGGCGGCGTTTCGAGCGGGCATCGACACGCACCAATGGGCCGAATGGGCCGAAGTCCACGGCAATTATTACGGCACCGCCGCCGGATTCATCGACCGGGCGCTATCTGAAGGCCGGGATGTCTTGCTCGACATCGACGTGCAGGGCATGGAACAGATTCTCAAACGTTATCCGGACAGCGTGACAATTTTCATCATGCCACCTTCGCTGGCGGTGCTGCGGCAGCGGCTGGAGGCGCGCGGTACCGACAGCGCGGCGGCCATTGCCAGACGGCTCGAAAACGCCGCCGCCGAAATCGAAAAAAGACGGCGCTATCGCCACACCGTGGTCAACGACCGCCTGGAGGAGGCCGTCGCTGAAGTATCGGCGATCATCTCGGCCGGCCGCTCCGGCCGTTTTGCTGATGCCGGGGGATACCCGGGGGGTCAGCACGATTCAAGGCCTGGCGAATGAAAACCGAGCTTCTCTACGGCATCCACCCCGTGGCGGAGGCCCTGGCGGCCGACCGCCGGATTTTCCACGAAGTTTTTGTGGCGGCCGACGGCTCTTCAAGGCGATTGGCACGGCTGGCCGCGGTTGCGGCCGCCCGGAATATTCCGGTTCGGCGGACAGACGCGACGCGGTTGAACCGGCTGGTGGGTGATCTCCCCCATCAGGGAACGGTGGCGCGGGTCGGCGCATACCCGCTGGCCGATCTGGCCGACGTGCTGGCACCGGCACCGGAATTCGCCTTAAGCCGGATCCTGGTATTGCTGGACACCATCGTGGATCCCCAGAACCTGGGGGCGATCATCCGGACGGCGCTCGGCGTGGGGGCGGTGGGTATCGTCATTGCCCGCGACCGCGCCGCCGGTCCGAGCCCGACGGTATCCAAGGCCTCGGCCGGCGCGATGGAGCACGTGCGTCTGGTCCAGGTCACCAATCTGGCGGTGACCATCCGACGATTGCAAGAGCACCGGTGGTGGGTTTATGGAATGGACCGTGGTGCGGATCTGTCGGTTTTTCAGGCCGATTTGACAGGATCTGTGGCAGTGGTTATCGGTGGAGAGGAAAAAGGCATTCGCCCCTTGGTGAAACAACGCTGCGATCGCCTGCTGTCCATTCCCCAGCAGGGGCCGGTGGCCTCGCTGAACGCATCGGTGGCGGGGGCGGTGGCGATGTACGAGGTGTTGCGCCAGGGCGGCGGTTACGGGAAACTGCCGGCCGACGGCGCCGCACTGCATCAGAAAGGGTCAGGTCGATGAACCAGCCATCACGCATCACCCTATCGAACACCGGAACCTTGACGGTGCCGGACTATCCGGTTATCCCCTTCATCGAGGGCGACGGCATCGGCCCGGACATCTGGCATGCCGCCCGCATGGTTCTCGATGCCGCCGTCACCAAGACTTACGACGGCCGGCGCGAAATCGCCTGGCTGGAGGTCCTGGCCGGAGAAAAAGCGCAGCAGCAGACCGGCGACTGGCTGCCCGATGAAACGCTGGTGTCCATCAAACGCCACGTGGCGGCCATCAAGGGCCCGCTGACGACGCCGGTGGGCAAGGGTATCCGCAGCCTGAACGTGGCCATCCGCAAGCAGCTCGATCTCTATGCCTGCGTGCGGCCGGTGAAGTATATCGATCCGGTGCCGAGCCCCGTGAAGAATCCCGAAAAAATCGACATGGTGGTCTTCCGCGAGAACACCGAAGACCTTTACGTGGGCATCGAATGGGAATCGGGCAGTCGCGAGGCCGAGGCGGTCAAAGGCTTCCTGGAAGAAAAAATGGGGGTGCGACTGCCGGACCGGCCCGGGATCGGGATCAAACCGATCAGCGAGAAAAACACCAAGCGCCTGGTCGCCCGCGCCATCGCCTATGCCGTCGAACACCGGTTGCCCAGCGTCACCCTGATGCACAAGGGCAACATCATGAAATTCACCGAAGGCGCTTTCAGCAAATGGGGCTATCAGGTGGCGAAAGAAAAATTCGCCGAGGACACCATCACCGAGGCCGAACTTTACGAAAAGCACGACGGACAGCGGCCGGGGAACAAGGTCGTGATCAAAGATCGGATCGCAGACATGCTGTTTCAGCAGGTGCTGCTGCGCCCGGATGAGTTCAGCGTGATCGCCACCCCCAACCTCAACGGGGATTACATCTCCGATGCCCTCGCTGCCCAGGTCGGCGGCCTGGGTATGGCGCCCGGTGCCAACATTGGCGACGAATGCGCCGTTTTCGAGGCCACTCACGGCACGGCGCCCAAGTATGCCGGCCTGGACAAAGTAAATCCGAGTTCGCTGATTCTTTCGGGGGCGATGCTGCTCGACTATATCGGTTGGCAGGAGGCGGCCGATGGCATCCGCACCGCCCTGCAGGCCACCGTCAAGGACGGCGTGGTGACCTATGACCTGGCCCGCCAGATCGACGGCGCCCGCGAGGTCAAGTGCTCTGAATTCGCCGCTGAAATCGTCCGGCGCGTTAAGCACTGATGGGGCGGATACCGGCGCTGATGCGCCCGGGGGATAGAGCCCCGGACCCCGGCGTTCGCGCCGCCCTCGACCGCCGGCCCGCACCGGATGTCTTACCGCGACTGTGGCGTTCGCTTGTCGATGCTTTCCTGCCGGCCCGCTGCGCATCGTGCCGCTCCTTTATCCGGCCGGAACCCAAGGGACCAAAAGCGGTGTGCCTTGACGCGGAGGACGGGGCCTTTTCCGCTGCGGCCCATAGCCTGTCTTCCGTTGTCTGTGACAACTGCCTGAAGGGTTTCGTACCGGTCGAATCCCCCCTGTGCACGAGCTGCGGGGTGCCGTTCACGAGCCGCGCGGGGGACGATCATCTCTGCGGCGACTGCCTGACGGCACCGCGGCATTTTTGCCGGGCGCGGGCGGCGGCCGTCTACACGCCGCTGATGATGGCGCTGGTGCAGGCCTTCAAATACCGCGCCAAGGTCCAGCTGTCACAGCCGCTCGGGCGGCTGTTGGCCACGGCCCACCGGCGCTTCTGGCCCGCAGCGGACATAGATCTGGTATTGCCGGTGCCGCTTCACGGCGGGCGTTTCCGGCACCGGGGCTTCAATCAGGCCTTTTTGCTGATCAAGGAGTGGGTCGCCTCCGATTCTTTTCTGATGGGTGGGCCGGCGGCCGGGATCATTGTCAAGGATGCTGTCGTACGCATCCGGCCGACACCCCCCCAAACCGGCCTGGGCCGCCGGGACCGGATGCGCAACATCAAAAAAGCCTTTCGGGTCGAACGCCGGCAGGTCATCGCCGAACGGCGGATTTTGCTCGTCGATGACGTCTACACCACCGGCGCCACGGTCGACGAGTGCGCCAAGACCCTGCTCAGGGCAGGTGCCGCGCGGGTCGATGTTCTGACCCTGACCCGGGCCGTATGAGCAAAATCTGGGAAGATTCCTCTTTTTCGAAACAAATTGACCGGCAGGGACCACGCCGTGATTGACACCCGCTGCAAGAATTTGGCCTGCCTGCATTTTCCGAACCTGAAGGATTTTTCCGAAATTCGGCACGCGGTGTTCACCCGCCGCGGCGGGTGCAGCGCACCGCCGTATCACTTTCTCAATACGAGTTTCAGCGTCGGTGATGCGCCCGAAAGGGTCAGGCACAACCGGGAGGCGATCCAGCACAGCCTGGAGGCATCGGAGATCGTGTTTGCGCGGCAGGTTCACGGCACCGACGCGGCGGTTGTCTCCGGTGCGCCGCCCGCCGGCCCGCCGGCCGTCGATGCCCTGGTGTCCGATGTCCGGGGGCGATATCTGGCGATCCAGGCGGCCGACTGCCAGGCGGTCATGGTGTATGACCCGGTGCGACGGGTGGTGGCCAATATCCACAGCGGCTGGCGGGGCAGCATCGGTAACGTCATCGGACGCACCCTGCAGGAGATGACGACCGCCTTCGGGAGCGATTGCGGCGATCTGGTGGCCGGCATCGCTCCCTCGCTGGGTCCCTGCTGCGCGGAATTCGTGAATTACCGGCAGGAAATTCCGCGATCCTTCTGGTCCTACAAAGATGCCGACCATCACTTCGATTTCTGGGCCGTCAGTCACGACCAACTGCGTGCGGCCGGCGTGCCGGGCGCCAACATTTTTTCCAGCCGGCTCTGCACCCGCTGTCACGGTGACCGATTCTTTTCCTACCGCGGGCAAGGGGTTACCGGCCGCTTTGCGGCCGTGATCGGCCTGCGATGAGGACCCGTCATGTTTCAGCATAAAGCCCAGATCGCCTGGAACCGCATGGTCGCCCCGGGGGTGTTCACCATCGGTCTGACCTGCCGCCACGGCTTCGCGCACGCCAAACCGGGCCAATTCGTCATGCTGCGGGTATCCGATGGCATCGAGCCATTGCTGCGGCGGCCGTTTTCGATCCACAAGCTGATCGCCGCGGCCGACCGGATCGAGGGCATCGAGCTGCTCTACAAGGTGGTCGGCAAGGGCACGGCCCTTTTAGCCGCTCGCCGGACGGGCGAGACCCTGGACTTGGTGGGCCCCCTCGGCAGTTCGTTCATCCTGCCGCCGGCCGCTCGCCGCGTCTTTATCGTTGCGGGCGGGATGGGTGTGGCACCGACGGTTTTTCTGGCACGGCAACTGGTCGCAAACGGCCTGATACCCGCCCAGTGCGAAGTTTTTCTCGGTGGGCGCACCCACTCGGAACTCCTGTGCATACAGGATTTCGCCGCACTGGGCCTGCCGGTTCACACCACGACCGACGACGGCAGTGCCGGTGACCGGTGCCTGGTGACCCACCCCGTCGATATCGCCCTGGCCGCCCGCCGCCCCGATGTGGTCTTTGCCTGCGGCCCGCTGCCGATGATCGACTGTGTCATCGGCATTACGGCCGCCCGCGGCGTGCGCTGCCAGGTGTCGGTCGAGACCGCGATGGCCTGCGGTATCGGCGCGTGTCTGGGATGCGCCGTGGCGTCCCGGGACGCTCCGGACCGCTACTATCATGTCTGCCTGGACGGACCGGTGTTTGACGCCGCCAGCATACGCTTCCCGTAAGCGTTCACAGGGCACCGCATCTGCGGCGTTGTCCGGCGCTTGACGTACAAAAGTACGCCAGCGCGCCCGACGCCTTGCATCTGCGGCACCCTGTGAACGCTTACAACAGCGCACCGCATCGGCGGCGTTGTCCGGCGCTTGACGTACAAAAGTACGCCAGCGCGCCCGACGCCTTGCATCTGCGGCACCCTGTGAACGCTTACAACAGCGCACCGCATCGGCGGCGTTGTCCGGCGCTTGACGTACAAAAGTACGCCAGCGCGCCCGACGCCTTGCATCTGCGGCACCCTGTGAACGCTTACAACAGCGCACCGCATCGGCGGCGTTGTCCGGCGCTTGACGTACAAAAGTACGCCAGCGCGCCCGACGCCTTGCATCTGCGGCACCCTGTGAACGCTTACAACAGCGCACCGCATCGGCGGCGTTGTCCGGCGCTTGACGTACAAAAGTACGCCAGCGCGCCCGACGCCTTGCATCTGCGGCACCCTGTGAACGCTTACAACAGCGCACCGCATCGGCGGCGTTGTCCGGCGCTTGACGTACAAAAGTATCTTAGAATTCAAATGGTTAATAATCATAACGGATTATGAAAAAATTCTGAATTTTACATTGACTTGCCCCTGATCCTATGTTAGGTGCTCTAACGTTTTAAGGGGGCCGTGCGGGTTGACAAACTGACATGAAACGGGAATCCAGACGGCAGTTTCGTGACTTGGCCTTTTTCGCCAGCCTGGGTTTTTCGGTGTCGCTGTCGGTCGTGATCGGTCTGGCGATCGGGGTTTACCTGGACAGGTCGGTGTTTCAGACCACGCCCTGGCTGACCTTGATCGGCTTGGGATTCGGTATTGCCGCCGCCTATCGCAACATCGGGCTGGCCATCAAAAAAAGCCGGCGTCTATGAAGGTTCCGGGATTTTAGGACCGGCTGCCGGGCGGAATCAGGCCCGATCAATCGACGGCCCCGACGGCCATCTGGTTATTGAGCGCCCCCGGACGCTTCGGCTCGGAAGAGAAAGAATTTGCGGATGGACATACAGCAGCGAATCTTATCCTTTGTCACCCGCGCCAACTGGATTCTGTTTGCAGCCGCAAGCCTGGCCGGGCTTCTTTTCGCTGCGCCCGCATTTGCCAGGGGAATATTTTGCGGGGGGCTGCTGGTCACCCTGAATTTTCATCTTCTGGCGAAAACCCTCAGAAAAGCCCTCGCCCCTGACCACCTGGCATCCCCCAACGCCATTCTGGCCAAGTACTATATCCGCTTTATCGCCAGCGGCTTCATTATTTTCGTGCTCATCGCCGGGCATTTCGTGAATCCGGTCGGTCTGGTTCTCGGCCTTTCGGTGGTGGTCGCCAGCATCATCCTGGCGACCCTGCGCGAGGCAAAAAATCTCATTTTCAAGGAGGCGGTCTAAGGATGGAGCATCCCTATCTGTTTCTTGTCAAGGTGTTCGAGTGGTTCGGTCCCGGTGCGGCGCATTTTGCGCATGCTTACCCCCACGTCATCTACACCTGGTTTGTCATGATTTTTCTGATCGTCAGCGGGGCGATTGCCGCCAAGGGCATCAGCATGATTCCGACCAAGGGCCAGAATTTCTTTGAAATCGTGATTTCCGGGATGGAAGAGTTCATGGTCGACATCACCGGCGAGGAAGGTCGCTGGTTTTTTCCGATTGTTGCCACGCTGTTCATCTACATCGCGGTGTGCAACCTGTGCGGCCTGCTGCCGGGGTTCTTTCCGCCGACCGCCAGCATCAACACGACCCTCTCCTGCGCCCTGCCGGTTTTCCTCTTCACGCACTTCATCGGCGTCAAATACCACGGCGCCAAGTACGTCAAGCATTTCCTCGGACCGGTCTGGTGGATGAGTCCGCTGATTCTGATTATCGAGATCATCGGCCACCTGGCGCGCATCATGTCGCTCTCCTTCCGTCTTTTCGGCAACATCATGGGACACGAACTGGTTCTGGGAATTTTGTTCATGCTGGCCGGGGCCTTCTTTGCACCCCTGCCGATCATGGCGATGGGGATCTTCGTTTCTTTCGTGCAGGCCTTTGTTTTCTTCCTGCTCTCGGTCATGTATTTTGCCGGTGCGATGGAACACGCCCACTGATTCAACGGATAAGCGGTCTTTGCGACCGTCGGTTGGGATAAATTGGAAGAAGCCACACAACACAATTCAACAAGGAGGTAGAGTAGCGTATGGAAGCAAAAGCACTTGAATTTTTCATCGCCTGTGTTACGGCAGCTGGGTTTGGGATTGCCATCGCCGCTTTCGGTTGCGGTCTTGGGCAGGGCATGGGCCTGCGCGCCGCGGTCGAGGGTGTCGCCCGCAATCCCGAATCGTCCGGTAAAGTCACGGTGACCATGCTGATCGGCCTGGCACTGATCGAATCATTGTGTATCTACGCACTGGTCGTGGCGTTGATTCTCATCTTCGCCCATCCCCAGGCGGCGTCGATCGCGGCACTTTTCGCAAAATAAGCTCGATTTTTTTGTCAGATCGCATCAGAATGGAAATGGGCCCGGCTGCTGCTGCAGTCGGGCCCACTTTTTTAGTAAGGGTTGGCTTGCGACACGGCACCGCATCTGCGGCGTTGTCGGGCAGGTAACCCCTTCGCCGTTGTGAGACTAAAGCGCCATGATACCGATTTATTTTCCACACACATTTTTGACGCACCCGGCCCGGGAAGCCATTTTTTCGTGCTTCAGCAAAGTGGCGATCTACCAACCCGGTGGCGGGGACATTTTACCGGTGTTGCACGAGATCGAGAAAACAGGCCGGATCGAACTGCGGGTGCCGATTACGGCCGATGAAGAAAAACTGGCGTCCCTGTTGACGGATTTTCGCCATTGGGCCGCTGTGCACCGGGACAAGCGCGGCATCGATCCCGCCTATATGAGGACCCGTCGGCATTCCGTGCCATTTTTCGACGACACCTCCGGCGCCCATATTCTGGCGGACATAAAGGGCAGCGGCCCGTCCGGGGCAGTGACAGCCGCGATGCGGCTGCTGAACGCGCGGCTGTTGCTCCGCATCGCCCAGGAAATGGATGTGCAAAATGACTCCCTGGAGATTGACCTGCAGCGGAGTGCCGCAGCGGAGCAGTCTCTTTTTACCCATCTGAGGGGTGAGGCGGCGGACTCCTTTCCGCGTACCGCCGCTCAATCGTCCGGCGGTGCCGATGGGCCGGACTACATGATCGCGGAGCGGGTCGGGGCGTGGGCACTGCTGGCGGCGACCGATGCCGGGCAAAGAGGCCCGGACGCATCGGGCATTTTCGTTACCGCCAGCGCATCGGTTTTAGACTATGTCAGCGAACGGCAGCCGATGGCCGTGAAGATATTCGCGGCGGCCGGCGTGCCGGTGCGCGGCGGAGAGTCCGCGGTCCTTGAAAAATGGCGGCAGGAACTGCTGCAATGCCTGGCGGGGCTGCCGGAGGCCGAACAGGCTGCCGATGCGGCCGCGCACTTGAGATGGCCGCCGGTTCCGTTGATCGAAAACCCGGCGGGCCGGGCGACGATCGGCGTTTACCTTCTTGCGGAACAATCGCCGGGCGCCTTTCTGCGGGAACTTTCTGCTTCCGATGAGCCGGGCCGCGAGGGGGAGGTGGATACGAAGCTGATAAATACCGTCGTGGCCGTGGTCGAGCGCCTGGACGCAAATTGACGCGGGAACTTTGTCAGTTGAAAGCCAACGCCATGTGTCCGGACACAACGGAACCGTTTGCCGGTTTGCCCGTTAAACCGGTTTAGCCCGTTGGCTGTGAGTCACCCGGTGAAGCTTAGCCCATCCAGCCTGGAACAGGCGAAATCATCAGCGTTAAAAAAAATATTGCCCCACTCGGGGATGCAGTCAACTACCTTGATTTAATAAGTTTTATTTTAACACGATTTTTTTACTCTTTGTTGCCGCAAAAAGCGCATCAAGCCTTGACGCGGCATTTCAATTGGTATAATGACGTTTTTTCGTGTTTGGAAACCATCGGTGATTCGGTCACCTTTTTTCAAAATCCCAAGATAAGGAGACATCTGTTATGGCTTTTACCCCCACCGTCGATGAAGAAAAATGTGAAGGATGTGAAGAATGCGTAGACGTTTGCCCGGTCGAGGTATTTGAGATGCAGGACGGCAAATCCGTTCCGGTCAATGCTGAAGAATGCCTGGGGTGCGAGAGCTGTGTCGAAGTGTGCGAAGCCAACGCCATCACGGTCGAAGAGACCTAGAAGTTTCATAATGCGCCGCCGGTTCCGGTTACAGGATGCCCGGGGCGCCGCTAAAATCGACCTGCCCGGCAGCCGCCTGTGCTTTTGCCGGGCAGGCGGACCCTGCCACCCACGCCGCACCCCCGCGACACGTTTTCACCCCTTGACACCGCATCTTGCGGCCGAACCATCATGACACAGCCAAAATCGTCAGTATTGCCCGAGGTCAGCCGAATGCGCCAGGAGCTGCATCGGGAAGCCCTGGCCGATGTCGCGCAAGCCGTGCGGGCCGCTCTCGCCCCCCTGGCCGTGGCGGACGCGACAAAGCCGGGCGAGACCGTGGCCGTTGCGGTCGGCAGCCGCGGCATCAGCGCCATCGACGCCGTGGTCGGCAGTTGCATTGAATTTTTGCGTGAAAAGCGGCTCGATCCGTTCATCGTGCCGGCCATGGGCAGCCACGGCGGGGCGACCGCCGACGGCCAGCGCGCCGTGCTTGAGAAGCTGGGGATCAGCCAGGCGACCATGGGTGTCGCGGTCGCGGCCGACATGACGGTTGAGTGTGTCGATTCCCTAGCCAACGGCACGCGGGTTTTTTTCTCGCAGCCGGCGCTGGCCGCCGATCACATCGTGGTGATCAACCGCGTGAAACCGCACACCAAATTTCGGGCGGATATCGAGAGCGGCTTGTGTAAAATGCTGACCATCGGCCTGGGAAAGGTAGATGGGGCGACCGAGTTTCACCGGCAAGCGATCCGCCACGGTTTCGGCATTATCGAGGAGGCCGCCCGCCGGGTTCTTGGACGCTGCCCGGTTCTTTTCGGCCTGGCCCTGCTCGAGGACGGCTACGGCGACCTGTCGCGGGTTGCGGCCCTGCCGCCGGCGGAAATGATCGCCGGGGAAAAGGGGTTGCTGAAAACAGCGGCGGAAATGATGGGCCGCATCCCCTTCGATGATATCGATATTCTCGTCGTGGACCGTTTCGGCAAAGACATCAGCGGCATCGGGATGGATTCGAATGTGACCGGGCGGCATCGGGACCTCGTCGGCGATTTTTCGACGGCCCCGCACGTCAAACGCATCTTCGTCCGTGACCTGACGGCCGGCTCGGACGGCAATGGCAATGGGATCGGTTTGGCCGATGTGACCACCCGGCGGTTCGTCGAGGGCCTGGACATGAAAAAAACCTATAAGAATTCCGTAACGGCCATCTCCCCGGAAAAGGCTGCCATTCCCCTCACGGTCGAAAATGACCGCGAAGCGATCGACATCTGCGCGGCGACCGCGGGGCTCGCCACGCCGGCGGACGCCAGGCTTGTGCGCATCCTCGACACCAAGCACCTCCAGGTGCTGCAGATTTCCGCGGCCCTGGCCAATGAGGCCCGCGCCAATCCGCGCTTGAAGCAGGAGTCCGCCTGGGAGCCGATGAGATTCGATGACGCCGGCAACCTGCGGCCCTTCGATACGGATTAAAACCGGCAGATCACGCCCAGGCTCAGGGCCAACGACTCCCAGGTGACCGGGTTCAGGCGGGCGGCATAGGACGTCTGGTCGCTGAAAAAGAATCGATGGGTGCCGGGGTCGGTTTCCCAGTGCTGGTACCGGCCGATCAGGTTGATCCCCCAGCGGGAATTGAACAGATAGGTAAAGGCCCCGGTCAGGACCCAGCCGGTGGCCTCGGCGTCCTGCTCGAAACTCTGCGGGTGCGATAGATCCGGCCTGAGGTTCCAGTCGGCGCGGGCGTCGAAATCCGCCAGGTGGAACTCGAAGCCGAAAAGGGCCTCGAAACCGGGCGCGGGGGCCCTTCTGCCATAGCTATTGAACCGGATATCCATGCCGACCCAGGGTCCGTACCAGCTTGCATCGTAGCTGCTGTCCAGGCCCTCGAACGGGCCCAGCGGCGGTACCGTTTGAACGCCGTTGGAGACCTTAAGGGTTTGATCGTCGTAGCCATACCCCACCAGGGGCGAGAGGAACAACCGGTCGCCGAACAGAGCGATATCATACGCCACGCCAACCGAGAGGCTCCACAGGTCGCCGGAATCGGTGGTGTTGTTCGACCGGGAGAACTCCAGGGTGCGATTGTCGCCGTCGAAATCGGAATCCTGGTTGCGGCCATCAAAAATGGCGGCGTAAGCCACATCGCCCAGCAACCGAAAGTTGCGGCAGAAACGTCGTTGCAAACCGAATTCGAATTGCAGGCTTTTGACGTCATGCCAGGTCAGTTCCGAACGGGGGTTTATGCCCGGCAGGGAAAAACTCCACTCGATATCGTCCAGCCGGTATCCGCTGTGCAGCGACCACTGCCATCGGTTTTCAGGGACCGCTACGACATCGTTGCCGCCGGTTGTGCCGGTGGCAGCGGCAAAATGAGCGGGTGACACGACCGCGGCGGCGGCCAGCCGTGCCGTACCTTCCTCGTCTGTTTCGGTCATCGCGAGGCCGTCGCCGGCCACCCTTGCCGGAGTGACAGCGGCCGCTGTCATCGCACCGACCGGAAAGAATTCCGGTTGCGCGCCGACCCGCGGCGCCGTGATGATCATCGCCGTCAAAACGGCGGCCAGTGCCGCCCGGCGGCTGTACGCGCTCAAAACCATCGTCGGTTTCTCCTTGTGCCGTGAGGGAAGGGCAAGTCTGAATTTTAACCGACTCGTTCGTCACCGTCAATCGCCGCCGGCGGCCGCCAGCGCGACAATCACCTTGCTTACATCCGTTTTCTGTGCTAAATCTTACAGTTATGAAACAATACGTCATCGATGAACTGCGGCCGACCGATTACGATAAGCTCAAGGCCGGGCTGGCAGAGCGTTTCGGTCCACCGGAGCTGGGCGGGGTCTATTGGATTCCGCTCGAACCGGAGCACCTCTCGGCCACGCAGCGATCCCACGACGACTGCCGTCCGTTTTACTTCGCCGTTGAGCTGCAGGATCAGTCGCTGGCCTGTGAACTGCTGGTTCGCACCCGCCAGCGCGTGCGCTGCGCTTGCATTGCCTATGCGACCCATGCGCAGCGCAACTGGATCATCGCGCTCATCGACGACATCCTCGATGGTCTCAACATCACCGTCTGAAACCGGCGGTCGAAGGCCCCGTCAAGCGGCACATCATGTTCAGAACGATCCTTATCTACATCGGAACCATCGTGGCGACGGTCATTATCGCGCCGCTGGTGGTCGTCGTGGCCCTTTTCAGCCGGACCGGCAACCTCGCCCATCGCATCGCCCGGCTCTGGGCGCGGTCGATCCTGTTTGTCAGCGGGATAGACGTGACGGTAAGCGGCGGCGCTGGCGTCGATCCCCGTCTTTCCTACATTTTCATGGCGAACCATCAGAGCAACTTCGATATTCCCGTGCTGCTGGCGCACCTTCCGTTACAATTCCGCTGGTTGGCCAAGGCCGAGCTTTTCAGGATTCCGGTTTTCGGGCGGGCGATGCGCGGTTGCGGGTATATCAGCATCGACCGGTTCAATCGTGAGTCCGCGTTTCAAAGCCTGGCACAGGCCGCCGCCACCATCAAAAACGGCACATCGGTCCTGATTTTTCCGGAAGGCACCCGCAGCCCGGACGCGACCATAATGTCTTTCAAGAAAGGCCCGTTCGTGCTGGCGGTAGACGCGGGCGTGCCGATCGTGCCGGTTGTCATTCACGGAACCTGGTCGATCATGCCCAAAAACCGGCGCACCATAAAACCCTGTCGGGTGACCCTCGACATCCGGCCGCCGGTTGCGACCGGCAGCTACAGCCGGAACACCAAGGACGAATTGATGCAAAATATCCACACCATTCTCAGCCGGCATTTCGCCCGCATAAAAGGGGACCCCGCGTGCAGCTAAAGATCATACCCCTGGGCGGGCTCGGCGAAATCGGTCTCAACATGATGGTTTTCGAGTACGGTACGACCCTGTTCATCGTCGATGCGGGCCTGATGTTTCCGGAGGATTACATGCTCGGGGTCGATTTTGTCATTCCGGACATGGACTACGTCAAAAGAAACCGCTCGCTGATATCCGGAATTGTCCTGACCCACGCCCACGAGGACCACATCGGGGCCCTGCCGTTTTTGTTGAAAGAAGTCGACGCGCCGGTTTTCGGCACGCCCTTTACCCTGGGAGTCGTCAAACACAAACTCGATGAGGCCGATATTCACCCGCCCAGCGGCCTGCACGAAATTCATCCGGGCGAGCATCTGAAGCTGGGGCCTTTCGTGCTCGAATTCATCCAGGTTGGTCACAGCGTGGTGGACGGGGTCGGGATCGCCATCCAGACGCCCTTCGGCTTGATCGTGCACACCGGGGATTTCAAAATCAGCCACAATCTTGCCAACCGCCTGGCGACCGATGTCGGCCGCTTCGCTCACTGCGGTGAAAAAGGGGTTCTGGCCCTCTTGTCCGATTCGACCAATATTGAAAAAGAAGGCTATACCATTTCGGCGCGCGCCATCAGCAAAAAATTGGCCCGTATCGTCGATGAGAGCCGCGGGCGCAACATCATTGCGCTGTTTGCCTCCAACATTCTCCGGATCCAGCAGATTGTCGACATCGCGGTCGCCCGGGGCAAAAAAATCGTGTTCAACGGCCGCAGTATCGAGGTGGCCGTCAACATCGCCCGTAATCTGGGCTATATCCGGCTGCCGGCGGGGGTGGAAGTCGACACCGAGGACATCGGGCGCTATCCCGACGACGAGCTGATGATCGTCACCACCGGCAGCCAGGGCGAGCCCATGTCCGCCCTGGCGCGCATGGCCGCCGGCACCCACAAGCAAATCAAAATCAAAAAAGAAGATACCGTCATTCTTTCTTCCAAGTTCATACCCGGCAATGAAAAGGCGATCGGTCACATCATCAACAAGCTCTACCGGAAAGGTGCCGATGTCATTTACGAAAAAATTTCCGAGATCCACGTGTCCGGGCACGCTTTTCAAGAAGAACTCAAGCTGATGATCAATCTGACGCGACCGAAATACTTTATCCCGATTCACGGTGAATACCGTCACCTGTTTCTGCACTCGCGCCTGGCGCAGCAGATGGGGATCGCGCCTGAAAAGGTGCTGCTGGCCGAAAACGGCCAGATCATCGAATTCGATGCCGCCGGCGGCCGGCTGAAAGACGCCGTCATGACCGGCAGGGTCCTGATCGACGGCAAGGGCGTCGGAGATGTCGGACGCAGCGTCTTGAAGGAAAGGCGGCTGCTTTCGGAGGAAGGCCTGGTGGTGGTGAACCTGGCGTTCGACGAAGAAACGGGCATCGTCGTCTATGGCCCCGAGATCGTTTCGCGCGGGTTTGTTTTCGAAACCGAAACCGGGCACCTCGTGGCGGATGCGCAGTGCGTGATCCTGGAAATTGTCGAGGATGTGGGGCCGGACGTCCCCGAGCGCATCAATGTCATCCGGTCACGGCTGCAGTCGGCCCTGCGGCAGTACTTCTACTTTACTATCGGCCGCCGGCCGGTCATCCTGCCATTTATCATGGTGATTTGAAACCGTTGAGCCCGTTGAGCCGGTTGGTGGGTTAATCAATTAGAATTGATCTCCAACGATTTCAACGATCTAAACGGGCACAACGGGCCAACGGGCACAACCGGCTCAACGGAACTATCCATGCGCAAAGAAATCATCGGCATTCTCCTGTTCTTCCTGCTCGTCTTTACGCTCGTGAGCCTGCTGTCCTTCAGTCCCCAGGACCCGTCGGTGTTCAATGCCGGCGGCCTCAAGAAAATCCACAACCTCTTCGGCGTCTTCGGCGCGCATCTCTCGGCATTTCTGATTGGGGTTTTCGGGCTCGGTGCCTTCTGGTTTCCGCTTCTGCTGCTGCTCACCAGCGTCCATATTCTCGGCGGCCATTCGCGCGCGGCGGTTATCGGCACGCTCATCGGCGGGTTGCTGCTGGTCTTGACGACCGGCGCGCTGCTCGCGTTGCGGCAGCACAGCTACGAGCTGTTCGGCAACAGCTTTTCAGCCGGCGGGCTGGCCGGGATTCCCCTGAAATCGTTTCTCGTCCGGTATTCCAACCGGACCGGCGCCGTTATTATTCTGGGGCTCATCTGGCTGATCGGGTTTATTCTATCGACCGGGTTTTCCGTGCTGGGTTTTCTAAAGCGCGGCCGGGAGGCGATACTGGCGGCAATCGATACCATCAAGACCCTTCGCCTGAAGAACAAGGAAAGACGGCAGAAGGCTAAAAAGCGACAAAAGGCCGTGCGGCAGCAGCCAGAAGTAAAAGAAGCGCCGATAAAGATCATCAGCGAACCCCGGGCGCCGGTTAAAATCGTGCCGAAACCCAAACAGGATGTGTTCGAATTCATGCGGCCGCGGGCCGGTTTTCAACTCCCGTCGGCCGCCTTTCTGGAGGAGCCCGAAACAAAATCGGTCTCGGCCGATGACGAAAACCTGCTCATGCTCTCGAAGCTGCTGGAGAAGAAGCTCGAAGACTTCGGGGTCAGGGGCCGGGTGGTCGCGGTATCCCCCGGGCCGGTGATCACCACCTTCGAGTACGAGCCGGCGGCGGGGGTCAAGATCAACAAGATCGTCAATCTCTCCGATGACCTGGCCCTGGCGCTGCGGGCGGCCAGTATCCGTATCGTGGCCCCGATTCCCGGCAAGGCCGTGATCGGGATCGAAGTCCCCAACACCGTGCGTGAAATGGTGCGGTTCAAGGAGATCGTGGTGTCCGCGGCGTTTGAAAAATCAAAATCCAAGCTCACCCTCTGCCTCGGCAAGGACATCGTCGGCAATCCCTTCGTGGCCGAACTCGAGCGCATGCCCCACCTGTTGATCGCCGGTGCCACCGGGGCCGGCAAATCCGTGGCCCTGAACACCATGATCTGCAGCCTGCTCTACAAAGCCGGGCCGGATGAGGTCAAGCTGATCATGGTCGATCCGAAACGAATCGAGCTGTCCAGCTACGACGGAATACCGCATCTGATCACACCCGTGGTCACCGACGTCAAAAAGGCCACCAACGCGCTTTTCTGGGCCGTGCGCGAAATGGAGCGGCGCTACGAATTGCTGTCGGAGAAAAAGGCCCGCAACATCGTGCAGTACAACCGGAAAATAGAACCGGAAAAAGAGGCTGCCGAGAACGGCGACGGGCCCGAGAGCCTGCCGTTTATCGTGATCATCATCGACGAGCTGGCCGACCTGATGATGGTCGCCTCGCGCGATGTCGAGGTGGCCCTGACCCGCCTGGCCCAGATGGCCCGCGCCGCCGGCATCCACTTGATACTGGCGACCCAGCGGCCGTCGGTGGATGTGTTGACCGGCATCATAAAGGCCAACTTCCCGACCCGGCTCTCGTTTCAGGTCTCCTCCAAGACCGATTCGCGCACCATCATCGACAGCAACGGGGCCGAGAGCCTGCTGGGCAACGGCGACATGCTCTTCATGCCGCCCGGCACCGCCAAGCTCCAGCGCATCCACGGCGCTTACATATCCGAAACCGAAATGGCCCGCATCACCGATTATCTGAAAAACCAGAAAAAGCCGGAGTATGACGAAGAGGTCACCGAAGCGGTCAATCCCGAAACCACCGATGCCCACGACACGGAGGCCGACGAGAAGTACGACGAGGCCGTGGCCCTGGTCACGCGCACGCGCCAGGCCTCCATCTCGATGGTTCAGCGCCATCTGCGCATCGGCTACAACCGCGCGGCACGGATCATCGAGATGATGGAAAGCGAAGGGGTCGTGGGACCCTCGGACGGCGCCAAGCCCCGCGACGTGCTGGTGGGAAGCTACGACAACCTGCCGTGAGGAGCGGCCGGTTTGGTCGGTTGAGTCAGTTGGGTCAGTTGAGTCAGTTAGGTCAGTTAGTTTGGTCAGTAAAAGGATTTCATCTGTTTTACATCAAGGCTGCCACGCTTCATATGATGATGCGCTGGCGCCCGGATGAGCGGGTAGGTTGGGGTGAGTGCAGCGAACCCCAACAAGAAACTCAATCGTCAATCAAGAAGGGACCGCATGCTGCCCGACTCGGCCATTCTGCGAGAGGTCAAAGGATTTCTGGACGAAGCGGAAGGCCGCCGGCTCTACCAGCTGGCGCTCGAGGCCGGCGGTCAAGGGCCGTGCCTGGAGATCGGCAGCTACTGCGGCAAATCGACCCTTTATCTCGCAGCGGGCTGCCGGCACAGCGGTGGCATGCTTTTTTGCGTGGATCATCATCGCGGCTCGGAGGAGCAGCAGCCCGGTGAAGAATACTTCGATCCCGACCTGTGGGACCCGCGCAGCCAAAGCCTCGACACTCTGCCGGCTTTTCGAAGAACCATTGCACGGGCCGGACTCGAGGCCAGCGTCGTGCCGCTGGTGTGCCCCTCGATGGTCGCCGCCCGGGCCTGGGCCACGCCGCTCAGCCTGGTTTTCATCGACGGCGGCCACGCCGACGAGACCGTTCGAAACGATTACCTGGGTTGGTCCGGTCACGTGATGGCCGGCGGCTATCTGGTGTTTCACGATGTCTACCCGGACCCGGCCCACGGCGGCCAGGCGCCGTTTGCCGCTTATCGGCGAGCGATCGAAGACGGGCGCTTCGACGAGCTGCCCACGACCGGCAGCCTGGGGGTTTTGAGGCGCATAGCGGACTCTGAACCCTGAATCTATTCCGTGCCTGCACAGGCGCCGTTCAAGGCCGACGCGACACGTCAAAGATGACACAACACTAATTTTTCCGGAAGTAAAGAACCAGGCTTTTGCCGAGCAGCGGATTGAGCAGCCGGTCGCAGAAGCCGGTGATCCGCGGTTGCCGCATGATATCCCAGGTCAAAAACCGCTGATACAAATCGACCAGCGGGTGATCGTTGCGCTGCGGGCCCACCAGGCACTTCAGCCACCAGTAGGGCGTGTGCAGACTGTGGGCCCAGTGCGCCGCCCGCAGCCGCAGGCCGGCGGCCTCCAGAAGGGCGGCCAGCGCGGCCCGGGAATAGATCCGCACGTGCCCGCCTTCCGCCAGGCGGTAGGCCCTTGACAGCGACCAGCATACTTGTTCGGGCCAGCAGCGCGGCACGCTGACCACCAGCTGGCCGCCCGGGCGCAGCACCCGGGCGATTTCGGCAGCCGCCCGACGATGGTCGCGGATATGTTCCAGGACTTCGCAGCAGATTACAAGGTCGAAGGTTTTACGCGCGAACGGCAGACGGGTGGTGTCGGCGGCACACAGTCCCCAGCGGCCGCCGCATTCTCCCAGCCGCTCGTGCAGCCGCAACCGGCTTTTGGCTTCGCCCAGCTCCGACAGGCTGACATCGGCGCCGACGGCAAAAACCCGCGGCGGCCGGCAGGCAGCGGCGGTGTGACGGCCGCTGCCGCAGCCCAAATCGAGGATTCGGTCGCCGGGGCGAATCGCCAGCCGGTTAAGGTCGACCGTGATCACCGATGGCCTCGCGGTAAACGGCCGCGGTCATCCGGGCCGTTTTTTCCCAGTTGAAGAGTTCGCTGACCCGCCGCCGGCCGGCGTCACCCAGGGCCCCGGCGGCGGCGGGATGATCGAGAACGAAGGCCAGGGCCTTGACCAGGGCCGCGGTGTCGCCGGGCGGGACCAGGATGCCGGCCTCGCCCACGACCTCGGGCAGCGCGCCGCCGGTCGTGCTGATCACCGGCACGCCGCAGGCCATGGCTTCGGCGGCCGGCAGACCGAAACCCTCATAAACCGAGGGCACCACCGCCACGCTGGCCCGCGCATATTCCCTGACAAAGGCCGGCGGGTCGATCCGGCCGGTGAAGGTGATCCGGCGGCTCAGGTCGAGGTCCGCGATCAGCCGCGCCACCCGCCCATTGGGTTTCAGCTGGCCGACGATCACCAGGTGCGGCGCGTGAGTTGCCGTCAGTTCGGAAACGGCCCGCAACAGGAACGGCAATCCCTTCAGCGGGATATCGGCGCTGTTGGTGACGATGATGCGGCCTTTTTCACGGACCACGGCCGGCAGTGGATGGAAGTCTTCGCTGCGGACCCCGTTGGGGATCACCGTCAGGCAGCCGGTCGGTATCCGGAAGTCGCGACTGATATCCCGGCGCGCGCAATGCGACACGGTGATCAGGTGCGCCAGGGTTTGCGCCACGCGTTTTTGCATGCCGATAAACGAGAACCAGCGCCACTGTTTCAGTTTGCGCCAGCACGACGGGGTGCTGTTGACGGCGATGCGCCGGTCCATGCTCAGCGGGTGGTGGATGGTGGCCACGACCGGTACCCGTTGCCCCAGAGCCCAGGTGCCGTAGGAAAGGCACTGGTTGTCGTGAATGACATCGTAGTTCCGGAGGCGGGGCATCAGGAACCGGCCGGCCCGGATGCCGAACAAGAACGGTTCCGGAAACCCCATGGTCGAAACGCCCAGCCACTCCAGAAGGTTCAGGGGCCGGCGCAGTTCTTTGAGCGAGGGCGTCCGGAAGGGGGCGGCCGGATCGTAGAGATCCAGGCTGGGCAGGCGGTGAACCCGGATGCCGGCGTCCAGGCGCAGCGCGGGCGGCCCGGAAACGACCTCGACCCGGTGACCCAGGTCCGCCAGGGCGCGGCTCAGGTTTCTGATGTAAACGCCCTGTCCCCCGCTGTGTGGATTGCTGCGGTAGCTGAGCAGGCAGACCGTCAACGGCCGGTCGTGGTGATTTTGACTATTTCTGGGCATGGCCCCCTGTGGTGAAACGAGCAATATTTTTCCCCCTCGGCCCTCGTTCGAAAAGTCACCCGCCTGTTAGAGGAGAAAGCCCGCCGGCGTCAAGGGCTTTCTAAAGTGTCGCGGCCGTCTTAGAACGAAGATCGCTTCAACAGCATTATCAGGTAGGCGCCTCTGCCCGGATGCGCGGTGTCGCGCCGCGATTGAAACTCGACGCACGGTCTCCATGACCGAACCGGGCACTTCATTGAATTATAAGTTCGGATTTTGTCGGAAGGGTGACCCTTTCAAGGGGGTAAATACCTCAGGGTCCGGTCTTAGACCCAGGGGCGAAAGATTTTTCGCCCGTACGAGACAGTCAGCCGCTCCGCGCACCCGCTCGTCCGGGCTCCGGCGCGTCATATGGTGGTATCGTGGTCGCTTAATGTAAAATCGACAAAATCCTTTAACCGACCAAACCGACCAAACTGACCAAATTGACACAACCGCCTTCAGGCATCGTGGCGGCCTGCATGGCCATGACTGTGTATCATTCAGACTCGAAAAAAGCCGTGAACAACCCCGGCGGCGAAAGGAGATCCCATGTCCGCAACCACCATGGCGAGCGACGCGGCCCGACCCAGTTACCCCGATGAGGTCACCCTGATCGAGGTCGGGCCGCGGGACGGTTTTCAGTTCGAGGACCGGGTCGTGCCGACGTCCCTGAAGCTCGAGGTCATCGGCGGGCTGGTGGCGGCCGGTTTGAAACAGATCCAGGTAGCGTCTTTTGTGCATCCGCGGCGCGTGCCCCAGATGGCGGATGCCGAATCGCTGCTCAAGGCGCTGCCCTTTCGGGAGGATGTCCTATTCTCGGGGCTGGTCTTGAACCGCCAGGGCCTGGAACGGGCCCGCCGCACCGCGTTGCGGCAGGTGGAAATCTCGATTTCCGCCAGTGACCGCCACAGCCGCCGCAACACCGGCCTGCCGCTGGAGGAAGCGCTGCGGGAGGGGAGCGAGATGGTGCGGTTGGCCCGAAAATACGGTTTGCGCGTGCGGGCCGGCATCCAGTGCGCTTTCGGGTGCGTGGAAGAGGGCGTCATTCCGCAAGAGCGGGTGGTGGACATGGTGCGGACCCTCATCGACCAGGGGGCCGAGGCCCTGGCCCTGTCCGACACCACCGGCATGGCCGATCCGCTCTCGATCCGTCGCGGGGTCATGGCGGTGCAGGCGGCCGCAAAAAAAATCCCCCTCATCCTCCACCTGCACGACACGCGCGGGCTCGGACTGGTCAACCTGACGGCGGCTTTAGCGTGCGGCGTCACCCGCTTCGACACCGCCCTGGGCGGCATGGGCGGCTGCCCCTTCGTTTCCGCGGCCGCCGGCAACATCGCCACCGAAGACACGGCTTATCTGCTGGACCGGTTGCAGATTGAAACCGGCATCTGCATCGAAAAAGTGGCCGCCTGTTCCCTCATGCTGGAAAAATTTTACGGCAAGAGGTTTGCCGGAAAAATGGTCCGGCTGGTCCGCTGATCCACCGACGCCGAGACGATCCCGCTGATCCACCGACGCTGAAACGAGGCGATCGGGGCGGGGGACCAATTTTTTTGTTACAGATCCGGTGAAAACGGCCGATAAAATCTTAGGCAGCGTCCTCTGGCAGCATCATCGAGGGCGCGGGCCTGTTTTTTTGCGATGGGGATCGCCCCTTGGCCGCACCCGGGCGTACCGCCAGAAACTTCCGGTTATTTCAAAGGGCTGTGTTATGCACCAGGCCGGCAATGAAACCATCCTGTTCGTCGATGACGAAGAAAGCATTCTCGAAGTCTCCTGCGAATATTTCCGGCGCCGGGGCTACCGGGTGGCGTCGGCCAGCAACGGCCTGGAGGCGGTCAAAGTCATCGAAAATCAGACCATCGACTGCTGCTTTACCGATATCAATATGCCCGGCATGGACGGATTGGCGCTGGCCGAGCACATTCACAAGTCCGACAACACCCTGCCGGTAATCATCATGACCGGCTACCCGTCGCTCGACAACACGATTCAGACCCTTAAAAACGGCGTCGTCGATTTTCTGGTGAAACCGGTCAACCTGAGCCAGATGGAGCTGTGCGTGCGGCGGGTTTTCAGCCAGCGCCGGCTGTTCGTGGAAAACCTGCTGCTCAAAAAGGAAGTCGAGGGTAAGGAGAGGCTGGAGAATCTCAATTGTGAGCTGACGGTCAAGCTCGAGGAGATGCATGTCCTCAATCGAATCTTGAGCGATTTTTCCGTCATTTCCTCCAGCGGCGAGGTGTTCACGCGCCTGGTTGACATGGCGGTGGAGATCACCCTCGCCGACCGCGCCTGTTTTTTCATCGTCAACGACGCCGTCAAAAAACCGCTCGTCATGGGCGCGGTGTCGCGCGCGCCGCAGGGGGAAGCGGGCATGCCGGCCGCAAGAGGGGACGGTGACGCCCGCTGCGCCGGCGAACAGAACCGCGCCGTGCCGCCGGACCTCGCCCAACTGATTCGTGAGGTTGCCGACGACGAGATTCCGCTGCTGGTATCCGATAATGAGGGCCACCGCAATGTCCCCGAGAATCTGCGGTCACTGATGCTGGTTCCGCTCAAGATTCGGAAAACCGTTTTCGGCGTGCTGATGGCGGCCTTTGAAAAAGACGGTGCGGTCTTTACCGAAAAGGACCTGTATTATCTTTCCTTCATGGCCCAGAATGCCGCCAACGCCATCGAGAACCTCGCCCTGTACGAAAATATCTACGAAAATCTGTTCGCCACGCTCTATGCCTTCGTCAATGCCATCGAAGCCCGGGACCGCTACACGCGGCAGCACTCCAGCCGCGTGACCGCCTATTCGATCGAGATCGGAAAGGCGATGGGCTGCAGCCTGGAGGAACTGGAAACCCTGAACTTCGCGGGCCACCTGCACGACATCGGCAAAATCGGCATCCGGGACGACATTTTGTTGAAACCGGGCCGGCTGACCGCTGACGAGTTCGCCAAGATCAAGGAACACCCGGTCATCGGTGCCAATATCGTCGAGCAGCTCGGATTCTGGGAAAGGGAGCGCCAGATCATCCGCTGCCACCACGAGCGCTACGACGGAAAAGGGTATCCGGACGGATTGTGCCAAGAGGAAATCCCCCTGCTGGGCCGAATTTTGTCGGTGGCCGACGTCTACGACGCCGTCTCCTCGGATCGTGCCTACCGCCGGCGCATGGAAGAAAGCCAGGCCCTTAAGATCATCCAGGAAGGCGCGCGGACCCAGTTCGACCCGCGCGTGGTCGAGGTCTTTTTAACACTGCACCGTCAGGGCCGTCTTGGCGCACCGGCGGCCGCCGGCGCCACGACCCATCATTTTTCCCACCTGCGCAATTGATCAAGGTAATAATTTATTACGTTATTTCAAATATTTATTGACAACTTGATCCCGTGTGATATCCTCGCTGGAAGAAACGAAAAACCGGCCGGGAAGGCGGTGATTGCGACCGACGGGGCGGCAGACCGGCTAAGCGTAAACTTTGGATGAATATCTGACGGTTCCGAGATGTTAAATTCAGCCGGAGCCGGACGGAAGGCTTCGAGGCCGCGCAGTGGCCTGTGGCACTCAAGCGCGCCACAAAAACCCAGCCGGGAGATGGCGGATATTTGCGGATCGAGGATAGACAGTTGCGGGCGGGAAAAGTTTTGGTCGGGGCGAGAGGATTTGAACCTCCGACCCCTTGAACCCCATTCAAGTGCGCTACCAGTCTGCGCCACGCCCCGAAACAAAACAAGCCCGACGTAAAACAAGATGAAGCAGCTACCATGTAATCGATACCATGTCAAGATGCGAAACGCCGAACGGCGGTAAAGGTCAGGTTCGCGAGCTTCTTCTGCCCCCGCGGCTGCAGCCGGGCGACACCATCGGTGTGGCGGCGCCGGCCAGTCCTTTTAACCGCGAGCAGTTTTACCGGGGGGTGGCCCTGCTCGAAACGGCCGGATTCAAGGTCGCGGTGCCCGGCAATCTCTTCCGCAAAAACGGCTATCTGGCCGGGACCGACGCGCAGCGGGCGCAGCTGTTCATGGAGCTGGTGATGGACCCGGCGGTAAAAGCCGTTTTTTGCGCCCGCGGCGGATTCGGCTCGATGCGGATGCTGCCGCTGCTCGATTTCGCCCGCATCCGCGAAAACCCCAAGATCGTGGTGGGCTTCAGCGACGTGACCGCTCTGTTGGCTGCGATTTACAGCCGCTGCGGCCTGGTTACCTTTCACGGGCCGCTCGTGGTTGGCCTGCCGGAAATCGATGGACCGTCGCAGGCGGCCTTGATGGCGGCTGTCACCGGAACGGCGCCGGTGGTCATCAGCGTCCCGGACGGCGAACCGGTTTGTCCGGGGTCCGCCACGGGGCCGGTTCTGGCCGCCAACCTCACGACCCTGTGCCATTTGATCGGAACGCCCTTCATGCCGCCCCTGCAGGGCCATCTGCTGCTGCTCGAAGATCGCGGCGAAGTGCCGTACCGGGTGGATCGGATGCTCAGCCACCTGCGGCTGGCCGGGTGCCTGGAGCAGATCGCGGGCCTGGCCTTCGGGTCCTTCGAGGCCTGCGGCCGGCCCGACGAACTGGCACGAATCATCGCCGAGCATGTCGCCGGCCGCCGGTTTCCGGTCTTGACCGGATTGGACGTCGGACACGGCGCGCGCAACCTGACGATTCCGGTCGGTCTCGAGGCCACGCTCGATGCCGACCGGCGCCGGCTGACCTACCACGGCCCGGCAACCCAATTATGATACGGTGGGTGTCTTCGGTCCGGATAGGCCGCCTGCGAGAATAAACGGCATGAATCGATGAGCTTCGAAGGTGTGCACGATTTGATGCGGCAAGCCGTTTCGCAAGGGATCTTTCCCGGCGGCGTGCTGCTGGTTTCCCGGCGGGGGGCTATCGAAGATCTGTTCGCCTGCGGGTTCGGCAACCGGTTCACCCGCAGGCCGGTGACCGTCGACACGGTTTTCGATCTGGCCTCGCTGACCAAACCGCTGGCCACGACGCTGGCGGTCATGCGGCTGGTCGCCGGCGGCCGCCTGGCACTCGACCACCCGCTGGCGTCCCTGCTGAATGTTTTCGAGGGGACCGACAAAGCCGCCATCACCGTCAGGCAACTTCTCGATCACACCGCGGGCCTGCCGGATTACCATCCCTTTTACATCGATCTGGTCCGACTGCCGCCCGCCGCGCGCCGGCGCGCTTTGCTGGAAGCGATCGCCCGGATGCCGTTGGCCGGAGGCCCCGGTCAAACCGAACTCTACAGCGACCTTGGCTTCATGGTTCTCGGTGCGGTGGTGGAAGTGCTGGCCGGCCAACGGCTCGACCGGTTTGTGGGTGAAACGCTCTATACGCCGTTGGGACTTAACGGCGGGGGGCCGCCGCTGTGTTTCGTCGATCTCGCCGCGCCGGCCAAATTCGCCGATGTGGCCGCCACCGAGCAGTGCCCCTGGCGGCAGCGCCTCCTGGAGGGTGTCGTGCACGACGACAATGCCTACGCCCTGGGCGGCATTGCCGGACACGCCGGGCTTTTCGGCAGCGCCCGGGCGGTGCAGACCCTTCTATCGGCCCTGGGGCAAGCCTTTTGCGGCGATTCACCGCCGCCGGTGCTGCCGGCCGGGGTGGTGCAAACTTTTTTGCGACGCGCGGCCGCGGGCCGGCGGCCGCTGGGGTTCGATGCCCCGTCGCCGACCGGTTCGAGCAGCGGCCGGTATTTTTCTCCCGCCACCGTCGGACATCTCGGATTTACCGGGACCTCTTTCTGGCTGGATCTGCAGCGATCGATTGGCGTGATTCTGTTGACCAACCGGGTCCACCCGGGCCGCACCAACGAGCGCATCAAAAGCTTCAGGCCCCGGCTGCACGATGCCGTGATGGAGACCCTGGCCGTGCGGCCGGCCGGCGGATAACCACACCTGCGGCCGCCGGCGGCGTTGTTATTTTTCCCGCTTTTTATGACTGCCATCCAAACGTAATGCATTTGACTTGCAGTCACGGGTGTCCGGCCGGGGCCATGACGGGTGCCGCATTCGAGTCCGGCCAGCGTGAGCCCGACCTTTTTTCTTGTAAAAACAGTATAATTTTGGTAGCGAAGCATGGAAAATTTTTGTATAATAACCCCAAAAATAAACGCACCCTGCACCCGGGTGTCCCATTGAGGTCGCATGAATCTCTTTCTTGACAGCATCTTAGGTATATTCTCGAACGATCTGGCCATTGATCTGGGCACCGCCAACACCCTGGTGTATGTCAAGGGCAAGGGCATCGTTTTAAACGAACCGTCGGTGGTGGCCGTCAGCATGGACGGCCGCTCCAAGAACCGGGTCCTGGCCGTCGGCGGCGAGGCCAAGCACATGCTGGGCCGTACCCCGGGCAGCATCGTGGCCATTCGGCCGCTCAGGGATGGTGTCATCGCCGACTTCGAGGTGACCGAAGCCATGCTGCGGCACTTCATTCAGAAAGTCCACAACCGCCGGTCGTTTGTTCGCCCGCGCATCATCATCGCCGTTCCTTCCGGCATCACCCAGGTCGAGAAACGGGCGGTCAGGGAGTCGGCCGAATCGGCCGGCGCGCGTGAGGTTTTCCTTATCGAAGAGCCAATGGCGGCCGCCATCGGGGCCAACCTGCCCATTACCGAGCCCACCTGCAACATGGTGGTGGATATCGGCGGGGGGACGACCGAGGTGGCCGTGATCTCGCTGGCCGGTATCGTTTACAGCCGTTCGATGCGCGTGGCCGGCGACAAAATGGACGAGGCGATCATCCAGTACATCAAGCGCAAGTACAACCTTCTCATCGGCGAACGCACCGCCGAGATCATCAAGACCACCATCGGTAACGCCTATCCCAACCCCAAGGACCTTGAAACCATCGAGGTCAAGGGCCGCGACCTGGCCTCCGGCATCCCCAAGATCCTCTCGATCGATTCGGAGGAGATTCGCGTGGCGATTTCCGAGCAGGTCGACGCGATTGTGGAAACGGTCAAGATCGCGCTGGAACAGACCCCTCCGGAACTGTCCGCCGATATCGTCGACCGGGGCATCGTGTTGACCGGCGGCGGCGCCCTGCTCAAGAATCTCGACAAGCTACTGAGAGAGGAAACCAGCCTGCCGATCACCGTCACCGAAGACCCCTTGTCCACGGTTGCACTCGGTGCCGGAAGAGCACTCGACAGCCTCGAAATACTCAAACGCGTTCTGATAAATTAGGATCATGTTTTCAAAAAGAATGGTGGTGATCGTTGGCGTCTTTTTTTTGATCGTCGCCAACATCGTCATCCTGTTCATATCCAGCAGCCGCGTTCCCTCCCAAGGCATCGGACGGGCCGCGCTCTTTTTGGTCGCGCCGGTTCAGGACCTGGTCTCGACCAGCATTCAGACGGCGCGCAATGTCTGGCAAAGCTATTTCATGCTGGTGGCAACGGCCGAGGAAAACGCCCGGCTGGCGGGCGAGTTGCAACGGGCGAACGCGCGCAACAGCCAGTGGCACGAAATGGAGCTGTCCAACACCCGCCTGCGGCGGCTGCTCGATTTCAAGGTATCCCTGGAGAGTCCCTCCGTGGCGGCCGAGGTCATCGGCATGGACCCCTCACCCTGGTACCGGGCCGTCATCATCAACAAAGGCAGCCGGGACGGCGTGCGCAAGGGGCTGCCGATCGGGATTCCCGAAGGCATCGCCGGGCAGGTAATCGACGTGACGCCCGCCTACGCCAAGGTGATGCTGATCACCGATCGCAACAGCGCCGTGGATGCCCTGGTCGAACGCACCCGGGCGCGCGGCATCATCAAGGGCGACTCGACCGACAGCTGCGTATTCGAGTACGCCCTGCGCAAGGACGAGGTCAAAATCGGCGACAAAATCGTGGCGTCGGGGCTCGACGGGGTTTTTCCGAAGGGCATGCCGATCGGTGAGGTTTCGGGAGTGGTCCGGCGCTCGGCGGGCATTTTCCAGGAAGTGAGCGTGACGCCCTATGTCGATTTCGAAAAAATCGAGGAAATGCTGGTTCTGCTCAATCCGCCGACGGACCAGCCGGCCGGTCCGCAATGACCTATATTTTTTACACCGCCGTGAGTTTGTTTCTGATCGTGCTCCAGACGGTCATTTTGCCCGATCTGCCGGTACTCAACAGCGTCTTCGACCTGACGGCGATGTTCGTGATTTACCTCGGCCTGCTGCGCGGTGCCCGTGAAAGCCTGCCGGTCGTGCTCGTGCTGGGCGTGATCATGGATAATCTTTCAGGCGCCCCCTTCATGGTTTTTACCACCACCTATTTCTGGCTCTATGTCTGCGTGCGCTGGCTCACCCGCATTCTGCAGGTCGGCATGCGCTTTCGACTGGCATTTATCGTCGTGGCGGGAATCCTGTTCGAAAACCTGATTTTCATTCTGGCTTTCGGCGGGCTCGCCGCTCTGCGTCAGGTGCCGTCACTGACCCTGGCAAAGGTTTTACCGCGGTTGCTCTGGGCCCTGGTTTGCGGACCGATTCTGATCTTGATGCTCGAGCGGGGGCACCGGATCTGGGACCGGCGGGTGCGGGAATTGTTTGTCCGCCGGTCGGATTCGATCAGCGGCCGTACGGTCAGGTGACTGGGAATCACGCTGTGGAAAAGTATCTTAAAACCGCCGATACCGATTGGTACAAGCAACGCATTATCGGGGTCATCCTGGTGGTGGTCACCTGCATGACCGTTCTTTTCGTGCGCCTTTTCTTCCTGCAGGTGATCAAGGGCGAGGAATACCGGCGTCTTTCGGAAAACAACAGCATCCGCCTGCAGCGCATCCAACCCTTCCGGGGCATTATTCTCGACCGCAACGGCAGCATGCTGGTCGACAACCGGCCCTCCTACGACCTGAGTATCATTCCCCGGGACGCCAAGCCGGTGGAGGAGACTCTGGCGCGCCTGTCGCGCTATCTGGACGTGCCGGTCGCCGAACTCCGTCTGGAAGTCGAGAGCCGCCGGGGCGCTTTTTCATACAAACCGGTGCCCTTGATCCAGGATATCGGCCGCGACAACCTGGCCCGGATCGAGGTGCATCGCTACGACCTGCCCGGTGTGGATGTCAACGTCAAACCCCTCAGGCACTACCTGAACAATCAGAGCGCCGCGCACCTGTTGGGGTATCTCGGTGAAATCAGTCCCGCCGAGCTGAGCGGTGGTCAGTATACGGACATGAAAAGCGGTGATCTGATTGGCAAAAACGGTATCGAAAAGGTCCTCGAGAAGTATCTGCGGGGTCAAAGTGGCGGGCGCCAGGTCGAGGTCAACGCCACCGGCCAGGTCGTCAGGGTGCTGGATACCGTTCCGGCAACGCCGGGGAGCAACATTTTTTTGACCATCGACTCGGTGCTCCAAAAAAAGACCGAAGAGCTGCTGGAAGGGGTCACCGGTGCGGCGGTGGCCATCGAACCGGCGACCGGTCAAATTTTGGCGCTTGTCAGCAGCCCCACTTTCGACCAGAATGTTTTTGTCAGCGGACTGTCGCACGATCAGTGGTTGGACTTCGTTTCCGATCCGACCAAGCCGCTGACCAACCGCGCGATCCAGGGCGAATATCCTCCGGCCTCGACCTACAAGATCTTAACGGCGATCGCCGGCCTGGAAGAAGGGGTCATCAATGAAAAAACCGTCTTCTGCTGTCCCGGTTCCTACCGCTACCGGGGCCGCGATTACCGCTGCTGGAAAAGGGGCGGCCACGGTTGCCTCAACGTCGTGCAGGCGATTGCGCAGTCCTGCGATGTGTTTTTTTACCAGGTCGGTCTGGCAGTGGGCGTGGATCGGCTGGCCTGGTACGCCAAGGCGGCCGGTCTCGGAAGCCCGACGGGCATCGACTTGAGCCACGAGTCCAACGGACTGATACCGACCGCGGCCTGGAAAAAACGCCGCACCGGTGTCGAGTGGCAGGAGGGCGAAACGCTTTCGATTGCCATCGGTCAGGGGTTCAACCTCGTGACGCCGTTGCAGATGGCGGTCATGACCGCCTCGATCGCCAACGGCGGGACACGTTACCAGCCGCAGCTCCTGATGAAGATCGAGTCCGCGGACGGCCAGAGTGTCAAGGCGCTCGACCCGGTCGTCACCGGGCACCTGCCCATCAGCGAAAAGACCCTCGCCCTGGTTCGGAAAGGATTGCGCGAAGTGGTCGGCGGGGACAGAGGCACGGCCAAGGGGGCGCGTCTGTTCGATGTGCCGGTCAGTGGCAAAACCGGCACGGCGCAGGTCGTCGGGCGCAAGGAGGATGAGACCGAGAAACCGCCGCCGCCGCCCGATCACCTCAAGGACCACGCCTGGTTTGTGGCCTTTGCGCCCTCGGATGACCCGCAAATTGCGATTGCGGTCGTCGTCGAGCACGGGGAACACGGATCGGGGGCCGGCGCGCCGATCGCCCGCGAAATGATCAAGACCTACCTGTTCCGGGACCGCTTGACGCCGGCGGCGCCGATGGTGGCCCACCACACGCCGCGCCGCGCGGGCGCCAGGGCCGTTGCGGCCGCCCTGACCGCCGAGGGCGAAAACGCGATGGCCCGGGAGGAATGATGCCGGGACCACTGCCGCGCTCGAGACGACGGCCGGTGCCGGAGGCGTGGGCCGCAACAGAAATGATGTCCGCCACGGAAACGAGACCCGATGTTTGACCGCAAATTTGTCCAATATTTCGACTGGGGCCTGCTCGGCCTGGCCGTCGTGCTCGGCGGGCTCGGGCTGACCACACTTTACAGCGTGGTCAGCGCCGATGCGATGACGCTCGAAAAAACACTTTACTTCAAGCAGATGCTCTGGTTCTGCGGCGGCCTGGGGATGATGGCCATCACCTGCCTGGTGAATTACAAATTGCTGGATCGATACGCCTTTGTCGTCTATATCGGCTGTCTGGCGACGCTGGTCGCCGTTTTGCTGGTCGGAAAATATGCCGGCGGCTCCAAGCGCTGGCTGGTATTGGGGCCGGTCTCGGTGCAACCCTCGGAAATGGCCAAACTCGTTATCATTATCGTTCTGGCGCGCTACTATTCGAAAAACGCCAACACCCGGGGCTTTACGCTGCGAGAACTCTTCGCTCCGGCGGTGCTGGTGCTGATCCCGGTCGCCCTGATCGTCAAGCAGCCCGACCTGGGCACCGCCCTGCTGCTGGTGATCATCGCCGGTTCCATGACGCTGTTCGCCAAGATCGAAAAACGCTCGCTGCTGTTTCTTATCGTTTCCGGCCTGCTGGCCGTGCCCATGGTCTGGTTCGTGCTGAAGGAATATCAGAAGCAGCGCATCCTGACATTTCTGAACCCGGACCGCGACCCCCTGGGCGCGGGATACCATATCATCCAGTCCAAGATCGCCATCGGCTCCGGGATGCTGGCCGGCAAGGGCTATTTGAAAGGCACCCAGAACGCGCTCTCCTTTCTGCCGGAGCAACACACCGACTTCATATTTTCGGTCTTCGCCGAGGAATGGGGATTCTTGGGATGCGCGATTCTGATCCTCGTTTTCCTGCTGCTGATCGTCTGGGGGCTTAATGTGGCTTACAGTTGCCGGGATCCGTTCGGAAACCTTCTGGCGGTGGGAATTTCGGCCATGATATTCTGGCAGGTGTTCGTCAATATCGGCATGGTCATGGGGCTGATGCCGGTGGTTGGCGTCCCCTTGCCGTTTATCAGTTACGGCGGCTCTTCGATTGCCACGATGATGGTGTCCATCGGACTGCTCATCAACGTGAGCATGCGGCGCTTCACCCTGGAATGACGGCGGCGCCGCGCCGGCCGTCCGGCCGCCTGCGCCCGCAAGTCCCCCCTGAAGCACTGCCCTTCTCATCCATTCCAACCTCTCGGGAGGCGACCGACTCATGCGAAAAAAAGGCGTGAAGACCGATTCGATATCGACATTTGTGGGGCCCGATGCCGACCTGGAAGGGATGCTGACCTTTCAGGGCACCATCCGGCTCGACGGCACCATCAAGGGGAAAATCACCAGCGGCGACGGCACGCTGATTGTCGGCGAACAGGCCGTTGTCGACGCCGAAATCGCCGTGGGGTCCGCCATTGTGATGGGCCGGCTGACCGGCACCATCACCGCCAGCGATCGCATCGAAATCTATCCGCCCGGCCGGATTACCGGCGACATCCAAGCCCCGGTGGTCACCATCGAAGAGGGCGGTCTTTTAAACGGCCGCTGCACGATGACCCCGCCCCCGGAAACCGTTCAAAAGTCCAGACTCCTGCCGGAAAAAAAAGTTCCCGATCCCCAGGCGATCGCCAAGTAAAATTTTTCAAAAAACCTTTGACAACCGTTTGTGACGGATGGTATAGACCGCGCGAGTCGAAATGGATTGTTGCATTTTCTTCAATGTTTAAACTCAATTACATCCCAATTCCGCTCCTGTGATGGAGGATTTCCCATGAAGTGTGCTGTCTGTAAGCAGAGGATGCCTTTCCCGTCGCCCATCATTGCGGCACTGCTGCTGCTTCTGGCCACCGACCCGGTTTTCGCCGCGGAAGGCGGCGGCGGTCTCACCGTTATTCCCGACTGGACCTTCCTGCTGCAGATGGCCAATTTCCTCTTTCTGATCTGGATCCTGAACCTGATTCTGTACAAGCCGATTCGCAACGTGCTGCGGCGCCGGCAGCAGAAAGTGTCGGGCCTCGAGGAGAGCATTTCCTCGGCCCGCAAGGACGTGACCGACAAGGAAGATGCTTTCATGGCGGCCATCCGGGATGCGCGGGCCAAGGGGATGAAGAAAAAAGAAGCCCTCATGACCGAGGCGACCGAAGAAGAAAAGCGGATTATCGCCAAGATCAATGCGAAGGCTCAGGTTGACCTGGCCGCGGTGCGTGAAAAGATCGTCGCGGAAGCCGAGGCGGCCAGAAATTCCCTGATGCAGGAAATCGATAGTTTTGCCGAGGCCATCGGCCATAAAATATTGGGGAGGGCGCTCTGATGAAAAAACCTGGACCTGGTCGCAAAGGCCTTTACGGCGCCGGCCGAACGGCGAGCCTGCTGGTCGCGGCAGCTCTTTTGCTGCTGTGCATCGGCGGCGGCGCCTTGGCAGCCACCGAGGGTGAACACGGCCCGGGGCATCCCGCCACGCCCGCCAAGGGGTGGGTGGCCACGGATACCTACAAGGTGATGAACTTTGCTGTTCTGGCCATCGCCCTGGTCTTTTTGCTGCGCAAGCCGGTCAAGCAGGCTCTCGGTGATCGGATCCAAGGCATCAAAGACCAGCTCAGCGAGCTGGAGGCCAAGAAAGCGGCCGCCGAAGAAGAGCTGGCCAAATACAACCAGAAGTTCCAGAAGTTGGACCAGGAAGCCGAAAAGCTCATTGCGCAGTACGTACAGCAGGGCGAGGAAGCCAAGGTCAGGATCCTCGCCGAGGCCGAAGCCGCGGCCGGCAAGCTTCAGGAACAGGCGCACCGGAACATCGAGCACGAATTCAAGAAAGCCCGGGTGGATCTTCAGGCCGACGTCCTGGACAAGGCGCTGGCCAAGGCGGAAGAAATGATCCGGGACCGGATATCGGACGGGGACCAGGAACGGTTGGTGGACGACTATCTATCGAAGGTGGAGGCATAATGAAAAATTTGGCGATTGCACGGCGTTATGCCAAAGCTCTGCTGCTTATCGGCAAAGAAGACGGTCAGGCGGACAGTTATCGGGATGAACTCTCGGCGGTCGCGGGGCTGATCGCCGAAGACCGGGCCCTGGACCAGGCCCTGTCAAACCCCCTTTACGATGCCGAGGGCCGCAGGAGAGTGCTGACGACCGTGATCGAACGGTTGGGCCTTTCGCGGGTGATGTCCTCTTTTCTGACGCTGCTCTTTAACAAGCGTCGGATCGGTTTCATCGGCCAGATCAGCCAGTTTTATGAGAAAATGGCCGATGAACTCAAGGGCGTTGCCCAGGCCAGCCTGCTTTCGGCCACCGAGCTTTCGGCCGAAACCGTTGAAAAGATTCGTGACGCCCTGTCCCAGCGGACAGGTAAAGATATCGTTTTGAAAGTTGAACAGGATCCGAGTTTGATCGGGGGGATCGTAACCCGGATCGGTGACCTCGTTCTGGACGGAAGCATCAAGTCACAACTGGCCAACATGAGAGAATCTTTAAAAAGGGGTGAGAGTGCCTAATGGAACTAAGAGCTGAAGAAATAAGTCAGATTATCAAAGAGCAGATTACCGATTATGACAAAAAGGTCGAACTCAGCGAAACCGGGGTGGTTCTCTCGGTCGGTGACGGCATTGCCCGGGTTTATGGTCTCGACAAGGTGATGGCCCTGGAGCTGGTGGAATTTCCCGGCAATGTTCTCGGCCTGGTACTCAACCTTGAAGAAGACAACGTGGGTGTCGCCATCATGGGCGAGGACATCCACATCAAGGAGGGCGATATCGTCAAGCGCACCGAGCGTATCGCGCAGGTGCCGGTCGGCGAAGCGGTCCTGGGCCGCGTGGTGTCGGCCGTCGGCGAGCCTCTCGACGGCAAGGGACCCATCGACGCCAAGGAGTTTCGACGGGTCGAGATGGTCGCCCCGGGCGTCATCGCCCGCAAAAGCGTGCACGAACCGTGTTACACCGGCTTGAAGGCCATCGATGCCATGACCCCGGTGGGCCGCGGCCAGCGCGAGCTGATCATCGGTGACCGCCAGATCGGCAAGACCGCCTGCGCGATCGATGCGATCCTGGCCCAGAAGGACAGCGACGTCTACTGCATTTACGTCGCCTGCGGCCAGAAGAAATCAACGGTGGCCCAGGTGCACGCGGTCCTCGAGAAATACGGCGCCATGGAGTACACCACCGTCATCGCCGCCTGCGCCAGCGACCCGGCCACCCTGCAGTATGTCGCCCCGTATGCCGGCTGCGCCATGGGGGAATATTTTCGTGACACCAAGCGCCATGCCCTGATTATCTACGACGATCTCTCCAAGCAGGCGGCCGCCTACCGCCAGGTGTCCCTGCTTCTCAGGCGGCCACCCGGACGCGAAGCCTATCCGGGCGATATTTTCTACAACCACTCGCGTCTGCTCGAGCGCGCCGCCAAGCTGAACGACGAACTGGGGGCCGGCTCCCTGACGGCGCTGCCCATCATCGAAACCCAGGCCGGCGATGTGTCGGCCTACATCCCGACCAACGTGATTTCAATCACCGACGGGCAGATCTACCTTGAACCCGGCCTGTTCTTCGCCGGTGTGCGGCCGGCCATCAACGTCGGGCTCTCGGTGTCGCGCGTCGGCGGCGCGGCGCAGGTCAAGGCCATGAAACAGGTGGCCGGCACCCTGCGGCTCGACATGGCCCAGTATCGCGAACTCGAGGCCTTTGCCGCGTTCGGCAGCGACCTGGACAAGGCCACGCAGCAGCAGTTGACCCGTGGCGCCCGGCTGGTGACCATCCTCAAGCAACCCCAGTATCAGCCGCTGCCCATGGAAAAGCAGGTGACCATTTTGTTTGCCGGCACCCGGGGGTTTCTGGACAAGTACCCGCTGGATGTTCTGGCCAAGTACGAGGCCGGTCTCTATCCCTTCATGGAAGAAAGATTTCCGAAGGTCTTCGCCGATCTGAAAGAAAAACAGGCCTTCGACGATGATCTGACCAACCAGATGACCGAAGCGTTGAAAGCCTACGACGAGGAATTCAAAGACACGATCAAATAGAAACTGGAAACTTGAAACTTGAAACTTGAAACTTGGATCCAGCTTGTTGTTGCAGTTTTTCAAAAAAAACAGGTCGATGTTCTGCGCGAGCGACGAATTTCAAGTTTCCATTCTCGAGACGGTATAGAGGCGGATTCAGATGCCAAGACTAAAAGATGTCCTCAATAAAATCCAGGCGGTAAAAAAGACCAAACAGATCACCAAGGCGATGAACATGGTGGCCGCCTCGCGGTTGCGTGGCGCGCAGACCAAGATGGAGGCCTTTCGCCCGTACGCCGGCAAGTTTGCCGAAGTACTGGGAAGCCTGGCCGAACGGGCCGGCGAGGAAGCCAACCCGCTGCTGGTGCCGCGCGAGAAGGTGAAAAAAGTTCACGTGCTCCTGTGTACTTCCGATCGGGGCCTTTGCGGCGGCTTCAATGCCAACCTCACCCACAAGGCCGACGCTTTTCTCAAGGAAAAGGCGGCACAGAGAATCGATGTCTCCTTCACCGCCTTCGGTAAAAAAGGACGCGACTGGCTGCGAAACAGCAAGTTGACCATTGTCGAGCAGCACATCGGTGTCGTGGGGTCCACCTTCGGTTTCAACGTGGCGATAACCGAAGGCCGCAAACTCGTCAGCCTGTACCTCGACGGCACCTATGACGAGGTCCATATCGTGTATGCCGAATTTCTGAGCATGGCCCGGCAGATCCCCGTGATCAAGCAGTTGCTCCCGATTCCGCCCATAGCGGCGGCGGAAACCACCGGTGACGAGGCGGTGCAGTATCTGGCCGAACACATCGCCGAGCCTTCGCCCGAGGACCTTCTGGACGAAATGCTGCCGCGTAACATCTACGTTCAGATTTACAGCGCGTTGCTCGAAACCTCGACCAGCGAACACGCGGCGCGCATGATGGCCATGGACAATGCCACCAAGGCCTGCAACGACATGATCGAAAATCTGACACTGGCCTACAACAAGGCGCGCCAGGCCGCTATTACGGCCGAATTGATGGACATCGTCGGCGGCGCCGAGGCCCTCAAAGGATAAGAACACCACTTTGCCTATATCGTTAACAGGAGGTCGTTTCGATGGGAGAAAACACTGGTAAACTATTGCAGGTCATGGGACCGGTCGTCGACGTGGAGTTCGAGCAGGGCAAGCTGCCGACGATTTACACCGCATTGACGATTACAAACCCGGCTATCGATGAGAGAGAGGACAACCTGGTGGTCGAGGTGGCCCAGCATCTCGGTGACAATGTCGTGCGCTGCATTGCCATGGACGTCACTGACGGTCTGGTGCGCGGCATGCCGGTCAAGGATACCGGAAACCAGATCATGATGCCAGTCGGCGAGGCCGGCCTCGGTCGCGTTCTGAACGTCGTGGGGCGTCCCGTGGACGGTCTGGGGCCCGTCAGCCAGGAAAAAATGATGCCGATTCACCGGATGGCCCCCAAATTTACCGAGCAGGACGTCACCGTGCGGGTGCTTGAAACCGGGGTCAAGGTCATCGATCTGCTGGTCCCGTTTCCCCGCGGCGGCAAAATGGGGATGTTCGGCGGTGCCGGCGTGGGCAAGACGGTTATCATGATGGAGATGGTTCACAATATCGCCATGCAGCACGGGGGCATCTCGGTGTTTGCGGGCGTCGGGGAACGAACCCGCGAAGGCAATGACCTCTACCACGAAATGAAAGACTCCGGGGTTCTTCCAAAGGCGGCGCTGATCTACGGGCAGATGACCGAACCGCCCGGGGCGCGGGCGCGCGTGGCCCTGTCGGCCCTGACGGCCGCGGAGTATTTTCGCGACGAGGAAGGCCAGGATGTGTTGATCTTCATCGACAACATTTTCCGTTTCACCCAGGCCGGCTCCGAAGTCTCGGCCCTTCTCGGCCGCATGCCCTCGGCGGTCGGTTACCAGCCGACGCTGGCCGTTGACCTGGGCGAACTCCAGGAGCGCATCACCTCCACCGACAAGGGCTCCATCACCGCGGTTCAATGCGTGTACGTGCCGGCCGACGATCTCACCGACCCGGCGCCCGCCACCACCTTCGCCCACCTCGACGGGACCGTGGTGCTTTCGCGGCAGATCGCCGAACTCGGGATCTATCCGGCCGTGGACCCGCTGGATTCGACCTCCCGAATTCTGGATGCGAACTATATCGGGGACGACCACTACCAGACGGCCCGCCAGGTCCAGCAGATTCTGCAGAAATACAAGGAACTGCAGGACATCATTGCCATTCTGGGCATCGAAGAGCTTTCCGATGAAGACAAGATCACCGTGACCCGCGCGCGCAAGATTCAACGATTTCTATCGCAGCCCTTCCACGTCGCCGAAGCCTTCACCGGCAAGGCCGGCAAGTACGTCAAGATCGAGGATACCGTGCGCAGTTTCAAGGAAATCTGCGAGGGTAAATACGACCACATCCCGGAGCAGTCTTTTTATATGAAAGGCGGCATCGAGGAAGTGGTTGAAGATGCTAAGAAAAGGGAAGAGGTTGCCTAACAGGGGGGGCAGATTATGGCTGAAAATATTAGACTGGAAGTCGTTACCCCCGAAAGAATCGCTGTCAGCGAGGACGTCAAGATCGTGGCGGCACCGGGGACCCTCGGTGAATTCGGTGTTCTCAGCGGCCACACACCGTTCATGACAACCTTGAAAACCGGTACCATCCGGTATACGGATGCCGACGGCGTCGAGCGTTTTGTCTTCATCAGCGGCGGATTTGCCGAAGCGCTGCCGAACAAGGTGACCATTCTGGCCGAATCCGCCGAGCGACGGCGCGACATCGATCTCGAGCGGGCCATGGCGGCCCTCGAACGCGCGCAACAGCGCCTGGCGGAAGACCGCAAGAAAGACAACGTCGATTTCACCCGCGCCCGGGCGGCGCTTGAAAGGTCCTTGCAGCGGGTCAGGCTGGCCGAATCGCGCAAGAGATAGCCGATGTAAGCTGTTACTTAAAAACGATGATTATCCGAAAGGGTAAACCGGCTTTGTGGGTTTGCCCTTTCTTTTCTTGAAGGGATCCGATGCAGCCCAATGACGAGACGATTGCGGTCGTTATTCTGGCCGCGGGCCTTGGCACCCGGATGAAATCGGACAAGGCCAAGGTGTTGCATGCGGTCTGCGGTCGCCCGATGATCCTTTATGTTGTGGAGACCGCCGCCAAAGTGGCCGGCGAAAATGTCATCCTGGTTGTCGGGCACCAGGCGCAGCGGGTGCGGGAAGTGGTCAGCCGAAGCGTCCGGGTGCGGTACGCCTTTCAGGAGCGTCAACTCGGCACCGGGCATGCCGTACGCTGCGCCATGGCCGATGTTCCGGTCGATTGCCGGCAGGTCCTGATTTTGTGCGGAGATGTTCCGCTGATCCAGGAACAGACCCTGCGCCAGCTGATCGACGATCATTGCGCCCACCGGCGGGATGTCACGGTTTTGGCCATGGAACTCGAAAATCCGACCGGTTACGGTCGCATCATCCGCGCTGACGCCGGCCAAGTGGTGGCCATCGTCGAAGAAGCCGATGCATCCCCGGATCAGCGCGCCATCAGAACCGTCAACACCGGAATCTATTGCGTGGCAAAATCTTTTTTAGCCCACGCCTTGAATGAAATCGACAGTGACAACGCCCAGCATGAACTCTATTTGACCGATATCGTGGGCGTCGGCCATCGCGACGCCGGTCGGGTGGGGGTGATGGTGGCGGCCAACGCGCAGGAGTTTCGCGGCATCAATTCACGTGACGACCTGTTGGCCGTCGAAAGCCTGATGGTGCGGCGCCCCTCCATTTAAACTTGACTTTTTCCGTCATCATGGATTATAAATCGATAAAAATGCCGAGGTGAAAGATTGGACAACGAACAGATCATAAAACAGTTTGATGAAATCGACCGTAAAATCGAGCGAATGATCGAAGCCTACAAATCCAGTGAGGCGAAGAACCTGGAACTCGCAAACAAAATTGATAAATTAGAGGAGGAGCTTCAAAGTAAGGCCGAAGTGGAGAAAAACTATCAAGAGGAAAAGACCTTGATCCGGTCAAAAATTGACAGCCTGCTGGCCAGGTTGGGTGATCTAACGGATCAATAATGGCCGGCCGGTCAGATTAAAGGTGCGGAAAGGGCGGTGACGCTTTTTTGGAACAACTCGTTACTATAGAATTGTTTGGGCAGCCATACACGTTTAAAACCCAGTCGGAACTGAGTCAGGCCAAGAAAGTCGCCGATCTTCTGGTCAGAGAGGTGACCAAGGTTGCCGATTACTACCCCAACAAGTCTACCAAAATGAACCATGTCACCATCATGATCCTTGCCGCACTCAATATTGCCGAGGAGTATTTGGAACTGGAAAAAAATCGATCGCATTTCATCGCTACCCTTTCGGACCGTTCGGCGGAATTGATCCGCAAACTCGACGGCTGTTTTATGGAACCCGAGAGCGCCGAATCCTACCGGCTGCAAGCGGGGACTTAGCATCATTTCCTGAAAAATCTTTTACCACACCACGAACCTCTCGTGGCGCTCGATAGAATGGTTTTCATCCAGCCCGCCGGCTTGATTTCGCCTTACTTGAGTCGCACTATCTGGTTGTCGACCCCTGCCGTGTTCGTGATTGGAAGATGTTCTTTGTCCCAACACTAACGCACCGGGGGCTATCGCTGGTTTCGGTGTGCAAATTCCGGCATCACGCCGGAAAAGCCTGAAGAAACCAAATGGCACCCACTTTGAACCAATGGTTCAAAGAACCTGACAACACGGCACAGTGGCAGGGGTCCTCACCCGGTATCAATCGACGTCATCCCCGTTTGGAGCCGGCCGGCTTCAGCTCAAATGCGCTGAAGCCGGTGCGCAATTCAGGGATCTTCGTTGCACGAGTGCCGGAATCGACTTCCTGCCGGATTACCGTAGCGGCTTGCCTTTTTTTCCTCCTCAATCACATCACACGACTAAATATGGCCCGCATCTGACACGGCGACCACATGCCACTGGCTGGGGGGCGTCGCGGAATCGTTCGTCAGAGTGTTGCAATCGACTTGTTGCTGCCGCTGAATAACCTTCGGCATGAATTCCGAGGAGACAATATATGGACGCATTTTATCTGCTGATCGGCGTTGTTTTTTTTGGCGCGGGGTTCGGGGTTGCCTTTTACGTCAAAGGCCAGAAGCTGACCCGCAAGATCAAGGACGCCGAGTCAGGGGCGGCCAAAATTCTGGAGGAGGCCCAGCGGCATTCCGAGTCCCTGCTCAGGGAAGCCGATATCGAAGTGAAGGACAAGCTTTTCAAGTTGAAAAGCGATTTCGACGCCGACACCAAAGACACCCGCGCTGAACTCAGCAACCGGGAAAAGAGGCTGCTTCAAAAAGAAGAGCACATCGATCGCCGGGCCGAACAGGTCGAGAAACGCGAACAGGAAATCGGCCGCCTGGAAAAGGAGATGGCGCATCGCAGCGAACAAATCGAGGCGAACGAAAAAAAATTCCACGACCTGGTTGAAGAAGAAAAGCGGCAACTCGAGAAAATTTCGGGGTTGACGGCCGAACAGGCCAAGGAGTTGCTGATCCGGGCGATGGAAAACGAAGCGCGCTACGAGGGTGCCAAACTGATCAAACGGATCGAAAACGAGAGCCGTGAGGCCGCCGACAAGAAGGCAAAAAAAATCATTGCCACGGCTATTCAGCGCTATGCGGGCGATTTCGTCGCCGAGCGGACGGTTTCGGTGGTCCAACTGCCCAACGATGAGATGAAGGGGCGCATCATCGGCCGGGAGGGGCGCAACATCCGTGCCCTGGAGGCGGCGACGGGCATCGATCTTATCATCGACGATACGCCCGAAGCCGTGATTCTCTCTGGTTTCAACCCGGTCAGAAGAGAAGTGGCCCGCATTGCGCTGACCCGGCTTATTTCGGACGGGCGGATTCATCCGGCCCGCATCGAGGATGTGGTCAAAAAGGTCGGCCAGGAAGTCGATCAGGCCATCAAAGAGGCCGGCGAACAGGCCGCTTTCGACTTGGGCGTCCACGGCATCCACATCGAACTGATCAAGACCATCGGCCGTCTGAAATATCGCACCAGCTATGCCCAAAACGTCCTGCAGCATTCGGTTGAAGTGGGGTTTCTGTGCGGCATCATGGCGGCCGAACTGGGCCTGAACCAGAAACAGGCCCGGCGCATGGGGCTGTTGCACGATATCGGCAAAGCCATCGACCATGAAGTCGAAGGCCCGCACGCCATCATCGGTTCTAAACTGGCCAAGAAATTCAATGAATCGCCCAAGGTCGTGCATGCCATCGCCGCCCACCATGAAGACGTGCCGCCCAACTCGGTCTATTCGGTGCTGGTGCAGGCCGCCGACGGCTTGTCGGGCGCGCGGCCCGGGGCCCGCAAGGAAATGCTCGAAAACTACATCAAACGTCTCGAAGACCTCGAGGGCATCGCCAATTCCTTTACGGGAGTAGCCAACACCTACGCCATTCAGGCGGGACGCGAGCTGCGGGTCATCGTGGAAAGTGACAAGATCACCGACGAGAGTTCGACGTTGCTTTGCCGGGATATCGCCAAGAAAATCGAGGAATCATTGACATTTCCAGGCCAGATCAAGGTCATGGTCATCCGTGAAACGCGGGCCGTGGAATTCGCGAACAAATAAAAGGAGCGATCGATGGCCAATGTTCTCGATATCCTGCGCGTGCGCGGGTTCATCGACCAAACCACCCATGATACGGAACTCTACGATTTGCTGGCAAGCGCTCCGGCCACCTGCTATATCGGCTTCGACCCGACGGCATCGAGCCTGCACATTGGCAGCTTGGTGCCGATCATGTCTCTGGCCCACATGCAACGCTGCGGTCACCGGCCGATTGCCCTGGTCGGCGGCGGCACGGGTCTCGTGGGTGACCCGAGCGGGAAGACCGAAATGCGGCAGCTGCTGACCCCGGAACTGGTGGATAAAAATGCCATCGGGATCAAAAATCAACTGGCGCGGTTTATCGATTTTACGAACGGCCGGGCCGTGATGCTGAACAATGCCGACTGGCTCGCCAAGCTGGAGGTCATTCCGTTTCTGCGGGACATCGGACGCCACTTTTCCGTCAACCGGATGTTGAAGGCCGAAAGTTACCGCCTGCGGCTCGATTCGGACGAAGGGTTGAATTTCATCGAATTCAACTACATGCTGCTTCAGGCCTACGATTTTCTGGAACTCTTCAATCGCCGCGGCTGCCAGCTGCAGATGGGCGGCAGTGACCAGTGGGGCAACATCGTCGCCGGCATCGAGCTGATTCGACGGGTGCGACAGGCGGCGGCCTTCGGCATCACCTTCCCGCTCATCACCACCAGCAGCGGGGCCAAAATGGGAAAAACCGCGGCCGGTGCCGTCTGGCTGGACTCCGCCCGGACATCGCCCTACGAGTACTACCAGTACTGGATCAACATCGATGACCGCGATGTTCACCGGTTCCTGGCGCTCTACACGTTTTTACCGATGGCGGAAATCGACGCGGTGCATCGGCTGGATGGCGCCGGTATCAACAGTGCCAAAACGGTTCTGGCTTTCGAGACGACGGCCCTGGCCCACGGTGAGGCGCAAGCCGTGCAGGCCTATCACAAGAGTGTCACCAATTTTGGCGTGCGCCAGGTGCCGCCGACGATTTTACCCGGCAGCCGGATCCATACCGCCAGGGGACCCATTGCGGCCACCGGCAGCGGCGATACCGCCGCTGACCAGCCGCCGGCAGCCGATGCGGTTATCGAACTGCGCGAGCTTCATGACGGCATTCCGGCCTTTAAACTTTTGCAGCGGGTTGGCCTGGCCGCTTCGGGTGCCGCGGCACGGCGCCTGATCGAACAGGGAGGCGCTTACTTGAACACGGATCGGATCGATGTCTTCGACCGTGCGATTACCGACGCGGACCTGGATGAAAACGATATGCTAATCCTCAGGTCCGGCAAGAAACGCTACTGCAGGTTAAAGGCCCATTCCGGTTGAAAATGTGCACTTTTTTTATCGGAAAACAGAACTTTTGGCTTGACAGGCCGCATGTTTAAGATTACATTGCCGTGATTGTTTCAAGGAGGTTCGGAACAAAAACCGCCCTGAATAAAAAAAGCCCGGCAGTGATTTTTTTCTTGACAAGGTCATCGAATCACTTTATAAGTCGGACTTTCCTAACGAGTGAAACGGTCGCTTCCTGCAAGCGACGACTTGATCTTTGAAAACTAAATAGTGACGGAAAACCCGAGTCGGGTACCAATCAATATGTTGCCGACACTCCGGTGACGGCAGCAGTTATTTTAACTGGAGAGTTTGATCCTGGCTCAGAATGAACGCTGGCGGCGTGCTTAACACATGCAAGTCGCACGAGAACGCTTCAGCTTGCTGAAGCTAGTAAAGTGGCGCACGGGTGAGTAACGCGTGGGTAATCTATCTCTGAATTGGGGATAACATTGCGAAAGCGATGCTAATACCGGATAACATCCATTGAACCTCGGTTTTTTGGATCAAAGGTGGCCTCTACTTGTAAGCTACTGTTTGGAGACGAGCCCGCGTACCATTAGCTTGTTGGTAGGGTAACGGCCTACCAAGGCCACGATGGTTAGCTGGTCTGAGAGGATGATCAGCCACACTGGAACTGACACACGGTCCAGACTCCTACGGGAGGCAGCAGTGAGGAATTTTGCGCAATGGGGGAAACCCTGACGCAGCAACGCCGCGTGAGTGATGAAGGCTTTCGGGTCGTAAAGCTCTGTCAAGTGGGAAGAACCCGCGCCGTGCAAATAGTACGGTGCGCTGACGGTACCACTGAAGGAAGCACCGGCTAACTCCGTGCCAGCAGCCGCGGTAATACGGGGGGTGCAAGCGTTATTCGGAATCATTGGGCGTAAAGAGCGCGTAGGCGGTCTTCTATGTCAGGTGTGAAAGCCCGGGGCTCAACCCCGGAAGTGCACTTGAAACTGGGAGACTTGAGTATGGGAGAGGGAAGTGGAATTCCTGGTGTAGCGGTGAAATGCGTAGATATCAGGAGGAACACCGGTGGCGAAGGCGACTTCCTGGACCAATACTGACGCTGAGGCGCGAAGGCGTGGGGAGCAAACAGGATTAGATACCCTGGTAGTCCACGCAGTAAACGTTGAACACTAGGTGTAGCGGGTATTGACCCCTGCTGTGCCGCAGTTAACGCATTAAGTGTTCCGCCTGGGGAGTACGGCCGCAAGGCTAAAACTCAAAGGAATTGACGGGGGCCCGCACAAGCGGTGGAGCATGTGGTTTAATTCGACGCAACGCGAAGAACCTTACCTGGATTTGACATCCCGGGAATCCCTATGAAAGTAGGGAGTGCCCTTCGGGGAGCCCGGAGACAGGTGCTGCATGGCTGTCGTCAGCTCGTGTCGTGAGATGTTGGGTTAAGTCCCGCAACGAGCGCAACCCCTATCTTTAGTTACCATCATTCAGTTGGGGACTCTAAAGATACTGCCCCGGTCAACGGGGAGGAAGGTGGGGATGACGTCAAGTCCTCATGGCCTTTATGTCCAGGGCTACACACGTGCTACAATGGGCAGTACAAAGGGTTGCAACACCGTGAGGTGAAGCCAATCCCGTAAAGCTGCTCTTAGTTCGGATTGGAGTCTGCAACTCGACTCCATGAAGCTGGAATCGCTAGTAATTGTGGATCAGCACGCCACGGTGAATACGTTCCCGGGCCTTGTACACACCGCCCGTCACACCATGAGAGTTGGTTGTACCAGAAGTTGTCGGGCTAACCCTTCGGGGGAGCAGGCACCTAAGGTATGGCTGATGATTAGGGTGAAGTCGTAACAAGGTAGCCGTTGGGGAACCAGCGGCTGGATCACCTCCTTTCTAAGGATGATTCCAAAAGAACCGTCTCTACGAAAGACCTTTAATCCGGCTCGTTCGTCACTATTTAGTTTTGAGGGATCAAGTGCGGCTCTCTGATTTTTGATATCGATAGGCTCGATCGGATTTTGGATTTTGGATGAAGGATTTGGGCGTGTAAGTGTGGTAAACTGTCCGAAATCCGGCATTTGACATCCGAAAAACCGGGGCCTGTAGCTCAGTTTGGTTAGAGCGCACGCCTGATAAGCGTGAGGTCGATGGTTCAACTCCATCCAGGCCCACCAGGAATTTTAGTGGAAGCCTTTTCGGGGGTGTAGCTCAGCTGGGAGAGCGCCTGCCTTGCACGCAGGAGGTCATCGGTTCGAACCCGTTCACCTCCACCAAGCTTTGCATTCCCAAAGTCTTTTTCCGAACCGGTTGTTTATCATCGGAACGGCTCTTTTTTCTCCTTCTCCGATGGGAAGGAGATTGCTCTTTGACAATTTGTTTGTAAACGCGCCGAGAATATGGTCAGCATGATTGTGTTAATTGTTTTGTGGCCAAGCTATTAAGGGCAAACGGTGGATGCCTTGGCGCCAAGAGGCGATGAAAGACGTGGTAAGCTGCGATAAGCTCCGGGGAGCTGCTAAACAAGCTTTGATCCGGGGATGTCTGAATGGGGAAACCCGTTCCGGGTTATGTCGGAACATCTGCAACTGAATACATAGGTTGCAGAGGTCAACGAGGAGAACTGAAACATCTTAGTATCCTCAGGAAAAGAAAACAACCGTGATTTTCCGAGTAGCGGCGAGCGAAAGGGAAAGAGCCTAAACCGGATGTATGTTAAAGCCCGAAAGCGTTGTATATCCGGTGTCGCGGGGTTCGATTGGACGGAGTTTCGGATCTGTCGGGAAGTTACAAAACGGGTTCATAGACGAAGCGCCTGGAAAGGCGCACCATAGAGGGTGAAAGTCCCGTAGACGAAATGACCCCGTCTTCCTGGATCGAATACCCAAGTACCGCGGGACACGAGGAACCCTGCGGGAATCAGGGAGGACCATCTCCCAAGGCTAAATACGACTTGGCGACCGATAGTGAACAAGTACCGTGAGGGAAAGGTGAAAAGCACCCCGGTGAGGGGAGTGAAATAGTACCTGAAACCGTTTGCTTACAAGCAGTGGGAGGGCTATGAATTTTGCTTCGGCATAATTCAGCCTGACCGCGTGCCTTTTGCATAATGAGTCAGTGAGTTACTTTGCGCAGCAAGGTTAAGCCGTTAGGTGTAGCCGTAGCGAAAGCGAGTCTGAATAGGGCGAATGAGTTGCGCGGAGTAGACCCGAAACCAGGTGATCTATCCATGGCCAGAGTGAAGCGCAAGTAAAATTGCGTGAAGGCTCGAACCATTGTAGGTTGAAAACTGCTTGGATGAGCTGTGGATAGGGGTGAAAGGCCAAACAAACCTGGAAATAGCTGGTTCTCCCCGAAATATATTTAGGTATAGCCTTGCAAATTAAGTGACGGGGGTAGAGCACTGGATGGGCTAGGGGTCCTACCAGATTACCAAACCTAACCAAACTCCGAATACCGTCAACTTCTATTGCAGGAGTCAGACTACGGGAGCTAAGTTCCGTGGTCAAAAGGGAAACAGCCCAGATCGCCAGCTAAGGTCCCAAAATATGCGCTAAGTGGGAAAGGATGTGGAAACGCACAGACAACCAGGAGGTTGGCTTAGAAGCAGCCACCCTTTAAAGAAAGCGTAACAGCTCACTGGTCGAGTGAGTCT
>CAWAAN010000022.1:0-307500 GCA_963779885.1 uncultured delta proteobacterium | reverse complement strand
TCGATAAAATCAACCTGGTTTTGGTCCTTCTGGATGACAGCGTGTTTCAGCACAGGCCAGCGGCGGAACCCGCGTCCGCCGTTTCCACTCTTCTGGCGCAAACACATATCGATTATGCCCTGGCCGTTGATCGTAGCGGCAACGTCCGCTTCGATCAGGGCTCCGAGGGGGACCTGAAGCAGGAATTGCGCATGTGTATGCAGGCGGCGGTTGACTCCGGTCGTCAGGAACTCTGTTTTTCGGGGCGCAGCCGGGTTTTTTTCTGGTTGCAGGATCACCGCTTGATGGTGGCCAACCCCTCGATAAAACAGGGCGTGATCGCGGGTGCCGTCGGTGCGGTCACCTCCCTCGACGGTCTCTATCAAACCCAAAGGCGATCCCAGAAAGCATTTGTCATCTATGGTGCCATCAATATCGTGATCCTGACGGCAATCGGTGTCTACCGGCTGACGAAACTTTATCTGGAGCCGCTGCAGCGATTGGCTCGCCGCGCGGAAGACTATCACGAAGATGAGACCGGTCGTATCTTTGCCGTGCGCAAGGAGGACAACGAACTCCACCAGCTGTCCAAGTCGCTCAACCTCATGCTGGAAAGGATTTCCGCCGACCGGCAGAAATTGCGCGCGACGGTCGCCTCCCTTGAAAAAGCCAACACCGAGCTGCGCAAGGCCCAGCAGGAGGTCATCCGTGCCGAAAAGTTGGCCTCCGTCGGGCGCCTGTCCGCCGGTATCGCGCATGAGATCGGCAACCCGATCGGCATTGTCATGGGTTATCTCGAGCTTCTCCAGCAGGAAAACGGTGATCTCGGCGCGGTCGAAAAACGCGACTACCTTCGCCGCACCGGCAACGAAATCAATCGAATCAACACGATTATCCGTCAGTTGCTCGATTTGTCGCGTCCCTCACTTGACGGGGCCCGGTTGGTGAACGTGCACGAAATCGTTGCCGACATCTCCGAGGTCGTGCGGTTCGAGCCGAAGGTGGCCGCAATCGATATTCGACTGAACCTGGCGGCTCAAAGTGATTGGGTCATCGCGGACCCGAATCAGCTGCGGCAGGTGTTCCTGAACCTGATTTTGAATGCCGTCGATGCCCTGGCATCGCGACCCGCCCGGGATCATGGCCGCCTGACCATAGAATCAGCTGTTCGGACGGGCGCCCGGATCACGAACAGCCTGACGCCCTCTGCCGCAACACCGCTGCTGGAGATTGCGGTCAGCGACAATGGCGTCGGCATCGCACCTGAAAACATCGGCGATATCTTCGATCCTTTTTATACGACCAAGGAACCCGGCAAGGGCACCGGCCTTGGGCTTTCGGTCAGTTTCATGATCATCGAAAGCCTGGGCGGCAAAATATCGGCCGTCAGCAAGCTTGGCGAGGGCACGACCATGTCCTTGACCTTACCGTTGTGCGAACCGTCCGGCCCCGCCGTGGCTATTGCCGATGAAGCCGGTCCGGAGCGCCGCATCAATTTGCCGGATGATGACATGTCGACACCCCTCAGCCGTGCCCGTCACCGGACCGCTTTTCTGGCCGATGGTGGATCGGACAGCAGGTCTTCATAACATGGATGAAACACTTGTGGCGACAAGCGGCCGGGAGTCGCGGCGGCTGCTCGTGATCGATGACGAAAGCAACATGCGTCACATGCTGTCGTCCATGCTGAAGAACTCCGGTTACATAGTCGATACGGCGGCCGAAGGCGCCGAAGGCCTGAAAATGCTGGAACAGTCCGGTTACGATTTTATCCTCTGCGACATAAAAATGCCCAAGATGGACGGCATGACCTTCCTGAAGACCGCCGGGGATCTGATTGCCCGCTCCACGGTTATCATGATGTCGGCCTACGGCAGCATCGAGACGGCCATAGAGGCCATGAAACTGGGCGCCTACGATTACATTTCAAAACCCTTCAAGAGCGACGAAGTCACCCTGACCCTTAAAAAGGCCGAAGAGCGCGAGCGGCTGAAAAAAGAAAACAGCTGTTTGCGGGAGCGGATCAGAAACATCCAGGCCGAAAGCCGTTTCAACCGCATGGTGGGACAGAGCCAGGCCATGCAGGCGGTGTTCGACCTGTCTAAAAAGGTCGCCCGGCACAACACCACCGTTTTGATTACCGGCGAGAGCGGCACCGGAAAGGAGTTGATCGCCCGCGGCATCCATTTTTACAGCCAAAGGGTCTCAGCCCCTCTCGTGCCGGTCAATTGCGGCGGGATCCCCGAAAATCTGCTTGAAAGTGAAATGTTCGGTTACAAAAAAGGGGCCTTTACCGGCGCTGATCGGGATAAAAGCGGCCTCTTCGAAGCCGCCGCGGGCGGGACGCTGTTTTTGGACGAAATCGGTGAATTGCCCCCAGCTTTGCAGGTCAAGCTGCTCAGAGTGCTGCAGGAGAGCGAGGTCCGGCCGGTGGGCGACCCCAAGACCCACCGGATCGATGTGCGCGTGATCGCCGCGACGGCCAGGGATCTGGAGGCGGAAATCCGGCGCGGAACCTTTCGTGAAGACCTTTTTTATCGCCTGAACGTGCTGCAAATTCACCTGCCGCCCTTAAGGGAGCGCCCCGAGGATATCCCGGCCCTTTGCCAGCTGTTTATCGAACGCTTCAACCGGGAGTTGAAAAAGAATATTGTCGCGATCGCTCCGGCGGCCATGGCCTCTTTGATGAAGCATTCCTGGCCGGGAAATGTCCGTGAGGTGGAGAACGTGATTCAAAGGGCCGTGGTCTTGGCCGAGCAAGACGCCATCACGCCCGCCGACCTGCCCGATGGCATCGGCACCACACCGGCAACGGCGCCGATTGCTTCCGGCGGCAATGGTTTTTCCCTGAAAGAAGCCCAGAGAGACCTCGAAAAGGACTTCATCTCCAAAGCGCTCACCGAAACCGGTGGCAATCGGAGCCGGGCCGCGCGCCTCCTGGAAATCAGCCACCCGTCGTTGCTCAGTAAAATAAGGGCCTACGGGATCGAGCTGTGAGTCGGTTAGGTCAGTTGAGTCGGTTGGAGTGGTTGAATCGGATGGGTTTGGGTTTTTCGGGTTTATCACGTGCCATCGATTTCCATAAAATAGTAGGGGCGGGCCTCTGTGCCCGCCCTTTTTGTCGATTCGTCTCCGATCGTGCGAGCACCCGGAACCTTCCGGCTTTGAGCCGGATGGGTCGGTTGAGTCATACCAGTGGCGAGACAATGAGGAAATTGAGGAAATGGAGCCATCGAAGGGAGGAGGCCGTACAGGGGTAGGAATCGCAATCACCGCTGACGCAGGGTTCGACAGCCGGTGCGGGAGATCAGTCCGACCGGTTGATCTTGTTTCGCAGTTTGCCCGAGCACTTGAACGTCACGACCTTACGTTCCCGCAGGATCAGGTCCGATCCGGTGGCCGGATTGCGACCGCGGCGCTTATTCTTTTCCTTGACACAGAATTTCCCGAAACCGGAAATCAACACATCTTCACCCCGTTCCAGGGTCGTTTTTATTATTTCCAGCAGAGACTCCACAGTGTCGACCGATTTTTTTTTGGTGAATCCCAATTCGTGCACCGCCGTGACGATTTCGTTTTTGGTCAACGCCATGGAGCACCTCCTGAAATGCGCGTCATCTTTTTTGTGATCCCCTCTATGGTTAACCGTTTCCTTAATTGAGATATACGGGAAGGTCAACATTTATTTTCGGTGGCGCATGGAATGAAAACTTAAATATATCAAGTGCATCAATCATTTTGGGGCTTCGGCAGGCCCATCGGGCTCATCATCGCCGGTCGGCGGCGAACCGGCTGGCGCATCGGTGGGGGTGTCGGTGGCGGGACTGTTCAGTGGAACAAGGTCTTCGATTTTTTTCATTGTATACTCAATCTTGGCCACAATTTCGTCAATTTCAGCCTTGAGCCGCGTATCGTCCATGTCTGCCATGTGCTCTCTCTCCGCAAAAAATTATATAAAATTTATCATCGTCGGGGCGACTCAATTCGCGTGCGCCGGCAAGGAGTCGGGCTCGATCGGGTCAGCGTCGCACGGCTCCGGGGCATCCTCGGTGGGATCATCTGCGGCGACGGTGGACAAGTTTCCCGTCAACGTATCGAAGTAAAGGTCGATAATGCTGCTATGACCGGTAAATTTTTGTTTCAGCAGTTTCTTGAACTGCGCGTAGCCTTTTTCATCGAAGAGCTGGTCGATTTCGTGGGCGCGCTTGTTCAACTGGCGGCAATACTTATCGATCACGGTCTGCGGGGCCGTCCCGCGTTTTTCGGCAACCTTGTGCGTCGCTTCGACCCGCGAACAGCCGTTCACTTCGATTTCGTAAAGCACTTCAAAAATCTGGGACAAGGCCTTCGGCACCCCTTTGATGTCGATGACGCTGAGTGCCGCGCCATCTTCCCGGTCGTCCTCATCGAGCAGCAGCCGGCGCAGAACGGAATTGGGAGTATCGACAAAGGGTTCGGCGAACTGTTTCAGGTGATTCCAGACGTCAGGATCGATTTCGATCAAATGCATGTCCATGGCATCTCCTTCTTTTCACGTCATTTCCACGGATTTCCTCGAACTTTCCAAAATGGCTGTCATCCGCCAATCCCAAACCGTGAACCTTTTCTGGGCCCGCTTTTGCCTCGGTCAAGGCCGTTGCCACACGCCACAGATGGCACAACACTAGTTTTAATTAGTATACTAAAATTATTTTAGTATGTAAAGTATTTTGGTCGTCATTCAAGCGGCCCACACGCCGGTCTCCAGAGGAGGAGCGGCTGCGAAGCGTGGTGGCGGGAGCGGCCGGGAGGTTCAAATGACAGCGGTTGGGGCGGTTTCAGGGGCGGACAGGCGGGCGGCTTCGGCACGTCCCTTATTTTCGTCAACGAAGTAAAACAGGATGCCGCCAATGAGAAACAACACAGCAATCGAGCCGATGCTCCAGCGTGACGCCAGCTGGCCGTAGTATGCCAGTTCAGCCACCGAGGGGGTCGGGGGCAGCAGCAGGCGTTTGACGGTCAAGCCGACGAGGCCCATCAAGGCCGGCCCGAGGATGGCGGCGAATTTCCCCAGCATATTGTAAAAACCGAAATACTCGGCCGTTCGGTTCAGCGGGATCAGCCGCGTATAATACGACCGGCTCAGGGCCTGAATCCCGCCCTGCACCAGGCCGATCATGACCGCCAGGATGTAAAATTCATGTTTTACGGTCACCATTGTGCTCCAGAGGGTGATCAGAAAATAGGATCCGATCGCCAGGAAGATGGCCCGGCGCGCACCCACGGCCTGGCTCAGCCGGCCGAAACCGAGGGCGGCCGGGAAGCCGATAAACTGAACGAGCAGAAGAGCACCGATAAGGTCGCCGGCCTGGAAACCGAGGGCCAGGCCATAGTCGACCGCCATGCGAATAATGGTATCGACCCCGTCGATGTAAAACCAGTAGGCCGCCAGAAACAGCCATAGGGTTTTTGAGCGGCGAAATCCCCGCAGCGTTGTTCCAAATTGCCGCAGGCCCTCGATAACCACCCCGCGGACAGCGGGAGTCGCCGGCCGTTCGGCGGCCTCGGGCACCCATAAAATGGTCAACACGGTGAAGCCGCCCCACCAGAGCGCGACCGAAAGAAAGGCCAAGCGAACCGCCATGGCGGCATCCGGCAGGCCGAAACGCTCCGGCATCGAGGTCATCAGCACGTTGACCAGAAACAGCAGCCCGCCGCCAAGGTAGCCCATGGCATACCCCAGAGTGGATATCCGGTCGATGTTCCTTTCCGGCGCCACGACCGGCAGCAGGGAATCGTAAAAAACAATCGATCCCGAAAAGCCGACGATGGCCGTTACGTAGAGAAGCAGCGCCACTTCCCATTGACCCTTTCCCACCAGGAAGAGACCGGCGGTCATCGTGACACCCAGATAGGCGAAGAATATCAGCAGCTTTTTGCGCAGCGCGGCCTTGTCCGCAATCGCGCCCAGCGCCGGCGCCAGCAGCGCGACGATCAGGCTGGCAAGGGAGTTTCCGAGGCCCAGCTGGGCCGTGCTGACATTGGCATCGGTGCCCTGGCTCCAGTACTGCTTGAAAAAAAGCGGGAAGAATCCGGCCATGACCGTGGTCGCGAAAGCCGAATTGGCCCAGTCATACAGCGCCCAGCCCCAGACGGCCTTGCGATTGGCGGGCGGGGTGGCGTGAGAAGGCGGTGAAGGGGCGGGTGAGTGCGATTTCATGTAACCACTGATGGCCTCAACGGGCCGCCACAGGGAATGAAAATGATGCCAACTCGGATGAGCGGGTGCGCAGAATAGGGGCGAAAAATCTTTCGCCCCTACCGGAATCTTAGACTGGACCCGCGTTAATTACCGCTATAGCAGTCTTTAGTTCAGTTCATCGTGACCAGCCGCTCGTGCAGCCGGCGCGCCCTCAGGCAGAAGGCTTCGAGTTTGGCGGTGATCACCTGCGGAAATGGCGACCCGTCGCTTTCGATGGCCAGGAAAGGCAATTCGTCGATGTCGGAAAGCACCGCGCGCAGCCGCCGGTCGTGAGGATGGCGGCTCAGCTTGTCGGCGCTGGTCATCGTTTCGCTTAAAATCGCCTCCGAAAGACGGTTGGGCATGCATCCGAAAGGCCCGATGGCGATCACGCCGCAGGCGACGTCGACGACTTCCTCCAGGGCACTGCCGATCGTCAAGATGGCTTCGCCGCCCAGGTCGGGCGACAGATGGCGGGCGGCGCCGGCGATAATGGCATCGATGTCGACGGTGGCGGGCGCCACCAGTTCCGAGCCGGCCAGGATCGCTTTGATGCGCCTTTCGTAAAACCCCTTGAAGCGATTGCGCAGTAAAAATTTCAGATACTCCAGCGGCGACGGCTTGCAATCCGCGCGGCCGGACCGGACGAGGTAATCGGCGTAGAGCATCCATTCGCTTACCGGCGAGCAGATCGTGGCAAACCCCAGCGCCGCCATTTTCTCGGTGAGGTACTGGCGCGAGAGAGCGTCACGGCGCACGAAGATTTCTCCGGCCAGAAAAATTTTCGGGACCGCGACTGGCGGGCACTTGAGGCGAATCCGGCGCAAGCGCACCGCCGTTTTTTCGAGGCAGCGCTCGAGGTGTTTGAAGTCGCCCTGGCGCAGCGCCGCCAGGACTGCCGCCAGTTCCTCTTCGAATACGGCCGTGGCCGCGACGACGTTGAGCGCATTGGCCAGCAGCATCGAGCGAATGTCTTCCAGGACATCCGATACGACGATCGCCCACCAGCCGCGCCGCTGAAAATCGGTACCAAGGCCGGCGTAAGCGTTTTCCGAACTCAAGGTCAGCAGGGTCACATCGGGCAGTTCGAGCCGCTCGACCAGGTTTTCCATGAAAACCGAATACTGTCCGAAGCGACACGGCCCGCTGCCGCCGGCCATGAAGTAAACCAGGACCTCGTCCGGTTTTTTTTCATTTTGAACGTAATTCAACAGTGTGCCGGTCGTCAGGATCAGCGGCAGGCATTCCTTGCAGCTCGTGTTGGCGCGCCCGGTTTTCAAGTCGGCTTCGGTGGCCGGTGGATAGGCCCGGGCATTGAAGCCCTTGCCCTGAAACACTGCGGCGATGCACTCGGTGGCCAGGCGGCCCATGGAAGGGAAAAGCAGCGTGACCCGCCGATCGGTCATGTCGATTTTTTCGCCGCGGGAGGTGATGACCCGGGCCACGCCGTTTTCCAGGAGCGTGCGGGCGGCCGTAAACCTTTTCTTGACCGTCGGGATGCCCTCGGCGGCCGTCAGCTTGCGGTAGGCGGCCACGATGTCGAGAAACGCCTCGATGCGCGTTTCGAGGCCGGCATCGGCCGTGTGACTGTCGAGTTCCAGCGTCAAAGAGGGCTTGCGGCCCATGATGCCGCGAAAATAACCGAGGAGAAAAGAATCCGGGCCGCATGAAAAGTTGGTGATATAGACCGCGAAGAGCTGAGGGTGTTTTTCGACGATGCGGGCGGCCTTGGTGATCAATTGCCCGATGCCCCAGTACATATGCCGCGTGGATCTTTCCTGCACCAAGGGCAGAAAATCGAGCGGGATTACCGCCACGCCCCTGGTCGCGAGCTTGTGCGGGATGCCCATGTGCGCCTCGTCGACATAGGCGCTGTAGGGCCGGCCAAAGAGGACCACCGCAAACCGGTCGGGATCCCGTTCGAGTTCCGCCAAAGTGTTGCGGCCCGCCGCCAGCATGTCCTCGAGATAGCGCTGCTGGCGGTTGAGCGCGACATCGAACGCCCGCCGGGCGCTGCGGGTGCCGATGCCCATTGACCGGGCGGTGTCGATCAACGGGCGCCGGGCTCCCGCCAGGCCCTCCGTCAGGTCGATCAGCGGGGTGAGGAGACGGCTGCCGCGGGCGTTCAATGCCGCCAGGCGCTCCTTGAAAGTGGCCCGCAGAATAAAGGTTTCCCCCTGCACGATCGGACACACCAGAGAGTTCAGGCGGTTGTCCTGGGTGGGAACCGCCCGGAAATGGGGCAAAAAGATATAGTCCGGCGGCGGGTCCAGGGTCAGCAGCGCGTTAAAATACCCGTGGGCCAGTTCGGCCGGAAAACAAAAGGCGGCGTTGCGCTGATCGATGCCCTGGCGCGAACAGGTCTCCGGCAGCACGGGCGCAAAGCCGAGTTCCGTGAAGAAAGACGCATAGAGCGGATAGTAGGTGTTGACCAGAAAGCTGCGGTTGAAACCGATGCGGCCCCGGCTTTTCGATCCGGCGGCGGCCGCCGGCGGCCGCCCAGGCCTTGCGAAGGTCATCTGCTGACGGAGGTTGACCCGATCGAGGCGATCGACATCGTAGCGGACCTTGCGCCGCAGATTGTCGTAGCGGTTGCAGGCGCCGCCGAACGGATAGGTGCCCCCGTCCAGTTCGATCATCGCGATCCGGCAGCGCCGGTCGCACTTTTCCTTGCCCCCCTTGCAGGTGAATGACCGGCCGTAGGTCACCGAACGCTCCGCCAGCAGCGCCAGGTCGAAAGTTTTATGGGGTATCAGCCCGGCGGCGACCCGGTTTTTGACTTCCAGGGCAACGCCGAAAGCCCCCATGAGGCCGGGCTCCGGCGGGACAATGATCGGTTTTCCCACCAGTGCCGCCATGGCCAGGGGGACCCCCTGGTTGTAACAGACTCCGCCTTGCATGAAGACCTTGGTGCCGACGGGACGGTTGCCCTTGACCCGGTTGGCGTAGTTCATACAAATGGAGTACACCAGGCCGGCCATGATGTCCGCGCGGGCGACGCCCTCGTGGATCGCGTTTTTGATGTCGGATGAGATGAAAGCGGCACACTGATCGTTGAAGTTCGGCACGTTGCGGCCTTTAAGCGCGATGGCGGCAATATCCTCCATCCGGACCCCCAGGGTTTCGTAGGCCGACTCTTCCAGGAAAGATCCGGTGCCGGCCGAACAGGCCTCGTTCATCGCGTAATCCGACGGCACACCGTTGGTGATATAGGTGTATTTGGCGTCCTGTCCGCCGATTTCGAAAATGGTGTCAACGGCCGGGTCGAAATAAACCGCCGCCGTGGCGTGGGCGATGATTTCGTTGATGACGCCCTCGGTCAAGGCATGCAGGCCGGCGATCTGCCGCCCCGAACCGCACACCCCCAGGCCTTCGATGTCGATCTGCCGGGGATCGACCGCCGCCGCCACCTGCTCGAGAATCTGCCGATAGCACTGCCGTGAGGCCGCGATCGGATCGCCGTTGGTGCGCAGGTAAACCGAGGCCAGAATCGCGTCGTCTTCTTTGCGGAGCAGCACGGCCTTGGTGGTTGTCGACCCGACGTCCAGCCCGATATAGGCCTGGTCGCCGGGTTTGACCGTTTTCTTCGCGATGGTTTTGAACGCGACCTGGTCCCTGAATCGGCTCAGCGGCGGCAGCCGGTCGAAAGAGGAGACGTCGTTTCTCAAAAGATCGGCCATGGCGGGCAGGGGCCGGGTCTGGTTTTCCAGCGCCCAGAGGGCGGCCCCCAGGGCTTCGAAGTAGGCGGCCTCCCGCGGCACGATCAGTCCGGGAATCTGTTCGCGCAGGTAGGCGATCATCATCTGGTTCTGGGCCGTGCCGCCGACGAACATGATGTTCTGCCGTTCGACCTTTTTCAGCAGTTCCAGGATCTTGTCGGCCATCATGCGGCACAACCCGGCCGTGACTTTTGATTTCGGCACGCCTTTGTTGGTGGCGTGGGTGCAGTCGGACTTGCAAAAAACCGAGCACCTTCCGGAGACGGCGTAAGGATCCGCCGTCGAGGTCCAGTGGGCGGCTTCGGCCAGGGAGACATCCATGCGCCGGAGTTGCTGGAGGAAAAATTCACCCGTTCCGGACGCACATTTGTTGCCGGTAACCACGTTGGAAATCTGGCCCATGCGATCCAGGACATAGACCATGAAGGTTTCGCCCCCGGCCGACACCACGGCGGGGCAGGTGACATCGGCCGGTTTGACGTGCCGGTAGGCGTATTCGATGGCCTCGGGTTCTGAAATCGTGCTGAGGTTCACGAACTGCCGGAATTTACGACCCGTGACGGCGATCCGCGGTGCCGGGGCGCCATCGAGAGTCGACAACACCCGCCGCAGCGCCTGGTGCGGATCACCGCCATGCGGCTGGACTATCTTCTTCACCACGCGCGGTCGCGGGTCAGCGGCTGGGCCGCTGCCGGCGCACCGGTCCGCTTCCACCGCCACCAGCGACAGGGTGGACGCACCGAGACACAGGCCATAGGACCTCAGTATTTCGGACTCACGATCGGGATTCACCTGCGAGCCTCCCTCTCTTGATACAGCAGCTTCAAGACGCTTGAAACGCCGGGGATCCAAGCCTTTTGCGTGGCTTCGACCCAAATTTATATATAATGATCATGGTCGCAGAAAGCAAATGCGCGCCAGTCGGCCCGATCAAGCGCCTGTCGGCGTGCAAAGCGCCCGGAAAGCCGTGGCGCCGTCTTAGTTGGGGCACTCCTGATCCTTTTTGGGCCGCACCGCGGTCCGACGGTTGAGCAAGGCCTTTATGACGGCATGCACCAGTGTGGCCAGCGGGATGGCGAAAAAAAGGCCCCAGATTCCCCACAACCCGCCGAACAGCAGAACCGCCACGATAATCGCCACCGGGTGAAGGTTGACGACTTCCGATAACAACAGGGGCGCCAGCAGATTTCCGTCGAGCAGCTGAATGATCGCATAAGCGATCAGGGCGTAGAAGAACTCATTGGCAAGCCCCCATTGGAAATAGGCAAACAGGGCTACCGGGAACAAAATCACCGTCACGCCGACGTAGGGGACGAGAACCGAGAAGCCGACCATCAGGGAGACCAGCATCGTCAACTGCAGGCCCAGCAGTTTGAAGGTCACATAGCTCACGCTCCACACGATCAGGATCTCCAGGATTTTTCCGCGGATGTAGTTGCCGAACTGCTGGTTGACCTCGCGCCACACCTGGCTGGCCAGCAAGCGGTTGTCCGGCAGGATGGCGGCAAACCAGCCCAGGATCTTATCCTTGTCCTTTACCATGAAAAAAACCATCAGGGGCACGAGGATCAGGTAGACCAAGATGGAAATCACCCCGCGAACGGAGGCGATCGAGAGCGACAGGATGCGCTTGAACAGATCGGTCAGCTCGAAGCCGATGTAATCGAGCACCTGATTGACCTGCGCCTGCGAGATGATGTCCGGGTATTTTTCAGGCAGACGACTCAGCATGCTTTGACCGGAGGCCAGCATCAACGGCAGCTGCTGTATGAGCTGTGCGATCTGGCGCGATAGGAGCGGAAGCAGAAAAATGATCAGCAGCAGAAGACAGGCCATGAAGACGATAAAGGCAATCAACACCGAGAGCATGCGTGGAACTTTGAAGCGGGCCAGGCGGGCGACCATGCCATCCAGCATAAAGGCGATGACGATGCTGGCAAACACCGGCACCAACATGTCGCCGAACATGAAGACGAAGACAAACCCGAGCACCAGCATGAACCCGAGAACCAGGATCTGCGGATCCGAAAGATGGCGGTCGATCCAGTCGCGAACCAGTGTTAACATTCTCTCCTCTGATGCGGCGCGAAGCGCTTGGTTGCGGCAGTTCCCTTAAGGACGCTCTTGGGTGGCAACACGCTCGATTTCTTACCATATTTTTTTAAACAGAAGAAATGAAATTTACCGGTCCGAGACGGTAAATTTTGCCTTTTGACGGTATTTCTGTTAATAAACCGGCGGTTTGCGCTACACGGTCAGAAGCGGCGCCCGCCTCGGTGCCGAATCGGCGTGAAAAGCCCCGCTGTTTAAGCGGTCGGCGTCTCCGCCCGCAGGCGATGACCGATTTCTAACAACCTCTCCGAAGATCGGCGACATCGGCGATGGCTTATTCGATACGAAAAAAAGTCGGGATCGCTTCGGTCATCATGATGGCATCGGTGTTGTTGAGCCGTCTGATCGGTCTGGCGCGCGAGATGGTCATCGCCTACATCGGCGGCGCCAGCGGGGCGGTCGATGCCTACCAGCTCGCGTTTTTTATCCCTGAAATCCTCAATCACATTGTCGCCAGCGGCTTTTTGTCGATCACCTTTATTCCTCTTTTCTCGCGCTACATCGCCCGGGGCGACGAGACCGAAGGCTGGCGGGTGTTCTCGCTGGTGCTGACGGTGGTGGGCGGCTTTCTGCTCATTTTCATCTTGCTCGCCTGCCTTTTTGCGCCGCAGTTAATCGATCTGGTCGCCCATGGACGCCCGGATCCCGTGTTCAAAATGCGCGTGGTCCATATGACCCGCATCATCATGCCGGCCCAGTTTTTCTTCTTTACCGGCGGCCTGCTGATGGCGGTCCAGTTTGCCCGGGAAAAGTTTGCCATTCCGGCCCTGGCGCCGATTTTCTACAATCTCGGCATTATCTTCTGCGGGCTCGTTCTGGGTCCCCGGCTGGGGATGGAGGGGTTTTCATGGGGCGTGATGGCCGGGGCCTTCATCGGTAATTTCGCCCTGCAATGGTGGGGCGCCCGGCGGGTGGGGCTGACATTTTACCCGTGCTTCGATTGGCGCCATCCGGACGTGAAAAAATACGTCCTTCTCACGCTGCCCCTGATGGCGGGCTTGACGATGATGTTCTCGATGGAAATTTTCATTCGCTTTTTCGGGGCCTATCTGCCGCCCGGCGGCATTGCCGGCCTCAACTACGGCCGCACGATCCTGCTGATTCCGGTCGGTCTTTTCGGCCAGGCCGTCGGCGTGGCCTCGTATCCTTTCATGGCGCGCCTGGCCGCCGAAAACAAGCTGCCGGAAATGAATGCGCTCTTAAACGGGGCCCTGCGCTACCTCGCCCTGGTGATTCCGCTGTCGGTGTTGCTCATGGTGCTCCGCTACGAGGTCGTCCATCTTCTTTTCGAACGCGGCCGTTTCGACGCCGCGGCCACCGCCCTGACCGCCCGCATCCTGCTTTATCTGCTGCCCGGCGCCTTTGCGCTGTCGGCTTACACGGTCGTGGTCAGGGGTTACTATGCGGTGCAAAACACCTGGTTTCCGGCGGTTTTCGGCACCATCGGCGTGTTGTGCAGCCTGCCGGTTTACTGGTATGGCCTTCAATGGATTGGCGCCGGCGGAATCGCCCTGGCGGTATCGTTGTCCTCGGTTTTCCAGGTGGGGGTGCTCTACGCGCTGTGGAACCGCCGCAGCGCCAACCGCGGCAGCCGCGCGGTCTACTCGTTTTATCTCTTCATGCTCCTTCTGAGCGGCCTGCTGGGGATCGGGCTGGAATGGTTCAAAAATTGGCTGCAGGGCCTGTTCGGCTCCGCGACTTTCACGGGCAACCTGGCGGTCGCAGTCGTGGTGGGGGGTGTGTTCGCGGTGGCCCTGGTCGTTGTCGGACGTCTGGCGCACATCCGCGAGATCGATGATCTGGTGCGAAAAATACGCCTGAAATTCAGCCGTGCTCACGTGGGATAGCCGACAAATCGAACCGTGTTACTCAATAAAATTTATAAGATAAAGTCGGTCGCCAGGAATTTGCTCTTGTGATCCCGCACGATGCGGGTGATGATCTGTTTGTTCGACGCCGTTTGCTTGGCGGCCACCAGCGTCCGAATGGAAAAAACCCGCAGGGCGTCGGATACGGAGAGGGTGCCTTCGGCGGAATCCTTGCGACCCGTGAAGGGAAACGTGTCCGGCCCGCGCTGGCACTGGCTGTTGATGTTGACCCGGCAGACCTGGTTTACCAGCGGGTCGATCAAACGCGCGATCTGGTCCGGATCGCTTCCGAAAATGCTGACTTGCTGGCCGTAGTTCGAATCGATCATATAGGAAATGGGCTCCTCGATCCGATCGAAGGGCAGGACCGGAATCACCGGGCCGAACTGCTCTTCGTGATACACGCGCATGTTGTCGTTGACCGGGTACAGGATGGCCGGGTAAAAGAAACTGCCGGAAATCGTTGCCCCGGCGGGGTTGACAACCCGGGCGCCTTGGGCAACAGCGTCCGACACCAATTCCCGCAGGTAATCCGTTTTACCTTTTTCCGCGACCGGCGTCACGAAAACACCTTTCTGCCACGGCATCCCGCACGGCAGCGCGGTGACGGCGGCGCTGAAGCGTTCGAGAAACGCCTCTGCGATATCGGCTTCCACAAAGAGGATCTTGAGCGCCGTGCAGCGCTGCCCGTTAAAGGAAAGGCAGCCGAGCACGCATTCCTTGACGGCCAGATCGAGATCGGCGCCTTTCAGCACGATAGCGGGGTTCTTGGCCTCCAGCCCCAGCACGCTTCGCAGGCGATTGGGGTGGGGGTGCAGTTTTTTCAAGGCGTTGGCCGTCCGGCTCGTGCCGATCAACCCCAGGACGTTGATCTGGCCGGAGGCCATCAGCGGGGGAATCACTTTTCGGCCCTCGCCATAGATGACGTTGATCACGCCTTTCGGGAAAACATCGCCAAAGGCTGCCAGCAGCGGTGCATACAGCAGTGCGCCGTGCTTGGGCGGCTTCAGGATCACGGTGTTTCCCATGACCAGGGCCGGGATCAGCGTAGTGAATGTCTCGTTGAGCGGATAATTGAACGGTCCCATGCAGAGCACGACGCCCAAGGGGGCACGCCGGATCTGACCGATGATGCCCTCCGCGATGGTGAACCGGGAAGAATTGCGGTCCAGCTCTTTGAGCGCGGCGAGGGTGTCGTTTATGTAGTGAACCGTCCGGTCGAATTCCTTCTCCGAATCCTGAAGCGATTTCCCCACCTCCCACATCAGAAACCGCACGACCGGGTCCCTGGCTTCGATCATCCGGAAAGTGAACCGCTCCAGGTGATCGATGCGCCCGGCCACCGGCAAGGTCGGCCACACCCCCCGGCCATGATCGTAGGCGGCCACCGCCGCATCGAGGGCCTGAAACGCTTCGGCCTCTGTCAGCAGCGGGTATTCACCGATGAAAAATGGCTTGGGGCCGGTCTCGTCCGTCACCCAGACGGGCGAGAGCACCTCCTGGCAGGGGCCGTTCCAGACCCGAACCTCACCGTTGACGAGATAGCCGGTTTGGCGGCAGGGGATATCCTTTAAGAGGGTTTCCGGTATATCACCGGTTCGCGGGAAAACGCTTTGAATGGTTTCAGTCAACATCACGTCCTATTCCTTCCGAAATGATTGACCGGCTTATTGCCGGAGTCGGATTTATCTATGATGATTCTACGGTGATATTGAGCACCGATCGCTCATGTTGACATTTACGTCGACAAGGGAGGGACTCGAAATACGGTAAATACAGTATTATTCGGGGGATGGTAAGATACAGGAACCCATTTCAGAACCCGTGGCAGTGAGCAAGTTTCGAGTAATTAACAAAAGCAGCCGGCCTGTCTTGAACCACGGATGGGCACGATTTCGGGCGCAACGGCCGATTTCGGAAATGAAAAAAGGGGTTGAAGCATCAGCTAACCCCTTTTAGCTTATTGGAGCCACCTTGCGGAATCGAACCGCAGACCTACGTATTACGAGACCGAAATAACTTAAAACAAAAAACCAGTGATTTCAGCTTATTACTTGATTTCACTGGTTTTTTTATGCCCAAACAAGTTGGTAAATGTTTGGTGTTTTTTGATAAAATTTGATCTCGTGGGATCAATTTAGGCACAATTTTTCAAGAATGACTTTTTAGACGATTTTAGTTCTCGATTCAAGCAATTTTTTTAATAAAAATTCAGACATTCGCGTGTTCTACCTCTCTCCCACAAAAAAGCCCCGCCGGGATCAAAAATCCTGGCAGGGCCAGATGACATCGGCGGCGGATCATTTTCCCGCCGCGGCGACGCCCTCCCTGGTCCAGTGCCGATCGAAACGGTAAGGTGCATCGGCCAGACTGGCAACCCGATCTCTGGCCATGTTGAGCAGCGTCAGGGTGGGTTTCTTGAACGGTGTGGCGTTTAAAAAACATAGCCTCTTGATTGAAGAACTGCTGCTGCCGGGTAAAAGTGTGACCGAGCTTTATCGTCGTTTCAAACCGGATAGCTGGTCATATATGACCATTGATCACATATGACCATTAGCATGGACCATTTCTATCCTGCTCACCCACGTTTTCTCGATCATATTTCTCCATTAAATCAGCATGATATTGTTAAAAAGCTGAACTCACGAAATCCGGCATGAACTTTGATTATTAAAGATAGTGAATTGTCGGTGCTGTTTAGTCTTGGACGAACGAGCGGGCGATGCTCGAAATAATAAAATAAACCCAATGGCCGGCCTTACCGGAAGGTGACTGCAATGATCGTGGTCCGAATAACCCTGAATGTGCTGGCCGAAAAGCAGAAAGAGGTGGTGCAAACGCTCCTGTCGATGATGGGACCAATGGAAAAGGAGGCGGGCTGTCTCAGCTGTTCGCTCTTATGCGACATGAAGGACAAAAACCTGCTGTGTGTGCTTGAGGAGTGGAAAAACCGCGAAAAATTGGACCGCCATTTAAAATCCGACATGTTCGGTGTTTTGCTGGGGACAAAAAGTCTATTACGTCAGCCGCATGGCATCCGTATATACACCGTCCAGCTCGCCGAAGGGATGAACGCCGTTCACGCTGCGCGTGGCGAAAGAGCATGCCGGCGTGTGAAAGGAGGTTGAATCGTGAACATTTTGCTTATCTACCATCGGATTTTAAGCGGTTTCTGGCGTTCTTTCACTCCGGCTTTAATCTCGGCATTTTTGGTAAGGAACGCTTCCAGTACTGGCATCTGTTGCTCTGGACGCTGATCCGAAAGCCACGGCAGGTGCCATTAGCCGTCACCCTTGCAATCTACGGATACCACTACCGGAAAATTTGCGAGTTATACATTCTTTAAAATGCTTTCAAACGGGAAATGACGTCGGCAGTGAGATGAACAGCCGAAAGGTCAAGGAAAGGAAACATGATGTCAAAGAACTTAGAATCCAAGAATATCGAGCAATTGCTGGCTGAGGCCGATGAACTCGTCCGACAGATTAATTCCGACGTTCTCAAAGACATGAAAGAAGAGCATCGTCTGCAGTTTGAAAAACACGCTCAAGACCTGGAAAAAATCAAAGCCGAGGTTCAGGACAGGATCCAGAAGAAAGAAGCATCGGACATAGGCTCCGGCGCGGAGGGCATGCACGAGGCGATCCTGGATATTGTGAAGGCCATGCACGACCTGACAAGCAAGCTTTTCTGATTGTCGTCAAAAGGCTTTGAATAACAGTCGGACGCTCAATCAAACTTCAAAAAGTATACATTTTTGCCGGCGGTGGATCACTCGGGAGCCTCATTGAGGTGCCTTGAATTTCAAACAGGCATGGCATGTCTTCGCAGAAAAATATGGGAAAATGAAAATGGCGCCCAATGAAAATAAAGATCCTATTAGCAACCTGATGAACAAGCTTCGTTCCCTCTTTGGTGTCCAGGACCCCCGGAAAAAAAAGGACGCCTTGCCCCCTAAGGCTCATTTCAGCATCTGGTATTTCCTGATGGCCTTCCTCTTATTTACCTACCTGCAACAATACCTTTTTTCTGGGAAAGTGGAGACGATTCCCTACAGCCAATTCAAACAATACACCACCGAGGGCAACATTGCCAAATTGACCATTGGCCCTGATAATATCAGCGGAACGCTAAAGGGAGATCCGGTCCAGAAGTTCACCACCATTCGGGTGGATGACCCCGACCTGGTGCAGGAATTGGATGACCGCAAAGTCAGTTATTCCGGACAGTACGAAAATAAACTCTTGAGCAGCATTCTCTCCTGGGTCATCCCCATCGGATTTTTTTTCCTGATCTGGCGCTACGCCATGAAAAAGATGGGGCCGGGGATGGGGGTGATGTCTTTCAGCAAGAGCAAAGCCAAAATTTTTGCCGAAAGTGAAACGAAGGTCACTTTCGCCGATGCAGCCGGCATCGATGAGGCCAAGGAAGAGCTCCAGGAGGTCGTTGAATTTTTGAGCAATCCGGGGAAATTCCAGAAACTGGGTGGGAGAATTCCCAAGGGAGTGCTTCTGGTCGGCCCGCCGGGTACAGGTAAGACCCTTTTGGCCAGAGCTGTGGCCGGGGAAGCCAAAGTGCCCTTCTTCAGCATCAGCGGGTCCGAGTTTGTGGAGATGTTCGTCGGCGTGGGCGCAGCCCGCGTTCGCGATCTATTCTCTCAGGCCGCCGGCCAGGCGCCCTGCATCATCTTCATAGATGAGCTGGACGCGCTGGGGAAAGCCCGGGGAATGAATGTCATGGGGGGGCATGACGAACGCGAGCAGACACTTAACCAACTCCTGGTGGAGATGGATGGGTTCGAGACAAATAAAGGGGTCATCATCATGGCCGCCACCAATCGGCCGGAAATCCTGGACCCGGCCTTGTTGCGCCCGGGAAGGTTCGATCGGCAGGTTCTGGTTGACCGGCCGGATATCAACGGCCGGGAAGCCATCTTGAAAATTCACGCCAAGAATGTGGTGTTGGATCCCGAAGTCGATCTGCGAAATATCGCCGGCCGCACCCCGGGCTTCGTGGGAGCCGACCTGGCCAACATCATTAATGAAGCCGCGCTGCTGGCGGCCCGAAATAATAAAGAAAAGGTGGAACTGGCGGATTTCGATGAGGCCATCGACCGGGTGGTTGCGGGCCTTCAGAAAAAGAACCGGGTGATGAATGCCAAGGAGAAAGAAATTGTCGCCTTTCATGAGTCCGGACATGCGATTGTGGCCGAGTCTGTCGAACATGCCGACCCGGTGCACAAGATTTCCATTATCCCCCGGGGAATTGCGGCGCTCGGATATACCCAGCAGCAACCGACTGAGGATCGTTATTTGATGACGCGCTCGGAGCTGCTGGACCGTCTGGCCGTTCTTTTAGGCGGCCGGGTGGCGGAGGAGCTGGTTTTTGAAGAAATCTCAACCGGCGCCCAGAACGACTTACAGCGGGCCTCAGACATCGCCCGCTCCATGGTCACGGAATACGGCATGAGCGATCGCCTGGGACTGGTGAGCTATGAGCGTCCGCGCCAACCGATGTTTCTCCCGGATAGTTTTTCGCCCGGTAAAAATTACAGCGAAGCGAAGGCCGCCCAAATTGACGAAGAGGTCACACGGTTTGTCGAGGAAGCCCATCAACGCGTGCGAAAAATCCTCTCCGAACAGCGACCCGTACTCGATGATTTGGCCCATCTCCTCTCGCAGAAAGAAAGTGTGCAGGGAGAGGAGCTTAGAAAGATGTTGTCCGAATCGAAGCGCGAATAGGTGAAGTAATCATCGATAGAGAAACAGAACAAGAGATGCCCTGAAAAAACCACGTTAAAAAAACAAACAAAATGATGTCAAAAAGAAACCTACAGGAGCAAATACCATGAAATCAAGCACAAAAGACAACACAGAGGGCAAGATGCACCAAATGAAGGGCAAGATCAAGGAGGTTGCCGGGAAAATAACCGGCGATCCCGACTTGGAAGCCGAAGGCAAAGACGAAAATTTAGACGGTAAAGTTCAAGAAAAGGTCGGCGAGATCAAGAAGGTCGTTGGGAAGTAAACATAACCATTTTTGACGGTGAACAAACACCACATGAAAGGAGATAATCTATGCCGCTAATTCAATTAGTGATAGTTTTGGTGGTCGTTGGGGTGGTTCTATGGTTGATTAATAGCTACATACCGATGCAAGCTACAATAAAGAAAATCTTGAATGCGGTAGTGGTTATTGGGGTTATTGTCTGGCTTTTGAGTGTCTTTGGCCTCATAGGAGACACCTCAGCAATCCGTATAGGGAAATGAAAAAGGTTTTTCATAAAATGCAAAGAGTGCACAAGCCAGGCTCTAAATTGTAAATTGAACCACAAAGGAGGAGAAAATGGCAAATATCTTAACCGATGATGTCCAAGCATATGTCAGAGAAATGATTTCAAAAGAGTTCGGATCTGTCAACAAAGAAGAAAAAGTGCATTGGGAGAACCGAACATTAACCAACAGTGAAAATCATAATCAGCAAAAAGAAAAAGCAGATTTCTGCCAAAGAAGCTTATAACGAGACCAAGGCTTACGCCCAGGAGCAGATGCAGGCCTTTCGATAACAGACGGAAACCAGACTCGCCGAATACAAGAAGGAAATCGATCAACTGCAAACAGAGAGATGAAGGTTATGATGGAGGACAAAAGAAAAGCGTACGAAGAAAAACTCGATGCACAGTTGAAAGAATGGAACGCGCAGATCGCTCTACTCAAGACAAGAGTGGAGAATGCCAAGGCCGACGCGAAGGTCGATTTCTACAAGACCATAGAGGCCTTGGAGAACAAACAGGAAAAAGCCAAAACGAAATTGCAGGAGCTGAAGGCCGCCAGCGATGAGGCCTGGGATGCCGTCAAAACAGGCGCGGAAAAAGCCTGGGCTGAGGTCAAGACCGCCTATCACGATGCGGTCTCAAAGTTCAAATAAATAGATTTTGATGGCGTTAGAAAGGAGTCGAACATGCTTTGGACCATCAGGACATGAAATCGGTAGCGTACATTGATGCCATAATCTACTACGTTGAAACGCTACTTGGTATTCGTTTCACGAGCGTCAAAAAATATCGGTATAGTGCCCTATGCCCATTCCACGCTGACACTAAAGACAGTTTCATGGTGTACGTCAATAGAAATGATGAGGTCCGGTTTCATTGTTTCGGTGCCTGTAAGGGAGATTGGGACATTTATGACCTTATAATGTTGCGCAAGAAATATCGATTCAGAAAGGCACAGCAGGTTTGGGCCGAGCATTTGGGTATCAAGGAATTCAAGTCTTATGATGGCAATAGCCGCTGTATTCCTGAACGTAACGAAACATCGGAGCCCGATGACACCGTTGATTTTGCCGAACCGAAGAAGCTTGATGAAAAGATTGTGGCCGCCCTGGATGATGCCGCCAACTTCTACAATGACCTTTTGATGTCCAATCAAGATCGGTTCAAGTACATTTGGGATTATCTTGCCCGCCGAGGCGTCAAAAAAGACACTATCCGCAAATTCAAAATCGGCTACGCCCCGCCATATAGCGATGAACGGCACCAAGGCAGGGCACTTGTAGGCGGCTTCTTATTACGTTTTGAAAAGGATTATACGGCCTTCAATGCGTTCTCGGATGGTGGATTGGTCAGACATTTGAACGATGAGACCGTGAAGGGATATGGTTACTATTGTCGACAGATCGATTTCAGACGGAAAGACCCATTTTCAAGAAATTACGGTGATTATTTCGCCGGACGGATTGTATTTCCAATTTATGATGCAGAAGCTTGCCAGAGAGGATTTATCGGCAGACGTCCGGACGATAGAGGCGTTCGCTGGTTCAAACAACAGACCAGAGAAATTGCTCTTTCCACAAGTGGTTGTCTTTATGGCATTGACAAGGCAGTGCAGTATGTCCGGCAGTACCGGACGATCATATTGGTAGAAGGCATTTTTGATTATTTCGCCTTCTACAACCTGCTCAAAGACCAGAACAAACCGGTGGTGGTTTCGACATTGGGTTCCTATCTCACCCCCGAGGCGGCTAACCTTCTCAAAGGCCTTGATATCGAGCACTTCATTGCAGCGTACGACTGGGACGCGGCAGGCAGAAACAGCATCGAACGGGTTGCGTCCAAGTTAGGAGGGTGGGTCTATTACCTTGGCGGTCTGGCTGAAGGTCAGGACCCTTACGATATGTTGGAACCGGTCGTCAACGCCATAAGCGGATTTTCCCTGAAACACTAAATAACAAAAGCGTTGAAGACAGCCGTTTGACCGGTTGGGGGCAATGCGAAGTAATGTTGTCCGAATTCAGACCCGGCATGGCAACCTTACACCTGGGAGAGTATTAAATATGGAAAAAATGAATCCCGTGCAACCTTTGTTTCCCCATTTGCCGAAACGTCTCGAGGGCTTGGAGGAGCTGGCGGAAAATCTTTGGTGGAGCTGGAATCCAGGTGCACGAATGCTCTTCAAGACACTCGACCGGCAGGCCTGGAAGGAAAGCGGTCACAACCCCGACAAGATGCTCAGGGATTTACCCCCCGAACTTCTGGAAAAGGCCGTCGCCGATGCCGACTACCTGCGTCAATATGACGCTGTGCTGGATGTGTTCCATACCTACATGAAGCAAAGTGAATGCCGCTTGCTGGGACCCGTTTCCCAGGATCACAAGTATGCCGTGGCCTACTTTTCCGCCGAATACGGTCTCCATCGCTCCTTACCCTTTTATGCCGGCGGGTTGGGCTTTTTAGCGGGAGATTACATAAAAGAATGCAGCGACTTATGCGTCCCGCTAATTGCGGTTGGTTTCATGTATCCGGAGGGCTATTTCCGGCAACAGATCGGCGATGACGGGTGGCAGGAGAATCTCGTCGAGTCCATCAACCGCGAAGCCGCCCCTATTTCCAAAGTGATGGGAAGGGATAGGCAGTAGAATTCGAATAAAAAAAACGAGGGGTGGTGTTGTTGGCCATCATGTTCCTCTTCACGCCGTTGGTGATGTCCTACCCGATGATGGACTGAGATAACGTACCGGAATGGAAACGGAAACCATCTTAATCTTGCTGTTCGTTGTGGCCACCGCCGTGGCGATCGCGGTGCAGCGTCTGGCCGTTCCTTACACGGTGGCCTTGGTCTTCACCGGCCTCGTGTTGGGGCTGCTGCATGCCTTCGAAGCACCCCACCTGACGAAGGCACTGCTGTTCAATGTGTTCCTTCCGGGGCTGCTCTTCGATGCCGCGTTTCACATCGAGTTTAAACAATTCTGGCGGAACCGCCTCACAATTAATTCTTTGGCCCTACCCGGCGTGGTGGTGGCGATCGCGCTGACGGCCATGATTTTGACACCGGTCGCCAACGGTCTGCATTTCGTGCAGGATTTTACCTGGAAACACGCGTTGGTGTTTGGCGCGATTATCTCCGCCACCGACCCCATCGCCGTGGTCGCGATCTTCAATAGCCTCGGGGTTCCGAAACGTCTATCTGTGTTGCTCAATAGCGAGAGCCTCTTAAACGACGGCGTCGCAATCGTATTCTTTACGCTCAGTCTTGCGCTCGTGAAGGGAACGGTGGTGACGGCCGGTGGATTGGCCCTCGATTTCATCAGGATCGTCGGGATTGGTGCGCTCATTGGGGCGGGAGTCGGTCTGGCCGTTTCTCAAGTGATCAAGCAGGTGGATGATCCGATGATCGAGATCACGCTGACGACGATTGCGGCGTACGGTTCGTTCCTGGCCGCCGAGCACTTTCATTACTCCGGAGTGATTGCAACCGTATCGGCGGGTATGCTTTGCGGAAACTATGGCGCCCGTGTCGGCATGTCGCCATCGACCCGGATCGCCGTGGAGACGTTTTGGGAATACGTCGCCTTCGCTCTGAACTCCATCGTCTTCCTTCTGATCGGCCTGGAAGTGCACTTTCAGGCGTTGCTGGACTCCTGGCAAGTGATCCTGGTCGCCTATCTTGTGGTCACAGGTGGCAGGGCGCTGATCATATTCTTTGCCTCGTCGCTGCTGCGAAGGACGCGGGAACGAATACCCTGGGCGTGGAGCGTGATCCTGACCTGGGGCGGGTTGCGCGGCGGGTTGCCCATGGTGCTGGTCCTCAGTCTCGCAAAGGATTTCCCGCATCGGGATTTGCTGGTCTCGATGACCTTTGGGGTCGTTATTCTTTCGATCCTTGTCCACGGGTTGTCGATGTCGCCTCTGCTGCGATGGTTGGGCATTGTGCGCGGGCACGGAGAACGCGCCGCGTACGAGTTGATGCGTGGTAAGCTGCAGGCAGCCCACTCCGCCCTGGAGGAACTCGACCGAATGTCACATGTCCATTTCGCCAATCCCGAGGTGCTCGCAAGTCTCCGCCGCGAATATGAGCAAAAAGTCGAGCGCGGTAGTGCAGCTCTGGATGAGCTGCATCTCGAGAGACAGCAACTTCACGCAGAGGAAGTACAATGGGCACGGCGGCATTTGCTGCTGGTGGAAAAAGGCGTGGTGATCGATGCCTTTCACCGCGGACACCTCAGTCAGACTGTCCAGGAGAAGTTGCTTGCGGATATCGATGCGCAGTTACTGCGTCTCGAATCGGGAGAAACAGACGAGCCTACCGAGCAAGAGTCGTCCCCGGGCCGCACCGATGCACATAACCCGACGGAATCATCGGCATAAATAACGATCGATCGCGATTATAACTACGGCCCAAATTTTGCCAATCATCCCACCCCTGACGTCGAAACCCGTGCGGAAAAAACCGATGGGCTGCCCTGCTCCGGCGAAATCGGCATTGGACCGTACACGGTGGTGATTTTTTCACAGGATGAATAGGAGCACGTATGATTTCAGAAATTCTTTTGCCTACAGACGGATCAAAGACAGCCCAAAAGGCAGCCAGGTATGCCATTGACCTCGCAAAACAATTAAAGTGCTCGATAACTGTTCTGAACATTATTGATAATCGATCACTTATGGCCCAGACAATTCCTGCCCGGGAGAACGCTCGGCATATTATAGAGCCTATCGAGGATTATCTGAGAGAGGCCGCAGAGGAGTATGCAAGTGAAATTAAGAAACTCTGCGATGAAAATGGGGTCCGATCAAAAATTTTGGTAACGTCAGGACATCCTGCTGAAGAAATTACAAGAGAAGCTGAGAATTCCAATGCAAATCTCATTGTTATGGGTTCTCATGGGAGAAGCGCTTTAGATGCCGCGTTCCTCGGCAGCGTTAACTACGGCATTATCCACAAAGAGAAAAATATTCCTGTTCTCGTGGTCAGGAGATGATGTGTCGGGGATTTAGGGCTTCGGTAAGAAATAATTACCCATCTTGCTAGCCTTTTAACCCGACTGCCGCAAGTCATGACCTCGACGAACGAACGCTATCTTCATAACATATCTTAAATATTAGCAAAATTATTTATTGATCGTTCCTAATACACGTTGTATGTTTCATGCAAACCAATCAAGGAAAATGATGCGGTTTTGGATCTTCTTGTTTTCTTTTTTTAGCAAATTCGCAAAACGATCACGTTACAGTGCCGACTTTCCCAATGAACAGCAAGCAACCCTCTGGCAAAATGGAACAGAAATTTAAGAAGTTTGAGGACGATGAAGGAAAGTTACAAACCTTTATTGAAGTCTTTGACAATATCCTGGGTTCGATTCGTGAACCTTTAGTGGTGCTTGATTCTGACTTGAAGGTTGTAAAAGCCAATCATTCCTTTTACCAGACCTTCCACGTCAAGCCTGATGAGACCGAGGGAATCTTAATATACGATCTTGGCGACCGGCAATGGGACATCCCCAAGCTCAGAGAATTACTGGAAGACATCCTTCCTCAGAATACCATGTTCCATGACTTCGAGGTGGAACATCACTTTGAGACCATCGGCCGAAAGATAATGCATCTGAATGCCAGACGGATCTACAGAGAGGTAAACCAAACCCAGCTGATCCTTTTGGCCATCGAAGATGTAACTGAGCGTGAACATTACAAAAGAAATCTTGAGGAGATTGTCGAAAAGCGAACGGCCGAACTTATCCTCGCAAGAAAAGAGGCGGAAGTAAGCAAAGATCTGACTGAAACCGCCCTTTATGAAACTAGGAAATTAAAAGAACAGCTCGAAGCTGAGAGAGCTTATCTTCAGGAAGAAATCAAACTGGAGTACAACCATGAGAACATAATCGGCAAAAGTGATGCCATCAATTACGTGTTTTACAAGGTTGAACAAATTGCCGTCACGGACACGAATGTCCTGATTCTCGGCGAAACCGGAACCGGCAAAGAGCTGGTGGCGCGAGCGATTCACCACTTGAGCCTGCGTAAGGATCGCGCATTGGTTAAAATGAATTGTGCCGCATTGCCTTCAAACCTTATCGAAAGCGAACTCTTCGGCCATGAGAAAGGTGCTTTCACCGGTGCTCATTCCAGGCGGCTGGGGCGATTTGAGATTGCCGACGGCGCTACCCTGTTTTTGGATGAGATCGGCGAACTGCCGTTGGAATTGCAGCCCAAGTTGCTCCAGGTGATACAGACCGGAGAGTTTGAACGCTTGGGCACCTCTAACACGATAAAAGTCGATGTTCGAATTATTGCCGCTACCAATCGCAACCTGGAAGAGGAAGTCCGAAAGGGCCGATTCCGGGAGGACCTCTGGTACCGGCTAAATATTTTTCCGATCACCATGCCGCCTCTCCGGAGCCGCATGGAAGACATCCCGCTGCTTGTCAATTTTTACGTCCAAAAAATTACCAGGCGGTTGGGCAAAACCATTGATATCATTCCGGCGAACGTAATGAATGCCTTAGAAAATTATCTCTGGCCTGGAAATGTTCGGGAGTTGGAAAACGTCCTTGAACGGGCGGTGATCAACTCCTCGGGCCCCAAACTGCGCCTGGTGGATGAACTCAAGAAGCCGCTCAAGGATTTGAGTACAAGCCAAAAAACGTTGGAAGCGGTTGAGCGCGACCATATTGCTAAGGTACTTAAACAGACCCATTGGAAAATCGGCGGCAAAAACAGTGCGGCTGAAATCCTTGGCCTCAACCGCAGCACCCTGCGCGCCCGCATGCGCAAGCTCAATATCCGCAAACCCTAAATTCCCCTCCCCTTTTCAATCTGCCCTTATTATTTGCCGCCCATAACACCAAGGAGACCGGAAAAGGGTCATATTTGGCAAACGGTTAAATATGACCCTTTTTATATGGCCGTTATTGACGGCCCAGGAGATGCTTTTTTAACTAATTATTGTTAAAAATCAAAATGATGGGTGATGTGACGCTGAGTGTTGGGGACCTGGCATGAAAATTGTAATTATGTAAAGCAGTGTAAATGAATCTCCCGGGAAAAGTATTCCGGGAACTAAAGAAAGGAAATTACCATGAGTACGACAACTCTCATCATTCTCATCTTAGTGTTGCTTTTAGTGTTCGGCGGAGGCGGCGGTTACTGGTGGAGAAGGCGACGGTAGTTGCTTAGGTACTGTTTCTCACATCTTGACACTTTATGGCGGCCACGAAGCCGCCTTTTTCGTGACTGAACGACTACAAGGGGGCGACTGATACCGCAGTCCGAAGACTTTATCTGAAAGACTGTAGACAAGTTTGCTGAACTTTCGAAAATTAGCAGAGGGGGTTTAACTATGTTGTTGAACATGATCAAAGTAGGAGGAACCATTATGTTTTTGAATGAATTGGCAAATCAAGTGAAAAAAGTCAGTAGTTCGCGAGCAAAGGATATGCGACGAAACAGAACCAAAAATATGGTCATAGGGGTCGGCATTGGCTCCGCAATGGGGATTGCGGCCGGAATCCTGTTCGCCCCAAAATCAGGCAAAGAAACCCGGCAAATCATTGCCGATCGAACCGGCGAAACCATTAAGAATTTTAAAGATAATGTGGCCGCCACCAAAGCCAAAATATCCGCCTCGGCCACGGAAAAGGGATCGCGTTTGCGCGAAGCCGGTCAAAAAGGCGTTGAGGCCGTAAAAGAAACTTTGAAAAAATCAGGCGAAGACAAAGATAAGAAGAAAGAAACCCCAAAATAGAGTTGGGTAAAAACTGCTTTTAAAAACGCAGAAAAAAGGACAACCTTATGCAAGGATCCATTACATTGAATGAACTGGGCATACTTATCGTTTTTGCTTTAATTGCAGTGGCCGGTGGATACGCCGTTGTAACGCTTAGAAATATTAATGATTTGGTCAAAAAAACCACAACCTTACTGCAAACGAACAAGGACCATTTTAACCGAATAATTCCAAACATCAATGAAATTTCAGAGAATACGGCAAGAATCAGCAAAGAGTTCAAAGAGAGCGTTGGGGAGGCGGGGGCGGCAATTAAAACCATTTCTCACCAAACCACCGATACTGTTTTGACAATTAATGAGACGGCAGACTATTTATCAAAATATGCTATTGTGATTGGTGAAATTGTCAAGACCATTTTCAATACATTTTCATCGAGCAAGAAAGTCTAGGAATATGGTTCTCCTTCCGATTCAAGTCGGGTACCTTAAAAAGAGTTCGTTCGGGCACCCATTAACCAGGAAATGCGGATCATCATGAAAAGGGTCGTTATTATTATCGGCGCAGGAATCTGTCTGGTTATCGTGCTCTTCGGATGGTGGTTCTTCAGCCGCCCCGAACGCGGGACGACCGGCTCGATCAGCACGAAATTTCGATGGCTCGGCCCCAACGATAAGATCGTGGTCGACGGCTTCGACGACCCCAAGGTCAAGGGTGTCGCCTGCCACATCTCCCGGGCCCAGACCGGAGGCGTTAAAGGCGCCATGGGGGTGGCGGAGGATACGAGTGACGCCAGCATCGCCTGTCGCCAGGTCGGGCCGATTCAGATCGTTGGAGAGATCAAGGACGGCGAGCGCGTCTTCGACGAACACCGCAGCCTCGTGTTCAAGACCCTTCAGGTCGTGCGCTTCTTCGACGCCGAACGCAAGGTGCTGATCTACGTGTCCTACAGCGATCGGGTAATTGAGGGCAGCCCGCAAAACAGCATCAGCACGGTACCGATCATGCCTTGGCCGACACCATAGTTTCTTGCGGTTCAGCACAATTTCAAACTTCCGGCGCAGCCGGATTCGAAGTCGCTCGAAGAATTCCTGGCCGCTAAGAAAACCGCCGCTCCGCTCCGCTTTCCCGATCTGTCTTTTGCCGTCATCAAACTGCCCGGTCCTGGTGATTAGGTCGTCGAAGCCCCGGACGAGAAGGCCCCCGGCTACTTCGGCCTCGCCCGACATAAATTTTAGAATTGTAATTAACAACACAACGGTTGAACTCTACATGCGAAAAAGATTCCTGCCGTATACTTGGCAGCCAGGTTAAGAGATCTGTTGCAGACCATAGTACAGAACTATCGGGAGGTAAAGTAATGCTCAATCGATTAAAATTCCTTATAAGTCGTATCCGCGAGCGATTATGGGTCAGGCCACTCGCGATGTGCATTTTATCAGTAGGGGCGGTGTTCCTTGCAAAAATGGTGGACATTCCTAAAATCGGTCAGCTCGTTCCGGAGATAACTTTAGAATCATTGGGAATTTTACTCACCACTATTTCTGCAAGCATGTTAGTGATCGCAACTTTTGCTGTCGCGTCGATGGTTGCAGCATATGCGTCAGCCAGCAGCACCGCAACTCCTCGCTCTTTTTCTTTGGTCATCTCCGATGACGTCTCCCAAAACGCTCTGTCGACTTTTCTTGGGGCATTTATCTTCAGCATCGTCGCGCTTATCGCTTTAAAGAATGGCTATTACGATAGAGCAGGCCGGTTTACTCTATTTGCTTTAACGATAATTGTTTTTGCAATAGTTATTGTTATGTTCGTGAAATGGGTGGATAGCATCGCCCGTCTTGGGCGCCTTGGGACAATCATCACTAAGGTTGAGAGAGCGACGGCTGCTTCCCTGCAGCGACGTCGAAAATCACCCACCCTTCGCGGCATCCTTGCAGGGTCGAATCATGATGATGGCCAGTCCATTTATGGGAGTTCGATCGGATATGTACAGCACGTAAATGTCAACGCGTTGCAGACGTTTGCGGAAAAATCGCAGGTACGAATTACGGTGGCTGCATTACCCGGTACTTTTTCTGCTCCGGGTCGGGTTCTTGCGTATGTGACTGCAGACTCGGGAGATTTGTCTGGTATCGAAACAAGTCAGATAGAAGAGTCGTTTGTGATTGGTGACAACAGGAAATTTGATGAAGATCCCCGATTTGGTCTTATCGTTCTATCTGAAATTGCAAGTCGAGCGTTGTCACCTGCCGTCAATGATCCCGGGACAGCAATCCAAGTTATTGGAGCGTTTGTACGACTTTTTGCCCTTTGGAGTGAACCTATTAAAGAAGATGGCAAAAAAAATTCTGAATGTAATCGCGTGGAGGTACCCCAAATATCCTTGCGGGACATGTTTGATGATGCTTTCACCGCGATCGCCCGTGACGGAGCCGGAATGATTGAAGTTGCGGGGCGGCTACAAAAATCTCTTGAATCGTTATCGTCGACCGGAGATGCTAAAATGCGAACAGTCGCAATACTCTATTCCCGCTTGGCACTGGCTAGGGCAGAAAAGGCGCTGGAACTTTCCGAAGACCTGGAGGTTGTGCGAAAGTTGGCTAAGTTCGCCAATCAGGTTCAGCAGAATGATTCCGCACGATAAGATGCAGCTCATGGCCGGATGCGTAAGCAATACGGAACACTCTCATTCGGCTTATTGAAAAGGACGCAAACGGCAGGCCGAGACATCGCATTGGGAAAGATGGTTGTTATTCGTGCCGTGTAGACGGACTCCAAAATGGTTACAGGCGACGGAAAAACCGCAACCTCGTTTTTGCCGTCCATGAACTATATCTTTAGTGTCTTAAAGGGAGCTGTCGTGCGCAAATCGCCGGCAAACCCCAAGCGTGGTCAGTCGCAAGGGGAAGAAATCGCCAACAGCATCAGCCACGGCGTCGGGCTGGTCGGCGCGCTCATCGGAACTCCATTTCTCGTCATGCATGCAGTGCGGCAAGGGGATGCCGGATTCATTGTCGGCACGAGCGTTTTCTCCGCGTCCGTGATCCTTCTTTATCTTGCTTCCACGCTCTACCATGCATGGCCAATAGGCAAGGCCAAGCGCTGTTTCCGGATCATCGAGCATTCCGCGATCTTTATCCTTATCGCCGGCACGTACACACCGTTAACCCTTGGCATCCTCCGCGGTGCATTGGGCTGGACGCTCTTCGGGGTTATTTGGGGTCTTGCCATAGCCGGGGTAGCATTGAAGGCATTCTATAAAACCGCACATCCCATTCTTTCCACCTGCCTTTATCTGCTGATGGGGTGGCTACTCGTGATTGCGGTAAAGCCTTTGTTTGCCAGGATGCCTACAGCTGGCCTGTTCTTATTGTCTGCGGGCGGTTTGTCGTACACCGCCGGTGTAGCATTTTTCGCAACCGATACGCGGGTACCTTATGGCCATCTGATCTGGCATCTATTTGTTATCGCCGGGACCACATGCCATTATTTATTAGTCCTTTGGTATGCGGCCTGACAATCAATTTGGACGAAAGTGCACATTTGGAAAGTCGGCAGCCGGTTTTCTCAGTTGAGCCTGCAGCCTAATTTTGCATGTGTGACGATGCTGGCTATTAGTCTGGTTCTGAGAATTTTTTCATCAACTTCTGAAATTCGGCGTTTTGCTTATTGATCAGATCTTGCAATACGTCGAGTGCCTGACCTGGATCGATGCCAGGATTTTTGAGGAGGTCTCGCAAGCGCGAGATGGTCTGTTCCAGCGCCTCGATCTTTTGCTTGAGGACCTGATTTTCTTCCTCTAAGATCCGGTATTCATCCTTTGAAACCCATCCCATGATGCTAAAGTAATCACCAAAGGATTTCTTGAAATCCGCTGCTGCCTTTTTCCATGCAGCACTGCTTTCCGGGGCGTCCTGACTCTGCTCTTCGAGGCCGTAGTATTTTTTGAACAGTGCGGTCAATTCGTCAACACCGCTGAATCCCCCGCGCATCCAGCGGGTGACGTCTTCGAGCTGTTTCTGGCCTCTGGCAACAGAGAGAAGATAATTTCCCCAGAATTCCAGGAATTTTCGGTCCATGAGAGAATCCTCGGCTGGTAAAAGGGCACTATTTGGATTTAGATTTTTGGGCAGCGTCGAAAAATTCCGCCACTTTCTTGTAATTGTCGTCAGCGGTTTTTTTGAAATCCTGGCACCCCTTATTATAGGTATCGACCCAATTCTGAATGAGTTTTTTGCCTTCTTCGGGAACCCCGGTGGCCTGTGTCAGGAACGTATTCACCATTTTTTCATTCTGTTTACCGATTGTCAACATGGCTTTGAAACTGTTGTCAAAGGCTGTTTTGTTAAAGTCGAGCATTTGCTTCAGCATTTGATTGGGATCGAACATAATTGCCTCCTTTTTGATAATTAACTCTTTTTGCAATGTCCCAAAAGGGTAGATCATCTGTTCATCTGTCAGTCCTTGTGAAGCTGCAGGTTAACTCCGGCGATCAATAGGCAGGCCGCATCCATCCCGTGTTCTTGTCGACCAGAATCTTATCGGCCAGGGAATTGTCTTTGGTAACGACATCAGCTTCGAAATTCTGACCTTCATCTTTTATGTCGCCCAGTTTCAGATTCGGATTCCCGGTTGATTTCAGATAATTTTCAACCATAGACTTGGCCTGATCCTTATCGATCGGTTTTTGAGGCTGCTGTTGAGTGTATGGATTCTGTTGACTGGGTCCGTAACCCTGACCGGAACCCATCATACCAGGTCCCATGCCGTAGCCGTTGCCCCGACCTCCCATCATGCCAGGACCCATTCCGTAACCACCGCCCTGACCCGACTGCGGCGGCGTGTTGTACCCCTGATTGGAAGACTGGGCATACACGCTGCCCAGCGCCAGCAGCAGCACCAGCATCGAAAGAGGTGCTATGAAGAGTGTTTTTTTCATTTTGGGTCACCTTAATTCTTATGACGCACAGATTTACTCTTTTCTCCGGATTACAGGAATATGTCTGCCAATATTTACCAACTACTAACGCAATATATGTGCCAAATTTCCGAAACCCAAGGTGTATCCCCCAAAGGTCTGAATTATATCGCAAATTAGTTTAAATAGGACTTTCAGGGCAGTTATAAGAGACACAACAACCTGGTCATATGTAACCAATGGTGAAATATGACCTATTTCCAGATTAATTTGTGTTGCAGGCGGGAAGTGGCATTATGCCTCGGTTAATATTAAGGATAGTAGAAGAGCTGAATATGTCTATCGTCCGGTCGATTTTGATGGTAGTCGATTAGACTGAGGGAGCTTCCCCTTCAGTACCTCACGCAACCGAACACCTTGATTAGGTCCGGGAAATGGCGATAAAACTCTAACTAAAAATAAAGTACCGGTTTAGCGAGCAAGTCTCCTAAAAAGTCTATAAATCATCATTACAAGCACGTTAGAGATTTCTAAAAGCAGTTTTACATATCTTTTATATAGAAATACCTTTATTTCTCTACAATCGTGCCTATTTTTAAATTATGATCGATGTTTTCATAAAGTCGAAGAATTAATTGGCAATAGGCCCGACTAATCGGAAACAAGACATATGAGAGGTTGTAAAGATGCAGGTAGAAAGAATGAAGGTTGCACCCGTTACAGTAGCGTATGCAGACGCTGAGCAGCACAAGCTAATAGTGGAGTTCGCAATCCCGGGAGCACCAACGGAGACCGTTGATGTAAAAATCCTCAAAGACAGTGTTTATTTATTGGCGCCAGCAAGGGACATTGAGTACGTTTCAGCACTGGCTTTGGGTTGGCCGGTGAAACCTGACAAAGCTGAAGCGATTTATGAGAACGGATTGCTCCGAATTGAAGTGCCTTTCAAGGATCCAATGGAAGATGCTGTGAAAGTCGCTATCAAGGCAGGCCGGGTGGAAACCGAGTCTTTAAGCCTTGAAGCCGCCTGATGACCCTTTAATGAGTTGGTTTTTTATAGCATAAAAACATAATTGAAATCTAAGCCCTGTCTCAATTTAAAAGACAGGGCTTTTTGATTTTTGGAGGTCTCGTTACGAGCCTCATGACCGCTTTCTTTTTAAAAACCCAAAATTCTGTGAACTCGTAATCTTTAGTCAATATTATAAATTCAAAAAAACAATTCCAAAAATCCCGAACATGCGTAAGCTCAATATCCGCAAACCATAAAGTCTCATCCCAATTTCAGTCTGCCCCTATCGTTTGCGATCCGTAACACCAAGGAAACCTGAAAAGGGTCATATATGGCAATCGGTCATATATGACACTTCTGTTTGTAGCTCTTAATGACCGCCCTGTAAATGCTTTTTTATCTAATTATTGTTAAATATCAGAATGATGGGTGACATGACGCTGAGAGTTGGAGACCTGGCACGAAGCTTGAACTTATGAAAAATTAAAAAGTAGTGAATAGCGTAAAAAAAAGTTAAGTGTTCGTATTCTTGAAATAATCTGAAAGACCGGCATTGCCGGGAGGTGTTCGCCATGATCGTCGTTAAAATTGCAATGAACGTGCTTCCGGAAAAACAGAAGGAGTTGGTGCAAACGCTTCTCTCGATGATTGGCTCGATGGAAAAGGAGGCAGGCTGTCTGAGCTATGCCCTCTCTTGTGATATCGAAAACAAAAATCTTCTGAACCTTCTCGCGGAGTGGCAGACACGAAAAGATTTAGATCATCATTTCAGGTCCGAATTGTTCGGCGTTTTACTGGGGACAAAGAGCCTTTTAAACCAACCGCATGGAATCCATATTTACACCATCCAGCAATTGGAAGGAATGGAAGCCGTTCAAACCGCCCGAGGGCAAGAACGCGGCCGCGCTTAAGCAATGGGCATTTTAGAAAGGAAAGGTGCTCTATGGTAACGCATCCGGATGCAAGACGAAAAGGTGTTCTGGAACAAATCGCCCGCCGGGCAATGCAGGCATTCGGGTTTCTGCCCGATTTCTCAACGGACGCTCTCAGAGAATTGGAGGCGGTGCAGCAAATAGATCGCGTGGCGGAATCTCCCGGGATAGACCTGCGCCACCTGCTCTGGGTATCCATTGACAACGATGATTCCCTGGACCTGGACCAATTGACGGTGGCGGAGATCCTGACGGATAAACAGGTGAAAGTTTTGGTGGCCATCGCCGACGTGTCGGCCCTCGTCAGGAAGAACTCGGCCATCGATGCGCACGCACACCACAACACGACCTCGGTCTACACCGCCGGCAGGATCTTTCCAATGCTGCCGGAGAAACTCTCCACGGATCTCACCTCTCTCAACTATCATGAAGACCGCCCGGCCATGATCATCGAAATGGTAATCGGCGACGGGGGTGCGATGATAGACTCGACTATCTATCGCGCCCGGGTGCGCAGCCAGGCCAAACTCGCTTATAACAGCGTAGCGGCGTGGCTGGACGGCAAAGGGTCCATGCCGGCACCTGTGGCGGCGGTCCCGGGGCTGGCCGAGAATCTCCGCCTCCAGGACAGGGTGGCTCAGCAGTTAAAAGCCCTGCGGCATGAGCACGGCGCCTTGGATCTGCAGACGCTGGACGCCCGACCCGTCTTTGCCGGAGACGAGATTCAGGATCTGCGGGCGGATGAACGCAACCGGGCCAAGGAGATCATCGAGGACTTCATGATTGCGGCCAACGGCGTGACCGCGCGTTTTCTGCATGGTAAGAAAGTCGCTTCCCTGCGGCGCATGGTCCACTCTCCCAAGCGCTGGGACCGGATCGTCGAGATCGCGGCCCAACACAATTCCAAGCTTCCGGCACAGCCGGATTCGAAGTCGCTCGAAGGGTTTCTGGCCGCGCAGAAAAGCGCCGACCCACTCCGCTTTCCCGATCTGTCTCTTGCGGTCATCAAACTGCTCGGGCCGGGTGAGTACGTCGTCGAAGCCCCGGACGAGACGGCTCCCGGCCACTTCGGCTTGGCCGTCAAGGATTACACACACTCAACGGCTCCCAACCGGCGGTTTCCGGACCTGATCACCCAGCGCATCCTGAAGGCCGCGTTAGAGGGATCACCCTTGCCCTACAGCCGGGACGAACTGACGGAACTGGCCCGCCATTGCACGGAGAAGGAAAATGCTGCCAACAAGGTGGAGCGGCTCGTGACCAAATCGGCGGCGGCCATGCTGCTCTCCTCAAGGATTGGGGACCGGTTTGACGCCATCTGCACGGGCGCAGCCGACAAAGGGACATGGGTCCGGATCTTTAAGCCGCCGATCGAAGGCCGCCTGCTCTACGGGGCTGAAGGCGTCGATGTGGGCCACCGACTCAAGGTGCAGCTTGTCCGAGCGGATGTGGAAAAGGGTTATATCGATTTTAAGAAGGTTCAGTAAAATCTTCAGGGAGATAAAGAAAATGATTCCGAAAAAAATATTCTATATATTAACAGTACTTTTACAACTAACATTTTTCGCTTGTGCACAAGGTCCTAATGGTCCTATGGGGAACTGGGGCCATATGATGGGATACGGTTATGGTGGAGGATTTATGTGGTTAATAATTCTGGCGTTAGTCGGTGTTGCTGTTTATTTCCTGCTTCAGGTTTCTAAATCAAAAACGTCCGATAGGCATATAGCTGAGCAGCCTTTAGATATCTTGAAGAAGCGTTATGCAAAAGGTGAAATCGACAAGGAAGAATTTGACCGGAAGAAAAAAAATGTGGAATTATAATACAGAATTATCGGAAAGTAAAACAATGCTCAATCGATTAAAATTCCTTATAAATCGTATCCGCGAGCGATTATGGGTCAGACCATTCGCGATGTGCATTTTATCAATAGGGGCAGTTTTCCTTGCAAAAATGGTGGACATTCCTAACATCGGTCAATTCGTTCCGGAGATTACTTTAGAATCATTGGGAATTTTACTCACCACTATTTCTGCAAGCATGTTGGTGATCGCAACTTTTGCTGTTGCCTCGATGGTTGCAGCATATGCGTCAGCCAGCAGCACCGCAACTCCTCGCTCTTTTTCTTTGGTCATCTCCGATGACGTCTCCCAAAACGCTCTGTCGACTTTTCTTGGGGCATTTATCTTCAGCATCGTCGCGCTTACCGCTCTAAAGAATGGCTACTATGATAAAGCAGGCCGTTTTACTCTATTTGCCTTAACGATAATTGTTTTTGCAATAGTTATTGTTATGTTCGTGAAATGGGTGGATAGCATCGCCCGTCTTGGGCGCCTTGGGACAATCATCACTAAGGTTGAGAGAGCGACGGCAGTTTCCCTGCAACGACGACGAAAATCACCCACCCTTCGCGGCATCCCTGCTGGGCCGCATCATGATGATGGCCAGTCCATTTATGGCAGTTCGATCGGATATGTACAGCACGTAAATGTCACCGCGTTGCAGACGTTTGCGGAAAAATCGCAGGTACGAATTACAGTGTCTGCATTACCCGGCACTTTTTCTGCTCCGGGTCGGGCTCTTGCGCATGTGACTGCAGACTCGGGAGATTTGTCTGGTATCGAAACAAGTCAGATAGAAGAGTCGTTTGTGATTGGTGACAACAGGAAATTTGATGAAGATCCCCGATTTGGTCTTATCGTTCTATCTGAAATTGCAAGTCGAGCGTTGTCACCTGCCGTCAATGATCCCGGGACAGCAATCCAAGTTATTGGAGCGTTTGTACGACTTTTTGCCCTTTGGAGTGAACCTATTAAAGAAGATGGCAAAAAAAATTCTGAATGTAATCGCGTGGAGGTACCCCAAATATCCTTGCGGGACATGTTTGATGATGCTTTCACCGCGATCGCCCGTGACGGAGCCGGAATGATTGAAGTTGCGGGGCGGCTACAAAAATCTCTTGAATCGTTATCGTCGACCGGAGATGCTAAAATGCGAACAGTCGCAATACTCTATTCCCGCTTGGCACTGGCTAGGGCAGAAAAGGCGCTGGAACTTTCCGAAGACCTGGAGGTTGTGCGAAAGTTGGCTAAGTTCGCCAATCAGGTTCAGCAGAATGATTCCGCACGATAAGATGCAGCTCATGGCCGGATGCGTAAGCAATACGGAACACTCTCATTCGGCTTATTGGAAAGGACGCAAACGGCAGGCCGAGACATCGCATTGGGAAAGATGGTTGTTATTCGTGCCGTATAGACGGACTCCAAAATGGTTGCAGGCGACGGAAAAACCGCAACCTCGTTTTTGCCGTCCATGAACTATATCTTTAGTGTCTTAAAGGGAGCTGTCGTGCGCAAATCGCCGGCAAACCCCAAGCGTGGTCAGTCGCAAGGGGAAGAAATCGCCAACAGCATCAGCCACGGCGTCGGGCTGGTCGGCGCGCTCATCGGAACTCCATTTCTCGTCATGCATGCAGTGCGGCAAGGGGATGCCGGATTCATTGTCGGCACGAGCGTTTTCTCCGCGTCCGTGATCCTTCTTTATCTTGCTTCCACGCTCTACCATGCATGGCCAATAGGCAAGGCCAAGCGCTGTTTCCGGATCATCGAGCATTCCGCGATCTTTATCCTTATCGCCGGCACGTACACACCGTTAACCCTTGGCATCCTCCGCGGTGCATTGGGCTGGACGCTCTTCGGGGTTATTTGGGGTCTTGCCATAGCCGGGGTAGCATTGAAGGCATTCTATAAAACCGCACATCCCATTCTTTCCACCTGCCTTTATCTGCTGATGGGGTGGCTACTCGTGATTGCGGTAAAGCCTTTGTTTGCCAGGATGCCTACAGCTGGCCTGTTCTTATTGTCTGCGGGCGGTTTGTCGTACACCGCCGGTGTAGCATTTTTCGCAACCGATACGCGGGTACCTTATGGCCATCTGATCTGGCATCTATTTGTTATCGCCGGGACCACATTACATTATTTCTTAGTCCTTTGGTACGCGGCCTAAGATGGCACTATCAGTCAGAAACCGCAGTTTGCCATGAATCAGAGAACTTGAAAAGGGTGTCTTGACCATGCTTTGTTACCTGATTTTGTTTGCACAAGTTTCCACACAACCAAATGAGTCCTTTAGAAACCTGATCAGGTTAATTTCAGTGTGTGGCTTACGTATTGTGAAACACACAATTTGTCAGAATATTTTAAATCGGCCATAAATCTGAAATTTCAATTCTTCCAATTTGTTCCGGATTTCATCCACGAATACAAAATCACTAAACCAGAGACCCCGGAGGGTGTGATCTTCTGCTATACTTTGATTTAAGGTGGAACCAAGAAAGGTGCGTTATTCGCAATGAATGCTGCACTTTTTAATTTTTAAGCAACCGCTATATGTTGTGGTCATGAAATGTTAGCTATATTTTTTTACCCGCTATGTAAAAAAAGTCTGTTAAATCATCGAGATGCTTTGATAGCCATTCGGTATCTTATACATGAGGAAGATGGTTTTTAAAAAGTTACCCCCCATCGCTGCGCAATGATTAACCATGTAAGGTCGTCCGCGTCTTCAGCCGATTTGCGCAAGCGGTCAAACGTTTTCCTGAAGCGATTCCGCAGACCTGTACCCCTTTTGGGGAGATGATGGACACCTGCTAGCCGGCAGGGGAAAAGTTTCACGCGTCAAAACCTGCTATCGCCGCGCCGGTTTTGTGACCACATCCTTGTCGCTTCGTAGTGGAATCAGAATAAAATCTCTCCCATCCGCAAAAAAAACCATTGACAGTCATCTCAGGGTATAATATCGGATAAAAAACATCCCATTAATCCATTATTTATTGAGGTTAACCGGTGCGATTGACCCGGGCGGGCGAATACGCGGTGCGCTGCATGCTTTATCTGGCAGCGCTGGAAACGGGCAAGTTGGCCCTGCGCCGGGACATCGCCCGCGCGATGGACATCCCCGAACAGTTTCTGGGCAAGATCGCCCAGCAGCTCAGCCGGGCCGGTTTTATCGACATCGTCCAGGGCGCCAAAGGGGGGTATCGCCTGGTGGTGCCGCCGCACGAACTGACCCTTCTGGATGTGATCGAGGCGGTGGTCGGGGAGATTTTTTTGAACGACTGCGTCATGCGCCCGGCCTCCTGCAACCGCTCCAACGCCTGCGCCGTGCACCGGGTGTGGGAAAAAGCCCGCTCCCAGCTTAGAGACACCCTTCGGGAAGCCACTTTTGCGGGACTTCTGCAGGACAGCTGCCAGGCCGAAGGGCTGCTTGATAGGGTGAACGCGACGAACGATCACGGCTCTTCGGGCCGCCTCGGACCATAAAAAGATACGCAACCGTTCCGGCGCGCAAGCATTCCCGCATTTTTACAGGATGAGTCCTATCGAGGTAGGAGGTAAGGCCGTTAGTCCCGGCGGATTTGAGAAATAAAGTCGCTTCTATTGGAGGTCTGTACTCTCTATTTTTTGAGTTTCCCGTATCAGGTACCAAGTATCAAGTATCAATTTTCAAGTTCCAAGCATCGAGTTCGGTGTTAACTTGACGTCAGTCGAAAGGAGAAAGGCGAAATGGACGTTTTGATGTTATCCCGGCTGCAGTTTGCCGCAACCACGATGTTTCACTTCCTTTTTGTCCCGCTGACCCTGGGCCTGTCCATTCTGGTGGCGTACATGGAAACCAAGTATGTGCGCACGGGCGATGAGACCTACCTGTCAATGACCAAATTCTGGGGCAAGCTGTTTTTGATCAATTTTGCCCTGGGGGTGGTGACCGGCATCACGCTGGAGTTTCAATTCGGTACCAACTGGTCGCGCTACTCCGCCTACGTCGGCGATATATTCGGCTCTTTGCTGGCGATCGAGGCCACGGCGGCATTTTTTCTCGAATCGGTTCTGGTGGGGGTCTGGATCTTCGGCTGGCGCAAACTGTCGAAGAGGGCCCACGCGACGGTCATGTGGCTGGTAGCCTTTGCCACCAACCTCTCGGCCCTCTGGATCCTGACCGCCAACGGCTGGATGCAGCACCCGGTGGGATACGCCATCCGCAACGGCCGTGCGGAACTGACCGATTTTGCAGCCGTGGTCTTCAATCCCTTCGGCATCCTGACGATTCTGCACATGCTGCCGGCCGCTTACATCCTGGCCGGTTTCTTCGTGATGGGCATCAGCGCCTACCATCTGCTCAGGAAACAGCACATCGATTTTTTCACGCGTTCTTTTAAAATCGGTCTGGTTTTCGCCTTCGTGTTCTCGGTCTTCATCGCCATAGAGGGCGACAAGCATGCCGTCGAAGTGACCCGCATGCAGCCGGAGAAACTGGCCGCCATGGAATCCCACTGGGAAACAACTACCCGGGCGCCGATTCACCTGTTTGCCATCCCGGACCCCGAAAAGGAACGCAACGCCTTCCAGTTCGGGTCGATTCCGGGTGTCTTGAGCTTCCTCGGCTACCACGATTTCAACGCCGAGGTCAAAGGTCTCAAGGATTTTCCCAAAAATGAGCGCCCCCCTGTTTTGCCGGTCTTTCTCTCCTTCCGGATCATGGTGGCCCTGGGTATGTATTTCATCCTCATGACCGCGATCGGGCTGTTCAAACGCAACCGGCTGCTGGAGAGTCCCGGTTACCTGAAACTGATGCTCTGGTCGATTCCCCTGCCGTACCTGGCGATTCAACTGGGCTGGATCGTTACCGAAATCGGCCGCCAGCCCTGGATCGTTTATCGCGTGATGGGCACGGCCGAGGGCGTGTCGCCCATTGCAGGCTCGCAAGTGGTGGTGTCCCTGATAGGCTTCTTCCTGGTCTACGGGCTGCTCGGCGCCGTTGATTTCTACCTGCTGGCCAAAAACGCCAAAAAGGGCCCGGTGGCGGCGTCCGATTCCGCCGATGGGCCCGCGTTGGAAGCGGCCCCGGCATGATGGCCGAATCCGTTGGTGACCGGTCCAACTCAATAACCTCGTATATGAATCTTAAAATGATATCGTTTTTCAACTGAGGCTGACGGAACCCGGCGATTTCGATTCTGGATGATTCAGCCGTCGGTGGTCAGAAAATAAAAGAGAAATGCAACGGTTAATTTACGACCATAAAGATCTGCCGGGCAAACCAACCGGTTAAACCATTCTGGAGGTTAAAAATGGAGCTTCAAACGACCTGGTTTTTCATCTGGGGACTGCTGTGGGCCGTCTTTTTTATCACCGACGGCTTCGATCTGGGGATCGGCACGCTTTATCCATTTCTGGGAAAGACCGAAAATGATAAACGCGTGATGATCAATGCCATGGGGCCGCTGTGGGACGGCAACCAGGTCTGGTTGCTGACCGCCGGCGGCGTCACCTTTGCGGCTTTTCCCACCCTCTACGCGGTGATGTTCTCCTCGCTCTATTCGGCCCTGATGCTCATTCTTTTCGCGCTGATCATCCGCGGCGTGGCCTTCGAGTTTCGCAAGAAAACCGATTCGCCCGGCGGGCGCCGGCTGTGGGACGTTTGCATTTTTGTGGGCAGTTTTTTGCCGGCACTGCTCTTCGGGGTGGCCTTCGCCAATATTTTCCAGGGTCTGCCGATCGATGCCCAAGGCGTTTCTCACGGCACCCTGCTGGGCCTGCTCAACCCTTACGGCCTGCTCGGCGGGATGCTGTTTCTGCTGCTGTTTCTGATCCACGGCGCCATATGGCTGGCGATAAAGTCCGACGGCGCCCTGCACGAGCGCGCCGTGGCCACCGGCAAGCTGCTCTGGCCGGGACTGTTGATCGTGGCGGTTATTTTCCTGGTGAACAGTGCGGTGTCCACCAACCTTTATGCCAATTACCTGGCCCATCCGCTGCTTTTCGTCGTTATCCTGGTGACGGTCGCGGCCCTGCTGGCCACCCGTATGTATCTGGCCCGCCGGGCCTATTTCAAGGCCTGGTTCGCCTCGGCCCTGACCATCGTCGGGGCCACGTTCTACGGCGTCATCGGCCTGTTCCCCACCATGTTTCCGTCCACCATCAATCCGGCGTACAGCCTGACGGCCTTCAACGCCTCCTCCAGCCCGCTGACCCTGAAAATCATGCTGGTCGTGGCCCTGATCTTCGTGCCGATCGTCCTGCTCTACCAGGCCTGGGCCTACAACCTGTTCAAGCACAAGATAACGATCAAGGAGTTGGCATTCGAGGAATATTACTGAAGCGGTTGAGTCAATCGAGTCGGTTGGGCCGGCTTTATCAGTTAAAGAAGGGTATCATTGGGGGTATCGACAATACGCTCCCGGCCCTGGGAACCGCCAAGGCAAAAACGAAGCGCCGTAGACCGAATCGGAGCGGGTGCGCAAAGCGGCTGAACGTCTCGTAGGGGCGCAAAATCTATCGCCCCTACCAAAATTTGCCTGGCCCGGCCTTAGATTCCGAATCTATATCCAGTCCAGTTCGACGATCAGAAAGTCGGCCAGCCGGTAGCCGGGGGCATCGACGATCGGCTCGCCTTTTTTCAAGCCGACGATCATGGCCTGCGGGTCGAACTTGAACAGAACGATCTTACTGATCACGGCGTTGATTTTTTCTTGCGGGAAACAGCAGAAGGTGTCTTCGGCGAATGCGGTATATTTGTTGAGAAGCTCCATGCGGTCGAGGCAATTCATCTCTTCGATTTTTCTGATCAACACGGACTTCAAATCGTTTATCACGGCACCCTCCTCGGAACGGTGGATCTGATATCATCCCCGCGGCATGGCTGACATCATTCTGCGGGCGACACTTTATGCGCCTATCCCTTCAAGAGCTGTACCAGAAAATTAGTATAAAAATATTATGTTAAATATCTAATGCTTACATTGATCGTGGGGCGGATGGCACCATGAACTCAGCGGGGTTTTGCGCACTATGGCTCAGTCAAAACGGGGAAAATCACCCAGGCGCGTGCGACGCATGACCCTCTTATTCAAATAGTGAAAGGTCCGGTCCACGGCAGTGCAAATGGGTCGTGAAAAGATTTCTTCGAAGTTTTTTTATGAAGAGGATCGGTAAACTGTTCGGATTAAAGATTAGGTTCCGGCCTTTCGAAGGACCATAACCTGTATTCCTGCAGCTCTCCGTCAGTCCGTGGCCGCTGCCTGCTGCAGACCGGCCAGATAATAATCCCAATATTGTTACCTGGGTCGTTTAGGCTCCCCAATTTTTTCTGATCTAAATATCCAACGCTCATTCCCTAATTTCGCACAGTATGTCGGATTTTTCTCGACATACTGTGCTGGAAAATGATATTTTCTCCTCAAAGAGCATTTGCCAACCAAGACACCGGGTAAGGAATTGACTCAGTGATTGAGGCTATAAGAAAGAAAATATCCCAAGAGGAGTTCGACTACCAGACGCTTCTGGATTGTCTTAAAGAGTATGCCCGCCCTCGAGACAAGATTTCAGACCTTCTCAAAAAACGCGCCATTATCAGGGTCAAAAAGGGGCTTTACATTTTTGGGCAGGAATACCGACGGAAACCTTATTCGCGGGAGATCCTGGCGAATCTTATCTATGGGCCGTCCTACCTATCTCTGGATTATGCCTTGCAGTACTATGGTCTGATCCCGGAGCGCGTTGAAGCGCTCACCTCCGTCACCACCGGACGGTCCCATCGATTCTACACACCGGTCGGCCTGTTCACCTATCGCATGATTCCGCTCGAGGCCTTCCGCATCGGAATGGACCGGATTGAAATTGATAATGGCCGCGCCTTCCTTATGGCGATCCCTGAAAAGGCGTTGGCCGATAAACTTCATGAGGGTCGGGGTATGGAGATTCAAACACAAAAGGCATTAATCAGTTACCTCGAAGAAAACCTCCGAATTGATCCCGCAGCACTGCGGAGTCTGAGACCTGCGGAACTTGATGCAATCGCCCGGCGCTACCGGTCAAGGAAAATAACCCTTCTCAACGATTTTTTTCGCCGCTTCCACCATCAGACTGGAGGGAGAAAGGTCCATGCATAAGGCGATCGCCCGTATGCTTTCCAAATACGAAAGCCAGGGGCATAACGATTATATAAACGGTTTGCGGGAAATCTTGCAGGAAGTGGCCCTGCTGGGACTATGGCGCAGCAAGTTCTATGATAAAGCGGCTTTTTACGGTGGCACTGCTTTACGCATTATTTACGGTCTTGATCGATTTTCTGAAGACATGGATTTTTCTCTTCTTGAACCGACGCATCGTTTCGATATTGACGGTTACACCGCATTCTTGGCAAAAGAGATCAATGGTTTTGGTTTTGATGTGCGCGTTGAAAGGATCAACAAGGCAAAACCCTCTCCGGTTCAATCGGCCTTTCTCAAGACGAATACCCAGGATCAACTCCTTGTGATCGAAACCGGGGAGGAAATACTACGGGCGATACCCAAGGGCCAACTGCTGAAAATCAAGCTGGAGGTGGATACCGATCCACCGCCGGGTTTTGCGACACAGACCCGTTATCTCCTGCAGCCTATTACCCTTTGCGGTACGTGCTTTTGTCCTTCCGGACCTGTTCGCCGGCAAAATGCACGGCATTCTGTGCAGGAAATGGAAAAGTCGGGTCAAGGGACGAGACTGGTATGACCTCGTGTGGTACGCCGCCAATCATCCGGAACTGCACCTCCATCACCTCGAACAGCGAATGCGTCAAACCGGAAATTGGAAAGAAGATGCACTATTAACATCTGAGGCTCTCAAAAATTTACTCGTTGACGCGATAAACCACTTGGATGTGGACCAGGCCCGCCAGGAAGTAGAACCATTCGTCAGAACTCCGGAGAATTTATCTGTCTGGTCCCGGGAATTTTTCCTGGATGTTGTTTCAAGAATAAAGTGTAAATGAAGGAAATCGGTATTTCTGTACTATCTAAAATCGTATCCTTAGAGAAATGCAGGCTCTGCACGAACTTCCCCTCCTTTTTTTTCACGCCCCGTCCGGGTTTCAAGGATTCAAATGTATCGGCGCCGCAAGCGCCCGCCCTTTTTATCGTCTCCATTCACCGATGTTTACATCTGTCTCCTGCCACCGTTTCACCAGCCGGCCGATGGTCAGGCCCTGCACGGCGATCGAGAAGACCACGACCATATAGGTCATCACCAGCAGCACGCCACGGGCATGGCCGGCGGGCAGGGACAGCGCCAGCGCCACCGCGATGCCGCCCCGCAGACCACCCCAGGTCAAGATTCTCACCGTGTTGGTCCGATACGATTTTTTGATGCGCAGAAAGCTGAAAGGTATGCCGACGCTGATCAGCCGGGCCAGCAATACCAACGGAATGATAAGGATTCCGGCCAGTAAATGCTTGAGGCTGAACTCCAGGGCAAACACTTCCATGCCGATCAGAAGGAAAAGAATGGCATTCAGAATCTCGTCGATCAATTCCCAGAAAGTGTCCAGGTTCCGGCGTGTCATCTCCGACATGGCAAAGGAGCGGCCCTGGTTTCCGATCATGAGCCCGGCCGCGACAATGGCCAGAGGTCCCGAGGTGTGCAGGGCCGTCGCGCCCGCGTAACCGCCGGTGACCAGACCCAATGTGAGCAGGATCTCCACCTGGTAGTTGTCCACGCGCTTGAGCATTTGATAGGTGACATACCCGGCCGCCAGGCCGAAAAGGATCCCGCCCACGGCCTCTTTGGCAAAAAAAAGCAGGGCCTCCCCGGTGCTGACGTCATGACCACCATCGACAATTCTCAACAGCACGATAAAGACGACCACGCCCACCCCGTCGTTAAAAAGCGATTCACCGGCCATCTGAGTTTCCAAGCTTTTCGGCGCCTGCAACGTTTTGAGGATACTGATGACGGCCACCGGGTCGGTGGGGGAAATCAGCGCACCGAAGAGCAGGCAATACATGATGGGAATTTGCATCTGGAGTATATCGAAAACGACCCAGGCAAAACCGCCCACAATGAGGGTGGAAAGGATCACCCCGGCGGTGGCCAGGGAAAAAACGACCCACTTCTGAATTATCAGCTCGTTGAGTTCGACATTCAGGGCGCCGGCAAAGAGCAGAAACCCGAGCATGCCGTTGAGCAGAAGGCGATTGAAATCGATGCTGCGAACGATGGCAAGGACTTGATCTTTAACGTCCCAACCGAACTGCCCCGCAATAATCAGGCCAGAGGAGAGGATCAGGGCCGCGAGCATCAGCCCGATGGTTCGGGGGAGATGAAAATAGCGGTAGTTAAAATAACTGAAGACGGCCGAGAAGGTGATCAGGATCGCTATGATGTCTATGATATGCATAGGGCATGAGGGGGACTCGTGTTGTGTCATCTAAAATGCGTCGCAACGGCCTTGAACGAGGCAAGAGCGGGCACGGAAAAGGCTCAGGGTTCACGGTTTAAGGTTCGAGTTTAATGGATGAAGGCGATTCGAGGTTTCGGGTGGCGGCCATATTAAAACAATTTTTGTGTGACAGGGCACTGATTCCTGCCGATCCCGTGGTTCTTTCCATCTTGTGAAAGTCAAGCCGGCGGCGGCGCTGCACGCTTTGGGTCTTTTGGCGACAGCGCCGCTTTCGGCTTGCTGGTCCTGGGCACGGGATCAGGTCTGATCCACGCTGGTTTCTCTTTTCCAGTACCGCAGATCGCGGCACTTTTCGATAAATGCCGGCGCCGCATCGGCCGACTTCAGCGCCATGCAACCCTTGTCCAGCATTTCGAATATTCCGGCGCCCTTCAAGAGGGGTTCGGCGGCGGTACCATAGCCGATGAACTTGCAGTGGGCATACGCATCGCTCACGAAATCACGCGCCGTCGCATCCTTGGCCAGCTTTTTCGCACCCTCCTCGGAAGTCAGAATCACGACGGCATCATAGAGCACCGACGGACCCCCGTCGACTTTCTGTTGGGCCTTGATGCGCTTGCCGCCGCTGTCTTTCACCCCGCCGACCTTCGGTGCAACGACTTCCAGCATGGCGCCTTCCTTTGCGACCGCTGCCTGCAGCGCGGCAAACAGGTCGGCGTCGGCGCCGTCGGTCATCAGCACACCGAGCTTGCGCCCTTTAAACGAGGCGGGCCCGTTTTTCAAGATGCTGAGCTTGTCCGACGGCTTCAGCCCCTTGAGGGTCGGCCGGGCGGCGATGGCCGGCTTGGGCATTTTCTCGATCCCCAACCCGTCGCCCACCTTTTCGGCCAGTTCCTGATCGATGTTGAGCAGGTGCGACACCATGCGTTCGCGCACTTCATCGCGCTCGGCCTTGCTCAGCTCGAAAACGAGCGCATCGCCGATATGTTTTTGCTCGGTCGGCGTCTGGCTCACGTAAAACTGCCGCGCCTGGCTGTAGTGGTCGGCGAAGGTTTCCGAACGCACACGCTGCTTTTGGCCTTCTATCGGCAAGGCGTAGCTGGTAAACCCCTTTTGGGCGTCCTCCCGCGGACCGCCCTTCGCCCCCCAGCTGTTCGGCTCATAGTTGATCCGTCCCTTGGGATTGTGCATCGCCATATGCCCGTCCTGCTGCAGGTGGCGCACCGGGCATTTCGGCGCATTGATGGGAAGGTGTGTGAAGTTGGGGCTGCCCAGGCGCTTGAGCTGTGTGTCCAGATAAGAAAAGTTGCGTCCCTGCAGCAGCGGGTCTTCGGAATGCTCGATGCCCGGCACCACGTTCTGGGTGCAGAAGGCGACCTGCTCGGTTTCCGCGAAGAAGTTATCGACCACCCGGTCGAGCACCATGCGGCCGATGATGCGCACCGGCACCTCCTCCTCGGGTATCAGTTTGGTGGCATCCAGCACGTCGAAGTCGAATTTTTCGGCAAAGGCCTCGTCAAACAGCTGCACCCCGAGTTCCCACTCGGGATAGCTCCCCGCGGTAATGGCCTCCCACAAATCGCGCCGGTGAAAATCAGGGTCGGCGCCGTTTATTTTCACGGCCTCGTTCCACATGACCGATTGCAGGCCCTGTTTGGGCTTCCAGTGAAACTTGACGAAGGTCGCTTTACCCTTTGAGTTGACAAACCGGAAGGAATGGACCCCGAAGCCTTCCATGAACCGGAACGAGCGCGGAATGGCGCGGTCGGACATGATCCACATCACCATGTGCATGCTTTCCGGTGTCAGAGAGATATAGTCCCAGAAGTTGTCGTGGGCGGTCTGGGCCTGGGGAAAGCCGCGGTCGGGAGCAACCTTGGCGGCATGAATCAGGTCCGGAAATTTAATGGCGTCCTGAATGAAAAAGACGGGCATATTGTTGCCGACCAGGTCCCAGTTGCCCTCCTGGGTGTAGAACTTCACGGCAAACCCGCGCACGTCTCGCGCCAGGTCGAAGGACCCCTTGTTGCCGGCCACCGTTGAAAACCGCACGAAGAGCGGTGTTTTTTCGCCTTTGCGCTGGAAAATGTCGGCCCGGGTCACGGCCGGAATCGGGTCGGTGCACTCAAAGAAGCCGTGGACGCCGAAGCCGCGGGCGTGAACGACCCGCTCGGGAATGCGCTCATGGTCGAAGTGAAAGATCTTCTCGCGCATGATGTGGTCTTCCAGCAGCGTCGGGCCGCGCGCCCCCGCCCGCAAGGAATTCTGATCGTCGGCGATCGGAGCCCCCTGCTGGGTGGTCATGATCTCAACCTTGCCGCCGGCCTGCTGATGCAACTCTCCGCCCTTTCCAATCCTGCCGTCTTTGTCGGAATAGTTTTTCGTCATGTCTACCTCCCGTGGTATTGTTTTACCCTAAACGCACACATTGACTTTTCTGTCTGCGATGAATCAAACCGACGCGGAACCTTCGCGTCGAATCGGATGACCATTTTCAGCGATTAAAAATTGATTTTTCGGCAACCGGTTCAAAGCGCGGCCTTACGTCATTTACTCCTCGTTGAACATTTATTTAAATGAATGCGCCGGGTGCATGACCGATGCCACCTCCCCGATCTTGTCGGAGAACTCCTTGTACCGTTGCCGGCGCACGCGAACCATACGGCGGATCCCGCAATTACGGTCCTGTTGCGCCTCAGGGTCCATCCAAAATTACGGTAAAATGACGGCCGAAGTGGCCGGAACGGTGGCATCGATCGACATCATGACGCTCAAGACGAAGATCGTCAGAAGGGAGAAGGCGAAAATTTTTCGGGCCCAGAGTCGGTCATCGGAACTCCTGTAGCCCGCGATAGCCATGGCCAGCCACATCAGACCCAATACGACCGTCACGGCAAGATAGCCGCAGCCGGTGTAGCCGCCGAGGGTCAGCAGCGGCGCGACCGCCAGGAAGGCCAGGATGTAAAAGACGATATGATTTTTAACGGCGGCCGCCCCCCGCTTGACCGGCAGTACCGGGATGGCTGCCGCAGCGTAGTCGTCCAGCCGGGAAACAGCAATGGCGTATGAGTGCGGGATCTGCCACAGGCTGAAGATCGCCAGTAAGATCACCGCGCCCGTGTCGAAGCGGCCGCCGGCCGCGCAATAACCCGCCAAAGGCGGCGCGGCGCCCGCCAGGCTGCCGATGAGCGTGGCGTGAATGGAGTTGCGCTTAAGGCACAGGCTGTAAACCCCCACGTAGATGCAAAAACCGGCCAGAACGATGGCTACGGTAAGCCCGTTGGTTGCCGCCGCGAGCAGCGCCGTCCCCGCCATGCCCAGCAGCACTGCATAACCGAGCGCGACCATGGGCGACATCAACCGCCGGGCCAGTATGCGGTGGCGGGTGCGTGCCATTTTACGGTCGAGGTCCCGGTCGATACAGTTGTTGCAGACACACCCCGCGGCCACCACCAGCGAGATGCCGATCGTGGTCGCCGCCAGCATGGCGAAATCGATACGTCCTCTGGAGGCCAGGAAAAAGCCGCCGGCCGCGCTGACCAAGTTGCCGAAGACGATCCCCGGCTTGGCGACGAAGAAAAACTTTTTTATCGTGCCCGGCAGGCTCACATCATCCGCTCCTTCAGATGGAACATGATCCACAGCGTCCCCCCGACAAAGAGGGTCATGATCAGCAGGGTCATTGTAAATGCCATGACGTTCCAACGCGCGGCCGAGGAGGTGTCCAGGTGCAGGAAGTAATGCAGGTGCACCAGGATTTGCAGAACGGCGGCCCCGAAAATGCAGAACATGACCGCCGAATAGGACAGCGCCCCGCTCATCACCACTCCGAAGGCGAAGGCGGTCAGGATGACCGACAGGATAAAGCCGGTGAGGTAGGCCGATAAACTTCCCCGGCCGGCCCCGGTTTGATCGATAGCCGTCTGGTGCATTTAAAGAACTCCCCTCAGGTAGACAACCGTGAAGACGCCGACCCACACGATGTCCAGAAAATGCCAGAACATGCTCAGGCGCAGCAGCCGGGACTGGACCGGAGTGGTCAGGCTCTTGATGTATATCTGGGCCGCCATGACCGCCATCCAGATCAGGCCGATGGTCACGTGCAGTCCATGCGTGCCCACCAGGGTGAAATAGGCTGAAAGAAAGGCGCTGCGCCCCGGCCCATTACCATCGGAAACTATGCCGTGGAATTCCTTGATCTCCATGATGATGAATCCGAGGCCCAGCAGGAAGGTGACCGCGAGCCAGGCCTGCACCCATCCCTTCCGGTCCTTGTGCAGGGCCAGCATGACCATGCCGAAGGTGGCGCTGCTGAGCAGCAGAAGCATGGTTTCCTTGAAGGTGTCGGCCAGGTGAAACAAATCCTTGCCCGTGGGGCCGCCGGCGTAATTGTGCGCCAGCACGGCAAAGGCCGCGAAAAGGGCCGCAAACAGCACCAAGTCGGTCATCAAGTAGATCCAGAACCCGAAGGCCTGGTTGGCGACGGTATCCGGCTCTTCTGCTTCTTCGATCGCAGCGGCGTCGATACGAGCGGCAGCGGTTGTCATGGCTTACACCTCCGGTACCAGTTCCGGCGCGGCCGGTTTGCTGAAAGGGCGATACGCCGCAGCGGCGGTCAACTGCCGATAGCGGTCATTCTCGGTCCGTTCGACCTGCGCGGCCGTCACGGTGAAGTGCGTGTCGTCATTGAGAGAGCGCACGATCACCATGAAAAGAATGCCCAGGGCGGCCACGATGGCCAGCCACCAGATATACCAGATCAGGGCGAATCCGAGTATGAAAGCCAGGATGCCGTTGATAAAGCCGATGCCGGTGTTTTTGGGCAAGTGAATGTCGTGGTAGTGTTCCGGCCGCTTGTAGGCGGTGCCTTTTTCCTTCATGTCCATGAAGGCATCGACCTCGAACACCGTGGGAATGATCGCAAAGTTATAGGCGGCCGGCGGGGAGGAAGTCGCCCACTCGAGCGTGCGCCCGTTCCAGAGATCGCCGGTCAAATCGCGGGTGCTATGGCGCTGCCGGATGCTCACGACCAGCTGAATCATCAGAAAGAGAATCCCGACCATGATCAAGGCTGCACCCGCGGCGGCGACGATCAGATGGGGCTGCCAGGCCACGTTGGCGTAGTGCTCCATACGCCGGGGCATGCCCATGAACCCCAGCACATACAGCGGGAAAAAAGCGACGTAAAAGCCGATCGACCAGCACCAGAAGGCCCGTTTGCCCCACTTTTCGTTCAGGGGAAAACCGATGGCCTTGGGAAACCAGTAGGCGTAGCCGGCCAGAAAGCCAAACAGGGCGCCGGGGATCAAAACGTTGTGGAAGTGGGCGACTAAAAACAGGCTGTTGTGGAGCACGAAGTCGGCGGTCGGAACGGACAGCAGCACGCCGGTCATTCCGCCGATCGTAAAGGTCAACAGGAATCCCAGCGTGTAGTACATCGGTACCGTGAACCGTATACGGCCGCGATACATGGTGAAAAGCCAGTTGTAGATCTTTACGCCCGTGGGCACGGCAATCAGCATGGTCGCGATCCCGAAAGCCATGTTGATATTGGGGCCCGCGCCCATCGTGAAGAAATGGTGCAACCAGACGGCAAAGGAGAGAAACATGATCGCGCCGGTGGCATACACCAGGGATTTATAGCCGAAGAGCCGTTTCGCGGAGAAGGTGGACACAACTTCCGAAAAGACGCCGAAGGCCGGCAGGATGAGGATATAGACCTCGGGGTGGCCCCAGATCCAGAAGTAGTTAGCATACATCATCATGTTGCCGCCCAGGGAATTGGTGTAAAAATGCATCCCCAGATAGCGGTCGAGCGTTATCAGGGCCAGGCCGACGGTCAGAACCGGAAACGCGAAAATCATGAGCACATTGGTAAAGAGGGTGGTCCAGGTAAAAAGCGGCATTCGCATGAGCGTCATGCCCGGGGCGCGCATTTTGAGGATCGTGACCAGGAAATTGATGCCGGTCATCGTCGAGCCGATGCCGGCGATCTGGAAAGACCAGATCCAGTAATCCACCCCGGTGCCGGGGCTGAACTGTTTCTCGGTCAGGGGGGCGTAGCCCGACCAGCCGGCCTTGGAGAATTCGCCCACGCCCAGCGAGACCATCACCAGCATCGCCCCGGCCACGGTCAACCAGAGGCTGACCGAGTTCAGGAAGGGAAAGGCCACATCCCGGGCGCCGATCTGCTGCGGCATGACGATATTCATCAATCCGACCAGAAAGGGCATGGCCATGAAGACGATCATGATCGTGCCGTGGGAGCTGAATATCTGGTTGAAGTGCTCGGGCGGCAGGTAACCGTGCGCGCTGCCGGCGGCCAGTGCCTGCTGGGAGCGCATCAGGATGGCATCCGCAAACCCGCGCAACAGCATGACCAGCGCCAGCACAATGTACATAATGCCGATCTTCTTGTGATCGAGGCTGGTCAGCCACTCTTTCCACAGATAGGTCCACTTGTGGTAGTAGGTGATCAGGGCCAGGATCACCACGGCCACCAGCAGTGCGCCGCTCACGGCACCCATGATGATCGGCTTGTCGAACGGAATCGCCGCAAGGCTCAATTTGCCGAACATATCACCGTCCCTCCAAGGCAACCGTTTTGATGGGCGGAGCGGCTGGATCTTCACTCACCGCGCCGGATTTTTCATCGCCGTACCTGTATTTTTCGATGATGTAGTCGAAAAGGTCCGGTTTGACGGCGGAAAAGTTCGTCACGGGGTAGCCCGTGCTCGGCTGTTCGAGTTTTTCGTAGCGGGCCAGATCGAGCGTGTCGGCAGATTGCCTGGCTTCTTGGATCCACGCCTCGAACTCCTCCGGGGTGGTGGCGATCGCCTTGAAATGCATGTCGGCATAGCCTTTGCCGCTGAATTGCTGATTGTGGCCGGCGTAGGTTCCCGGCTCGTTGGCCATTAAGTGCAATCGGGTCCGCCGGCCGGCCATGGCGTATATCTGGCTGCCCAGTTGCGGAATAAAGAAAGATGACATGACGGCATCCGAGGTGAGTTCGAAACTCAGGGGCACGTTGGCGGGGAAAATGAGCTGATTGACGGTGGCGATACCGTGGTCCGGATAAATGAAGAGCCACTTCCAATCCAGCGCCACGGCGTTGATCCGCAGCGGCTTGATGCCCGGCTCGATCGGCTTGTAAGGATCCAGCCGGTGGGTGGTGATCCAGGAGAGCGTTCCGAGAACGATGATGATGGCGACGGGCACGAGCCAGATGGTGAGATCGATCTTTTTGGAATAACTCCATTTGGGCGAATAGGTCGCCTGGGTGTTGGTGGCTCTGTATTTTCGCGGAAACCAGATCACCATGATGATGACCGGAATCACGACGATCTGCATGAGCGCCAGCGCCGCCAGGATCACGAATCGATTGACTTCGCCGATCGGCCCTTTGGGGTCGAGAAGCGGCACGTGGTGGCAGGCCGTAAGAGCAGCCGCGGCAAGCAGGCATAGCAATCGGCGCGAAAAAAAACGGTACGTTGAGGCCATTTTGCCCTCCGGGGATTCCAGATCCTTCGTAGCGGCCAAGGCGCATGCGGAAGGATGGTGCCAAGGTTCTATTGAGACTTACAAAACCGAAGACACAAAAAAATAGGGCTCTTCAGGTATTGAGAGTAAAAAAGGGATGTATTTTTTTAGTCGCAGGTCTGCCCGGTGGCCCTTCGGGCCGTGAAAAGCTCATGGTTCGATGGTTAATTGAGAGCTATCTCCTTCAATAGCCATCGCTTAGCTGTCGGTGTCGCCCGCGCCAGACCTCTGTTGACCACCTACCCAAAGGGTAAAAGGTCCAACGACTGTCTCCCTGTGGACGAACTCACGCCGTTTTTTGGGGAGTCCGGCTTAGAAATACATTGCGAATCATCTCTGTTTAAGGGTTAAGACCTATTGGGCCTGAGACCGATCGTTGAAAGAATAGGCTAACCGGGGTTTTTGCCTTGAGGTACAGGACAAGACGCCTTCACCAATAAGGAGGTATTGAATGGCTTCTGCGAAACGCCGTGTGGTTCTCGGGTCTGTTATAGCCCTGATAGCTGCTGCATTTGTTCTGCTGATCCTTTACACACTGTCCAAACTTGTGGACATCTGGTGGTTTCGTTCCCTGGAATACGAGTTTTACTTTTGGCAGCGAACGCTCTACCGCTATACCGTTTTTCTCCTGGTCACCCTGATATTCACGGGCTTTTTTTTAATCAACCTGCGACTGGCTTCCCGGATCATGACGGTTGAGGCCTCCAATCTGAAAAGCGGTGAAGGGTCGCGTTCCGCGCGAGTGTATCACCGTTTACGCGCCGGTTCTCTTTACTTTACCCTGCCGCTGGCACTGGTTCTATCGATAGTGATCGCCCTGCCCCTCTACCGCAACTGGGAAATGTTTCTTTTTTACATCTTCGGACCCGCCGCCGGCATCCAGGACCCGGTTTTCGGCAAGGATGTGTCTTACTACTTGTTCTCCTTTCCCATCTACCGTTTGATCCAAAGTCGCCTTCTGCTCTGTTTTATAATATTGTTTTTAGGACTGGCGCTGCTCTACTGGATCGAAGGCCGCCTGCTCGCCCGAGAAAAGCGGCGGCTGCCGGTGACGGCTAGATGGCATTTGAGCATCATTTTATTACTGACTTTTTTGATCGAGTCGTGGGACTTGATACTCCAACGCAATGCGCTGGTCTACAAATCCAGCTACGCCCCGCTCTTCTACGGACCGGGGTTCGTGGACATGAAAATCATCGTCCCCTTGATCTGGTTGCAGGTGTTCTTCTGGACCGGTGCAATTTTTTGCCTCGTCCTGGTGATTCATAAAAACAAAGGACGCAAGGTCTTTGCCGCTTTGCTCCTGGGATTTTTAATCGTGCTGGGCGCCAGGGCCTTCGATTTCCTGCCACGTCTAATTAAAAAATATGTGGTCGAGCCCAACGAATTCGCCCTGGAGGAACCCTACATCGCCAATAACATCGAAGCGACCCAGCAGGCCTACCGGCTGAAGAAAGTCGAGTTCCGCAACTTCAACCCCGCAGAAGCTCCGGTCGCGGACATCGACCCCCGTATGGATGCCATTCTGCGGAATATACCGCTCTGGGAAGAGCCGATCATGACTCCGGTACTCGAACAGCTTCAGCAGTTGCGGCGATATTACAGGTTTTCGACTGTGAGTGTGGACCGCTATACCATCCAGGGCGATTACTCGCAGGTCTTCGTTGCCCCGCGGGAGCTCGACTACCGCGATCTTCCCGGGGACGTTCAAACCTGGACAAACCTTCATCTAACCTATACGCACGGCTACGGAGCGACCATGACCCCGGCCAACCAGAGCGGGGGCAGTCCCATGGTCTGGTATATGCAGGACATGCCCATCCGGTCGGACTATGGACTGAGCGTGGCACAGCCGCGCATTTACTATGGTCTTTACAAAACGCCCTATGTCGTAGCTCCCAACGACACCGGAGAATTGGACTACCCCCAGGGTAAGGACAACGTGACGGACGACTACAAGGGCAAGGGCGGTGTGTCGGTTTCCTCGTTCTTTAAAAAACTGGTCTTCGCCTGGTATTTCAGAGACCGCAACCTCTTCCTCACGACCCGCGTGACCGACGAGAGTAAAATCCTCTTGCGGCGCAATATTCTCGATCGCATCCAGACCATCACTCCCTATTTGGTGCTGGACCAAACCCCATACGTGGTGGCCAATTCACGCGGCATCTTCTGGATTCAGGATGCCTACACCACTTCCCACTGGTACCCGGCCGCCACCCCGATGGAGATGAACGGCATCCATCTGAACTACCTTCGCAATTCGATTAAGATCGTCGTGGATGCTTACAATGGAACCGTGGACTACTACCTCTTCGATCCGGAAGATCCCATTGCCAGGGCTTACAGCCGCATTTACCCGGGCCTTTTCAAGGATAAGACCGAAATGCCGGCGGACATCCGCGCCCACGTCCGCTATCCGCTCGACATTTTCGATATTCAGATGCGCATTTATAACAAATACCACCAGACCGACCCGAAAACGTTTTACATGCAGGAGGACCTTTGGGCCTATGCGGAAGTGAGCCATCAGAACAAGATCGAACCGATGAAACCCTATTACATGACCCTCAACCTGTTCGATCCCGACCGGCTCGACTTCCTCCAGCTGGTGCCCACAATCCCCAACGGTCGCAGCAACCTGCGCGCGCTGGCAGCGGTAGGGTGCGATGAGCCAAACTACGGTAAAATTTTGATCTACGAATTTCCCAAGGCCGAGCTGGTGCGCGGCCCGGCCCAGATCGTGGCCACCATCAACGAAGAGCCGGACATCGCAGAGCAGTTCACTTTGTGGAATCAGGCCGGATCGGAGGTCGTTCGCGGCCGGATCATTGTCCTGCCCATGCAGGGAACCGTGTTTTACATCCAGCCGGTTTTTCTCATATCCACTTACCAGGTCAAGACACCCGAGCTGCAGCGGGTAATTGTCAGCGGCGGCCAGCTGGCCGTCATGGAAAAGTCTATCGACGAGGCAATAAAAATTCTCGTGCAGCGGATGCAGACGGAACAACAGCAAGTAGAGGAGCAGTTCCCACCGACCCCGCCGGAGGACCCGCAACAAATCAAATAAGATGGCTCAAACCTTTAGGCCGCTTTATTTGATGCTCTTTCAGCACTTTGATCGGGAAGCAAAATCAACCGCTGATGGCCCTTGCATCACTGCCGGCAACCAGGTGAAACGGTTTTTCTCTGATCGCCTCAGGCACTGTTCGGGAACGATAAAACATTGGCCATGATCTAGAGCCGGCTCAACATTTGCAATCCGACCGGCGGCATGCTATGCGGAATCAAGCACCATTTAAGTGCGATCAACCTGTTTAGAGCCGAGGGGCGGATGGAAAAATTCACGGACTTCGAAAACATATATGCGATGCTGAGGGCGACCGTCAGCCAGCGGGGTCAATATCCGGCTTACCGGTGGCTGACCGACGACGGCAGAACCGGAAAAGTGACCTGGGAAGAATTCTTTGCCCAGATCCGCTCGGTCGCTAAAAGCCTGATAGCCCATGGCGTCCAAAAAGGCGACAAGGTGGCCATCGTCGGCTACAGTTGTTTGCGCTGGGTGTTAACGGACCTGGCCGCCGCCAGCATCGGGGCCGTCACCGTCGGCATCTATCAGACGCTGCCGGCCAAGGACTGCCGTTACATCATAAACCATTCCGACGCTGTGCTCGTTTTTGCGGAAGACCGCCCGCAGCTCGACAAGTTGCTGGAGCTTCGCAAGGAGATCTCCGGCGTTCGCAGGGTCGTAGTGTACAGCGGTGTAATTTCAGGGGATGACTGGGTCGTGGGCTTCGAGGAGTTCACCGAGCAGGGACGAGATGTGCGCGACAGCACATTCGCGGAGATGACCACAGCGGTGACGGCCGCGGATATCGCCGCGATTGTCTACACTTCGGGTACGACCGGCGTTCCCAAGGGGGCCATGCTCACCCACGACAACATGACGTTTACAGCACAATCGGTCGAGAAAAGCGTCGTTTGGTATCCGGACGACCAAGTGTTTCTTTTTCTTCCCCTCGCGCATGTTTTTGCCCGCACCTGCGCTTATACGGCTTTATTGACCGGATGCACGCTGACATTCAACCGCAGCATGGACACCCTGGCCGAGGACCTGCAAACGGCCCGGCCCCATTGGTTTCCGAGTGTTCCGCGGGTTTATGAAAAGGTCCAGGCCAAAATAATGAACACGGCCGAGGCCAAGGGCGGGCTGACGCTGAGGATCTTCAACTGGGCCATGAGGGTCGGCTACAAAGTGAGTGATTTGAAATTGAGCCACCGCCCGATCCCGGCGAAAGTGGCGCTCCAATACAAATTGGCGCACCGCCTGGTGTTCGGAAAAATTCAGGCGGCGCTGGGTGGGCGGGTGCGCTGGTGCATCAGTGGCGCGGCGCCGCTGAATCCGGAAGTCGGCAGGTTTTTTCATGCCGCCGGCGTCCTTATCGTGGAAGGGATCGGCATGACGGAGAACACGAGCTTTTCCAATCTGAACCGTTATGACAACTATCGTTTCGGTTGGGTGGGTCCACCCGGGCCGGGCATCGAGCAAAAAACAGCGCCTGATGGCGAGATCCTGTTTCGCGGCCGCAACGTCATGCACGGCTATTACAAGATGCCGGAAGAAACAGCGGCTACTATGACGGAAGATGGGTGGCTAAAAACCGGCGACCTGGGCGAAATTGACGACAAAGGCTTCCTGCGGGTCACCGGGCGCAAGAAAGATATCCTGGTCACGTCGGGCGGCAAGAATATCGGTCCGGCAGCGATCGAGGCGCACCTCGCCACCTCACGCTTTATCAATCAGGTCTGTGTGGTCGGTGATCGCCGCAATTACTTGACGGCGCTGATATCCCTGGAGCCAGAAGCCATCAGTGCCTATGCCGCTCAACATAACCTCCCCGTCACGTCGGCCGACGAAACCGCCCGGCACCCCATCGTCAAAAAGCTGATTCAAAACGAAATCGACGAACGCAACAAATCTCTGGCGCCTTTCGAAACCATTAAAAGATTTGCCATCGTTCCGGAATTTACAATCGACAACGGAATGTTGACACCGACACTCAAATTAAAAAAGAATGTAATTTTGGACCGGTTCACTGACAGCATAAACTTGATGTACGCGTGATAAATCCCACCTTATCGGAATAACTCCAGGAACTCGTCGTGAATACACCGGCCCGCATTTTTTTATCCCGCCAAGAGGCCCTGGCGGCCATTCGGGCCGATTTTCGCCAGTACGCCCCGCAAACCGCTCTTTTTCTCGACCTATTTCCATTAATTTTCGGCGAACGTGCGGTAGTTACCGGCACTATCCATGATGAGCGTTTGTGGATGGCTGAACGCGGCGGAAAGATGTTCCAGATCAGTGCCCGTGAGTTGGGACCTCGCCTCTGCGATGAATTGGACCATTGCCGGTTGCCTCTGGTTGACCTCGCAGCGGTGTGCCGGCGCGTTTTCCGCACCCTCGCCCGGCCGGGCGAGGGTGACGGGCCTGATAAAGCCGGCATCTGGCTGTATACCGGCATGCAAGAGTTCAACTGCCGCCGATGTGGGCACTGCTGCCGCAACCTCGACTACAGTGATGAACTCACGGAATCGGACTATCGCCACTGGCAGGGGCTGGGTCGAACGGACATTCTGGAAAAAGTGCACCGTGTTAAAACAGCGAGCGGCACGCTCGTCTATCGCATGTGGGAAAAAACCGGCTCGGATGAATCGGCCAGTATCTGTCCCTGGCTTCACAAAATACCCACCCAAAACCGCTGGGAGTGCCTGATTCACGACGTTCGACCGGGTATTTGCCGCCAGTATCCCGGCAGCCGCAAGCATGCGGATATGACCGGCTGCCCGGGTTTCAAGGCATCATGACCGATTCCTGCTTCCATGAGGCAGAAACAAAATTTCTTTATTCCGACATTTACCTCCTCGTAAAACCATTGGCAATAAGCCCTTCCCTATAAAAATATTTTATTGCATTAAATTTAGATAGTTATATAGAAGTGGAAAAAAATCACCGAAGCCGAATAATTTGGATCCGAGGATAACCAACCCGTGAAAATTCTTTTCATCTGGCATCCGGACGGGGAATGCGCGCCATACAAGGGACCCCGGCCTGGCAGATTCCACACGCAGAAACCGCGATACCGTAGGTGTCGAGGGAATATTGTTTCATTTTCTGGAGTGTGTAGCGCATGCACGTCTGTTTGTCGTGGCCGGATTCGCTGATGGCGTTAACGGGGCAGCGCGGGATGCACTTGCCGCAGGTGCCCCGGGAATAGAACAGACAGTATGCGTGGTGATCGGTGTAGGGCCGTGGACTTGGAAGTATCGGCGTGCGGGCCACCACCGATCCCGTCCGCATGGCTTTTCCCACCGGCGTGATGAGCCCGTCGCACAACCCGAACGTGCCGAGTCCCGCGGCATAGGCCGCATGCCGTTCGGACCATTTGGAGCACGGCGCATACGGCCCGGTCTCGACCTGGCTCCAGAAATCCGCAAGCACCGGCGCCACCGCCTGAATCCCGGCGGCGGACAGCCGGCTCACCAGCCAACGGCGCAGCGACTCGTTGAACAGCTCGCCGTAATGACGAACCAGGACCCACCGTTCGCTCGGCCGCTTGACGGCCGCGGCCTGCTCTTCACGGACGCGCGTAGTGGACGGCAGCACCCAGCTGATAACGGTCAATTCGGCCGGGTCAACATTGGTTTCATGCGGGAATGCCTTTGTGAAGATATCGAGCGGTGTGAGATAAAAATCGCCGATGTGATCCACGTATTGGTCAAAGATCGGGTCGGCGCCGTTGGAAAAACCGACCAGGGGGGCATCGAAGGCCTTCTCGCCGGTCGGCAGGTGTAAGGTGTTCTCCGAAGATGTGGCGACCATCTCCGCGATGACAGCGTTAATCCATCTGCCGTCGGCCGTTGTTTTTCCCATTAAAGCCTCCTGTCATTTGAGTTATCATGAACAAGGTTAAGGGTCTTTAAGAACAGGGCCACTGAGAGCCAGTTGAGAACAAAAAGAACCTGAAGGCCGCCTCTGCCGCAACACTTGCATCCGTATCGATAAGTGTTATTGGTTACATCAAAGGTAATAGAATCCGTTTTGATTGTAAACCGTATTACAAGGGAGAGTCGATATGATCGTCAGGGCATACGCCGCTAAGGCCGCCGGAAAGCCACTGGAGCCGTTCGAATATAAACTCGGAGATATCGGAGCGGATCAGGTTGACATCGATGTATCGACCTGTGGCCTCTGCCACAGCGACCTGAGCATGATCGACAACGAATGGGAAATAACCGAGTATCCGATCGTCGCCGGTCACGAGATCACCGGCACGATCAGGGCGGTCGGCGACGGTGTAAAACATCTGACTGCGGGGCGGAAAGTGGGTCTGGGATGGTTTGCCAGCTCGTGCATGAGCTGTCAACAATGCCTGTCCGGCAATCACAATCTTTGCGCGGATGCCGTCGGCACTATTGTCGGCAGACACGGCGGCTTCGCCGATCAGGTCCGCGCCCACAAGAACTGGGTGTTTCCCCTTCCGGACGGCATCGACAGCAAAACGGCCGGACCCCTGTTTTGCGGGGGAATAACGGTATTCAATCCCATCGTCCAGAACAATGTCCGGCCCACCGACCGGGTGGGTGTGGTCGGCATCGGCGGCTTAGGTCACATGGCCTTGCAGTTCCTGAACGCCTGGGGGTGCGAAGTGACGGCTTTTTCGACAAGTCCCGATAAGGAATCCGCCGCCCGAGATCTTGGCGCGCATCATTTCGTCAACACCACCGATCCGGGGGCCATCGAGAAGCTCTCCGGGCAGTTCGACATGATCCTGGTGACGGTCAACGTACCGCTCGACTGGGATGCCTACATCGGCACTCTGCGGCCCAAGGGCAAATTGCATGTGGTCGGCACGGCACCTTCTGTCGCGGCCACCGTTTTCCCCCTGATCAAGGGTCAAAGATCGATCGGCGGCTCCCCGGTGGGCAGTCCCGCCACCGTGGCCTCGATGCTCGAATTCGCCGCCCGCCACCACATAAAACCGGTGACCGAAGCTTTTCCGATGTCAAAGGTCAACGACGCCATAGAAACGCTGCGCACCGACAAACCCGGCCATCGGCTCGTGCTGGAAAATGATTTCTGAGGGATTTCCATTCCCCCATGAGTGATCTTGAGTTCGCGCAACAACGCGGCCCGCTCGAACACATCGAACTGCCGGGCGCCGTCGCAGCGCAACGCTTCGGGGTCTGTCTGCTAAAGCACGCGAGCCCATGGAGGTTTGCGCGCGTTATTTGTCCAACCATGCTGCCTATCTGCGCTATGATCGCTACCTTGCAAAGGGACTGCCCGTCGCAACGGGAGTTATCGAAGGTGCCTGTCGGCACTTGGTAAAGGACCGCATGGCTGTTACCGGTGCGCGTTGGAGCATTAACGGTGCCGAGGCCGTTTTGCGACTGCGCGCCCTCAGGTCCAGTCGTGACTTCGGTGAGTACTGGAGCTTCCATGAGGCTCGTGAGTACGAAAGAAACCACCAGTCTCTCTACGCCGGCAGAATTGTGCCGCCCACCAGTTACTTCGCCTTCGACTATCAAGGGTGATCACTTGAAAGTATTCGTCTCTAAAGTTTAAATAATGAGAGCGTCCCCTTAATAGACCCTTTCATCGGAGTCTGTTTTCCGCCATTTTTAGGATAAGGCGATGCTAAACGGGTTGTGATGAAATCTGTAGCATGGGACCGAATGGTGCTGATTCCCTTATCATTGATGTATTGGCGTTCCTTCTCCGTCAATTTGAATCGGGATCTGAACTTTGATTTTTTAAGCGCAGAGAGTGCTGCGTTAACATCTTTGGTCATGGGGTTTTGATTAATTTGACCAAATAGGAAACGGTAAATATATTGATATGTAAGGTCTGTTTAACCTGATTAACATAGGCGGTTTTAATAAATGCCTCAAACATGGATAACAGACCTTATAAACGATCGACTGCAGAAATGTTTTCTGCATCAATATGCTTAATAATCAGGAGGATAAAACCATGGCTGAACAAGATAAGAAGGAACAAAGCGATAAGTCTTCAGCAAGATCCTGCTGTTATCACGTCATAAACGACTGCGGTTGCGTTGTCGGAAGATACTGCTGTGACGATTCGGACATGACGAATTGCAGGTTTGAGAGTTGCTGCTGACCTAAAATGCCTTAATCCTTAATAGATATAGATAGTTAGAGAAAAAGACCGGTTTTAATTGCCGGTCTTTTTTATTTAAACGGATGGGATTATTCCAGAGGAGGACTTTGGGCAAAACGCTGATCATGTGAAACCTGATCAAGCGCCGAATATTCGTTTTCATGCCACCTTTCCGAATCGAAATTATAGGTCATCAGTTAAAACCCCTCTTGCTTAGCACATTTCATATCCTGTTAATTTTCCGCCGCAATTTCCCCGAGACTTTGAACGTAACCACCTTCCGGGGTCTGAGCATCATCGAATCTCCGGTCGCAGGATTCCTGCCCCTCCTCTCCTTTTTTTCATTTACAGAGAATTTCCCAAACCCGCTGACAAGAACGTCGTCCCCTCATGCCAGGTTCGCTTTGATGGTTTCGATGAGCTGCTCGACCAGTTCGGTGCTCTTTTTCTGGGGAAATCCGAGTTGCTGTTGGACCGATTCGATGATGTCTGCCTTGGTCAAGCAAGATGATCCAGAGCAGGTAATCGGGCAGCATGGCCAGACAGATTGCCAAAAGGACAAATGGCAGAAAGACTGTGACGATCCCGAACCGGTCAAGGAATTTAATGAGTCGTTTAAAGACACCTGATCCAGCAATGCCTGTAAAGTTCCCGGGCGTCTTTTTTAAAAGATCGATGAACCTATAACGAAAACTGACAGGCACTGATTTGTACAGCGTAATGCCCGTTTCTTTGGTCAGGATTATATAGGCGAGTCCAACCTGACCGAATCAGACGATAAGGTCTGCTGTCGTTGTAAGATTTTTAAGGTTTGGAGGGATTGTTAGAGGTGAATCGGAGAAAGGATGCTGAACGCTGTTTTTTTAAATATGCGGGGAAAATTGATGCTGGTTATAGGTTGTAAACTGATTTCAAATGTTCAGTTAGAATTGGAGATGAAAAAAGCATTTTAAACTCCTTTTACACTTTTTGGGAAACACCAATTGATAATTGTTGTCTTGTCTTTGAAATTAACAATGGGGTCTATAGTGTATTCATTTGCATAACCGTTGATGTTTCTAATTCGCGAGTACGGATGGGAACCACTGTTCAAAATTGGTCAGCCTCAAAATTGTCCCAAAGCTGTTGAAAAGCACCGCGCCAATCTCAAACTCGATCTTCACAATCGGCCGAAGCTGACAGCCCTTGCTATAGAAAAGGGGTTGGCACACAGAAATACCGAATATTGTCCACTGCCTTCAGCTGTTATGTTGGCGTTTAAAAGATGTTTTCAGCCTTCATGTTGATCTCGGTTAGGATCATAGGTCGCTTCGGATTCTGGTCGACATAAATGAAACGACCGTTTCGGGCAGTGAGTCGGTTGATCTTTAAAGGAAAAACTGCATTGATAGCATCTTGCCATCCACGTTTTTGAATGGGGACTTTTCCGGAGGCTTCCTCTTTTAATTGATTCAGATTAATACGGATATCGGGTCGGTCGACTTCAAAGTCGCCTACCATCCGGCCCCTTAAAATGGCAGTCCAATGGACGCTCGCTCGCAAACGGTCAATACGGGCAACCGGAGGATACGGATGTGCTTTCTGAATCAGTGTGATGTTTTTCAGAGTGACGGTCAATCCGAAGGGATTAAAATCGCAGTCTTGTAGTTTTACCTGATATCCTTGCATCTCATGGTTGGTGCCGGCCTCTATGCGCCGTCCCAAATACTCGTCGATAAAGAGGGATGCCAAAAAAGCGAGCACTGTCAGTATGCATATCAGCGCGCCGCTCCAAGCCGCGATTTTTGTTACACGCCGCATATAGATTTCAACCATATCCAGATGAACCTTCTTAGGAACAGCGAATGAAGCACCGATGTTTCTGGACGGATTTTGATTGATTCGGCTATCAGCCAGTTTTAGCCATTGCCGAATCCTTACCCACCAATCAGATAATCTAACTCTGAAACTTAAAACCTGCTTGCAATGCGCCGGGCCAGGCATCCCCGAGGAAGTCCCGCCCGGCCAGCGAGCGAATTGCATCCTGCCCCTCCGGCGTCTCAAGATCGCTTGACGTAACCGGCCGATCCACTGAACGCCTTCAGGGACCGGCCGTTTCCATTACGCCTACTTCTTCTTCTCTTCGTCCATTTTCAGTTTTTTCCCACATTCACTGCATTTACCGTCTTCGGTAATCGTGGGCTTTTTTGGGGACTCCATTCCACAAACTCCGCATTTCGCCATGACTTATCACCTCCTTTCCGTATGTCGCTGCGGTTCTCCCGCTCGACGTGTGTATCCGACGTCCCAAGTGCGCTTCGTGTCCATGATTCGCCGTCCATTCGGCGCCGGGGACGGCGCTCGGGCTGGATAGGGATTTTTGAACCTGTAGACACGTACCACACGGCGGAAGCGAGTGGTATACGGTGAGAACGGTAATATGATGCCGAAAAGACCTTAGTGAATCGATGCCGCGCCGCAAAGACCCGCTCGATATTACCCTTGAGAACCCTGACCTGTCGTTCTACAGGGCGAAAGGTAAGACGATGACTGATGACGATACCCCTCGCCGCCCGCTGGAGCAGCGTCTCAAATACCTCAAACTGCCCTTTATCCGCGAGCATTACAAAGCCGCGGCCGCCAGGCCCGCTTCCCGGTGATAAAAACCCTGGATCAGTTCAACTGGAGCTGGCCTAAAAAACTAAACCGCCTCCAGGTGAAAAACCTCTTCCGCCTGCAGTTTGTCGCCGACAAATCCAATGTGATCTTTCTTGGCGGCGTGGGGCTGGGAAAGTCCCATCTGGCCGCAGCGCTTGCCTATCAAGCCTCTTTTGAGGGCCACACGGTGTTTTTTTCTACCGTAATCGATGTCATCAACATTCTGGCCGCGGCCCAGAGAGCCGGGCGAATGAAACAGGAGCTGAAAAAATACACCCGGCCCTCACTGCTGGTCTTAGACGAGCTGGGCTTTTTGCCCATCGATAAGGCCGGCGACGACCTGCTGTTCCAAGTGATCAGCCTCAGATATGAGAGGAGGCCCAGGTGATCACCTCCAACCGGGCCTAGAAGGAATGGCCAGAAATCTTTAACAACGACAGCACACCGACTTCGGCCACCCTCGACAGACTGCTGCACCACGCGGAAACCGTGATCATCGAAGGGAAAACCTACCGCATGAAAGACAGAATAGAGCCGTGACATCGTCTGCCGCTAAGTGCGGGGAACAAAAATAAAATTGGCTTCGGCATCTCTATCGCTCAAATGAAAAGCGCCGCATTTTTAAACCGGCGGATCTTATCAACCGTAATCAAGTGGAACTTGAAAGTGCTACACTATTATAAAATCATAAAGTTGGATTTAAAGCGCCAATTGTTGTATGCCGATTCGAACAAGGCACCATGTAAAAAAAGATTATTAGGTCCTTGTATCTGATATTATGAATTTATTTTGCCTATTTTACAATGAGACATTGTAGTTTTATGAGGTTTAGTAAACGGGATATTGGGTTTTATGCGCATCAATCTAAATATTCTTTGAAGGAAAATAGAAAGTGAAAATATTAGTGCTCAACGGAAGCCCTCGAAAAAAAACGGGACAGTTGCTTCACTCCTCAAGTCTATTACGGAATCACTATCAACCGAGCTATATATTGAGTGGATTGATGTATGCAAACTGACCATGAATTCTACACAGCCTGCATGGTATGCCGGGAAAAAGGAGCATGCATCCTGTCTGAAGATGACGCTCACATAGTGGGCAAAAAAATTCAGGACGCGGATGCATTGATTGTTGGCACGCCGACACACTGGGGTAACATGTGCGCACCGCTTCATTGACAAACTCGGCAGTTGCCTTCCGTGCTGCAGCGTTCGGCAATGTCGCAGCCGGTGCTCTGATGGTCGCGCCGGAGGTGAAAATTAAGCCAGCTCGAAGTTCCGTTGAGCTCCCAGTTGCGGGGAGCGACGAATGTGCGGGCCATCTCTTGCGATCGACCGACGGCCGCCAGTCGGTCGTAAACCCGGACCCAGACACATGGGCGATCTGGGAATACCTCGCAGAGGCCGTTATTGCTGCCGCCGCAAGCGCCGTTGCGAATGTGTTTGGGGCACTGACTTTCCGGGCACAAAAATGCGAGATGCTGGATTCCGCAGTCCCCGCAACCCTTGCAGGAGAGCAGCCACTTTTTTACGGGGTCTTCGATCAAGTACGCCAGCTGGCGTCCGCCGCATGTGGCATCCAAGCGCATGCAAACCGATCGCAACCCCGGTGCAAGCGGTGACTCAAAACGGAACAAGAGGTCGTGCATCAGATGCAATGCTTGAAAGTGGGATTTCTCAAGGAGCGTCGCACGACTGTTCGGCACCGGCAGGATGCCGGAAAAGTGGGTTTCCGATGAAGTTTTCTCAAAAACATAAAACCCGTCTCTTTGAGGGTAATCGAAGTCGGACAGAAATTCCTGCCACCTGTTCTCGACTTGATCCATGCGGTCCAAAATGGCCTTCAATGTGGCAAAGCTTTTGTGGACACCGCCAACGTGAATACCCTGGTAGCCCAGCCCTTTGAGCACGACCGCCTGGCGGGCCGCTCGTTCGATCGCGGCTGCCTCGCCCCGATCTCTGTCCTTCCACTCCCGCTTTACCTCTTCAAGCAGATTTTCTGTAACCACGGCGCCGGGTACGGAACCGCGGTTCATAATTTTGGCCGCCGGCGGCCGCAGGACATACACTGAGCCCAAAACAGGAACGGGCAACCTGAACACTTGCAGGATCTGCAGCAACTCACGGAATTTACGAGCATCGTAGCCAACCTGTGTGATGACAAAACTAGCACCGGCGGCAATTTTTTTACAGAGCTTGTAGTATTGGGCAAAGGTCTCTGCTTCGGTGCTCTTGAAGGGCGAGACGGCACATCCTGTGCAAAAGCTTTCATCAGGTCGTGTTTCTTGACGATGGCGTTCCCCGAGCATCTTGAGAAAACATATCAGGCTGGTTGAATCCATATCGAAAACGGGCATTCCCCGCCCACCGAAGCCTTGTCCGGAATAATCTCCCGTAAGGGCAAGGATATTGCGCATGCCCATGCGTGCGAGTTGGAGGGCACGGCTTTCGATGCCGCCACGGTTTGTGTCTCGGCAGGTGAAATGCACGATGACCTCCATACCCTGGTCAACGATCTCTTTGCCGATGACATCCGGACTGAGTGATGGGTTGCCGCCAGGGTTGTCCGTGATCGTCACCGCTGAAACCCGCCCGTCATCCAGTGCGTCTTTTGCGATCCTCTTTACCGTCTCCAACGCCAACCCTTGGTAACTGGCGCCGGGAACAAGTTCCAACGTGATCACGAAATGATTCGCATTTTCGATGTCAGTTTGAAATTTTCGCCCCATAGACTTTACCCTCTCGACGTCGGATTGGAATATTTAACCAGGAATGTCCGGTTAGAGTTTTGCATGTGGAGCATGCATCAAAAAGACCTGCGACGGGATCGGCGGCTTGAGAGAAGATCCGAACTGACCGAGGAATACGGATAAGGCCGGGTTGTTGATCTGCACGCATGGTTGTCGAAAAACTCTTTCGGTAAAAATACGATCTACCGCTCCGCCTGAAGTTGGCCAACTGCCCGCCTATTCTGACTTCGAGGATACCTCAACCGGTTCTTCCTCTGCTCCGTTGGCGTAAACTCTAAAACGAGGGTCCGTACAACCGTTCACAAGTTTAGACCGATCTTTAGCCTCTTCCAAACTGTTTATCAGCTTTTTGTAGACCGTCACATAGTTCTCGGCCATCCGACGCGCTGTAAACTTTTCTTCGAACACTTCGCGGCACCGTTTTCTGCTCAGAAGTCAGGTAAGATATAATCCGTTCCGTTCCTCCGTAAAGTTTAGGGGGAACACTCTCGTAAAGGGGGGAAATCTGAGCAATTTTCATTTTTTTATTCTCCCAGTATCCACAATCGATCGGCATCTATTGTTCAATGAAGAAACGAATGTCTCCGGTGCGCTCGAGCACCTGCAGTGTGACGTTGTTCCATGACGCCTGACCATAAAATCGATTATAGTTCCGCCGACATTGAGATTACTGATCCTGACCGTTTCCAATGACGACGGAAGGTGAGGATTGTTCAAACTGATCGTTTTTTTGGTTGCGTCTATTCGAAGACCCAGGCAGGCCTTCAGCAAAAGAAACGGGGTGGCCGCAGCCCAGGCCTGAGGTGAGCAGGCAACTGGGTACAGTGTTGGCCCCTGATCCTCCCGCTTGTCGAATCCGCAAAACAGTTCCGGGAACCGGCTGAGTTCGGTAAACTGACTCATGTAAAATAGGGCATCCATAACGACAGCTGCATAATGGTTGAAGCCGTAACGCGATAATCCCTCGGCAATCAGAGCATTGTCATGCGGCCAGATGGAGCCGTTATGGTATGACATGGGATTGAATCGCGGCTGCCCTTTGGCCAATGTTCGAATCCCCCAACCGCTGAAAAAGTCGTCTTGCATAAGCAGTTCCGCTGTTTTGCGCGCCCGCTCTAAGGATGCAATCCCTGCATAGAGACAATGACCCATGTTGGAGCCTTTGACCCGGCAGGGCCTTTTCTTGCCATCCAGAGCCAGGACGTAACCGCCCATATGATCGTCCCAAAAGGACGCTTCAAACCTTTTTTTTAGCTGGTCGGCATCTGCAGCCAATGCTTCGGCCGATTTGTCGTATCCCAGGCATTCTGCCAAAAGAGCGGCCTCCATTTTTGCCGCATATACATAGCCCTGTAATTCGCATGCAGCAATCGGAGTTTCCGCCAGAGCGCCGTTTTCATGGAAAATTGAATCGTGCGAATCTTTCCATGCCTGGTTCTCGATTCCGTGTACGGAACGTCGCCGGTATTCTATGAAACCGTCTCCGTCCAGATCGCCGAACCGATCGATCCAGGTCAAGGCACGCTCCACATGAGGCCACAACCTTATCATAAAGGGAAAATCGCTGGTTCGTTTGAAATATTGTCCCGCCAGCATAACGAACAGCGGCGTCGAGTCCACACTCCCGTAGTATCTGGAAAAGGGAATATCCCCGCAGTTCGCCATTTCTCCGAACCGAACTTCGTGCAGTATTTTCCCCGGCTCCGAATCCTGCGTGTCGCTGAAAGAATCAGACTGCCTTTGGGAAAGGAAAATCAGAACGTCGCGGCCGATGTCTGGGTTAACCCACAATGTTTCCATGGCCGTGATCAGTCCGTCACGACCGAAGGGTGTGCTGAACCAGGGAATCCCCGCGTATGGGTACTGGATGCCCTCCTCATCGGTCAGTAGCATCCTCAAATCTGACATGGCCCGCTCAAAAAGCCTGTTAACATGCTGATTCGATGTAACGATCGAGCATTCTCGGTATCCGGCAATTCTAAGGGTTGATAATGAGTCGGTATAAGCCCTCGAATAGCCGATTTCCGGAGAGTTACCGTTTTGTTCGCTCAAACAGGAGACAGTAACCTCAAGCTCGATGCTTTCATCTATATCGAGGGTTATAAGGTAGTCGGCCCGGTTTGATTCCAATAGATCCGGTTGTCGTGAAAAGTCGATTCGGGTTTTTCTCAGCAGATCGTCAAGTCCCGCATACGAGAACTCCAGCCTATTTTTGGAAATGATTTTCGGGCCAAGGTGTTTACCCCTTCTATGCCTCTTTATCCCTCGAACCTCGAAAACGTCGACAAAATCGGCATCGAAGGCCAGTCCGAGCCTGACCGTAACCGGACTGAGGCCGTAGTTTTTCACCCGATATTTTTCGTAACAGCAACCTTCCCAGAGAAACTTGGACCGAAAGACATGCAGCGTCCCGCTTGGAATCGACAACCCCGACGCCAACACCAGGTCCGGATTGGCGAGGTCGACCACCAACAGGTGGTTGTCGCGGGTGACATCGGAGCTGAGCAGCAGCAGGTCGTTTCCTTCGAGCGTCAGCGCAAAATAGGAAAGGTGGCGGGTTCCCCGAGAGTAAAGCCCATGAGAGCCGCAACGCCGCCTGCAAATGTCTCCATAGATGTCAAAAACGGCAAAGGTATCCCCTTGCTTGACGATGCGCTGTCGGTCGTCGGACATTTCAGCTGTCGCCAGAACGAAAAAATCTCCGGATTCGTTTACAGTGTCTTCACGCGTCATCAATTATCTCCTGCAGAGCGACAGGTCCCTCAGGCGGGTCTATTCAAATCAGAAAACCGGAATTACATGATGTCCGATCTTGGAGCACGAAATTGCCCTCCCCAGCATATTGCAGACGATTACCACCTTCGGTCTCTCTCTGGCTTGTTCCTTCATTGCAGCGGAGCGATTTTCCTGACGTGATTTCGGGGGTGACGAGTCCGACTCGATGCCCATAGATCAGTTCGGATAAGCCGAACCGCCTGGAATGAATTGATTTAAATATGTCGTCTCGTTATGCTTTTTTTGGATGCCTTTAACTGTTTCCAGATATTAATGTCACTAATTTTTGTCGCTCTGTAAGTTTTATTTTATATGGAATTTTTATCATTCTACCGGACAAAATGTGATTAACTCGATTTAAATTGTTAGCAAGCACGATATTTTAAATGCTTGTACTGTAGCGATTTGCGATCAGAATCTACAGGTGGAATAAAAGTGAAACCGCACGACGGTTAAGGATTAATCGGAAAACTCTGCATAAAAAACTCAAAGATTAGGTGTCGATTAATTCAAACATATTGATTTGAAATGCCTGCAAGAAGATTCCTCCTGCCTGATTTCCTTTTTCGATCCATTTAGTAATCCGGGTATTCTTAACCCACTGCCACAAAAATAAAATCCTGAACGTGTGTAATAATGCCACAGTATTATTGATTGAAAATGTAAAACTTGAACGATTGTATGAACAAAATAAAGCACTATTACAGTATGTTAAGACAAAACCGCGAGGTTTTGGAAATTAATTGGCATGGCAGTTGCTCTATAATGACTCAAGAGTAATCGATTTTTGAAGAGCAAAAAATTTAAATCAAGTGCAAATCTATTATTTTAAGGAGGTACAAATGAAAAAGGAAGTTAAAGGAATCATGGTGGTTTTGGTAATTGCGATCTTTGGTATTGCAACTTTAGCGTTTGCCGGTTGGGGCCGCGGATACGGCTATATGATGGGTCCTGGCGGGTGGGGTCCCGGTTGGCATCACGGAGGCAAATATGGATATAACCAGCAAGGATATTACGGCAATCTTTCAGATGAGGAAATAGCGAGCCTGGATCAGCAGCGGACTGAATTTCTAAAGAAAACCGATAATATCAGGCAACAACTGTATGATAAAGAGCTCGCTTTGAGAAACGAATTTGCGAAGGAAGATCCGGACACCGGCAAGGCTTCAACATTGCAGAGCGAAATTTCAAAGCTCCAAAGTGAACTCGATCAAAAACAACTTGATTATCAAATCCAGGCTCGAAAATCAGCACCCAGCTATAACCGTGGCATTAGAGGATATGGTCCAATGGCGGGCAATGGTACGATGATGGGTTATGGACCTCGTGGCAGCGGATATTGCAGATGGTAATCTTAATGCCCTTGGACAGGGGCGGTTTCTGGCCGCCCCCTTAATTTTTTGGGAGTGATCTTATACAATCTATATGAAAATAAAAATAGGGCGAACTGATGAGACACAGAAAACTGAAAATGACTATTAAATCAGTTTTGGTATTTCCAACAGCGCAGATAAATTGCCAAATTTATATCGAGCAATCATGTCCTTGAGTTCGTCTTGTGTTTTGGTCTCTTGCTCGACATCTGAATACCGCGAAAAATTTTCGCACTTCAGATTTATCCGATACCGACTCCGGGTAAAAATTACGCAGGGGCAACCGTCATTCTGAGTTTTTTAGAACCGACGTTCAAGAAAAATATTATGATTTTAAATGATTATTCTAATGGCATTCTAATTGCCCAATTATTCGTAGTTGGTTCGAATAGACTTTTATAAAGCAATAAATGGGATTGCAACGCAGCAGAAAAATAAAATCCTCGAAAGGAGACGGAAATGAAGAAAGTCATGGTTGGTTTGGCATTGGTATTATCGGCGGGCCTTGTTTTTGTTTTTACAAACGCCGACGCCCAAACCATGGGCGGGAACATGGGTAATAATGCGGGCAACAATAGCGGTAATACAGGCAACATGAGCAACAATACGGGGCAAACTGGTAATAATGCGGGCAGCAAGGGCGCTGATACAGGCAATATGGACAACAATATGGGTCAAACCGGTAATCATATGGGAAGCAGCATGGGGTCTGGAATGGGTGGCACAGGCGGTGGAATGGGCGGTGGCTCGGGCGGCGGCTCGGGCGGCGGCTCGGGAGGTGGCCCGGGAGGTGGTGGCGGTCCAGGCGGTGGTGGCAACCGCTAATAACACTAATCACCACTTTCTTTAGGATTGCTTGGCCGAGTCTGAGCACTCGGCCTTCTTATGTTGTGGCTAAAAAACAGCCATCAGGAACAACGTGGATGTCATCCTTCGAGATATATCCCACGAAAAACGGGTAGTACACTTGCCGGAACCCAAAAACCGGTGATCTGGTAAAGATTGCTCCGAATAAACTGCCCTTTTTCAAGGTGGGCAAGGAGCTGAAGGATCGTGTGGATGGCTGAAATCAGAAAAACGGGATTTAATTGATCTGGCATCGACAAATGATGGTGTCTGTAATTGTGGGGTAGTGGTGCTGAACTCAATGTATCTTAATTTTGAACCAAAAGTCAGACTGCAACATGTAGTCTCTTTATTATTTTATCTTTTGTAGACGGTATAAATTATTCTGCATCCTTGCAAATTATATTTTGGTAGAGCCTTGACATACCACTTTGTGGCATATATCTATATTACATAATTGAAGCCTGCTTTCAAAAAATAGATTGGCGTGTTTTATAGCAACAACGACTTTTCCAATTTTCCAATATTTCACCGCTTCCTTCCTGATCGCTGTTTGTTCCGTTAATCGTAAGCAGGTAATTTCAACCTATCTTAGGATGAGCTCATATCAAATATTTTGCCCATAAAAACAAAAGGAGGCAAAAATGGATAATAATGTTATTTTATTGATTCATCCGGCTTTGGGGGGAATTGCCACTCTTGCAGCGCTTTGGGTTTTTGTGGACACTTTAAATGTCAGCGAGGCGTCTCTCTCACGCATTAAAAACGTTAGCATTCTTTGTGCGGTTTTAATTTGGCTGACCTATTTTATTGGAGGCTATTGGTACGTCGTCCATTATGCTCCTGAGAAGGCAATCATTAAAGGAGGGCCTTGGCCCTTCGCTCACGATTTTTTCATGGAGACGAAAGAACACGTTTTTCTAATGCTTCTTCTGCTGGCAACCTACCTCCCGATTGCGGCTTCCGGCAATCTCGCTACGAGTAAGGCAGCACGAAAAGTTGTACTTTGGGTAGCTGGTCTGATCGTTCCTGTCTCATTGTCGATGGAAGGCTCCGGGGCCATCCTCAGCGTTGCAGTCAAAATCGGTTTACTCTTTAAACAGGCACAGGGAGGTTAATCATGGAAAATTCTAAAATTGAAAAATACACTATATCTTTTGGTTTATCCTTTGCGATAACCAGTTTGGTTAGCGCACTGCTGGTAATATTAAAAGAATCTAACGAAGAAGGCGTGCTTGCATGGATGAAGGCGCTCACGGGCCACCACTGGGTAACCCATGGATTAATCGACGTAATCCTTTTTGTAGTCCTTGGTTGGGCACTATCAAGGGCGAGCGGGGGTCAAGGAGTGAAAATCAGTGTCAACGGTCTTGTATCATGCATCGTAGGCGCCGTCGTGGTTAGCGTGGTACTCATCGATGGATTTTATCTTTTGCACTAACTCGGAAAGTTGCATAAGGAAAATATTAGTGCTTGGAATTCTTCAGGCATGAAGGAAAAATGCTGACGTTACACGTATAGCTTCAACTAAACACCAGATATTTACCCGATTTGATAACAGTGATTATTCTTCGTCATTATTTGATCTTGATACCGGCCACAGATAATCCTTTTCCTCAATGACCAGCATCAAGACCCGTTTGCCAAATTTTACTCAATCAGGATATCCTCCACCACCTCAACGGTATACCAGCTCTCCCCACAACCGCCATCCTCCTCCAGATGAACGATTTTATGTCTCTTGCCCCGAATCCCTTTAAAATCAATCTGCGAATAATTTTGAAGTGCCTTTGTAAGGACCACTTTTTTGCAATTTGGACAGTATTTCATTCCCATGATTGTATCTTCCCTCGAAGGACAATAGAATCCTTATTGCCCTCACCTTTCTATTTTAATTGACCATCCCGTATCGACCCGGTGACAGTATCTCACTGAACTCTTTTCCTAAATTGATGTTTACGGCATCGTTAGAACCCTTTGCCTGTTCGCTTTTTCTAAAATCATCGACCATTTTTAATACCTCGGAGTGCGATTTTTCGCTTAACACCTTAACAGCTGGTTTTTCATCCGAAGTCTGGTCCTCAGCGTCAAAGATTATGTCCTGATCGACAACAATTTCTTCATCTGGATAAAATTCCTGATCCTCTACGTCACCATTCAGATGCAGATCATACGCCGCATAAAACTCGCCTTCTTTATCCCATCTGGAATCACAGGTTAATTCAAAGACGGTTGGCAGAAAGCACCCTCCAGCAACCTTTAAATACGCCTTTCCAGATCGCTTCGCTTTTTCCAGATCTGCAACATCTGAAAATTCATCACCCTTTTCATCGCACCAGCTCAAAACGCCTTTTTCGATCAAAGGTTTTAACCACTGGGATATCGCTGCGGTCGAAACGTTATCCTTCTCAGACAATGCCCGAGGCGTCATCTGACCTCCATCCTCAATAAATCGCGCTTATCCTTGTAACGCTGACCCTCTCCAAGAGACTCCCTGAAAGAATCCCCAATCAATTGATACGCCAAAGCATAATCCGAAAATTCCGCGATAACATTCCTCTAAATTTTTGATGTCTTCTTCACTTAATCGAATAATTTATTTCTCGATTTCCAGCTGCACGGCACGCTTGGAGGCCGCTTTGGTCCTCTTTTTGATCAGCGAAATGTAATGGTCTTTCAAGCCCGGATCACATTCAGCAATAATAGGTGCGATCTCAATTTGAATAATAGGAAGTGCCTGCGGAAAGTTCTCCGGAAGCTGCTTGATCATTTCTTCAAGATCCGTGGCTGGCATGCCTTCATCACTTTTTTGAATTTCAAAATTTTCGGTTTGGTTGTTGAATTCTTTATCGTTAATGATTTATTGGTCCTCTTTCCATTTTTCATTCCCTCGCTTAAATGTTCCTGCTTTAGTCTACAAAGCTCTGTATCCATTTTTTCATCCACCGCCATTCTGATAAACTCTGACAGCGGCATCTCGAGCTGGTCTGTAATCCAAAGCAATCTTTCGTACTGCTCATCTGATAAAAGCACGCCCACGTTTTTTGAATATGTTTTCTTGCGCATGTCCTGATCCTCCCTGAATATGAATTTTATTTGAATCATATATTTGTTCTTGTTCGGAGGGGACATTAGAACTGGGAAAGGGTCTTGCAGGTCTAAGATAAAATGATGTGGAAATTGATGTTCAGCAGCTGGGAAAAACTGATGCTTGCCTGGCGGGATTAAACGGGATGAATTTCCAAGAAGACAGTCTTAATCCAAATAACAGGAATGAAATCCATCAGGTAACGTTGAAATTAAAGAAAGGTGAAAGCGTGGTGCCTGTCAGCGGTAGAATGAAGGAGGTTATGCCTTTGCACTTACCCTGTTGGTGGTCCATGGAACCCTTGAAATCAATTTGCCGTTGCGGTCGTATCGTTCGAATATAATTTTATGATTTTCGATGATATATTTCGATGAGGTCTTGGAAATATCCCGCCTGTCATCAAAACCAGAGCGCTCGGCAGGCATGTTCGTTGGCGGTGTGTATCTGCCTGGATTTGCGATCATTTCGGTATGGTTAATAGGTTCAATCATTGGTACATCCCGTATATATTTATCGGCCAAAACGAAAAATAACTTGAACTGACCTAAAATTGTATATACAAGACCATGTAGCCAGAACGTATATTCAATTTCAATGTTATCTCTGATAGTTACGATAGTGGCACGTCCAAGGGAGCAAGTACATCTTTTTCAGCGTTAATCTAAATCTATACACGTGTCTTCAGCCGTGGACCGGGCAGCGCACGCAGTCCTGTCGAGGGACTTTGAGGTCTTCGCAGGGGCTTATTATGCCGATCCGCAAAAGGCGCAAAAATAAATGACATGCAAAAAGCAACACATTGAAAAAACGAGTTTTATATTACCTTCGGCAGGAATCTGAAGGTGTCGCATGCGGAAAGGAACGAGGAAATCCCCATTTTGTTGGGGTCAATCTAATTACTATCAGATTGCGGCGGAAGAAGGTTTAGTGACTGAAAATAAGGAGCAAAGATGAAATTTGCAAACAAGCAAGCACTGATCGTCGGGGGTGGAAGTGGAATAGGTCTGGAAACAGGAAAGCTACTGGTAGAAGAGGGCGCCTCAGTGACGCTGGTCGGTCGCCGAAAGGAGAAACTGGATGCAGCGCGCGAAACGTTCGATAATCCAAACAACGTAAGCACTTTCCAATGCAACCTCACGAACAAGGGAGATGTTGATAAACTGATTCAGTACATCTCCGAAAAGATGAAGGATGTGAAGTGCCTTATCAACGCTGCGGGTGTTTTCTCTCCCAAAGCCTTTTTAAACCACACGGAAGAGGAATATGATATTTACATGGATCTCAACCGGGCTATCTTTTTTGTAACACAACAGGTGGCAAAAAACATGGTAGCCAATGGCGGTGGTTCAGTGGTTAATATCGGCTCCATGTGGGCCCATCAAGCAATCAAGGCGACACCGTCGGCAGCGTATTCCATGGCCAAGTCCGGTCTGCATTCCTTGACTCAGCATCTGGCTATGGAACTGGCGGAACATGGCATTCGCGTCAACGCAGTGGCACCCGCTGTCGTAGAAACCCCGATCTACGGCACCTTTATTAAACCAGACGAAATCCATGAGGCCCTAAAAGGTTTCAACGAATTTCACCCTATCGGAAGAGTTGGAAAGCCCAGGGATGTGGCATCGGTGATTATGTTTCTCCTTTCAGACGATGCAAGTTGGGTAACAGGTGCAATTTGGGACGTGGACGGCGGCGTTATGGCTGGGCGTAACCAGTAGACCCCCAATTTACAGGATCGACCACGACAATGATTTGGAGGGCCGCAAATCTAGCAAGGCAAATACAGCCGACGCAGTAACCTGCGCGGCTGATTTGCGTCGCTCGAAATACCACAGTAAACTCGACTTCCAAGAAAACTGCGTTTGTGACAACAAAGCATAATAGAGTGCCGGATTGCAGTAGCTGCTATCTATACCAACCTGCACTCGATGAAAAACACTTGCGATTACCAAACCTTACAACAAGTCGTCCACATGCATTTTAAATTGAATTCAACCTTTCCAAAATCACCCAAAACCATATCTGAAACATTCTGATGACCTCTCTGCCGGTAGTTCTCGTTTGAATGCGCATCTATGTCCATGTTTTTTCTTTCGAAACGCGAAATTTTGTGACCTCGTAATCTCGGGTCAATAATCTAAATCGAAAACGGATATCAAGTCGAAAACGGTTCTGCAGATCCTGTCCATTAATCACAGACCGGCATTCCCCAGGTTTCTTTCTGCCATTTTGAATGATGCTACAGGGGAAACCAACTTCCGTACTGGTCAATGTATCTGATGTAATCCCGCATTATCCAGTTTTTTGTCCCTACAGGAAGCATCGGTACCAGATAACGCATTGCATTGAAAAGTTTTACTTTATCCTCATAAGTAACCTTCCGACTGACCGATGACCCCTTCTCAAAATTTCCATTTCGATTTGCATTTTGAGATTTCATATGCCTTTTCCATCTTTTTACCATCGTTCCAGCAACAATCGCTTATTGAACGTTCACACGAATTTTGGGTGTATTGTTGCTATTCGAAACAAAAAAACGCTATAGGATTACCGGGAGTTACTAACCGGGCACCGGATCAGGAAGGCTGTCGCAGCGGCGGGAAAATGATCCGCCGCCGATGTCATTTGGCCCTGCCTGGATTTTTTTGTCCCGGCGGGGCTTTTTTGTGGGTGAGAGGGAGGGATCTTGGAATGCTTAGACCCCAGAAATTACGGCGCTGGACAGCGGCAGCGCTTCAAAGCAAATCGGTGTGGCTTGTTGGGTATAGTGTTGGGTACGAAATTTTTTCCAATAAAAAAGGACCCGGAAAAACGCTCCTAAGTCCTTGTTTTTATTGTCTGGTGATCCCACCGGGATTCGAACCCGGATTACCGGCGTGAGAGGCCGACGTCCTAACCGTTAGACGATGGGACCTGGTCGTTGGAAATTTTAAGAGCTGATACTTATATAAACACGCCGGCGTTGTCAACCGGTTTTCGAAGCTCATTTTGCGGCTCCGGGCTTTTTGCCCTGGCGGATGCCGATCAGAAAATAAGGGATGAAACCGATGAAGGGAACCGAGGCAATCAGCCACCAGAGGGCTTTGGTGCGGGTTTTTGCGAACTCGCGCTGGGAGACGTCGACGACGGCCCAGATCGTGAGCAGAAAAAACGGAACGCACAGCGCCAGGAAAACCGCCAGCGACTTTAAATCCATTACTCAGCCCTTCAAGCGCTCGGTGACGCTCAGGATGGCGTCGACATACTCGTTGCTGTGGTTGTATTGATAGATGACTTTAGCGGCCCGCCCGCGTTCCATACCCGGTTGCCAGCCATGCTCTTTCAGATAAAAAGCGACGCTCGCGATGGCATCCGCATCGTCAAAAAGGTTGATCTTACCGTCGTTGTTGCCGTCTTTGGCCAGATGGTCGATGTTGCTGGGCATGAATTGAGAGATTCCCATGGCCCCGGCGAAAGAACCTTTAATGTCGGTGGGATCGAACCCTTGGGATTGGGCGTGGCGTAGAAACGCCATCAGCTCGCGATAGGCCCACTTGGATTTCTGGGCGGCCTTTTTATCGAACGCCGCGCGGGTCAAGTCCGGGGTGGTTTTAATCTGTTGCCACAGCTGATCCCTGACCTTGCGGTCGGAAAGGGCGGCCATCGTTGAAAGCGTATTCAACACCGAGCGGGTTCCCAGCATGGTGCCGAGCTGGGTTTCGACCAGGATGATCGCCGTGATCACCTCCGGATCGACCCCGTAGACATTCTGGGCCTCCGTAAAGGCGCCCTGGTGCTGCCGCAGGTAATCCCGGGCCTTGTCGATATGCAGCTGATCCTTGTAGCGCTCGTAATGAACCGACGATTCACGGTGGACGAAATATACCGAAATACCCCGGGTCTCGAACTTGACCTCCGGCCGGGCATAGAGATTCCGAATAACGGCCGCCTCGAAACCGTCCAAGATGAGCCGGTCCTGGAGGGTCTCGTAAACGGGTCCCGTTTTTTGCGCCGCCACCGGCACCGCCAACAGCATCAAACCCATAATGCCGAAAATCCTGAAAATGAGCCTGCCTCGCAGTACGGCAAATCGTATCATCGCTCTCCACCTGTTGAATCGTGTGTTTAAATCCCGGCTTGCGCCGCTGATGCCAAAATGATAAATATTTTTAAGTTGACGTGCATCCATTGTCGTTTCCCGTGCCCGGTTTTATTGTCCCACTTGGGGAATGGGAGAAAAACGCTCACCTTTAGGCGAAGACATCAGTCTGATGGTCGATGCCGCCACAAGGGTCCGAGGTTTCCAGAGGCCAAGGGTTCAAGGAAAGGCTCGAAGGGTATTTTTTGGGCACGAGATAGAATTTCACGACCACCCGGCCGGCTTCCATAAAAACATCCGGCACGCAAATCATATGTACCACATTTTGAAAGAATTTTGAACCGTGAAAAAGCCCCTCCGAACGGTTTTTGTGTGCCAGGCCTGCGGCTGTCAGGCGCCCAAGTGGATGGGCAAGTGCCCGGATTGCGGCGGCTGGGACACATTTGCCGAGGAAAGCCGTCTGGCAGCGGCGGTATCGGCCGGTGACAGCGATCCGGGCGCCGCGCCGTCGGGCCCGGTGCCGATCGATGCCATCGAACTGGAATCCGAAGAGCGGCTGCCGACCGGCATTGCCGAATTTGACCGCGTTCTGGGCGGCGGTATCGTGCCCGGCACCCTGGTTCTGATCGGCGGCGATCCGGGCATCGGCAAGTCCACGCTCATGCTCCAGGCCCTCTACGGCCTGGCGGCGGGGGGTCACAAGGTGCTGTATGTGTCCGGCGAAGAGTCGATCCGGCAGATCCGCATCCGCAGCAAACGGCTGAAAACCGTCTCGCCCGAGCTGCTGGTGGCGGCCGAGGTGGAACTCGAAACCATCCTGGGCATGATCAAGTCGGTGAAACCCGCGGTCGTGGTGGTCGATTCGATCCAGACCATGTTCAACAGCGAATTGACCTCGGCCCCCGGCAGCGTCTCCCAGGTCAGGGAGTCCACCGTGCGGTTGATGCTCATGGCCAAGCGCAGCGGTGTTCCGGTTTTCCTGGTCGGCCACGTGACCAAGGAAGGCGCCATCGCCGGCCCCAAGCTGCTCGAGCACATGGTCGACACGGTGCTCTACTTCGAGGGCGACCGCAATCACGTCTTCAGGGTCCTGCGGGCCGTCAAAAACCGCTTTGGTTCCACCAACGAAATCGGCGTGTTCGAAATGAAGGGCGCGGGCCTGGAAGAGGTCGGCAACCCATCGGCCATCTTTCTGGCGGAGCGGCCGACCGACGCCCCCGGCTCGGTCGTCACGGCCAGCATGGAGGGCACCCGCCCGATCCTGGTCGAACTCCAGGCCCTGGCCAGTAGCAGCAGCTTCGGCACGGCGCGCCGCACGATTCTCGGGCTGGATCAGAACCGGGTCGCCCTGCTGGTGGCCGTCATGGAAAAAAAGCTTGGCATGCAGCTGTTGGGACATGACATTTTCATGAACGTCGCCGGCGGCGTCAAAGTGGACGAACCCGCGGTCGACATGGGCATCGTGGCCGCGGTGGCATCGAGTTTTCTGGACAAATCGATTCCGGAGGGCACCCTGGTTCTCGGCGAAGTCGGTCTGACCGGCGAAGTCCGGGGCATCGGCCAGGTCGAGCCGCGCATCCAGGAAGCGCGCAAAATGGGGTTTACCAGGTGCCTGGTGCCCCAAAGCAACCGCACCCGGCTGGCCGGCAGCGGCAACATGACCATTACCGGCATCCGCACCATTTCCGAGGGTATCGAAAACCTTTTTTAATGGCACCGTCCGCCCGCGCGCAGCGGCCTTGACGGAAAACGGCCGCAAGGACTATAAGAGCAGCCTTTAATGAAGCCATCAGCAGCCAAACGCAACCGCTGGGACGACCACTACACCGAGCGGGCGCGCAAGGAAAAGTACCCGGCCCGGTCCGTTTTCAAGCTCCAGGAGATTCAGCGCAAGTTTCAGATCATTAAAAAAGGCCACCGCGTCCTGGATTGCGGCTGCGCGCCCGGTTCCTGGCTACTCTATGCGTCGCAGCTGGCCGGGCCCGGCGGCCGCGTCACAGGCGTCGATCTGCAGCCCGTCACCATCCGCGTGCCGGAAAACGCCGTCGTCCACACCGGCGATCTCCTGTCGCTGGACGAAAACCTGCTGGCGGCGATTGGCGGCGGCCATCACGTAGTCCTGAGCGACATGGCACCGTCCACCACGGGTCAGAAGAGCACCGATGCCGCCCGCTCCTATGCTCTTTGCCGCGCAGCACTGGACCTGGCCGCACGGGTGTTGCAGCCGGGCGGCAAATTTGTCTGTAAAATTTTTCAGGGCGAGGACTTCGAGCTTTATCGGCGAGAGGTTCGCGCCGGCTTCGAAAAAGTCCACATCTTCAAACCGATGAGCAGCCGCAAGGCGAGCAAGGAAATTTTTATCATTGCAACCGGAAAGCTGTAGGAGGCACCGATGTCAGGTCATAGCAAATGGTCTACCATCAAACACAAGAAGGCCGCCAGCGATGTCAAAAGAGGCAAGATCTTCACGAAGATCATCAAGGAAATCACGGTGGCCGCCCGCCTGGGGGGCGGCGGCGACCCGAACGCCAATCCCCGGCTGCGGGCCGCCATCCAGGCCGCCAAGACCGAAAACATGCCCAAGGACAACATCGAACGGGCCATTAAAAAGGGCACCGGGGACCTGGAAGGCGTAAGCTACGACGAGAGTATTTACGAAGGCTACGGACCGGGGGGTGCGGCGGTGCTGGTCGATTCCCTGACCGACAACAAGAACCGGGCCGTCTCGGAAATCAGGCACATCTTCGCGAAAAGCGGCGGCAGCATGGGGGAAAGCGGCTGCGTGGCCTGGATGTTCACCAAGAAAGGCTACATCGTGGTGGAGCGCGCCGCGGTGAGCGAAGACGCCCTGATGGAAGCCGCCCTTGAGGCCGGCGCCGAGGATGTCCGCGAGGATGACGGCACCTTCGAAGTCATTGCCGCCCCGGAGGATTTTGAAAAGGTCAAGGCCGCCATTGAAACGGCCAAAATCCCCGTTGAGGCCGCGGAGGTCACCATGCTGCCGCAGACGACCCTAAGCCTGGCCGACAAGGAGGCGGAGCAGATGGTGCGCCTGATGGAAATGCTCGAGGACTGCGACGATGTCCAGAAAGTCTACACCAACGCCGATATTCCGGATGAGTACTTCGAATAAAATGTTTCACATTTTATGAAATGAAGGTGGCACATTTTTTATGCAAATCAATGACGTCACATTTTTATGCAGTAAAGGCGGCACATTTTTTATGCATGTCAATGACGTCACATTTTATGCAGTAATGAGGTCACACTTATGAAGCGCTAATCATTGCCAGATGTATCGGTGTCTAAAGTGTGACGGTATTTTTGAGTGAGCCCTAAAACCGGGCCAGGTCGATCATTTTCTGCACGGCGGTAAACGCCGGCCGGCGGATGTCTTCGGGCACCGTCACTCGCCCCTGCAGCTGGTCGAGGCTCTTGAATATATCGGGCAGACTGATTTTCTTCATGTCCCCACAGAGCATCCGCTCGGAAGCGGGAAAGAACTCTTTGCCGGGAGCGGCCTTTTTCAGGGCGTAAAGCAGGCCGACCTCGGTCCCCACGATGAACCGGCTGCGGTCGGAATCGGCCGCGGCACGCAGCATGCCCGAGGTGCTGGTGATGATATCGGCCAGCGCCAGGACTTCGGGCCGGCACTCGGGATGCGCCATGAAAACCGCCCCCGGATGCGCCTGCCGGGCCAGCCGGACGTCGGCGGGTGTCAGCCGGTCATGAAACGGGCAGCAGCCCTCCCAGATGTGGACCTTCTTTTCCGTGCGGGCGGCCGTGTAGCGGGCGAGGTTGCGGTCGGGGGTCATCAGCACCTCCGGCGCATCGAGGCTCTCGACCACCGTCACCGCGTTGGCGGAGGTACAGCAGATCGTCGAGAGCGCCTTGACCGCGGCCGAGGAGTTCACGTAGGTCACCACCGGCATCGGCGGCAGGGCATCGATGCGGGACTTGAGCGAGGCCGGATCGATCATCTCGGCCATCGGGCATCCGGCGTCGGGTCGCGGCAGCAGGACCGTTTTTTCGGGCGAGAGAATCGCGGCGGTCTCGGCCATGAAATGAACGCCGCAGAAAACGATCACCTCTGCGGCGGTGCGGGCGGCCTGAATGCTCAGCTCCAGTGAGTCGCCGCATAAATCGGCCAGGTCCTGGATTTCCGGCGGCTGGTAGTTGTGCGCCAGAAGAATCGCGTGGCGCTCCTTGAGAAGGCGCCGGATATCGGCCGTCAGCTCATCGTTCTTCAAAATGGTTTCCCCCGGCTCATTCGTCCATCGTCACCACGTCGGCGCCCTTTGGAACGGTAAAGGTGAAAAGGGCCCGGTCCGGAACCTGGTCGAAGCGCGAATTCAGCAAGTCGATCCGGGTTTCGTCCCCGTAAACGTTGTACGTGACCACCCGCTGCACCTGGTGGCTGTCCCTGGCCACATACAGCAAAATTTTCTCGACATCGATCGTTTTTTCGATCGGAACGAGTTGGAGCACATGGAACCGGTTATCGTCCACTGCGGCCAGCGAGATGTCGAACTTGCGGCGCAGCACCCTTATGTCGGCTAAAAAGCCCGCGCCTTTGCCGCCCGCCAGAAAAGCCGGTGCCTTGCCGACGGTCACCTGGTTGTCCTGCGGCCGGTAAATCCAGAGCTTGTCGGCATTGGTGATGATCACCTGGCGCTCCGGCTTTTCGTACTCCCAGCGCATCATCTCCGGTTTGCGCACGAACATCCTGCCGGTGGCCTCATCGGAGAGTTCCATGGCCTTGATGGTCGAGACCTGATGAAAATCGGCGCTGAAACCAGGCACATCGTAACGCTTTTCGACTTGCGCGATGACCTCTTCGAGCCTGCCGTCCACCGCCGGGGCGGCAAACGACAAACTGCCGAAAAAAAGAAACGCGGCCAGAACACCCCACCTTAACACCATTTTCATGACACTCCCCCACCCGTCGACAGCAATACGGTCATTTCCCGCCGGATTCCCTCCGTGGCCCGTACGCCGTCATCGGCGGCAAAGCCAACAGTTTTTCTCAGCTCGCGGCCGGCATTGGTACGATCCCGCGAGAATTCCTCTTACGTAAACACAAATTCTTGTAAACACCGTCTCGGGTAAAAAAACACGGGCCGGCTCGCTCATGCGCCCGCTTCGCTACCAGGTTTAAAGACGCACCTTATCGACGTCAACGACGCGTCAGCCGGTGGTTGAAGCGCACCGGTTACATCAGGCGCCGGATGATATCGGTCACATCCCCATCCGGCTGGAACGCCATATCGACATTTTGCGGTACATCGGTTTCCAGCGGCTCTATCCGGCCGAAAACCGCCCGGCTGATCCGCTCGATAAGCACGATGGACTGCAAGAGTTCGTCTCTTGAGACATGCGGCGTCCGCTCGCCGCGCAGCATCAGGGTTTCGATATTGTCGTGTGCGAGCTTTTGCTCGAACTGCGCCGCTTTGTCAAGCAGCATCCGGCCGGTACTGCGCCGGCGCATGAGCGCGGCGTAGATGTCGCGGCCCTCCGGGATGTCTTCGAGAAAATCCAGCACATAATCAAGACACGTCAAAAACTGCTCGTCGTGGCCCAAAGCAGCCAAAAAATCGCTCAGAAAATGCTCCTTGACGGCCCCCTTGGCGTTGCGGCTGTTGCGCAGCTTGACCCTGGCCGCCAGGCGTTCGGCCGGCGCCACCCGGGTGGCGATCGCCCGGGCCATGCCAGGGGTGATGGGGCAAGTCAGGTTGAGGCGCGGGAGAAAGGAATCGACCGCGTGCGGCTGAAAATCGATGGCCAGGCGGCCATCCGGAAAAACAAGCGCGCATCGGAGGCGGCGGGCGGTGAGGTCGGCGGCCAGGGCCTCGACGTCGGCCAGTTCCAGCCCTCCTTCTTCGGGCAGCAGTTCTTCGATATTTTGCTGCAAGCGCTCATCGGGGAAAAAGATGAGTTCCAGCAGCCCTTCCCGATCGGGGTCGGATTCATCGCCCAGGATGCGCTTCAGGTCCGTTGGGGAAGGATGGGCATAGGTCGCATCGATATAGGCGCGCAGGTCCGGGCCGGCTTCGATCCCGGCGCCGAGGAGTTGGGCGATCCTTTCGGCCAGACGGCGCTGTCGCTCGTTCATGCTGCCAACATCACAGGTAGTGTGCCATTTTCATCATCAGCTGATGCTTCTGCAGTCCGCCCGGCAGGCTTTCCTTCATTTCGCCGTTGTCGAAAATAAACAGGTAGGGAACGCTCATGACATTGAAGCGGGCGGCAATTTGCGGGCTGCCGTCGACATTGAGCTTGCCGACCCTGATTTTGCCCTTGGTCTCGCGAGCGAATTCGTCGATGATCGGGGCGACGGTGCCGCAGGTCGGGCACCAGGGGGCCCAGCAAAACAGCAGCACCGGCAGCGGCGCGCCCAGCACCATTTTCTCAAAGTTGGCATCGGTCACCATGACCGGCTGGGGGATGAATAGTTCACCGACGGGCAGCGCCTGCGCGCATTTGCCGCACTTGGCCCCGCTGTCGATCTTGTTGGCCGGCACCCGGTTGCGGGCTTTGCATTGCGGACAGCGGATCGTATAACTGCCGGCCGTCTCACCGGGTTTCGCGGCCGTGTCGAGCGCCGCGTGGCACTTGCCGCAGCGCGCGGGCGCACCGATTCTTTCGGCCGGTATTTTATTGCGCGCGCCGCAGCTCGGACATTCGATAATCGTCGATGCCGACTGGTTCATTCAGCTTCCTTTTAAGCACTTGTTGTTCTTACAGGGTGCTGCAGATGCAAGGCGTCGGGCGCGTAGACGTACATTTGTACTTCAAGTGCCCGACAACTCTGCCGATGCGGTGCCCTGTGAACCCTCACATATCATAAGACCTCAACGGCCCGAGTAAAGCGCGGCGGCCACCGGCTTACGACGCCGCCTTCTTGCGAGCGGCGGCCGCATAGCGCAACAGCTTTTTGTGCAGGGTCTTGCGGGTGATGCCCAACTGCCGGGCCGCTTCGCTCTTGTTGCCGCCGGCCATTTCAAAGGCCCTGAGGATGGCGGCGCGTTCCACTTCTTCCAGGGGCGCCGGGTCGGCCGTGGCGGGCCCCTCCCGGGCCGGGGCATGCTCGGAAGGCCTCGGCGCCATTCTCAGGTCCACCAGGTCGAGATAATCTCCGCGGGTCAGCACAACGCCGCGTTCGACTGCGTTCATCAGCTCGCGGACATTGCCCGGCCACGCATGCTTGAGGATGGCGTCCATGGCCCGCGGCGTGAAGCCTTTGACCGGCTTGCGGTTTCTTTCCGCGAAGACATCGCTGAAATGCTGGGCCAAAAGGGGTATGTCTTCCCTTCGGCCGCGCAACGGCGGCAGGCTCAGGCCGACCACGTTCAGCCGATAGTAAAGATCTTCCCGGAATCGCCCCTGCCGGACCAGGTCTTCGAGACTCTTGTTGGTGGCGCAGATCACCCGCACGTCCACCGGCAGCGGCGTTTCTCCGCCGACACGGACCACCTCGCGCTCCTGGATCACCCGCAACAGTTTGACCTGCATGGTGACCGTCATCTCGCTCACTTCGTCCAGGAAGAGGCTGCCGCCGCCGGCCAGCACGAAGCACCCCTCCTTGCGGCGCTCCGCCCCGGTGAAGGCCCCCTTCTCGTGCCCGAAAAGCTCGGACTCGAGCAGTGTTTCGGACAGGGCCGCACAGTTGATCTTCACGAAGGGACCGTCCTTGCGGTGACTGTTGTAATGCAGCGCACCGGCAATCAGCTCTTTTCCGGTGCCCGATTCACCGGTAATCAGCACGGTGGCCTCGGAGGGTGCGACCTGCGCGACGGTTTCCAGCAGCCGGATCATGGCCGGGCTCTGCCCGATGATGTTGCGCCGGTCGAAGTGCCGTCCGAGAGTTTGACGGAGCATCCGGTTTTCGGCCTTGAGCTGGCTGTGTTCCATGGCGCGGCCGATGATCAGCTTCAACTTATCGAAATCGAGCGGCTTGGTCAGGTAATCGTAGGCGCCTTTTTTCAAGGCGTCGACTGCCGCCTCGACCGATGAATAGGCGGTCATGATGATCACCGGAATGGCCGGATTGTAGGCTTTTATGGTTTCGAGCGCTTCGATGCCGGACACCTTCAGCATGCGCACGTCCATGAGGATCAGGTCAAAGGAACGTTCCCTGACCTGCGCGATGGCGGTTCGGCCGTCGTCGGCCTCGGTGGTCGCGTACCCCCAGCCGCCGAGCAGGGCCCGCAGCATGGTGCGGTGGGCCGCATCGTCGTCGACCAATAAAATCACGTTAGGGGCGTTCATCTAAAGCCTCCTGCCGGCGGCCGGGGATGCGGACGGTGACGGTCGTGCCGCCACCGGCCGAACTCTCGACCGCGATGCGCCCACCATGGGCATCGACGATGTTGTGGGCGATCGCCAGGCCGAGGCCGGTACCGGTCGGCTTGGTCGTAAAATAGGGATCGAATATCTGCGCCTGATTCTCCGCAGAAATGCCGTGACCGGAGTCGGTCACCCGGAAAACGATCCAGCGCGCGCGATCCTCTGCGGCGACGCTCACCAACAGGCGTCCGCCGCCTTGCATGGCGTCGATCGCATTGAGGTAGAGGTTCAGCAGGACCTGCTTGAGGCGGTCCGCATCCAGAAAAACCGGGCCGAGTTCCGGCGCGATAATCGTTTCGATCGATATCGCTTTTTCCTTGGCCCGCGCTTCGACCAGTTTCAGGGAGTCGGCCAGCAGCTGCGATACCGCTGCCGGTCGGGCAACAATCCGGATCGGCCGCGCGAAGTCGAGCAGCTGGCCGATCACCCGATTCAACCGGTCGACCTCCTGGATCATGATGTCGGCCACCTGCTGGTCTTCGGGCTTTTCCCGATAGCGCTCCTTGAAATAGGTGGCGAATCCCTTGATGGAACTCAGCGGATTGCGCACCTCGTGGGCGACCCCGGCCGCCAGCCGCCCGACGGAGGCCAAACGCTGGTTGCGCAGGATTTCCCGGCGCAGGGCGTGGACTTCCCGCAAGTCCTTGAGCAGCACCACGACCCCGAGGTGGTGGTCTTCGGCGTCGCGAAGAACGCTGGCGCTGACCGCCAGCGGAAGTCGCCGACCGTCACCGAGCCGGCAGTCGATTTCTTTTTCGACACCGTCTTTAGCGGATGCCAGATGCTCGATGTCCCGGGTGATTTGGGCCGGCAGGACCTGCGCGGCACTGTTGCCGATAACCGCACCAGTGGCAAGCCCGAGCAGCGACTGCGCCGCCTGATTGACAGCCGCGATGCGCCGGTGATCGTCGAGCGCGATCAGGCCGATCGGCATGTTTTCGACCACGTTGTCCGAAAAAGCCTTGATCCTGGCCAGGGACGCGCGCGTGCTCCGATACCCCTGGGCCATGAAGAGCAAAAGGATGCCGGAAAGACAGACCAGGAGCAAAATGGCAGCCATCACGATCGTATGCCAGGTGTCGGCGCGCTGTGCGCTGAGAATCGACGCGTTGTCCAAGCCCACGAAAATAAACTGCCGTGGCAGCGTTTCTCCCTCTTCCGGCGGCGGCAGGCGCCGGTGCTGGCCCATATGCATTTCCGGCCGGTGCCAGCTCGGCTCGGTCGGATTGAACCGCCGGTACACCTCAAAAACCTGGCGGCCGTCCTCTATCCTGACGCGACGCCACTGCACGTCCGGAATTTGCTCAATTTTATCGAAATCCGGCTTGGGCTCGACCACCTTGCCGATCTGGTCGAGGTCGCTGTGGGCGATGATCGTGCCGTTGCCGTCGGTCACCATCAAGTAGATGATGTCGGGTTGCCGGGCGGTCTCGGTGAGCAGGTGTTGCAATTTAAACCCGCCCATCATCCGGCCCATCATGCCGGTCCGGGCGCCGGCCTCGAAGGAGCGGATCAGCGCGGCGCCCTCCTCGACGAGCAACCGCACGGTGTTTTCCTGCTGCCGGTGGATGTTCTCGATGGTCAGGATCGTGAAAATCGGCATCACAATGACGGCAATGCCGATATAAATCCAGCCCGGAACTCCGGTCCACAGTTTGCTGATCTTTGATGCTGGTTGCATGGCGTGTTCATGGAGCAAATCTGATGCCATCGGCCGGCCCCGCAACGCCTCGTTCATCGAATTGAGTGTCCCACACCAATAAGCTCGACATAAAATAGGGGCGAACCTGAGAAATGGCAAGAAAGAAGTGTAACCTTTTTACCCAATCTACTGTCGTATAGAATATCGACTGGTAACTTACTACCCATAACCAGCGCAACTGATGGCGCCTAAAAAATGAGGGCGCTTGGAGATTGTTTGTGGACAACCCGAAGCTCTAAGGCATTGATGCAAAAAAGCCTCTGCATCAAAGCCGAAAGATGATCAACCACCGCTTGCTTGATTAATTCGCACTTCAACGATGTCCGACCCGTAATCCGGCCGGTACATTCCCAATCAACCTACGGCGCTTGACACATCTGTCGGCTGTTATCTATAGTGACCCGAAAAAGGACTTCAACGCTCCTAACATTCTGCAACTAAACGAGAGCAAAATATGGAAAAACCGATTCATACCTACTGGAAAATCCGTCTGGAGAAACTTAAAAAGGCTTTGGAAGCCAACAATTTCGAGGTCTTTGTCAGCGACGGCGCCGCCGAAGCCAAGACGTTGGTCATGGACACCATCCTGCCGGCCATCAAACCGGCCAGCATTGCCTGGGGCGGCTCGATGACCGTTGTGGCCGCCGGGCTCTATTCGGCCCTCAAAGAAAGAGCTGATATCGAGGTCCTCGACACCTTCGATAGAAAGATTCCGGCGGCGGAGATGATGGAACGACGGCGCCGGGCATTGTTAGTGGATCTTTTCATTACCGGTACCAACGCCGTCACCGAATCCGGCCAACTCGTCAATCTTGACATGATTGGAAACCGGATCGGCGGCATCACCTTCGGCCCCCGCCACGTCGTCATCCTTGTCGGGCGCAACAAACTGGTTCCGGACCTGGAAGAGGCTTTTTTCAGAATCAAGAATTACGCGGCGCCGGCCAACGCCATGCGGCTGAACATGAAGACCCCCTGCGTCAAAACCTCCTTCTGCGAGGAGTGCAAGAGCCCCGACCGGATCTGTAACACCTGGACCATTACGGAAAAATCCTTCCCCAAGGGCCGCGTGAAGGTGGTCCTGATAAATGAAGAACTGGGGTTTTGACACGGGCGCCTTCGCGCCATACCGCCGGTTCCCCTGAACGTGCCGGAAATTGCCTGTTTTTGGATTAAAAACTGGTCGGTGTATCTGTTAACCCTGTCGCCTGCACACGCCCTGAAAACTGCCGTATTCGCGCTTGACAAGTTGTTGACCGGTATCTAACGTATTATTAAATCTATTTTTTCAGCACTCCGCGCCAGATGACATCTTCTATATGTCGGGGTGGCCTGACGGCCTGAGATCATACCCTTGGAACCTGATCTGGGTAATGCCAGCGAAGGGAAAACGACGTCGTTGACCGGTTGAAAAAAACCGCGGATGTCTGCCGTTTCCCCTCTGGAAACGGTTTTTTTATTTTGGAGACCTATCATGCAAAATCTGGCGGCACAGGCGGCCCGGAACCTCGCGGCGGTCCGCGCACACAATCCGTTGGTGCACAATATCACGAATTTCGTCGTGATGAACTTCACCGCCAATGCCCTGCTGGCGATGGGCGCCTCACCGGTGATGGCCCACGCGATCGGGGAAGTGGAAGAAATGGTGGCGCATGCCGGGGCCCTGGTTCTCAATATCGGCACCCTCAGTCCGGAGTGGGTGGCCTCCATGATCGCCGCCGGCCGCAAAGCCACCGCCAATAAGATCCCGATCGTCCTCGATCCGGTCGGATCGGGCGCCACCAGACTGCGGACCCAGTCGGCGCACAACATCTTATCCCAGACCTGCGTCAGTGTCTTGAGGGGCAATGCCTCCGAAATTCTTTCGCTGCAGGGCGAGGATGCCCGCACCAAAGGCGTCGACACCACTCACGGCGTCGACGAAACCGCCGGGTCCGCCAATGAACTGGCGGCCGCACTCGGCTGCACGCTCGCCGTTACCGGTGCCCTCGATCTTGTCACCGACGGCCGGCGTGTAGTGCGAGTGGCCAACGGTCACCCGCTGATGACGCGCGTCACGGGCACCGGCTGCACGGCGACCGCCGCTATCGGCGCGTTTTTGGCCGTCGACCCCGATCCGGTCGGGGCCGCGGCCACCGCGCTGGCCTACTTCGGACTGGCCGGCGAAGTGGCCGGTGCCGGCGCAATCGCACCGGGCAGTTTCATGATCGGCCTGCTGGACGCCCTCTACACCATCACGCCCGAGCAACTGCAGGCGGACTGCAAATTCGAGAGGGGTTGAGCCAATGAGGATAAACCCGATAGCGCCGCAGCGGTGATGACATGCGACTAAAGCACATCGACTATTCCCTCTACTTGGTGACCGACCGGAGGCTGTCGCGCGGCAGATCGACCCTTGAGATCGTCACGGCGGCGGTTGCCGGCGGCGTCACCTGTGTTCAACTCAGGGAAAAGGCCGCCGCGACCCGCGAGTTCATCGAAGAAGCGCTGAAGATAAGAGACCATCTGCGGTCGGTGAACATCCCCTTGATCATCAACGACCGGCTGGACGTGGCCCTGGCGGTCGGAGCCGCGGGCGTCCACCTCGGTGGCGCAGACATGCCGCCGGCGATGGCCCGGGCCGTCGCCGGTAACCGGATGATCATCGGCATATCGGTGGAATCGGTTGCGGACGCCCGCGCGGCGGAAAAGGGCGGCGCGGATTATCTCGGCGTCAGCCCCATCTTTGCGACCCCCACCAAAACCGACACCGCCCCGGCCTTGGGCACGGAGGGACTGCAAGCCATCCGGCAGGCGGTTAGGCTGCCGCTGGTCGCCATCGGAGGCCTGAACAGCAGCAATGCCGCGGACATCATCCGCTGCGGCGCCGACGGCGTGGCCGTTGTCTCGGCCATCGTTTCCGCCGCGGACCCGGCGCAGGCCGCCCGCCGCCTTAAAAGCGTCATAATGGAGGCCCGCCGGACATGAACCTCAAGGACATCGGCGAATTCGGGTTTATCGACCGCATCCGCCGGGGCTGCTTGATCCGCCCGGCGGGAATCATTCGGGCCATCGGTGACGATGCCGCCGTGTTTCGATCCGAGGGGCAGCTTCTCAACCTGGTGACAACCGACCTGCTGATCGAGCGCATCCATTTTTTACGCGAGGCCGTCGACCCCGCCAGCCTGGGCCACAAGGCCCTGGCCGTGAACCTGAGCGACATCGCCGCCATGGGCGGCACGGCCCGTAACGCATTTGTCGGTCTCGCCGTGCCGCCGGACGTCACCCTCGATTTCCTCGACGATCTCTTCGGCGGCATGAAGCACCTGGCCGCCACCCACGCCGTCAACATTCTCGGCGGCGACACCACCGGCTCCGACCGCGACCTGGTCATCAGCCTGACCGTCACCGGAACGGTTGCCGAAAGCGAGGTTCTCTTCCGGGACGGGGCACGGGTCGGGGACGTCATTTTTTCCTCGGGTTGCCTGGGGGACAGTCGCGCCGGCCTGCACCTGATCCTGAACGGGATCGCCGCCGACACGCCTTATCTGAAGACCCTGCTGGACGCGCACCTTCGTCCCCGGCCGCTGGTGAACGAAGGCCGCTTTCTGGCCACCCGCGGCGGGGTCCACGCCGCCGTCGATGTCAGCGACGGCCTGAGTTCCGACCTGGCGCATATCGTGCGCCTCAGCCGGGTGGGCGCGCGTCTTTACCTCGATCATCTGCCGCTGTCACCGGCCTTGCAGCAATTTTGCTGCCGCCAGGGCATTGATGCGGCGGAATACGCCCTGACCGGCGGTGAAGACTACACCCTGCTCTTCACGGCCGACCCGTCCACGGCCGACGCCCTGGCCCGCGAGTATTTTGCCGCATTCGGTCAATCGCTTCACCGGATCGGAGAGATCACCGACTCGGGCAGAATCGAATGGATCGATGGCAACGGGCGCTCGCGACTCATCGTCGCCACCGGCTGGAACCACTTCAAAAAGGACTTATAAATGCAGGCGACCGCGGAAAAGCCAGGGACACACCAGCGCTACACGCGCGTTCTGACGATTGCCGGATCGGACAGTGGCGGAGGGGCCGGCATCCAGGCCGACCTGAAAACCTTTGCGGCCCTGGGCTGCTACGGCCTGTCGGTCGTCACGGCCCTGACGGCCCAGAACACGACCGGCGTGACGGGCATCCACGCCGTACCGCCGGATTTCGTCGTGCAACAGATGCAGGCCGTCTATACCGACATCGGGGTCGATGCGGTCAAGATCGGCATGCTGTATTCGGCGGAACTGATTCGGGCGGTGGCGGAGGAACTGCGGCGCCAACAGGCGGCCAACATCGTCCTGGATCCGGTCATGGTGGCGCAAAGCGGCGATAAGCTGCTGCAGGACACGGCCATTGCGGCCCTGAAAAATCACCTGATTCCCCTGGCGACGGTCTTGACGCCGAACCTGCCCGAGGCCGCAGTGCTGCTGGGGCGCGACGTGAATACCATTGACGACATGCATACGGCCGCCGCCGACCTGGCCGCCCTGGGCAGCCGCAGCGTGCTGGTCAAGGGGGGCCACGCGCAGAGCGCCGACAGCACCGATGTGCTGTATGTCGCCGATGACCGGCGGTTTTTCGTTCTCGAAGACCGGCGGGTGCCGACCGCCAACACCCACGGTACCGGCTGCACCCTGTCCGCGGCCATCGCCGCCGGCCTGGCGAAAGGCGATCCCGTTGCCGCCGCGGTCCGCCAGGCCAAGGCGTACATCGGCGCGGCCATCAGTGCCGGGGCGCCCTACCGGCTGGGACACGGCAACGGACCGGTGCACCATTTTCACCGCTTCTGGTCTTAGCCAGGGTCCATGAAAACATCCGGGTCATTTCTTCTTCGAGGTGATCTCCAGGTCCGCGAGCGGGTGGCCGAAAGCCGTCAGGAGGGAATAGGCCAGCTTGACCGTGTCTTCTGAACTCAGATGTGTTTCGACAAAAATGTTGGTGCCGTCGAGATTGACCGGCAACCTCAATTCATCCGGATTTTCTCTGAAATAATAGCGGTTGTCGACCGAATGCCACAGCAGCTTCTCGACGTCCTGGTCGTGTTTGGAGATCAGCTGTTCGCATAGCTTGAGCAGAAACCCGTCCCACGAGTCGACCTTGCAGCTGACATCGTTGAATGAAAAAGCGCTGATCAGCCGGCCCTCGAAATAGCGGGGGGGGATGGTGGGCTTCTTCGGCTTGTCGACCTCTTGGGGACTTCCGGTCCCTTCGCCGGCCTCCTTGGCCGTGAGATGGTCGGATAAAAAAGAGACGGTCATCTCCTTGTCGGGCTTGTAGCCGCAGAGCTTTTCGACCGCCTCGCCGAACAGTTTGATCAGCGCTTCGGGCGGCGAGTTCATCATTTTCTCCCAGGCGTCGGCCATGGCCTTCTCGATGACCTTGCGCTGGCGCTTGAGCTGCATCGCCTCGGCGACTTTAAGGGCCTTGCCTTTCGCGACCTGGTCTTTTTCGAGCAGCTCGATCAGGCCGGCGGCGATTTCCTCGGGTGGCTGCTTCAGCATGTCCAGCATGCAGAAGCGTTTTTGCTCGAAAGACCCGTCACCGGCGGAAAGATAAAACCACCAGGCCACGCCGTTGGTCAACACGCACAGCGGGACGTCTTCCTTGCCGGTGCCCCCCAGAAGCTCTTTCTGATGGTAGCTCAGGTTTTCACCGACTTTTTCAACACCGATGTATACCACAGTGGCGTCTTTTATCCGCAGGGCATAATCGACTAAAACGGACTTGAGGGCGTGATCCGGCTTGACCTCATCGACATCGAAGATGTCCCATCCCAGCAGCGACAGCAGCCGGATGACGATCGCCTGTTTGGTGGACGCCTTGTCGAACGTCTCGAGCCGTTTATTTTTCTTGAGCGATTCGATAATGGCGACAATTTTATTTTCCATGCCTTAATTTTAAATAAAAATCCCAAATAAATCAAGCAACTTTTGAAGACTTGCGCCTCAACCCGCTCAGCGATAAAACCCGGCGGAAACCACGGCGTAAATGAGAACAGCCAGGGTGGCCAGGGTGCAGATGCCCGCCAGCAGCCTGTATATCGGGCGCTCGGCGGTGCGCTCGCGATACCCCATGGCATAGCCGGTCAGGGCGCCCGCGACCCCGCCGCCCACATGGCCCCAGTTGTTGATCCCCGGAACCAGCAGCCCGAAAATAACGAGCCCGATCGCCCAGGAGCCGACCTGCCGGTAAATCGTGTGGCCGTAAACGCCGCCGCGGCTCTTGCCGTAGTAGAGCATGGCGCCGATCAACCCGCAGACCGCTGCCGAGGCGCCGATGGTGAAGGGTATGCGCGCCAGGTAGGAAACCAGGAACCCGAGGATGCCGCTGACGGTGTAAATCACCATCAGGCGGTAGGGGCCGTATTCCCGAGCGGTCAGGCCGGCCAACTGCTTGAAGGCCGCCATGTTGAAGAAAATGTGCAGGATGCCGCCGTGCAGGTAATTGGCCGCCAGAAGGCTCCACCAGCGCCCGAAGCGCTCGATGGGAACGGTCCCCGTCATTCCCAGCAGGAAAAGGCTTTTGTCATTCGGCGACAGGAAGGTCAGGGGATTCATGGAAAGCCCGATGCGGCTCGAGCTGAAAAGGAGCGAGATGAGATACATGCCGACGTTGGCATAGATCACGGCGCGGATCAGGCGATCCGGATCTGCCAGGCCGATCCATCCGAGCAGGCGGTTGCCCGCCGATGCCGGCCGTGCAATCCCACAGTAGGGGCACCGCGCCTCGCTGGTACTGATCAGCTTGCCGCAGCCAGGGCACAGCATCGATTGTTTGCGGCCGCCGGTCATCGAGTCATCCCTACAGGGCCGCTTGGCGAAGCTGTCGCGCGCCCGCGGGCGGTTTCGACAAGGACGCCGATCTGTTGCCGGCTTGAAAGCGCCACCTTCCGGCGGCGGCGCGTCGTCAACCTCCAAGGTGGTCGGGCGACCACCCCGCAAGAACCTTGCGGTTCAGCCGCGCGAAAAACTATTTCGGATGGCATTCGATACAACCGGAGGGGCCGGCCGCCGGCTGGCTTTCGCCCAGCACCTGGTATGATTTTGCCGTCGCCAGGTTCTTGGCGCGGATGTCCTTGTGACAGCCGATGCAGGCCTGGTGATAGGCGTACTTAAAATATTTGATCGACTCGTTGGAATAGGACAGATAGGATTCGGTTGTTTTCGGCGCACTGGCCTGATCGTGGCATCCGGAGGTCTGGCAGCCCTGAATTTTTTCCTCGCCTTTCCAGGTGTGGTGACATGTTTTGCAGTCCGTTGCGAAATGACGGGAATGCGGAAAAACAACCCGGCTCTTCTGCGGCGTGACCCCATCGGGGATCCCGATCGTAATATCGCCCATCGGCACGCACATGTCACTTTCAGAGTCCTGGCCGAAAACCCCGCCGGTCATTCCGACCATAAGCGCCACCACCACGCACAATAACCCTATCTGTTTGGCCTGCATCCTCATAATCCCCCTTTTGGTTAGTCCGCTTCCCTCAAAAAAACCACTCGCCGCAACGTTCGTTATTTCCGGTGTCCCGAATCCCGGCCTCACAGCCTCCCAACTTCCCGGCCTCCCAGCTTCCGAGCCTTCCAACTTCCAAGCTTCCCGGCTCCCAGCCTCCCGGCTTTCAAAACAGGCTATGAATGCAATAGAATGCAAAAAATTTCAACCATAAAATGGCCTTCGCGGCAGCCTTCCGAACATATTTCCGCTGGTTGGCGGTGCCTCTTTTTTCGAAGCGCTGTTCTCAGGCGCCAAAGTCAATGGTCGGCGGAACCGAGGCGAAAATGGTAGCAAAGGATTCATTCGACAATTCGGCTCAAAGCGTCTATAATTTATAAATTAATTAATCCAATACTTTATAAAAAAATCGGTGCCGCCACCCAACGGTCGCGCGCCTTAAGGGAAACCGCATGAATGAATGCCCGAAGAAGGAGAGCGCCCAACTGTTTCAGTGTCTGGTCGACAACATGATCGATGCCGCGGTCATTGTGGACTGGTCGGGAACAGTGTTGTTCACGAACGTGGCCGGCGCTGCTTTGGTGGGAATCGAGGATCCCCGGTCGGCGATCGGTCTCAGCATAAAAGATTTCATGCATCCGGACTCCCTGACCGAGGCTTTCGATCATCTGGTGCTCGTCAATCAGGGCAAAGGCGGCTTTCCATTCGAATACCGGATTATCGCCAGGGACGGGATTTCGAAATGGGTCGAAGCTCTCGGGGACAAGGTCTTTTTCGAAGGCCGGTCGGCCGATCTCATCACCTTGCGGGACATCACCCGCCGCAAGGCGGCCGAACAGAAGCTGAGTGACAGTGAGGAGCGTTACCGTCAGTTTTTCGAAGACAATATCTCCGGAGCCTATATCGCCAAAGCCGACGGCCAGGTGGTCACCTGCAACTCCGCCTTCATCAACATGCTGGGCTTCTCCTCCTTCGAAGAGGCCCTCAACACCAATACCGGGGTACTCTACCATGAGTCCCAACCCCGCGAAAAAATAATGGATTTGATCAAAAAGGAAAAGAAAATCATCAATTACGAGTCGATCATGCGCCGGGTCGATGGCCATACGATCAATATTATCGAGAACATGACCGGTGTGTTCGATTCGGACGGCAGCCTGGTTGAGGTCAAGGGGTTTCTCGTGGACATCACCCAGCGTAAAAAACTCGAAGAACAGCTCCAGCAGGCCCAGAAACTCGAGGCCATCGGCACGCTGGCCGGCGGCATCGCCCATGACTTCAATAATCTGCTGATGTCCATTCAGGGATATGTCTCCCTCATGTTGCTGGGGATCTATCCGTCCCACCCGTTTCATAATTGGCTCAAGAATATAGAAGAAAGAATTCAGAGCGGCGCCCGGCTCACTTCGCAACTGCTCGGATACGCCCGCAAGGGTCGTTATGAGGTCAAGCCCCTTTCCCTCAATCGCATCATCAGGGAAACCACCGAGGCCTTTGGCCGGGTAAAACGCGACATCGTCATAGAATCGAACCTGGACGAAAACATACCGGGTATTCGCGCCGACAAGGGCCAGATCGAGCAGGTCCTGCTCAATCTTTTCGTCAATGCCGCCGACGCGATGCCCGAAGGCGGGCGGTTGACAATCGACACCACGGTCAAAAACCGGAAACAAATGAAGGGCGGTCTCTACAAGCCCAAAGCGGAAAATTATATCCAAATGACGGTTTCCGACACCGGCATCGGCATGGACAAGCAGACACAGAGCCGTATATTCGAGCCATTTTTCACGACCAAGGAAATGGGCAGCGGGACCGGTCTGGGGTTGGCCTCGGCGTATGGCATCGTCAAAGCCCACGGCGGGTACATCGATGTCGCCAGCACGGAGCAGGCCGGTACGACATTTACGCTTTATTTCCCGACGACGCACCAGAAAATTTCCGAAAAACAAAAAAAGTCCGACAACCGGCCGAAGAAAAACGGGACGATCCTGCTGGTCGACGACGAAGAAGATATTTTGCAGATCGGCGCCATGGTGCTTCAGAAGATGAACTACCGGGTGCTCGAAGCCCGAAACGGCCCCCAGGCCCTGCGGCTTTACGCCGAAAACAAGGACCAAATCGATCTGGTCATCCTCGATCTGGTCATGCCCGAAATGAACGGCAGCCAGGTGTATGACCGGCTCAAGGACATCAATGCCGACGTGCGGGTCCTTTTGTGCAGTGGATACAGCATCGAAGGACGCGCCAAGGACATCATCGACCGGGGCTGCGATGACTTTATCCAGAAACCGTTTACCTACAAAAAATTGTCGGAAAAGCTGGACGCGATCTTGGCCCGCTAGTCTCCTCGAATTCCGGCCGGCGTTGAACTTGTCCTGCGTCCGGCGCGCCAACCACCAGCAAAAACCCACCGCCTCATCCTGATCTCACCTCAATACCTCGGGCCGGCTTACGGTCCGCAAGGGCGGCCTTTTTACCGCGCCGCGACAGCGGCCCGGCCAGAAGTCATGAAAACGCCGGCATTGACAGGAACCGCCGGCTGTTTATAAAACAAAAGCATAGGCTTTTATATAAAGATTTTGGCAAGGCCAGAGTAAGGTGTCTGGTTCCGTCATACGCCGACGACCGATAACACCGCCAAAATCTTTTATCCTAAAGCCTATAGTCGGACCAAACCCGTTGATGGCTGGAGATCGATGACGTTGCCACGCACCCGGGCCAAAAAGCCCTCGCGGCTCGAAACGAGCTTGAGCATGATAATTCTGGCCGTGCTCGTTTTGACGCTCGGGATCATCCTGGTTCGCCAATCCCATTTCAATCCGGCCGTGTTGCAGTCGGCCGCCGACCAGGTCATCAGCGGCGTTCCGGCGGCGTCCTCAGCCCCTCCGGCAGCGCCGGCGCTGTTCGCGCTGCCCCAAAGCTTTTCGCCCCTGACCGCCGCCGAAAGCTTCGATCGCGACACGCTCTCGGATAAGATCGACGGCAAGGCCGAACTGTATCTGTCAGCCGGTTTCAAGCGCTTGCAGGCCCAGCGCTTCAGCATCGGCTCGGCCGCTGAAACCTGGATCGAGATCTTCGTCTACGATATGGCGTCGCAAAAAAACGCCTTCGCGGTTTACAGCTCGCAGCAGCGCGACGATGCCGTGCCCGTCGCGGCCGTCGGGCGCTATGCCTACCAGACGGCCAACGCCCTTTTCTGGGTGCACGGGCCCTATTACATCGAACTGGTTGCCTCCGAAGCCTCACCGGCGATTCTGGCGCAGATGCAGTCGTTGGCCGCGGCCTTCAATCACGCCACGCCGGTTGAGACCGGGGCCATTACCGAAACGGCGCTTTTTCCGGAGGTGGGCCTCGATCCCCAAAGCATCACCTTGATTCCGGCCGATGCCTTCGGATTCGAAAAATTCGACCGGGTGTTCGTGGCCGAATACCGGCTGGAGGAATCGACGCTGAGCGCTTTCATATCCGCGCGCGGGTCGGCGGCGGAGGCCGCGGAACTGGCAGCGGCCTACCGGGCGTTTCTGCTGGCGTTCGGCGGCCAGGCGATCGAAAACGGCGGGCCCGGCGATGCCGTGAAGGTCGAGATCATGAACGAATACGAGATCATATTCACCCGCGGTGTCTATATCGCCGGGGTGCATGCGGCCGCCAACAGGAAATCGGCCGCGGCGCTCGCCCGCGCACTGGACGCCCGCATCGGGGAGGCCACCGGTGGCGGACAAAAACCATAACATCGCCCCCGTCGGACCCATGCACCGGCGGGAGTTTCTGACGCGCTGCGCTAAAGCCGGGCTTTCGGTCTGCGCAGCCGGGATCCTGGCCTATTGGTTTTACGATCCCCGGGGTCCCCGGCGCGTCACGGCGCGGCAATCCGCCGGCGTACGTCTGGCCGATTTTTCCATTGCCGGCCAACCACCCGCCATAGGGATCGCCCGGGGCGCAGACCGGAGGAAAACCGTCCGGCAGGCGCTGCAGGCCGTAGGGGGCATCGAGGCCTTTGTTAAACCCGGCGACCGCGTCGTGCTGAAAGTCAACGCCGCCTTCGCCTCGCCACCGGCGCTCTCGGCCACGACGCACCCGGACCTGGTGGCCGAGGTGATCCGCCTGTGCCTCAAAGCCGGTGCGCGCGAGGTCATGGTGACCGACAACCCGATCAACGATCCGGCCAGCAGCTTTTCCCTGACCGGCATCGCCCGGGCGACCGAATCGGCCGGCGGCCGCGTTATCCTGCCGGCCGACTCTTTTTTCAGGCCGATCACCCTTTCCGGCGCCCGCCTGATCCGGAACTGGCCGGTGTTGTTCGAACCTTTCAAAACCGGCAACAAGTTGATCGGATTGGCGCCGGTCAAGGACCACCATCGCAGCGGGGCTTCCATGACCATGAAGAACTGGTACGGCCTTCTCGGCGGCCGCCGCAATATTTTCCATCAGGACATCCACACCATCATCACCGAACTGGCCCTGATGGTCAAACCGACCCTGGTCATTTTGGACGGCACCACCAGCATGATCACCAACGGCCCCACCGGCGGTTCGCTCTCGGACCTGAAACCGACCGGCACCATGATTGTCAGCACCGACCAGGTGGCCGCGGATGCCTATGGCGCCGGCCTGATCGGCAAGACGGCCGGCGAGCTGCCGCACATCGGCATGGCGGCCGCGGCCGGCGCGGGCACAGCCGATTATGCCCGGCTCAAACCGGTTTTTGTGCCGGAAACCTAAAATTTTCGCCTAAAGGCGGGGGTTTTTCTCCCATTTCCCGAGTGGGACAATAAGTCGCAGGACATTTTCAGATGAGAACCCGCACCGCGCGCCGCATTTCCCAGCTCTTTTTCCTCGTGTTGTTCCTGTGGTTTTGTGTGGCGGCCACCCTCGGACAAGCGTGGTGGCAGCTGCGCGGCTGGCCGGTGAACTGGCTGCTCCAGCTCGACCCCCTGGTGGGGCTGGCCACCCTTCTGACCACCGGCACCCTGTTCGCGGGCCTGTTGTGGGGGCTGGCGACCCTGATACTGACCATCTTGCTGGGCCGTTTCTTCTGCGGCTGGATCTGCCCCTTCGGCAGCCTGCACCAATTCGTGGGTTGGCTGGGCCGGCGCGGCAAGCCGGCCCGTGAAAAAGCCCGGCTCAACCAGCCTTCCCGCTGGCAGGCCGTCAAGTACTGGATCCTGATATTTCTATTGGCGGCCGCCGCCGCCGGGCTGCTCGACCTGGTATTGGCGCCGCCGCGCCGGCTATCTTTTTTCGGGTGGGCGGCGGCCGCCGCCGTGGCGGTCGCCGCCCTCATGATGGGCCAGCGGATATCAGCCGCGCCGGGGCGGATGCTGGCCGGCATCTTGCTGGCCGGCTGCGCCTGGATGGTGGCCGGCATCATGACCGGCGACCGGCAATCGCTTTCCGCCGGCTTGTTGATCGGCCTGCTCGATCCGTTGCCCCTGATGCACCGCTCGGTGAACCTGGCGCTCCTGCCCCTGCTGGACGAGGCGCCTATGGCCTTAAACGGCGCCGCCCGGTTCTATACCGGGGCCTGGCTGATCGGGGCGGTTTTTCTCACGGCCATCTTTCTCAACCTGTGGACGCCGCGGTTCTATTGCCGCTTCGTCTGCCCGCTCGGCGCCCTGTTCGGCCTTCTCGGCCGCCACGCCCTGTGGCGCATCGGCAAGCGCGCCGCCGAATGCACCGACTGCCACATCTGCGAACATAACTGCGAGGGTGCCTGCGCACCGGCCGGCGTCATCCGCACCCACGAATGCGTCTTGTGCCTGAACTGCCTGGCCGAATGCCATCACGACCTGATCGGCTATCGGACAACCATCTCGGCCGCCGGCGAGATCGCGGTGCCCGACATCACCCGCCGGCAATTCGTTCTTTCGGCCGTGTCGGGACTTGCCGCCATGCCCTTGCTGCGCCTGAACGGCCAACTGGCCGGCAACTGGAACCATCGGCTGGTGCGGCCGCCCGGGGCGGTGGCCGAGGCGGAATTTCTCGCACGGTGCATCAAATGCGGCCAGTGCATGCGGGTCTGCCCCACCAACGTCATCCAGCCCGGCGGGTGGCAAGCTGGAATCGAGGGGCTCTGGACGCCGGTGCTCGACTTCCGGATCGGCAGCAGCGGGTGCCAGTACAAGTGCATCGCCTGCAGCAACGTCTGCCCGACGGCGGCCCTTCGTCCCCTCAGCCTGGAAGAGCGCCTGGGTCGCGGCCAATTCACGGCTCTGGGCCCGCTTCGGATCGGCACGGCCTTCGTGGACCGCGGCCGGTGTCTGCCCTGGGCCATGGACACCCCCTGTATCGTGTGCCAGGAAAACTGCCCCGTAAGCCCCAAGGCCATCGCCACCCGGACGGTTTTCTCGCCGGTGACTGCCGCGGGCACCCTGGTGGTGGAGGAGGCCGATAACCGAACGATCCGTTTCCGGTCGGCTGAACTGCCCCCGGGCCGCTTCGCCACCGGCGACTACTACTGCCGCATCGCCGGCGAGGCCGCCACCGAAGCCCGGCGCATCGTCGAGAACACCGACCGGAAGGTGACCCTCGCGGCCGCGGTGCCGTCGGCCTCCCCGCCGAAGCCCGGAGAGCCGGCCGACATCGCGATCCGACTCCAACAACCCTTCGTGAGACCGGAGTTGTGCATCGGCTGCGGCGTCTGCGAACACGAGTGCCCCGTGCGCGGACAGCGGGCCATCCGGGTGTCGGCTGAAAATGAAACCCGCAACCCCGAACACGCCATGACGCTCAAAGGATAAATCGCCATCCATAGGCTTTAAGATAAAAAAAGTTTTGGATAGGCCACAGGGAAGTGGGCTGTATCGTCATACGCCAAGACCGACAACACAGCCAAAAACTTTATCTTGACGCCTATAGGCAACCATGCGGCGCCGGAACGATTGTCGCCGACCTCTTCACCCCTTTGCTGAACAGTGGAGTCAACCCATGAAAAAAAAGCCCATATCCAATCCTGTCGATCCCGACTCTCGGTCCTGGACCCGCCGCAGATTCCTCAAGACCGCCGGCGCCGTCGCGCTGGGGTCGGCCATGGCCGGCCACGCTCGGCCGGCGGCCGCAACGAGCCTCACGGCGGCCCAGACCGACGATCCGGCGACGGTGCCCCAGCGGCCTTTCGGAAAGACCGGGCAAATGGTCTCCATTCTTTCCCTCGGCGGCATGTTCGACATCCCCAACAACCAGTTGCTGCTCAAACAGGCCGTCAAGTGGGGGGTCACCTACTGGGACACGGCCAACTCCTACGAAGGCGGGCGAAGTGAAAAGGGCATCGGCAAGTATTTTGAAAAATACCCCGAAGACCGCCAGAAAATTTTTCTGGTCACCAAGACCGGGGCCTGGACCACCGGCGGAATGACGGAGCACCTGGACACCTCGCTCGAGCGCATGCAAACCGACGTCATCGATCTCTTCTTTGTCCACGGCATCCGCAGCATCGACAAAATGGATGGGGACATCAAGGCCTGGGGCGAAAAAAGCAAAGCCGCCGGCAAAATCCGGTTTTTTGGCTTCAGCACGCACAGCAACATGGAAGATTGCCTGCTGGGCGCCGCGAAGTTGGACTGGATCGACGGCATCATGTTCTCCTATAATTACCGGCTCATGCAAAGCGATCGGATGCAGGCGGCCGTGGAGGCCTGCACCCGGGCGGGCATTGGCTTGACGGCCATGAAGACGCAAGGGGGCGGATCGGTCAGGACCGAAACGGAAACCGAGTTGAAGCTGGCGGGACGTTTTCTGGAGAAAGGATTTACGGACGGGCAGGCCAAGCTCAAGGCGGTGTGGGAAAACCGGCAGATCGCCAGCATCTGTTCCCAAATGCCGAACCTGACGCTGCTGATGAGCAATGTCTCCGCCGCACTGGATAAAACCCGCCTCGGTTCGAAAGAGACCGGGCTTTTACGGCGCTATGCCCATGAAACGCAGTCGGATTACTGCGCCGGGTGCACCGCGCTCTGCGAGCCGGCGGTTGCCCATCAGCCCCCCATCGGCGATATCATGCGCTGCCTGATGTACAGTCGCAGCTACGCCAACCGGGACCTGGCGCGGGAGGTCTTTCGCGGCCTGCCTCACGAGGCGCGGACGCGCCTGGCGGCGCTCGATTACACCGCCGCCGAAAGCCGCTGTCCCCGGAAAATAGCTATCGGGCGGTTGGTGAGGCAGGCGGTTCGGGAACTCAGCTAGTTTCCGAACCAGAGATGGCCCTTTCCCGCAATCTCGGCGTCAATCAGCGGCATCACTTGTGCGGCATACCCGAGTATGCCTCCGCGCGATACCGCCGATTTCCTTGACCTTGCAAGAAATTGCTCATTTCTGGATCGGAAACTTATCGCTCCTTTTATAAAACCTGGGGTGGACACCAGCTGGTTTTGTCTGAAACAAGCAAATTTCGGCCCAGGCCGGTGTTCCCGCAAATTTGACGTCCTCAGCATGGAGGGTCTTCGTCTGCGGCAATTTGATAACGATCGACCGTGTCCTCACCCTGACCAAACTGACTTAACTGACGAAACTGACTAAACCCATATTCATGCCCTGTGTCGGCCCCGCGGCCTCTAAAACATGACGTCCAATGTCGCAAACTTTGGTCTTTCCTTCTTCTGTCCGCTGTGCTTAGATGCCGGCGCCGGGGGGCGAGGGTCTTTCCGGTGAGTGGATAACCGGCTTTCTTTACTGCCCAAAATTAATGGTTATTGTAAGGCTGTTGTGAGATTTAACCATAAGGAGGCGCTCCATGTACAACAAAGTCGTGATGGATCATTTCAGAAATCCCAGAAACGTCGGTGTGATTGAAAAAGCGGACGGTATCGGCGAGGTCGGCAACCCCCTGTGCGGGGACATGATGACCATTTATTTAAAAATCAGCGGTGAAAAGATCGACGACATCAAATTCCAGACCTTCGGCTGCGGTTCCGCTATCGCCGTTTCGAGCATGCTGACGGAGATCGCCAAGGGAAAAAGCGTGGAGGAAGCCAAGAAAATCACCAACAAGGACGTCGCCAAAGCCCTCGAAGGCCTGCCCAAAAATAAACTGCACTGCTCAAACCTGGGTGCTGATGCACTACACCTGGCCCTTCAGGATTACGAAGATCGCAAAACCGGAAAAAAACGACCGGAGACGTTGCGTGTGGAAAAACACGAACACGCCCACGGCGAGGGTTGCTACTGCCCCTACTGCGACATCGAAATCAAGGAGGGATCAACTGTCTGCGAAGCCTGCCACAGCAACCTGGAAGAAGAACATTGATCGATTTCCATTTATAAACGGGACTTTCCCGAAATTTCTGAGTCAAGTTGCCGGAACACCTTGGGCGGCACTCGATCAACTGCCGGCGCGCCATGCCGCCGATTTTCTGTAATGCGCTAAAAATGACCCATTTGCACGAGCGGAAGCCGATCGGTGCCTTTGATGATACCGCGGATATAGACCAACTAAGGGGGAAAGCCGGAAAAATGAAGATAATCAACCTGGACCAGATATCATCCAAACCGATGCTGTCCGAAGTGAAGGCGGCAATGATAGACGCCATCAACAAGGACTACCATAATCCTTCCAGCCAGCACAAAAGCGGCGAAGCCGCCGCCGAAGCCCTCGACAGCGCCCGCCAGTCTGTGGCCGGGTTGATCAATGCCGCCCTGCCAAAGGAGGTGGTGTTCAACTCCGGGGGCACCGAATCGGTCAATCATGCCATCAAGGGCGTGGCGATGGCCAATGCCGGCAAGGGCAAGCACATCGTCACCTCGAACATCGAGCACAATGCGGTCATAAGGAGTCTCAAACGCCTGCAGGCGATGGGTTACAAGATGACCTCGGTTTCGAACGACGATAAAGGCCGGATCAATCCCCAGGAGGTGTCCGATGCGATTACCGACGAAACCATCCTGGTCTCGATCATGCACAGCAACAATGAAACCGGTACCATCCAGCCCATCGAGGAAATCGCCAAGATCACCCGCGAAAAAAAGGTGATTTTCCACACTGATGCGGTTGATTCGGTCGGCATGGTACCGATCGACGTTCAGAAAATGGGCGTCGATCTCCTCAGCTTCGCCGGCAACACATTTTATGGCCCCACCGGCGTCGGCGGGCTCTATATCCGACGCGGCACTCGCATATTCCCCCTGCTGGACGGCGGGGTGCAGGAAGGCAACAAACGCGCCGGCACCGAAAACCTGATCGGCATCATCGGCATGGGCACGGCCGCCGCGGTCACGCGTCAGAACCTCGACCAGTGGAGCGCCCACTGCCTGGCGCTGAAGAATCAGCTGCTCAAGGAACTGCCCGAGGCCATCGATCATTGCATCATCAACACCCATCTCGAGCACAGCCTGCCCAACATGCTCTCGGTGTCGATTCAGTTCATCGAGGGCGAAAGCGTCATGCTGATGCTCGATGACGAAAACATTGCCGTTTCCACCCGTTCGGCCTGCGCGACCGGCTCCCTGCGGGCCTCCCACGTGCTGATCTCTCTGGGGCTCAGCCATGCCGATGCCCAGGGGACCTTGGTGCTTTCCTTCGGCAAGGACAACACCGCCGCGGAGATCACAACATTCCTGGCGGCACTGAAGAACGTGGTGACGACCTTGCGCGACATTTCGCCGCTGTATCAAAAGGTGTCGAAAGGATAGAAACATGTTGCTGCGGGACGGTACTCACGATAAAATTGGTGGTCGGTTTTAGACGCCGAACAGCCTCTTTTTTTGATAAGAGTTTTAACACGATCCGTCGAACCCCTCAGGGCCGTTCGCGCGCATCGATGGGGGTTCTTTCAGGCGCCGTCCATGCAGACGGTCTTGATGATCGGCTCGAAATCGGGGCGGATTTTGGCGATGTCCCGCAGCCGCCGCTTGTCGAAAATGGTGGTCAGGGTCGGCGGCTCCAGATCGATGGCGGCCTGCTTGGCGACGGTCTCCACGGTCACCGACAGGGCGTAGAGGGTCAGTTTCTCGAACATTTCCTTCTCTTCGACATCCACGTGGCCGTCTTTTAAGTGGCGCAGGATCTCGAGCACACAGGTGGACAAAATCGGGTCGGCGGTAAAGTTGACCTTCCGGCAGTCGCCACCGTCGAAATTGGCGTCCAGAAACTCATCGGCCATTTTCTGAATCCGGTCCAGCCATTCCAGGTTGAGGTTCTGAGGCAATACCGCTTCGGGGCCTCTCGAAAGAATTTCATTACCCAGCCGTGACAACAGCACTGGCGCTCTCCTTTTTTTCTCCTAATTTTTAATAGTAAACGGTCATGACCCTTCTGGGCGCCACGATGCATGGAAATCTGATGGTGGTTAAGTCGGTTGTGTCGGTTTGTCAGTTAGGTCAGTTTTGTCCGTTAAAGGATTTCATCGATTTTATATCAAGGACGTCACAATATCACAAGATAATGCGCCGCAGCCCGGATGGTTTCATAGGAGGAAGGAGGCTGTATAGGTCACACGCCGACGACCGATAACACATCCAAAATCTTTATCTCAAAGCCTATCCCGGAAAGATCAGCCGGTCCTCGATGAGCCCGTAGAACCGGTCTCCGCCGTCCGCAATAAAAAGCCATCCCAGATGGACCAGGCAAGCGCGGCAAACAGCCACCCGCCAACGGTATCCTTTGAACCAGGTGAATTCGTTTGTCGCCGGACCGCTGGCGGCAGCGCCCTCGGCCGCCCGGAAGCACAGGATCTCGTATACGATGCCGTGCGGGTTGGCGAAAGTGTGCCGATGCACGCCGTTTCTTTCCACGCGGTCTTTCGGGTGCGCTATCGCGTGACTGCAATTTCGGCAGAGAATCAGCGCCTCCGGCTCGTCCGCCTTTTTATCTTCAACCTCTTCGGCCGGCACGGCGTCCGTTTTGCCGGGAGTCGTCTGGTCATCCGGCAGTCGAAACCAGTAAAAAATACCGCTTGCGGCAGTCATCATCTCTCTGGAACATCTACGCGGGAACGCGACTGTCAACTTGCTTTCAGGCCGCTAACCAGCTCTTTACAGACGTGTTGTCACCATTATATTCAGGACAAACGCCATTACAAATCCGTCCGTGGTGCCGTTCTGACCTATCTAAATGGATCGATATAACTCATTGCGCAAGCATTCACAGCGTTTAGCGCGTTGGACGCTGTATGATTGCTTTTGCACGTATGATGTGCCTGGCCAATGCGCAATTAATCATGACGATGTGAATAATTGCAGGATATCCGCAATGCTAAAAAAAATCAAACCGCTGATGCTGATTCTGCTGCTGTTGTCGGTTCCGCCGGCCTCGGCCCAAACCGACGAGGCTTATGGGCGCCTAACGGAAGTCATCGGCCGCCTTTATCTGAATCACAAACAACTGACCGAGGTCTACCGCGATCTGCACGATGCCGCTCTCATCGCGGTCAACGGATCCGATCAACAGCTCGGCTACATCCAAAAAGCCTATCTTTTTGTCAGCGAGGCCAACCTCATCGGTTTTTACCAGTGGGAACTGCTGGCCGTCATCGACTATATCGAGGACACGCGCCGCGCAGACTATTTCACGCTGCGGGTCAAGGACCTGAACCGTGCGATTTTCGAATCGAAAGACCGCGTCAACTCCTTGAAACACTATCAAGGCTTCATCACCGGCGATGCGCCGCGTGGCCTGGTCGATCAGGCCATCGGGCTCATCGAAGCCAACATCTACATGTATGAAGACGTGCACGATTTGCTGAAGCCTCTGGCCAACCCACCCAATCCCTTCGAGAAACTGCTGAAGGACAGAAGTTTTTAGGTTTTAGGTTTTAAACCCAAGAAACAGTTGTCTTCACTCCAGTTCCAACCGGCTTGACTGCCGCCGCCAAGCGCATGGGGCGAAAAATTTTTCGCCCCTGCGGGACTGTTCAGCCGCTTTTCGCAATGGTTCATCAGTACACGCGAATGAGAACCAAAATGCAAGGCAAGCGGTACAAGTATGGGGATGGGTTTTGAGCCCGCGAATTTCCTAACCGCGAACCCTTGAACCCAGTTTCTTCTGTCTGCCGTCGTCTGTCATCTATCTTCTGCCCTCCGTCCTCTGCCGTCCGCCTTCTGCCCTCCGCCCTCTGTCGTCTGCCCGCTGTCGTCTGCCCTCTGCCCTCCGCCCTTTGTCCTCTGCCCTCCGCCCTCTGCCGTCCGCCTTCTGCCCTCTGCCCTCGTCGTCTGTCGTCACCTTTCACTTCCGCCGTTTTGGGCAAGCTTACTGCACCGCCAGAACGATCTTGCCGAAGTGCCGGCTGCTCTCCATCTCCCGGTGGGCTTCGCGGACGGCCTCGATCGGATAAATCCGGTGGATCAGCGGCTCGATCCGGCGGCCGGCCAGAAGCGGCAGTACCTTTTCCGAAAATGCCGCCGTTATGGCGGCCTTATCCTCGACGCTGCGGGACCGGATGACCGAACCGATGATCTGCTGGCGCTTGACCAGCAGATGGGCCAGGTTCACCTGGGCCTCGGCCCCGCCGATGACCCCGATGATCACCAGTCGCCCGCCCGGCGCCAGAGACTTCAGGTTGGATTTAAGGTAGTCGGCACCGATGTGATCGAGGATGAGATCCACCCCGCGGTTCGTGGTAAACGTCCGCACCTCGGCCGCAAAATCCTGCGCTTTGTAGTCGATCACCAGGTCGGCCCCCAAGGCCTTGACCCGCCCAATCTTGCCGGCGGAGGCGGTGACGACAATCGTGGCATCGGGCACCAGCGCGCGGCACATCTGGAGGGCCGCGGTATTGACGCCCCCGCCGCCGCCATGCAGCAGAACGGCCTGTCCGGCAAGAAAGCCGCCGATCAGAAATACGTTCAGAAAGGCTGTGATGTAAGTTTCACTGACACAGGCCGCGGTCGTGAAATCCATCGATTCGGGTATCGGCATCAGGTGATCGGCGTATGCCAGCGCATATTCGGCGTAGCCGCCGCCGGCCACCAGCCCCATGACCCGGTCGCCGGCTTTCCAATTACTCTCACCGGGACCCAGCGTATCGATGCGGCCGGCCACTTCCAGCCCGAGGATGTCCGATTCACCGGACGGCGGCGGATAGTGGCCCTGGCGTTGAATGATGTCGGCCCGGTTCACCGAAGTCGCCAAAACGCGAACCTTTACCTGGTTCGGCCCGGGTCGGGGGGCTGCCACGTCCGCGATGTCCATGACCTCCGGCCCGCCGAACCCTTGCAGCAAAACCGCTTTCATTGCACCAACCTCCTTGTGGTCCGGTACTCCCCCAATCGACCGCCAAAATAACAGTCCGGCGGCACATCAAGCTGGGGTACATTCGGAACCAACCGAATCCATTGCGGATTGAATCGAGAGCCCGAATCGGATGCTGCCGGTATTAGGGCGGCACTTTGGGCTCCTGCGCCGCCTTGCTTGTCTTTGGCGTCGCAGTCCACTATTTCAAATTTGTCGAGCACGAGGAAGGAGGCTGTATCGCAATACGCCGACGACCGATAACACAGCCAAAATCTTTATCTTAAAGCCTATAGGAGATCACTCTACCGGTGTCAACGCCTCGATGGCATTTGTTATGACTTCCACCAGCCCTGAGAAAATACCCGCCGGCAAAGTGGCCAAGTCGTTCGGCTAAAATCTCAGGTAAACCAATTCTCCTGACGTCTCAGCTCTTGTGTAGAACCTGAATTTGACGTAAATACCAATTTGAATTAGGTAGATCTCCCAAGACCGTTCTTAAAAAAGGATTAGACACCCTGGTGACTGCCCAGAAGGGACTCTTTGGGCGAAGCGTTCCGGCATGGCAGGATTCGCCGCTGGCAGGCGGCATATCGAAGGGAAAATGTCATGGGCAAAAAGCCTGAAACCGAAAACATGGCCGTTTTTTGCGATTTCGAAAACGTCGCGCTGGGCGTGAAGGATGCCCGCTATGCCCAGTTCGACATCCTCAAGGTCCTCGAGAAGTTGCTGCTCAAGGGCAGCATCGTGGTGAAAAAGGCCTATTGCGATTGGGAGCGCTACAAGGATTTCAAGGCCGCCATGCACGAAGCGGCCTTCGAGCTGATCGAAATACCGCACGTGCGCCAGTCGGGAAAAAATTCCGCCGACATCCGCATGGTCGTCGATGCGCTGGACTTGTGTTACACAAAGCTTCACGTCGATACGTTCGTGATCGTCAGCGGCGACTCCGACTTTTCCCCCTTGGTCAGCAAGCTGCGCGAAAACAACAAGCTGGTGATCGGCGTCGGCGTCAAGAATTCCAGTTCGGATCTTCTCATCGCCAACTGTGACGAGTTTATCTACTACGACGATCTCGTGCGCCTCAAGCAGGCTCGCAAGAAAGCGCCGCGCAAGACCCCGCGACCGGGAGGCCGGACGCCCGCACCAGCGGCCAAGGAAGAAAAAGAAAAAGAAGATCGAACCCAGGCCGCGTTGGACCTCGTCATGGAAACGCTCGAAGCACTGGCCGAGGAACGGGGTTCGGAGGAGAAGATCTGGGGCTCGATGGTCAAGCAGACACTCAAACGCCGGCGACCGGGTTTCAACGAATCCTACTACGGGTTTCGCTCCTTCAATCGCCTTCTCGAAGAAGCGGCCGCGCGCGATTTGATGGACCTGGAATCCGATGAAAAATCAGGCGGCTACATCATCCGGCGCTTCCACCAGGAAGAATAACCGCCAACGTTGGGGTAACCTGGATGCCGCCAGAGTAAAAAAATCAAAAAAGAAGCCTCACAAAGTTGCCGTCTCGGATGCGATTCCGGCCATCAGCAAACCGATGCGATCGACTTTCTCGGTTTCATCGATGGCGAAGGTGTCCATGATGCGACCACCGAATAACACGGTGATGCGGTCCGACAGTGATAGCGCTTCGTTCAGGTCGCTGGTCACAAGCAAAATGCCGGCTTCACCGCGCGCCTTTAACAGGACCCGCCAGATCTCTTCGGTGGCGCCGACGTCGAGGCCCTGGGTCGGCTGTTCGGCGACAATTAAGCGCGGCCGGCGGTAAAACTCACGGGCCAGGACAATTTTCTGAAGATTGCCGCCCGAAAGCTGATGGGCCAAAATCGAGGGTTCCGGCGGCTGCACATCGAATTCCAGCATCAGTTCCCTGGTTTTTTCCGCGGCCTTGCGGCGCAGCAGCCACGGCCCCAGGGAAAACCCCTGCCGTGTGGTCAACAGGAAATTGTCCACCAGGTCAAGGTCAAGGCAAGTGGCCAGACCCCGTCGGTCTTCGGGAATATAGATGAGATTTCTATCCCAACTGTGACGGGCATAAAACTGCGCCCAATTTTTTCCCAGGATTTTAATCTGGCCCGCGCCGGGTTTTCTTAATCCGCAGATGGTTTCCACCAGTGGCTTCTGACCGTTTCCGGCCACGCCGACAACACTCAGAACCTCGCCCTGACGCACCTGTAAATGAACATCCGTCAGCCCGCCACCGCTGAGCCGCTCGATATGCAAAACCGCCTGACGCGGCTCAATTGGTTCCTTCTTGATCTGCAGCACGACCTCACGGCCGACCATCTTCAGCGCCAGTTCCGCCTTGGAACTCACCTGTCCGATCGGCATTTCGCTCACGATTTCACCCTTGCGCATAATGGCGATTTCATCGGCCAGGGCCATGACTTCATCGAGCTTGTGACTGATAAAAACGATGGCTTTGCCCTGAGAGGCCATCTGTCGCAGGGCCTCGAAGAGTTGGTCGATTTCGGGCGGTGTCAGCACGGCGGTGGGCTCGTCGAAAATCAGGATCCGACTGTGCCGGTGAAGCAGTTTCAGGATCTCCACGCGCTGACGCTCGCCCATCGACAAGGCGGAAACCTTTTCTGTTGGACTGATGGCAAACCCATAGCGCTCGGCCAGGTCCCGCACTTGCCGAACCGATTTGCGAGCCGAGAGCCAGGTTCCTTTCGATTGGCCCAGGATCACGTTTTCAGACACTGTCAGGGCGTCGACCAGCATGAAGTGCTGATACACCATTCCGATACCGATTGCGTGGGCGGCGGCGGGCGTGGATATGGGCATGTCTACGCCTTCGATCAGGATGCGCCCGCCGTCGGGCTGCAGACGGCCTGCCAGGATACTCATCAGCGTGCTCTTGCCGGCGCCGTTTTCACCCAACAGCGCCTTGATCCGTCCGGCGTGAATATCCAGGCCGATGTCCCTGTTGGCCCGAATGGATCCGAACGACTTGCTGATGCGCTCCAGTCTTATGAGCGGTAAATTTTTTATTTCTGGTTCCGTCATCATCGCCTGTGAGGCCGTTCGATTTCTGGGAAATAACCAGGTCCGGTGCATGTTGTGCAGCAATTCCGGCATCATGTCCGTAAATAACGGTTTACCCGCGTTCGAGATTTCCGCGAGCGATCACGAACTTATTTTGACTCTGAAAGATGCCCTCGACCATCGGGATTGGCTGGTGGGGATGAAATCACGATTTGTGACGCACAAAGACCGGCTCAAGGAGATTTCGCTGGCCTACCGCAAAACCGGCACGTGGCTGAAACCGTCGGATGACGACGCTCCGGCCGGCGGGCAATGATGAAGATGTGAAGCACACGGCAGCCGCCGGTCCAGTACCTGCCTAAAGGCAAATTTTCGGTCATCCGTCGGCTTCCTCAAATAGACAGCGTCACATGAACGATATCGCCTTCTTTTTTCTGTTGCAGGGGAAATCCGCTATGCTCGAATACCGCCAGCATGGCCCTGTTTTCAGATAGAACTTCCGCCAAAAATGTACGCACACCTCTTTCACGCGCGACTTGGGCCAGGTAGTGCAACAATCGGCTCGCAATTCCCTGCCCGTGAAAATCCTCTTCGACGGTAAAGGAAACCTCGGCCCGCGTTTCCTCTTCAGACTTGCTGTTCAACAGGCTGTAACGCCCGCCTCCGATAACAATGTCGTGGTCTTCCTCCTTGGTTGTGACCACCAGGGTCACCACCCGGACAAAATCAACATCCACCGCCGCTTTGAGTTCGGCTTCCGAAAGACGATTTTTGTAGCCGAAAAACCGCATGAAAATCGATTCGCGCTCGAGATTTCGGAACGCGTCGATGATTTTTTGCCGGTCGTCGGGACGCACCGCCCGAAATGTCGCTTCGATGCCGTTTTTAAGCGTTTCGGTTTTTTTGAAGTGGCGCACCTCTATCATCGTCATCAACCTTATTCGCGGTGGAATTAACGATCGACCCGGTCCTTCAGCTCCTTACCGCATTTAAAAAAGGGCAGTTTCTTTGTCTCTACGGTCACGATCTCGCCGGTCTTGGGATTTCTACCCTTGTAGGGTTTGTATTCCTTGACAAAGAAAGAGCACAAACCGCGGATCTCAACCCTTTCTCCGGCAGCAAGGGTTTCCGATATCTTGCTGAAAAACAATTCAACGATAGCGGCCGCCTCATCCTTCGATAACCGGCTTTCATCCTTAAGCCGATCGATAAGATCGATTTTGTTCACGGTGTCTCCATATCCCCGAGGTTTTTTCATCTAACACAAATCATCCTGATATTATTGTATAATACGTCTTTTTAAAAAATAGATCAAGACTTAATTCAGGGCCGGTCGGTCATACGGGCGCGCTGTGCCGGAGGTCAAACCTGCGCTTTTCCCTCAATATGCGACTGGCGTCGTGATTTACCAGGGATCGGGTTCACAAGCTTCGGCGAATTTCCGAACGGTCCTTTCCGGCTGACGTCAGGCGGCGTCGATCTTCTGGTACTGGCTTGACAGCTTCGGTGGATTGACAAGGGTCTGGTAGATGACACAGTAGCGCTCCGTCAACTGTACCAGCTTTTCAAGTTTCTTCGCATCGGCTGAACTGTTGATTTCGAACATCAGCCTGACCTTGGTGAGCCCGATCGGCGCATGGCGGTCAACGGCGAGTGTTCCGCTGACATTCCAAGTGCCTTCGGCGATCACCCTGGCATTTTTGAGCGGTATCCGCATAGCTGTGGCGACCGCCTTAAACGTGACGCCGGCGCAAGCGACTAGCGCCTCCATCAGCATGTCCGCCGAACAGGCCGTCGAGCCATCTCCGCCTGCGGCTGGATGAAGTCCGGCCGTCGCCACACCCCCGAAGGTACGCACGCGACAGGTGATACCACCCCCGTCCTCGATCACCGCTTCGGCCCGGGCCGGAATCATCGCTCTTTGGGGATCCTGTTTGTAGCGTTGCTTAAACGGCGCCTGCAGTGCCCGCAGTTCATAGGCATCCATGTTAATGTTCGTTCCTTTCAAGTTCGAACGGTAATAAATTCTACCTTGCCACGTGTCGGTCTGATATGGCCTCGATGTATCGTTGGGCAGAACTCGACACGATTTCTCCGGCATTTTTCATTATGTCTCTGTCCCACCAGGCCGAGTAGATCCGATCGAATGCTATCGGCGCGACCCGGTCGGCAATGTTGCGGACGGCGACCGCGGACAGCGGGATCAGGTTGGGGTAGCTGTACATGAAGCTTACCGTCTTTCTGTCCATGGCCACCATGATGGTGTCGCCGGCTAAAAGCGCTCCCCTGCCGTCTGCGCCGTCCTTGAAATGCATGATCGAACTGCCCGGGAAATGTCCCCCGCATTGATAAACCGTTATCCCCGGCATGATGTCAATTTTACCCTCAAAAAATGATACGACGCCATCGCGGCGCATGATCCATTCCCGATCCGCTTCCGTGAGAAAAACAGGTGCACGATCGAAGGCGTGGCTCCACTCGATCATCGATGCATAAAAATGGGGATGAGAAACGGATATGGCCTGAATACCGCCGAGGGCGTGAACTTCCTCTATCGTTCGGCTATCTAGAAAGCTGACGGGATCCCAAAGCACGTTCCCGCGTTCGGTCTTTACCAGCAGCGACCGCTGCCCGATGCCAAAACCGGGCTCGGTACCGATGCCGAAAAGGTCGGGTTCGAGCTGCCGAATGACATTTTTGTAGCCGTCTTTCCACATGTCTTCCAGGGTCGTCCACTCCTGCCCGCTCCATCCGACATACTGGCGGTTGTCTTCACAAATTTTGCACTGCGACGGGGGCTGGTCGCCGGCCTTGTATTGGGTTCCGCAGGTAACGCAGATATAGTTTTTCATGGTTCTTGATCGTTCTCCTCAAGCGCTCACGGATTCGTACTCCAAATCAATTTAAGGTCCCTGTCCCAATTCTCAGTATAGTCAACATGTGTGCCAACGTTAAAAAATTTTATCTACCTGTAATTATTGATATATATTTTTATAAAATAATTTTCCGGGCTCTCATGATTTTGAGTTTCTCAAAAATATGAGTATGTTTTCTCAAACATTTGAGTTTTTTAATACTTTGACGACGGGGAAGAATATGGCAGCGAAAAAGGTCGATACGGATCTTAAAATTTTGGAAAAGAAATGCCAGTTGCTTGAAAACCAGTGCTCGGACTACATCAAGGCCCTGGAAAAAACGAACCAACGCCTCAAGCAGGAAATTAAAAAGCACCAACTCACGCGTGACAATCTGGAAAAAATTGTCGCACAGCGAACGGCGGAAATACGCCTGTTAAAAGACAGACTTCAAGCTGAAAATGTATTCCTCAAACAAGAGCTGGCCCATACGCAGTCCTATGGCACGATAATCGGCCAAAGCCACTCGATAAAAAGCATCATATCCCAAATCGAACTCGTTTCCCCGACCGACGCCAACGTGCTAATTCAGGGTGAATCGGGTACCGGGAAGGAATTGATTGCCCGCGAAATCCACAAGCACAGCAATCGTGTCAACCGACCCCTCATAAAGGTCAATTGCGCCGTCATACCGAAGGACCTTTACGAAAGCGAGTTCTTCGGTCATGTCAAGGGCGCCTTTACCGGGGCGGTCAAAGACCGGGTGGGACGTTTTGAAGCCGCCGACGGCGGTACGATTTTCCTGGACGAGGTGGGCGAAATTCTGCTTGACCTTCAGAGCAAACTCTTGCGGGTGCTTCAGGAAGGACAGTACGAACGGGTCGGCAGCGATAGTACGCGAAGCGTCGATGTTCGGGTCATTGCGGCCACCAACAAGGATCTCAAGAAAGAGGTCGTCGCCAGACGGTTCCGGGACGACCTGTTTTACAGGCTGAATGTTTTTCCGATTCATGTGGCACCGCTGAAGGAACGAAAAGACGACATCCCGCTGCTCGCCACGCATTTTATCAAAGTGTTATCCAAGGAAATGAACCTGCCGACGCCGAGGCTGACAAAGGCGAACATAATGGACCTTCAAAATTACGACTGGCCGGGCAACGTCCGCGAGCTGGAGAATGCCATCGAGCGGGCGATGATTCTTTCCAGATCGAATTCGTTAAGATTCAATCTGGGTTTAGAGAATGAAAATGCCGCCTTAAAAGACGATCAGATAAGCGTGGGAAACCCCAATTCCGCCGATACTATTTTGACCTCGCATGATCTCTACGAATATGAAAAGAACAATATGATAAGAGCGTTAAAGCATTGCAACTGGAAAATTTACGGCCCTGACGGTGCCGCCACCTTGCTCGAAATAAAACCGACCACACTGATCGAACGAATGAAGCGCATGAGGATTGCGAAGCCGCGCTGAGATAAACCACATTCCTTTTCCGGCGCATCATTAAATCCCCCCTTCCGTATGCCACGATTCCAACCGGCATTCAGCGCCTATTTTCAAGAACCGGATCTGTATCCTGTCGACATAGCCTGCGAAAGGCCTTGAAGATTTAATCAAATATTTGATACTTTAATCAATTATTTGACACATCTCAACATATTGAGTTCGGCAGGCTGATTAATGGCCTTCCTGCCGCCAATAAAGACTTGCCGCAAGGTCTTTCCGTAGCCTTTGGCATAGTATTTGATTGTGGCAATTAAAAGATCAAGAAAAAACAGGGTTGCCGACATCGGGCCCACCTGATGACAAATCACTGATAGGGGGCCGATCAGCAGAAAAACGAAGGAGTGTTTTAAAAACAAAAAAGGAGAAGCATAAAATGGAAACTGCAGCAAAGAAAGTGGATAGTAACAATGTCGTTAACGGCGTAAATGTCGATGAATTGTTCGGAACAATCGATGCTGTTAAAAAGTCACCGGTGGTTGCGACGTTCAAATTCAAAGCAAACAACGAGTGGATAGACGGCGGCCACAACCGCACAACTATCAAAAACTTTTACGGCACTCGGCAGGAACACGAAAGGCGAAAACCGTTCGTGCTGGATGCCGACGAGCCGCCCGTTCTGCTGGGCAATGATCTTGGCCCCAATCCGGTGGAATATGCCCTTACCGCTTTGGCCGCCTGCGTCACGACTTCCATTGTTTACCATGCGGCCGCCAAGGGGGTCGCCATCCGTTCGATGGAATCCAGGCTTGAAGGCGACATCGACCTGCAGGGCTTTCTCGGCTTGAGGGATGACGTGCCCCGGGGATATAAAGAGATCCGGATGCATGTTAAAATCGATGCCGATGCTCCGCCCGAAAAGCTCGAAGAGATTGTACTGCTGGGCCCGACTTACTCGCCCGTGTTCGACACCATCACCAGGGCCGTGCCGGTCAAAGTGCAGATGGAAAAGTAAAAATGGCGCCCATGTCTTCCGGCCCTGCCCGATGGACCTGGCGGAAGGCATGGGTGTATACGACCGTCTTGCCAACAGCAAGTGCCTATCTCACCTGCACAGCAAGGAGGATTGATATGAAAAGTTGCAGGCCTGTCGCTAACGACAAGAGTACGATTTTTTGTTTGGCGTTCATATTGACGGCGGCACTTGCAATCGATGCAATTGCAGGGGGCTATGTCGAGAAAATAACGACCCACGCATCGTCCGGACAAAAGGTATTCGCGTGGGCGCGGGTTGATTCAGGCAAATCGGTCGTCGAGGCCGGGGTGACAATACCCTACGAAACATTTGCAAGACCGCCCGACCAGCCGGGTACAGGCCCGGCCAACGCTATCGTCGTGTTGCCGTTTCCCGAAATCGTGAAAAGCAGCACTTTCCTGAACCACTTCGAGCTGAACTGGGAAAAGCATGGGCACGAACCGCCGGTATTCATGTTGCCGCACTTCGATTTTCACTTCTTCAGCGTTCCGCCAGCGGCGGTGTGGCAAGTCGCCGGGAAAGACCCTTTGGAACCTGACGCAAAAATGATCCCGGCCGGCTATGTCTATCCGGGGCGTGATTTTGTGGTCCCCCAAATGGGTGTGCACGCTTTCAGGCCCGCCGATCTTGAAAGGTCGTTTTCGGATGTTTTAATCCTCGGGTTCTATGGGGGCCATATGACGTTCATCGAGCCCATGATCACTCGCGAAAGGATGCTGGAAAAGAAAGATATAAGCTATGATATCCCTATCCCCGATTATCTGGGGACAGCCAAGCGATATCCGACAAAAATCGATATTCGCTATGACCGTAAAGCAAATACCTTCCATCTAATATTCAGAGATTTTACGGCGACCACGCTATAAACCAAACCGCTGGTCGGCAACGGTTTTTTGACCCGATGCCGACCGGCATGCCCCAAACAGTTCGGAAACGAGGGCATGCACCATGCAGATGGCTTTATTGGTTAGTGAAATATGGCCACGGCTCTCGTGCCGCGCTAGGAGGGACATCACAAGATTGTCATTGTTGACCGCACGCTCGTGAACTATCTTGGCCGTGATGTGAGGTGGGACCGCGAAGCCGATGTGGTGCGCGATTCCGACATCTTCGCCCTGGCGGTCAATGATCATGCTTTCAAGACCGATAAACTTCCATTGCGGGTCTTCACTCCGGAGGTGTGATATGAATACTAACCCATATAAATCCATCTTTAAGCTACTCTCGATAGCAATAATAGTGCTGGCCGGGGCCATGGTCACTGAAAACCATGCAGCAACGGATACAGACAAGCAGAACGTTCATTCCACTACAATACCCGATCAGGTTGCTCCCCGGTTGCAGAACCTGGGGGATTATATGTATCCGGTCACAACCTAATCAGCACGCACACAACTTTTCATAAACCAGGCGATGATGCTGACTTACGGGTTTAATCATGCGGAGGCCGAGCGGTCGTTTCGCGAAGCCGCCCGCCTCGACCCGGACTGCGCCATGGCCTATTGGGGCATGGCCCTCGTCCTTGGCCCGAACATCAACATGGCCATGCCGCTGGAAGCCGAACCCAAGGCCTATGAGCTGATTTCTAAAGCAGTCGAACTCAAAAGTAACCACCGAACGGGAGCAGGCCTACATCGAGGCTTTGTCGACACGATATACCGGTGCGGAACAACCCGACCGCAGTGCTTTGAACCGTAAATACGCCGAGGCGATGGGTACGAGTACTCACTGTGGCGCCGCGAGGCCGAGACGGCCCTCCTGCCGACCTTGCGTGAGCTGGGCATCGCTCTCGTCGCTTGGTCTCCGCTTGGCAGCTGATTTCTGACTGGGACCGTCAATAGTCTGGACGAGAATGACTTTCGCCGGAACAACCCGCGATTCACCGAAGAGAACCTGACTGAGAACCGCGAACGATTCGCTCCATTTTTCAGGATTGCAAAAGAGCTGAACGTCTCCCCGGCGCAGTTGGCTTTGGCATGGCTCCTTCACCAGGGGAAAAACGTTTTCCCGATTCCCGGGACGCGTCAACCGGAGAGGGTTGAAGAGAATGCGCATGCGGCGAACATCCGCATCGACAATGAGACATTGCAGCGGATCGATGAACTGGCACGGCCGGGCCTGGCTCAAGGAACAACCCTCGTATAGCCGATTGCCTGCCCAATCAAATTTCAGCAGGCGGCAATTCTCGCCGCGACTGAGCCGGGCTCATAACTTTCGAAAGGAGACTCGAAGTGGCAACGATGCAGGTAGAAACGCAGACGAAGAAGGGCGATTATGAAATGCGCGAGGCGGTGGAGCTGCTCTTGCCCAAGCCCAGCCCACAAAAGACCCCTTCGAAAGGGCGTGCTACGGAAGTGGGTGCGACCGATGTCAGGATGCACCGTCTCAATGCTTTTCTAATCAGCCTTTTAATATTTTTTTTGTTTCCGATATCCGCTTTTTGCAAAGGCACTCTTCAAGAAGCGGTTCATAACCGGAATGTCGAATCGAACGGAGCAGAAACAGTGATTAAAGCTGTCGGCGAAAACAGAAAGCAGATGGTCATCAATATGGCTTCCGGTAACACAAGCAGCAAACAATATGATCACAACGCCAAAACGCTTTACAGTGAAAATGATGTCAAGGCGTTTGTGTATCAATGGTTTGCAGGATTTGACCATCAGGCCGACATAGCCTTTTTCAAGAAGCATCTGAATCCTGGAAAAGTGGATATGCGCTTTCCTGATTTTCCGATAAAGAACATCAGCGAATTTGAGCGGTGGTACGACAATGTGATTGCCGATATAAAGTGGAATAGTCACAACATATCACATCTGAAGGTCGCCGGTGATGAAGTCAACGGTTTCTCCTTGAGCCTTGATATCAACTGGAAAGCCAAGACATATGATGACAAAAATTACGATATGAACATTCACCAGGATTGGGAGATAACGGTAGATAAGAATAGAAATTTCATCATTGAAAGACTTAGAGCCGAAGTGATAGATAATAAATAAACTTAAAAGAGAAACTCGCGCCTTTCGCAAACAAGGGAGGTTTGTCATGCAGATTGGATTCATTGGCTACGGAACTATGGCCGCGGCCCTGGCGTCGCGCTGGGTGAAACACCACGAGATTGTAATCGGTGGCCGCAACGAAGCGAAAGCCAAGGAACTCGCGAAAAAGCTTGGCCATGAGACGAGATGGGGCAACGGAGGCGACGCCGTGCGTGATGCCGATGTCGTCGTCCTGGCGACGCACCACGGGGCCGTTTTCGAGGCGATGGATGCGGCCGGCGGACCGAGCGTCTTTGCCGGAAAGACGCTTGTGGATATCAACAATCCGGTCCCCGGAGCCTTCGATGGCGAGTTTTTGAATCACAGCTATGACGGGCTGTCGTTGGCGGAGAAAATTGCCGCATATGCGCCGGAGGCTCATGTGGTCAAGGCCTTCAACATGTGCCAGGCGAGCGTGTGGACCATGCAACCGCCCATTTTTGACGGCAGAAAACTGGTCGTTTTGTATTGCGGCGATGATGAGTCCGCCAAAGCCCGGGCAATAACGCTCATCGACCTGATCGGCTGTGACCATGTGGATATCGGCGAACTCAAATATGCCCGCCTGCTCGAGGCCGCCGCGGCGATCGTGATCAAACTGCTCTTCTCGGGACGCGATACCCATACGGTCCTCAATTTGATACAGCCGGAGTCAGAAAGACCATTATGATTGGCTTGCATCCTATTAAAAAAAGCCGCAACTTCCCTCCCCTTGCGGGAGGGACTGAGGGAGGGGATACAATGAACTACAATCCTGTCGGTTGGTTCGAAATATATGTTAGAAACATGCAACGCGCCAAAAAGTTCTATGAGTCGGTTTTCAGAACCACATTAACCCGATTGAACACACCGGCGCCGGATATTGAAATGTGGTCTTTCCCCATGACCGACGGGGCGCCGGGATGTGCAGGCGCCCTGGCAAAAATGGAAGGACTGGACGCGGGAGGATTAGGAACGATGGTCTATTTCAGTTGTCAGGATTGTTCCGTTGAAGCCTCACGTGCCGAGGCTGCCGGAGGCGTTGTTCATCGATCCAAATTGCCGATTGGTGAATACGGTTTTATTGCATTGGTTAAAGACACCGAAGGAAATATGATCGGTCTGCACTCCCGCGATTAGCGAAACACTCGGTAATGATTCGACAAGAGGTTGTAGGTGAAGTGGCCCGCATTTTTTGGGAGACCAAACCTTTGTTTCCACTTGCCACGGATAAGTCCGTTGAGCGGGACGAGAAGTTTCGTATTACGGGGTTTCAAGGCTAAAAAAAATTATCGTCGTCTCTTGACGCACGACTTTTGCACGTGTACTATACGTGTAATAAGATCGAGGAGGTGTTTGCAATGCAAAAAAAACTCACCGTGACCATAGACGAGGAGGTCTATGACGGATTACGGGCTGTCATCGGTCCACGAAAAATCAGTCGCTTTATCGAAGATTTGGTCCGCCCGCATGTTGTCAAGCAGAATATGTATGCCGCATATAAAGAGATGGCTGGCGATCGAGTCAGGGAGTCCGAAGCCTTGGAGTGGGCCGAAGAGACATGCGGAGACATAAATGATGAAGAGAGGTGAGGTGTGGTGGATTAATTTCGAACCCTCCGTCGGTGGTGAAATTCGCAAGCAGCGACCGGCTGTCATTGTCAGCAATGATGCGGCCAACCAGTTCCTTAATCGAGTCCAAGTGGTGCCCTTGACAAGCAGCGTTGTTAATATCTACCCGAGCGAAGCATATGTAACCCTTCGCGGTAAAAAGGCCAAGGCCATGGCTGATCAGCTTGCCACTGTCAGTAAAAAGCGGCTGATCAATCCGGCAGGATCGCTTTCTTCCACCGAGATGGAGGCTATCGGAAAGGCCATCAAAATTCAACTGAATCTCTAGGGCGGAATTTTGAGTCTGCATTGATTCCGCGCTCACGCGGTGACCCTGCCCACCACGATCGTGACGTCGTCGGGAAGCGGCCGGCCTTCACTGAATTCTTCCAAACCGCATCTTATCAGGCTCACTACTTCACCGGCGGAGCAGGCATCGCTGTCATGGATCATTGCGGCCAAACCTTCGCGGCCGAGGCGTTGCCTGTGGCCGTTTTCCGCCTCGGTGACCCCGTCGGTGTAGAGAACGAGCGAGTCGCCGGAATCCAGTGCGATGGTCTTTTCGGCGAAATCGGCCCCTTCCACCAGCCCGACGGCCGCTCCGGTCGGCTTCAGCAACTCCAGGGTGGCTCCCCTCCGGCTGCCGTTGCGAAACAGCAATTGAGGCGGATGGCCGGCGTTGCAGAAAGTCAGTGTTTTGTCCGCGGCATCGAAGGCAGCGATGAAAAAAGAGACAAAGGTCGTGAAACGGACATTATGGATCAAAAGCCTATGGATCTGTCGGACCACTGCGGCAGGCGAGCTGTTCGTCGGCACCAGGGTCCGCAAAAACGCCTGCACGCTGGCCATCAACAAACTCGCCGAACCCCCGTGACCCGCCACGTCTGCCATCACCAGACCGTGGCTGCCGTTTCCAAACCGGACGAAATCGAAATAGTCTCCGCCGACGATTTGACTCGGCCGGCTGTAGGCGGCGACCTCGAAACCGGGAATCAGCGGCGGCTCCTGGGGGCAGCAGCATCTTCTGGATGTCCCGCGCCAGATTAAGTTCGTTTTCGAGCTGCCGGCGTTCCTGCGCCGAAAAATGTTCGATGCAAACGCGGGCGGTGTAGTCGACCTCCAGAAGCACCGGTTCGACGTCACCATGGCAGGCCGTGCATTTGCCGATCGTCCCCGCGTCGGCTTTTGAAATGGCGTGATCGATCACATCGAGCCGGCGTCGGACCGCCGCTTCGGTCGACGGGCCGAGATGAATCGCCTTTTTGTCCGCGGGTGTGGAATTGAGAAAGGCGGACAGGGAGTCGCGCGTCTCCTGCAATCCATGGCGGAATCGTTTGAGTAACTGCATTTCCATAATCTTCTTCTCAGAGTGCAGAGATAAATAAGCGGCTATTTACAAGCCTTGCGGCGCCCGACCGGCAAGACGTAAAAACGCTGGAGTATCCTGATGTTCCAGCGTTTCGCAACGCCGCCGGACGGGGCGCAACGGCGTTTGAACCAACAGTTGTTATTGTTGAATGAGCCTTTGTCACTTCCGGCTGTAGGTGATCTCCATCATCTTCTCCTCCTTGCCACTTTTATCGGTGGTGTACATTTCAAACAGATGGGTATTCTCATCCATGATCCTGGTGACCGAGCGCCATTTCACTGGACCTTTGACCGGGTCGTCGAAGCGGCACTCCTCCGTAATGGTCTTGCCGTCCACATCAGCTTTTCCTTCAAAGACCAAGACGCCGTTCAACTGGTCTCGCATACAGCTCTCCCCTTCCCCCTGCTTTTTAGTCGAACCAAGTCTCTTAAATTCGACAAATCGATCAAAATACCTCTTTTCCGGTTGGGCGCCGGTCAACGGGCCGTGTAACCACCGCCCACAGAGGGCGCGCTGCCTGCAGTAGAATGAGGTGGCACCTTCATCGGAACCTGTCGCCCAGAAAGGTCGCCGCTTCCGATGATCAACTCTTGGACGTTGAACACCCCGGCCTTCTCCCCAAAGGGGCGAGGGGGGCTGTCCAGATTGTGATTACTTCTTTGTTCCGATCTCCATCTCACGCATGCGCTCGACCGCCGGACTGGGTTCGAAGTCCTCCAGCTCGAACAATTGGCGGACCTCGATCTCGCCTTGCTTGCCGTTGCCGGCGGGGTTAGGATAGCGCTTCGTCCATTCGAGCGCCTCTTTCCTCGACTTCACCTGGATGAGCGTGTAACCGGCGACAAGCTCCTTGGTCTCAGCGAAGGGCCCGTCGACGAAAGTGCGTTTCTCGCCGGAATACCGGATGCGCCAGCCCTTCGAACTCGACTGGAGCCCCGATGCGTCTATCAGCATGCCGGCTTTATCGAGGTCCTCGTGATATGCCGCCATTTCGACAATGAGCTTTTCCTCCGGCATCACGCCAGCTTCCGATTCCTTGGTCGCTTTAACGATAATCAGATAACGCATATATTTCCTCCAGTCGGTTACAATGGTCATCCATGACGTCTTTGTTCATCTGGACCCTGATTCTAACAAGTAGTCGATCGCGGACATGGCCTTTCGACCCAATTACAGAATTTTTTCTGAGCAAAGGCCTTTATTTCGTATCTCGAATACGCCTAACTACGGCTTTAATTGCCTGATGGGGCGCACCTCGATGCTGCCCACGCGCGCCGGCGGGATTTTTGACGCTACCCGGATCGCCTCGTTCAGATCTCTGGCGTCGATCAGGTAGAACCCGGCCAGCTGTTCCTTCGTCTCGGCGAAGGGGCCGTCAGTCACCGACAGCTTGCCGTTGCGGACCCTCACCGTCGTGGCGGTCTGAACGGATTCCAGGGCTTCCGCGGCAATCAGACGCCCCTCCAGTTGCATCCTCTCGGCGCAGGACTGGCACTCTGCATCCTTGGGACTATCAGGCAGGCTGTGCAGTTTCTCGTCATCGCTGTATACAAGGCACAGGTACTTCATGTCGTTCTCCCATTTTTTATTTCTGTTCTGGCTCGCGCTCTTTTATAAGATAGTCGTTTGGCGGGACCGGAAATCGACACCGGCGGTAGGGAAAGGACTGAAAACAAATGCGTTAAAACGCATGATTCAATTATTTTTTGGTATGAAGCAAGGACTGAATCACCTTTTCGGGCGCCGCAGCATCTCTTACAGCCGCGTCGCAAACGTCTTGGAATATGCGGATTTTCCAACGTTTTCCCGCCTGCTGGCCGAGCCTTTCAATGTTAAAAACCTGATTATTATTAAACTCTTAGTTCTCCAAGCCGCCGTTTGAGGAGACGTTGCTCCGGGACCAGTTTCGTCAGGGCAAGAGCCCGTTTATAGGCGGAACGGGCCGCAGCCGTATTCCCGTTACGCCGATACAGTTCCGCTTGCGCCGCATGTGCAAATGGGTAATCGGCCAGATCATCGCGCAGCAAGAGTGAGTCGATCAGGGTGAGCCCTGCCGACGGTCCGTCGCGCATGGCCACTGCCACGGCGCGGTTCAGTTCGACGATGGGAGATGGCTCCACGCGCAAAAGCATATCGTACAGGCCGACGATCTCACCCCAGTCGGTTTCGTCGGCCCTGGAGGCCTCGGCATGAACCGCGGCGATGGCCGCCTGCAGCGTAAAAGAACCAATCCGCCGCGACGATAGGGATTGCCGTAAAAACGTCAGGCCTTCGGCAATCTGGTCTTTGTCCCAAAGCTTTCTATCCTGGTTTTCCAGCGGTACGATATCGCCTTCAGGCGTCGAGCGCGCGGCCCGACGCGACTCATCCAACAACATCAGTGCCAAGAGACCTGTCGCTTCAGGTTCGGCTGTTACCTCAACGACCCGCCTTCCAAGACAAATGGCCTCCCCCGAGAGGTTCGGTCGCGTCAATGATTCTCCATCCGATGCAAAATACCCTTCGCTGAAAACCAGGTAGACCACCCTCAGCACGCTTTCCAGCCGTTCCGGCAGCTCGGCCGTGGAAGGGACCTCATAGGGAATTTGCGCGTCGCGGATCTTCGCCTTGGCACGCACGATACGCTGGGCTACCGTGGTTGGTTTGATGAGAAACGCGTGAGCGATTTCTTCCGTCGTGAGTCCGCAAACCTCGCGTAAAGTGAGCGCCACCTGATTGTCCGGCGACAGCGCCGGGTGGCAGCAGGTAAAGATCAACCGCAGCATGTCGTCCTTGAACACCTCGCCGTTATGATCCTCGGCTTCGGAAAGCCCGATTTCCAATTGGTTGGCCACCCTTACCAGCGAGGCATCAAAGCGCGCGCGCCGACGCATGGCGTCAATGGCCTTGAAGCGGCCGGTCGATATCAGCCACGCGCGCGGATGGGCGGGCGACGCCATCCTTTTGCCATTGCTGCAGCGCTGCTGTAAACGCATCGTGCAAGGCTTCCTCGGCAAGTTCGAAGTCGCCGAGCAGACGGATCAAGGTGGCCAATACACGTCGTGATTGGTCGCGGTAGATGGCTTCAACCGCGTCACGAAATATGTCGATCTGAAGTTCGCTCATGGTAAAAGCCTCTTGGTACGATCGAATATTAATATCTCAATTCTCTCGGAACGTTACCTATTTTCTTGACAACCTATGATAACTGCTCGAGATCAGGGAAAAATGCGGCCCCGGAACGTGTATTGTGGTCATCAGGTTGAACTACTGGGCGCTGCTCGGAATCGTAATCGCAGGTGCGCTGCTGTCGACCCTTATTCTGGCGATCGGCGTCCGCCGGCGTCGGAAAGTCTTTGTCCTGACTCTGATTGCCTTCATCACCTGCATCGCCGGAGCACAGTCTGTTTTCTGGACCTTCACTTATCCTGCCACGTTTTCTTCTCTGAATCATCCTGCAAATCCAATTTTGACTACCGGATATCCCTTGACAGAGGAAGCTTTAAGCTTAGGGTATACTATGGAGGCATCATTGGATTGCATAGCAAAAAATAAAAAGCATAAGGAGGCCTGGCTGAAGTAAAGCACCGGTCCTCCATGAAAAATGCAGAAGGAGGACGATATGATAGACAATTCAACGATCGAACAATTTGAGGCAATTTTCCGCGGCCGATTGATCAAACCGGATGATTCCGACTACGACGGCGCCCGCACGATCTATAACGCGATGATCGATAAACGTCCGCGGTTAATCGCCCGGTGTGCCGATGTCGCTGACGTGATCGAGGCCGTAAATTTCGGCCGCAAGCATGAGCTGGATACGGCGATTCGTAGCGGCGGCCACAACGGTCCCGGCCTGGCGCTGGTGGACGACGGACTTGTCCTCGATCTTTCCGCCATGAAGGGTATCCGTGTCGACCCCGAATCGAAAACCGCGCGCGTCGAAGCGGGTTGTCACTGGGGAGATGTCGACCATGCCACGCATGCTTTCGGCTTGGCTACGGTCAGCGGCATTATCGGCACGACCGGAGTCAGCGGATTGACCCTCGGCGGGGGTCATGGTTATTTGTCGCGTAAATACGGCCTGACAATCGACAACCTGCTGGCCGCCGATGTCGTTCTGGCCGACGGGCAGCTGGTTCATGCGAGCGAGGATCACAATCCGGACCTGTTCTGGGCCCTGCGGGGCGGTGGCGGCAATTTCGGTGTCGTGACCTCGTTCGAATATCGCTTGCATCCGGTTGATACGGTATTCGCCGGGCCTTTGTTCTGGCCGATCGAACAACTTGAGCCCACCCTGCGTTGGTATCGCGAGTGGTTGCCTCAGGCGCCGGAGAACATTTATGCTTTTTTCATGGTCGGCGAAGTCCCGGCGGCCGAACCCTTTCCGGAAATAATTCACGGCAGAAAGATATGCGGTCTGCTGTGGTGCTGCACAGGACCGCAGGATACTTCCGCAGCCGCCGTTCAATCGGCCCGCGATGTCGCCGAACCGCTGTTCGAGCATATCGGGCCCATGCCGTATCCGTTTCTGCAAGGCCTGTTCGACAGCCTCTTCCCGCCCGGCTACCAGTGGTACTGGAAGGGCGATTTTGTGGGAGAATTAACGGATAAAGCGATCGCCCAGCACCTGCGCTTCGCCGAGGTGCCCACGCCGCTCTCGATGATGCATCTTTACCCTATCAACGGAGCCGTTCACCAGGTCGACAGCCAGGATACGGCTTGGTCCTATCGCGATGCCAACTGGTCCATGGTCATCGCCGGCGTCGATCCCGACCCGGCCAACAGGGAGAAAATAACCAGATGGGCACGCGACTACTGGGAGGCGCTGCACCCCCTCTCGGCCGGTGCATCCTATGTCAACTTCATGATGGAAGAGGGCGACGATCGGGTGAAGGCCACGTACGGCGCCAACCACGAGCGTTTGCGGAAAATCAAAGCGAAGTATGATCCGGAAAACTTCTTCCACGTAAATCAGAACATCAAACCGGCGTAATGAAAAGTTCGATTAATCGAAGCCTTTATTACGCTTGCTCTTTCCGTAAAAAGAGCTTCAATGCTTCTTGACGCGCACCCTTTGCACGTATAGTGTACGTGCAAAGGGCCAAAAAGGAGCTTGTGATGCAAAAATACTCACAATAACCATAGATGCGGAGATTTATGATGGGTTACGAGCTGTCTATTGGACCGAAAAAATCGATCGTATTACCCAAAAGTTGGTCCGCCCGCATGTTGTCAAGCAGGATATGCATGCCGCATATAATGGCTGCCGATCACGTCCGGAAATCCGAAGCATTTGAGTGGGCCGAAGGCATAGTCGGAAACGTAAATGATGAAGGGGACTGACGTGTGGCTACATCTACGAATTTTTTTTCATTATAATTTAAGACCTTTAAGGTTATTGTTAATAAGGTCCATGTCAAAATCTTCAGGATCAAATTCCCCACCAACCCATTCGAGCATGGAATCATGTTCTTCATGTTTCGGATCATGAATGGCATCCAAAAAATCCGCATATCCCCAAATCCCCCCGCAGTCCTCCGGGGGACAAGCCCTTTTACCTTTAATAACCAGGGGCGATTCGGAGAAATCTGACGGGAGAATTGTTTCGAGAACGATCTTGTGCTCCCAACCGTCACCAAAGTCGTATTCATACACGAAATTATCTTTTGGATTGAAAATGACGTCTTGCAAATAAACCTCACGCTCATCCGTTACATCCATATCGAATTCCGGGTCCGGAATCCCGATAAAAGAGCCTCCACTCCTATATTGATGAAGATGGTAATCGTCCCATCCCATTGCTACCTGCAAGACGGTGTGCAATTGATCTAATCTGATAGTGTCTTTGACAATCAATCTTCTCCATATTGGAGGCTTGCTTCCAATCAAGGTGACTTTGAGTTGGTACAAAGATTTTGATGTTTTATGCTTTTTCTTCGCTGTGACCTCCTTGTCAATTTTGATTGGCGATCAAATTAAGGCATACCGAATACTACCCATCATAGTCCCGCTTGGTCAGACCAATGTCGATCTGCAAAGGTCTTCAAACCGATCGATAGGCATCTTGCGGTAGATGGCATTAGGGCTAATTATGCCTGAGGAGCGGTCGGCACGCCTTGTTTCAGCGGTCCGGAGCAACCCGCAGGCGCCCGGGAGGTGCTCTTCGACTGCGGCGGGTACTGCTTCAGTATTTCCGAAACCCATCTGTCAATCGTCTCGGCCGATTTCTGCGGGCTTGAAGACGGCGCAACCCGCCGGGAGCCGGTTCCGCGCCAGAAAAGTTTTTTCGTGCCGGGATCGAGGAAATCGATTATTAGTGTGCCGTCCTCATACTCGTCAACGGTTGTTTCAAAGAACGAGTCTCCAAAATACCGGTTTCCCGGCCAGCCCTCTCCCGTCCGATCCACCGCTACCCTTCTTTTTACGATTATATGGGTTTCGATGAGAAAATCGGACTCTCCCTCGGTTGTTCTGGCGTATCCGTGTTGAATCAGGAAACTCTCGACGGCGTCACGAACGCGCTTGTTGAAAAAGGGGTGGTCCAGAAATGTCCGGCCCGTTTTCTCTTGCGGAACCGGTGCCCAGGCAAAGCTTTTGTAGCGCATGAAATCGGTGTGCGGGTCGTAATCCTGGCCGACTCTCACGCCGAGAAAGGTCCAGAGAATAGTCGTGAGGGCCCATACGCCAATGCATTTATGCTCTCGCATGCCGGTTCTCCACATGGCGCGGATAGAAGGTTGCGGTCCGCGATCGACCGATGACCACCATTTGCATACGGTTTGTGCCCTGATGACCGACCAAAGAGTTTTGACCGCTGACAGATTCAGATCGGCGAAGCTGACAGGGGCACGGCGCGCCGTGCCCCTACATAAAGGTTTTGACTTCAGCGGACATCTGCATTGGAATCCGGCCCTTGACTCTGCCGGCGCCCCGGACGGTCAGCCATCGATAGCCACCGACCATCCGGATTTTGGCACATCGTTTTCAAGCACCGTGTCGGTTCAAAGACCCCATGGATGCTTAGCACATAAAAGGCGGTCAGGCTGCACCGAGGTTTTCAGCCGCGAAATTCCAGTCGATCAGTTTTTCCAGCACGCCGTTCACATAATCGGCGCGCCGGTTCTGGTAGTCGAGGTAATAGGCGTGCTCCCACACATCGATGGTCAGCAGGGGCTTCATTCCACGGGTCATAGGGTTGTCCGCATTGCCGGTTTTGACCACCTTGAGCTTACCACCGTCCTGCACCAGCCAGGCCCAGCCGCTGCCGAACTGGGTCGTGGCCGCGGCGGCAAGCTCTTTCTGACAGGCGTCGAGACTGCCGAAAGACGAGTCGATTTTTTGCATCAACGCCGCCGGCGGTTTGCCGCCGCCCTTGGGGTTCAGGCTTTTCCAGTAAAAGGTGTGGTTCCAGACCTGGGCCGCATTGTTGAAAATGCCGGCCTTGTCGGGTTGGCCGGCGGTTTTCTGGATAATTTTCTCGAGCGGCATGTCCGCCAGGTCCGTGCCGGCCACGAGTTTGTTGATATTGTTGACGTATCCCTGATGATGCTTGCCGTAGTGAAATTTAATCGTCCTGGCGCTGATGACCGGCTCCAGGGCGTTTTCGGGATAGGGCAGCGGCGGCAAGACGATCTCATTTGCCGCGAAGGCGCTGCGGGTCCATGTCCCGGTCATGGCCGTGACGGTGATTGCCGATGCCGCCATGATGAAATCGCGGCGGGTGATGCCGTTGCCTTTTGATGACCTCGCCCTTTTGTCCATGAAACCTCCTTCAGTTGCGGTTATTGCCATCTGAATCATAAGAATCACATACGAGATGGATAATCAATCGGATTTTATAAACTGCGCGAGGGTCTGCACTACTGGCCGTTCATCAGCGGTCAGAACCATAAAACCCCTACCGTCTGGATACGATCGGTTCCGTAAACTGGCTGTCCGCATCCCAGGGGAACAGGATCCAGGTGTCCTGGCTGGCATATCCGTATTTTAACAAGTGGTTGATACACAAGGCTTTTCCTTTAATTTCAATAGATAACAGGTATTTTAGAGAAGTTCAATACGTTCAAAATATGGGCTTCTTTTCAATTGGTATGGTTTAAAACTACCCGAGTTCTACCCAACCTAAGTTTTTCTGAGGCACATTGGCCCTGGCACTTTTGAGCCGTTTTGAGTCGTATAAAAATCTGTCCCAATATACCAATTAGTCTCCCATCTTAAAACCAGTTCGCTGGTAAGTCGGAAATAAAATGACCCAATTATGACACACCTGAAAGGTCTGCCTTGAACCATGAACCCTGTATCTGAAACCGATCAGTTTAGGTGTAATTAAAAATCCCGGGCAACTCGAATGCCATAGTTGTCGCCGCGGTCGTCAGGACCGTTCCTGTCGCGATCTGCAGAACGTACGAGCCGCGCGCCGTCGAGCCACGAGCCACCGCGCAAAACACGATATTCACCTTTGTCAGGTCCTTTTGGATCGACAACTGAACTGGAGGGATAATCACCATACCAATCCTGAACCCACTCCCATACGTTGCCGTGCATGTCGTATAAACCCCAGGTATTGGGTTGGAAATTTCCAACTTTAACGGTCTTGCCGCGATAGTTCCCGTTGGGACAATTTTTTCCCGGATAGTTGCCAGAAAAGTTTGCCTGATCGGTTGAAATGCAATCTCCTGTAAAAAACGGCGTCGTCGTTCCCGACCGGCATACATACTCCCACTCAGCCTCGGTCGGAAGACGATATTTGTTTGTATCCTCCATCTGATTTAGCTTGCTGATGAATTGTTGGGCCATATCCCAGGAAACTTGTTCAACCGGGCAGTCTTCACCGCATTTATTGAAGCGTGATGGATTATTCCCCATAACCTTTTCCCACTGCCCTTGGGAGACTTCGGTAGTTTGCAGGTAAAATGGTTTGGTTATCTCGACGGGATGTGATGGATGCTCATCTTTATAGTCTTCTGCATCACCACCATATTTACGAGCAACCTCCTCAGGGCTAATATGGCTGCCCATAACAAACCCTCCTGCTGGGATTAGCACAAAATTTATTCCAATACTATTCGTTATAGTTTTTCCAGGTGAAACAGGCTCTGCAACTCCTATTTTCGCAAGCTTAAAATTGATTCGTTTTTCCTCTCCATCACCTAAATCAATCCATCTATCCTGCGGCTCATAGTCCCTTAGTGATACCTCAATATGATATTTTCCGGGTTCCAGCTTCATTCCTTGTTGAAAACTTTCATCAATATTCAGAATTTTTACGACCGCATTTTCAGGTATAGTTTCGACAAAAATCTTACCTTCTCGAGACGATTTTTGTTGCACATTCTGTGGCAGGTAAAACCACCACCATATTCCTGGTACCAGCAGAAAAAAGACGCCAGCCGCTAAAACAAATTTTAGAGCATTTCCCGTTTTACGGGACTCAGAGGGTAATTTTTCAATAGGCGCTTTGGTATCAGGATTATGCTCGAAGGGCTTGATCTTATCAGGCTCTGGCTCATGTGGTTTTACCGCTGCCTCTGCCTCTTTCCGTTTAGTCCTATCCTCAACACGTTTGCGGTCATCTCTAGTTTGTTCCGAGACTTTACCAGGTTCTAAATTTACCAAAACATTCAGAGCTAAGACAACTATAGTTGCCTCATTAACGGAAGGTTTCTCTTGCGCATAGACATCGGTCTCTACTGGAAGTTCGCCCACAGAAACTCCATACTCATCATACACGTTAATCATTATTCCGTGGACGCCAGTAAACTTGGGTATTAGTTGAAAGGAGATGAGTTCGGAAAATAGGTGAGGAGGTACCTCTGCTATCTTTTCCGTCTCTCCTTCCTTATTGAACTCAGGGGCAACAACCTTAAACTTCAATTTAGCAGGGGCTATTTTCCCGTTAGATTTTTTTGAGAATCTTACTTTAGCCGACTTAGATGCCTGCTCTAACGATGATGGTTTACTTTTGAAAGGCCAATCTTCTATACTTAGATATTTCGAATCAGGGAATCGTACCTGTACGAACACACTCATGCTCTGACCAACTGAAGCATTGCTTGGAGCGACAGCATCGATGCGCCGTTCCTCTTGAACGGTTTCAGTTTGACCTATTCTTGAATTCGACGGAGATCCGACGATTTCTAATATCGCTTTTAGGAGGCTGAGAAATCCAGCATGGCTTGTTATTGTTTCCCAATCTGTGAGGTCTGCTGCTTGAACAGCACCAAAACCCAGTGGTGGTCGTACATCATCGATAAAGATTGGGATCAATATTTTCTGTTCGCGCCCCCAATCAGCCTCTTCTTGTACCCAGCTTGACTTAACGGAGGTTTTAGACCATGCCACAATGACCGAGCGTGCGTTTTCGAGAGCCTCTCCAATTACCTCACGCCAGGTTTTACCTGCCGGAATCGTCCGATCCCACCATACCGACCAGCCTTGGTCTTCGAGGGCTTTTGCAAGTGGCTCTACTCTTGATCGGTCCTCACTTGCGTAGCTGATGAAAATGTCAGCCATGGCATATGTACCTTAAACTCTGATTGCCTGGTATTAGGCAGCTGTGCAATGCTGTTTAAAGCTTGGGATTGCATCTCAACAGAATCAATATTACGGGAATATTCAAGATATCATATATTTACAGTTGCCGTGTCAAGAAAAACCTGAGTGGAAACATTGTTATTGGGAGCGAAAATGGACACCATATCCTTACTTCAATAATAAGAGATGCTGTCCAATTCGATCTGGCCGGTTTCGATCCGGCCAAATACATACAGGTCCATTCAATCCTGCCTATCCTGCCCCAGCCCCCTCCACAATCCCAAATCCAACATTTCCCTTGCCTTTAGTTTCCTATCCAGCTAATTTATTTGTGAATTTTGCTCAAAACCTAAAGGTAATATCCCCATGGCCAATCCAGAACATCTTAAAATCCTGGAACAAGGCGTAGAGGTCTGGAATAAGTGGCGGGAAAATGAGGATCTGAAACTGCCCAAGCTCAGAAGCATCCCGAATCTTTCTGGTGTGAATCTTGCGCGAGCAAATCTTCAAGGAGCGAAACTTTCAGGAACCGATCTCAGAAGAACAAACCTCTCCAGCTCGAACCTCCAGAATGCCTCACTTGATATAGCGGACCTTCGCTACACAAATTTGTTTCTTGCAGATCTCAGCGGCGCGAGTCTCCATGGGGCTGACCTCAGGTTTGCAGATCTTACCAGTGCGCAAATTAAGGAGGCGAACCTCCGCCAGGTGAACTTCCACAAAGCGAAACTTAGGAGCCACGAATTTATTAATTAACATATAGTAGGGCTAACTATATCAATATATAAGCTTGGATTGGCACGTGTAAGTACTGATGAATCCTTGTAAACCGCGCATAAGTGGTTTTATCAAAGTGAGAATATTAGCCTTGACATTTGCAACCATTAAGGCTAATGTACTCATTATGAATACTCTCAAAATACCACCTGCAGGCCCTTAGGCAATTCTTCGATCGGAACAAAATCGCCACCCTCGATCAGCTGCGAGAAGCGCTGGGCAATCCGGCGCGCTGCACGGTATTTCGCAAACTGGGCGATTTGCAGTACCTGAGCAGCTATTCGCACCGAGGTAAATACTACACCCTTAGAGTCCATTGCCCGGTTCTCCGATCAAGGGCTTTGGAGTTTCGAATCGGTTTGGTTTTCACGTTTTGGAAACCTGCTGCAAACAGCCGAAGCCTTCGTGCACCACTCCGATGCCGGCTACAGTGCCGGCGAGCTCAAGGACATTCTGCAGGTTAAAACCAAACATGCCCTCACCCAATTGGTTAGAGAGGCGCGCCTTTCGCGTGAAAGCTTCGATGCCGTGTATGTGTACCTGTCCGCACAAAAGGATGTGGCCAGACGCCAGATCAAGGCCAGAAAAGCCCTTTTGCAGCAATCACCGGCTTCTTTGATCGTGGCCAACCCCGATCTGGCCACTGATGAAGCCAGGGCCCTGTTGGTTTTGTTTTGCAGCATGCTCAACGAACAACAACGCCGATTGTATGCCGGGCTTGAGTCGCTCAAACTTGGCCATGGCGGAGATGCGCACATCGCCTCTATCTTGGGCATGGATCCGCATACCGTTGCAAAAGGGCGCAAGGAATTGATGGATGCCGATTTAACCGCCACCGGCAGGCTGCGGGCGCCGGGTGCCGGGCGGCCTTCGCAGGAAAAAAAACACCGCAAATCATGAATGCGATCGCCGAAATCATGAAATACGAGACCGCCGGGGATCCGGTCAGCGGGTGTAAGTGGACGCGCAAAACCACCGGCAAGATTGCCCGAGAACTCAAACGCATGGGCATTGTCGTTTCGGGCAAAACGGTGGGCAGACTGCTTAAGAAAATGGATTATTCGCTTCGCAAAAACCTGAAAAGCCTTGAGTCGGGGATAAGAAAGCCGCCTTGTCCTCACCAGCGCAATCAACAGTTTCGCTATATCCGCTCCCAGATCAAGGACTACGCTGCCCATGGCTTGCCGGTGATCAGCGTTGACACCAAAAGCCGCGAGCTGATCGGAGCGTTTCATCAACCCGGACGAGCATGGTACCAACAACCCGTTGCGGTCCTTGATCATGATTTTCCCTCCGATGCCACAGGCGTTGCCATCCCTTACGGCATCTATGATTTTTGTCGCAATGAGGGATTTGTCAATCTGGGCACAAGCCGGGACACTGCAGAATTTGCCGTGGCTTCCATCCGCATTTGGTGGCAAATGATCGGTTCGGTCAAATATCCAGGCGCCGAGCATCTGCTCATTTTGGCCGACTGCGGAGGAAGCAACGGTTATCGCACCCGGCTTTGGAAGCATCAACTTCAAGTCGCTTTTTCCGATCGCTTCAAGCTGTGTGTCAAGGTGTGCCACTATCCTCCGGGGGCCTCGAAATGGAACCCGATCGAGCACCGCATGTTTTCCTTTATCAGCAATAACTGGGCCGCCCATCCTTTGACCGATTATGAAACCGTCTTGAAATTTATCCGGACGACTAAAACTTCTGCCGGTCTCAAAATACGGGCCGCCCTTCATACGAAAAAATATCAAAAGGGTACTCGCATCCGTGACGAACAAATGAAAGATATTAATTTAAAGCATCACACCCTACGGCCAAATTGGAATTACTCCATTAGTCCATCGGAAAATGTGAATTAATTTTTGCGCGACTCCTAACCAATGAACTTCACATCAGCTACAGCCAGGTATTCACTTATCTGGCATGCTCGCTGAAATACAGATTCAGCCATGTCGAAGGCCGATCGCCAGAGCGGATGAGCATCAATTTACCATTTGGCAGTGCAATACATCTTAGCCTGCAACGATTCTACCGCAGCATCAAGGAAAACGGTAAACCGGAGAAGCTTAACGTTTTGCAGGATATTTTCCAGGAATCCCTCTCCTCCAGTCTGAAACGGACACCCTATCCTATAATATTCAAGAAGGATATGCTGTCCAAATCGGCTGCCATCGAGATGGGCCATTCATTGTTGCAGGCTTTCCATGAAAGCATCGATCTGACCGGATACCGGGTTGTCGATGTAGAGCTTCCACTCTCGGCGACCCTCTACAGGGAGGAAACCAGGGAACAGACGGACATTAAGCTGGTCGGAATCGTAGACCTGTTGCTGATGGACGAGGCCGGTAATCTGGTTGCCGTGGATCACAAGACGGCATCCAAGCCGTATGCTCAGGAAACAGTCGACAAAGATTTGCAATTAACCAGCTACAGCTATGTGCTTGCCAGTAATCGATTCACTTTCCCGACCGCGGATATCCGGTGTCGAATAGACGTTTTGAGAAAGCTCAAGAAACCTCGGCTTGACCACATCTGGACCACTCGGACGGCTGCAGATCGAAGACGATTTGCCAAGCTTGCCAATGCCGTTCTTGCCGGTATTGACGCTCAGATTTACATGCCTCAGCCGTCCTGGATGTGTGCTGATTGTGGCTTATTCAGATGCCTGTAAAGCGTGGTAGATGAGAAGTAAATAGGGAAGCATAAACCAAACCAAGAAAAGCCCTTCTGGCGGCTCTCAGAGCTGTTTAGAGGGGCTTTTTGTTTATGGAGGTGGAAGCTATGGCAATGAAAGTAATCTGTGCCTGGTGCGGCCAATGGATGGGTCTGAAGCCGTCGAATACCAGCTGCGGAATACCCGAGCCGGTATCTCATTCGATCTGCCTCACCTGCAAGAAGAAGGTGCTGGATGAAACCGAGCAGTATCTGAAACAGACAACCGTTGTTCATGAAAAAAACCTGATGGAAAGGAGACCGTAAAATGAAAGCAACAGCAACACTTGAAACAGTTATCGACCGAGTTCATCAGATGTCAGTCAACCAATATGACGAGATCGTTCCAGTAAAGGATATGGAGTTCGACAGTCTCAATCAGATGTGGATTTCAGGCCGGCGAGTGGAAATCCTGCCCAGTGCCCAGAGATTGCTGTCCAACCGTCTGCGGGTGCCTTTTTCTTACCTTTCCCGGTGTCCAGAGAACCTGCAGGCCGAGAACCTGAACTACTGGATCGAACAGGAACGCCAGCAGCGGGACACTTTCTTTTGCCGGTTTGACGATAATCGACTGCGAGCCGCGTTCACCGAGCGGTACCGGCCATTGGACAACATGGAAATTCTGTCCCAGTTGATTCAGCACGGCTTCGACCCTTCAACCCCGGTTCAGTATGCCATCGATGACGGCATGTTTCTGGTCAAGATCCCCGAGTATGCCAAGGCTTTCGGTGTCAATCCAGGATACGGACAGTTGGATGAAATTGTGCCCGGTGTCGCCTTCAGCAATTCGGAAACTGGATTAATCGCTTTCAGCATCGAGGCTTTCTTTTACCGGCTGGTCTGCACCAATGGACTTATCGCCAAGACCTCATCAACGGTATCCAGGTTCAAACACATCAGCAACCGGGGCCTGGAACATTTCCCTGAAACCCTGGCCGGCGTCATCGAAGATTCCACTCGCAAACAGGAACAGTTCAAACATTCCCGCCAGTCAGCCGTGAGCGACCCAATCCGGTCCATCGAGACGTTCAGCCAGCGATTCGGTCTATCCCAAGCGGAAACGGAGGTGGTGCGGCAGTCCTATTACCTGGAACAGGGGGCCACGATGTTTCACATCATCAACGCTTTTACGCGGGCCGCACAGGACGCCAGCCTGGACACCCTTCAAACTTATCGGCTGGAATCTGCGGGAGGACAGGTATTAAGCATGGTTCGACCCTAATTCCCATCAACAAATAATCTGGGAGCCCTGTCATCGTAAGGTGGCGGGGCTTTCGTTTTTATGGAGGCTGAAATGACGAAAGAGGAAAAGGAAAGATACGATGGCCCGGAATTGTTGCGAGATATTTTGCAGCGGACCCTGGCCGGCCGGAAATTTCAATTGGACTGTGGTCACTATGTCAGTTTTGGCCATTTTCTGGGAAACGATATTACCATTATCAACGGAAAAAAATTCAAAATAATCTGCTCACTCTGTGGCCACTAATGATTGAGGGGGTGCCTTTCTGAAGGAGGTGATAACATGCCAAACATGGCATACATAAACGATCTTCCAAGACTGAAATATCACTTGGAATATTGGAAAATAGGCGATAGCGCTTATCAGGTACAGAACTGCGAGTTTCACAGTGCCTTTATCGATGATTTTATCGAAAAGTTCTCTGGTCTTGGCAAATACACCATCCTGTATCTGAAATGTCTTTCCAATGGCAGAGTACTTATTGACAGCCGCGAGGTGTGGAATGACAGATCCCTTCACTCCCTTATTGAGGACTTGAAGACAGTTGATCTTTAATTGCCCGACTCGGAAGCGTCTGGCCCTAAACTTAAATTACCTGGACCTGCCATTGATAACAAGGACAAAGCTGCCTAACCAAAATAAGCTGACACAATATGCCAAAGGAGGGAACCATGGATTGGTATGACGATTATGATGATTTTGAGGATGAATACGATGCGGATACGGAAATGGATGATCCGTTTGACGGCGATCCAGAATGTGATGCCGAAACTAATCAGGCTGAATCACAAGGGGATGGTTTCACGGCAAGGGATGCTTTTTTCCTGGGTTCCGCGATAGGTTTCGGATATGAGGAAGGCTTAACCGAACGAAAACGGAGGAAGCGTAAAGGGTTCAGCGATGATGACGATTCAGATTAGGCTCTGATTTGTGCCGTATGTCCAGATCGTCTTTTCGAGATACGATAAATTTAGAGCGGTCTGGACAATTCACGTTGAAAAAAATAACCAATAATGGTAAGTATGACTTTGAATATACTGTATTCATTATGAATTTGGCCCTACAGGTGCAATCTGATATGGAAACAATGGGTTGAACCAAAGTTGACCTGTTTATAGTCCTTGATTGACACATTTAACCGGAGTTAATAAGAGGGATTCAGGCGATTAAACTAAAAATCAATCAGGTCTATTGGGACTAAAGCCTTTGAGATGACCATGCCTCCGGCACAAATTACCCTCTACCATATTACCCATGTTGATAATTTGATTGGAGTTATTAATCAAGGTGGATTGATGGCCAATTGCCACCTCCAACAATGCCAAATTTTTCATCAAAGTATTGCCTACGATGGTATTCAGGATAGAAGGGCTTTCACTAATGTGCCATGCGGCCCAGGAGGCACCTTGCATGATTATGTCCCTTTTTACTTTGCACCCAGATCACCAATGCTTTACACGATTCACCGGGGTAATGTTCCAGGATATAGTGGTGGGCAGACCAATATAATTTACGTGATTTCAAATATTGATGTAGTTGCGCGTAATCACTTAAAGTATGTTTTTACTGATGGACACGGCATTATGGCAATGACTGAATTTTACGATGACCTGAATAGACTCGATGAGATAGATTGGGGAATAATGAATAGCAGGTATTGGAAAGATACAATTGATCATCCTGATAGAAAACGTAGGCGACAGGCCGAGTTTTTAGTTCATAAGGAAATGCCATGGAATTGTCTGACTCACATCGCTGTCCGCAACCCACGCATTCAATTGAAAGTTGAGAGCTCATTGCCTGTAAACGGATACAGGCCAAAGGTTATACTAAATCCTGATTGGTACTACTAAAGGAGGCGTTATGATTACTTTAACAAAAGGGAATCTGCTGGAGTCTAACGCCGAAGCTTTTGTGAATACAGTCAATTGTGTTGGGATAATGGGGAAAGGAATAGCACTCCAGTTCAAAAAAGCCTTTCCAGATAATTATGAGGCTTATGCCAGAGCCTGCAAAAAAGGCGAGGTGCGTATTGGAAGGATGTTTGTTTATGAGACAAATCAAATGTTTAATCCAAAATATATTGTCAATTTCCCAACTAAAAGGCATTGGAAATCTAAATCAAAACTTGAAGATATTAGCAAAGGATTAGATGATTTTGTCCGTCAAGTAAAAAAATTAGTAATTAAATCAGTAGCCATACCACCATTGGGTAGTGGACTGGGCGGACTTGACTGGTCTCAAGTAAAATATCTCATAGAGTCAGCTTTTGAAGCTATTCCTGATGTTGCAGTCCAATTATATGAGCCATATAGGTCTCCAGAAGCAGATAAAATTCTCATTAAAACAAAAAAGCCCAATATGACTAAAGGGAGAGCTCTATTAATTAAAGCATTAGAGCTGTATAGAAGTCAGGGCTACCGACATACCCTACTGGAAATTCAGAAGTTAATGTTCTTTTTACAAGAGGCAGGTGAGAAGCTTCGGTTAAATTTTCAGGCAGATCAATTTGGGCCTTATGCAGATAATCTTCACCATGTGCTACAGCATATGGATGGTCATTATATCCGCGGATATGGAGATCGAGTGTCAAGGCATGAAATTTACATAATCGGAGATGCTATTAGAGAAGCTTCAACTTTTCTATCTCAGGATAAAGAAAGCGAGCAAAGATTTGAATGTTTAGCAAGACTTATCAGAGGGTTCGAAACCCCATATGGTATGGAATTATTAGCAACTGTCTACTGGGTTGTGAAGGAAAATCCCGATACTGCAGAAGATGCGGATAAAATCATTGAAAAAGTGAGTAATTGGAACGAAAGAAAAAAGAGGTTGATGAAACCAAATCACATAAAAAAAGCATGGGAGCGCTTAAAATCGGAAAGTTGGCTTAAGTGTGAAGACGGTACAAAAATAACTGCCAAACCGAATTTTTGCAGAAATACATAGACTTCTTCTCAAAGCAGATTTACTGGATGGATGCTGGTAGCGCTCCAGTAAGGTATTCAAAGGTTCCGCTTGAACGACAGCTTACGCACTTCAATACACTACCCACCTTAATTTCGACTTATCCATAATCAGGCATTTTTTTGTACTTTTCTATTCCCAAACACAATTCCCAACCGCTCTTTTTTGCTGACTCACCTTTTCTCTAACATTTGGTTTCCAAAGGCCATCTGATTCAATCACCAGATTTCCACCGGTAAGAAACCGATATTCTTATTATTTGATCTTCATAAAATTAAAGGGCCATTTTGTTTGCGCCTGAAAAATAATTCTTTATGGAGTACCGCATATGTCAGCACGCGACGCGAAATCACATACAGCATTGGAGAGGCTTCCGAACTAACTGGCGCAAGCCTAAAACAGATTCTTTATTGGGAAAGCAGGCGCTTAATTCAAAACGCAGAAAGGAACGAGGATATTGCATACCGCCGGTTCACATTGAACCAAACCGACGCTAAAGAAGGCCGGGTTGTCAGAAAAAAGGAGCTGTCGGGATACTCGGGGGACATTTATCACCAATGCCCTGGATGCCAATGAGACCATGGGATTTGTTCAGAATCAGGTTGGCCATTCCTCAATCAAGCCGATTGTGAATCATTATTACAATTGGATTCAAAGGGATGAAGACGGTCAAAAACTTGAAGAAGCGTTTAAATCTACCCAAGTTCTACCCAACCTTGACGGTGAATAAAATTGAAGCTGCGGGTTGTTGAACCTAAGTATCTGAAACTATAGGTTCTACGAACTGGCTTCCGCATCCCAGGGGAACAGGATCCAGGTGTCCTGGCTGACCTCGGTGACAAAGGTGTCCACCAGGGGCCGGCCCTGCGGTTTGGCGTAAACTGTTGCGAAATGGGCCTTAGGCAGCATGTCGCGCACGATCCGGGCGGTCTTGCCGGTGTCGACCAGGTCATCGATCAGCAGCCAACCCTCACCGTCGATGGCAAGGGACTTCAACACCTCCACCTCGCCGGAGTGATCCTGCCAGTCATAGCTGCTGACGCAGACCGTGTCCACCAGCCGAATATCCAGTTCGCGCGCGATGATCGCGGCCGGCACCAAGCCGCCACGGGTAATGGCGACAATTCCCTTGAAGTAGTCATCCCGATCCAACAACCGCCAGGCCAACGCCCGCGAATCGCGGTGAAGCTGCTCCCAGGAAACAGGAAAATTCCTTTTGTAGATTTTATTTTTATCCACCATCACAGATCTCCGATCAATCTCAAAAATATTTAGCCTGGGGGTTCGATGTTCACTCCCAGCGCCGCCGGCGCCTCGTCGCCCTTGTTCTTCCAGGACGAAAAAACCAGCACCAAAATCGTGAGACCGTAGGGAAGCATCAGCAGCAGCGATGAGGGCAGAGTGGTTCCGCTGGCCTGCAGCCGGAACTGAAACGCCATGACGCCGCCGAACAGGTAGGCCCCGACCATGGCCCGTCCCGGACGCCAGAAGGCAAAAATCACCAGCGCAACCGCAATCCAGCCGCGCCCGGCGGAAAGGCCGTTGGCCCACAGATGCGTGTAGGCCAGGGAAAGGTAAGCGCCACCGAAACCCATTAGCCCGCCGCCGGCCAGCACACCGGTCCAGCGATACCCCTTGACTCGCAGTCCGGCCGCCAGCGCCGCCTCGGGAAACTCGCCGACCGCCCTTAAGCCCAGGCCCCAGCGGGTGTGGTATAAATAGGCCCACAGCAGCGGTGGCATCAGGTAAGCGGTGTAAACCAAGGGGTCCTGGGTAAACAGAATCGGCCCCAGCAGGGGGATTTGTGAGAGCAGCGGCAGCGCCAAGACGTTGAAGCCGGGTGCCTCCTGGCCGGCGTAGGGGGTTCCCAGGTAATTGGCCAAACCGGTGCCCAGGATCGTCAGCGCCAACCCGGACACCACCTGGTTGCCCAGAAAGATGAGGCACACCACTCCGTGCACGCCCGCCAATCCCGCACCGCAGAGCCCTCCGGCCAGAAACCCCGCCAGCGGGCTGCCCGTGACCCTGGCCGTCACGAAGGCGGCCAAGGCGCCTACCAGCATGATCCCCTCCACCCCGAGGTTCAGGACCCCGGAACGCTCGGTGAGTATTTCTCCCAGTGTGGCGAAGAGAATCGGCGTGCCCGATTGAACGGCCGCGGCCAACAGCGGCACCAGCATGTCCGGGTTCATGGGTTTCTCTGCAGCGCCAGCCGGTAACGGGTGAAGAATCCTCCGGCCAGCACCGTCAACAAAATACAGCCTTCCATGATTTCACCGAAGGCGGCCGGCACCCGCAGGTCGAGTTGCAGAGCCTCGAGGCCGACGCGCAGGCCGGCCAGCAAAAAAGAGGCCATTGCGATCAACAGCGGATTGAGACGCGCTATCCAGGCCACGACAATGGCGGTGTAGCCGTATCCGGCCATGATGCTTGGCTGAAGACGGTTCAGATTGGCCGAAGCTTCCAGAAAACCCGCCCAACCGGCCAGCATGCCGCTCACCACCATCACCAGAAGCACCAGACGATCATAGGGCAGCCGTGCATAGCGCGCGGCGCGCGGATTTTCACCGCCAGCCTTGAGTTCATACCCCAGGCGGGTAAAGCGCAGGAAGACCCACATGACCAGCCCGGCCGCGACACAGACGCCAATTCCCCAGTGAATGCGTGAGGCGCCGATCGTGCCGACCACCGCCCCGGCGGAAAACTCGCGCGTCATGGGAAACCCGAAACTGACCGGGTCCTTCCACGGGCCATAGACGAGATAGTCCAGAAAAAGGATCGCAATGTAGTTGAGCATCAGCGTGACGATGATCTCGTTGGCGCGCAAACGGATCTTGAGCAGCGCCGGCACCAGGCCCCAGAGGCCGCCGGCCAGGGAGGCCATGGCCAGCATGGCCGGCAAGAGACCGTACCAGGGCAGTTCGGGAAATCTAAGCGCCATCCACGTGGCCCCCACCGCTCCCAAGGCAAACTGGCCTTCGGCACCGATATTCCAGACCTGAAGGCGAAAGGCAATGGCAACACCGAGCGAGCACAGAAAAATCGGCACGGATTTGACCAGGCAGTCCTCGATGGCCCAGGATGAAAAAAAAGCGCTCTTGAACAGCAGGGTCAACGCCGCCAGCGCCGGCTGGCCCTGAACCGCCAGCAGCAGAGCGCAAATGACCAGCGACAGAACGATCGCCGCCAGAAAAACAACCAGGGATCCCCAGCCCAGAGGCTCCCGTCTTTTGTGCACCCGAAATCCGATCCTTCCTTTGCCATCCATCAAATGGCCTTTTTCTGCAAATGGCCTTTTTCTGCAATTCAGCGCTTGCTTGGCACGAAGGGCGCACACCCAGGTGCGCCCCTTCCGAGAAATTGACCCGATCCGTGCGTTTACCTGATCCGTGTGTTTAATAGAACCGTGGGCGGAACCGGAGAGAAATTATCCCAATTTACTCCAATGTGCCGATGACCCCCTTGACGAAATATTTCATGCTCAGCAATTCTTCGTCGGTCGCCATGCGGCCCGCCGGCACCTGGATTTTGCCGGACTGATCCGTGACCGGGCCGGCGAAAAGCGGCGCCGTGCCGCTGACAATGGCCGCTTTTTCGGCCAGCACCTTCTGCTGAACGTCTTCGGGAACCATGGGTCCGAAAGGTGCCAGATCAACGATGCCCTCTTTCATGCCCCACCAGATCGACTCGCTCTGCCAGGTCCCCTGGCGGACCTGCTCGACCGTCTGGATGTAGAACGGGGCCCAGTTCCAGATCGGCGCGGTCAGGTGGGATCTGGGGGCAAACTTCGACATGTCGGAGTTGTACCCTATGGAATAGACCCCTTTTTCCTGGGCGGCTTCCTGGGGTCCCGGAGAATCCTGGTGCTGGGCGATGACGTCGGCGCCCACATCGAGCAGGCTCTTGGCGGCTTCCTTTTCAGTGGCCGGGTCATACCAGGTCTTGGTCCAGACCACCCGCACCTCGATTTTCGGGTTCACGGCCTGAGCGCCAAGCGTGAAGGCATTGATGCCGCGAATCACCTCCGGGATCGGAAAGGCCGCCACGTACCCCAGGACACCGGATTTAGTCATATAACCGGCCACCATGCCGGACAGGTAACGCGCCTGGTACATGCGCCCGAAATAATTGCCCATGTTTTTGGCCAGTTTGAAACCCGAGCAGTGCTCGAAAACCACGTTCGGAAACTGGCGGGCCACCTTGAGCATGGAGTCCATGTATCCGAAAGAGGTGGCGAAAATGACATCGAAGCCCTTCCTGGCCATGTTGAGCATGACACGTTCCGAATCCGGCCCTTCGGCCACCGACTCGACGTAGGCGGTCGTAACGCCCGGCAGTTCCTCAACCGCCAGGCGGCCCTGGTCATGGGAATAGGACCAGCCGGCATCACCGATGGGCGAGACATACACGAAGCCGACCTTGAGTTCCTGGGGTGCGGCAAAGGCCGCGGAACAGCCGAGCACCAATGACAAAATAACGAAGCTGAGTTTGCGCACGATCGACCCTCCATATGAAAATAGAAATTTGAAACTCGAACTCTATGCCTGCGGTTGCGAGAAACAGCTGAAATCCGGTGCCAACGGGCTAAATCGCACTGCCGTGGGGACTCATGATACGGCGGCGCGCACCGCCGTCGCCTTGTCGCCCTGGGCCTTCCAGAGCGCGGCCACGGCCCCGGTGGCGAATTTGGCCACGATTTCACCGAAAATAATGGCCGTGAGCATCCCGGGCTTGAACACTCCGGCAAAGGCAATCAGGTTGAACAGCAGGCTGTCCAGGGGGATGCTGGCGATGTTGGAGCCGATCACCCGCTGCATCCAGGGCCGCCGCATCAGCTTTTGGTACACTTCCGTATCGACGGTTTCGCTGAGCACGATGGCGATGAAGGAGGCCGCGATGATGCGCCAGCCCACCCCCAGAAACAGGGATTCCAACACCATTCCCGCCGCAGCCATAAAGATCATCAGGTAGACGCGTTTGCGACCAAAGCAATGGACGCGGTCACGCTGGGTGAAGGTGACGCCGAAAATCAGCGTGCCCACCGACACCAGTCCGAAGACCGGCAGCGGGATAAACCAGGTGGCGGTGTAATTGGCCGCCAGCACGGCAATGATGTAGAGGCTCATGGACCGGATCATAAGGATTTCTTTTGGACGTGAGATGATCTTGAGGTCATATCGGATTGTGCGGAAAATATCAAATAATAAGCAGCGTCACGATCAATCCGTTACACGAGATAAGGTGAGAAACCCGGCCGCCTGGATCACGGCCGGGTTCTCCGGGGGATCACTCGAATCCTTTCTGCAACGGGGCCACCACCCCTGTCATCGGAAGCTTGAGTCTTCGGTGTAAAGCCTCAAGCTCCTCACTGCGTGAACTTGCGACTGCCGCCCTTTCCGGGGGCGACGGCCGCAAACTATCGGGGCTCCTTTCCGGGGAGCCGGTCGATATGCTCGCGCAGGCATGTCCTTCGAGTGGCGAATATCTAAATCTGATTCTCAAAAAGCTCCAGTTGAATATCCCAGGTTATTCATGGCGTAATAGTAAGCATGCCCGGTTATGGGAAAATGGGGCCCAGCCGGTAGTTTGCGGCGGCAAACGCGGTATATGGAACCCTGATATTCATTCCTTGAAATCCGCGCGATACGGTATCTTCTTCTGCCGCAATAATAGACCCTCCGCTAACGACTGCGCCGTCATTGCTGATTGCGGACCGGATGACTTGACATCGGAGCATAAATTATCTACAAAAGAACATAAGAGTTGCGGACACTGATCGAGAACGGCGATATCAACCGACTAGTGGGAGGCCGATGCCGGAAAAAAATTGGAGACCATGGGTACTGTTATCACCCGCGCTCAGTGCGGTTTTTCTGCTGCTGGTCATTCCGGTTTGCTTCATTATCGTCTACAGCTTCTGGCTGCGCGCACCGAGCGGAGCGGACATTCCGGCCTTCCAATTCGGCAATTACGCCAAATTCTTCGAAGATTTCTTCTATCCCAAAATTCTCATTCGAACGATCCGCATCTCCTTTGAAACCGTCTTTCTGTGCGTTGTGATGGGCTATATCCCCGCTTATTTTTTCTACCGCAGCAAAAGCCGCTTCAAACAGGCTTTTCTACTGCTCATCATGCTTCCGTTCTGGGTCAGTTTCATCATCCGCACCATGAGCTGGATCAACATCATGGGCGACACGGGCCTGATCAATCACTTCCTGCTGAAGATCGGATTAATAGACGCGCCCGTGTCGATGCTATACAACGAAATGGCGGTGCTCATGGGATTGATCATGTACCTGCTGCCTTTCATGGTCCTGAACATCTATGTCAGCCTCGAGGGCATCGACAAGAGCCTGCTCGAGGCCGCCCGCTGCATGGGCTGCACCGAATGGCAGGCGTTTCGGGAGGTAACCCTGCCCCTGAGCCTGCCCGGCCTCAGCGCAGGATGCCTTCTGGTCTTCGTTCTGACCGCCGGCACCTACCTGCCACCCATGATTTTAGGCGGCCCGGGCAACGACATGATCGCCAACCTGATCTTCAAGCGTATCGTCGGGACCCTGGACTGGCCGTTCGGTTCGGCCATCAGCGTGATTCTGCTCGGCCTGTTGTTCGTGATCGTTTGGACCTACAACCGCTACCTGGGAATCAACCAGATATTCAAAAGCCTTCAGGGAAATTGATCCGTGAAACACTTTTCACCGGGCTGGACACTGATCAGAATTTACACGATCCTCGTGTACATCTTCATGTTCGCCCCGATCATCGTGGTCATCGTGCTGGCGTTCAACCCCAAGCAATTCGGCATTTTCCCCATGGAGGGCGTCAGTTTACGCTGGTTCGTCAAGCTGGCGCAAAACGATTCGATCATCGACGCCTTCAAGAACTCTCTCGTGCTGGGCTCGCTGACAGCCGTGATGTCGACTGCCATCGGCATTCTGGCCGCGCTGGCCTTCATCCGCTTCGATTTCCCCGGCAAAAACACGCTCAACACCCTTTTGCTCTCGCCAATCATGATCCCGGAAGTCGTCCTGGGGGTCGCCCTGCTGCTTTTTTTGCGGTTTCTGCAGCAGCCCAAGAGTTTCGCACTGCTGCTGATCGGTCACGTGGTGCTGACCCTGCCCTATGTGCTGTTGATCGTTCAGGCCCGACTGGTGGGAATCAGGAAAGAATACGAAGAGGCGGCAAAATCTTTGGGCGCCAATGCGTTTCAGACTTTCAGGGAAGTCACTTTCCCGCTTTTGCTGCCGGCCATACTGGCCGGCGCGCTTTTTTCATTTACCATTTCTTTCGATGACATCACGGCCACCCTTTTCTGGGCCACGGCCCAGAATCAAACCGTTCCGGTCAAAATTTTCAGCATGCTGAGAAATTCGATCAGTCCGGAAATAAATGCCCTCGGCGCCGTCATGATCGTGCTGACCGTTGCCACCCCCCTGCTGGCAGGCTACCTGTCGCGCAGGTTTTCAAAGGTGAAGCCATAACGGCCCCACCATAGCTGAAAGGAGAAACCATGGCTATCATAACAACCGACAAACTGGATGCGGTGTATGACGCGTATAAAAGCGGTAAACTCAACCGGCGCCAATTCATCAAATATCTTGGCCTGGCCGGAGCCTCCATCGGGTTGGCCGCATCGCCCTTTGCCAACATGGTCGGAAACGCCTACGGCGCCAAGTCCATCCGCTTCGACGGCTGGGGGGGCACCACCTCCGAAGCCTTTCGCAAGTACGCCTTCGAGCCGTTTACCAAGCAGACGGGCATTGCCGTCGTCGAGGGTGAATTCGGCGACATGAACTCCTACCTGACCCGTGTCAAAGCCTCCTATCCCCCGGGCGGCGAGTTCAACATCGCCCACCTCAGTGCCGTTTTCGACTATGCCCGCTACGTGGAGTTAGGGTATTCCACGGTGCTGGATGAATCCAAGATCCCCAACCTCAAATTGGTCATGCCGGCCATGATCAAGCCGCTGCGCGACATAACCAAGGGCACGTTGTCGGCCGTGCCCTACGACCTGGGGCAAACCGGCATCGCCTACAATACCAAGCACATCAGCAAGGAGAAGGCCGAAAAGCTCGGCGCCTCGCTGCTGTGGCAAAAGGATTTGAAAGACAAGGTCGGCAGCTGGGGCGGCGACTTCAGGACCAACATGTGGTATGCCGCCCTTCACACCGGGCAGAGCCCCAACAACATGACCGACCTCGATGCCATATGGGCGGCGCTGCGGGAACAACGCGACCTGATGAAAAAATACTGGAGTTCCGGGGCCGAACTGATGAGCCTGCTCGCCAACGAGGAAATTTACGCCACCGTGGCCTGGTCCGGTCGCGTGGCGGCGCTGCAGCAGGAGAATCATCCCATCGGCTACCTGTCGCCCAAAGGCACCTATTCCTGGATGGAGTACCTCTTCGTCCTGAAGGGCACGGACCTGGACGTCGCCCAGAAGCTGCTCAACTTCATGCTGGAGCCCGCCGCGGCCATCGCCGTGGCCGAAGGTCAGAATTACCCGCCGAGCCTGGACCCGACCAAAGTCAAGCTGACCGAAAAGATCCAGAAGATGCCGGCCTTCGATCCGACCGGCAAACTCGAAGGCTACCTGTTTGCCGATCCCGCCTACTGGAATGGCCATCAGGTGGAATGGACCGAGAAGTGGGACAGGATCAAGGCCGGCAGTTAGTTTCCGTCCATAAATGGCCCTTTTCCGCAATTTCGGCGTCAATCGGCGGAATCGCTTGTGCGGCATACGACCGTATGCCTCCGCGCGATTCCACCGATTTCCTTGAACTTGCGAAAAATTGCACATTTCTGGATCGAAAACAAATAGTGTCCTCTACTATCTGTGGATGGGCACTAGGTCGAAACAGATTTAACTCAATGTCATAAACTTAAAGAATTCCTGCAAAAGTCCCCCTTTGAAAAAGGGGTATTTAGGGGGATTTTAAATGGTCATGAGCCCCCCCCAGGCCCCTTTTTTTCAAAAGGGGGAAAATGGGCCTTAAGTTAGTGGTATTGACCTTTAACTGAGACAACTGACCTAACTGACTCAACTTAAATGGGAGATCACGTCGGTGACGAGCGGCAAGAAGCAGCCCATGGTGCAATTCAAAGGCATACTGAAACGATTCGACAACGTGGTAGCCGTGGAAAAAATGGACCTCGATATCGAAGAAGGCAGCCTGGTGACGCTGCTGGGGCCTTCCGGGTGCGGCAAGACCACGTTGCTGCGGATGGTGGCCGGGCTGGAAGATCCGACCGAGGGCGATATTTTCATCAAAGGGCGCCGCATCAACGACACGCCGGTCCACAAGCGCAACCTGGGCATGATATTCCAGAATTATGCCCTGTTTCCGCACAAGACGATCTTTGAAAACGTCGCCTTCGGTTTGAAATACCGGAACCTGTCGAGGGAAGCGATAAGAGAGAAAGTGACCCGCGCGCTTAAAATGGTGCGGCTGCCCGGTGTAGAGCAGCGCATGCCGAGCCAACTCTCCGGCGGTCAGCAGCAGCGGATCGCGATGGCCCGCGCCATCGTTATCGAACCCGATGTCCTTCTGATGGACGAGCCCCTTTCGGCCCTGGATGAAAATCTGCGCGAAGAAATGCGCCGCGAGGTCGACAACCTGCAGGCCCTGTTGGGGGTGACAACCATCTTCGTCACCCACGACCAGCGCGAGGCCCTGAGCATGTCGGACAAGATCATCGTGATGAAGGGCGGCCGCAAGCTGCAGGAGGGCGCGCCGGAAGAAGTTTACAACCGGCCTTCCAGCCATTTTGTGGCCGATTTTCTGGGACACTCCAACTTTTCACCGGGCGTGGTGGCCGGAAAACAAAACGGGCTGGTCCGCATCAGACTCGATTCCGGCAACCTTCTTCTGGCGGAGTCCGGGGGCGACTGGTCAGCCGGCGACCAGGTCGAGGTGGTGGTCAGGGCCCAGCGGTTCGATGCTTTTCTTAAGAAGGACTTTACGCCGAGCGATGGAATGAGCTTCTTTGAAGGCCGGGTGCGGGACCGCAGCTACATGGGCGGTGAGGTGAGTTATTTCATCGAGCTGGCGGCCGGCCGCGAGATCCACGTCATCAGCCTGATGCGCTCCCGGATCTACGACATCGGCGACGAGGTTGCCGTTCAGGTGGCACCGAAGCACTGTCATCTGCTGCGGCGCGAGTGACGGCATCGTACAGATTCACCCTCTCTCTTTACGAAAGAGGGCTGGGGGTAAGGGTGAATAAGACGCCATATCATTCGATGGTATCCCGCTCCCCTTAATCCCCTCGGCGGAGGGGAAAAGGAACTTCTGAGGAACTCAAGCTCCTTTCTGCAAAAACACCGCCCGGCGGAGTAGAATGCTTTTGACGAGACCGTCATGAGTTGGCTTCTCAACAGGGCCTAAATAGCTCGCGAATGGCGCGCGACAATCATTTTCAGACCACCAAATCCGATGACCCTGCCGGACTCTGAACATATCACCGCCGCTCTGGCCCGGAGATACCCCATGCGCATCAAGACCGTCGATTCGCACACGGCCGGTGAATCGACCCGGCTGATCGTGGGTGGCATCGGGCCGGTTCCCGGCCGGACCATGGCCGAGAAGCTGGCGTACTTCCAGTGCCACTTCGACCACGTCAGACTGGTATTGACCCGCGAGCCGCGCGGTCATCGCGATATCCTGGCCGCGCTACTGACCGACGCCGTAACGCCCGGCTGCCGCTTCGGATTGATCTACATGGACGCCCGCCGCTACCCTTTTCTTTGCGGCCACGCCACCATCGGCGCGGTGGCGACCCTGATCGAAGCCGGCGTCATCGACAACCCCGATTCCGCGGAACGCATCCTCGTCGACACCCCCTCGGGGCCGTTGGAAACGCGCATCACCCTGGCGAGCGGCCGGATCGACGCGGTGGCCGTTCGAACCGTGCCCTCGTTTGTCTACCGCACGGACCAACCGCTCGACGTGCCCGGTCATGGACGCCTGCAGGTCGACACGGTCTGCGTGGGCGGGTTCTTCGTAATGGTGGCGGCGGACCAGATCGCGCTGCCGCTGGATGCGGCCCATGCCACCGAACTGACGCAACTGGGGATGCGCATCATTGCCGCCGCCAACCGCCAGCTCAAGGTTCGGCACCCCCTGCGCCCGGAAGTCCGAACGGTGGATGTCGTCGAGTTTTACGACAACACCGGCCACCCGCAGCGCCAAGGGCGCTCGGCCGTCATCTACGGCGAGGCCCACATGGACCGGTCGCCTTGCGGCACCGGCACGGCGGCCAAACTGACCCTGCTGCACCAGCGCGGCGTCTTGCAGACCAACCAGACTTTTGTCAATGCCGGTCCGCTCGGCACGACCTTCGACGCCCGGGTGGCCGAAGAAACCAGAGTCGGCGACCAGCGGGCGGTCGTGGTCGAAATTCAGAGTACCGCCCACATCACCGGCCTGCAGGAGTTCATCATCGATCCCACCGATCCTTTTCCGGAAGGATTTCTGCTCTAAGCGTGCCCGCCGGACACCAGAAAACCGTCGGAAGATGTCAAGCCTGTCACCGCCACCGTCGGCCGACCATCCCCGTCCACCTGCACCCCTTGCGGCCAATCGAATTCCGGATCCATCGCCTGGAAATAGGCCCGATCGTATGGCGTCAGCCGTACATGCATCTGTCCGTTTTCCTCCAGCAATTGGGACGTCAACCCGAAGTCCACTTCGCCCAGGCCGGTACGGATGATGTAGCGCGGGATTTCGCGGCCGCTGCCCTCGCGGCGCACCCGGGTGGCGATGTCGATCACGTCGGCCACATCCAGCGGGCGCGTGCCGTTCCAACGCTTCTGTAGCGGCAGTCCGGCCACGAACAGGTGGTGAAACTCGATGCCACACTGCCGCAGGCCGTAGGCGATCCGGTTGATCTCGGCCGGGGAATCGTTGACGCCGGTCAATAGCGGTACGTTGGCATAGACGGTAACGCCCCGTTGCTGCAGGCCGGCGGCGATGCGCCGGTGATCCGGCCGAATTTCCCGCGAGTGCAGAAACTGCGTCTCGATTTCAAGCCGCAGCGGGTTGACAACCGTTAGCCGGTTGAGATCCCCCAGACGGGCCACCATCGCCTTCGTGTAGCGCCCGGGCCGGTAATTGAAGGCCACACTGCGCAGCCGCACGGCATTGACGTGCGGGATCTGCTGCAGGCGCTGCACGAGGCCGCTGATCTTTAACAAGTCTTCGACGGCATCGGTCTCCGGGATGACCACAACGTCGGTGATCGCCGGGTGATCCTTTATGTAGGCCGTCTCATCACCGCCGGCCGCTGCATCCAGCTCGACCCGGGTCGCATGGACCCGCCGCAGGGCATCGAGTCCGGTTTTCACCACGGCATCCGATCGGCCCTGGTCGACCACGGCTTCGGCCTGCAGCGCGGACAATGCGGTCTTGTCAGATATGGCTGCCGGTTTGTTTTGCAAGCGGGCTCCCCGCGGCCCGAGGAGAAGGTGCGGATCGCCGATGCGCGCCATGTAGCGTGCATCGATGGTACCTTCGGCGTTGACCCGCAGGGTGTCCGTATTTTCGGCCAGCGGCGCAAATGTCTTGAAATAATCCGGCGTATAAGGGGTGCGAATCCAGATGAAGCGTGCGTTTTCCGGGTCCTGTTCCACGGCCCATCCGCTGGTGTGCCAGTCCATTTTACCGATCGGCGTGGCGGTGCACAGACGCGGAATAACCCGGTCGCTGAGGTGCGCCCGCAAATAGACAACCGCTTGATGGCCCGCGGATATCGGCGTCCAGTAGATGCTGTTGCCATGGATGGGACTGCAGGGGATGTAGATGTAGTGAAGCTCGGCTCCGGCGCCGCGCAGCAGGCTGAAGAGCCGTGCCAGTTCCGGTCCCTTGTCGTTGCAGTCTCTCAGAAAAGGCGTCTGGACATAGACGGCGATGCCGTTTTTGACCAGTTCGGCAATGATTTCCAGGCTGTCGGGCGAAATTTCGTCGGGATGAATGAAATGGGTGGCCAGCTCGAGACGCTTTTCTTTTTGCCGCAGCTGAAGGTTTTTGATCTTCAGATAGGTCAACAGTTCAGCGCCGTGTCCCAGAAACAGGTGCGGGTAGTAGGCGACCGAGCGGGTCGCCAGCCGCAGGGTCTGGACGTGCTCGATGTCGGTCAGCCCGTCGATGGCGCGGGCCATGTTGGCCCGGTTGAGAAAGGGGTCCCCACCGGTGATGACCACCTCTTTGATACCGGGGGAGCAGCGCACGTGCGCCAGAGCGCGGTCGACGTCGGCGACGGTGGGATTGCTCTGATCGCGCGACTCCTTGTGCTTGCGAAAACAGAACCGGCAGTAAACCGGGCAGCTCATGTTCAGCAGAAAGATGACGCGGTTCTGGTACATCTGCTCCAGCAGTCCCTGGTGAAACTGGCCGATCCAGGTGTTGGTGTGACCGGTCTGATCGAGTTCCTCGACAAACGGCAGGTACTGATAGGCCACCGCCCGCGACACCCGCATCTGGCGTATGGTGTGCATCGAGAGCCGCACCGGGTAGGCGTCGATCACCTGTTGCAGGTCATCGCGTTCGGCTTCCGGCACCAGCATGTTGGTCAGCTTTTCCAATTGGGCCACCGACTGAATGCCGGTGAACTTGTCACCGGGCAGCAGCTTTTCTAGCACCGCAACCAGCAGCAGCTGCGGCAAATCCACGCCGTTGATGCGCACCCCGGCGCCCTTTTGGCTGCAGGCCGGCATCAGCTGGCGGATAAGCTCGGCGCAGAAGCCGCGCGGGTCTCCGACATAGCCGCACGCCGCCGCCAGTCGCCCCAATTTGGTCCGGCCGTCTCCGGCGCCGATCAGCTCGCCAAAAGACCGCCCCATGAGCGCGGACACACCGTAGTATTCCAAGAATGGAATCAACTCCTCTTCGAGCGTCGCGGCCGCCGCCGGCGGAGATTCACCTGAATGATCGATCGTGACTGTATCAGGGTCATCGCTAAACATACCGGTCTCTCCTTAGATCTACTTTTCCTTCCACTCGGGTGTGCGTCGGTCTATAAAGGCCGTGACGCCTTCGGTCGCATCCTCGGAGGTGCAGAGGCGTGCGAAGGCTTCGTTCATGTAGTCGAAAGCCTGCGTGTACCCCATATCGGCCGAGGCATAAAAGGCTTTCTTGGCGATCTGCAGGGCCACGGGGCTCTTCTTCGCCAATCGCGCCGCCCATCTGCGGGTATGGGCTTCCAATTCGTCCGCCGCCACCACTTTATTCACCAGGCCCATTTCCAGAGCTTCCGTGGCTTTGATCAGTTCACCGAAAAACAGCAGTTCGAGGGCTCTTTTGCGCCCCACCGACCGTGAGACCGGAATAACCGGCCCGACGCAGTTCAGGCCGACATTGATGGCCGTCAAACCGATGCGGGCGTTGTCCGCCGCGACCGCCAGGTCCGCCGCCGCCACCAGGCCGGCGCCGTTGGCGGCCGCCACGCCCTGAACCTGGGCGATCACCGGAGTTCGCATGCGGCTGATCGCCACCAGCGGTTTTTCCATATTTTCGATCCAGGCCCGGTATTCCAAGGCGGTTTTGCCGAAAAACTCCTTGATATCGATGCCGGCGCAAAACGCCTTTCCGGCCCCCTTGATGATGATGACCCGCGCGGAGTCCGCACGGTCGAGTTCTTCCAGCGCAGCGACGAGCCCGCGCGCCAAATCGGAATTGAAGGTGTTGAGCTGCTCGGGCCGGTTGAGAGTGATGGCGGCGACATGATCCTCGCCGATATCGACCAACAGATTTTCAGTGCTCATGTCCGCTCCTTTTCTTCATTTGTGCTTGAAGCCGCTTATGCCGACCGTATCGAATGGCGGCTGAAAAGTAAATTTTAAAATTCAACCATCTCGGAACCCGGAAGAAATGCGAGGCTGACCGGCTGTTGCCGCGGTTTTCACCTCGGTAAATCCGCTCGAAAGCAGTTTTTATATTTGCCAGTCGCCGGCAGGCCCTAAACCCTCGAGTACCTTTATCACCACCAAGGTCATGTCGTCCCGGGGCTTGCAACCCCGCGTAAACTGATTGACATCGTCGTAGACGGCTTCGATGATCGCAGTTGCCGGCAGCTGAGCGTGCCCGCGGATGATATCACGAAAACGCTGGCGGCCATACATTTTCCCCTCCCGGTCGCAAGACTCCCATATCCCGTCGGTGCCGACGATGATGACCTGCCCGGCGGTGAGGCCGGTTTTCAAGTTTTGCTGGTAAACGGTCGTCGCATCGACTCCCAGGGCCAATCCGGCACCCTTCAGTTCGACAAATTCCTGCCGCACGGAATCGTAGATCAGCGCCGGATCGTGACCCGCCCTGACCCAGCACAGCTGCCTTTTATCCGGTTCGATGCTCAGGTAAAACAAGGTCATGAAACGGCCGGTATCGAGCACGTCACGGGCCAGATGGCGGTTCATTTCGGTAATGATTTGCGACGGGGCTCCGCATTGAGCGGCCCGCATGCGCAAAAATGCCCGCGCGGTCGTCATGAGAAGGGCGGCTTCGACACCGTGGCCCGTTACGTCTCCCACCACAACGCCCAAAGGCCCATCCGGACAATCCCGATCCGGCAGGTAGTCGAAATAGTCGCCACCGATTTCATCACAGCTCAAGGCCCGGCCGGCAATGTCGAGGCCCCTTATTTGCGGATTCAGTTGCGGCAGAAGACTTCTCTGGACTTCGGCCGCAAGTTCGAGCGATTTTTTTCGCTCGGTCATGTCGATCACAAAGTTCATGTTGCCGATGACCACCCCGTGGTCGTCCCGGAGCTTGTTGCTGTGAACCAGAACCGGGATCCGGCGGCCGTCCTTTGACAGCACCGTGCCCTCGATCTCCCGGGTGTCGCCGGCAGCCAATTCCAGGCGATTGAACTTTAAATATTGCCTGAAATCTTCGGTGACATAGTCCAGAGGTGTCTTGCCGATGATCTCCGATCGGCTGTAGCCGATCATTCTGCAATAGGCATCGTTCACATCGGTAATGACAAAATCCTTATCCATCAACAAAAAACCTTCTGAGGTGGTTTCGACAATGCGTCGATATCTTTCCTCGCGCCGCTGTATTTGCCGTTCGGCCCTCACCCGTTGCAACTCGGCCGATGCCCGCGCCGCAAATATACGCATGAGAGCTTCGGCGCGCGGCTCTTTAGGCAGGGGGAGTGTGTCGAGAACGGCCAGATTGCCAAGGACCTTACCATCGGCCGCCATCAGCGGCGCGCCCATATAACTCACCGCGCCCATGTTCTTCATACTGGTCTCGGGAAATATCTCGAGAATATTACTGGGGTGATGAATCAACTTGGCGGTCTCGATGACGACTTGACAGGGTGTCCCGTCGATTTTCATTTCAAAATCACGGATCATCCTCCCGTCGGACCAAAAGGACAGAGCCCGCAGGTGCCGGGTTTCTTCGACAAACTCGGTGACCCAGGCGCTGTGGGTGTTCAAGGCTTTGGCGAGGTTAACCACCAGGGCATCGAAAAACCGTTCGCCGGTCTCGGTGGCGGTCCCCTCCAGGATGATTCGCAGCGCGGTATTTTGATCAGGAAACCGCACGGATCGCTGTTCGGAAAATGGCATTGCCTGCTCCTCCGTAATAGGCGAAAGACGTCCCCGCTGTCAAAAAACGTCGGTCAGGATCTTGTGCGTGGCCGCAATAGCGTGCCCCGGCGGGCCTGCGACCTGCGCAGGTGAACGACAAATGGATGGGAGCTGCGAAGGCGTCTAGCGAAAGGACTCTTTTTTACCTCGGGAAAGATTCACCGGCCGCGAAGACCTTACAGGTTGACCATGCGCATCATCTCTTCCGGGTAGCGCAGGCCGCTGGCCGCTCCCGGCGGCATGGCGGCGTCAATGCCGGCTAAATCGCCTGGGCTGAGTTCCAGGTCGACGGCGGCAATATTCAGTTCCAGGTGACTGCGCCGCGTGGTTCCCGGAATCGGGACGATATCCCGCCCCTGCGCCAGCACCCAGGCCAAAGCCAGCTGACCGGCGGTGACCCCTTTTGCGGCCGCCATCTTTTCCACGCGTTCGACCAGTTCCAGGTTTTTCGCGAAGTTCTCCCCTTGAAACCGCGGCGAGTGCCGGCGGTAATCGTCGGAGGCCAGGTCCTCGAAGCGCCTGATCCGGCCCGTCAAAAATCCGCGCCCCAGCGGACTGTAAGGCACCAGACCGATACCCAGTTCCCTCAGGGTCGGCAGGATTTCGGCTTCGGGGTCCCGGCTCCACAGGGAATACTCCGTCTGCACGGCACTGATCGGATGGATCTCGTGCGCGCGGCGGATGGTTCGAGGCCCGGCTTCCGACAGTCCGAGATAGCGAACCTTACCCGCCGTCACCAGTTCCGCCATCGCCCCCACCGTCTCCTCGATCGGCACGCCGGGATCCACGCGATGCTGATAATACAAATCGATGTGGTCCAAGCCGAGACGGTCCAGCGATGCATCGCACGCCGATTTTACGTATTCCGGCCGGCCGTTGACCCCGCGAAAGGCGGCATCGCCGGTGCGCACGATCCCGAACTTGGTCGCCAGAACGACCTTTTCCCGTCGGCCGCGAATGGCTTTGCCGACCAACTTCTCGTTCGTGAACGGCCCATACATATCGGCGGTGTCGAGCAGGCTGACCCCCGCATCGAGCGCCTGGTGGATGGTGGCGACGGACTCCTTTTCATCGGCGGTTCCGTAAAACTCCGACATCCCCATGCAACCGAGGCCGATGGCAGATACGACCAGGCCCTGTTTTCCCAACGCGCGCTGTTCCATTTTTTCCCCTTTTCTTAAAGCACCTTGCAGGGATGCCATGATCGAATCGCTCATCCCCTCGACGGCTGGTGCCGGTTTATTTCAGGAGCTGTGAAAAGAGCATTTTTACCATCGGAATTCGTTTCAACCTATTGAAATAATTTGGATCTCCCGGGCTCCTCCGGTAATCTTCGAGCTTGAGTTTAATCACGCGGGCCAGATCATGATACCCCTTTTCCTCCAGGGGGGAGATGAGTTCTTCGTAGTAGTGTTCGACGTCAGGGTTCATCCTGATCACTTTTTTCAATTGTTCCGCCGTCACCTCCTGATGGGCAAAGCCGGCCCGATGGAAATCGGCCCCTATGGCCATAAAGCAGGTCATCGTCAACAGGCATTTTTCGCATTGGCCGCAGTTCAGCTGGTGGGGCTGGTACAAATTGAACTTGTTGCAGACCCTGAGATTTTTCAGGGCCACGTCCCAGCCGGCGACGAGTTTTGTTTTATCCATGCGGGACAGCCTGCAGCCAAAATGTTTGATCTGCAAATCACTGCTGCTGAAATTCGGATCTATCAGCGGATGGGTCCCATAGGGATGGGTGCCGCACACACAATGGCTCGATGAAATAGTGACGGTATCGCAGCGGGGTGACACGGCATGCGCGATGGCGGAGAACACCGCACCTTGAAAGGAATGCCCCCAGAAAATCCAGTCGTCGTTTAAATCCCGCAGATTGGTATAAATGGGGATAAGGGTTACCGTAGCGTCGCGCGCTATTTCGGCCATCGAATTTTTGACGAAATTAAACGCCACCGGGTCGCTGACCTCGAGGCCGTAGACCAGCAGACCGTCCTGGATGGACTTGGGATGATCCATGGAATAATGTAGACGGTTGTGTCGCAGCGTGGCCATGGAATCGACGCCGCCTGAGAAAAAAAGGCCGGCGCGCTTGGGCGTCGGCAGCGTCGATGGTGTGAAGGCCGATGTCGTTTCAATGATCGGCAGGGCCGTTTCCGGAGAATACCACCAGTGCCTTATCCAGGCCATCGCCGTCAAGATGCCATCGATCAGCTCCGGACAGACCGCCGCGTCGACGAAAACCCTTTTTTCCCCATTGTGCAGGGCCGGCATGATGCCGCCGACCAGAAAAGCATGCGGATTACAGGATAGCGCCGCGGAGAATTCCGCATCCGTTTCGAATGAAATCAACTGGTCCGGGCGGTCGCAGTCTTCCCAGCTCACGGTGGCCAACACCTTGGCCCGGCCACCGGCGTTTTCTGTTGTAAAATTATCGATCTTCATTCAGGAAAACCCTTGTGGTAATCGAGCTTCAAAAAATCCAACGTCATTCTACTACACAATAAAGTCATGTCAATCAGGGATTTCAACCCATGCCGCTGATAGTCGTCAGTGTTCTTTGGGAGGAAATGGAGTGGTTTGAATGTATCCGGTAAACTTTTTCGCACCGCAGGCGTCTTATCTATCAGAATTAGAATTGATCACGATCGCCGACGCCGGCGGGGAGGACACCATGAAGAAGGTTGCCGCAACTGTTGTGCTGGCCATAACCCTGCTGCTCATTAATCCCGGGGATAGTGATGCAGAGCACTCCCAGGATCACGGTGGAAAATATGTCACGGCCCATTACGGCGTCCGGGGAGGGTATCAGGCCTGGCGCGGTTATCCCGGCTATTGGCGGCCGCGCCCCTATGGGGGTTTTAGGTTTTACTGGGGCGCTCCGGTCGTCGTGGGGCCGCCCTTCTTACCGTATCCCTATTATTCCCCGCCACCGGTCATCATCCGCGAACGACCGCCGGTGACCGTGCCGCCGGAGCAGCGTATCGACACGTACTGGTATTACTGCCAAAATCCGCAGGGGTATTACCCCTATGTGAAAAGTTGCCCGGAAGGTTGGATGAAGGTCGTGCCCCAGCCAACCCCACCCAATCCATGAGAGGAGGGCCCGCCAAATGATGGGAATACGCCGTTTCATCGCTGTGGGGACCATGCTGATTTTAGGTGCCTGCGCATCCGTGCCGACCGGCCCCAGTGTCATGGTGCTGCCGTCAGCGGGAAAATCGTTCGGGATTTTCCAGTCCGAGGATCTGGCCTGTAGAAATTGGGCGGCCCTGCAGACGGGAGAAACTCCGTCCGCCATGGTCAACCAGAATATCGGCGGGGCGGCGGCGATCGGCACCCTGGTGGGCGCGGGACTCGGCGCGGCCATTGGGGCCGCCTCCGGCAACGCCGCGGCCGGTGCCGCCATCGGAGCCGGATCGGGGTTGATCGGCGGCGCGGCAGTGGCCTACGAGCCGGCCTATGCCGCCGGCTGGGACGTCCAGCAGCGCTACGACAATGCCTACCAGCAATGCATGTATGCGAAAGGAAATCAGATCCCGGGCGCCTTGACTGCCTCGCGGCAAACTATTGCCGCACCGCCGCCACCCCCGCCACCGGGCTACTATACCCCGCCGGCCTATCCGCCGCCGCCTCCGGGTTATCCTTCCCCCCACCCTGGTTTTCTGCGCTAAGCACCGGGTTTTAACGGCATCCGGCTGTGAGCGGGGTTAGTGGGTTTTTGGGTTTGTTGAGTTTGTTGGGTTTGTCAGTGAAAGAATTCAAATGAAGTCATGAAAAATTTGTTTTTGTCGTGAACCACCCATTCTTGACACCACACCCGCTTTAGGCCAAATTCCAGCCACACCCTTTATAAACGCCAACTCGTTGTAAATGATGTAAAATCCAAAAATAGTTAAAAGCAGATTTAAGTTGAAGGCATCGATAAACAGTTTCTGGTCGATCACTGTAATAATTCCGTATTGAATGCAGACCGGCCCGGTCCGATGTCTTCTTACGGGTGGTCGAGAGCGTCGATGTGCTCGCTTTGCCGCGCGATCCGATCCCGCCAGGGGGAATCCCGGCCCAGATGCATGGCGGCTAGTCGATTGAATTCACGCGCCTGGTGGGCATTTTTTTTCATCAGCCAGGCTTCGGCCAAATAATAGTAGTTCGGGCCGCTGGTCGAATCGAGCGCAACTGATCGCTCCAGCACCCGGATGGCGGCATCGGGCGATTCCTGCGCCAGCAGTTGCCGGCCTTGCGCGATCAAGGCCTCGGCCGCCTGAACCTGCGCGTTATCGGGCCTGGCGGTCGGCGGCGCGGGTCTTTTGGCCGGAAGCGGTGGCGGCGGCGGCGGGATCTGCTTCTCGTAGACAGGGCTCTTTGTATTTGGCATGCAGCCAAACAGAAGCAGGCCGCAGAGCCAGCCAAGGATCAGCCGCCGAGGTCTACGGTTTGGGTTTGAACAGGTCTTTGATGTCATCGATCAAGCCCCTTATGGCATTTGGGGTCGGGTGCAGCGGGCACGGTTGCTCGGGAACGTTTTCGGCGAGGAAAATCTCCTCCATCGGCGCCGGACATGCGCGGCCGGCCGCCAGCAATCCGGATTCACTGCACACGACCCGTGTGACCACCCCGGCCGGCAGATGGAAATCCGCCCCGGAGATATATTGTGGAATCGCATTCACCAGCTCGGCCCAGATCGGCAGGGCAGCCTTGGCCCCCGAGGCCTTGATCGGCTCCCCGTTGTCGAAACCGACCCACACCAGCGCCAGGATATCCGGCATATACCCGACGAACCAGGCATCCCTGAAGTTGTTGGTCGTGCCGGTCTTGCCGGCCACCGGACCCGTCACCCCCCAGCCGGAAAGGGCCCGGGCGGTCCCCTCGCTCACCACGCTCTTGAGCATATCGGTCATGACATAGGCTTTGGCCGGGCTGATCAGGCGCTCGACATCGAGGTGGACCTGGCTCAGCAGCAGACCGCTGTCAGCGGTCACGTCCTTGACAGACATCGGGTTGGGTAAAACGCCCTCTGCCGCCAAGGCGCAGTAAGCGCGTGCCAATTCGAGCGGCACGACTTCGAAAGCCCCGAGCGCCAGTGACGGGTAGGGCTTGATCAAGGTCGAAAACTGAAACGTCGCCGCGGTCTCCACCACTCGCTCCAGGCCGGTCTTCATGGCCAGATCGACCGTGGCGCGATTGTAGGAGGCCGCCAGCGCCGAGCGCATGCTCACGCTCGCGCCCCCGGTGCCCTCGGCATCCGGCGCGGCGTTCTCGGGCGTCCAGGGTTGGCCGTCGATCATATAGGTTTTGGGGTCATTGGACAACCTGGAGGCCGGGGTCAGATCGTCGAGTGCCGCCAGGTAGACAAACGGCTTGAAGGCGCTGCCGGGCTGCCGCCGGCTCTGGGTAATCCGGTTGTACTGGCTGGCGGCGTAATCGCGGCCGCCCACCATGGCCAGGATGAAACCGGTCTTGGGCTGCATGACCACGACGGCGCCTTGCAGCTTCCGGGCCGGATCGGTGCGCTTGAGCGACGCGATCGATTTTTCAAGCCGCACCAGTCCCCGCTGGAGGGCTTTTTCGGCGGCGGCCTGAACCTGAGTATCCAGAGTGGTATAAATCGAGAGACCCAGCCGGGTGAGATCGTCCGGAGAGTAGAGGTCGGCGAGCTGCTGCGAGAGGTAGTCCATGAAATAAGGCGCCTTTTTGCCCGCCCCGCTTTCCCCAACGGTCTCGATTTGCTGCGCCAGGGCCTCCTTGAACTGAGTTTCAGAAATCCAGTTTTTGGCGGACATCGCTTCCAAAACCGCATCACGCCGCTGCCGGCTTCGCGCTTTGTCGATGTAAGGCGAATACCGACCGGGGGCCCGTATGAGCCCGGCGATGGTCGCCGCCTCGGCCAGGGAAATGTCCTTGACCGGCTTGCCGAAATAAAAACTGCCGGCTTCGCCGACGCCGTTGATCGCCACCGAACCGCTCTGACCCAGGTAAATATCGTTCAAATAGATTTCAAGTATTTCTTCCTTTTGATATTTCAATTCGATGACCACCGACATGATCAGCTCGGTGAATTTTCTGTCGATGGTGCGTTCCGGAGTCAGAAAAAAGTTTTTGGCCAGCTGCTGGGTGATGGTCGAACCGCCCTGGCGAATTCGCCCGGCACGCAGGTTGATGTAGAAGGCGCGCAGGATGCCGACCGGATCGAACCCGTGGTGCCCGTAAAACCGGCTGTCCTCGGCGGCCAGCACGGCGTGGACGAGGTCGGGCGGCACCTGGTCGATCGACACCAGTTGGCGGCGCTCCCGCTGCGGGCCATAGAACTGCCCGATCTCCTCGGGCTCCAGTTCCAGGATCGGCAGTCTTTCGCCCGTGTCGGTCCGCGCGATCGATTTGAGGCGACCCTGATCGAAGCGTAACCTGATGGGCTGACCATCTTGAAGCCGCGCGGGAACCTTGAAATCGTTGAGGTACACCTCCACGGTCCCGGTGGTCAGCCGCATCTCGCCCTGGCGCGGCGGTCTTCCTGAAACCGTCCGGTAGCCGAGGCTTTTAAGTTTGTCGGACAGGTTTCGGCGGTCGTACCGCTGGCCGGGATACAGCAAGGTGGTGTCGGAATAAACCGTGGAAGGCACCCGCCAGAGCCGGGCGGCGAAGCGCTTGTCAATTCGTTCCGCCAGGCGCCAGCCGTAAAATACCAGCGCCGCCGAAACGATCACCAGTAAAATCACAATCCACTTAATCGATTTTTTCAGCATAGGCATCTTGGTGTTGAAAGCCATCCGTCGGTTGCGGATACTCAGCGGGCACTATGATCGTTCACCCTCTCCCTGTTCGTGCCGAAAAAGCAAAGAATCCGTATTGGAAAACAACGGCACACAGCATACCCTGATGATCAAAAAACGGCAAGCCTGGTCAAGTGCTAAAGCCTTGATGGCGACAAGGAGCAGGGGCGAAAAATTTGTCGTCTGCAGGGGTGGCCGCAAGTGCGTTATGACGGTCGGATGAATGTCGGACATTAACATCCGACATCGGAAGGGCGATTAAAGGGGGGCGGCCGTTTTGACGTACGGCTGACGGCGCGAAGCGAACTCAGTATTTTCGATATTTTCCGAATTCTTTTTGGTGGACTTGTGGACTGAGGCGTCCGATAAGGAAAAAGCGTGGACATGCGGCTGCCTGTTTGGAAGGGCCGCGCTGGTCATCAGTGCAATGGGGTCACGCATTCGGCTCTTCGCGGTCAAATGTCGCATCCGGCTCTTCGGTTCTGTCCTTGAAATCGCCCCACGGAATTGATCTTTTGACCTCTTTTTCAATCATGTCTTCCCAGTTGTAACCGGGTCGGTACTCTTCATGCATGGTGCCGGGTCTTTCGCTTCAAAGCAGAGGAAATGCGAATCATGAGCTTAAATACATAACTCCCCGGGTGACAAACCGCGGGGAGTTATGAGGTGGCATAAAGGATGCTTCAGCAGCCTGACCAAAAAATGCTTCCGTACGATGTGACAATTGCTTCAGGCTTGGGTTCGTCTCATTTCAAAGGGTTTGTTTTGTTCAGACAAACATTTCCGTTTTTGGCGTTGTTTTAAAATCGAACTCAATTCTTCAAACCGGCTCTGAAACATCCGTTATACGCATTAGTTGGGAGCCACTCGAATAAATTTTTCCGAGTCTGGTCTCCTGTTCGAAATTGGTACTTCCGGTCAACTTTACCAATCCCGCGCAGATGTGGCGTATCCGTCAAAAAAATCCAGGTTCAGGTTCAGTCGAGTTGTCTCACATAGCTGCTGGCCGGAGTACCGTCTGCATTTAATACAAAAAATATGCCAGCTCCTTTATTTGTTATATAACTGAAATAACTGTACAATATATTGTAGAGTTGAGGACTCGCGCTATGGAATGACAAAATTCAGCCGATTTGATGACAAAAAATGTCACTTGAAGAAAAAAGCGGGGGTGCAAAAGAACAACAACCGTTCACAGGGTGCCGCAGATGCAAGGCGTCGGGCGCGCCGGCGTACTTGTGTACGTCAAGTGCCCGACAACACAGCCGGTGCGGTGCCCTCTAGCTGTAAGCCTGCACAGGGTGCCGCAGATGCAAGGCGTCGGGCGCGCCGGCGTACTTGTGTACGTCAAGTGCCCGACAACACAGCCGGTGCGGTGCCCTCTAGCTGTAAGCCTGCACAGGGTGCCGCAGATGCAAGGCGTCGGGCGCGCCGGCGTACTTGTGTACGTCAAGTGCCCGACAACTCCGCCGGTGCGGTGCCCTCTAGCTGTAAGCCTGCACAGGGTGCCGCAGATGCAAGGCGTCGGGCGCGCCGGCGTACTTGTGTACGTCAAGTGCCCGACAACACCGCCGGTGCGGTGCCCTCTAGCTGTAAGCCTGCACAGGGTGCCGCAGATGCAAGGCGTCGGGCGCGCCGGCGTACTTGTGTACGTCAAGTGCCCGACAACACAGCCGGTGCGGTGCCCTCTAGCTGTAAGCCTGCACAGGGTGCCGCAGATGCAAGGCGTCGGGCGCGCCGGCGTACTTGTGTACGTCAAGTGCCCGACAACACAGCAGATGCGGTGCCCTGTGCAGGCTTACAAAGGACAACAGCCCGGCCGATCCTGTATCGGCGGGGCTGTTGTTTCGGTAAATCGAACCGTGAGAAGAAGCGGTGGGTCAGCGCAAGCGAATCCCCAGCTTTTCCACGGTTTCGTATGTCATCGCACCGACGCTCAGTCCATTTTTCTGCTGAAAGGCCTGCAACGCCGTCTGCGTTTGCGGTCCCACCGCCCCATCGGGCGTCCCCGCATCAAACCCGGCGGCGGTCAGTGCCTTCTGCACCCGCATCACAAAATCCGGCGTGGTGTTGGTCTCGCAGAGGATCCGCGCCCATTCAAAACGCCCCTCGGCGACCTTCTCGGTGCGGCTGACGGTCTGGTACTCCTCCTCGATGGGAATGCGGGTCTCCTGCGGGGGGGTGACCATTTTCCGGACTTTGATTGTTTTGTAAACAGCCGGAATCTCGATTTTTTTAACCGTCGGCGGTGAAACGAGCGCTTTTTGCTTGATCGTCGCGTATTCGGCCGGGATGTCCACCTTCACGGTTTTGGCGGGTTCCACGACCACCTGTTTCTTAATTGTTTTGTAGGTTGCGGGAACCTCCACCAGGCAAAGGATTTCATCGGTGGCATGATCGATTTTCTCGATCGGCCCGCGGCCTTTTTTCCACTTCGTTTCGGCCGGTGTGACGAGAACCTTTTCTTCCTTCCAATCGTATTTGGCCGGAATGGTTTCCATGCGGCTCGATGCCTCTTTGACGACAATCTTTTCCTCGGCCCATTTGTACTCGGCCGGAACGATTTCCCACCGTTCAGAAGCCGGTTCTACCAGAACCTTCTCTTCAACCATCTCGTATTGGGCCGGAACGATGTCGATTTTTTCGGAGGCCTCTTTCAGCAATGTCTTTTCGGTAACAGTCCGATACTTCGGAGGAACGAAAACTTTCGCGTAACACTCACCCGGCACCGCATTTTGCGGAATCCAGGACAATGTCTCGTTCGCGTCTTCGGCTGCCGCCGCAGGACCCGCCCACAGGCCAAGCGACAACACCAAGGCCGCGAACATGGTAATCGTGCAATGAGTCCTAGTCGGTGTCATAATTCTAATCTCCTTTCTTTCTTTGTTGATTCGGACAAGGTTTGCGGGTTGTTCTTGATGTCGATCGAGTGATCGATTGAATGACGGCGTAATATCGGCGCTGACAAAAGTAGGACATATTTAAAATTATCCGCAGCCGATGTCAAGATGTTCCGAACAAATGACGACATCGTCAGGAGATTTTCTTTCTCCGTAAGCCTCCCCCTTTCAGGAATCCGTGGGCAGACGACAGGACGCTCACGCCACCCAAACGGAATCGATTGGCAAGGCGGTCAAGCACCCGGCTCCATGGCGGATATTGCTCGGCCATGCCCGGCGGACGCCGTGCGAACCGTAGATTGATGAAAATTGAAGATAATGCCCGTTTTTAACCGATTTTCACATATTTCAATCAATGTTCATAACCGTCTACAAAATTGCCATCTTATTAAAATCATAACAAAAAAATAAAATACGCCAACACCCTTATTTTGCAGTTGTTTAAGCCGTCACACCAATTTAATTATGAAAAATCAAGCGTTTGTATGTTGTTGATAACTCGCGGCGCCGCAGGCGGTTTTTTAGCACAAGGGTCGTTTGACAATAAATGGGGTTTCAGTAGGATGGCGCTGATTTGTTTATGTCAAAAGTGAACAATTTCAATGTCGGAGGCCAATGATGAGCAGTGTTTTGGTTATTGACGATGAAGAGGGTATCGCGGCCGTTATCCGGGAGGCCCTCAGCCTGTGCGGCCATGATGTTCAATCCGCCTGCGACGGCAGCGACGGCATCCGGAAATTCATAAACCGGCGCTTCGATGTGGTCATCACCGATATCATGATGCCGAACATCGATGGCAACGGAGTTGTGCGCTTCATCCGCGAGTCGAACTGGAAAACGACGCCGGTCATCGGCATGTCCGGAACCCCCCTGCTGCTGGGCGACTCGGATTTCGACAAGGTGCTCTTCAAGCCTTTTCCCCTTCAGGTCCTGATCAATGCCGTCAATTCCCTGCCCTCGGCCAATCGCTCGGAACACGGCGCTCTGAGAGCCTGCGCCTGAGCACACCTTTTCGCTACCTTCCCCGTGCCCGTGAAAAAGTCAACGCGCCTGAATAAAAGCCACCGTTCAAAGCCTGACTGATAAGGCTTTCAACCGGCGACCGGTCTCTACGCCTCGATGTTCCAAATCGGCGGCGATTGAACGCCAGCGGCGAAGATTTTTTGCTTCGGCGTCAGTGTTTCGATCGGCGCGTGCGCTATTGAATTCGGCTGATTCGGCATTAGTGTAGGACGTATGTGGTGTGCCGCATTGCGGTATCGGCGTGCTCCGGCATGACGGGGGTACGCAATAGCCATGTGAAAATATATTTCCGGTAACGCCGCCGCGCTGTCAGAAAGCGCCGGCGAGCAGTCACCGGAAACATCGAAAGGAGATGAGCATTATGGCGCAGGATAAATTCAGAGTAACGCCGGATGTCTGCACGTATATGAGCGAGGATGAACACACGCTGAATATCGAGGTGTCGATTCCAGGAGTCAAGAAAGATGCCATTCGGTTGAAAATGCTGGATGACAGCTTCAGCCTCACGGCCCCTGGCAAAGATGTCGAGTATGTCGCGGCGTCGGCGTTCTGTTGCCCGGTCAAGGCAACCGAAGCGCAGGCGAACTACGCGGACGGTTGCCTGAAAATAGCGGTTCCGTTCAAGAATCCGTTCGAAAATGCCGTCGAAGTCCGGGTCAGTTGAGAAACCGAGCGGCCAACGGCCGGCCCGGCATGTCAAACGACTGCCGGGCCTCAACGGCTTGTAAAAAATCACGACAGCCGGTAGGCCACGCGGCGTGAAACATGACATTGACGCCGATGGAATCCTTCGACATTCGCCCGTTGTCACTTATCACTGGATTGAACGTATGGTGCGAACCAAAATATTTGGGACCTCGGGGCAACGTTTATCGTCCAAGAATCTACATCGACCAAAAACAAGTTTGATTTTCAATGTTTATGATTTCGCCTGGTCTCACTGCCACGGGCTGAACGGAACTGACGGGTTCCGGGTTGTCCGGGTTACGGTGTCTCACCTTTTAGTCCCACATTTTCAGCCACTTCGCGCATGCCCAGGATGGTGTCGGTTATCAGTTCGTTCAGTTCGAGACCGAGCATGCGGGCGCCATTTTCTATGATCGAGCGGTCCACACCGGCCGCAAAGCGCTTGTCCTTCCACTTTTTTCTAACGGATTTTGCCGTGAGGTCCATCACGCTGCGGGAGGGGCGAACGAGGGCGGTCGTCACGACCAAACCGGTCAGTTCGTCAACGGCATAGAGGGTTTTTTCCAGTTCGGTCTGCGGTGCCACATCCGTGCAGATTCCCCACCCGTGGCTGACCACGGCGCGGATGTATTCCGGCGGCCAGTTGCGCTCCTTCAGGATCTCCTCGGTTTTGCGGCAGTGCTGGTCGGGGTACATGTCATAATCCAAATCGTGGACCAGCCCCACGATGCCCCATTTTTCCTCGTCCGCACCGCGCTTGCGGGCCATGAAGCGCATGACGCCTTCCACGCACAGCGCGTGCTTTATCAGGCTCTCACTCTTGTTGTACTCCCGCAGCAAGGCCATTGCGCCATCGCGGGTTGGAACGGTGGTTTCCGTCATCTGTCCCCCTTTGGCCCTGTTCACCGCTGCCCGCATGACCACTGGATGGTTATTGGACAGCCCTGGCAGGGTCTGAAAAATTGATCGGCGGTTGCCCGCTGTTTTCTCGAAAAAGACACTACCGGCCGGGCGTTCGATTATCAAGACCCTTTTCCATTCTTTCTTTTCTTAACGATTGAATTATGGCAAATAGGGAGCGCCAACACCTTGGTGTCCTTCCCCAACCCCGTATCGAAAGATGCTCACGCCGATGGAAAAGATCAGTGCGATCGTCATGGCCGGCTACAACAATAAGTGGGCCGTTAAAAAATACGCCAAAATCGTGGCCGAACATTACGGCGAAAAGTTTATCGAAACCGGCTATAAGCCCCTGCGGGAGTTCCGGACGCTCGCAGACGGTCAGCCGGTCAGCAAGCCGCTGATCCAGTTTTCACTTGAAAAACTGTTCACCAACGATCGCATCGGCGACATCGTCATCGTCGGCCACCAGATGCTGCTGGAGCAGCGCCTCGGCGATTATCTGGGCCGGCAGGCGACCCCTTTCACCATCGTCAACCAAAACAGCCGGATAGCATCCGAGGTTCTCAAGCGCTTTCAGATCCGGACCCGCAAGGTCAAATACCGTTCCATCGCCGGCAACATGATCAAGGGCTACGCCGCCAGCGCGGCCTGCGAAAAACGCCGCCACGCCCTTTTCGTGGCCTCGGATTCGCCATTGACCTCCCAGCTCTTCATCAATTCCTTTCTCGATCTGGCGCAGACCTACGCCGCCGCGTGCGCGATCACCCTGCCGGCGGTCCTGGTGGAAGGCCATGTCGACCGGTTCGGCCGTTACCCCTTGAAGCTGATAAACGATTCCGATTTTCAGTTGCCTTCCCACACGGACGCTTTCGGCCGCCATGGATTCCGGCTATCGTCCCTGGTGTACGCCGACCCGCATGGATTCGACATCAACACGGCCAATACGGCCTACAACCTGCGCAAGTGCCTGCATCCCAACGTGCAGTTGAAACTGTTCAGGATAACGCGTCACCTGGGCTACGAGAATATTTATTCGAAGCATTTCATCAAGAAGGATTTGAGTGTGAAGGAGGTCGAGAACATCACCTCGGCCTTCTTTGGCGGGCGCTTGAAAATCATCCCGGTCACTGCCGCCGAATCGAGTTTTGACTATGACGGCACGGATGACGAATACCGGCGGCTGGCGGAATTGTTAAGCGCCTCTCCAGAGTGACACGCCCGTGCATGGCGGTTCCGCAGGATTTTTTCAGTCAAGGTGTCGATCAGATCCGCCAGCAGTTTCTCGGCCAGTTCGAGGTCGGAGCGGGTTTCAAAAGCGGACCGCAGCTCCTCTAACAGCGCGTGGTAAGCCGACGGCGCGGCCGTCGGTGACGGGTAGCCCAAGGCGGGTTTGGGGTACAGGCGATCGTCGAACATATAGTGGCAGATGCCCGGGTCCGGGCGACGGCGAAACGGCCAGTCGATTTTCAGCCGCAGGACGCGTGCCATCATCTGTCGGCATTGCTTGCAGCCCGTTATATCCGTCACTCTCAGCGGTGACCCCAGCCGATTTTCCAGAATCGTGAAAAATTCATGCAGTAGGCCGGACTCGGTGATGACCAGTCCATAGTCATACCAGTTGGCCGCGGACTCTCGCACGACCATCTTTATCACCGGCGAGAGCCGGTTATGCGCCGGACAGAAATAAAGCCGACAGGCCATGCCGCCGTAGTAACTCATGCCGCGATAGTCGACACCCCGGTTTCCGTCGGCGTGGGGATGAAGCAGGCAGCCGACCCGCCGGCGATCTTCTCCGATCAGCCCCACGAAGGGGCAGTGATGAAATTCGGAATAGGGCCCGGCCCCGCTGCGCAACTGGCCGAGTTGACCGAATGCCGCAATGGCATCCGCCTGGCGCGGGACGTGCGCGAAATCCTTCGTTCTCTCGTTCAGCATCGCCGCCAGCGTTTCGTAAGCGGCATCGGCCACGTTGTACAACCCGCAGCAGGCCCCGCAGGAAACCCGCCGGTTGACCTGACATAGATACACCCCTCCCGGTACGGAAAAACCGTTTGCCGTTATTAAAGCCGTCCGATCCTTTCGGGCCGCTGAATGTCGTTTCATACAGGATGACCGGGGCATGCCGCCAACGGGTTGCCGGCTGATGACGCGCTCGGATGCCGTTTATTGCCCATCAAAGGGCAGAATCTCATATTCGGTGGTAATGTCGGCCACGCCGCGCACCGTCGCCGCCACCGAACAATATTTTTCTTCCGAAAGCTGTATCGCCTGCTGAACGGCTTTTTCCGTCAGGTCCCGGCCGGCGAGGCGATATTTGAGATGTATTTTGCGGTAGGCCCAGGGTGGATCGGCATCCTGCTCACCGGTGGCGATGATCTCCAGCCGGCTGAGCGGTTTGCGTTTCTTGGCCAGGATATCGACCACGTCCACGGCCGTGCAGGAAGACAGGGCCACCAGCAGCATCTGGGAAGGCCTGATACCATTTGGATCGTTTTCACCGGATAACACCACCGCGTGGTGGTTCGAATCCATCCCCACGAATTGTTGGCCGGTGACCCATCGAACGGTGGTTGTCGGCATGTTTCGTTTTCCTTTCTGTCTGATTATAGGATAAATAGAATTTTCATGCACCGTGGTGGTCCGAAGGGCCAAGGTTGTTTAACGCAAAAATGAGTTTCGAACGTCGAACAACGAACATCGAACCCTGAACATCGAAAAAGGGTCCGCCCCAAGACCCCGGGGCGAAAGATTTTTCGCCCCTACGACATGGTCAACCGCTCTGCGCACCCGCCCATTCGGGCTCCGGCGCGTCACCTTATAGAATTATGGCCGCTTTGATGTAAAACCGATGACTCCTTTAACTGACCAACTGACTTAACTGACTCAACTGACCTAACTGACCCAACTGACTCAACCGACCTAACTGACCCAACTGACACACCAACGTTAGCTTAGAACACCGCAGGCGCTTTTAAGCCAGGGCGTCCCGGATTACACGATACCTGGCAAATATCTGCCCGGTCCCCAAGGGTTTGAAGTCGATCAGCGCGAGCGGCAGGGACATCGAATCGCAAAACAGGGTCAGGCCCGTACCGAAAACCTGCGGCACGTAGGTCAGGTAAAGCTCGTCGATCAGGTCTGCCCGCGCAAAGAGCGTGTTGACTTGAGCCCCGCCGGCCAGCACGGCCGCCGTGAAACCCTGCTTTTCGAGATCGGCCAGCACTTCCCCAGGCGGCTTATCGGTGAAGACCAGGTCCTCGTGTTGGGAAACCCTGGCCTTGTTGCGGCTCAGGACGACATTTTTGCGGCCCGGCAACGGTCTTCCAATCGTATCGTACGTCTTCGATCCCATGATCAGGACCCCGGCCTCCAGCGTGATTTCCTTGAACAAACGCTTGTCTTCGCGTCCCGTCCAATCCGGAAAGTGATCCGAGTCGCGCGCGATCATGCCGTCTACCGTCAACGCCATCAATAAAATGACTTTCATGCTACAGCTGTCCCGTTTCGTCCGCCAAAAAAATTAATTATAGCCCTGTCACACATCAAATGTCTCAATCGCCGCCGCCGAAACCTCGGACCTTGAGCCCTTACTTCAGTTTAAAGACCAGTTTCCATTCTTCGCCGGCCTTGCGGACCACCACCTCGTCGCGATCGATCCGCATGATGAGATAGCCGTCGAGTGTCGTGCCCTCACGCATGATGCTGCCATTGATCACCGCCAGGCGATCACCGGGTGCAGAGGCCCACGATACCGCCTGAAGCTTCAGATCTGTGGTCAAAACCGGCAGGTCGGCCGGCGCGGCGCGATCGGGTGCGGCGGCCGGTGGGCGCGGCGGTGGTGGCTTGCGGGGTTCGGTGGAAACCCGCTTGGCGGCCGGCACCGATGCCTTGGGTGACGGCAAAGTTTTTTGGGTCGCCGCCGGGGCGTCTTTAGGGGTGGGCCCAGCCTTTTCCACCGGCGGGGCGATCGGCGGAGTGTCTTCCTTTCTTGCCGGCGGCGCCGGTGGCGGGGTTGGCGGCAGGACCGCAAGGTCGGCCGGCGTTGGCTCCTGAATCGGTTTGACTACCGGCCGGGCAACCATTTCAGCCGGCCGTTCGTCACCTTCCGGCGTCGGTGACAGGAAAAGATAGAGACCGCCGGCCGCGAACAGCACCACCGCCGCCAGCAGGCCCCAGCCCAACACGGCCAGCCACCCGGAGGAGACGTCCAAGCGGCGAATGGGGACACGGGGCCCGGAGCCGGAGGGCCAGATGACCGATCGACCCTGGGGAGGGTTTTCATCTTCGAGTTTTTTCAGGGCTTTTAAAATGGAACTCACAATCTTACATTCCTCGCAAAAACAGGTTCACATCACACGCGGCGACAGGATTTCGGCGGATAAGAGGCTCCGTCAAAGCGGACGTCAGATGCCCCTTGTGTCACTCAATCGTGCCGGATGTGCGGGATATCCAGGCGCGGGTTTTCGTTGAACAACACTATTTTTGTCAGTGGTCCGACAATGCCGTCGGGTTCGAGGCCGTATTTTTGTTGAATCCGCTCAACCGCTGCCTGGGCCTGCGCATCGTAAAACGGCTCGTTGACGGGCTGCGGGTATCCGGTCTCGTTTAGCAGCGTCTTTAAAGTGACAACCGCATCGTCCGGCGACCCGTTCGATGCCCGGCCGGCGGCAGACAAAAAATCCCTCCAAAAAACATAGGCCCCTTCAGCGCAGTAGGGCTGAAGGACACTCTCGGGCACCGTGATCGTTGCGCCGCGCCGCGCCCGACCCAGGGTTATCCGATCGCCCTCGATCCCGAGGACGGTCAGAAAACCGGATAGCGATCCGCCGGGCGGTTTCAGGGGAACGATGGCCGGCAGATTCAATTTTTTGAGCATATCCAGGCGGCAATCGATCGACAGCGCTTCCAGCCCGCTTTGCCGGGCGACCGTTTCGAAAAAGACCGCGGTGTCGGTTTGCCCGTCAAGCGCCGGCGCGATCCCGGAGGGGACCTTCCAGCGATCCAGAACGTTTTGAAGGGCCAGGTGCCGCGCCGATCGGACATCCATGTCCTGAATGAATTTCGAAAATTCGGTGCCGGCATCGGTTAACGTACCGACCGGCGCCGGGGAAGCGGAAGAGGGCGGCACCGCCAGGGGAACTGTCGGTGGCGGTGCCTGCACTCCGAGGTCCGCGCGGCCCTTGGCGGCCGATTTGGCGGGACCGGTAAAATAAGTCCGATACCCCCACCAGAACAGGAGTGCCGCAACGCACAGCACCGCCGCCAGAACGACCGCCGTTTTATTGAGCCCACGCCACCGGCGGCGCCTTTTACCGCGAGCTGACAGCTCGCAGATGGCGGCGCGCACGACAGCGCCGGTGACCTTCTTCTGGTTGCGGCCGAAGGCGGTCAGCAGGGCCCGGTCGCAGGCGATGTTGATCAGACGCGGAATTCCTCTTGAATAGCGGGCGACGAGCCGGTAAGCCGAATAGGTGAAAACGACCGGCGCTTTTTTCGAAGCGACTTGGAGGCGGTGCTCGACGTATTCCCGGATTTCTCTGAAACTCAGCGGTGACAGGTGGCAGCTGAGCGTAATCCGTTGCGCCAGCTGCCGCAGGTCGTAGGAATCGAGCAATTCCCCGAGTTCCGGCTGGCCGACCAGGATGATCTGCAACATTTTGGAGCGGCTGGTCTCCAGGTTGGAGAGGAGCCGCAGCTGCTCCATGACGTCGCGGGTCAGATTCTGGGCTTCATCCACCAGCAGCACGACCTTTTTCCCCGCGCTCTTCATATCGATCAGGTAGCGGTTCAGGGCATCGATCAGCAGTTTGGTATCATCCGCACGGCAGGCGACTCCCAGCTCGTCGGCAATCGCCCTGAGCAGCTGGGTGGGACCCAGCCGGGGGTTGAAAATGTAGGCCACCTCGGTATCTTCGTCGAGGGTATCGAGAAAGACGCGGCAAAGAGTGGTTTTTCCGGTGCCGACCTCGCCGGTAATCTCGACGAACCCTTCCCCCTCGGAAATGGCGTATTTCAAGTGCGCCATCGCCTCCTCATGGCTGCGGCTCACGTAGTAATACTCGGGATTGGGAACGAGCTTGAAGGGTTTTTCGCGAAACGAAAAGAATTTGCTATACATCGCGTGTCTTACCGGCACCGGATCCGTGCGGGCGCCGGCCCTGGCAACGGATCGATTTTGTGAGCGGCCTCCGAAACTGCCGTCCGCCTGGTCGCGCCCGCCGACACCATGGCGGAATCTGATAAGAGTCCTTAGTTTTATCGGGCTCAGTTTATCAGGTATTTTTGCGCAGTGATAGTCCGCCCGACAACTCCGCCGATGCGGTATCCTGTGAACGCTGACGTCAAAACAATTCGAGCTGATCGATTAGCCCGGTTTCGAAATGCGTGGTGAACAGCTCGATTTGTTTCTTCAATGTTTCAATCAACTCCCGGTTGGCGAGCTTCCAGGTGTAGATTTCGTGGTGCAACCAGCGGCTGTCTTCCGCCAGGGCCTGAATTATCTGGGGCCTGATCGGCTCCCACAGCAGGTGCGCTTCCTCCACCGGCAGTCCGAGGCGAAAAAACCGCCAGGAACAGTTGCGGTCCCACCAGCGGGAGGGGGCAGAGGCATTGGCCCGGCCGCCCTCGAAATAAAAAAGTGTCCATTCGAGCTGCTTCAGGCCGACGTGCAGGTCTCTGGCCAAATCGTTGAGGACGCGTTGGCCTTGCGGCGTGTGCCGGTCGAAGACGATCCAGTACGGAAACGGTTTGTCATCTTCCGCCGCCGCCCCGATGTCAGGCAGCTCTCCGGCAGCCGCCAGGTAGGCTGCCGCCTGGATCACGGCCCGGTCCCGAGGGCGGCCCGCACTTTTGAAGGTCATCGCGTTGGCCAACAGATGGCCGCGATCACCATCGGCCGTCTCGCGTCCCAGCCATTGCCAGAAATCGTCCGGACGGCGGATGGCGTCGGCGATGATTTTGATGTGACGGTCCTCCGGAGTCCCATCGAGCACCGACCGGTCGCCTTCGAAGAGGCGGTAGGCCAGATACCCGAGGCCGGTGGCATCCCGGGCCTTGACCGAGCACGCCACCTTGATCAGGACCGCCGCCTTGCTGTGGAAACTCTTGTTGAACAGCAGCTCGGCCCCCAGGGGCCAGCACTCCGCGAAGGTGATGATCGCGGCCCGGTTTCGAAACCAGTTCTTTTCCCGGAAGCTCAGGCTCTGAATAAGAGCGCTGGTGGTATAGACCAGCTCGAGGTTGCCGCGCCGCACCGCTTTCTGCAGCAGCGACCGGAAGCGTGAATCGATGTCGGTTCCGTGCTTGGCGAGAATGCTCGCGGGCATGGCGGCTCCGTCGTCCCCATCGAAATGAAGCGGTATGGCCTGGAAATCGAACCCCGGGCGACTGTCCCCCCGCGGAAACGATGCCGAACGGGACAGCGGCTGGTCACAGGGTCATACCGCCGTCCACGATCAGCGTCTGCCCGGTCACGAAACCGCCATCGGCGGAGGCCAGAAACACACAGGCCTCGGCCACCTCGGAAACCGTTCCCAGACGCCCCAGTTTATGTCGCGCGACAAAAGCCGCCCGCGTGGCATCGGGATCTTTACTGGCGGCGATCCGCGACTCCAGCCCCGGCGTCTGGATGGTTCCGGGGCAAAGGGCGTTGGCCCGGATGCCCCGATCGGCAAAATCGACGGCGACCGACTTGGTCAGCCCGATCAGCGCGGCCTTGGTGGCGGTGTAGGCAAAGCGGCCGGGGGCGCTGGTGACACTCGAGAGCACCGAGGCGATGTTGATGATCACGCCGGCACCCCGTTCGCACATTCCCGGTAAAAACGCACGGGTCATGTAATAGGCGCCCTTCAAATTGACATCGAGGGAACGCTCCAGCTCAGCGGGGGCGCAGTCGAGAATCGTGCCGGACGCCACGTATCCGGCGCAATTGACCAGGATGTCGACGGCCCCGATTTTCCCGGCCGCCGCGGCGACGGCCTCCGGACGGGTGACGTCGAGCTGTTCTATCCGCACCAGCGGCACCTGTTCGATGGACGCCAGCGGTTCGAGACTCCGACTGGTGGCCCATACGCGGCAGCCCTCGCGCGCAAAGCTGTTGACGATCGCGCGGCCAATCCCCTGCCCGGCCCCGGTGACAACCGCCGACTGACCCTTCAATCGCTTCGACATGACCGCACCTTTTAGTAAACCGCCGTCCCCAAGTTGATTTTCATATTCGAATTCCCTGAAATTAATGACTTTCACTTACACAGCTCCGGCAATTTTTGTCAAGCGGCGGATCGGGCAGGAAGCTGTCGGCGTCGCATGGAAAAAACTTTTGGTCCGGAAGTGTTTGCCCTGTTTTTCGTGTTTCCAATATTCCAATGGCTTGATAACGTTATCTCAGATGTTCTGGGATCACTCCAACCGCAAGGGACTTCAGCAACTCTTTATCATCGCCTGGTCGATACGCGATATTCCGGAGATACCCCGTTGAACTCTGTCAAAACCCGATCACCGCGCCACGACGCCATCCGGAGCCTGCTGATCGCGATTCTCGGCTTTTTCGGCGCCGGCCTGATTGCGCTGACACTGGCGGTCGGATATGTTTACCGACACCCTTCCAGCCTCAAGTCCTTTGCGGCCGAGCAGTTTCAGCGTCTGGCCGGCGTGGCGGTCACCATCGGGGAACTGTCCTATGGTGTCGACCCGCTGCACCTGCGGATGCGCGACATCGATGCGCGCCCGGCGACTGGTGAAAATCAGCTGGGCTTGCACCTCGGATTTCTGGCGCTCGATGCCCGCCTGAGCGGCCCTTTCGGCCGGCGCACGCTCGTCGTCGATCACCTGCGGATCGAGGATTTTTCGCTACGGATAACCCCCGATGCCCGGTTGCCGATCCCCTTCTCGGGTTCCACTGCCCCCTCGCTCCCAGCCCGCTTGGCCCGCAAACTGGCCGGGTACCTGTTGGCATCGGACATAAACTGGTCTTCAATAGAAGCTGAAAATGGCCGATTAACCGTTATCGGCGAAGACATGGAAGTGGTATTCGCCGACCTTCACCTGGCATCGAGCCCGACCGGCGGCATCGATGCGCACGGGCAGTTGCTGGAATCACGGATCGGCGCCGATATGATCGGTGCGGCGGCCGAGGGCCGCCTCCACCTCGATCCACCCACGCAAAACGCTCCAAGGGCCGGCGAGTTGGTGCTTTCCGGCGGCCGGATTACCGGAGCGTCGTTTGACGCCGAGGACATCGCGGCCGCACTCCGGCTGGTGGTCCGGCCGGAGCACGGAGACGTCGGCCTGCCGGAAATAAACCTGACCGGAAACATCACCTTCCCCAAAACGGCACAAACCGATGCGCCCCCCTCAACGCCCTTGACGATTTCGGGCCAGGGCGCTTATCGGGTGGCGGAGAAGGTGCTCGAGCTGTCCGGGTGGTCGCTCGCGGCCACCGGTTTAATGGAGGCGGCCGGCACCGCCCGCCTCGAAACCGCCGGTCCTTACCGATTGCAGCTCAACCTCGACCGGGGCCGCCTCGATCCCGATCGGATGGGCACCGGGTATGCGGCCGTGACCGGCAGCCGGCCGATGCCCTTGGCCATCTCCGGACCCGTCGGCCTGACCGGCCATATCGAGGGCCCGCTGGCCGGAAAAGGCGCGGATTGGCAGGGACGCCTGAATCTGATGCTCCCAAGCGTTCCGGTCACCTATGTCACCACCGGTGCCCGCCTGCAGGCGGTCGTGTCCGGCAGCGTGCAGGTCAATGGCAATCTCGTCGACCCATTGCTGCAGATCGACCTGGACGCCGACGACATGGCGCTCGCCACCCCCGTTGCGGCCCTGACGGGATTCCGGCCGCACTTGACGGCATCCGGCCATTTTCCCTTGCTGGATATCAGCCTGCACACCCGTGGGTCGGGGGCCCGGCTCTCCGCCGGTCCACGGCAGTTGACAGAGGCCCGGCTCGAATTGGATCGCGGGCAAATTGACCTGCAAGGCGGTAAGCTGTCCTTGCCCCGTATCGCTTTTTCCAGCTCCACTCTGACCCGCCTGACAGGGTCGTTGAGCCGCACCGGCGATCAAGTGCTTCTGAGCCTTAGCGGCCGCGACAGCGCGCTGCTGCAAACGGCGGCGGCCTGGGGCTTTCTGCCGGCCAACTGGCGCTTCGGCGCGCAGGATGCGCTCGATTGTGATCTCGACTGGCGGGCCGGCGGCGGTACGCTGAACTGCCGCGTGGCATTGACGGATCTTCATTTCAGCGACCCGGACCAGCGCCGGTTTGGCGAAAAAATGGCGGCAGAGCTTGAAACCAGCGCCCGCTTCGGCGGCAGCGCGGATAGTGTCCGGGCGGAAATACGCCTGTCAACAAGCGCCGGAGAAGTCCTGTGGGGCAAACATTATCTCGATCTGGCCGCGACGCCGTTTGACGCCTCCGGGCGGTTGACAATAAAAGCTGATGAGGGCCTTTTGACCATCGAACGACTGGAAGCCTCCCTGGCGAACCTGATGGCCGGGACACTTTCCGGCTCTGTGACATCGGCGCCCGGCGGCCCGCAAATCGATTTGCATGTGGATGTGCCCGCAACGAACGCCGGGCCGCTTTACCGGTTGCTGGTCGCCGACCCTTTCCGGTACGACCGGCCGGCCTTGTATGAGGCCCAGATCGAGGGCCGGATCGGGGGCGCGGCCGACTTGACCGGCAACCGGCGTTCGATGCGCGTCAAAGGGCGGGCTTACTGGCGGCAGGGTCATGTCGACACGAATGCCGGCGCTTTTTCCTTGGCCGGTATCGACCTGGATCTGCCGTTCTGGTACCAGTCGCTGCCGGAAGCCGTGGCTCCCCCATCTCTCTCCGGGCACATGACCATCGATAAATTGCGGCTTCCCTTCCTGGATGAGCAGCCGCTGGCCCTTGATTTTGACGTCGGCCCCAACCGCCTGGCGCTGCGACAGCCCCCGGCCCTCGCGTTTTTCTCGGGCCGGGTCGCGGTCGGTCCCGTGACCCTCACCAACTTGTTTCACGAAGGTGCCAGAATCGATACCCATCTGTCCGTATCCGGGGTTCGGCTCGATGACTGGTTAAGCGATATCTGGCCCCCGTCGGCCGGAGGCATTCTGTCGGGCCGGCTCGCGGACGTCCGGCTGGAAAACGACCGCCTCACCAGCCGCGGAACGTTGTCCGTCGATATTTTCGGCGGCCGCATCGAGATCAGCGATCCGGGTATTTTGAATCCGTTGACCTCCGTGCCCGTGCTTTTTTTCGACAGTCGCATCGACGATCTTGATCTGGGTCAAATGACGGCGGGAACCGCCTTCGGCAAAATCCAGGGCATCCTGCGCGGCAGCGTGGCGAACGTTGAAATCGTCAGCGGGCAGCCCCAAAAGTTCGACCTGCGGCTGGAAACGGTGCCGACGAAAGGCGTCGAGCAGAAAATCAACATTCGCGCCGTGGAAAGCATCACCAGCCTCGGCGGCGGGGGCAGTCCTTTCGCGGGCCTGGCCGGGTCCTTTGCGACGTTCTTCCGGGAATTCTCCTATTGGAAGATCGGAGTCGCCGCATCGCTGGAAAACGATGTTTTCCGGATCAACGGGACGATCGAACAGGACGGCCGGGAATATCTGGTGAAAAAGAGTGGTTTTTCCGGGGTCGATGTAGTAAATTTGAATCCCGAAAATCGAATCAGTTTCAAAGACATGGTCAAACGGATACAACGCATATCGAAATCGGGCGGCGGCCCGGTGATCCCCTAAAACAAGGAGGTGTGCATGACCTCAGCCTTCCGGGTATATCGGGCGGTGTTTTTTGTCGCTATTCTCCTGATCGGCGCCTGTGTGACGATCAACATTTATTTTCCGGCCGAAAAAGTCGAATCGGTGGCCGGCGAAATCGTGGAAGACATCCGTGGGCCGCAGCCGCAACCCGAGGGATCTCCGGCACCCGAACAACGGCCGCAAGGATACCGATGGGATCGCTCCGTTTTCGCCTGGCGGGTGTCGACCGCCTGGGCCGAAGACATCACAACGGTGTCGAATCCCGCCATTCGGGAGTTGAAAACCCGGATGAAAGCCCGTTATTCCCAGCTCAAGCCCTGGTTCGCCGCCGGGGTCCTTAAAGAAGGCGGCGACGGCTACGTGTCCATCGCCGCGACCGACAGTCTGAGCGTGCGGGACAAAGGCACGCTCCGCAATTTAGTGGCCGCCGAGAACAATGACCGCAAGAGTCTCTATCTCGAAGTAGCCAAGGCGCTGAATATCGATGCCGGACAGGTAAATCGGATTGCCGGAATCTTCGCCACGGAATGGCAGAAGACCGTGCCGTAGGAGTCGACTAGGGGACCAGCCAGACGACACCTTTCGAGATTTTGTTCAGCACCGTGTTGGTGACACTGCCCGTAAAAAAGCTTTTATTGGCGCCGCTGCGTCCCATGACGACTGTATCGAAATTTCCTGATTTCATCTCTTTCAGGATGGCGCCGCCGATGTTTTTGGATCCGGCGACCGTCTTGGTCTGGATACGATCCTCCCCGATTCCGAATTCCTTGAGCTTCGTCAGGGCATGGGCATAGAAGTTGTCGATGCAGGCCTTGTCACTGTTTCGTATCAAGTCCTCGAGCACTTCGGCTTGGGTGGCCTCGAAATCGATCGCGCAGTAGTCCTTGAGTTTGGGCCTGACGTGCAGAAATGTCAGGGTGACATCGGCGCCGGCGCTCAGCGTGAACGCCAGGTGGTCGATCGCCCGCAGGCTGTATTCGGAACCGTCGACCGCCACCAGGAACCTTGACGGAGTGATGTCGCCGCCGACGATCCAGACCGGTATCACTTTTGAATTCTGGGCAATATTGGAAGAAACGCTGCCCATGAACATCTCCTGCAGGCCCGAGATCCCGCGCCGTCCGATGACCAGTGCATCGAACCGGCCCTGCTGGGCGTATTCAATGGTATCCTTGGCGATGTCGAGCTTGCGGGGCTGGGTCACGAGCTGAATACGGGAGTTGTCGACCCCCAGCTCAACCATTGATGCCCGGTAACTTTCGAGCAGATCCATGGCCGTCGCGGCGTTTCTTTCCATGACCGCCTTTAGTTCCTTCTGGCTGGCGACCTTTTTGCGGGCCTCATCGACCAGAAACTGCGATATCATCGGCTGGGCGGTGAAGAGAACATAGGCAAGGCCCTCTATCCGGCCCGACAATCGGGAGACATAGCGAACCGCATTCTTTGAATGCAGGGAATCGTCGACCGCCATCATTATTTTTTTTCCCATGGACACCATCCTTTGTTGGGTTTTTTGGGTTTGTTGGGTTTATTGAGTTTATTGGGTTTAGGGGGTTTTGGGTCCGTTGGATCCGTCGACCAGGCTCAACGGGCACAACTGGCTTAACGGGCTTGGATGGACACTTATGCGTCTGACCACTCGAATTCTTATTGCCGCCGCTATCCTGCTGATCGACCTGGTGGTTTTTTTCCTGCCGCTGACGGCCGTTTTCCTCGCCTATGTCATCATCTTCAACCCGCCGTGGTTCAGAGAATTTCTCGATCGGCTGGATGGATCACCCTAATTTAGTCGGCGGTGCCGGGACCACCACGCCGCTGTTGCTGCAGGGTGGGTGCTTGCAAAGGGCAGAGAAAAATTTTAGACTGCCGCAGGTCCGTCAGAAATCAGCAATCACGCTTTACCCCTATCAGAACCAGCGCCGCATGTACAGACAGCTCTACGGCTTTACTAAACATCCATTCAGACATCCCGCCGACCCCGAACGACTTTTCCTGGGTCGTCACCACGAGGAAGCCCTCGCCCACCTGACCTATGCCGTTCTGGAAGGCGAGGGCTTCACCGTGATTACCGGCGACAGCGGCGTCGGAAAAACCACGGTGTGCCGCTCTTTCGTCAAGCGTCTGCCCCAGGGTGCCGTCGCGGCCTATATTACGGCCTCATCCGGTTTCAGCCCGCTGCAGCTGCTGGAAAACATCAACGCCGCCTACAAGCTCCGGTCGGACCTCGGCACGATCAAGGACCTGACGGACGGCCTCAATGACTACTTAATCGCAAAAAAACGGGCCGATAAGAAGGTGGCCTTGTTTATCGACGACGCCCACTTGCTCTCCAACGAGGCCCTGGAGCAGGTCCGCCTGCTGTCGAATCTGGAAACCACCCGCGACAAGCTCCTTCAAATCATTTTGATCGGCCGGCCGACGCTCTCCGAGATGCTGACCACACCCGCATTGCGGCAAATCGGCCAACGGGTCTCGGTCAATTACTTCATCAACCCGCTCGATGGCGAAGAAACCGCCGCCTATATCCAGCACCGCATCTCGATATCCTCGGCGGGGCCGCCCGTCAGATTCGATCAGGCGGCCCTGCGAACGGTTTACAAGCACGCCCGGGGAATTCCGCGCCAGATTAATTCCGCCTGCGACCGCATCCTGACCCTGGCCGCCAAGAGCAGGGAAAGGACCATCGGTGAAAAGACGTCCAAGACCGCGTTGGCGCCCCGGCAAAAGGATCCGCGCCAGTTGTGGCCGGCGGTGCCGCGCCGCTACCTGCCGTTTTTTTGCGGTACGGTACTTCTGATGCTGATGGCGCTGGCGGCGGCCTACTGGTTGAGTCAGCCCGCATCCCGCACCCGGAGCGCGGTGACCCAAACCCAGCCCGCAGTCTCAGAGCCAATGACAGACGCCCTGGCCCCCCCACAGCCATTTCGGCCACCGCCGACGCCGGTTCCGGCCGAAACTGCCGGCGTGGACAAGGCGCGATCAGAGGCGGCGGGTGAAAAAAAAGAAGCGGCGCCGGACCAGGATCAATTGCTGGCCGTGCTCGATTCCATGCGCCTCCAGCATAATCTGGACCAGGTCGCGCCCACCACTGACGCCGATTCCGGGTCAGCCGCCGATTTGACCTATTCGGTCCAGGTGGGGGCTTTTCTGGTGGAAGAAAATGCACAGCGGCGGGTCGATCAGTTGGCCCGCAAAGGTTACACGCCCAGCATCACCGCCGTAAAAGACCCTCGGGAACGGGTCTGGTACACCGTGCGCATTGGTGATTTCGCCTCGATCGAACTGGCCCAGAAACAGGCCGACGAGTATGCGGCTCGTGAGAACAAGGCATCGGTCGTACGGCCTTACAACGCCTACTGAGAATATAAGCTTCAAGATATGGACTTGTATCGATTCTGGAACAAATGACCATGGCGACGATGCCGCCGTTTGAACCTCACCGCACCCTCAGATTAAGAGCCTACGCATTACCGTGGCGATAGGGGTGGTCCGGGTCCTCAATAATAAGTGCTGATGATATGTCTTAAGCGATTCCGTGAAAAACAGGAAGTTTTCCGGTTGGACAGGATATAGTCGAATCGATAAAAAAAAGCTCGTGATCGGCGATGATCCAGAATTCCACCTCTCTTACAGCTACCCTGAAGATACACTGAGGCGGAAGAGCAACATCATCATTTTGCGGAATAGCAAACCAGCTGCGCATCAGAGAATAAGCGCATTCGGCAGTATCAAGATCCACCAATATGAACGAATGAATACCGGCTCTTGCCATTTTCAAGAATGCTTCTATATTACAATGACAGGCGTGTTATCGACACCTCACCCCCAAAGCACACCGCCACATCCCGGCCCGGATCGCGCGGACGCTCATGGATCGTGCCTTCATAGTGATATTGCCCATCTTCTGGCCGGAAACCGTATTGGTGGGGGTTGGTGTCCGGTGGGCAGAAGCGGTGGGGCACGGCGGCGTGCGCCGCCAGGGGGTGAGGAAGATTGATGTTCCAGTAGCAGCCGGCGGGAAGCTCTTGCTGCATGAGCAGGCGAATGATCCGCGCCGCCAGGCGGCCGGTCAGATCCCAGTCGATCGGACAATCGCGCGCGATGTACTGCGACACCGCCATGGACCGGCAGCCCAATATGGCGGCTTCACGGGCCGCCGCCACCGTGCCCGACTGGTAGATGTCGGACCCGAGATTGGCCCCGGGATTGATGCCGGCGATGATCCAACCGGCATCCGGCGCAAAAACCTTCAAGGCCAGCCGCACGCAATCCACGGGCGTGCCGCCGACGCGATAGCGGTGGTCACCCAACCGCGCGACCGGAATCGGTGTGCGGGTCGTCACGCGGTGGCCGACCCCGGATTGAGCCGCATCCGGGGCCACGATCATCGCATCGCCATGCGCCCCGGCAATCCGGTAAAGCGCTTCGAGTCCGGGCATGTCGATGCCATCGTCGTTGGTCAAAACGATTCTCACTGTTTTTCTCCCCCGGTTCCGGACGTGGCACCCGGTTTTTGAGGGGCGGCCGCCGGCTTCAAACCCCGCGATTCGAGGACTCGGCCAAGGTAGGCGGCGATCTGCTCGGACCCGTTGGTTTCGGCGCGCGGCGTGCGGGGCAGCTCGAGGAGCTTGGGCAGGATCTCCAGCCAGCGGCCGCGGCTGAAATCCGCTTCCGAAATGGCGATGCCCGGCATATGCCTGGTGATGAAATCGATGAGCCCCGGGGATTCCGGATAGGGGTCGCGGGCCACGTGCCCGAACGGCACGCCCGCCGCGTAGGTTTCGGCAATGGTGCTGTAGCCGACCTTGCCGACGACCGCGTCGCTGGCATTGACCAGGTCGGGATGAAAAAAAACGGACCGGTGAGGCAGCAACACAAGATTGTCGCGCGTTTCGGGGGCGCTGCTGCTGCCCGGTAAAATGAAGGTGGTGCCGACGAATTTTTTCAGTTGATCCAGGAACCCGTGCCGCTCCGGTATCCCCCCGGTGGTGACCAGGACGATTTTCGCCGTGAGGGGAACGCCCAGCCGGCGCCTGATTTCCGAGCCGCTCGTTCTGAAGCCGCGGCTGACCGGTCCGACGGTCAGATCGACCGCATCCCGGAAGCAGACCGGTTCGGTCTGAATATGGTGATCGGCGGCATCGAACACCTGCCGCAGATAGGAGATGTGGGGATCCATTTTGCCGGCAACCGATCGATAGCCGGCATAAATCCGGTCCCAGGTGAAGTTTTCGATCAGAACCGAGGGCAGGTGACATTTGCGGCTAACGGCGATGCCGAGCGGCGCGATATCGCACAAAATCAGGTGACAGGCCATGCGGCGGATCTTTTGCGCCAGGTCGTCCACCACGGCCGGGGAAAAGGGCAAAAACGCGTTCAACAGCGTCAGGGTGTGCGCGATGTCTTCCGAAAATGCGTTTTTTTGAACCAGGCCGATGTCGCTGGCGACCGGATGCCAGCGGAAGGGCACCGACAGCGAATCCTCGAAAAACCAGGCGGGAACGGTCGTGAAGATCTCGAACCGGCAGGGCGCCAGACGGCGTCCGGCCGCCTCCATGGTTGCCGCGGCACGGGCGGCATGGCCGAACCCATGCGGCGAGATGAAACAGGCGATTCTCAATGTTTCTGGCCGGCCGGACGCGTTCATGGGCCGGAAGATATCAGGGACGTCCGGGTGGGTCAAGAAAATCGAGACCCACCATCCCGTGAACGGTTAGGAAAATTCTGTTGACAGCCCTTCAGGAATTGATACACTGCGGCATCTCTCGAAGATCTCGTTACCCAAAAGCAAAGCCCCCGCGGGGGGCTTTTTTTGTCCGCGGCGCGTCATCCCGCCATGAAGGGATGCCCGGGCACTGGCATCATTTAAAAATTGGCCCGACATGCCGATTCAGAATTCTCACCGCACCCGCCAGGTGTTGGCCGCCGGCAGCGGCCTGCTGCTCACTGGCGCATTTCCCGATGCCGGCTTCAGTTGGCTGGCCTGGTTCGGGATCGTCCCGCTCTTATTGGCCATACACAACCTGTCGTGGCGCAAGGCGTTCGGCCTTGGTTTTCTGGCCGGCATGGTCCATTTCCTGACCCTGGTCTATTGGATCGCCTACACCATGCGCACGTACGGCTATCTGCCCTGGCCGGTGGGGATCTCTATTCTGGCCTTGCTGGCGGCTTGCCTGGCCCTTTTTCCCGCCGGCTTTGCAGCGCTCGTCAGCCGTCTGCGGCCGCACCCTCTCCTTGCTCTTTTTCTGGTGCCGGTCATTTGGGTGGCCCTCGAATACCTGCGGTCTTTTTTTCTGAGCGGCTTCCCGTGGGAACTGCTCGGATACTCCCAGTACCGGGAATTGCATCTGGTTCAGATTTCCGATATATTCGGCGTATACGGCGTTTCCGGACTGCTTGTCGTGGCCAATGCCTCGCTGTTCATCCTTTTGCTCGGCCTGCTGAAGCGCGATTGGAACGGTGTGCCGATCACGCGCGGGATCGCGGCGACGGCCCTGGCGCTGGGGGTTCTCTTAAACGGTTTGTCCTGGTTTTACGGAGCCCACCGGATTCGGGAAATCGACCGGACCAGTGCCGCAGCACCGGCGATCCGGGCGGCATTCGTGCAGGGCAACATCGAACAGGCGCTCAAGTGGGACCCCGCTTTCCAGTCGGCCACCGTCGACACGTATCTGCGCCTGTCGCGAACCGTGATGGACCAACGTCCGGACCTGGTGGTCTGGCCGGAAACCGCCCTGCCGTTTCACTTCGGCTATGAGGCGCTCCTGACCGAACGGGTGCGCGAGGGTGTGCGGCAATCGGCGACATATTTCCTGGTCGGCAGCCCGTCTTTTGAAAAGGGGCCGGGTCGGGTGGACTTTTACAACAGCGCCTACCTGCTCGACCCCCGGGGCGGCGTCGTGGGAAAATACAACAAGGCGCACTTGGTCCCTTTCGGCGAATACGTGCCCCTGAAGCGCTGGCTGCCTTTTCTCGGCAAGCTGGTGGAGCAAGTCGGGGACTTCAGCCGCGGCGCCATCGGTGAAACCATCACCTGGAAACACGGCCGGCTGGGGGTTCTGATCTGTTACGAAGGCATCTTTGCGAACATTGCCCGGACCATGGCCCGCAATGGCGCCAATCTGCTGATCAACATCACCAATGATGCCTGGTATGGCCGCACCAGCGCCCCCTACCAGCATTTTTCGATGATCGTGTTGCGGGCGATCGAAAACCGGCGGACGTTGATTCGGGCCGCCAACACCGGCATCAGCGGGTTTGTGGACCCGGCCGGTCGGATCCTTGAAAAAACAGCTCTTTTCACGGAAGCCGCCGGGGTCCGCCAGGTGCCGTTGATCGCGACAGTTTCGATCTACAGCCGTATCGGAGATGTCTTTGCCGCCGCCTGCCTGGGCGTCGTCGTCATTCTCCTGGTCGGATTAACGGCGTCGCGTTGGCGCGCCATCAAAAAGTGATGATGCTATCTACTTTTCAAGGAGGTAAACAACCATGTCAGCCGAAATGAAACACACCGTCAAGGAACTCGAGGCGAAACTCCAACAACTTCGAGGTTATCTTTGACCTGGAAACCAAGGAAAACCGTTTCAGGGAAATCGAGGCCCAGATCGCCCGGCCCGGTTTCTGGGACAGTCCGGAAGACACCACGGGTATTTTGAGAGAACGGACGCGGCTATCCGATCAGATCGATCGATTTCGAGGGCTGTCCCACGATTTGGAAGAAAGCGATATTCTGCTCGACCTGGCGATCGAGGAATCCGACGACAAGACACTGGCGGAAGCGGGCAAGCAGCTCGAATCGATTGCCGCGCGCCTGCGCCAATTCTCCCTGGACCTGATGCTCGACGGCGATGATGACGGCAACAATGCGATTGTGTCCATCAATGCCGGCGCCGGCGGCACCGAAGCCCAGGATTGGGCCGAGATGCTGTTTCGGATGTACCTGCGCTGGGTGGAACGCAAGGGCTACAGCGCCGAGGTCATCGACTATCAGCCGGGTGAGGAAGCCGGCATCAAGAGCGTGACCTTTACCGCCGACGGCGCCTACGCCTATGGCTATCTGAAGAGCGAAATCGGCGTCCACCGGCTCGTTCGCATCTCACCCTTCAACGCCAGCGGCAAACGCCACACCTCGTTCGCCTCGGTGTTCGTCTTCCCCGAGCTCGACAATGAAATCGTGATCGACATCGAGGACAAGGACCTGCGGATCGACACCTTCAGGGCCAGCGGGGCCGGCGGCCAGCATGTCAACAAAACCAGCAGTGCCATCAGGATTACTCATCTTCCGACCGGTATCGTGGTCCAATGTCAGCAGGAGAAGTCCCAGCACCGCAACAAGGACATGGCCATGAAAGTCCTGCGCGCCCGGCTCTACCAGGCCGAGAAAGAAAAGCAGGACGAAAAACTGCGCGAAATCCACGACAGCAAGGATGACATCGCCTGGGGCAGCCAGATCCGGTCATATGTCCTGCACCCCTATCAGCTCGTCAAGGACCACCGCACCAAAATAGAGAGCGGCAATGTTAACAGCGTGCTGGACGGCGCCATCGACCCGTTCATCGAGGGCTTGCTGCTGGCGAGGCACACCTAAGTGGACCCGGCCGCTCTCATCGCCCGGCATTACCAGGGCCGCTCGCAAGCCAAAAGTATTCTGCTGGCGCATGGTGAGAATGTGGCGCGCAAAGCCTTGACGGCCGCTGGAAGGGTTGCCGACCGCCGGCCGGACCTCGTCTTCATCCGCCAGGCCGCCCTGCTGCACGATATCGGCATGCTGTATACCGACACGCCCCAACTGGGCTGCTACGGCAACCACCCCTATGTCTGTCACGGCATTTTAGGCCGCGCCCTGCTGGAAGCCGAGGGGCTGATGCGGCACGCCCTGGTCTGCGAGCGCCATGTCGGCGTGGGCATCACCCCCGAAGACATCCGCCGTCAACACCTGCCGCTGCCGCTCCGCGACATGCGCCCGGTCTCGATCGAGGAGCAGATCATCTGCTACGCCGACAAGTTCTTTTCCAAAAACGGCGCCGGCCACGACCGGGAAAAGTCGGTCGCCGAGATCCTGCAAAAACTCACATCCTATGGCATCGACCAGGCCGCACGGTTTGAGAGATGGGTCGAGTTGTTCGGCAGTTGACAATCATGTTGCCTTTGAACTTATAGGCCATCGTGAGGTTTTTAATGGCACTATCCAGATCGTTCATCTCCGCGCAGGCACAGGCAAGATTGTAGTAGAAAAGGGGGTATTCCGGCTCTATGGTAATCGCCCATTCAAACACCTTTTTCGTCCTCAAATCTCCGGAAATCCCGCACGACACACCGAGCTGATCCACCAGAACCAGCCACGTCATCCGGTCAAGTGTTTTGTACGTAGGCGCCATGTTCAAGGCCGCTACAACACGTCATAGATGACACAATCCCAGATAGATTGAAATAAGGCCCTTTGCACTGCTTTATACGAGTTTACCCCCATTTGCGGCGTGAAGTCGCGGGTATATGATTGCCAGCATCGGGTGAAAGACATGTATATCACCTTATCTTACTCTAACCGTGAAGCAAAAGGAGGTAAACCAATGGAAAAAAGGGTTTTAACGACAATGGCGGGTGTTGCGACTGCGGCGCTGATGATTTTTTCGGCCGGCGTTGCCACGGCAGCCCAGCAGGATGCCGGGGCAAAGAACACTCAGCCCGCTGCTAATCAAGTTCAACACAAGAAGGCCGTTACCGGAAAAGATGCGCCCATGACGGGCAATCAGGTCGCCACGGGCAAGATGTCCACGGAAGATCGTCAGGAGGCGATCGCCACGGTCGACTCGGCCACTAAGGTCTTCAAGAACGTTACCGGCAAGGCCGGTGACGTTATCCCCGCATCCGTAATGCAGAATGCAGCCGGGGTCGTCATTATTCCGGAGGTGATAAAGGCCGGATTGCTGGTCGGCGGTCGTCACGGAACGGGTGTGCTGCTTGAAAAAAATCAAGGCGATTGGTCTTTGCCCGTTTTCGTATCCATCACCGGTGGCAGCCTGGGTGCTCAGGCCGGAGTGGAAAGTTCCGATCTCATTCTCGTTTTCAACAAGAAAGAGAACATGCAGGAAATCCTGAAAGGCAGTGATTTCACCCTGGGCGCCGATGCTTCGGTGGTCGCGGGATCAACCGGCGCCAAGGCGAATGCGTCAACCAAGGATGCCGCGGTAATGGCTTACACCAACACCGAAGGTCTTTTTGCCGGCGCTTCGGTGACCGGCTCCGTCCTCACCCTGAATGAAGAGTCGACCACGGCTTATTATAATCTCGACGAAGAGACGGCGAGAGGTTATTATGGCAGCGAGGAAAAATTGTTTCAGGGTATTGTCAGCGACGGCAACCAGATGAAAAACGGTAAACAGCTGATTCAGAAGGTCCCGCCCAGCGCCGAAAATTTGCGCGAAGCGTTGAAACATGCCACCATCCAGAAATAACTGACTGAAATATTGAAACAATAAAACGTTAAGTTAGTGGGGAATCGGGAGCATTTGAATGACGCTTTCTATTCCCCACTCTATTTTTATAAATCGGTTGATCGATCGTTATCAATGCCGCTGAAAAAAAAATTGAAGGCAGCTTGAAAAAACTCGCCGCCTTTTCTTCGTTTATGTCAAAATTTCTTTCAGCTCTCTGGTTGCCGAGGGATAGGTGTAAATGGCATCCAGAAGATCGTCCGCCGTTAAGTCGAAGCGCATGGCGAAAGCCAGAAGGTTGATCACCTCGTCCACGTGTCGACCCAGCAGTTGGGCCCCCAGAATTTTACGGCTCCCTTTTTCTATCAGGATTTTCATCGCCGAATGACGCAAACCGCTGCTTTTGGATATAAAGGCGGAGGACGTGTCTTCAAACCGCGCTTCAAAATCCAGTCGCTTTTCTTCGGCCTCGGAAGCCGTAAATCCGACGATGGCCAGCGGTGGAATCGTGAACATGATGCTCGGAATGCCTTTGCTGTTGTACCGGCGGGAAGCCGGCTCGATGATGTTGGCCGCCGCCACCTCGGCTTCCCGTGCGGCAGTGGGGGTCAGCATGAAAGGCGTGTCCGCGGCATCGCCGGCGGCGTAGACATTCGGGTTTGTGATACTCTGCATGAATTCGTTTACCTTGACCCCCTCGTCACCGAAATCAACTCCCGCGGCTTCCAAATTCAGTTTCCGGACATCCGGCACGCGTCCGGCGCCGTGAACGACCCCCCCGGCCTCGAATTGTCGATCCCCGCTATGAACGAGGAAGCCGTGCCCATTTTTCTCGATCGATTCGGCTGTCATGTCGGTGTGCACCTCGATGCCGATCTCGGCACTGGCCTTGAGCAGAACTTCCACCACCTGCGGATCGAACTGCGCCAGCGGACGATCGCTCATTTCCAAAATCGTCACCTTGCGATCTGAGCGTGCACTGATGTGGGCCAGCTCGAATGCGATGTAGCCGCCGCCTAAAAACAGCAGCGATTGCGGCAGGGCGGCCAGATCCAGGAATTGGTCGCTGGTGATGAGGTGCTCGCTGCCGGGAAACTCCAGCGGACGCGGAATGGCGCCCGCCCCGATGAGGATCTTGCCCGCCCGCAATTCACTTCCCGCCACCGTCACGCTGTCGGGACCGCTGAACACGGCCCGGCCGTGAAAAAGCCGGATGCCTTTGTCGCGAAACCCCTGCTCGGTTTTTTCCGGCACGGGTTCGGTGAACGACCGTTTGAACTGCATCAGTTCCTGCCAGTCGATCCGGGCATCGGAGCGGATCCCGCGGCCATTCATATCCGCGGCGCGCGCAACGACCTCGGCGGCGTTGTGGAGCACCTTCTTGGGGTTGCAGCCCCTGAGCGGGCACGTTCCGCCGAATCCGCGGTATTCGATAACGGCCGTCTTCAATCCGGCCGCGGCGCACGTGTTGGCGGCCGTACCGCCGGCGGGGCCGGAGCCGATCACGACAACGTCAAATTTCTCCGACATAAAAGCCTCCCTTCTGCACAGGTCCTGCAGTCTTTTATTGTGGCGAAATGTCTATTATCACACAACCGGCGTGAAGCGAAACAGGGACATGGGGTGTGAGCCGTATTGTGCGTCCTGCCGGCCCTGACGGGCCTTGTGCGCGATCGCTTGCTGATCTCACCGGCCAGCCCGGGCCGGCTCCTCCTCGATATCTTTCCTGCGGAAAAATCAGCCTTAGCCCGGAAGCTCAGCTCGGACCGTGTGCTGCGGCAACGCCGCCGTCCGTGATATATTCCGGCTCGTGCGACTCCAGCGGTCCGTCAGGGCGTCTATGAAAACCGATTGCAATTGCCTGCTGGCCAGAGCCTGCTTGAGCGGCGGCAGTTTAAGGATGCATCCGAGTATGACGGCCAGCACCTGGTGACGCAGCAGCGCCTGGTTGTCGAATATCAGGTTCTGTAAAACCCCTCTTTCAACGGCCATCAGCACAACGCGGTAGGCCGTATCGACCGGTGTCACCACCCTTGCCGCCCGCGGCTTGAGAATGGCGAGGATTTTAAACAACAGTTCCGAAGGCGGTGCGCCTTGCGGAAATTTGTTGATGCGTTGGCCTAAGCGGCGATAAGCGGGAAGGACGGTGCGGGTGGCCATAGGAGCGCTCCTGATGTTCCTTGCGCGCGAATCAGGGTTTACTTCATGGGGGACCTGGCGGCCCGTGTACTCCATTTGTGCAAGGTTAAATAAAGCTCGTGAATAATCCAATCAGCACCGGCCGGTAGGCGGGACTTGTGACGACTGTATTCGGGGGCTGTTTTAGTGGTAGAGCCGATGTTCTCAGCGCCGAGCTTGTCGCCGGACGGTCGAGCCCTTGCGGCGGCGGCCGGCCTCACGCCGGCTTCTCCGACTGGCCTTTCAGCAGGCGAAGCACGTCCCGTTCAATGGGGCTCAGTCCGATCGAACCGGGTTTGCGCTCCCCGCGTCTTTTTCCTTTCAGGAAAACTGGCAGCCGGCCGGATTCATGCGCGGCGATAACATCAGGGTGGATATAGTATTGCCGGCAGACGGCAGCCGTATTTCCCAGCGCGGCGGCCACCGCGCGCACGGCGGCGGCCGTCTGCCTCTTGCTGCCGCCTTGCTGCCCGTTGTCACCGGCCGCGGCGAGTTCTTCGGCCATGAGAACGGTGCCCCACCACGTCCGCAGATCCTTGGCGGTAAACGTATCTCCCGCCACATGCCGCAGATAGGTGTTGACATCCTCGGACAGAAGCGGCCGGCGCCGGCCCTCATCATCCAGGTATTGAAACAGTTCCTGGCCCGGCAGATCCTGGCACCGCAGCACCTGCCGGGCCAGGCGCCGATCGTAGATGCCGATTTTCTGCGGCTTGCCGCTCTTGCCCCGGAATTCGATCTGAATAGTGGCGCCGGAGACCTCCACGTGGCGGTTCTGAAGCGTCGTCAAGCCGTAGGAACGGTTCTGACGGCGGTATTCACGGTTGCCGACACGAATCCGGGCCGAGTCGAGCAGCGCCACGGCGATGGCCGACACCCTTTCCAGATCCAGGTTCCGTCGTCGCAAGTCCCGGTCCACTTGGCGCCGGATCCTGCCGAGAGCCGTACCGAAATCGATCAGCCGCGAGAATTTGCTCTGCTGCCGCTCCCGAATCCAATCGGGATGGTAGATATACTGCTTGCGGCCTTTGGCATCGCGCCCCACGGCCTGGATGTGCCCGTTCGCCAGCGGGCTGATCCACACCTCGGTCCAGGCCGGCGGAATAACCATTTTTTTAATTCTGCTGCGAGCTGCCCGGTCCCGGATGCGCTCGCCCTTTTCATCGAAATAGGTAAACCCGCGGCCGCACGGGCGGCGCGAACAGCCCGGTTGATCATCGTTGATGTAGCAGACACCCGCCGACTGATCGGCAACAGGGCCGCTCCGGCAGGCTACTGCTCCGGGATCCTTTTTATACTCTTTCGACCCCATGGTTAATGCCTCCCTGCTCACCTATCCTCCTTGCAGCTGATTCTTTTTCTCAACCCATTGCTGAAGGAGGCCAATATGAAAGCAGTCGTTTTTCACGATGTCGGCGACATTCGCCTGGAGGATGCACCAGACCCCAAGATCGAGTCCGGCACGGATGCCATCGTTCGCCTGACGGCAAGCGCCATTTGCGGCACCGACCTCCATATGATCCGAGGCTCCATGGCCGGCATGGCCCCCGGGACCATCCTGGGTCACGAAGGTGTCGGCGTGGTCGAAGAAGTCGGCGATCAGGTGCGAAACCTGGTACCCGGCGACCGGGTGGTCATCCCCTCCACCATTGCCTGCGGATACTGCTCATACTGCCGCGCCGGCTACTATGCCCAGTGCGACAATGCCAATCCCAATGGCAAGCGGGCCGGAACCGCATTTTTCGGCGGACCCAAATCCACTGGCCCCTTCAACGGTCTGCAGGCCGAAAAGGCCCGGATTCCCTATGCCAATATAGGTCTCGTAAAGCTGCCGGACCAGGTGAACGACAGCCAGGCGATTCTGATTTCAGACATTTTTCCCACCGGCTACTTCGGTGCCGATCTGGCCGAGATCGAGCCTGGAGACACCGTTGCGGTCCTCGGGTGTGGGCCGGTCGGGCTCTTCGCGGTTCTTAGTGCCCGTTTAATGGACGCCGCCCGTGTCATCGCTGTGGACACCCACCCCTCCCGCCTGGAGGTGGCGCGGGAACTGGGGGCCGAAGTCATCGATTTCGAGAAGGAAGACCCGGTTCAGGTCATCCTCGATCTGACGGGCGGAATCGGGGTGGACCGCCTCATCGATGCCGTGGGGGTGGACGCGCAGCGGCCTCACAAAGGACCTGCCAAACCCGGCGCTGAAAAGGCTGAAGCCTACAACTCGCAGGTCGATCGCGTCACCGGCGGTTCGCATCCACAAGGAAAACTGTGGCAACCGGGCGATGCCCCGACCCAAGTGCTCGAATGGGGCGTGGAGGCTCTGGCAAAGGCCGGCACACTGGCGATTATCGGTGTGTATCCGCCGACGGTCCGAAGCTTTCCCATTGGCGCGGCCATGATGAAAAACCTGACCATCAACATGGGCAACTGCAACCATCGCAAGTACATTCCCATGCTCGTGGATCTTGTCGCCGGCGGCTCCGTCGATCCATCGGCCATGCTGTCGAACGAAGAGCCATTGACTAACATCATCGACGCCTACAAGGCCTTCGACACCCGACAGCCGGGCTGGGTCAAGGTGGCGATATTTCCGGAAGGATGACCTTGCTTGCCGCGCCAGCTCCACGGTCATTTACCACGCGGTTCATCAATTTCCGCAGCCTCTATGATAAATCATCTGCCAACTTCTGGGCATGTTTTTCCGGTCGTATGCGCCTGCCGAAGTAGTGGGCATACACGTGCGTGAATTCGGCCCCGAGAAAAAATATCAGAGAAGAATAATAAATCCAGATCAGCAGGACGACAAACGATCCGGCAGCACCGTAGGTACTGCCGATCGCCACCTTGCCCAGATAAAATCCGATCAGGCTTTTTCCGATCGTAAACAGAAACGACGTCAGTGCGGCGCCGATCATCACATCCTGCCAAGCAATTTTGACATCCGGCAGATATTTGTAAATCATGGCGAAAAGAAGCGTGATGACGCCGATAGAAAGTAATGTGTTCAGCAGCTGCCAGACCCATGAGATTTGCGTCATCCGATCGGCCATCAGCGTCTGCACGCCATTTAACAGGGCGCTGAAGACCATCGACACCAGAAGAAGAAATCCGACCGATAGAACGATGCCGAATGATCGCATGCGGACGCGAAGAACGACTTTTATCATGCTCAGATCCGTTTTCGTGCGCACCCGCCAGATATGGTTCAAAGAAGACTGCAGGTTGACAAACACGGCCGTGGACCCGATCAGGGCCGTCATAATACCAATCAATACCGCTATCGTACTGCCTTTCAGAATGTTGACATTCTGCAGCACCTGCCGGGCGACTTTCGCACCTTCCGATCCGGTGAGGTTCTCGATTTCCTTAACGATCTGGTCTTCGGCCTGTTGTTCACTGAACACCACACTGGCGATGCCCGCGGAGATCAAAAGAATCGGGGCGAGAGAAAAAATCGTGTAAAAGGCGATGGCTGCCGCATAGAGAAAGACATCGTCACTCCACCACTGTTTAAAGCTCTGGACGGTGATGTCCAAAATTTTCTTGACCATGTATATAGCGTCCTCCCCGGCGCCGGCGAACACCTGTTGCAGAAATTATGCGGTGCCGGTCACCGACCGGCTTTCGGCCTGGATGTCATCGTCGTCCAGCATATCCTCCAAATATAGACGCTTTGTCAATACGATCACAACCGCCACCAACGGGGTCGCCACCAGGATGCCGAGCAATCCTTGAACGACGCCCATGATGATTTGCGCCGAGATGACGAGTGCCGGCGGCATGGCGATTGTCCGGCGCTGAATCAGGGGTGTGAGCAGGTAACTTTCGATCGTCTGGATGACGGCATACAGGGCTGTCACATAGGCCGCCTGGGCCCAGCCGTCCTGCAGGGATAGCAGAACCGCGGGCAAAAATGAAAGAAGCGGCCCCAGATTCGGGATAAAGCTCATAACGGCCGCCAACAGGCCGAGAGCCAGGGCCAGGGGCATTCCCAGCAGCCAGAGCCCGATGACGGTCAAAACGCCAATGATCGCCATGGAAGCCAGACGCCCGATTACCCACCAGTAAAGGGTGTCTCCCAGGGCGTGAAGGGTTCGCGCGGCGCGCTGCCGTTTTTCTTGCGGGAACAGCTTTATGGCGCCATTGACGTAAAGATGCGTGTCGAAGGCGAAGTAAAGACCAAGTATAATGACGATCAGCACGCCCGTGAGCGCTCCAAACAGGGAGTATAGCCAGGCGGTGGCCTGGTTCATCAGGCCGCCGAGTTTACCGGCGAGTTGCTGCAGTGGCGGCAAACTGGACATGAGGCGGTCACCGAAGCGGGTGGCCTCGATAGTTCCTTTTAACTGCTGCCAGGAATTGGGAAGTTGATCGGTGAGCTGCTCCACTTGCACGTTGATGCGCGGTGCCAAGAAAAATCCCGTCGCCAGGGCGGCTGCCAGAAAGGCCAGGATCAGGATCCCGATTCCCCAGCGCACGCCCATGCCACTTTTATCGGCGAGCCCGGCACCTGTTTTGCGGAGGAAAATGCTTAAGATGATGCCCAGAAAGATCAGCAGAAACATGTGCAGGGCGTACCAGGCCAACAGCAGGGCGACAATGGTGAACAGCGTCAGCCCCAACTTCCAGGCGTAGCGGTGATTGTCAGAAATAGCGGCGGATTTGGATCGCATGACAACAACTTTCTTTTGGTGGGATTTGTCACGGGCAGACGCGGAGCGGGGTGGTGGTGATGTTGCGACAGTGTGCTTCCGCGCCTGTACGCTCCGCAGCACCTGACCCCAGATAAGCGGCACGAGGCTCAGGCCCAGAATCAGCAGCCACCCGCTTAACCCCGGCGGCCGGGTGGCCAATACGTCGGACAGGACCGGCAAATATACCGCTGCCGCCAGAAGAGCGGCGCACAGCAGGATCGATCCGACGACGTATGGATTTTTGACGATGTCATTGTTGAACATCCGGGTGCCCGCGGGTCGCAGATTATAGACGAACCAGAGCTTGCCGAAGGCCAGCGTCAGAAAGGATATGGTCACGGCCCTTTCTCGATCGAAGCCCAGCAGGTAAAAGGCAATTATCACTGCGGCCAAAACGGTGGCGGACACCAGAAGCGACCAACCGCCGATGGCCTTCCAGTGACCCGGCGTCAAGACGGCTTCATCGCGCGGCCGGGGTTTTTGCTTCATGATGCCCGGTTCGCCTTTTCCCATCGACAGTGCCAGGGCGGGAAACACATCGGTGATGACATTCAAATAGAGTATCTGCAGCGGCAGCAGGGGCAGCGGCAGGTTCGTAAAGCCTCCGGCAACGGAGGCCGCAGCCACCGCCATGACTTCGGCGACATTGGTGCACAGCATGAACATGACCGATTTACGGATGTTTCCAAAAATGATGCGCCCCTGCCGCACCGCGGCGACGATCGACGAAAACGCGTCATCTCGCAGCACCATGTCGGCCACTTCGCGGGCCGCATCCGAGCCGCGCCGCCCCATTGCGATGCCGATATCGGCTTTTTTAAGGGCCGGCGCGTCGTTGACGCCGTCGCCGGTCATGGCGACCGTAAGCCCTTCGGCCTGCATCAGTTTAATCAGATGCAGCTTCTGTGCGGGGCTCACGCGCGCGAAGACCGCCGTGTCGATGGTCCGCCGGCGCTCCCGCGCGCCCATCTTCTCCGGATCCGTCAGGTCGCTGCCGTGAATGACTTCCGAAGACCCGTCACCCACCACCCCGGTCTGAGAGCCGATGGCCGCCGCGGTGGCCGGCTGGTCGCCGGTGACCATGACGACCCGGATGCCGGCTTCCTGGCACTCGCGAATCGCTTGGCGCACGTCGTCCCGTGCCGGGTCAAAAAGCCCCAGGAGCCCCAGGAACCGTAGATTCCGGTAAGGGTCCTCCCCGGTGTCAGCGGCAATTTTATCGGCCACCGCCAATACCCGCAGGCCTTGCGTAGCGAGCGACTCGGCCCTTTCGGCCCACTCGCGTCGTTCCGGCTCTTTCAGCGCCGGGCTGTCATCTGACCCTTTTTTTCCCGCGATTTTGGTACAGGCGTCGAGCACGCCGCGCGGCGCTCCTTTGACGGCCACCTCGATCCCGTTCTCGCCGCGATGAAAGGTCGCCATCATCATGCGACCGGAATCGAAAGGCATCTCCTTTTCTTCCGGCTTGCGATCGAGCAGCTCCGGCCGCGTCATATCGAGAACGGCGCCAGCCCGCAACAGGGCCGTTTCGGTCGGATCGCCCTGCTCCTCATCGGGCTCGCCATCCCCGTCCACGTCGCGCAGGAAGGCATTGTTGCACAAGACGCCCACTTCCAGCACCCGCCGCAGCAAAGGGTCACCGGCCCCCTCCGCGCTTTCTATGCTTCCGGCTCTTTCGTTCAACACGAAATTACCGGCCGGGGTCACGATCTTGCGTAACGTCATGCGGTTTTCCGTCAGGGTGCCCGTCTTGTCGGTGAAGATGACCTGCGTGGCCCCCAGCGTTTCCACGGCCGGCAGCTTCTTGATCAACACATTGCGTTTGGCCATCACGTACATGCCGCGTGCCAGCGCGATGGTGGCCACGATGGGCAGCCCCTCGGGGATGGCCGCCACGCCGAGCGCGATGGCGGTCTCGATCATTTTGCGTGCTTCCTGACCGGCGAGCAGGCCGACCGCGGCGATCAGAACCGCGATGGCCAGGGTGATCCAAGCCAGGCGGCGGCCCAGCTGATCCAGGCGCTGCTGCAAGGGCGTGCTGTCCGATTCCGCACTTTCCGCCATTTCCGAAATCCGGCCCAGCTCGGTCGCCATGCCCGTCGCCGCCACTACAGCGGCACCGGAACCCTCGGTCATGGTGGTTCCCTTGTAGAGCATGCTCGAACGCTCGGCCAGCGGCGCGTCCGGCGCGACCGGCGCGGTGTTCTTTCTGACCGGGACCGACTCGCCGGTCAGAGCGGATTCGTTGACCTGCAGGTTGTTGGCCTCGATCAGCCGCGCGTCGACCGCCGCAATGTCGCCGCTTTCGACGACGACGATATCCCCGGGCACCAGCTCTTCGACGCTGCATTCCATCTCCTGCCCGTCGCGGCGCACCCGCGCTGTGTCTCCCCCCATGGCGCGCAGCGCCTCCATCGAGCGCACCGCTTTCCATTCGGTTAAGAATCCGATGAGGGCATTTACCAGGAGCACGGCCGCAATGGCGATGGCCTCGGCCCAGTGGTTGAATGCGAGGGCCACCGTTCCGGCAATCACCAGCACGATGATGACCATGCTCTTGAACTGATCGAACAGGATGAACCAGGCGCTGCGCGTAACGGCTTGCCGCAGCTCGTTGCGTCCGAATTCTTCGAGGCGCCGCCGCGCCTCTTTTTCACTGAGCCCTCGGCCGGGATCGACCTCCAGTAATTCGAGAGCCTCGGCAGGTGCTTTATCGTGGTAGGTTGCGTCTTCTGTTTTCTCTCTCATGCCGTCTCCGCAAAAAGAGCGCAGGCAGTGGCGTGCGCGACGGGTCAACCGGGGTCGAGCGTCGGTTCCATAGATTACCACCGCTTACCGTGCATGTCACCCTTCTACAATACAGTCGATCGTGTACTCGACAACGAATGGTGCCGTATATGATGTAGCCGCGCCCGCATAAAACCGGAAAGACCAGCGTGCGTGTTTTCGCAGTCCGCCCCCCAGTGGCGTGGCTCCACCATGCTCACGGCACGATACCGTGAAGATGCAGCACGCATACTCTGCTTTTCATATGAAAATAGCCAGCGGACCTTATGTGTTTTAACCGCAGCCGGTATCAGAATTGATCAAATACGGTAACCGGACCAATCGATGGTGAAAGGAGCGGGCAGTGGCGGAAAGGAGTATCGAAAGCAAACTGGAGTGGCTGGCGCGTATTGGTTACAGCGCGCGGGGGGTGATCTACCTGATAATCGGCGGACTGGCGGTTATGACCGCGGTCGATGCGGGCGGTCAGACGACGGACAGCAAAGGTGCCTTGCGGGTCGTCCTGGCCCAACCGTTCGGCCAGGTCCTTCTGGGCATCATCGCCGCGGGACTGGTGGGCTATGCCGTCTGGCGTTTCGTTCAGGCGGTGTGGGATGCGGATCACCACGGAACCGATGCGAAAGGCCTGACCGTTCGGGCCGGGTTTCTGGTGAGTTCGGTCACGCACGTCTCCCTGTCTTTTCTGGCGTTGAGCCTCATCTTCGGCTGGAGCACCGGCGGGGGTGGCAAGAATACCCAGGGCTGGACGGCCTGGCTGCTGTCGATGCCTTTCGGCCGCTGGGCCGTCGCCCTTCTGGGCCTGATTGTGGCCGGAGTCGGCGTAGCGCATTTCGTCAAGGGGTGGCGGGCCGAATTCGACAAGCGCTTCAAGATGGATTACAAAAAAAAAAATGGGTCACCCCCGTCTGCCGCTTCGGTCTCGTCGCCCGCGGCTTGGTATTTCTGATCATCGGCGGTTTCTTCATTGTAGCGGCGGTCAAGTTCAACTCCGGCGCGGCGCGTGGATTCCAGGGCGCCTTGGACGCTTTGCGGCAGCAACCTTATGGGCCATGGCTGCTGGGGGTTGTCGCTTTCGGTCTCATAGCCTACGGGTTCTACAGCTTTATCGAAGCGTTCTACCGCCGCATCAACGATTCCGCTGTGTAGGGCTCCAAGATAGCGATTTTGGCGGCGTTATCGGTCGTCGGCGTATCAAATATACAGCCTTCTCCCTCTATCCTTGCCAACATCGCTATCTTGAAGCCCTACAAAAAGGGTTTGGCTGGGTTCTCGGTTGTCGGCATATTAAAATTTACAGCCTTCTCCCTCTATCCATGCCAAATATTCTATCTTGACGCCCTGCAGGGGGCGTGGCGATATCTATCATACGGAGCCTGTCAGTCGGCATCTGGTCCAATGCTATGAAAAAAAAACGTGCGCTTATTCTCGTCAACAAGCTCGCCCGCCAGGGGGAAGCGGATCTGGATGCGGTGCGGCGCGTCCTTGAAGACGGCGGCATCGATTCCGTCGTCCACGCCTTCGATGCAATCGACCGAATCGAAGAGGCCGTGCGCCGGCACCGCCAGCACATCGACTGTGTTATCGTCGGCGGCGGCGACGGCACTCTCAATGCGGCCCTGGAATCCATCCTGGACAGTAAACTGCCGCTGGGGGTGCTGCCGATGGGAACGGCCAACGATCTGGCCCGCACGCTCGAAATCCCCTTCGCGCCCGAAGACGCCGCCGGCGTGATCGTCCGTGGCCGCATCGCCCGCATCGATCTGGGCTGGGTGAACGGCAAACACTATCTCAACGTTGCCCACATCGGCCTGGCAGCCAAGGTCAGCCACACCCTGACCACGGAAATGAAGAAGCGCTGGAGCGTGCTCGCATACCCCCTGGCCCTGATCGACGCCTATCGGACCAACCGCCCGTTTAAGGCCCGGGTCACCTGTGACGGGCAGACACAGAACCTTAAATCCATTCAGATCGCCATCGGCAATGGACGTCATTATGGGGGCGGCATGTCGGTGCGTCACGATGCGGTCATCGACGACCGCCAGCTGAATTTCTACAGCCTTGAGCCGCAAAGCATCTGGCACCTGCTGTGGTCCGCTCCCGCGATCGTCAGGGGCACTTTCACTCGCGGCGATCTCGTCCGGCTGATGAACGGGAAGGAGATCGAAGTGACGACCAGCAGAACGATGCGGGTGGACACCGACGGGGAACTGGTGACCCGCACCCCGGCCGTTTTTCGCGTCAAGGAGGGTGCGCTGCCCATCTTCGTGCCCTGACAAATCCGCGCCACTTCACTGAAGTCACTTTCCGCGTGCGGCCATATCGGTGTCCGCGAAAATATACAGTAAATGGGGTGAAAGGTTATCTTGCATTTTTAAGAGCGGAAATCGGATGCGGCCTCTGCCGCCAAGGGAGATCATACGTGGGTGTTTTTCTGAACCTGTACGGCAAAGCCGCCGTAACGAGCCTGGGACTTTTCTGGATGGCCTTCTGGGCCTTTGGCCTGGGGTATGTCATCAGTTCCATGATCCAGGTGTTTGTCACCCGGGAGCGGATGAAGCGCAGCATGGGCGAAGCGGGGCCGCGAAGTGTGGCGCTCGGCACCGTATTCGGCTTTATCTCCAGTTCATGCAGTTTTGCCGCCCTGGCGACGACGCGCTCCCTGTTTACCAAAGGCGCCGGACTGGTGCCGTCCCTGGCGTTTTTGTTGTCCTCGACCAATCTGGTGATCGAATTGGGAATCATCATCGCGGTGTTCCTGTCGTGGCAGTTTGTCGTGGGAGAATATCTGGGAGGCCTGCTGCTCATCGGTCTTATGTGGCTGCTGGTGACCCTCACCCGGCCGAAGCAGTTGATCGAAAAGGCGCGGGCCCATGCGCGTGAGGAGGCGGATGAAGGGGATCAAGAGATTCCCGATTGGAAGAAATTGATCCGCTCCAAAGCGGGCTGGCGCAAGGTGTCCAATCGCTATGTCATGGAATGGCAGATGGTCTGGAAGGATGTCACCATCGGCTTTACCGTGGCGGGCATCATCGCGGCATTCGTGCCGCAAAGCTTCTTCCAGACCCTTTTTGTCGGCTCCGGCAGCGGCGAGCCGGCCTTCTGGGAAATCCTGGTGCAGACCGTCGTGGGACCCGTAGCCGCCTTTTTCACCTTTATCGGCTCGATGGGCAACATACCGCTCGCCGCCGTTCTTTTCAGCAACGGCGTGGCCTTTGCCGGCATCATGGCCTTTGTCTTCAGCGATCTGGTGGTGTTTCCGGTTTTGCGCATCCAGGCCAAGTACTACGGCTGGAAAATGGCGCTTTACATCCTGGGGGTTTTCCTGACGGTACTGGTGGCGGCCGCGCTTCTCATGCACTACGGTTTTGCCGCCCTCGGGCTTCTGCCGGAGGCCGCCGCCGCTGAAAGCGTTACCGAACGCGAATTCTTCAAGGTCGATTATACCCTGTACTTGAACCTTTTGTTCGCGGCAATCAGTCTGGTTTTTCTGGTGTGGAAATATAAACAGGGAAAAGCCGGGGGCATGGGAAGTGGCGGCGCCGGTGAAAAAATCCTTTTCTGGCTGGCCATGCTGGCGCTGGCCTGGCTGGCCGGAGGGCTGGGCGTCAACTTCATTCAGGCCTGAAAGTTTTTTAAGTTATCGTTCATACCGTGCGTCTCACCGCAAATCCCGACTATATGGCGGGGTGCTCTGGCCGAGCCCACCGAAAAAACCCGCATTCATGAAGTACGCCCGCGACAGTGCCTAAAAAGATAACGGATAAGCCCTATCTGACGCCCAGTTCAACCTGCGGTGGGATGTCTTTTTGGGTGACTATTTCCGGCGCGCACGGAATGAACCGCTGCGAAGCGATGCCCTTTGAAACCAGGTAGCCGCGCACGGCCGCGGCGCGTTTTTCCGCCAGGTCCAGAAGCTCGCCTTCGGAGATGTCCGCCGGGGGCCCACCTTGGCCATTGTCGCGGGCGTCTTCTTCTCCCTTTTCCGGATTCGATGCCAGCGCGGCCTTGTCCGACGCGACGGCCTGTCCGCACAGGAGCAGATGCACCTTAGGTCGGGAGTTGAGCTTGTCGACCACCTGAGCGAGGTATTCTCGGTCGCTGGCATCGAGTTTCGCCTGACCGGCCTCGAAGTCGACGGCGTTTAGTCTGACGGCCATGGCTTTTCCGATCAGCTTGCCGGCAATGTAGGCCGCCCCCAGGGGAGCAAAGTAGGCTGCCCCCAGAGGGGCAAAGTAGGTCAGGGCCGCCGTTTTAATCGCGGTGAGGCTAGCGTTTTTGACCGCTTTGGCGATCACGCTGCCGAATTCGACATTCGGCCTGGTCACCTTGCCGGTAATCGGCAGTTCAAGGCGGATGTTGCGATCGCCGTCACGCAGGAGGTCCAGAGCAGCATCCAGCGACATGCCCAACTGATCGGTGAACTCGTCGAGTTTGCCCGTATCGATGCGCTCCAGATCGAGATCGGTGATAAACAGTTTGACGCGCGAATCGGACAGGCTGTTTGTCACCTTGAAGTGAAAATCGGCATAAAGCTGGCCGCTGCGAATGGTGTAGCCCAGCCTCTCCTTGGCGTAGCCCCTTATTTCGGTCAGGCTGAACCGCTTCACGTCACCCGTGACGTCCATGTCGATCTCTGTGGTGAGAGGGGTGATGCCGCCCTCGGCTTTAAAGTGTGCATTATCGCCCAGGCCGAACGCCAAATTGACCGGACTGCGGTCCGAGGTCCGGCTGTCGATATTTTTCAACTGACCTTCTATCTGCGTCAAGTGCAGGTCGACGGCGGGGCTGACGCTGAAATCCCGGAAGAAAAAGGAGCTGTTCTCTCCGATGCTGGCCGTGTCCACCACGAAGTGCCAGGCGGCTTTATCGGTTTTTACACGCGCCTTTGGCTCATTTTCGGCCGTCGTCATGTCCGGCCAGCGCGCCACCATCCGGACGTCGCCCTCACGGCCCCTGGTCACCTCGCCTTCCACATTCAGGAGAGAAACCGATGCCAGTTTGACCGTCTTGTCCCCCGCTTCTATCCCGATGCCGTTGACGTTCAACTCGCCGAGCGAAAGCCCCCGCGTTTTCTCTCCGGGTCCCGCGTAGAGTTTGGCGCCCAGAGCCTGGGCGCTTTTAGCCGTGATCTGCTCCAATCCCGTGATTTTCAAGGAGGTGACGAACACCTGTTCAACTGCTGCCAGGGGTGTATTTTGGTCGGCCTGCCCGACCTCCAGGTTGGCCAGGCTCATTTTGCCGTTGAAAACAAAAGCGGCCGGCTCGGCGTCTTTTTCGGCAGGGCTGAGATAATTCGCCTTCCACGGTCAATTCACCCGCTGATGCCGCGATCCCCGGGGATCTCATCTGAATGTTGGGCCTGTCGGCGACCAATTTTCCCTGCGCGTGAAAGCGCGGAGAATCAGCGCCGGCTTCAGGCGGCTCGATTTTCAGGGAACCGTCCCAGGTGATGGTCACCGGGCCGATGTCGTTTCCCCCCAGCGTGCCGACGACGTCATCCAGCGTCAGGGTGCCATCCAGTGCCGCCTTGACGTTTTCGGCGGCCGATGCGGAAATGGAGACACGGCCGTCCAGCGTTCCCTTTTCGATTTCAGCGTTCGGGGCCGTTATCCACGGATTGAACCAGTCCAGTGCCATGCTGTTGACCTTGAGGGCGGCCTTCAACCCGGCTTTGCGGGCATAAGGCCGGACGGATCCCTCGAGCGTCGCCCTGCCCCCGCCGATGCTCATCTCCAGCGAAAAATCGCCGGCCGCGGCGGGATTCCAGCTCTGCAGCGGATCGATATGACCCTTGATGATGGTGAGTTCGCGCGAGTGACCGGGCTCCGAATAAACGATGGTCACATTGTTAAGATCGATGCCGCCGAAGCCGATTTCCCAACCTATTTGCCGCTCATCGACGGCTTTTTGCCGCTTTTCATCCGACGGCACCCGCAGGCCGCCGACATAGAGGTTACCGTTTTCTTCTCTGGTTACATCGAGCGTCGTGTCCGTAAGTGACACGTCGTTCAGAAGAACCCGTTTTTTAAAAACAGGGAAAAGCTCCAGTTCGACGGCCGCCCTCATCGCCTCCAGCCCCGCGCCTCCTTCGCGCTGGGTCACCAGCGAGTGGATCACCAGATTTCCGGTGAACAGGTTGAAATCCACGTCCTGCACCTCGGCCTTTAGCCGGCCGTGGCTCTCCAGCCATTTTTCCAAGCCCCAGCGAATCGCCGGCGGCAACAGAACGGTGATGCACACCAGCAAAACGATCAGGGCAATGCCCAGAAATGTCAGCCAGCGGTGACGGCTGAAAAAGTTGGCCCTATTTTTTGAAACGCTGTCCCGCGCCATCTGTCTTCTCCTCATTCCAGCTGCGGCAAAAATGCCGAGAAAAACCTGTACAGCGGTTGAAACCCGCTGATAGGCCTTGCCGTCGACCGCCTCACAGGTCAATTTCGCCGCACCGATGACGGAGCCGCCATCTGCAGGCGATATATGTTTCGAGAGTATAAAAAGACCCCGGCAAGGCAAATGGGGGATATCCGGTATTTTTCGTTGTTGGATAGATAGGGGCAGCTGCATCAGCGGCATTCCGGGCGGCACGGTCTTTCAGGCCGTGTCCTGCAAGCTGGCGAGGCGAAATCGGATTTTAATTTTGAAACTGATATCCGAGCAGGAAAAGCAGCCGGGAATCCCACTTCGATTCCGCGCTGGGCGAGGGATCGTTGTTGTAGTCGTAGTTGTACTGCAGGGTGGTGATAAATCCTTTGGCAAGGGGAAACCTCAAACCCTGACGCGTGTTGATCAGCCAGTTGCTCGCATCTTCGAGGCTGACGTAGCCGTTGTTGGAATGAAACAGCTGCACCGCCTGGTCGAAAAAAAACTGATCGTAGCGGACAATCCACTGCCCGCCCGGGAAACTGTCGTCGTCGGCCGCGATGTAATCCTCGAAGACGTAAGCCAGACCGGCCGAGGCCGATAAGTTCAACTCGTCGGACTCGAAAAACTGATGGCCGGCGCCGGCGCCGAGAGTGGTCCGCAGGTTGAGATCGGCGAACTCGTCGTGCTCGAAGAGCGAGCTGGCGTACAAGAACCATTTTGGTTTGAGAAAGTAGTCATACATGCCGTAGCCGTTCCAATTGGCCGCCGTGGTGACATTGTTCTCCTTCTGCCGGTTGAATTCGCCGCCGATGGTCAGGCGGATCTTCTCCATGCGGGCGATCACCTCCGCGGCCAGGGCATACTGCGCCGTGTCGGTGTTGCCGTTTTCCCTGGTGATGCCGATATTGGCGCTGCTTTTGATCCTGATCGGCGGCCTGGTTCCGGTGTAAAGATTTTTGACCCTGGCGATGCCGATGGCCTGTTCTGTTGCCTCGGCCTGCACCTGTCCCCCTTCGGTCGTTTCTTCCCTGATAAAAATGGATCCGCGCGTGGTCGTTCCGTCCTCCAGTTTGACCTCTGCGGGTTCGTCGGTGACCAGCCGGCGCACCTTTTCCACCGCGATCGAAATTTCGCCGGCATAATCCGTCTCGATTACCAGCTCGCCTTCGGAAAGCCGCACGAACTTGCCGGTGACCCTGTCGCCGTTGACAAGCACGATCTCGGCGGCGTTTACCGGTGGCGAGGCCGCGACCATTGCAAGAAGAGTCCAGGCCAGGATGTGCGTATATCTTTTCATTTTTACTCCGGACCGATTTTTTCGGCAGCGGTCGGCGAACGGCGAATAAGCAGGCAACAGCAACTCTGAAGCCGGTTTATGACGAGGCAGTATCTCAAATCGTCATTTTTGTTTCAAGGGTTTTGTGAATGAACGTCCCGCTGATGGTACTTTACTGAAGGTCTTCGATTTCCGTGTAATGGCCTCTTCGAGCTGTGGCTCTTTATCCTGCAGGGGTTCGGAATATAGGTAAAAAAGCAACGTTTCCTTTGAACATCAGGTGCTCGAACATTTTTTCTAATGACAGCGACTGGGCGGACTGGTGGACCGAATGGGGGGGCATCGATTTTCTTTTTTCCCTGGTGTCTAAAGATCCACAGATATGCCGCCACATTTGTTTCAATCTCCCCTGGTAGGGTTTTCCTGTATTTTATGGTATTTATCGCTCATGCCAGAACAGAATGTGAGGAGCGTTTTTTTACCCGTGAAATCAGATGTTTGATTTATTATTGACAATTTTGAAAGAATTGGGTAAGGTAGGGTTATCCTGTAGCGCCGCCCTTCATCCTGCATATGGTTCAGGAGATATTGTTGCCTCAGTTCATCAGTCCGGTGCGTCTGGCTTTCAGGTTGATCACGACCTTCGGCATACCTCTTATCTTTGTAGCTGAATCTTTCTGCGGTGGATTTCCGGCGGATGATGTTCATTATGAACTAAATCGTTATCAGACGCAGGCCGGCTTCGTTCCTGCCCCCGCCATGCTCGTTTTTTTCAACATCAAGAATGGCAGAATTCACAAAGCGTATTACTCCGCCAAGCGCCTATCCGCAGACCCCGCAATCGTGGTCGACGGCTATGTTGCCGGCATCGTGGCCCTCAGCGAAGCCGAACTGGATATTTATTTTGACGGCCGCCGGATGCGCAAAGTGGCATGGCAAAAAGGTGGCGGACTGTCGTTTCGATACTTCGGAAAACTCGACCCTGAGGAAATATTTTTTCTGGATGTGCCCAATCCTGTCGATCCGCAGCAGCCTCAAATCAACCACTACCATAAAGAGGATTGTGTCACGGGGTATTCTTTTTTCCCGAAAATTACGGGCGATGCCGTCAGCGCCGGCAACCGGTTCAGAATCGCCATGGCGACTGACAATTATTTTCTCGAGGTGGCGGTGCATCAAAACGGATATCGGGATCTGCCGCCGGTCAGATCGGCAGCAGGCGCCCGTGCGTATCAATTCCGCTATATTGGAGACAAGCTGAATTCCCTTAATACCGTGATCCGGAATTACGAAGAGAGAATCCGCTCGGTGGTCGAGGGAATTGCCGAAGTTGAAGAAGCCTTTCGGGTGGATTTGGTCCAGCATGTCAACCTGATCGACTGCGACGGTCTCCACAACGCCCTGACCCGCGCCGGACATAACGATCTATGGTTTTTCCTGGAGACTATCCAAAATGAAACGGTTTCCGAACTGAAAATCATCGCCCGCCATGAGGCGCTGCACCTGGTAGTGGACCGGTATGATTTTACACGGTCCACCGCAATTCGGAAAATCTTTTCGAACCTGAAGCGACGCGGGGGCGATTCATACGAGAGACTTTTCTCCTCATCCCCAAAACAGTCGTCAGACGCGACTGCAGGGCAAAAATTTTTTGCATTTATTAACGAAAAGAACTTTTTCAGCGGCGCTAAGGGCGGACACTCCCAGGACAACCTGAACGAATTCTGCTCCTCCCTGCTCCACTCGCTCATGTATCCGGATCTGATCGGTGAAAATCTGGATAGCGAGAACTCGGTCGATGAAATTCGGTCGCCGCGCGGCTTGAACTCAGAAGATAAAAATGAAATGCTGGCACTGTACTCCAGGCTGATCTCGGCGCTGATCGAATCGGTCGGCCGCCAGAAGGACGGTGCTGTCGAATCGTTTTTGGAGACCCGGTCCGTGCACGTGGACAACCTGATAAACGATTTCAGGCCGGTCGAAAGCATGAGCTCCTCCAACTGATATCCGTTATTCTCGACCATATTTTTTCGTGTAAGTTCTGACTCGATGCCCGTAACTCCCCCCTTTTTTTTGAAAAAGGGGGGATAGGGGATCTCTTATGCTCGCATAAAATCTCCCCAAAATCCCCTATTCTAAGGGGGATTTTCGAAAAACATCCCCTGTTGAAATAATCGTCACAGCATCGAAAAAGTCCCCTGATGGGGATTCCTGCCCTCATTCACCTCCCGGCCCTGGACAGCGCCCTAATATCGATTACCGTCATCACCGCCCTTCAATACGTAATTGACCCGATTCCCAAAGAAACGCAGCAGTTGGTATGAAGCAGACATACTCATCTGATCGATCCGCCAGGCGGTTAAAATTGTCCGGCCGTTAACGGCGGCCGGAATTCCCACCTACGCGGTTCTGGGCAACCATGACTATTCGCTGGCAAAACCCGATGACGAGCCGAATCGGCAAAAGGCCGAGTTTTTGGAGAAGATGCTTCAGGAAAATGGCGTGACCGTGCTGCACAATCGCGCTGTGCCGCTGGAGGCGGGTCCTTCACATGGCGGCGCAGCGGCACCGGAAGGGCCGCCAAGCCGGAAAGACGATCATTTGCCGCTTTATCTGGTCGGCATCGGGTCGCACTGGAAGGGGCTGGACGATCCCGAAAAGGCGCTCGCTCAGCTGCCCGATAAGGCCCCGCGGCTGGTCGTCATGCACAACCCCGACAGTTTCGACCTTTTCCCGGCCGGCACGGCCCCGCTGGCCCTGGCGGGGCACACCCACGGCGAACAGATACAAATCCCCGGCTTGCCCCAATGGAGCTGGCTGACGTTCGTCAAACAAGACGAGGTGCATGTGGATGGGTGGATTTCAGGTTTCGGAAAATCGGGCAATCACCTGTACGTCAACCGCGGGATCGGCTTCAGCATGCTGCCGATCCGGATCAACTGCCGGCCCGAACTGACCTGGATCACCCTGCATGCCGCGGACCGGTGAGATCAAAAGGCTCCCGAACAATTAACCGACCAACTTCACTATTACCAGCGTGACATCGTCTTCCTGCTGTGCCGATCCCCGGAATTCCTCCAATGCCATTATTACGGCCTGGAGCAATTCGTCAGCGGAACCGGCGGAATGCCGGCGCATGAGGTCGGTCAGGCGATTTTTCCCGAACATGCGGCCGGAGTCATTGCGGGTTTCCCAGATCCCGTCGGTTCCGACCAGCAGGATCTGACCCTGTGACAAGCCTTTGCGGCTGCTCTGCTGATAGATGACGTCGGCATCGACACCGAGAGCTACCCCTTCGCCGCGCAGCTCCTCGATGGCGTCCGCCGCGGGGTCGTAAAGAAAAGCGGGGTCATGTCCGGCCCTCACCCACTGCAGGGTCATTGAAGCCGGGTCGATCTCGGCATAGAACAGGGTCATGAAATGGCCGCACTCGCGCGTGTCGGCAGTCACCAAACGATTGACGTCCGTGATGATGTCGGCGGCGCAGCCGGGTTGGGTCATCCGGCACCTCAGGAAAGCGCGCGCCGAGGCCATCAGCAGCGCGGCCGAAATGCCGTGTCCCGAGACATCCCCGACCGCCAGTGTGAACGGACTCGACTCCCGGCAGCACACTTCCAAAAAATCGTAGTAATCTCCACCGGTTTCGTTGCAGTAGCAGCTGCTGCCAGCGACATCGAGGCCCGGCAGGGCCGCAATGTGCTTGGGCAGCAGGTTCTGCTGAACTTCCATGGCCAGATCCAGCGCCGATTTGAGCCGCACGCGCTCCGCGAGCTGCGCCATCATGGTATTGAAACTTCGCGTCAGGTGTCCGACTTCGTCCAGGGTTTTTACCGGCAGAGGATGGTCGAAATCGCCGCGGGCGATCTGATCGGCCGCCAGGGATACTTCCTTGATGGCCGACACCGTTTGCCCGGTCACCATTTTCATCAGCAGCAGAATCAACAGGAGAACCGCGGCGCCGGTGGCGAAATAGTAAAGCCGAAAGCGCAGGATGGGGGCGAGGATTTCACTGCCGGGTGCAAACATCACCAGGGTCCAGGGAGCTTGTTGCAGTTGATAGAAACCGCTGACCCGGGAGGGTGGATGACCGCTGCCGAGCAGCGTTCCGTATGGCTTGGTCTTTATGGCCTGCAAAGTTTCCAATTCAAGGGGCTCATTTTCTTCCGCCAGTTCGTGCCGCTCTCCCGGTGTTGTGCTGGTCAGTATTCTTCCGTGATTGTCAACCAGAAATCCCTCGTTACTCTGCCACCAGCTGCTGGTGACGACATTTTTCACCAGGGAGGCGAAGCTCAGGACCACGGCCAGCCGGCCGATGGTTCGGCCGTCTTTATCAAGCAGCTCGGATACCAGCGACACGGATTGATTTTCTATGCGGGGATCGAACCGCGGGGCCGTGACATCACCGATGCGGGTCCGGCTGAACTGCCCCATGCGGCGCATCATTTCCTCCATATCATGGCTGCCGGAATCCTTGGCTCCCGCACCCGGCCCGGGTCCCATCATGCCCTGCATTTTCGGCATTGTCCGAAGGGTCCCGTCGGTCCAGCTCACATCGACCTGCAACACGCCTTCCTGTGTTTTGATCTGCTCGATCACCCAGCTGAAAACGATGGCGGGCTGGCTGCTGCCGGCAGCCTTGTCCAAAGACTGTATCCACATCTGAATGCGGTTCAATTGCATGTCCACCTGGTGCGCACCGCGCTGCAGTTTCAAAACGGCGGCTTCCTGCCACTGAGACAACAGCGCGTCCTTGGCATAGATGAAGCCGACCACCCCCATGCCGGCCAGCAGCAGGATGACCGGTAAAATCATAAACAGTGAGAGGCGCTGCTGTAAGGTTTTAGGGCGTATCATGGCGAAATCCTGTCAAAGGTTTTTGGTTTATCAAGGAGGATCTGCCCGACGCAGCCGCTTGAACAGACTAGCCTGAATGAGAAATCCGATCGCCGTCAAACCCGCGGCCGCCGCGAATGACACCTGATAAGCCCACGCCTGAGGATATCCGGCTGCAATGAGTCCATCGATGATGGGCCCCGCGATCAGGGTACCGCCCACGCCGAAACTGAGAAAAAAGGTGCCGTTGAACCAGGCGAAGCGTCGCCCGCGGGACTGCGGTGGTATCAACACCGAAGCAATGGTGTAGGCCGCCGCCATGACGACCGCCTCGCCGACGCCGCGCAAAAAGAAACTCGCATACACCAGCACCAGATCGGTGGTGCCGGCAAGAAGCACCAGGGATCCGATCGACGCCAGCGTTCCGGCCAGCAGTGCCGCGCCGTTGCCCAGGCGGCGGCAAATCCAGCCGGCGGCCCAGCCGATGATCACGACCGCCAGGGCCATGGTGTTGACGACATTGGACAGTGACCGGCTGTCGAGGGCCAGGCCACTGTCCAGACTCAGGTACTGGGTGAAGATGATGGCAACCGAGTTGCGGCCGAAATTGACGAAAACCATCCCGATCAGAAAAACAATATAGACGGCAGCCGATGAGCGGTCCTCCCGATCGGCGGCCGGCCCGGGTTCGGAAGACGGTCGATTGACCCCGATACCGCCTTCGGGCAGAAACAGCAGCGGCAGGGCCGAAACGACCATGACGGCGGACGCCACGAAGAAGAGCGGGCCTTCATAAAACCCCCATCCGTCATATTTAAGCCCCATGCCGTCATAGAGCAAGCCGCCGATCCAAACCCCCGCCATGCGCCCCAACCCGCCCATGCTGGTCAGCTGCCCCTGAATGCGGCTGCGTTCCTTTTCCGTGTAGATATCCGCCACCAGGGCGCTCCAGCTGATGTTGGACATGGACCAGAAAAATTCGATCGCGGTCAGTCCCAAAATGATCGTGTAGCCCGCGGCAACCGGATTCGGAAACAACCGATGGAGGTACCAGACGAGGAGCGTGCCGACCGCCGCCGAGAGTTCACCGATAATGATTAGGGTGCGCCGTAGCTGAAGGCGATCCGATAGGCCGCCCCACAGAAAAGTCTGGGCCAGCACGTTGAGGATCATCGGCAGGGTGGCGAACAGGGTGGTTTCCGTGACGGACAGGCCGAGGTGATGGCGCAGATAGATGGAAAGAAACGCATAAAATAGGCCACGACGGAACATGGCCAGCACTTGAAACGAAGACAACCCCACAAAATAACGCATCATCGCAACGGCCAAATAGCCTCTCTATTTTGTGAGTAACGGAAAATCAAAATTCCGGCCCCCATGGGCAGCAAGGCTGTCGCGGACGCCGGTCCTCTGCCGGAAAATGATGCGGTTTGGAGAAATCAGCTGTTAATTTCATCGAACAACGCCCGGAACTGCTGCGATACCTTGTGCTGCGGCGCCAGATTGACAATGGGAATCGATTTCTGATGCGATTCGCGGATTTTAACCGAATGGGAGATGTGGGATTTCAAAACCGGCAGTCCTTCGCCGGTAAGCTCGGACACGATGGCCCGCGGCAAGTTGGCGCCCAGTTGATAGTTATTGACAACGATCCCCTCCACCTGCAGGTCCTGGTTGTGGTCGGCCTGTATTTCATGCACACGCTCGAGCAGTCGATACAGAGCGCGCCGGGAAAATTCATCACAGTCGAACGGTATTAGGCACCTTTGTGCGGCAATGAGGGCCGATAACGTGTAAAAGTTGAACGCCGGCGGCGTGTCGATATAAACGGCGTCGTAGCCATCCAAATTATTTAACGCGTCGTTGAGCTTGCCGATTTTATACCGGGCTTCCAAGCGGTACATGAGATCGCTCAACTCCTCACCCGATGGCAGGACATCCAGATCGGCATAGGGCGTGGGGTGGATGCAGGCGCCGACCCCCTTCGGAAAAAAAGTGACAAACAAACATTCCTTGTAAAAATCCACCAAACTGGTCTCGATCTCGGCCGCCGCCGGCCCCATCAGGTACTGGGTCGAATTGGCCTGGGGATCCATGTCGATCAACAGGGTACGTTTGCCGGCCGCGGCGCTCAAGGCCGCCAGGTTGCACGCTATGGTCGATTTTCCCACCCCGCCTTTCTGATTGAATATCACACGCCGCATGTCACCGTCTCCTTTTGAACACCCACGTTTTCGGTTCCAGGCGCTCGGCCAACCCGGCATTATCCATCAGGCCTTCGCATCGCTGCGTTCCGATCAAGAGAACTCCGCCTATTTCAGTGATTTTCGTCCATTTCGGCAGAGTAGGGAAAACATAACCGGAAATCAACAGAATTAAAAGCCGGCCTTGCTGGCCTGCGCCTCTCATCAATATTCTTGACAAGAATATTAATATTGGATAAGCGAATAAGTAACTACAAGAAATATTCTGTTTTTTGGTTATTTATTGAACTATATTCAATAAAGAATCCCTGCATGCCCTTGCTGGACATCCACAACCTGCGCACTCATTTCCAGACGCCCCATGGCACAGTGCGCGCCGTGGATGATGTCAGCCTGACGGTCGCAGCCGGCGAAGTGATGGGCATCGTCGGCGAGTCGGGTTGCGGCAAAAGCGTGTTGTCCCTGTCGATTCTGCGGCTGCTGCCCATGCCCCCGGCCTTTTTTGCCGGTGGGCAGATCCTGTTTGACGGCCGGGACCTGCTCGAGGCCTCGGCCGAGGAGGTGCGCCGCATCCGGGGCAACCGCATCAGCATGATCTTCCAGGAACCCATGTCGGCCCTCAACCCGGTGTTCACCATCGGCAACCAGCTGGCCGAGGTGTTTCAGGTCCACCGGTCCATGGGCAAGGCCGAAGCCATGGATAAGGCGGTGGCCATGCTGGAAACCGTGGGCGTGCCGGCGCCCGGGCGACGGGTGAAGGAGTACCCCTATCAGCTTTCCGGCGGCATGCGCCAGCGGGTCATGATCGCCATGGCCCTGGCCTGCCGTCCGGCGCTGCTGATCGCCGACGAACCCACCACGGCCCTCGACGTGACCATTCAGGCTCAGATCCTGGATCTGATGGAACAACTGCGCCGCGAACTGGATACGGCCATTATCATGGTGTCCCACGACCTGGGCGTCATCGCCGAGACCGCCGGGCGGGTGATCGTCATGTACACCGGTAAGATCATGGAGGCGGCCGAGACCCTTGCCCTTTTCGACACCCCCTTGCATCCGTATACCCGCGGGCTGATGCAAGCCATCCCCGCGGTCACCTCGCGCCGCGACCAGGGCGAGCTTTACGAGATCAGCGGCACGGTGCCCAGCCTGCTGAACCTGCCGTTGGGCTGCCCCTTCAACCCCCGCTGCCCCCTGGTGGAAGACATCTGCCGGAACCGGGAGCCCGAATTGCGGGAGGTGGCCCCGGGGCATCGGGTGGCGTGCTGGATGGTGGAAGATGCCTGAGTTTCTGGAGGTCTACAATCTGGTCAAGCATTTTCCGGTGCGTCGCGGCTGGCTGCGGGGCCGCCGGGAAGTGGTGCATGCTGTGGACGGTATCTGCCTGGAGCTGCAGCCCGAGGAAACCCTGGGGCTGGTGGGAGAGTCGGGCTGCGGCAAGTCCACCGCCGGACGCGCCATCCTGCGGCTGATCGAACCCACCAGCGGCCAGGTCTGGTTCGAGGGGCAGAACGTGCTGGCCCTCGCCGCGCGGCAGGAGCGCCGGCTGCGGCGGCAGATGCAAATGATCTTCCAGGACCCCTTCGGCTCCCTCAACCCGCGCCTGACCGTGGAACGTATCGTGGAAGAGCCCCTGTTGACCCATCACGAGGGCGGCCCGCGCCAGCGGCGGGCACAGGTGGCCGACACCCTGCGCACGGTCGGGCTGTTGCCCGAGCACATGCAACGCTTCCCCCATGAGTTCTCGGGCGGACAGCGGCAGCGCATCATGATCGCCCGCGCCCTGATCCTGCAACCGCGGCTGATTATTGCCGACGAGCCGGTTTCGGCGTTGGATGTCTCGGTGCAGGCGCAGATCCTCAACCTGATGGTCCGCTTACAGCGGGACTTCCACTTTTCTTACGTATTTATTTCCCACGATCTGGGCGTCATTCGCTACGTGAGCCACAAAGTCGCCGTGATGTACCTGGGATTGATCGTGGAAATGGCGCCGGTTGAGAGACTTTACGAGAGCCCCCGGCACCCGTACACCCTGGCGCTGCTCTCGGCAGTACCGGTGCCCGACCCCAAGCGGCGACGGCGGCGCATCATCTTGAAGGGCGATGTGCCATCGCCGCTGAAACCGCCGCCGGGCTGCCGGTTTCATCCGCGCTGTCCGGAGTGTATGCCGGTCTGCCGGCAACAGACGCCGGCGATGCGGCAGGTGGCCCCCGCGCACCTCGTCGCCTGTCACCTGCACACCGACGGGCCTATATGGCGCCCGGCCCCGCCCGGAACGACCGCACCGGCCACTGACCGATCCGGTGCTCGGCGGCCGGATAACCTTGAAACGGTCACCCTCACAACCCAATAAAAAGGAGATTCATCATGAAACGATGGTCCATTTTCAGCGTGCTCTTACTTGCCGGCCTTGCCTTGTCGATCACCCCGGTCGCGGCGCGCGACGCCGATACCCTGGTGGTGGTGCAGGAAGCCGAACCGGTCGGTCTCGATCTGATGCAAAGTTCCATCCAGACCACCATGAGCGTTTGCTACAACATCCACGACACCCTGTTCCATCCCCAGGAGGACGCGACGGTTCTGCCGGCCCTGGCGGAAAAGTGGGAAAAAGTCGACCCTCTGACCTGGAAGATCACCTTGCGCAAGGGGGCCGTTTTTCACAACGGCGAACCGGTGAACACCGCTGCGGTAAAATTTTCTTACGACCGGATCAACAACGAGGATCTCAAAAGCCCTAACAAGGGCAAATTGTCGGCCTTCACCGAGCTGAACGTGATCGATGACCACACCTTCACCATCAAGACCGAACAACCTTACGCGCCCGGTCTTTACATGCTGGGGTACTACCTGCCCATCGTGCCGCCCAAGTACACTCAGGAGGTGGGCAACGAGAAGTACAACACCGACCCTGTCGGCAGCGGCCCCTACCGGCTGAAGAAATGGGCCCGGGGCGAGGAGATCGTGCTGGAAGCCTTTGACAAGTACTACGGCCCCCAGCCGGCCTACAAGACGGTCATCTTCAAGGCCAACCCCGAGGAAGCCTCCCGCATCGCGGCCCTTGAGACCGGTGAAGCCGACGTCATCAGCGGCGTGCCCGTGCACCAGCGCAAGAAAATCCTGGAATCGGGCAAAGCCTACCTGACGCCCCAGATGGGGGACATGCACTACCTGGGCATCAACACCTACGAGGCGCCCTTCAATGATGTCAGGGTGCGCCAGGCGGTCAACTACGCCATCGACAAGGCCCTGATCAACAAGGCGCTCTTCGACGGCAAGGCGATCATCTGCGCCGGGCCCATCAGCCCGCGGACTTTCGGCCACAACCCCAATCTCAAGCCCTATGCCTACGATCCGGCCAAGGCCAAGGCGCTGCTCAAGGAGGCCGGTCACGCCGACGGCATCGACGTGCGTCTGGCCTATCCGACCTACATGTCCCAGATTCAGGAACAGGCCGAAGCCATCGCCGCCAACATGACCAAAGCCGGATTCCGGGTCACCCTGGAGCCTTTCGAGCGCGCCGTGATGTGGGAACGCTACAAGGGCAAGCAGCACCAGCTTTACATCTACTGGTGGGACGATGCCCCCGAGCCGGACCGCTACATGTATTCCCTCTTCCACTCCAAGAGCCGCGATTACTACTATAAGAACCCGGCCGTGGACGAACTGCTCGACAAGGGGCGCACGATCATGGACCGTGCCGAGCGGGCCAAAGTCTATGCCCAGATCGATGAAATACTCTACAAGGATTGCCCCTGGGCCTATCTCTACGTCGTGCCCGAGGTTTTCGGCGTGGCCAAAAACGTGGACTACGAGGGCCGCCGCGACGGATTCCTGAACATGCGCTACGCCAAGCCCAAGAAATAATGACCCGGGTCGTCGCCCGCGCGGCGGCGGCCCTTCAGAGAGGCCATGCTGCCTTACCTCTTAAAAAGACTCTGGCACACGGTTTTTGTGGTCGTCGGAATTTCGGTGATCAGCTTTTTCTTCATTCACCTCTCCGGCGACCCCGTGATGCTTATGCTGCCGGGAGACGCCTCGCATGCCGAAATCGAGGCTTTGCGGGAGCAAATGGGGTTCAACGACCCGCTCTATACGCAATACCTGCGCTTTGCCTGGCAGGCGGTCCGGGGCAAGTTCGGCAACTCGCTCTACTACAAGGTCCCGGCCATGGAATTGATCCTGGAGCGGCTGCCGGCCAGCCTCGAGCTGGCGCTGGCCGCCATGCTCGTCGCCCTGGTTGTGGCGGTGCCCGTCGGCATTGTCTCGGCAGTGCGGCGCGGTTCGCTGCTCGACATGGCCAGCATGCTGGGGGCCCTCTTCGGGCTGTCCATGCCGCACTTCTGGCTGGGGATCATGATGATTCTGCTCTTCTCGGTCGAACTCGGCTGGCTGCCCACTTCGGGACGCGGCAGCCTGGCCCAACTGGTGATGCCTTCAATTGCCTTGGGGCTGAGCCTGATGGCCATGTTTGCGCGTCTGACACGCTCGGTCATGCTCGAGGTTTTGAGCCTTGATTACATCCGCACGGCCCGCTCCAAGGGGCTCAAAGAATGGGTGGTTATCTCCAAACATGCGTTCAAGAACGCCCTGATCCCCATCGTGACCGTGGCGGGCATGCAGTTCGGCTTCCTGCTGGGAGGAACGGTGATCATCGAGACGGTCTTCGCCTGGCCGGGGGTGGGCCGCCTGGTGATCCAGGCCATCTTCAACCGCGATTACCCGCTGGTGCAGTCCATCGTACTCGTATTGGCGCTGATTTTCGTGGCGGTTAACTTCCTGGTGGACATGCTCTACATGTATCTTGATCCCCAGATTTCCTATTTCGAGGACAAATGAACGCCAGAACTACTGCCGGAACCGCTACCACAACGGCGAATAGATCGCCCCTGGTCGAAGCCATCGAAGCCCGGTTGCGGTTCATGGCCGCAACCTTGCGGGAGGTCACCCGGCGTCCGAGCGCGCTGGCCGGCGGGATCATGCTGGTGCTGATCCTGGTCGTGAGCCTGAGCTTTCCGCTGGTCTACCCGGTTGACCCGCTGGCGCAGGACTTGTTGGCGCGCTTCACCCCGCCGGTCTGGCAGGCCGGGGGTTCCTGGGCCTTTCCGCTGGGCGCCGACAACCTGGGCCGTGACGTGCTGGCGCGCCTGCTGCATGGCAGCCGCGTCTCGCTGCTGGTGGGTTTCGCCGCCGTGGCCGTGGCCGAACTGGCGGGCATTATCCTGGGCCTGATTTCCGGCTACTACGGCGGCAAACTCGACAGCCTGATCATGCGCATCGCCGACGTCTTCATGGCCTACCCCTTCATGCTGCTCACCATTTCCATCATCGCCGTGCTGGGCAACTCGATTTTCAACCTGATCCTGGTGTTGGGGCTATCAGATTGGGTGACGTACGCACGCACCATCCGCGGCAGCGTCCTGTCGCTGAAAAAAAAGGAGTTCGTGGAGGCCTCGCGCGCCATCGGAACGCCCCACCGGGTGATCATCACGCGCCACATTCTGCCCAACGTCATCTCGCCGCTGCTGGTGTTGGGCACGCTGCGGGTCGCCAACATCATCATATGGGAAAGCGGCCTGTCCTTTCTGGGCATGGGAGTGCCGCCGCCCATGCCCACCTGGGGGCGCATGCTGGCGGAAGGGCGGATATACATCACTGATGCCTGGTGGCTGGTGACCCTGCCGGGTCTGGCGATAATGGCCACCATTTTGTCTATAAACCTGCTGGGTGACGGGCTGCGCGACGCCCTCGATCCCCGGCTGCGAAACATTTGACGATTTAAAGGAGAACGCCATGAACAAGGTACTGGTGCTCGGTCTCGGCCTGCAGGGCAAGGCCGTGGTGCATGACCTGGAAAAGGGCGGCCTGGTGTCCGAGATCGTCGTCGCAGAAGTGAACGTGGAGGCGGCACGAGACTACCTCGCGCGCAAGGGCTATGCCCGCAGCCGGGCGGTAGCGCTGGATGCCACCCGGGAGAAGCATCTGCTGCAATTGATCGAATCCGAAGCCCCGCGGGTCATCATCTGCATGCTGCCGGCCGATTTCAACTATCCCATCGCCCAGGCCGCTCTAAAGGCCGGATGCCCTTTCGTCAGCAGCAGCTACGCCGGCCGGGTGGCCGAACTGGATGCCGACGCCCGCGCCAAGGGGATCACCATTCTGCCGGAAATGGGGATGGACCCGGGCATCGACTTGATCCTGGGGCGGCTGGCCATAGATGAACTGGACGTGGTTCACGGCCTGTACTCGTACGGAACCGGCTTGCCCGAACCGGCGTGTGCCGGCGACAACCCCCTGCACTATAAAATCACCTGGACGTTCGACGGCGTGCTCAAAGCCTACAAGCGCCCGGCCCGGCTCCTGCGCGGCGGAAGGATTGTGGAGGTTGCGGGGGAGGATATTTTCAGCGAGGAACACGGTCACACCGTTGAAGTCGACGGGCTGGGGCCGTTGGAGGCCTACCCCAACGGAGATGCGATCCACTACATCACGGTGTTCAACCTTGGTCCCGAGATTCAGGATATGGGCCGTTTTGCCTTGCGTTATCCGGGACACCGCCGCATATGGTCGTTGATGGCCGAGATGGGCTTCCTGGACGACACCCCCCTTAAGGTGGATGGCGCGGCGATTTCCCCGCGCCAGTTTCTGGTAAGGCATCTGACACCCCGACTCCAGTTCGCCGAAAACGAGCGCGACCTGATCGTGCTGCGTGTCACTGCCTGGGGTATCAAAGACGGTCGGCGGCGCCGGGTGACCTATGATCTTATCGATTACCGGGATCTATCCACCGGCCTGTTCGCCATGAACCGCGCCGTCGGCTACACCGCCAGCATCGGGGCGCAGATGATCATGACCGGACAAATCACCGCTGCGGGGGTCCTGTCGCCCACGCGCGATGTCCCGCCCCGGGAACTGCTGCGGGAGTTGAAGGATAGGGGAATGACGCTCGATCATCGGGTGGAGGACGGCGAGGACGTGTAGCCGATGGCGGTCGAAAAAACACAGACCGATTCTCTGGAAGAACGGATCCAGCAGCGGGTGGGCGCCAGGGTGCGGGAATTGAGGCGGACCGCCGGCATCACCGCCGTTGTCCTGGCCGAGCGGACCGGCATCTCCCAGGGGCAGCTTTCCAAGATTGAAAACGGCAAGGCCGCCCTGTCGGTGAAGGTTCTGGCGCGCCTGTGCCGGGTTCTCGACCGGAGCGTGGGATACCTGTTTCAAAGCGTTGATGAAATGCCGCGGGTACTGGGCACTCTGACAACGGTAAAGGGTCCCGAAAGCATCGGCATCAAATGGTTTGCCGAGGAGGTGCGCCGCCTATCCGGCGGTACGCTGGCACTGATCCCCTTGCGCCCGTCCCAGATCGGGTCGGCCACGGCCCAAGTCGACCAGCTCAAGGAGGGGTTCATCGATGTGTTCGTGGAAGAACAATTTTACTACGACACGATCATACCCGGCTTCAATGCCTTTGCTTTGCCGTATGCCTTCGTTTCCGACTCTCACCGCCAGGCCTTCCTCGAGGGCTTTTTTTTCCGCGAGCGGTTGATCGAACCGCTGCGTCAGGCGGGTATCCATATCATCAACCGGCGGTGGAACTGGCGGCGGGGGCTGGAATGGGTATTGGCCGCCAACCGACCCATCGTGACCCCCGGCGATCTGCGCGGGCTCAAGGTCCGCATCGTCGACAAGCCCCTGGTGCGACGGTTCTGGCAAGCGCTGGGCGCCCGGCCGGTGGCGGTGCCCTGGGAGGAAGTCGGTGCGGCCCTGCGGTCCGGGGACATCGATGTGCTGCCCACCCACAAGGCGCACCTCTACCCGCTGGAGTTCTGCCGCGACGCCCGATTCGTGTCGCTGCTGGGAGACCTGCCGCCGGTTTTGTGCGTGGCCGTCAACGAAACCAGATATCGGACATTGCGGCCCGACACCCAGGCAGCATTACGGGAAGCCTGCGATCGGGCCGGGGTTTTTTTCAGCAGACACGTCCGGAAGGCCGAGGCCGAAAACGAAGCCCTGAACATTGCACAGTTCAAGGCAGCTTATATCAAGGTGGCACTTGATCCCTGGCGCACCGCGGTTGACCGGGCGCGCGCCGACCTGCTGGCCGAGGAACTACTCGACTCGGCAACCGTTGCGGCGGTCGCCGCTGCCCAACATCCCGGGGAATGTAAACCCCAACCTTGCAAAGGTCGGAGGGGTTCAGAGCCAAGGCGTCAAGGGTGAAGCTGTAAATTCCTACCGCAATCCGTTGACAACGCGGGATCTGAAGTCCTCCGGCTTTCCCGCAGGGAAAACAACATAGCAAATTCGATCCCATCCTTCGACTTCACCGGTTGGGACATCCTGAAATCAGTGGTTTCGCTATGATGTTCGTTTTAATTACGTACCATTAGCCATCTTGTGGCTATGTTGTTTATGCAATTATGGGGTAAACCAGTGCCATGACCAAGTGGACCACCCGCATTCTGGCCGAGTACGTCTGTGACACGGCGGCCGACGCGCCGAAAGCCGCCATTGCCCGCGCCGCCGGAAATGTGCTGGTCGATCTGATCGGCTGCGCCGCCGCCGGATACTCCTCTCCCGCGGCCCGGGCCGCCCGCAATACCGTGCGCGGCCTTTATGCCGCGGGACCGGCGGCACTGTGGTTTACCGGCGACCGGCGCCACCCCGCGGGAGCCGCCATGGCCAACAGCACCGCCGCCAGCGCCCTGGACCTGGACGACGGCCACCGGCAGGCCGGCGGGCATCCGGGTGCGGCCGTCGTTCCGGCCGTGCTGGCGGCGGCACCGGCCGCGGGCGCCAAGGGCCGGGACCTGGTTGCGGCCCTTCATGCCGGATACGAGGTGGCCGTGCGCATCGCGGCGGCCCGGGATTTCAGCCGGCTGGATACCCTTTCCACCGGCCGTTGGGGCGCTTACGGGGTGACCGCCGCCGCCGGCTTGCTGGGCCGGGATACCCCGCAAGTTTTGGCGACGGCCTTTTCCATTGCCGGTGCACTCTCCCCGGGCCTATCGGCGGCGGGCTACAGCACGGTGATGGGCAACCAGGTCAAGGAGGGCATTCCGTGGGCGGTGATGACCGGCCTGACGGCGCTCGAACTAGCGCGGCAGGGTCTCACGGGTCCGGCAGACATTCTGGACCACCCGGACTATTTCAATGCCAAGGCCATCACTGCCGGACTCGGCAGCGGCAGCGTCCTGACCGCGGTTTACTTCAAGCCCTACGCCTGCTGCCGTTGGCTTCACGCCGCCATCGATGCTATCGTCGAGTTGGGTGCCGGCGGCACCGTCGACCCGGGCGACATCCTGTCCGTGGACGTTCATACCTTCGAACGCGCCCTGCGACTCAACAACCACCCCGATCCCGACACGCTGGAAGGCGCCCAGTACAGCCTGCCTTTCTGTCTGGCGGTGGCCGCTTGCGGGGGGGCGCAGGCCCTGCTGCCGCTCTCACCGGTTTGGCTCCACCGGCCGGAGGTCACGTCGCTGGCCGCACGGATGCGCCTGCACGTCGATCCGGTGCTGGAAAACCGCTTTCCGGCCGAAGCCGGCGCCAGGGTCAGCATGGAAACGACCGCTGGACATGCGGAGGTGACTGTCCGGCATGCCTTGGGGGACCCTGACAACCCCTTTGGCCGGTTGCGGCTGACGACCAAGTTTCGGCGCTTGGCGGCCGGCGTCATGGACCCTGCGGACCAGGACCGCCTGCTGGTCGCCGCGGATAGCCTGCCGGATCTCGAGGGTGCCGAACCGATCTTGAGCTGCCTCAAACGGCCGCCAGCCGGTCTCGACCGTGAAAACCACGGTCTATCGGACCCTTGATCCGGATCAACATCGCAAAGGAAGGAGGAACGCGGATGGCATTCAAGATAACCTATTCGGTGACCCAGGAAAACATGGCCCAGATCGACGACGCCTTCGACCTGGCGGTCGAAGGCGCTCGCGGACAGTTGGGCGAGACCTACCCGGCCCTGTTGGGCTATGCCAAGATTTCGGGAGCGGGCCTGATCGAAAATCGCAACCCGGCGGATACGCGGGTCGTGCTCTCGCGGCACCACCGGACACCCGTCGAGCGGATCGACGAGATGATGGCACTGGCCAATCGCCGGCAGAAGGAGTGGCGGCACACGCCCTATCCGGAGCGCTGCCGGCTTCTGCGCCGGGTAGCCGACCAGTTCCGGGACCGGCAGTACGATCTGGCGGCGGTGATGACGTTAGAAGTGGGCAAAAACCGGCTCGAATCCCTGGGGGAGGTTCAAGAGTGTGTGGACATGATCCATTATTACGTGGACCAGTTCGAGCAAAACGACGGCTTCGCTCGCCAAATGGCGTCTCTTGCGCCCGAAGAAAAAACCCTCAGCATTCTCAAGCCCTACGGGGTGTTTGTCGTCATCGAACCCTTCAACTTTCCCTTGGCACTAGCCGTGGGTGCATTGACCGCGGCGCTGGTCAGCGGCAACACCGCGATATTCAAGCTCTCCTCCACTACGCCCTGGTCGGCCGAAAACCTGCTGACCTGCTTCCGCGACGGCGGGATCCCCGAAGGGGTCGTGCAGATAGCCCAGGGTGGCGGCGCCGATGTGGGCGAGGCCCTGGTGACGCATCCTCTGACATCCGGCATCGCCTTCACGGGCAGTTACGAAACCGGAACGGCCCTGATGAGAAGTTTTGGTGTGGGCGGCGCCTGGGTCCGTCCCTGCATCACCGAGATGGGCGGAAAAAACCCCGGCATCGTGGGCGCCAGCGCGAATATCGAAAAGGCCGTCACCGCCGCCTGGAAATCCGGATTCGGTCTCAGTGGGCAGAAGTGCAGCGAAATGTCGCGCCTGCTGGTGCACGAATCCATCGCCGACGATTTTTGCGCCAGGCTGATAAAGTCAGTCAATTCCCTGGTGGTCGGCGACCCGGTCCAAAAGGAAACCTTTATCGGTCCGGTGATCGACGCCCGGGCGGTCGAGCGCTTCTTCGAGGCCGTTCGCCAGGTGAAATCCGGCGGCGGCCGCATTTTAGCGGGGGGCGGCGATATCCGCGAACGCCGGCCGGAGCTGGCCCACGGCTATTTCGTTGAACCAACCATTGTCGAGGTTCCCCGGGACCACCCGCTGACGCGGCAGGAGCTTTTCCTGCCGCTTCTCAACCTCTACACCTTCAGCACCATCGAACAGGCTTTAGACATGGCCAATGACGTCCCCTATGGTCTGACCGCCGGAATTTTCTCGACCGATGAGCAGGAGATCGGCTACTTCCTCGAACACATCGAGGCCGGATGCACTTACGTCAACCGGCCGACGGGCATCACGACCGGCGCCTGGCCCGGGGTCAACCCTTTTTGCGGGTGGAAAGGCAGCGGCGGCAGCGGCAAGGGCTTTCTGGGCCCCTATTATGTCGCCCAGTTCATGCGCGAGCAATCCCAGACGCGGCATCCGGTTTAGGGCGGCCGCGGTTCCGGGCAGGATTTTGGCCTAAGGGTTCACGAAATAATAAATTCACAGATTTGGGTGTCGAGGCGCTCGGCCTGTAAAGCGTGAAAACGCCGGAATATCTGGATACTCCGAATTTGCGCAACGCAGCGTGACAAGATGCAGCGGCATCCAAAATGTGACGTTATTGTGGAGTGAGACCTAAAGCTGGCGGCGGTCGGTCGACCGACGCTGAAAGCCGATACCATCAACTTGTTCCAGGAGGAGGATCAAATGAAGAAGCATGCGGTATTTTTTAGTTTTATGACGACCTTGGTGGGCATTGCACTCGTTTTCGGGCCGGTTCAGGCGGCCGAGACGGTCAAGATCGGTGTCGTCGGTCCGCGAACGGGCGGCGCGGCGGCAACCGGCAAGGCCTTCGAAGAAGGCATCCAGCTGGCAACCGCCTACGTGAACGCAAAAGGCGGCGTGCTGGGCAAACCGCTCGAAGTCGTCTTCGAAGACACCGCGGGGGCGCCGGATAAGGCCGCCTCCGGGTTCGAACGGCTGGCCACCCGCGATAACGTCGTCATGGTCCTGGGCGAAAGCCACTCCTCGGCGGCGCTGGCCGAGATCGAGGTGGCCAACCGTTTGAAGGTGCCTTTCGTGGTCGTCGAGGCCTGGGCCGATCCGATTACGGCCAAAAATTACCGGTATGTTTTCCGCGCCGGTCCCTCAAACTCGGGCGTCGTCAATGCCACGATCGCCAAATGGGTGGCCCAGGAAGGCTTCAAAAAGGCTTTCATCGTCGCCGAAAACTCCGACTGGGGCATCGGAATCGCCGATCTATCCAAGGCGGCGCTGTCGGCCGCGGGTGTCGAGTACGAATTTTTGATGACCGAACGCAACAGCCAGGACCACTACACCGAGCTGTCTAAAATAAAGGCTTTCGATCCGGACGTGGTGCTGGCGTTCGTTTATGGCTCGGGGCTTCACTATTTCGTGGCCCAGGCCGGCGAAATCGGGTTGACGCCCAAGGCGGTGGTGCTCGATGGCGCCGGCCCGCCCAGCCTCTGGCCCGATTTCTGGACCAATGTGGGCGATTACGGCGACAAGGAAGCCTTTGTCTCCTCCATGCACGAGAAAGTCGAGCTCACACCGCTGGCCACCCAATTCCGGGAAGCCTACGTCAAGGCCTTCGGTACGGCACCGACCGACTACAAGTCCCGATCGATGTTCGATGCCATCCTGATCGCCGCGGACGCCATCAACCGCGCGGGGTCGACCGATGCGGAGAAACTGGTCGATGCCCTGGAAAAAACCGACCTGCTTGTCACCCGCGGCACGGCGCGCTTCGGCACCACCAAGGGTGGTTCGGAATATCACCACTGGATGCCGCCCATGCTGGTCATCCAGTGGCAGGACAAGAAACAGGTGGTGCTCTATCCGCCCGAAGCCGCCACCGGTAAACTCAAACGCTGATCGACTGCAGCTCAGAGGAGCGCCATGCTGGCCTTATCCATAACCAATGGTCTTGTCATCGGCATCATCTACGCCCTCACCGCCTTGGGCGTTTCGCTGGTGGTCGGCATCATGAACGTGGTCAATTTCGCCCACGGTGAGTTTTACATTCTGGCCGGTTACTTCTCCTATCTTTTCGCCCACACGTTGGGGATCAACCCGATGGTGGCCATGGCGCTCTCGATCGGTGCCGTCTTTGTTTTTGGTGTGGTGATCGAGTACATCCTGATCCGGCCGACTTACGGTGATGAGATGTACTCCTTGATCCTCACCTTCATTTTGTCGATTGTTTTGCAGAATACCTACCTGCTCGTCTTCGGCCCCTACCCCAGCAAGCCGCCCAACTGGGTCAACGGCGCGACCAATCTCTTCGGGATGTTTTTCTATGGCAATCAGCGCCTGGCGGCGCTATTTGCCGGCCTCGGCGTGATTGTCCTGTTTTTCGCCATGCTTAAATTGACCTGGTTTGGCCGAATGATTCGGGCCACCGCGCAGGACCGGGAAATGGCTGAACTGAACGGCATCAACACGCGGCGCCTGAATATGCTGGGCTTCGGCCTGGGGTGCACCCTGGCGGCTGCCGCCGGGGTGATCCTCGCACCGGTTTTTCCGGTAACCCCCACCGCGGGTATTCCGGTGGCGCTGACCGCCTTCGTGTGTGTGGTGCTGGGGGGAATGGGATCGATGCGGGGGTGCGTGATCGGCGGTCTGATGCTGGGCCTGGTGGAGAACCTCGGCGCGGCCTACGTCTCCACCGGCTACAAGCATATCTTCATGTTCGTGATTCTGATCCTGGTGCTGCTGGTGCGGCCCTCGGGATTGTTCGGGCGCAGTGAAGCGTGATCGGATGAAAAAAAACAAATGGCTGCCGGCAGCAGGACTGACGGCCTTCGCCCTGTTGCCTTGGGGACTGGGAGTCTATCACCAGCATATCCTGATCGTCAGTCTGTTTTATGTCATGATGGCCGCATCCTGGAATTTGCTGGCCGGCTACACGGGACAGGTTTCCTTCGGCCATGCGGCATTTGCCGGCATCGGCGCATACGCCTCCGGCATTCTGGCGGTCAAGGCCGGTGTGAACCCGTGGGTGGGGGTGATGGTCGGCACGCTAATGGCGGCGGTGTTCGGTTTTTTCTTAGGGGTTCTCTGCCTGAAGCTGGGGGGGATCTACCTGTCGCTCACGACCCTGGCTTTTTCAGAAATTCTGCACATCGTCATCAATAACGAGTATGAAATCACCCGGGGCACCATGGGTCTGCAGGTCCCCGGCCTGCTGAGCGAGTATTCGAAGTTGGGCTATTTTTATATCTTTCTGGCGGGAGCGCTGGTGACCCTGGGCATCATTCATTGGATGATTCACGCCAACATGGGACTTAATTTCCGGGCGGTCCAAAACGACGAGCGCGCCGCCGCCTCGCTGGGCGCTAATGTGGTGCGCGTGCGGCTGCTGGCCTTTACCGTATCCAGCGCCATGGCAGGGTTGGCCGGAGCGCTTTACGGGCATTACCTGCTCCTGATCACCCCCCATATTCCGTCCCTCGACCAGCAGTTTTTAGTATTGTCCATGACCGTCATCGGGGGGCTGGGGTCTTTTGCGGGACCCATCATCGGTGCGATCGGTCTGGAGATTCTGGCGGAGTATATTCGCGCCTATGGCGAGTATCATGTGCTGGTTTTCGGGCTGGTGGCCCTGATCGTGGCCCGATTGGCCCCGCACGGGCTTGTGGGAATCTTTCGCAACGTCAGCAAGCGTCTGCGACAACGGCCGCTGAAGCAATCGCAATTCGTGAATGGCTGAGAAGGAGAAGTTGGCCGTGTTACTCGAAGGTCGCGGGGTGAGCAAACATTTCGGCGGGGTTCAGGCGCTCGAGGACGTGAATTTCGAGATCGAAGCCGGCACCATTGTCGGTCTGATCGGCCCCAACGGGGCCGGCAAGACGACGCTTTTCAACATCGTGGCGGGGGCCGTTCCACCGACATCCGGCACGGTTCTTTTCGAGGGGAAGGAAATTGTCGGCTTGCCGACGTATCGAATCTGCCGGCGGGGCATCGCCCGCACGTACCAGGTAACACGGCCCTTTGGCGAGATGACCTGCCTTGAAAACGTCGGGGTGGGGGTCGTGAACCGCCACCCGGGCTGCCCGAAGGAGAAATGGATCTCTCGGGCCGCAGAGATCCTGGCCACGGTGGGACTCGACGGCTTTGGCAATACAGCGGCCAGGCACCTCAATGTGGTGCAGAAAAAGCGACTCGAGATAGCCCGCGCCCTGGCGACCGAACCGAAACTGCTCATGCTCGACGAAGTGCTGGGGGGTCTGAACACGCAGGAAATCCGGGAAGCCATCGTGTTCATCCGGCGGCTCCGCGATGAGAACGGCTTGACCGTCTTCTGGATCGAGCATGTCATGGGAGCCATCATGCAGGCCACCGAAAAGGTGATCGTGCTCGATCAGGGCCGTATCCTCATGGCGGGCCCCCCGTCTGAGGTGGTGGCCGACAACCGGGTCATTCAGGCCTATTTGGGGGATTGAGATGCTCAAGATCTGCGGGCTCGACATTTACCGCGGAGAGACGCAGGTGCTCTGGGACATCGAGCTGGAAGTGCATGCCGGTGAACGGGTCGCCATTCTTGGCAGCAACGGCGCGGGCAAATCCTCACTGATGGCCGCCATTACCGGATTACTGGTCCCCAGAGGCGGCCGGCTCGATTTCAGAGGGCAATCATTGGCAGGGCTCAAGCCCTATCAAATCACGCAGCTGGGCATCGCGCTGGTGCCCGAAGGCCGGCGCGTCTATCGGGACATGACCGTGCGGGAAAACCTGGAAATGGGCGCATTTCCCAAACGCGGGCGGCCGATTCTCAAGCAGACCATGCGGCGCGTTTTCGAACTTTTCCCCAAGTTAAAAGAGCGAACGAACCAGCGGGCCGGCACTCTTTCCGGCGGCGAACAGCAGATGCTGGCCATCGGGCGGGCGCTCATGAGCCGGCCGGAGCTGCTGCTGATCGATGAACTCTCCCTCGGTTTGGCTCCCATGGTCACAAAACAGATCTATGCCGCGTTGGCTGCACTCGGCAACGATACCACCGTCGTACTGGTTGAGCAGAACGTTGAATTAGCGCTCAAAAATTCCCAAAGAGCGTACATCGTGGAGAGCGGGCGGGTGACGCGGTCGGGCGCATCGGCGGATCTGATGGATGATCCGGACATTCGGCGAGCCTACCTGGGGCTGTAACATCGAAATAAGGAGAATTATGGCAGGCTTTGGTTTTATCATCCGGACAATCGCTTCGAAGCTTGGTGGCCGCGCACTGGTGAGATTCCTGGGACCTGTCGGCTTACTTTTCACCGTGGGCGAAATTATTTACCTAGGCACCAAATCTCTGGGGAAATTCGACAACATTTATTGCCCCAAGTGCCGGTATGAGTTCACGGCCAAAAAACTTGCGGAGCTGTCAAAAGACATCGAGGTCGGCCGGTTCTTCGAGATCGTGTGCCCCCGGTGCGGAGAAAAAGAGACGTATACAGAAGATATACGCCAGATGTCACTACTGTCAGAACTCTTTTCCGGTAGATGACATCAAGCGCGAGCTGAAAAAATCAGGTAATGAATCCATCTCAGTCACCTGCCCCCAGTGCAAGAAAGACACTGTTTTTGGTGCAAATTCAAATCCTGACGTGACACAGAAAAACAAGGACCGCTAAACGGATGAAACACGCCCCCAAAAACAACGCCCCGGTCGATGCCGACGACCGCAGGGCTATCAAACCGGTGATCTGCTACCCGGTCGACACCCTGCCCCCGCCTGATATGGCCACCTATATCGCAGCGCGCAATACGATTGACCTGACGGATGAGGTAATCGTGCCGCCGCGCGATGCCAGAACCTTTCGCGTTCCTGCCGGATATTTTTTCCGGATCGTCAGCGTGGAGGGTCCGCAGGTGGGCGACCTTAATCTTTGGGCGGCCGATGACCTGTCGGAGCGGTTTTACAGCGGCAAGACCCGCGCGCTGCATGGCACCCACCTGAGTACCGGCGACCGGATGTGGAGCAGTTTTCCGCACATGCGGCCGATGGCGACAATCACCCATGACACGCTGGATTGGTATGGGTTCGATGCCGATGGCGGAGGGGTGCACGACGTCATCGGCACGCGTTGCGATCCCTATACCAACCGTCTGCTGAGCGGGAAGGACTACCACCACTGCTGCCACTCGAACCTGACCCGCGCCCTGGCTGCCGAAACCGGGATGCCGCTGGATCAGGCCGAGATGCATGTGCATGATGTGCTTAAACGTCTTCATGTGCACGGGTTTCACCCACGACACGCATCAGTATTTCATGAAGGCCAGCCCGGTGCGCCCCGGCGATTTCCTCGAATTTTTCGCCGAAATCGACCTGCTGGGCGCCCTCTCGGCCTGCCCCGGCGGCGATTGCAGCGCAGAGCACTCGAGCGATGCGGCAGCCTGTTACCCGCTTAAGGTAGAGATCTATCGCCCCGATTCGCAGGCACTGTCGGGTTGGGCCCCTCCCCCGCTATCCGCCTATCCGCGCAGCCATGGGAGTGGTCAGGGATTATAGTCTTTAAGATAAAGGTTTTGGCAAGGCCAGAGGGAGGCTGTTTCCCAGGTTTACCGGTTCCGAGTTCAGCGTTCCGGGTTGAAAAGAGCTTGAAAAAGCTCATATCTGAATAGTTCCGGGTTTATGGAGATAGTGAAACCATTGCACCCAGAGGCATTATTAAGACGGTCAATCCAAGTAATGGTGGATGACGTTCCGGAAATCAGCATTATTTAACCTTTGAACCTTGAACCTTTGAACCCCTCAGTTCAGCATACGCCAACGACCGATACCAGCAGCCAAAAGCTTTATCTTGAAGTCTTGACCACCGTTTCGTTTCAGCGTATATTTTTAATATAGTTCAAGACGTCGGATGTCTGATTGAAAAGGAATTTTTCTTGGGAATTCGCGAAAGAGCCGCTAAAAGAAAAACCCGCATTGTTGCCTATCGGGCGCAATCATTCCAGGATGCCGAAGCTTGGGATCTGGCGTTCTGGCAAGCCCAAACTCCGCAGCAACGTCTCTCCGCCCTAGTCGCCATCCGCAGGGACGTTGCCAAAGTCAAAAAACCGCAGGACCTTAAAGAGTGAACCCCAATTCAGGTATAATACATGGAAACGGTTCAGGACTTTGAAGACCTGCTGCACATGCTGGAAAAGCATACAGTCCGGTATTTGATCATCGGCGGATTGGCTTTTATTTATCATGCCAAACCCCGATACACCAAAGACATGGATTTGTGGATCGATCCAACTATCGAAAACGTTCATCGAGCCAATAAAGCATTGGCCGAATTCGGCAGTCCCTATTTATTAGAGCATCAAAATCGTACAGAGATCCTTCAACTAGGTGTTGCCCCGGATCGGATCGACCTTCTCCGCACTATTCCGGGCGTCCAATTCAGGACCGCTTGGAAAAACCGATTGAGAGGACAATATGGTCGCATTGAAGCCAACTGGATCAGCCTAAACGACCTGATCCGCATAAAACGCAGTATAGACCATCCGCGCCACCAGGAAGATGCCCGGGTGTTGCAAGAAGTATTGAGAATGTCGAAGCGCAAAAAATGACTTCACAAAAAAAGGATCATATTGCACCTTAGAATGGTGATTTGTTCTATAGGCTTCAAAATAATGACTTTGGTTGCTGGTGGCGGTCGTCGGCGTATGGTTACACAGCCTCCTCCCTCTATGCTCGCCAAAATCATTATCTTGAAGCCTATACCTCTCTCATCCTTTCCGAATAAGGCTCACAATTTCCTGGGTCATTATGTTTGCCTTAACAGACGGCACACCTAAAGGTGACGTTGCGATTTTTTTCTGAATAACCAGTCTGCTTTCCTGTGCTGACAATTGCGCCAATCTTGCATCTTTTTATTTCATGCTGATTTTGGGGGACAAGAATTCAGTTTTGGACTCTCTCCTTGATTAACTGGACCCGGAGTTTTCGTTTTCCTTCCGGAAAAAGCGGCAGGTGCAATTCACGTGGCTACCAAACCAGATAACCACAGCGATGAATTCAGGGCGGAGCTGGCGGCTATCCGGTTGGCGGTCAGCAAGCTGACCGGTGCATGGCTGCCCTGGGATAAAGAAAGCACGGTCGATTTGATCAATCAGGGCGATCGCATGGTGCATCGCTATGAGAATTGGCTGCTGGATGACGAACAAAAGCAGATGTTTAATGCGCGGCCGGGGGATAAGTTCATCCTCTATGCATCGTCTTATTTGTGTGACATCGGCCTGACCGATGGCCAAGGGCTTCCGCCGCTTGCAAAGGATTTCAAAGACACCCGTGCGCGAGCATTTTACAACCGGTCCCTGTCGGCACGGTCTCGTCAGCTGATCCGCGACAACTGGCAGGACCTGGGCATCCCCGAAAAGGCGTTCGCCGGCATCATTAACCGGGTCTGCCTGCAGGCGGGAGCGGCTGACGACGGTAATCTCACGTCAACCGAATCAGAAGCGGCAGCCACAGACGATGCGAGCATGAACGTCCCGCTGCTGGCCGCATACCTTCAACTGTGCAGGGCAATTGATCTAAAATCCCCGGCGACTATTCTACAGATAATCTCCCACATACCGCGAAACAGTGGTATTTCGCCAGGCAGATTGGAAGCATATTTCAGTGTCGCCGATGCCGGGCCTCACCCGTATCTGACCGGCACGATTCGCCTTAAGATCCGATGCAACCATTCTGAAGTCCACAAAGCGCTGAAACATCACGAGCGGTCCGTGCAGCGGCTGCTCGAGAAGCTGAACCAGCGCGTGCGCCCGCGATTTCTGTATTCGGACGTGCTCTATGAAATCGAACCGGATGGCTACACACCGATAGACCTGAAGTTCACCGTCGATTCGTCGGCCGGCCTGCAGCTGTTCATGGGCAACCGGTTGTACTCCGACAAGCGCGTATTCCTGCGCGAGCTGATTCAAAACGCGGTCGATGCCTGCAACTACAGGAAACTGGTGGATAATCATTATTCACCGGCCATCGCGGTCGAGTTCAATGACGATGTCAGCACCATTAAGGTGCGTGACAACGGCATCGGCATGACACGGCAATGGATCGAGAAGTATTTCCTCGCCATCGGCATCTCCTTTTACCAATCGAGCGAGATCCGGAATGTCAACCGGGACCCGCGAATTGACTTCGGTTTTATCAGCCAGTTCGGCATCGGGTTTCTATCCAGTTTTCAGGTGGCGGAGAAGATCATTATCAAGACACGAAAAGCACTCTTTCCGGGGCTGATGATCACGATCAGCGGCCTGCGGGATTATTTTGATGTCAAGGTCCTCGAAGAAGATTACCCGGTTGGCACCGAAGTGACCTTGCATCTGAGAAAATCGAAAAGCAACTACTGCCGGAGCATGGAATATACTGGTTACCTGAAAACCAATATCCGTTTTCTGAAAGTACCGGTCGAACTCACGGACGGGAACGGCAGCACGATTACCATCGGCCGAGAACAACTGGCCTACGATACGGACAAGAGCGCCGGCACGGTTTTCGTTGCACCCCTGAAATTCCAGGAATCGGAAGGCTATGTCCGGCTAGGTGCAATGAACGGAACGGACATCTATGCCCTGGAAAGCGCCGATGGCGGGGTTTCAGTTTTCCAGGACGGCATCTTTGTCACCCAGCTCGCCTCTTTACTCCCCGAAGGTGCCCGGCAGTATGTCGTGGCCCGGATCAATCTCGTGGGACAGGACAAATGCGAGTTGAGCATGGACCGCAACCGAATTTTCTGGAAAACCGACCAGCTGAAAAACATTAAAAGGGTCATTCGTCACGGCCTGGTGGACGTTGCAAACCAGCTGATGTCGGCCATTGCCGTCCAGGAGATATCGGTGAATACCCTGAATAGCATCGTCAATCACTTGGCGATCTTTTTTGATTCCAGCGATGTGGACGACGTGATGTACAATCAGCTGCCCGAGCCGATTCGACTACGGGTTGAAAAGCGATTCCGGGATTTCGTGCGCATCAATTTTGCTCACACGCTGAAAAAGAACGGCATGGCCGAAGCAGACGGCTACGGCGAAGCCTGGCAGCAGCAGGTTATTAGAAGTTTTGCAAACAACAAAAAGTCAAATATCCACAACTGAAAATGTGGAAAAACGGGTGATGGAGATTATCGGCGTTGAAAGGGCCGAGATCTTTTCCAGAGGGCGCCTCAAGATTCAAATGACCGCAAGAAGTATCCTGTGTAATTGGGCCGTGCCTGCGCGCAGCCCCTTGGCCGCTTGAGGCATAAGGAAAAAAAAGACCATGAAATATATCGGTGCACACGTCAGTGCCGCCGGCGGCGTGAAAAACGCGCCGCTGAACGCCAAGGCCATCGGAGCCACCGCGTTCGCGCTGTTTACCAAAAACCAGCGCCAATGGAAGACCAGACCGTTAACGGATGAATCCATCCGCCGGTTCAAGGAGAATTGCGCGGCCGAGGGATACACCGCGGATCAAATCCTGCCCCACGACAGCTATCTCATCAACCTGGGTCATCCAGAGCAGGCGGGCCTGGAAAAATCGCGGACGGCCTTTATCGACGAGATGAGCCGCTGCCGGCAACTGGGGTTGAAATACCTGAACTTTCATCCAGGCAGCCACCTGAAGAAGATGTCGGAAGAGGCCTGCCTGGCCCGAATCGCCGAATCCATCAACCTGGCCCTGTCACAAACGCGCGGTGTGACGGCGGTGATCGAAAATACCGCCGGCCAGGGGACTAACCTGGGATACCGTTTCGAGCATCTGGCCGCCATCATCGACGGCGTCGAAGACCGATCCCGGGTGGGTGTCTGCCTGGACACCTGCCACAGCTTTTCGGCTGGTTACGACCTGGTCACGCCGCAGGGTTACGAAAAGACCCTGACGCACTTCGATGCCGTGGTGGGGTTTTCCTATCTTAAAGGCCTTCACCTGAATGACGGCAAGAAGCCCATGGGCAGCCGCGTGGACCGCCACGAAAGCATCGGCGAGGGAACGCTGGGTCTGGAGGTCTTTCGGATGATCATGAACGACCCCCGTTTCGACGATATCCCCATGATCCTGGAGACGCCGAACGACAGCCGCTGGGCCGAAGAAATCCGGATGCTGCAGGGGATGGTGAGGGATTAATACATCGAGAGCGTAATTTAGAGTGGCAGATCCCACTTCACAGATCAGACAGGCTTACATCATGTGGTCAAAACTTGGAATCGTCTCGCTGTTCCTTGCTGTCATAGCATTGGCGTATCCGACACTGCATGGGGTCGTCGGTCTTGGGTACTCCGACAAGCTGACCGTTCTTCCTCAGAGCATCATGGAAATCCTGGGGGCCGAGTGGTTTCTGTGGGTCAATCATATTCCCTTCGGTTTTGTTCAAAAGGTGTTCCTGTTTCTATTTGAATTGCCGCTCTACATTTTGTTCTTCGGTATCAGCGGAATCTTTTTTCTGATTCACTTTGTGGCGCCTGAAAAAGACTGATTAAATTTAAGCACAACGTTGATTTCGTCTTTTATAGCCGGGTCTTTGCGGGCTCGTAAAACAAGTTTGCTGACTGCGCTTGGTGTTATATTCAGCGTTTTGGCGACATCGAGGCCACTGAATCCCATTTGCTCAATTGCGACGATGCTGATTATAACGCGGCTGTAAGCAACCGCCCTTCGCCGACTCTGGCTCTTTATCTCATCGGTTAAAATGTTTCCCAGCCGTTTGAGAAAATTCTGATAATCCCTGGCATCAGCAAATATCGATCGGCGCTCGATACCGCGGATGATGATGTGATGAAGTGCCCCAGGGGCATCAATACGGGATTTCCGAGCCATGATCATTTATGGTATGGCAGCCGATTTTTGTCAACTTTTCACCCTCGTTATCCCACCAGTTGTATTGATAGGACTCTTAATCGGACACCATTGCGTCTCAATCTCTGTTAAGAGTGATGACGCGACCCTAAGTTTTCAATAAATGCTGAATTGCTGGTGGATTAATTTTGCAAAGCACTTTGTTGAACAGATATTTTGTTGTTCTGACTACCATAAAGCCTTTCAGGCTTTTTCTCGTTCACTAAAAGTTGTAAAATTTTTAGCTGAATGAAATCCGCAGACAGGACAGGAAGATGAATCGGTATAAACATACAAAACGACAAGACCTCATAAAAGAGATAGTTGCCCTACAGCAGGAATTGGATCAGGTCAAACGCTATGCAGCTGGACTGGAGCAAAAGTCCCAAAATTTTAAACACTCTTCTTTGATCATTGACAAAAGCCCGGTCATCCTTTTTCGGCGTCTGGCTGCAGAAAAATTGAAGCAACGGAAAATGGTGTACGTTTCTGAAAACATTTCCCGTTTCGGCTATTCGGCGAACGACTTTATGAATAACCGAATCATGTTTCGTGACATTGTGCACCACGACGACACTGAAAGGACCAGAAGAGAAATACAAGACTATGTAAGCAAAAACATTGAATCGTATAAGCAGATATATCGCATCGTCACCCGGGATGGAGAAGCAAGGTGGATAGAGGACCACACATCCGTTGTTATTGATCCTGAAACTGGGATTAAATACCACCAGGGTATTGTTGAGGACATCCATCAACGAAAAGAGGCAGAGGATAAATTGCGCAGGAGCGAAGAAAAATACCGACGTATTATCGAAACCACCGGAGAAGGATTCCTGCTGATGGATAGTAATCTTACAATTGTGGATATAAACAATGCCTATTGCCGTCTGACCGGGGTTTCCCGAAAAGATCTCATTGGCAGAAACTTTATCGATATGGTCAGTGAAAAACATCGATTTTATATATCAGCTAACAGAGATGATCTTTTTAAACGACATAACTATGAATTTGAAAGTGAACTGATGAGTGGCTCAGGAACGAGTGTACAAGTTTTTATCCATGGGAATACGCTTTATGGCGATACCGGTACAATCATCGGAAACATGGCTTTTGTCACGGACATGACCGAACACAAGAATGCACTCAGACTGGCTGGTGAAGTTCAGAAAAGCCTTCTGCCTCAAAAAGCACCTCTAATTCCAGGGATCGAAATCTTTGGAAAAACTATCTCATGCGACGAAATTGGTGGTGACTACTATGACTTTATCATGAGATCAGAAACGCCAAAAAGCCAGTTATCAGTCGTTGTTGGTGACATTTCCGGACATGGGGTGGACTCCGCTTTGCTGATGACAACGGCAAGGGCTTTTCTGCGAATGCGCGCCTCACAGCCTGGTAGCATAACCGAGATCGTTTCTGACATGAATCGTCATCTGTCCGAAGACGTCATTGACACTGGTAAATTCATGACCTTGTTTTACCTGACGGTCGATGCAAACAGGAAATCCATCGAGTGGGTTCGTGCTGGTCATGAACCGGCTTGGTTGTATGATCCAAACGAAAACCGTTTTGAGGAACTAAAAGGTCCAGGATTGGCGTTGGGCGTAGTCGAAGACTATGAATACAGTTCTAACCGTAGGTCTAATCTAAAAAAAGGGCAGATGATTATCGTGGGAACGGATGGGATATGGGAAGGGCACAATAAAGTTGGTGAAATGTTCGGAAAACAACGCGTTCAGGTGCTTACTCGCGCATATGCATCTTCAGGTGCTGAAAATATAGTTAACGCAATATTCAATGAGCATCACCTTTTTACTCAAGATGCTAAAAGTGAAGACGACCTTACAATGGTTATTATTAAAATCACTTAGGCAGCTAAACAGTGGTGTAAACTTCACAAACTTGATTTGAAAATGCGTGTGAGTTTGCAGCTATCTGTATACATCTTGACACTTTGAGGAGGCTGTATTTGAATTACGCCAATGACCGATAACACAGCCAAAATTTTTATCTTAAAGCCTATAGGTTGACGTTTTCGAAGTTAGTGCCCATCCGCGATCTTTTTTAAGCACTTCTCAGTGTCCAATTCATACCTGTGGAGTTGTTCGCTGGGCAAGGCCGTCACGCCAGGTGGGATTTGCGAGGCATACTTTATGGAAACTCTGGGGGACGATGGTGATAAGTTGACGTAATTTCCACTTTCACTTCAAAGTAGGATTGCTAAAACAATTTAAGCACAACGTTGATTTCGTCTTTTATAGCCGGGTAATTGCGGGCTCGCAAAACAAGTTTGCTGACTGCGCTTGGTGTTATATTCAGTTTTTTGGCGACATCGACGCCACTGAATCCCATTTGCTCGATTGCGACGATGCTGATTTAGGCACGGTTGCGAACGGCCGCCCTTCGCCGACTCTGGCTCTTTATCTCATCGCTTAAAATACTTCCCAGCCGTTCGATAAAATTCTGATAATCCCTGGCATCAGTACATATCGACCGCCGTTCGATACCGCGGATGATGATGTGATGAAGTGCCCCTGGAGCATCAATACGGGATTTCCGAGCCATGGTCATTTATGTTATGGTAGATGATTTTTTGTCAACTTTTCACCCTCGTTATATATTGTAATAACAATAGAATATACCTCAGAGAGTAGTAAAATGAAAAGTAATTATCGCCTTGTAAAAAAATAACCTCCTGATAGCATAAAGGCGCCAATAACAAAACCCGCAGCTAAAAGGAGGTTATCATGAACGACAGTGACCTTAGCAGGATCAAGGCTTTCCGTCAACTCAAGAGTGAGATCAGAGGTTCGGATCGGCATCTGATTGTAGGCGTCGATATCGCCAAGAGCAAGCATCACGCTTTTCTGGGTACCGCCAATGGCAAGGTTGTTCTGAAGGGCATGAGCTTTGACAATTCTCAACAAGGGCTGGATAAGCTGCTCACCCGTGTGCAGTATTACATGGACCGCGACGGCTACAATGACGCGGGTGGGACGTCTATGACGCGGGTGGGACGTGACGCGGGTGGGACGTCTATGATTTTATGTTTTAATTGAGCTGGTGAGTAAAATTTTCATCTCTTGCTATTTTTTCTCCACGCTGTACTGAACGGCTTATCGCTGACTGTCCGATTTTCAGAATTTGTGACAATTCAATGGTACTCATCCCCAACTCTCGATTAGCAAAATAACACAAAATGTCCCGTGCTTTGACCCTCATGGGTTGTTTGCCGGCGCCAAGCACCTCTTCGCTTTCGATCTTAAGCCATTGGGCCACCTTCTCCACCAATTTCTCAAAGGTAAACCCACTTGCTTGCAGTTGATAGCGACGTTCCATCCGTTCATTGGCCGCCGACAACACCTGTTCAACGAAATCGCTCTCTCCTAATATCCGTTCATCACTCTTTACACGGGTTCCTGTTCTCCGCAGCGCCTTGGCCTGGGCCCAACCGCCCATGCTTCGGATCAAACCGCCGCCAGTCAAGTCAGGACGCTTTCCCAAGGCAATGCCTTTTTCGACATAATCGCGATACTGTCTGCGGGCACTTGATTGATTCGTCTCGAAAAGGGCCAACACATACTCCGCACTTTGCCATTCTCTGGCAACTTTGCCCATCAGAGCACTGTGGCCGCACCAGGGATACCGATCCAGCGCTCTTAAATCGTCCATTAATTTGGCACGAAGCGGATTGAGGTGAATATAACGGACAAGCTCTTTGAAATAGATATCTTCCTGGCATAGAATCGACTTGTACCGGCTTTGGAATAATTTCCCATGCCGCCGATATTTTTTATTGAAGAACACAGCATATCCCGTCAGCACTCGGCGCATCAAGCCGGCAATTGGCACGAGACCGGTGCGCAGCAAAAAGTGGGCATGATTGGGAATCAAGGCCCAAGCGAAACACGAGGTCTGGGTCTCAGATAGCAGGCCACCGAGACGTTTAAGCAGATCGGCTCTATCGGAGTCGCTGCGAAATTTCTGCCGCCTTTCTATCCCTCTGATGATAATATGCTGCACCGCTCCGGCAGCGTCTATCCTAGCTTTTCTTGGCATTTGTTGAGTTTAACCTAAAACCAACAAATTGTAAAGCATCTTTTCATAGACGTCCCGCTTTCACCCCCAGGTGGGATTTGCGAGGCATACTTTATGGAAACTCTGGGGGACGATGGTGATAAGTTGACGTAATTTCCACTTTCACTTCAAAGTAGGATTGCTAAAACAATTTAAGCACAACGTTGATTTCGTCTTTTATAGCCGGGTAATTGCGGGCTCGCAAAACAAGTTTGCTGACTGCGCTTGGTGTTATATTCAGTTTTTTGGCGACATCGACGCCACTGAATCCCATTTGCTCGATTGCGACGATGCTGATTTAGGCACGGTTGCGAACGGCCGCCCTTCGCCGACTCTGGCTCTTTATCTCATCGCTTAAAATACTTCCCAGCCGTTCGATAAAATTCTGATAATCCCTGGCATCAGTACATATCGACCGCCGTTCGATACCGCGGATGATGATGTGATGAAGTGCCCCTGGAGCATCAATACGGGATTTCCGAGCCATGGTCATTTATGTTATCCCCATAGTTGCATAAACAACATAGCAACGTATGGCTAATAGTTTGTAATTATGACAAATATCACAGCGATACGACTAATTTCAGGATATCCCCACCGGTGAATTCGAAGGATGGGGTCGATTTTGCTATGTTGTTTACCCGGAGGGAAAGCCGGAGGACTTCAGATCCTGTGTTGTCAAGGGATTGCGGTAGGAATTTACAGCTTCACCCTTGACGCCTTGGCTCTGAAGCCCTCCGACTTTTGCAACGTTGGGGTTATGGTAGATGATTTTTTGTCAACTTTTCACCCTCGAAGTATACTTTAACCCTTTTACGCTCGACGGAATAACCTATGAGCCCGGACAAGGAAACAACGCCTATATCTTTCCCGGAGTTGGATTGGGAGTCATTGCCTGCCGGGCCAAACATGTCACCGATGAAATGTTTCTGGCAGCAGCCCAAACGCTGGCAGATGAAGTCACCGAAGATGACTTCAAAAGGGAGAGCATCTACCCGCCGCTTGGCCATATCCGCGAAATTTCAACCAAGATAGCGACAACCGTGTGTGAAATCGCCTATAGGCAAGGGCTGGCGGTCAATCCTCAGCCCTACGATCTGGAGGCCTTCATAAAATCCCAAATGTACGAACCAAATTACCGCAGCTATGTATAAATGACACGAAACACAGAATTCCTAAAAATTAACGGCCTCATTAATAAGCACGGTTGTCGGAAGGACACGGCCAACCGGCTAACGGGTTCCGGCTTGTACGGGTTAGAGATAAGCTTGACCCTCGTTTCGGTTCAGCGTATGGTTACGACAACCCTCAAGATGTGGATATCTGAATGAAAAGGAGTTTGTCGTGGGAATTCGCGAAAGAGCCGCTAAACGAAAAGCACGCATTGTTGCGCATCGGGCGCAATCATTCCAGGCTGCCGAAGCCTGGGATCTGGCGTTCTGGCAAGCCCAGACGCCGCAGCAGCGCCTTTCCGCTCTTGTCGCCATCCGTAAAGACATTGCCAAAGTGAAAAAACCGCCACGGCACCAGGCAAATTTCCGGGTGCTACAAGAGAAAAAAATTTCGAAGAGTAATAAATCGTTGTTCCATTGTTGATTTGTATCGAGTTCAAATTTAAAGAGGTCGCCCTATGCAACACAACATCACACCGACAAGCGAACAGGAAAGAATCATCATTGAAAAAATACGTACGCTTTCGCCGGACAAGGTGGCCCAGGTAGTGGACTTTGTGGATTTTATCAGCTTAAAGGACCGTGACCGGCGCTTGATCAGGGCTGGCAACAAACTGGCTGAAGATGCATTCAAAAAGATCTGGGACAATACGGAGGATGACGTCTATGACCGACTATAGTTTCGGCGATATCGTCCCGGTGCCTTTTCCATCAACATTCTGCGCTCGTAAACCTCGCCGTTCCGTTTCATTGTGCTTTCAACGAAAGAATTGATTTACAGCGATTTTGGAGAAGACGCCAGTGGCGGCGGTGCCTCAAGTTGAAACGCACTGCATAGCCGGTCAAAAGTTGGCGTATGATAGATGCGATCGGAACATTTCACGCTCGCAAAAGCAGCAGATTCTCGTGATTGGTCTTCAAGGCTCGGGAGTAAAATGGCATAAGCGTCACTTGCAGCAAGCCCTATGGCCGTTTGATAAAATCATCCGAGTCTGTATCATCTGCGAAAATAGCTTTTCGCTCTTTTAGTCAATAAATATAGAATGTCCGTTTATGAAACCATTTCTATTTAGAAGGTAGTAAAATTAAAGGAATACAGGACGTCCCGGTTGGCCGCTAATTGCGTGCAAAATTCAGGTAATGATTTAAATGCGTCCTTATTGGCGTTAAACTCCTTTTTTTGTTTCAATAACTATATCATTATTTTGGCTTCCTGGCATTGATTTCGGTTTTTCCCCGTTAATTACTATCTGGAAAAGCATCAAATCTAATACATTGCTACCATTGAGAATTGATTTTTTCCATATGATTAACAAGCCATTATCATTGTACACAACATTATAGCCATTTTCTCTTCCTGGAAAATTAATCTTAACTAAAAAATTGTTTATGCTTTTTACCTCAATCTCTGCTTCTTGTATTAGAGCACGTGTCACCCCATTATTATTATGCCAAAGATTTTTTGGCGGTTTAGGAGAAACTAATCCCATTTTACCTTGCCAACGTTCTTTTCTTGGAATCAATGTTATCGAATTTGAGAATCCTTCAAAGTATACAGTGCGCTGGAAATCATTTTCTGCCAAAATACATACTTTCTCATACTCGCCTTTGGCACACAAAAACATCCCTTCCTTCAAAACAGCTTCTTTTGGTATACTGTGTTTTTTTAATTTCAAGTTAGTAGTGCAACCTATGCAAAGTATTACTATGATAGTTAATATTAATTTGTTTTTCATTATTTTCCTAGAATTTAAATTGTATCCACCAACTCGAACTTTTCTTTTTATTCTCAGCTATTGCATTATTTACCGCAGGTCGGAACACGAAAACTGGAATAGCGGCTATTCTTTGTATTTCATCTAATGCATTGCCCATTATTCCAATACTAACATTGCACCTTACTAATTTTCGGTCGCATTTGTTCTTTTTTGGCAGAAGACATTTATCATAACATTCTCCTCGACCTTGGCAGGACATACGTGCCTCTCCGCAACAAATATCATGATACATATAGCAAGTGTCCTGGTCATCCATAGGTGCATATGGTGACCATGGATCCCATCCATTTTGTATTTGTCTTTTGATATCTTGTCTGACAGATAATGGTAAAGTATCCCAGGATGCTTTTATACCCGCAGTCCAGTTTGGCCCTCCATATCTTTTATAATAGTGAAAAAGTCCCCATGAATCAAATAATTTTATTGGATTATCAATTACATACAAGAATAAATTTAATCCTCCATTCATTCCAATGGGATCCGCTTTCGAATATCTCCCGATTTTCGGATCATAGTATCGATGGTAATTGTAGTACAACCCAGTATCCTGATCAATATATTGGCCGGCAAACCGCAAATTATTCGTTACACTCGGGTCAGCTTCAATTTCAGTTTTGCCAAACGAGCTATAATTACCTGACCATACAACGGCACCGCTGACAGCTGTCAGTTTTTGCGGGGTCCCCAAATGATCATTTTGATAAAAGTAGTATTGAGATCCCACTTTCATGAATAAGGGATCGGTTGTCCAAGTTGAGCCGGGTTTATAACCATAGGAGCGGATTTCAATTCCGGCGGCATCGTATTCACCCACCAAACCCTCATCCGAGTATACGAAATAACTCATGACACCGTCAACTTCTTTCCAGAGCCTGCGGCCAAACGGATCATAATAGTATTCAGCAATCAGCCCCCCGGCGCCATCCTCCACCCGGGCCATACGATCTTCTGCGTTATAGAAATAGTGTGTAACATTGCCATTGTCGCTCTTTTGAATCGTGTTACCGTTGACGTCATATCGGAACGTAACCCCGTCATAGCCCTGTAGCTCGTTGTTGGCATTGTAAGCCCAGTCAGTGTGTGCGGCCGAGGCCAAGCGGTTTCCAACCCCATCGTAGGTGTACGTTTCATTTGCCTGGACCGGATTTTCGGCTGCTGCCAATCGATAAAGATCATCATAATCGTAGTCATACGGTCCGTGTTCGGTGGCCTTGCTGGTGATGTTATCCATTTTATCATAAGAATACTTATAGTCCATCAACAAGTTTTGCCCCGGATCTCTGGCCGTGATCGATTTTACTCGCATCAGCGGGTCATACTCGTAGTTGCGGCGGCTGCCGCCGGGCAGGACCACCTCGTCGGGCCGGTTCCAGGTGTAGGAGCTGTAGGTGATGGTGCCTTGGCCCGGGATTTCGACGCCGGTGAGCTGGTTGGCGGCATCGTAGGTGTAGCGGTAGGTCACGCCATCCGGGCCGGTGAAGGTCTCTTTAAGGCCGTTATTGTAATAGGTGTATGCGTTGGAGAGTAAGAATGGGCCGTAGTCGACCGTCTCGCCGGTTTTGCGGTTCAGGTCGTCATAGCTGTAGGCCGCCGAGGTGGTGGCATCGTCGTAGCCGGTGAGATTTCCGGTCTGATCGTAGGTCAATGTTACCGTCTTCACCGGCGCCGTATCGCTGGTAGCGGTATAATATCTGATCTCAATCAACCGTCCGGCATCATCGTATTCATAGGTGATTTTCTGGTTTTTGGCGTCGATCTTCAGCACCAGGTTGCCGGCCGCATCGTAGGCGTAGGCGGTTTCCTGCCCTTCGGGCCGCATCTCCTTCATCAGGCGGTTGTTGCGGTCGTACTCGAACCGCGTGGTCTGGCCCTCGGCATCGGTCAGGGCGATCAGGTTGTCGCCACGGTCGTATGTGTATTGCGTTTCGCCCCCTATGGCGTCGGTCACCGCTTTGAGCCGGTTCAGATCGTCGTAATCGAATAAGGTGGTCTTCTCCTCCTTGTCGGTGCGGACCACCAGGTTGCCGACATCATCGTAACCGGAGATCGAAACATACCTCTCGCCGCCGGCAACATCGGTCTCGATCACCTTGCGGCCGCGCTTGTCGTAGGAAAAGAGCTTCTCGAAGGTCGGGTAGATGATCCGGGCGGGCTGGTCCTTGGCACCGCCGCCCGAGCACGAGCTGCAGCTTGCACCTAAAGCCTCGTCGTATTCCATCACGATCTCATTACCGTTGCCATCGATCGTCCCGGCCAGGCGGCCGTCGGCATCATAAAAAAAGCGTACTACCTTGCCCTCGGCATCGGTCTGACGGATCAGCTTGCCGTCGGCATTGTACTCGAAGAACGTGGTGGCGCCGGTCGCATCGGTGCGGCTTAAAAGACTGCCGCGCTGATCGTAGGTGTAGGCGGTTTCCTTTCCATCCGCATCGGTCTCGCGGATCTTGTTGCCCTTTTTGTCATAGGAAAACCGGCTGGTCCCGCCCAGTGGATCGACCGCCGCCTCAAGTCGCCCGGCGGCATCGTAGGCGTACTGCCATAATTTGCCACGGGCATCCTCCTTGGCCAAAATGTTGCCCATGACATTGTGGACGGTGAAGCGGGTGATCCCGCCCTCAGGGTCGGTCAGAGATACCATGTTGCCGGACTCGTCATAGGCTAAAACGGATTCGGCGGCATCAGTATCGGCATCCGCAAGGCGCGTGGTGGTCAACAGGTTGCCGTCATTATCGTAGGTGTACTCCGTGGTGCGCTCAACAGCCGTGCCTGCCGCCTCGATCTTTCTGATCATGTTGCCGGTATCATCGTAAGAAAAAACGGTGGCGATCCCGTTTTCGTCGGTCTCGCGGATACGGCGGCTGAAGGCATGCTCGTACTCGTAGTCGACAAAAGAACCGTCCGGGTAGATCTCCCGGATCAGGTTGTCCCATTCGTCGTAATTCTTGCGGGTGGTGCGGCCCTTTTCATCGGTGATGATCAGGTCGCGACCGTCGCGGGCGATTTTCTCCACGGTGCGGCCGTTCACATCCACGCGGCTCGGCTCGCCGTCCCGGTTGTACCAGATCTCCCGGATAGCCCCACCGGGAGCCGTAATCCGAACGAAAGTCTCCTTGGTGCCCTCGTTCACATCGTACTCGAACCGGTAGCCCCTGCCGGCGGCGTCATTCACTGCTGAGATGTGGCCGTATTGGTCGTAGGCGACGGTGGAGGCCCAATTCTCCGGATCGATCTTCTTGGCGATGCGTCCCTCGTCGTCGTACTCGAAGCGGGTGACACCGCCGGTGACGTCGGTCACTTCCGCCAACCGTCCTTCGGTGTAACCGTAAGACACCCGCCGGCCGGAGGCATCTGCGACCGACGCGATCCGATCGCCGCTGTAGTCGTACCAGAGCACCTGGCGGCCATGGCGGTCGGCCACGCCGATCAACCTTCCGCCCGCACCCGGCTCATATAATAGGCGGCCGATGACGCCGGTGCGGCTGCCGTATTCGGTCTGACGTCCGGCGGCATCGAAGATCTTGTAATCGCCGTTCTTGTGCTCCCATCGCCAGCCGACGGCGGTCCTGACGATGCGGTAGAACCCGTGGGTGAACACCTCGGCATCGTTTCCCGCGGCCGTATAGACCACCCCGCCCTTTTCGATGGTCGCAACCCCTTGCCCCAGGGCGTCGAGCTTGAAGACCAGATTTTGGCGCGTGTGTTCCCAGTGCCATTTGCGCCCGTAGTACCAGCGTTTGGCCTCTATCGATCCACCCGGCACCTTGACCGTCAAATCGGGTTCTTCCAGAAAATACTCGCGCATCACCAGGTTGACCGAGGAGAAAACGCTCTGAAAGAAGTTTGACACCTTGCCTTTCAAATAACATGGTGAACAGAAGCCTTCTTTGCGCTTCGGCTCTGGGAAACACTTGACGCCCTCGATGGGTCGCGGGGCCGGGGCCGGCGACGAGACGCTGCCACCGCCGCTGCCGGTGCCTAAATTCCAGGTGCCGCCGCCGCTTGCGCCCGGCGCGAATCCGGTACTGTGAGCACACTCGCCGTAGCTGTATGTCCAGCAGTGGCGCACGCTGCTATTTGTCCAATTGCCATTGGCACACCGGAACCCGTAATCGACGTTCATGCAGCGCACATACCGGTTGCAGCCGCCGCCGGTGCCGCCTTCTTCCCGGTCAAGGGACTGCAGACAGGTGACCCGGTAGGGAATCACGATACTCTCCTTGGCCGCGAGCGTATCCGGCAGACTACCGCTTAAAAATTCGAACTTGAAGTTCTGATCACTTCCCGGCAGGGCGAAGGTCAACGCCTCGGCCCGAATCAACCCGTAGTTGGTCAGAATGATCTCGCCGTTGTAAACGTCCCCGGCGCGCATCTTCGGCAGCACGATCGACGTGGGCTCTACCGCCACCACCGCGGCCGGAACGTTGGTCTCGTAAACCGCGGTCAGCACGATGTCGTATTTATCCTGTATCGTGGTCTCGGTCACCGACCACTCCACGGTCACCAGGTTGACATCCAGGAATACGTCCTGCACCGCGGTCACGCCCGGCTTGACCCACACCCGGCCGATATATTCCTGATGATTGGCGGCCGTCACCCGGGCTTTGTATCGGCCGGTCGGCAACTCTTCGAAAAAAGCCTCGCCGACGCTGTCGGTGGTCTTGGTGACTTCCTGACTCAAAACAGCTTCGTTCTGCAGTTTTACCCGGGCGCCCGCCAGGCCTTGCACGATCTGCCCATCGGCATCCGGAGTTCCGGTATAGATGTCGGCCGCCTTGAAAAGCACGCTTCCGATCCCGCTTTGGGTCACCGAAACGTAGAGGTTGATGTCGCGGACGGGGTGGTTGGCGCTGGTCACCCGCAGCTTGAAGGCATAGACCCCTTCGGCCACGACCGCTGTCGGCGCAAAGGCCACGGTGACCTGCTGCTTGGCGCCCACCGGCACGTCGCCCGGACTGGCGGCCGAGTTAAGCACCACCCAGCCGGGCGCCGGACTGCCGTCCGGTGCGATTAGGCTGAGCGCCACAGAGTTCATGGCCGCCAGGCCGCGGTTTTCGAGAACAACGCTTTCGGTGACCGTGTTGTCGCGGGCGACGCCGGTCTCGATGTGATCGGGCGCAAAATAGAGCACCGGTCTGGCATCCGAGAACCCGGCGTTGACCGTGACGGTGCCCCAGGTGCCCTCGTCACTGATCACTTTCAGCTTCAAGGTCGCGGTCGCGGCGGCGGTGTTGTCGGCAAAGATGGTAAAATCAAGGGTGGCGGTCTTTTTGGCCGAAAGGGCTTCCACCGGGCTGCCGAGGGTCAGATGCACCCCGTCGGGATGGCTGCCGCCGGGCTGGTCGACGGCGAGGTACTCCAGATGCAGGTTGCTGGCTGCGGTAGCCTCGCCGGTAGTCACCTTGATGCCGACGGTTTTCGCATAGTTCCTGGGCTGGTTCAGGTTGATGGTGGTCGGCGATACGCCGACACGGGTGATCACGAACTGGCCCATGACCGGTTTGTCGGTCAGATCCGGGTGCACGGCCCGCACCTTGTAAACGCCGGCTTCTGCTGCCAAAGGCGTAAAAACGTGCGAAAAGCTCCCGTCAATGCCCGAAAAAACGGAGTATTTTCGCTCGAAACCGTTAAGCGTGATAAACAGGTTCAGGGGCACATCGGCCAAAGACTCACCGGTGGCGCGCTCCACCGCCCGACCGGTTATTGTAATGTCTTGACGGCCGGCGGCGTTTTCCGGATCGATCGAGAGGATCTCGCCATAATAGGTCGTGTCCACCAGGATCACCGGATGGGTCGTCGAGAGCCCCGCCATCCTCACCTGGGTTTCCCGGCCCTGGTGGTAGTAAATGCTGTCAATCGCCAACTTGACGGTGACGTCATCGGGAACGTTTGCCGGAACGTCGATTTTTAAAAAATCGGATGTAAAACTCGCACCGGCCGGAATGCGCGCCACCGTGTTCTTGTTGGACAGGGTCACCAGCATCTCGCCCACGGCCTGCTTGAAGGCCTTGGTGGCAATGACGTTGTCGTCCGCATCGAGCAAATAGAAATTTAGCTGGTCGGAAGCCGCGTTGCCGGAGCTTTTGGCGGTGAGGATCTCGATCTCTTCCGCGCCGGTGTTTTCAACAGTGAAGCGCACCATGCCCGCGGCGCCGCGGGTGAACTCCTCGTTTTCGATCTGCACCGCCAGCATACCGTCGGCCACGTCCACCTGTGATGACCGCAGAATCCGCACGGTTTCGCCGGTTTCGGCCGTTATTTCAATGGCGGTGCTCACCTCCGCGAAGTCGGGCAGTTCACTGAAACCGCCCGCCACCACCGGAACCTCCAACGACTGCCCGCCGTCGATGCGAAACTTTTCCGACGTGTGCAGGTGCCCGGCCAAATCAACCTTGAGGCAGATGTCCTCCACCGGATCGGAAGAGGCGTTTTCCACGGTATAGGTCAGACGGTTCATCACACCGCGCCGCACGACAGTCTCCGCCGGATAATGGGCTCCGAGCAGCGGCAGCGCGATGGTGCGGCCAAGGCTCTCCACTTCGCCCGTGTCGACGGCAATGACGGTATAGCGCCTGGCGTCACCGGCCCAGCCGATGTCGGTGTAGGACCGCCCGATCAGCAGCTCGTCGTTCAGTTTGACGCCGTCGGCCCGGGTGCCCAGATAAATGTCAAAGCCGGAGATGCTGCCGCCCGGGTGGGTCCAGGTGACGACGGGCGCTTCGGCGTCGGCCTGAACCACGGTGATGCCGGAAACCGGCAGGAGCTGGAAGTTGAGGTAGGCAGAGACGGCCGGCGGGGACTGGTTGCCGGCCGCATCCACGGCCGTGACCGTGTAGCAGTGCTCGGTGGGCGAGGGATGCGGATCGACCACCAGGGTCTGCTCGATACCGGCGGCCAGCGGAGAGAGCCCTTCGACCGTGGCGATCTCGGAGAGCGGCGCCCGATACAAGGCGTAGGTGACCGGCTCGGTAGTGGCCGGCGGTTGCCAGGCGCACTTGATGCCGTTGGCCACCAGTTCCAGGGTCAATGCGGCGGGGGCCTGCGGCGCCACGGAGTCGGCCGCCACGGTCACCGGATCGCTCAGGCCGCTGACGGCCTCCTGCCCGTTCTCGGAGCGGATGCTGGCAATGGCGTAAGTGTACAAGCCATCCTGTCCCGGCTGATCGATGTATTCCAACGCCTCTTCGATGCGCTGGCAGGCGGTCAAGTCACTTTCGCCCGGCCCCTGCCGGAAGAGCCGGTAGCCGACCGCCTCGGCCACCGCCTCCCAGGTCAGCTTGATCCGGCCGCCGGGAAGGGCTGTGCCCGCAAAGTTAAGCGGCGGCGCCAACGGCGGCAGATCGCCCTGGTAAACCTGGAAAAGGTTGCCGGCGGCGATGCGGTCGCCGACATTGCCCAGTTCGTCGATTCCCTGGTAGACGAAGCGCAAGGTTTCCGCCTCGAGCAGGCCGGCATCGGCCGGCAGCGTAAAGGCGGCTTGCCAGCTCTGGGCCTCGCCGGGCCGGGTGACGACCTCTATCAGCGTTTCGACGGCCACGGCCGCCCGCCCGGCTCCGGAGAGCAAATAGGTCAACTGCGGCACGCTGCCGGACTTGACGGCTTCGCTCAATCCCAGGGTGACGGTGACCCTGACAGGGCTCTGCGGGTCGTTTCGGATCGGGTCTTCGGGGACTATCGCCAGACGTCTGACCGTCGGCCCGTCGGTGTCGATTTCAATATCGGCGCCGGCATCGATCTCGGTGCCGCGGTTGCCCACCTTATCCCGCGCCGAGAAGATGGCATAGGCCGTGCCGGTGGGGGTGGCATCGGCAATTACGAAAAAGCCGGTGTAGGTCTGGTCGCTGTCGCGGGTCAGGCTGACCGGCATCGGCGTGCCGCCCTCGGGAGCGATGCTCAGATACGGGGTCGCCTGCAGCACCTCGCTGACCGTCAGCACCACCTCGACCGTGCCCGGAGCCATGGTGCCGGTTTCAGAATCGAAAGCGCCCTGGGGTGTGTAATTAATGACTACCGCCTTAGGCGCCGTGGCATCCGATACGGCCGTGGCTTCGACTGATGGCTCGCTCTCGTTGCCGGCCGCATCGACGGTGGTCGCCCGGTAGAACCAGGCGCCGTCTTCCGGCGGCAGGTCGTTGAAGACGGCGGCCGTCACCAGGTGGGTGTTGATCTTGACGGCTTCGCCGATGTCCCCGAAAGACGTCCCGGCCCGATAGAGATTGGTGCCGACGGCTGCGGTTTCGGTGGCCGGCTGCCATGTCAGCCTGACCACCCCGTTTTCTTTGGCCTGAGCGGTCAGCGCCGTGGGGGCGGAAGGCAACGTCGTATCGCGGGTGACCAGAACCTCCGTGCTCAACGGGCCCAAACCGGTGCGGTTCGGATAGCGGGCCGCAGCCTGAAGGCGGTTCTCGCCTTCCGCCAGGGTCAGGGTGAAGCCGAAATTGCCCACGGCGTCCACGACGGCCGCCTGGCCAGTCTCACTGCCGTTGTTGTAAAGGAGGACTTCGGTATACTTCTCCGCGTTCCCGGAAACCATCACGGTCGGCTGGTTGGTGATGATCCCGTTGCCCGGCTGGGTAATTGTCGGTGCCAGGGGCAGCGCCAGGGCGATATTTATGGTGTAATTGATCGTGGAAACGTTGTTGAGAGTGTCGTAGGCAGTAATCGTCAGGGTATGGGCACCATCGGCCAGGGGCACGATGTTGAGATAACAGGTATACGGTGCACCGAAGTCGGTGCGCACGGGTGTGCCGTCCAGCATGAATTCCACCCGGCTCACGCCGGCTGGGTCGGTAGCATTCAGGGAAATGGTGGCCGGTCTGGTGACGGTGTCGCCGCTGACCAATAGAACCTGGTCGATCATGACATTAGAAAGTTCCGGCCCCTCGGTATCGGCTACCGGCGTGGCGGTAACCGCGGCGGCCGTCTTCAGCTCGCCGTTGGACTTGTTCACGGCGGTGACGGCAAAAAAGTAGGGCACATCGTTGGTCAACCCGGCTACCTTGGCCGCCACCGCAGTAGTGGTGACCGCCGGCGTCATGCCGCTGACGCTGGTGAAATCGCCATGGCTCACGTATACCCGGTAGGTCTTGAGGTGCTCGGCCGGCGTGACGGAGTTCCAGGTCAGGTCCACATAGCCGCTGTAAGGTCGCGGGGTCAGACCCGCCGGATTGGGCAGCAAGGTGTAACCGGTCACGGCGGAACCGCTGCTGGCATTTCCATCGGTATCGACGGCAAGGACCCGCAGCTGGTAAGCCGCGGCCGGACTCAGCCCGCTGCGCTCAAAAGAGTGCTCCTCCTTGGGACTTTCCAGCGGTGTCGTTTCGTCCGCAAAAAAGATGCGATAGGCGGCCAAATCATTTTGACTGTCGGCCGAAGGGGTCCAGGTGAAGACCAGCCGGTTGTTCTCGGAGACCGACACGATGAGGTCGGTAACGTTCTCCGGCGGCTGCTTGTCGACCGGGATGCCGGGGACGGCCGTGACGACGGGATCGGCATTGCCCCTGGTATCTCCCGCGACCACGGCGAACCAGTAAGTGGCCCCTTTTTCAAGACCCTTAACGGTGTAAGTGAAATGTCCGGCCGCAACCGTTCCGTGAACCGCCAGCCCGGTCACATCGGCAATAGGCACCGACCCGACGTACAGCCGGTAGGAGGCAATGTCGCCGTGGACGGCCTCGTTGTAACCGCTCCAGTTAAGCTGGACCGTGTGGCCGTCGCCCTCGCCGTTGACGACAAGGGTGGTCACCGGGTCAGGGGCCACATCGTCGAAGAGGATCTCGGCCGTGACGGCTTCGCTCCGGTTGCCGGCCCGGTCCTCGGCCGCAAACGCGAAGGCGTTCGTTCCATTGGTCAAGGCCACCGTGTGCTGCCAGGCCGTGCCGTCCGTGTGGTCGATGATCTGTTGGCCGTTCAGCAGAATCGCGGCATACTCTTCCTTGGTGCCGCCGATGATCTGGCTGGGATTGTGGGTCGGCGAGGTGACAGGATCGATCACCGGTGCCGGCGGCGCGGTGGTGTCGACGGTAAACCGATGCTGAACCGCCGTTCCCCGGTTGCCAAGCTCGTCCACCAGTTGCAGTTCCACCATGTAGAGCGATTCGGGCAGCGGCGCCGGCGGAGTGAAAACGAGCTGGTTCCCGCCGGCAACCGACCAGGTTCCCGGTACGACAGACAGGCTGGAATCCCTTAGCGCATGGGTGCTGCCATCGAGATCCAGAGTGGTGGTAGCCTCGGAAAAACCGACCACCACTGCGGCCGGCGGGGCGTTGATGAAGCTGTCGTTCTTCGGTGTCATCGAGGTAACAGATGGTGCGACGGTGTCGACAAGCATATCCACCCAGACTGAATCGCTGCGGTTGCCGGTGGTATCCTGCACCCAGATCTCCCAGGCGCTTTCGCCCTGTGGCAGATTGAGAGCCACCGACCAATCGCCGCTGCCGACATCGGCCTTGCGGATGTTGTCGATCCATACGCTGGTATCGGCATCGCGCGTCCCCGTGAGGGTAATGACCGCCGCGCTGGATCTGTTGTCGAAGGGCCGTGCCTGGATCAGTCCGGTAGCAACCATACCGCCGGTGATGACCGGCGGCGCTGGCGGTTGCTGATCCACCGTAAAAGCAAAGCTGTAGCCCCGGGTGTTGCCCGACACATCCGCCGCCGTCAGCGTCATCTGATAGACGCCGTCCGGCAGAGGAATGGTCTCGGGTACGAAGGTGAACTGGTCGTTCGCTTCAACCACCGTTCCGCTCACCGGGTGACCGCCCCCCACTACGGCGACGCTTGCGATGACTGCCACATCGTCCACAACACCGTATTGGTCTACCAGCGTGAAGCGGACCTGGTTGACCGCCTTCACGAAGGCGCCGTCGGCCGGAACGCTGCCGGTCAGATCGGGAGGCGTCGGATCGATAATGGCCGGCAGTAAAAAAGAGAGGGAGTTATTGTTTTCATCGGACTCGGTTACCTTACCACCACTGTCGGCCGTGACTTTGATGGTATGGTCACCGGTCTGTGCAGTCCATGATCTATTGATCTGAACACTCTCACCCACCTGGAGTATGGTGCCGGCAGAAGCGGCACCGATGGAGACACCGTCGATCTCAAAAGCCGCCTGGAAGGCATCCACCACCGGGCCGGTGCCGTAGTTGGCAATCAAGGCCGTGAAGGTGACGGTCTGACCGGCGGCCAGGCTCTCCGCGGGAGTCCAGCTGATGTCCGTGACCACCAGGTCGGGGCCAAGTGTAGTGAAACGCCACACCGGCCCGGCGGTTTCTCCCCCAGCAACATCATGGGCTACGACCTTCCAGAAATAAATGGTTGCCTCGCTTAAGCCAGCCACTGACACCGAAGTCTCAGCCAGATTTTCGACCTCCAGCGTCAGATCTGCTTCATTGAGCCCGAGATATAAATCATAGGCGACTGTATCGCCGCTATCGGGGTCCCCGCCTGTCCAACTGAACGACAACTCATTTTCAACCAAAACCACACCGGTACACTCGTCTACCGGCGATGGATTTCTGGAAACATATGGTGGGCTGTTGAGTCCGACCAGCTGCAGGAACCCTGTGCCACCCGGCCCCCGAACCTGGACCGGTATCGATTTGTTGAGCCGCGTGCCGTCACCCAATTGACCATTGTTATTAAGGCCCCACGTCCAGACGCTGCCGTCGACCTTCAAGGCTATACTATGATAATCTCCGGCGGCAATGGCGACGATATCGGTGAGATCCGCAACCTGGATCGGAGTGGATTGATCATCCGTCGTGCCGTCACCAACCTGACCATAGCGGTTATTTCCCCAGGTCCATACACTCCCGTCAGATTTCAGGGCCAGGCTATGCGAATCGCCGACAGCTATAGAGGTTATATCGGAGAGAGCGGAGGCCAGCACCGGCACGTGTCTATTCGTATTGGCTCCGTCACCCAGTCGGCCATCGTAATTGTATCCCCAGGCCCACACGTTCCCATCAGACTTCAGGGCCAGGCTGTGATGGAATCCGGCGGCTATGGCGACAATATCGGAAAGATCTGCCAGCTGGACAGGAAGGCTTCGGCTGGTCGCAGTGCCATCGCCGACCTGCCCATAGTAATTTGATCCCCAGGCCCACACGCTCCCATCGGACTTGAGGATCAGACTATGCGAAGATCCGGCGGCCGCAGCAATGATATCGGTGAGATTAACAACTTGGACTGGATTGTTACTTGATATCGTGGTGCCGTCACCGAACTCCCCATTAGTATTATACCCCCAGGCCCACGTACTGCCGTCAGTCTCGACCCCTATACCATGGTAAAATCCGGCGAAGAGTCTGAAAACCTCGGCAATGCCTGCCGTTTGCACCGGTATCGGCGTGTTTACCGTGGTGCCGTCACCTACCTGCCCATATGAATTTGAACCCCACGACCATACAGTTCCGTCAGACATAAGACCCATACTGTGATAAATACCGGTGTCTATGGCCTCCATTGCTGTTAAACTGGGAACTTGAACCGGAGTGGTTTTATCTAACGTCGATCCATCACCCAGCTGACCAAAAGAATTATCGCCCCAAGCCCATACACTGCCATCTTCCATGAGAGCAAGTGTATGGGCCTTACCACCGCTAATTTCCGGAAAAAAATTGAATTCTTCGTTGTCCCAAACCTCAAGTGTATCACTTCCAGTCGACCAGCCGATGGCTGAGGCGGTAATCATAACGGTGACAATTCCATCCACCTCCGTATCATCGACGATGGTCACGTCAAATACGGTGGATGTTTTTCCGGCTGGAATCACCACGGTTTGCGGTACGATTGCTTCAGAGGTGTCATCCGAGGTTAAATTGACAGTTAGGTCAACAGCCAGCGGACCTGAAACTCTTATGCATCCTGAATTGGCCAATATTCCGTGACGCTCGTTCGTTTTCATTGGAACCGTAACGATAAGATCCCGTGATTCATTGTCTCGTATATCGATCGTGCCGCTGCCGCTCGTCCATCCTGGAACAAGAGCCGTTACGGTAGCGTTCTGAACGCCATCGATCAGCTCGTCATCGACAACGGTTAAATCGAAACTCGCCGAGCTTTGGCCGGCTGAAATCATCACTTCGGCCGGAACCGTCACTTCATTCGGATCCTCTGAAGTCAGCGCCACGATAACGTCTTTACCCACTGCCGCCGGCACGGAAACAAGGCCCAGATTTAACAGAACACCGTCTCCTTCCGTTGCTTCGGAAGGCAAATCGACCGTTAAGGCAGTCGCCTCATCATCGTAAACCTGGATCGTATCCGCCACGGAACAGAAGCCGGAAGCACTGGCTGTAACCGTGACAGTTTGCGTTCCATCCAACAGATCATCATTCACAATGGATACATCGAAGGTTGATGACGTTTGGCCCGCTGCGACAGTGACTGTGGGTGGCAACATTATTTCCGCATCATCATCTGAAGAAAGGCTTATGACAAGGTCAAACGCTTGAGCCGCATCGATGCTGACAATACCCGGATCGACACGGGCGCCGTCATTTTCAATGGCGCTTTCCGGAACTGAAATCGACATAAAAATAAGATCCAGAACCCCTGTATCTCCTGGCCCATGTACCTGAACCGGGGCCAACCGGTTAGTCGTCGTACCATCACCCAACTGGCCTGAGTAATTACCTCCCCAAGCCCAAACCGCACCGTCATCTTTCATAGCCAGGCTGTGGTAAAATCCGGCGGATAGGGAGTTAACATTTGTGAGACCCGCCACCTGAATCGGAGAATTTCTCCAGGTCGACGTGCCGTCACCCAGTTGGCCGTTGTTGTTATTTCCCCACGCCCACACACGGCCATCTTTCCTTAAAGCCAGATTATGGTAGGACCCCCCGGTGATGGCAATGACATCGGAAAGAGCAGAAACTTTCACCGGTGCAGCCCTGCTCATCGTCGTGCCGTCACCCAGTTGGCCATGGTAATTATACCCCCAAGTCCACACGCTGCCATCATCTCTCAGGGCCAGACTATGAGAATCGCCAGCCGCTATGCCGACAATATCCGTGAGGTGAGCAACTCGAGTCGGAATCGTTTTAAAAACATTTGTGCCGTCACCAAGCTGGCCATTATCGTTTTTGCCCCAGGCCCATACACTACCGTCAGCCGTAAGCGCGAGGCTATGATAAGCGCCGGCGGCTATGGCAATTGTATCGGCAAGATTCGCAACCTGAATCGGAGTGCTTTGACTGTCCTTTGTACCATTCCCCAGCTGACCTTGGTTATTATACCCCCAGGCCCAAATGCTTCCATCCGCCTTTAGGGCCAGACTATGATATGATCCGACTTCGATGGCGATTATATCGTTAAGATCGGGAACTTGAACTGGGGAACTTTGACTGTCCGTCGTGCCGTCACCCAGTTGGCCGCTACCGTTAACTCCCCACCCCCAGACGGTGCCGTCATCCTTTAGGATCAACGTATGCGATGCGCCGGCGGACATTGTAGAAAAACCGGTGAGACTTGACATGAGAAATGGCGTAGTTGTGTCAATGGGGTAGCCGGTTCCCAACTGGCCATCCTGGTGGTTTCCCCATACCCATACGCTGCCGTCATCCTTCAGAGCTATGCTATGGAATGATCCCGCTTCAACGGCATAAGCCGGGTGGGTGTTGTCATTGTCCAAAATCAAAACAGTACCATTGGCCGCGGCCCATCCGGCAGCAGCAACTGTAAGGGTAACGGTTCGAGCTTCATTGATCTCCAGGTCATCTCTGATGGTCAGATCGAAGTTTGCCGACAACTCCCCAGCAGGTATTACCACCGATGGTGGTAAGATCAATTCAGAGGGGCTCTCCGATGTCAGGCTGACAACCAAGTCTGTGGCAAAAACACCGGAGATTGACACGGTACCGGCATTTGCCATAAACCAACGCTCTGATACCGGCGATGGCAGGGTGACCGAGAGGGTTCTGGATTCATTGTCCTGCACATCAATTGAAGCACTGCCGGCCGTCCAGCCCGGAACGGAAGCGGTTATGGTTACCCTCTGCATGCCATCAATCAACTCATCATCGATAACGGTCAGGTTAAAATGCGCTGAGTTTTGACCGGCATAAATCGTTACCTCGTCCGGCACTGTCACTTCACCCGGTTTATCTGATTTCAACGACACCGTGACATCGTTGTCCATATCAACATTTGCCGTGAGTTTACCTTCGCCTGAAAGAATCCCATCTCCTTCAACCGCGGCGGGAGGCAGTTCCACGGCTAACGATGCCACCTCATCATCATTAATTAGAATGGTACCCGGGGTGGAACAGTAACCGGCAGCCGATGCCCTGATAATTGCCGGTTGCGTTCCGTCAAAGAGATCGTCATCTACAACCAACAGGTCAAAAGTTCCCAATGTCTGACCCGCCTCTATGATAACGGTCGTCGGCACCGTCACTTCTGACTGGTCCTCCGATAAGAGAAGCACGACAAGATCAAACGATTTGAGCGTTTCAATCCGCACTATACCCTGATTACTCAGTAGGCCATCCTTTTCACTAACGTTCGGCGGGACGGAAACCGATAAGGAAGTAATATTGAGAAAGCCCGTGCCGCCTGGTCCGCTCACCTGGACCGGCATGCTTCGATTAACGCTCGTGCCGTCACCCAACTGGCCATAGAGGTTGTACCCCCAGGCCCACACGCTGCCGTCGGACTGGAGTGCCAGGCTGTGGTATGATCCGGCGGCAATGGCAATCACATCCGAAAGGACAGGCACCTGAACCGGCGAGTATTTATCGGTCAAGGTCCCGTCTCCCAGCTGCCCGTAATTGTTGAGCCCCCATGCCCAAACGCTGCCGTCGTTTTTAAGGGCCAGACTGTGATAATATCCAGCACTTATAGATTTGACATCATCAAAATTATCTATTTTCGTAGGAAGGACTTTATTAATGTGCGTTCCGTCACCGATTTGACCATAATAATTATTGCCCCAGGCCCACACACTGCCGTCAACCTTCAAAGTCAAGCTATGCGAGTCTCCAGCGGATATGGAAATCGCATTGAAAAGATCACCGGCCTTGATTGGTGACCTTTTGTCAGAGGTCGAACCGTCACCCAGTTGCCCAGAATAATTAGAACCCCAAGCCCACAGGCTGCCGTCAGACTTCAGAGCTAAACAATGTCTACCGCCAGCGGCGACCTCAAGAATATCAATAAAATTAGAAATCTGAACAGGCCTGTACCTGTCGGTCGTCGTACCGTCACCCAGTTGGCCATCGTCATTATACCCCCAGGTCCAGACACTGCCATCGCCTTTCAGGGCCACACTATAATCAACTCCACCGGCAATTTTGATAATGTTGTTGAGATTTGATATCAGAGTTGGTTCGGACTTGTCCTCCATCGTGCCGTCACCCAATTGGCCCGAGTAATTCTTTCCCCAAGACCACACACTGCCATCACCTTTCAGGGCCAGACTGTGATAATGTCCGGCTGCAATGGCACCAATATCGGATAGGTTTTGAACCGAAACCGGCGATTTTACATTTATCCAAGTCTCGTCACCCAACTGTCCATAGCGATTATTTCCCCATGCCCGAATAGTGCTGCCGCCGCCATCGAGAATCATGGAGTGACTGCCTCCAGCAGATAAAAGGGAGGTTTGTTTCGGATAGTCATTATCCAAAATGTCAATAGCATCGCTTCCGGTCTTCCAGCCAACAGCTGAAGCCGTTATGACTACAGTGGACGTATCATCCAATTCAGTGTCATCCAAAACAGACACGTCGAAGGTGGCAGCGGTCTGTCCGGCATGAATAAATACCGTTTGCGGCACATCTATTTTGGTAGGGTCGTCCGAGGATAGGTTCACAACCAAATCCTCACCAAATAGGCCCGGCAAACTGATCCGGCCCGAGCCGGCTAAAATCCCGTAACGTTCGCTTGTTCTCATCGGAACAGACAAGGCAAGTTCTCTTGCTTCATTGTCGTATATATCGATCGTGTCACCGGCGGCGGCCGAATCTATCACCGCCGTTACGGTTACATGTTGCACGCCGTCGATCACTTCATCATCGATGATAGTCAAATCGAAGGTGGCCGAACGTTGCCCGGCTGAAATAGTTATTCCCTGCGGCACTGTCACTTCATTCGGTTTATCCGATTCCAGGGCCACCGTGACGTCCTCATCCACTGCCATGTCGAGCGATACGGTGCCTTGGCCCGACAAAATTCCGTCTCCCTCTGTAGCCGCTTCGGGTATCATAATCAGCAGCTCGGCAGCAGCGCAGTGAAAAATCCCCGTCGCCAAAACAATCCAAAAAGCTACCACGAATTTACCGTAACCATACTTACGTATCTCTCTCATCGTTTACTTTTCCTGTTTGTTTGAAGCTGTCCAATTAAGTAAAATATGAAAGTGCTTTTCTTTTAGGTTAAAATCTTGACCGCCACGCGCGCCATAACGTCATATTTGAGCGCGTTGGATATCCTCTTGACATGTCCTGTCAGAATCATTCGGATTCCTTATTACTCAGCATTTTCCTGAACCGATCGCTCGCACGTTCGGCAAGAACCAATTCTCTTGATTCTGTTTTTTTTCGATTGCCGGTACATAACCAATTGATCTGCATACTGACCATAATCTTTGCAGGCCACCGTCAAGAAAAAATATATCGAAATCACCTTTTCTGCATATTTTTTCGATGGATGCATAGTGTTCTCCTGTCTGAGTAAATAGCAAAACTGTCCGGTAAACCTTTTTTCCATTCGGAATCGAACCGCTTAAGTGCTCGCAAAATTCTACAATCGTACTTTTCTTTTTAAAGGGTGCGTGCAAAGCCTGCGGGAACAACCGCCGTGATTCAGCAGTTCTCTTTTGGGAGCCATCCACCACAAGCCATCGGCTCAAATTCTTTTCCCGATAAAAATCCGCGGGAGAAATCAACCTCATTTCGTTGAGAGCGAGCAGGTCCCCTTCGAGCGGCCCGCCCTGATCTTGCCATGCCACTAGGCCGCCGAACAGAATCGACGGCTTGAAGCCGCCTTTACAGAGGCGTTTACATTCAGCCTCAAGGTCTCGCCACTCGAACCCGGCGGCCACCAGAACGAAGGGTTGAGATTTGAGGTAGAACTTGGTTTTGACGGCATGAAGCGCAACGTTAATGGAGCCGGGAATTCGGAGGCGCTCGAAATCTTTTAGGCTGCGGATGTCCACCAAGATCATCCCGCGGCTTTTGGTCCGGTTGAGAATTTCGTCCGCTGTGACGGCGAGGGACAGGTCCGACCTAACGGGTGAGTTTTTAATCAACTCATCCGGTATCCGATGAGCCGCTGCGGTTTCGGCCGCAGCTGAAGGCATGGGTGTTGTCAGTAGAACAACCATGATAAAAACCATGTGTTTGGTGTGTTTGTAAATGCTCATGAGATTAGGTTCCGGTATCGGAAATGTCGTTTAAAGATTTCGCTCATTGTTTCCGTCCAACGTGAACTGTCCCCCTCCCCTCGTGGGAGGGGCAAGGGGAGGGGGGCTAATCGAGATCGACTGCTACGTCCGCACTCGCTCCGGCGGGAACATTCACCACATCGCTCCAGACCTGTTCCGCGCCTTTGTCGACTCGGAACTTGAAAGCCCGATTCGGCAAAATGAATTCGGCCTTGCCGTCGAACGCCGTGGTTCCCACCCGACCGAGGTAGGCGCCGCTTTCGCTGAACAGATAGACCTTTGCCGCGTCCACCGAAACTCCGGCCCGCTGGACATGCACAATTGCCTGGCCTTGGGGGATAACCATGGTACTCCCCTCCTGTCGAAAAACATTCGACCAGAAGCTTTTTCCGAAAGTATCGACCCGGATTTGGTACTCCTGTGCCGGGAGGCTGAAATGAACCTGCCCGTTGTCATCGGTGACTCTCTGCTGCCCCAAATAAGCGCCGGTCGGGGTAAAGAGGTAGGCCTTCAGCCCTTTCAGTGGTGCCGTGTCTAAAAAGTGGCCCTCAACCATTACAGTGACATCCGTCAGGCCGAGATCGAGTGCGCCCGAAAGTGCTGCTTCAGTGTGGTATTCATCGCTCCAGAACCGGTAGCCGAGATGGTCGACCCGAAACTTGTAGAGGCCTTCGGCCAGGTCGAAGAAAACCTGGCCTTGCTCGTTCGTGGAGCCTGACAAACCGATATAGGTCCCTCTGCCGTTGAAGACAGCGCATGTGGTTCCGGCAAGCGGCACGCCACCACTCTTCTCCACTGTGAAAACGAACGCCCCCCCGCCAACCGATATGACGACAGGGTTGCCGGTGTCGCTTGCAATGACTTGCGATCCGCTCCAGAACTGTCTTTCCTGATGGTCCACCCGGAACTTGTACGTATTCGAAGGCAGGCGAAAGCTCACCTGGCCGTCATCGTCGGTGGCTTGGCTCAGGCCCAGGTAGGCCCCGGTGTCAGAATAGACGTAGACCTTCCGGCCGGTTTGTGGAAATCCGCCGCCGGTGACGGTAATGACGGCATCGGCCATGGGAACCGCGACGCTGACGTCATTCCAGTTGAAAAGATCCGAAAAGTACCGGCTACCAAGGTAATCCGCCCGCACTTTGTAATCCTTCTGCGGCAGGGCAAAGAAGACTTTTCCGTCCGGGTCCGTGCTGCCGTGAATCCCCAGGTAAGTATCGGTAGGGCTGTAAAGATAAACCTTGGCGCCGGTCACCGGAGTTGCGGTTCCCTGGAAAAGACCGGAAAGTGTGACATGCGTTTGACGATGGGCTATGGTGAGCAGCGTATCGGTGGATTCGCTGATCAGGTGAGGCATGCTCCAGAACTGGTACCCCAGATAATCGGCCCGCACTTTATACCAACCGCGGGGCACATCGAACGAGACCGATCCGTCGGGAACACTCGTCCGGTGCGTCCCCAGGTAGCCGCCGTCTTCATCAAAAAGATATACGGTAACTCCGGCCATCGGCGTTCCGGCCTGCTCCTGGACCGTCACCCGCCAGGTGCCGCCGCCGGCATCGATGGATACCTCGTTGGGGTGCCCCGCACTTACTGTCGTTGGGTTACTCCAAAAGTGATGGTCAAGAATCTTCGCCCGGAATTGGAAACTGTGATTAGCCGGCAGGGAAAAGAATACCTTTCCGTTGAGGTCGGTTTCCTTGAACAGCCCCAGGTAAGCACCGCCGTCCGAAAACAGATAGACCTTTTTGCCGGCTGCCGGCCCGGAAGCGGTAAGCACAGTGATTTCGACCGACTCATGGTGGATCGTCACCTCGAAAGACAAGTCTCCGGGCACATCAACCACTTCGCTCCAGAACCGTTTTCCGGAGTAATCGATGCGGAATTTATAAAGACCGGTTGCCAAATCAAAAGTAACCCGGCCACTTTCGTCAGTCATGCCTACCATGTTCAGGTAGGCATCAGCGGTGGTGAATACGCTGCATTTAACGCTGCTCAGGGGGTCGCCGGTATCTTTCCGGACCGTTATCGTAAAATTGCCGCCGCCGGTAGAAATGCCGACCGGATTGATCTCATCGGCGGTCAGTTGCTCTTCGGCACTCCAGTACTGGCTGCCCTGATGGTCGGCCCTGAATTTGTAGTTTTCTGCGGGCAGGCGGAATTGAACTTTTCCGTTTGTTTCGGTGACCTGATTAAGACCGATGTATGAACCGGCAGGCGAAAATACGTAAACATTCTCGCCGGCCACCGGAAAGCCGCCACCGCTGACACTGATCTCGGCATCGGCCATGCCAATCCGGATTTCCGGGTCCGCAAACAGAGCCAAATCATCCCAGGTAAACGCGTCGCTCCAGTACTGATGACCGAGGTAGTCGGCACGCACCTTGTAGGGTTTCCGCGGCAGGTGATAGGTAACCTTTCCATCGCTGCCGGTCGTCCGATTGACCCCTTGAGAGACGCCGGATTCGGTGAACAGGTAAGTCCGCAGCCCTTCGAGAGGGTCGATGGCTTCCTGATAGATGCTGCTGACGGTGAGGGACACATCCCGGTGGGGGATCTCGAAGGCAAGGGTGGTGTCGGTTGTGATGGCTGTTTCATCGCTCCAGAATTGGTATCCCAGGTAATCGGCCCGCACCTTGAAGGTCCCGGCCGGCACGTCGAATTCGGCCGTGCCATCGGAATGGGTGGTACGATACCCGCCCAGGTAGCTGCCGGCCTGGTTGAACAGGTAAAGCCTGACCTCCGGGAGCGGAGTTTCCTCGTTTTCCCGGAGCGTGATCCGATATCGCCCGCCGCCGGCATCGAGCGCCAAATTGTTGTTGCCGCCACCGACGATGGTGTTCGAAAGGCTCCAGTAACGGTTGCCAAGAATGTCGGCTCTGAAGGAATAGGCGATTCCGACGGGCAGGTTAAAAGAAGCCCGGCCGCGCTGATCGGTAACTCGAGACGTCCCCAGATAAGCGCCGGCGGCGTTAAAGAGATAGACCTTGACGCCTTCGGCCTCTTTACCGGCGAAGCGCACGGCCACCTCGGCGGGCGCCTCCTCAATAATGACCGTCGACTCCGAGTCTTCGGGCAGTGAAAAGGGCACGGAGAAAAACCGGCTGCCCAGATAATCCACCCGGACCTTGTAGTCCCCGGACGAAAAATCGGCAGGATCAAAGGTTGCCAAGCCGGCGGTATCGGTCGTTGCGGATTTACCGGTATAGGACCCGTTGGCGGTAAAAACGTAGACTTTGAGCCCGGCGAGCACCCGTCCCCTATCGGTGTCCACCTTGATTGTGAGGCTCCTGGGTCCGATGGTGTAGGTCTCGCTGACCTGTCCGACGTTGCCGGCGTCATCCACGGCCAGGCAGTTCAGGGTGGTGCTCGCCGCTATGTCGATCGGGGCGCTGTAGAGCGCCGCGGCCGGGGTCGGCTGGCTGCCGTCCACGGTGCAGAAAATCTCGGCGGCCTCGTCGGTCGAGAGCGTCACGCTCTGGGCGGTGGTATAACTGCCGCCCGGGGGAGAGCGGGTGATCCGCGGCGGGGTGTGGTCTATTGTCACCGGCACCGCACCATAAACCGTCGTGCTGTTTTGACCGTCGGTAATAATCGCATACAGGTAAAAGGACCCCTCGATGGCGGAGATGTCCCAGTTGTAGCTATCGGCCGGCCCGTCCGGGTCTTCTGAAAGGTTTCCGGCTATGAGAACGCCGTCGGCGCCCGCGGCATCGGTGTCGTAGTAGAGAGCGATTCGGGCACTGCTGTCCGTATCGGTGTCCTCCCACTGAATCAGCAGACCGGCAGCATTGGTGGCAAGGGGACCGGATGGCGCAAGGATGCTGATCCGCGGCGCCTCGCCGGGGCCGGTGGCGTGCATGAAAAACGGTGAGGCCGCTGTCCAGTTCCCCGCAGCGCCATGCTTATCTTCGGCCCGTGCGCGCCAGAAGTAGTGTGTGTTGTCCGTCAACTCGACCGGAACACGCCAGCCGCCGGCTGCAGAAGTTCCCTGGCAGACGGGGTTCATCAGGGCCTCGTCGCCGTAAACCTCGAACCGACAGGTGAGGCTGTCGCCGTCCGGATCGAAAACCGGATTGACGGCGAGTTCGGGCGTCGGTTCGCCCACCCAGGCCCGGCTGCCGGGATTGTGTACTGTGGGAAGGGGCGGCGCTTCGTTGACCGTATTGACGAAAAATTCACCCGTGGCCCAGGCGCTGTCGGCCTCTCCGTCACCGGCCTTGGCCCGCCAGAAATAGCGCGTGTTGTCGATAAGATCCGCGACCGGCCAGACGGTGATGCCCTCCGTCCCTGCTGAAATGGCCCTCTGCGACGGACTGTCAAAGGTTTCCAATGTGTCCAGTTCGAAGAAGTACGTGACGACCGTGCCGTGGCTCACGTTGGCCACCGTTAGTCCGGTATTGGTAGCAGCGATTTCCGCACCCCTTTGAGGGACGACAATCGTGGGGGCCGGCGGCGCCGGGTAGAACAAATCGACCGTAAACATCCCCACCGCAGTTGTTGAGCGTGCATCGAGTTCATCGGAAACCGTTGCCAACCAGTAGTATGTCACACCATCGGTAAGAGCTGTTTCCAGGCGCCAGGCGGTAGTGCCCTTCGAACCGGCGGCAATGCCGATCGAAGAGGTCACCGGAATGGTGAGGGCGCTGTCCGCATAGACCTCGAAGCCGTAGGTCAAAATTCCGTGGTCCGGGTCGCAGCTGTTGGTCACCTCCAGTAACGGGCGAACGGTGCCGACCCGCGCACCGTCGCGGGGATGGCTGATCGAAAATGCCCCGGGCGGCTCGTTGGTGCAGTTGACCACAAATGTGCCGTAGGACCACAGGCTGAAGCTGTAACCGTCGGTGGCGCGAACCCGCCAGTGGTAACCGAGATTTTCGGACAACTCCAACGGGACCGTCCAACTCGTTTTCTCCTCTGCCTGCGGCAAATTTTCCACGCTCGCCACCAATTCACCGTATCCAGGATCGGCGTATAGCTCGAACTGGTAAGAAAGACTGTCTCTGTCTGCATCGCTGCTGTTTACCACCACCAGTAGCGGGGTCTTCGTCGTCACCGCAGAGCCATCCACCGGCGCCTCGATCACCGGAGCTGTGGGGACATGATCGTCGGCCGCAGGGTCGGAGCCAAACAAAAACTCTAATAAATCGGATATCCCATCGCCGTCATAATCCCCGTGACCATCGTACTCCAGACTGCCGAAATGCTCTATTTCCCATGCGTCGAGCAAACCGTCGCCGTCGCTGTCATGCACGGCGTTAATGGTGAGAACCGTCCGACGCTTTGCCGTCAGAGAGCCGTCAGTTGCTGTAAAGATGATTTCGTAGCGTCCGGCCTGACCCGCAAAGGGCGTCCATCTAAAAACGGCCGTGCCATCTCCTTGATCGGTCAGACGCGACCCGGCCGGCATTTGTTCGGCGGCTAGCGCCGGGACAGTGCCGTTGGGATCGACGGCCGTGACCAGAACCGTCAAAACCTGGTTTTCGACACCGGTGCGATCGGGGATGACATCTATCACAGGTGCCTGGGGCAGAACCGCCGCATCGTCCAGCACGAGGCTGTAGGCTCCGGTGGTATTGACGTCGAAAAGGTTGATGAAGTGCTCCCATCCCGGTCCCTTGCGGACTTTCGAAAACCAGATATTTTCCGGCTTGATCGTTTTGCCGTCGCTGCGCCGGCTCTCGAAAATCACCTTGCAGCCACCGCCGGGGTCCGGCAACCTGACGAAAGTAAACCCGGCCGTAATCGGCGTTTGCAGGGTATAGCGGACGCGCCCGCCATCCTGACCAAGAAAGACAAGGCTGCTTGCAGCCGAATGATCCGGCACTTCCACATCGGCGCTGTCGGTTTCGTAAACCCGGAAAATGTCGCCATCCAGCGACAGGAAATCCCGCACGCCATCCCTGCCAGGCAGGTCCACCAGCACGTCCCGCACCAGGGTGTGGGTGCGGATGTTTTCAGGCCTGATCAAAGAGGTCAGCTCCCCGCCCAATTCATCGGCATGCGACACCCGTGCGTCGAAAGAGACAAACTGCCCCGAAAGGGTGCAGGACATGCTCCAGCGCGCTGTCGCGCTGCTGTCCGGCTCTATATCCCCAAAGTCTACCAGCAGACTGTTGGCTGCCAAGTTGCCGTTGACCTCGCTGCCGTCGATGGCAAACCCGATAAGAAGTCCCTCCGTGTTTTCTACGATCTTCGGCTGGGCCGAATCGATCTTGAGGTTAGCGGCCCTTCCGCTGCCCACATTTCTGACCCTGACGCCCAGAGAAAAAGGAACCGGCGGTTCGATGGCCGCGGTAAAGGCGTCATCGCCATATATTTCACGGGGAAGGAAGTAATCGAGCGCCAGGTTGGGCAGCGGCTTTACGAAAATGTAATCCGGTGTCACGGTGGTGACGTTTTCCACACCGCTGATGGTATAGGTGAGCTTGGCCCCGACGTAGTAAAGCGTGCCTTGCTGAAGACCGTTGGAAGACCCGGGGGACGGGATGATCACCCAGCGGATATCGGCCGCGGTTGCAGGGGAAATGTTGCCAAGACCCGCGACATCATCGATGTTTTCCATGGCATCCAGCCGGATGAAAAAGAGCGCCTCGGCATTGCCGGGGTCCGAACTGACAGAAACCGGGGTGCCATCCTCGTCGGTAAGAAACACATCGATGTCGACATCTTCGAGTGCCAGATGAGCCAGGCCGTTTCTGACGAGCATGTGCGCTTCGAATGCCTGCCGCTCCAATGCCAATTCCTGCTTGACCTCGATTTTTACTTGGGCGCAGACGGTGTCATCGGCCGCCGAAGCCGGAAAACCTGTCGAACTCAAGGCAAAGCTCACCGCACTCAACAAGCCGCAAGCCATGACCACCCAGAGAGACTTTCCCCCGATTGAATCCAATCTCATCTCTTTCCTCCATCCCCTCAGAATCCGTAAAGCGTATGACTTTAGTTAGTGTCCATCCGCGATCTTTTTTAGGCAGTGCTGCGTGTCCAATTCATAGATGCGGATTTTTTTCGTTGGGCAAGGCCGCACGAGGGTTTGCGGCGAGGCGTACTTTATGTACGCCGCAGCCGGAAACCCGCGGAGAACGCCGCCCAACGGGAAAAAGACCATTTATGGTTTGACACTAGTAAAGCATTCGGCCAGCCACATCTGCGCCTGCCACACGAAAACAATCGAAATCCAAGGCCGGCGCTTCTGATAAATCGCCAATTATTTTGAAGGCGACATAGTCTTCGGCCTCCTGCATGAAAACACGCCGTTGAGGGTCGCAGAGCCGCCAGTCGTCCTTCGGCGTAAAATTCAGCCCAGTTGTGGTATTGAGCCGGTCGGAGTGTGCAGCTTTCCGGACAACGATAGCCAGCGATTCCCCGAGCCGGCACGCCCCCCGCTCGGCAGAGGGCGATAAAAAGGTGCATCATTTCGGTGCAGTCTCCCTGCCGGGTTTGCAAGGTCGCCAAGGCCCCGCGGTTGTTTTTGACATAGCTCGCATACTGGATGTTCCTAACGATCCACTGAAAGATATTTTGGGCAGTGGTCAGTGAATCACCGGTCTTTAATGAACGGGCAAGGTGCCGTATTTGAGGGTTGGTGACTTCGACATACCGGTCTTCTGCAAGATAAAATTCTTTGGTTGCTCCGCTTCCATCCCGCGGTGCCTCGCGCATCAGCAGATCGGCTTTTACGGCGATGATTCGAGTGGCATAAGGCGGGATCCTGTCAAAAGTGTACCGAAAAACCGAGTTCCCCTCGGCATCGTATTCAACGTCATAGGGTTGTGAAGAATGGATTTCTTGCAGGCACTGCGTCGAGCTTTCCGGTCTGGGTGTGTGCACCCGGAGTATGGCGCGCTCAACAACGTGATTGGAGGTGTTTCGGATGCTGAAGCCATAGGCAATTCTTTTGAGAAGAACCGGACTTCGTGTCTTCCGAAAACCGGACTGCCGAATGTCCCGAACGACCAAAACGGCCGTAACGATGAAAATAAAAAACAAGATGACTAAGGATGATTTTTTGATCACCTGTGAGAATCCCTTCGTGTCGGATCATAAAGAAACCGGCGGACTTACGGCATAGAACTGACGCAGGTAAAAGCTGCTGACAGAATCTCCGGCCGCAAGAACATCATCTATGATCGTAATGACTCTATAGACCGAGCGTCAGAAGGTTGACCGCAGGTCGGCCTGAACATTTCCTGTCGGAAACGTTTTTAACGAAGGGCAAATTTTCGCACATCCAGGAGACTGAAATCTCCCGATCGATTGACGACTTCTGATTGGCACTCTTTTAAGCCGTCACAGGTGGAGAAACCGTGCCGTATGCCGGTACGCTTTCTCTCAAGCAGATGGGAAAGAACCGATGGGGCGAGGGCCTTTCACAAAAGCCGGGCTGGGAATTCACATGTTACGCTCGCCGACCTGGCTGCGATAACCAGATGGCTGTTGCCTTTGTTGTGCTGTGACTCCAAAAGGTGACAAGGACAATGTGCAAAAAACATGACACATTGAAATCAGCGGCTCATACCGGAGGCTGGGTGAAGAGTGTGTAAACTACACCCCAGGAATTGTGAAGTTGTGGTTTTTCTATCGGAAATTTTTTTCCTCAGCAGAGAAATTCTTCAGCACCTTATCTTTTTTTGTCGAGTTGTGGATTTCTTTACTCACTTTTTAGGTAACGGACTCATCATGAACACTGTTCATGTGAAGGACTTCTCGAATTAAGCAATTGTAATTGTAATTAAAAAAAATTTTCACGTTTTTTGCATGTGCACCCCGTCACTCGGAGAGTAAAAGGGGTGAACGGGAAATAGACGACGTGGTGTTGACATTGTCCGGCTTACTTTTACCATGCGACGGCTGTTGGTCGCCGTCGGATTGTTTTATTCGACAAATTCACGTCAACGGCGGAGTGACTTTTTTTATGAGCGAGAACAGAAAAAATCTTTTGTTGCCACATGCTTTCTAAATCGATTGCTTACAAAATACTGATAGGTTTATTTTTTTCCTGCAGTGGCGTTCCTGCGCTTTATGCTGCAGGAAACTACTATATCGGCCAGGATGAGGCCGGCGTCTATCTTCAAACCGATATGTATGGCAGCTGGTACATCGGCCGGGATATTGCGGCAGCATTTAAATTGGGTGAAAAAGGGTCATATAAAACCGGCGTCGATCATGCCGGAAATTTCATTTTGATCGGAAAGCGGCAAAAGTTCTACACCGATTTGGAGGCAAGAGAAAGCATCGCGAGGCAGACACGGGAAAACGACAGGTATCTCGATCGAAGCGGCAACCGGGTCGAAACCACCATCATTGTTCGAAACAACCAGATCCTGCTCCCCGTAATCCTGGGCTACCAGTCTCGGGAAATTAACGCTTTACTGCTTCTGGACACCGGTGCTTCGATGACGGTCCTGCATCATGATATCGCCCAGACCTTGTCCCTTCAGCACATGACACCATCGGTCATGTTCTCCGCCGAAGGCCGTCCTATCGCATCAAGCCTGGCGAAGCTGGACTACATCAAGATAGGTTCGTTGAAAAAGGAAAATGTCCTGGTGAGCATTATCGAGCATAAGGATCCGTCCATAGACCGGCAAGGACTGCTCGGTATGAATATCCTGCGGGATTTTGAATATCAGGTGGATTTTAAACGGAAAAAAATAATCTGGCGGAATGACGGGCCCACAACCTCGCGGTAGGTGAACCCGCCGTCGGGAAACGTTTTCGGGCGGCAGTTGCCTGTTTCAGCTCTTGGTCGAGACGACCGAAAAACCCTGCGCGAAGTTTTGTTCGCCATGACGCGATCGCACGGTATCTCTTGTGGCGTCTTTCAGAGTCTTTGCCGCCGCATTTTTCTCGTAAAATGTCGCCGGTTCATATTTCCAGCCGGCCTTCAGCCGCTTTTCCTCTTTGGCCAGTCTGCCATAAGCAAATCGGCCGAGAAGGGGGGCCGCCAGGCGCGTCTTATACCCGAATTCCCGGCAGATATCCTTCAGGAGACGGTCCAACTTCACAAACATCACCGTATCTTTGCGGTAGTAGTGCCGCATGGCCCAGACGGCCGCCGCATACGTATATCTCAGTGGCTGCGCCTCGCGCTCGAATCGGGCCCTGATCCGCAGATCGGGCGTGTGCTTGTACTGCCGCCAGCCGGCCAGCAGGGTCTTTATCAAGCGTGCCAGGCTAGGCCCGTTGGCCTCCAAATCGCGCTGGAAGGCTTTCAGCAGGAATGTCTCCTCCTGCCCCTTTTGGATGTGGGCATGCCGGTAATTGAACCGATACTGCCCGTGGGCATCCGCGGCTGGAAACTTCTCTTCGTTCAGCAACGAGCCATCCCGCTTGTGTTTTTCGTAAAGGGCGGTTCCGGGATTCGGGGTATAGAGCATGAACTGGTGAAAATCGGTCTGGTGCCCGACGGCATCCTCGATGACCCTGTCCATCGTTTCGGGCCGATGATTTTCAAGGCCGATGATCGAAGAGCCGAGAACGCGGATGCCGTGCCCCTGCAGCCGTTTCACCAAAGCGCGGGTATCGACGTCCTCGAGTTTTCGGTAACCGCTGGCCTGGCCTTCGATGCCCATCCAGACCCAGCCGATGCCAAGCCCCACGAGTTGTTCCATGGTATAGGAGCAGATAACCCGCGCCGAGCTGAAAACATACAGCGACCAGCTTCTCCGTTGCGTCCGCATCAGCTCCAGCAGCTTCAGGGCGCGCTTGCGGTGGAGCAGGAAATTCTCGTCGAGTACGAAAAACGACTGCGTGCGAAGTTTCTGCGACAACCGGTCCATGACGGCAAAAAGTTCCTCGCCGGTGTCGTAAAAATTGAGAAACTTGCCCTTGCCGCCGAAAAGAGCCGACGTCGAGCAGAAGTTGCACCCCACCGGACACCCGACCGAAGGGATCAGGATCGCGGCCGTATCGCCCGGCTTATCGCGCATGGTGATTCCCATCGCCCGGGCACCGAAAGCCGAATAGATCGCCGGGTGCCGGACCGGGGCATCGGGGCGCTGGCCGAGATACCGCCTGAACCATTTGATGCCGTCGCCCCTGACAATGTGATCGGCGTCGATCGTTTCGCTTAGCCGTTCCTTGTTGGAGACATGGCCGCCGACGACGATGGCGGCCTGCGGCTGATGGCAGCGGATCAGCTCGCACATCTTTTTAACCTTGCCGACATTGGGAATGATGGCGCTGATGCCGATGACGTCATACGGTGTTTCTTCGAGTTCTCGGACAAAGCGGTCCAGGCTGGCAAAATCAAGGACCGTGCAGGGCGCCTCGATGTTGGCCTGGAGCATCGTCAGCGAAAAGGAACGATGAAACATGCGCAGGGAAAAGGCGCCCTGAACCCGCGTGACCTGATTGTGATAGAGTTCCATCGGGTTGATGGCGCGGCTGCCGTATTCATCATCCTGTGAAAACGGACCGAACACGCTGCATAAAAGGACCCTGGCGTGTGTTTTTTTGGGGTGAAGTGGAACAAATTGGCTATCCATAATGTCTCCTGCTATTGCGTTCACGGGTTACCGCATCTGCTGTGTTGTCGGGCACTTGAAGTACAAAAGTACGTCTGCGCGCCCGACGCCTTGCACCTGTGGTACCCTGTAAACACTTACCATCAGGTAATTTAAAGCGCACCGGTTTGTACAACCCTCTGAAAGGCTACAAAATCTTTACCTTAAAGCCTACGTCTAAAGTGAAGTTATTGTCATACAGGTGTATTGTAGACGACCTCGGATAACATCGAAAAGCCATATTTTTTGTTTTACAAAACTATTACAATCCATTTTGCAATTGACCGCGGTGCGGGCCCTATGATAGTTTCACCGGCATCTTGCGGTTTTTGACGATGGCGTGATTCACTCAGGGAGGAGAAAATGGCCAAATCTCGGGACACCAAGAAAGACACGAAGAAAAAGCCCAGTAAAACCCCCAAGGAAAAGAAGAAGGAAAAGCTGGAAAAGAAGAAAGAAAAGTAAACACGGGAGATGCATGACACCGCACCACGTTTTGCAGAAATTTTTTGGATACGACTCGTTCAGGCCCCTTCAGCTCGAAGTCATCGAGCGGGCCCTGGCCGGCCGGGACGTTTTTGTCCTGATGCCGACCGGCAGCGGCAAATCGATTTGCTTTCAGGTCCCGGCCCTTATCCGCCCGGGGGTGGGACTCGTCGTTTCGCCGTTGATTGCCCTCATGCAGGACCAGGTGGCCGGGCTGCGCCAGAATGGCGTCCGGGCCGACTATCTGAATTCGAGTTTGCCGCCCGAGGCCGCGCGGCAGGTCGAAGCGCGGGTGCTGTCCGGTGAAACCGATCTGCTGTACATTGCGCCGGAAAGGCTCTTGTCCGACGCGTTCCAGCGCTTTCTCTCCCGGTTTCCGTTGGCCCTGTTTGCAATCGACGAGGCGCATTGCGTCTCGCAGTGGGGACACGATTTTCGTCCGGAGTATCTCCAAATCGCCACCGTAACCCGCCGTTTTCCGGACGTTCCGCGCCTGGCCCTGACGGCCACGGCCGATGCGGCCACCCGCCGAGAGATCCTGGACAAGCTCGACTTAAACCGGGCGGCGCAGTTCGTGTCGAGTTTCGATCGGCCGAACATCTGCTACCGCGTGCGGCTGAAAGAAAACGGCAAGCGCCAGCTGCATGATTTCATCGCCAAGAGCCACCCGAGCGAAACCGGCATCGTTTACTGTCGCAGCCGCAAGCGCGTGGACGACATCGCGGCCTGGCTTTCACAACGGAGTGTCAATGCCGTTGCCTACCATGCCGGACTGTCCTCCGAAGAGCGAAATCAGCGCCAGCAGCGCTTCGCGCGGGAAGAGGCCCTGGTGGTGGTGGCCACGATCGCCTTCGGTCTCGGCATCGACCGGCCGGATGTGAGATTCGTGGTCCATTTCGATGTTCCCATGAGCATGGAAGCCTACTACCAGGAAACGGGGCGGGCGGGACGGGACGGCGAACCGGCCGAGGCTTGCATGCTCTATTCGTTGTCCGATGTGGTCGCAGCGCGCCAGCTGCTCAATCGCTCGGAAGGCGAGGAACGATTCAAGCGGGTTCAGCAGCAAAAGCTCGATGCCCTCTTGGGATACTGCGAAACCACCGAGTGCCGGCGCCAAGTGCTGCTGAGGTATTTCGGTGAATCGCGGGATACCGCTTGCGGAAATTGCGGCACGTGCCAGGAGGGCACCGAGTCCTGGGACGGCACGACAGCGGCCCAGATGGCGCTTTCGGGAGTCTACCGCACCGGCCAGCGGTTCGGGGCCCAATATCTGACCGAGGTGTTGCTCGGCAACACGAGTGCGCGCATCAAAGGTTTCGGGCACGACAGGATCAAAACCTTCGGCGTCGGCAAGGACTTGTCCGGCCGGCAGTGGCGGTCCGTATTTCGCCAGTTGATGGCGGCCGGGTACCTGACGGCGGACCCGGCGGGACAGGGCGGCTTTCAATTGACCGAAAAAAGCTGGCCGCTTTTAAAGGGCGAAAAAACGATCCGGTTCCGCCGGGACACGGTGCCGGTCAAACTCCCGCGCAACGGCCGCGAAGCGCGCCAGCCTTCCGCTCCGACCCCCTTGGATGAGCGCTCCATGAACCTATGGGACCACTTGCGGCGGGTGCGTTTCGAGATTGCTAAAGAAATGGAATTGCCGGCCTACGTCATTTTTCACGACAAAACACTGACCGAAATGGCCGCCCGGCGTCCGCAATCGCGGGCGGACCTGTTGCAAATTACAGGGGTCGGGGAACGCAAGGCCGACCAATATGGAAAGCGGTTTCTATCAGCCATCCAGACCTGGCAAGACGGCAGGCCGCAAAATTAGAAACTTGGAACTGGGAACTTGAAACCCGGAACCCGAAACCATAAAATGTCGTTTTAAGTTACCCGTTTTAGGTTTTAAGTTAAAAAAAGATCCGATTTCGATGGCTGAACACCTAAAACTTAAAACCAAATCGGCATCCGCTATCTTACGCCTCTGACCGGTTGACAACCTGCGCCCTGGGCTTAAGGTGACATAGGGAGGATTTTTTGCTCGCCCACAGCGAATGGCTTTTTTAATCTTCGCTTTCAATCGAAACCGGAGAGGGCATCGTGCAGTACGCTGCGCAAAAGAGACTGGTGCAAGACCTTCTGGATCACGCTGGAGTGCGGATCGACGGAGACCGGCCGTTCGACATTCGCATCCACGAGGACGAGTTTTACCCGCGGGTCCTGGCCGGCGGCTCACTGGCGCTCGGCAACTGCTACATGGACGGCTGGTGGGACTGTGAGGCATTAGACCAGTTCTTCGAACGGATCATGGGTGCCCGACTCGATGAAAAGGTGCGCCAATCGAGAGCCCTGATCTGGGCCGCAATCAAAACCCGCCTGACCAATTCGCAGGGTTATGCCCGGGCTTTTGACATCGGTGAGCGGCACTACGATACCGGCAATGATCTTTTTTCGATCATGCTGGATAAGCGTCTGACATACTCTTGCGCCTATTGGCGATCGGCCGCCACGCTCGACCAGGCACAGGAAGCCAAGCTGGAACTGACATGTCGCAAACTGAATTTGAGGCCGGGGATGCGGGTGCTGGACATCGGCTGCGGTTGGGGTGGCCTGGCCATCTATGCCGCCGAGAAATACGGCGCGCGTGTTACCGGCATAACGGTGTCGCGCGCGCAGCTGGAGCTGGCCCGGCGGCATGTCGACGGCCTGCCCGTGACGTTTGAGCTTCAGGACTACCGTGACCTTAAGGACACTTTCGATCGCATCGTTTCAATCGGCATGTTCGAACACGTTGGGGTATCCAACTACAAAACCTTCATGCAGGTGGTCCATCGCTGCCTCAAAGAAAATGGGCTTTTCCTGTTGCACACCATTGGCGGAAACACGTCGGTGCGCTCGCTGGACCCTTGGATCGCGACGTACATTTTCCCGAATTCGATGCTGCCGTCGGCCCGCCAGATCACGACCGCAGCCGAGGGGCTTTTTTTCCTGGAAGACTGGCACAGCTTCGGTGCCGACTACGATCGCACCCTGATGGTCTGGTATCGCAACTTCACCGAAAACTGGCATCGCATCCGGGACACCTACGGTCAGCGTTTCTACCGCATGTGGACCTATTACCTGCTGTCCTGCGCCGGCGCGTTTCGGGCCGGAAGGAACCAGCTCTGGCAAATCGTCTTCTCGAAAAACGGCCTAAAAACCGGCTACGCTTCGATCCGATAGACATGCTTGTCATAAACGATAAAGTACAGGCGGAAATAAAGACAGATTAGTATAAAGGCGAAATTCCCCCTCTTCCTTTACGGAAGAAATCCCCCTCCCCTTGGTCCCCTTCCGCTGGGGGAGGGGAAACGGGACCTTTTTTATAAAATCAAAAAAATGAAGAGAGGAAAACACGAGATGGTAAAGCTTGACACCAGCATGGGCGAGATTTTTCTGGAACTCGATGAAGAAAACGCCCCTAAAACCGTCGCCAATTTTCTGGAGTACGTGAAAGCGGGTCACTACGACGGCACCATTTTTCACCGGGTCATCGACGGGTTCATGATCCAGGGCGGCGGAATGACCGGCGACATGACCGAAAAATCGACCCGCGCTCCCATCGAAAACGAAGCCGACAACGGGCTTAAGAATGCTGCTTATGCGGTGGCCATGGCCCGCACCTCGGACCCGCACAGCGCCACGGCCCAGTTTTTTATCAACGTCAAAAACAACGAATTCCTGAATCACACCGCCAAGACCCCCCAGGGCTGGGGCTACACGGTGTTCGGCAAGGTCGCCAAGGGCCAGGGGGTGGTCAACAAGATCAAGGCGGTGGCCACCGCCAACAAAGGCGCACACCAGGACGTGCCCCGGGAGCCGGTGGTGATCAACAAGGCCGAAGTGGTCCAGGAGTAAGGCTTGAGAAGGGGCTGGCGCGTTTAATACAAAAATGGAATCGAATGCAGGTTCAGGGTTCTGGGTTCAAATGTTGTAGCTCGTTGGGTTGAGCAAAGCGCAACCCGACATCGGCTAGGATTTCACAAAACCAGATGGAATGTTGGAAGGATGGAATAGTGGAAAAATGATCTACAAAATCCGCCTGGACGGGCGGGTGCGCAGCGCGACTGAAACTCGCCAGCAACGCGCCGTGCCCCTACCCAAGGACTTACTTTACGCCATCGACACAGAATCCGGCCCAAGACGCCGGATAGGGGCGAAAGATTTTTCGCCCCTGCGAAACAGTCAGCCGCTCCGCACCCGCTCATCCGGACTCCAGCGCGCCATCTAATCGGTTGGGTCAGTTTTGTCAGTTGAGTCGGATTGTCAGTTGAAGGGGTTTATCTTTTTTTATTAAGGCTGCCATCCGGCTCAACCGACTAACTGACAAACTGCCCTAACCGACCAAACTGACTCAACCGTTTAAGCTGAAGCGGCCGCGGCGGCCTCCATCAGTGCCTCGGAGAATGTCGGGTGGCCGTGCACCGTGCGGGCGACATCTTCTGCGGAAGCCCCAAATTCCAGGGCCAGCACGCCCTCGGCGATCATTTCCGAGGCCCGCGCCCCGAGAATGTGAATCCCCAGAATCCGATCCGTTTTCTTGTGGGCGATCACCTTGGCAAAACCGTCGGTTTCCCCCAGGCAGCGCGCGCGACCGGCGCCGGTGAAGGGATAGGTGCCGACGCGGTACAAAATGTCGCGTTGCTTGACCTGCTCTTCGGTCATACCGACACCGGCCACCTCGGGCGCCGTGTAGATGATGGCGGGAATTGCGTCGTAGTTGACCTCGCCCGGCCGGCCGGCGATGCCCTCCACTGCGGCGATGCCTTCGGCCGATGCCTTGTGCGCCAGCATGGGACCGGCGATCAGATCGCCGATGGCGAAGATGCCCGGCCGGCTCGTCTCGAACTTCTCGTTGACGACCACCATGCCGGTCTTGCCATCGGTTTCCACACCGATTTCTTCAAGGCCCAAGCCCCGGATCAAGGGCCGACGGCCGACGGCCACCAGAAGCTTGTCGAACTTGAGAGTTTCCTTTTTGCCGCCGGACTCAACGGTAACGCTCACCTTCTTGGCGCCGGCTTTCGCACCGGTCACCGTCGTCTTCAAACGGAAGTCGAAGCCCTGTTTCTTTAGAATGCGGTGCAGGGTGCGGCCCACCTGGCCATCCAGGGCGGTGGCAATTTGGGGCAGCATTTCGATGACCGTCACCTCGGCCCCCAACCGCCCCCAGACCGACCCCAGCTCCAGGCCGATGTAGCCGCCGCCGACGATGCCGAGCTGTTTGGGGACGGCCGGCAGCCGCAGGGCTTCGGTGGAACTGATGATATTTTTTCCATCGAATTCGAGGCCCGGGACCGTCACCGGCTCACTGCCGGTTGCCAACAGGATCGACTTGGCGGCGAGGGTCCGCGGCCGGTCTTTTTCTCCGGAACTCTCCACCTCGACGCGGTCCGCACCCGTTAGACGGCCTGCGCCGTGGATGATCTGGATCTTGTGGCGTTCGAGCAGCTTGCGGACATTATCGGTCAGGTCCTCCACGACCTTGTCCTTGCGGGCCATCATGGCCGCCAGGTCCAGGCGCGGCCGGCCGATATCGATGCCGTACTCGGCCAGTCGACTGGCGGCGAGGTGATAGTACTCGCTGGAGTCCAGCAGCGCCTTGCTTGGAATGCAGCCCTCCCGCAGACACACGCCGCCCAGGCGCGGCTCTTTTTCCACGCAGGCGACGCTCAGGCCGAGTTGGGCCGCCCGCACCGCCGCCACATAGCCGCCGGGACCGCCGCCAATAATGACAAGATCGAATGTTTCCGTCTGGGCCATGGTCAAATCTCCACTATCATCCGTTCCGGGTTTTCGAGTAGTTCCTTTATGCGCCGCAGATAGGTCACCGCTTCCCGGCCATCGACGATGCGGTGGTCGTAGCTCAGGGCCAGGTACATCATCGGGCGCACGACGATGTCATCTTCGATCACCACCGGACGTTTTTCGATGCGGTGCATGCCGAGGATGGCGCTCTGGGGCGTATTGAGAATCGGGGTGCTCAGAAGCGACCCGAACACCCCGCCGTTGGTGATGGTAAACGTCCCGCCTTCGAGGTCGGCCAGATCGAGCCGGTTCTCCTTGATTTTTTTAACGTAATCGACGATGGCCTGCTCCATCATGGCCAGTGAAAGCTTTTCACAATGGCGGATCACCGGCACCACGAGTCCGCGGCCGGTGCCGATCGCCACCCCGACGTGGTAGTAATGGTGGTAGACGATTTCCTTGCCGTCGACGAAGGCGTTTATTTCCGGAAATTCCTTGAGCGCCTCGACGGCGGCCTTGATGAAAAAGGACATAAACCCCAACGCCACATCGTACTTCTTCTGGAAAGCCTCCTTGTAGCGCGACCGGATATCCATTACGCGGCTCATGTCGAGATCGTTGAAGGTGGTCAGCATGGCCGTGTTCTGGCGGGCTTCGAGCAGCCGCGCGGCAATGCGCTGCCGGATGGGGGTCATGGGCTTGCGGGAGGTTTCCTGCGCCGCGGCCGGCGGGCCGGCCTGGCTCTCGACCGGCGCCGCCGTCTTTGGCGCGGCCGCGCGCGCCTCGAGGTGCAAGAGAACATCGCCTTTGGTGATGCGGCCGCCGGGACCAGTGCCGGTCACCGCCCCGACATCGACGCCGGTCTCGCGCACGATCCGCCGAACGGAAGGCGAAAGGTCATGATCCGCCGGCAGCGGCTTTTCCGGCGGCGCCGGTTGAGCGGCCTTTTCTTTTGCGGCCACCGCCTCACTTTTCGGCGGCGGCGTTTTCTCCGGTTCGGCGGCTACGGTTTTCTCCTGGCCGGTTTCTTTTTTTTCGGCCTTTTCTTCAGCGGCCGGTATTTTCCCGGCCGGCTTTTTGGCCGGTGGTGCTTCGGCGGCGTCTGCCGCGGCCTCTAAAGTGCCGACCACGGCCCCGATCAAAACCGTTTGGCCTTCTTTGACGCCGATCGTCAGCACACCGCTGGCCTCGGCTTCCACCTCCAAAGTCACCTTATCGGTTTCGATAACAAACAGCGCCTCGCCCTTTTCGACCCGGTCGCCGTCTTTCTTGAACCACTGCGCCAGCACCGCCTCGGACACCGACTCGCCCACACTGGGAACTTTGATTTCGACCGCCATAGCGTCTCCTGTAATAGGCTCCTGGTCGTCTCTGGCACGTCACGGCGGAGACGCAGGGCTCGCAGATTGAAACTCGATACTTGAAACTCGAAACTGGGATCTTCAAGTTCAAAAACAGCACCGGTCACCACCGTCACGCCGAATCTTCAATGCACGGTAACGGTAATTGACTGCACCCCTCATCGGTGTTCACAGACGCTCGGGGAACCGGTCGGGTGATCAACTCACCTGATCGCTTTGTTCCGCGCCGACAGCCTGCTCGATAATGGCCGCCTGCTGCCGTTTGAAAAGAGCCGGAAAGCCCGTGGCCGGACTGGCGGCTTCCGGGCGGCCGATATACTCGGGCGCCCGTCCAAAGAGCTTTTCCGTACGATAGTGCACGAACTGCCAGGCGCCCATGTTCTCCGGTTCTTCCTGCACCCAGCACCAGTGTCTGGCCTTGCCGTACTTGGCAGCGATGGCCTGCAGCCGTTCTTCCGGAAAAGGATACAGTTGCTCCAGGCGCACGATGGCGACATCGTCGCGCTTGACGTTCTGACGCAGCTGCAGGAGTGCGTAGTAAACCTTGCCGGTGCACAGCAGCACGCGCCGTGTCTTCTGCGGGTCGGCCGCGGCGTCGTCCAGCACTTCCTGGAACCCGCCGCTCGACATGTCGGCCAGATTCGACACCGCCAGTGGGTGCCGCAGCAGGCTCTTGGGCGTCATCACCACCAGGGGCTTGCGGACGGGGCGCTTAACCTGGCGGCGCAGCAGGTGAAAATACTGGGCCGGCGTGCTCGGTTGGCAGACTTGCAGGTTGTCGCCCGCGCACAGCTGCAGAAACCGCTCCAGCCGGGCACTGGAGTGCTCCGGCCCCAAGCCTTCCATGCCGTGCGGCAGCAGCAGCACCAACCCGCTCAGGCGCTGCCACTTGGCCTCGCCGCTGGCGATGAACAGGTCGGTCACCGATTGGGCGTTGTTGGCGAAGTCACCGAACTGGGCCTCCCAGAGAACAAGGGCCTCGGGCCGTGCAATGGAATACCCGTACTCGAAGCCCACCACGCTCACTTCAGCCAGCAGGCTGTTGTAGACCAGGTAAGGCGCCTGGGTCTCGTCGAGGTGGTTCAGCGGCGTATAGGTACTGCCGGTCTTAATGTCCACCAGCGTGCTGTGGCGCTGGCTGAACGTGCCGCGGGCGCTGTCCTGCCCGCTGAGTCGCACCGGAATTTTCTCCGTCAGCAGCGACGCGAAACACAGTGCTTCGGCACCGGCCCAGTCGATTCCCTCCCCTTTTTCAATGGCCTCGAATCGCTTTTGAAGAAGCCGTTCCAATTTCGAAAAAAGGTTGACGTCTTTCGGAAAACTGTTGAGCCGGCGGGCCAGTTCGGTCAGGTGTTCTTTTTCGACCCCGGTCGCGACGGCCGCATGGCTGAACCGGCCGCTGATGTGATCCCATTCACCGTAAAACCGGCTCTCCGGAAACGGGCAGGCGCTGCCGTGAACCTCTTCGTAATCTTTTTCCAGCCGGCTCTCTGCTAGCGCCTTCAGCTGATCGACTTTTTCTTCCGCAACCACTTTCTCTTCGATCAGCCGGGCGGCGTAAAGCTCGTGCAGCGATGGTCGTTCGCGAATCCGTTCGTACATCAGGGGCTGGGTAAAATAAGGTTCGTCGCCTTCGTTGTGACCGTAACGCCGGTAGCAGATCACGTCGATGACCACATCTTTCTTAAAGGCCGTGCGGTAGTCGACCGCCAATTGGGCGACGTGCACGACCGCCTCGGGGTCTTCGCCGTGGACGTGAAAGACCGGCGCCATGATCATCTTGGCCACGTCGGTGGAATAGCGGGTCGAGCGGGCGTCTGCAGGCAGGGTCGTGTAACCGATCTGGTTGTTGATGATGACATGCACGGTGCCGCCGGTGCGATAGCCTTTCAACTGGCTCATGTTGAGGGTTTCCATGACCACGCCCTGACCGGCGAAGGCGGCATCGCCGTGAATCAGCAGCGGCAACACCCGCTGGCGGTCGCCATCTTCGAGCATGTCCTGCCGCGCCCGCGCAAACCCCTCCACCACCGGGTCGACCACCTCCAGATGGCTGGGGTTGTTGACCAGAAACATCCGCACCTCCCGGTCCTTTGAGGTGCGGATGTCGGCCAGGTAGCCGTTGTGGTACTTGACGTCGCCGGCGCCGATCAGGTCGTCGGGGTCGTAGCAGCTCTCGAACTCGGCAAAAATGTCATAATAGGACTTGTGCAGCACATGCGCCTGAACATTGAGCCGTCCCCGGTGGGCCATGCCGAGAATGATTTCCCGGCAGCCGTGGTCGGACGCCCTCTCCGTCAGAATATCGAGCAGGGGAATGACGGCATCGCCGCCCTCGAGCGAAAAGCGCGTCACGCCCACGTATTTCTTGTTCAGAAACTGTTCGAAAAGGGCCGAGTGAATCAGTTTTTCGAGGATGTGAACCTGTTGGGACGCCTCGAGCCGGGGCCGGTTATGCACCGGCTCCATGCGCTCCTGCAACCAGCGTCGCTCCTCGGGGTCCTGCAGGTGCATGTATTCGACGCCGATGGACCGGCAGTAGGTCTGCCTAAGTTCGGCAATGATTTCTTTGAGCGGCGCGGTGTCGCCCCCGGCCAAGCGCCGGGTGAAGAATTCCCGGTCCAGGTCGTTGGCCGAAAGATCGAAAGCCTCCAGATCGAGCAGGGGATGCGCGGTCGGACACGCCGTGAGCGGGTCCATGCAGGCCAGCAAATGCCCGAGATCGCGGTAACGGTATTTGAGCGCCTCCACCCGGCTTTGCTTGATCGCCTGCTCGCGGCAATCCGCCGCCCCCGCCGGTGCCTGGTCGAGGGCGATCGCAAAGCCCTTGAAAAAGGCCTGCCAATCGCGTGACACCGAACCGGGCTCGGCCTGCCACCGCCGGTACTGCTCGTCGATGTAATCGGCGTTGAATGTCTCTATCGCATCCATCTCACTCGTCCTTGGGTAAAGCTAAAAGTCACTTTGCTCTTTAAACCAACCGGCGATGCTGCGCGAAATGTCGATGCGGTCTTCCTCGCGGCTGAACATGTGGTCGGCCTCGGGCACGATCTCCAGGTCCACCCGGCCGCCGCTCAGGTCGCGCACCCTGTAGGCCTCTTCAACGGCTATGATCTCGTCCATGTCGCCGTGAACCACCATAAGCGGCTTGGCGAAGGTCTTGAGGAGAATTGGGGGGTCGAACCGGTCGGCATCGGCAAAAAAATTTTCCGTCAGCTTCAGCGACCGTCCGCGGCTGCTGAAAAAGACCTCGCCGGTGCGCCGCAGCGCCGCCCGTTGATCACGGCTGAAAAAATCGACCGCGCGAATGCCCGTAAGACGGCTGGCCAGCGCGCAGACGGCCTTGACGCCTTCGGTCTGCGCCGCGGTCAAAAAAGCGACCAGCCCGCCCATGCTGTGACCGGCCATGCCGATCCAGGTCGCCCCGCGGGCGGCGACGATGTCCATGGCCGCCTGCATCTCGGAAATCTGCTTGCTGTAGGTCGACTCGTTAAAAACGCCCTCGCTCTGGCCGTTTCCCGAAAAGTCGAACCGCAGCGCCAGGAATCCTTCGCGGCTCAACTCGCCGGCCAATTGCCTCAAGATGCCCGTGTGCCGTGAACAGGTAAAACAATGGCCCAGCACGATCCCGCCGCCGGCGGGTGATTTGGGCACATGCAGGGTTGCGGCCAGCTTTTCGCCGGACTGGTTTTTAAAATGAATCTGTTCTTCCATGATGCCTGCGTCACTTGGGTTGATGTCAATCCCGCGGCTGCCGGCGGGAGACCGATGACCAGTCGCGGGCCAAAGGGTTTTTATAGATATCGGAGGAGTTCCACAACTGTCAAGCAAGAAAGATAACCCTATCGAATAGTTAGAGGATGTTTTGGTGCCCCTATGATAGCCATCGCCGCCGCGGACGCAATGGCCGGCGACTTTGCGCTGTTCACACCGACAATAAATGGCTATATGAAGGAAAAAGGAGCGCAATCAATTACGGGCCAATCTCAAGGAGTGGGTGCCATGGCATCGGGATCGAAAAAAGTGATCTACGCCGCACTGATCGGCAACACGCTGGTGGCGGCGACAAAATTTGTCGCCGCGGCCTTCACCGGCAGTTCCGCCATGCTTTCCGAGGGCATCCATTCCCTGGTGGATACCGGCAATCAAGGGTTGCTGCTGTGGGGCGACCGGCAGGCGAAGAAACCGGCCGACGCGCAATTTCCCTTCGGCCATGGCCGGGAAATCTATTTCTGGAGCTTTGTGGTCGCCATCCTGATATTCGCGTTGGGGGCCGGCTTCTCGATCTACGAGGGCATCCATCACTTGCTGCACCCCCAGCCCGTGAAAAACCCGCTGGTCAACTATATCGTTCTCGGCCTGGCGATGGTTTTCGAAGGCGGTTCGCTGTGGGTGGCCGTCAGGGAGTTCAACCATGTCAAAGGCCGCCGGGGCTATTTCGCCGCCGTGCATCACGGCAAGGATCCGACGGTGTTCGTGGTGCTGTTCGAGGACTCGGCCGCCCTGGTCGGCCTGCTGATTGCGCTGGCCGGGATCGCCCTAAATGAAGTCACCGGAAATCCGGCCTTCGACGGCATCGCCTCGATTCTGATCGGCGTCATTCTCGGGGTCACCGCCATCTGGCTGGCCTATGAAACCAAGGGCCTGTTGATCGGCGAAAGCGCGGATCCGGAAATCGTGCGGGCGATACGCCAGTGCAGCCTGGAACTGGCCCCGGTCGAAGCGGTGAACGAGGTGCTGACCACCCACATGGGCCCCGATTTCATCCTGGTGAATGCCAGCGTGGACATGGCCGACAAGGCCACTGCCGGCGACATCGAAAAAGCCATCGCCTCGTTCGACCGACGGATCAAATCGAGGTTTCCGGCCATCAAGCGGGTTTTCGTGGAAGCGGAGGCGCGCGGCCGCAGGTCGAAACTTGAAGATTGAAACTGGAAACTCGTAACTCGAAACTCAGATTATCGGCAACCGAGGCTTTACCATGGCAACGATCCTTCCCTACCTGATTCTGGCCCTGGCGGCGGGCGCGTGTCTGCCCACCCAGGCCGGCATCAACGCCCAATTGAACCTCTGGACGCGTTCGCCGGTGCTGGCGGCCGCGATCTCTTTTGCGGTCGGCACCCTGGCCCTGATTCTCTACGCTCTTGTCCGGCAGATCCCCATGCCGGGCGTCGGAGGCCTGTCCGCCTACCCCTGGTGGATATGGAGCGGCGGTTTCCTGGGAGCCTTTTTCGTGGCGACTACGGTGGTCCTGGCGACCAGGCTGGGGGCCACTTCGATGTTGGCGTTCATCGTCGCCGGTCAGATGCTGGCATCGCTTCTGATAGATCACTTCGGGCTGATAGGCTATTCAATCCACTCCGTCAACTTGTGGCGGTTTACGGGGGCCGTAATGGTCGTTGGGGGCGCCGTGCTCATACGCTTTTTCTGAATGCCTGGCGGATGACCGATGGGGCCCTCGGGCTGCCCTGGGGCGTGCAAATGGGTTAAGTTGGGTTGTTCAGGTTGGGAGTTTGTTGAGTTTGTTGGGTTATCGGTTTTATTGAGTTTATTGAGTTTACTAAGTTTGTTGGGTTTGTTGGATTTTGTGAGTGGAAAATATCATCGATTCGATCGGATGAGCGCTCGAATTAAAAGGCCATGGCGATCCTGAAAAACGACGGTCCGGGGCGCGCGATGGGCGGGTGCAAACGGTGGCTGAATGACTGCAGATAACAGGTTGTTGATTCTTTCCCGCAGCGCGGGCGTTTATTCCGAGCTGATAAACGAGTTGCGGCTCCCGGGCCTCGAGGTCGCCGCATGCGCGACCGCCGATGAGGCCACCCGGCACGCAGACCGGGCTACCATCATTTTGGGCGAACCCTCCCGCATCACGCGCGTGGTGGACGGCGCGCGGTCGCTGAAATGGGTCCAGGCCACGTATGCGGGCGTCGAAGAACTTCTGCACCCCGGCGCCCGCTCGAACTACGTCCTGACCAACGTCAAGGGCGTCTTCGGGCCGTTCATGAGCGAGTATGTCATCGGCTATCTCCTGGCGCGGGAGCGCCGTTTTTTCGAGGTCTACCACAATCAATGCGATCGGACCTGGCAACGCCTGCCTTTCAGAAGCCTCCGCGGGCGCCTGCTCGGCATCTGCGGACTGGGCTCCATCGGCCAGCATCTCGCCGGAACCGCTCGCCATTTCGGCCTGCGCGTGTGGGGCTACAAGCGCACGGCGGAAAAAGTGGCTGACGTCGAACGGATTTTTATCGGCGCGGGGTTCGAGGATTTCCTGTCCGAGCCGGATTACATCGTGAACACGCTGCCCAGCACGCCGGCCACCGTCGGCCTTTTCAATGAAGCGGCATTCAGGCGCATGAAGAACACCGCGGTCTTGATCAATATCGGCCGGGGAGACGCCGTCGATGAAACAGCCCTGGTGCAGGCGCTGCGGCAGGGCACCATCGGCGGGGCGGTCCTGGATGTTTTCTCACAGGAGCCGCTGCCGGAGGAAAGCCCGCTCTGGACGCTGCCCCATACCATCATCACGCCTCACAACTCGGGATTCAGTTTTCCGGCCGCTATCGTCGAGGTGTTTGCCGAAAACTATCGCCGGTTCATTAAAGGCGAGCCCCTCTTGTATCGGGTCGATTTCGAGCGGGGATATTAGATCGTGTCCATCCATAAATAGTCTTTTTCCCGCTGGACTGTGTTCTCCGCGGGTTTCCGGCTGCGGCGTACATTAAGTGCGCCTCGCCGTAAACCCTTGTGCGGCCTTGCCCAGTGAAAAAAATCCTCATCTATGAATTGGACACGCAACAGTGATTAGAAAAAATCGCGGATGGACACTATAGCATGCAAATCAGACTGCTGAGCCTGCTGGAAGGCGCCCGCCGGGCGGCCGGCACGGTTGTCATCATCGATGTCTACCGGGCCTTTACCACGGCCGCGGTGGCGCTGCGGCGCGGAGCCGCGCGCCTGCTGCTGGTCGACTCGCCGCAGGCCGCCTTCGGCCTGCGGCGCCAGGGCCGAGGAGATCTTTGCATAGGAGAGGTCGCCGGGGTCAAGGTGCCCGGCTTCGATTTCGGCAACTCGCCGCACGAGCTTTCGCGGGCCGATGTGCGCGGCAAGGCGTTGATCCAGTCCACCAGCGCCGGCACCCGGGGCATTGTTGCCGCCGCAGGCGCCGATGCGCTCTTTGCCGCGGCCCTGGTCAACGCCGAAGCCACCGTCGCCGCCGTGCTGGCCGAAAGACCGGCGCTGGTATCAATCGTGGCCATGGGCACCAACGGAACCGAGCGCAGCGACGAGGACGAACAGTGCGCCCTGTATCTTCGCAACCGGCTGCTCGACCGCCGGCCGGTCCCGGCGGCGGTGCGGTCGCTGGTGCTCGCGGCCCACGATTCGGCCAAATTCGACGACCCGAAGCGACCACATTTCGACCCCCAGGACCGTGACATCGCCCTGCAGATCGACAGCATCCCGTTGGCCATCCGCGTGCGCAGCAAAGACGGCCTGCTGGTGGCAACGGCGGCACCAAATACCGATCCACAAGGGCCGGCCGAAGGCTTGGGGGTCCAGGATTCGAGGGTTCAAGGGGCCAAGCAAAAAGGAACAACCAACCCTTGAATCAGTTGAGTCAGTTAGGTCAGTTAAAGGCTTCCACATTAAAATTTAAGATGACGCGCCGGAGCCCGGATGAGCGGGTGCGCAGGGCGACTGACTGTCTCGTAAGGGCGAAATACCTTTCGCCCTGCCGAGGTCTGGGACCGCACCCCGGGTCGATGCCAAACGCTACCTCCTGTGTAGGGGCACGGCGCGCCGTGCCCCTACGGCTCGTTAGTGTGAGTTTCAGTGGCGATGCACAAACGCTTATCCGGGTAGAGGCGCCTTCCTTTTAATTGCGCTTGGACCGGAATTGGTCTATGGTGCAGGCGTTTATTAACCCGTTATCGCGAGGCGCGGAGCCCGCCGGCTGACAACCGGGCGATGTGGAATTGCGCCGGCATCGAGAAAATGATTCTTGCCATCGGTGAAATATTATTCGACGTCTTTCCCGATTATCGCCGCCTGGGCGGCGCACCGTTCAACTTCGCCTGCCATCTCAAGCAGCTCGGCTTTGCCGTTCGGTTTGTCAGCCGCATCGGCGACGATCCCGGCGGAAAAGATATCCAGTCCATCGTGAAGGACCGCGGGTTCGACCCGGCGGACCTCCAGATCGACGCGTGCCATGCCACCGGAGAAGTGGATATCCGCCTGGACCCGCGCGGTGTGCCCACTTTCGACATCCTGCCGAATGTCGCCTACGATCATATCGACTTCACTCCCGCCCTGGGGGCACTTCTCGAAGACTGCACCCTGATTTACTTCGGAACGCTGGCGCAGCGCACCGACCAGGGCTATCGAAATCTTCAGCGCATTCTTGACGCCAGAAAACCGCAAACCAAATGCCTGTACGACATCAACTTCAGGCCGGGAAGCTTCCGCCGCCAGGCGGTGGGCGATTCTCTCCGCCATGCGGACCTGCTGAAGTTGAACGAAGAAGAACTCGAGGGTCTCAAAGAGATGCATGCCGCTCCGCGCAGCGACGATGACTTCGTGGCTTTTCTCCGCGAGGGCTATGCCATCGAAGAAGTCGCCTTGACCAGGGGCCACAAGGGCAGCACGCTGTTTACGACCGCCGGCCGTTTCGATGCCGCCACGCCGCCGCTCGAGACCATCGCCGACACGGTGGGCGCCGGAGATGCGTTCGCGTCTGTATTGGCGGCCGGCTACCTGCGGGGCCTGCCGCCGGCCCAAACCCTGGAAGCCGCCTCTTTCCTGGCCTCCCGTCTTTGCACGGTCGCCGGCGCGATCCCCGAGGACAACAGGTTCTATGATGACGTCATTCAGATGCTCGAAAGGTAATGGTTATGCCCGATGAACCGCTTTACGTCCAAATGTTCAGCATCCACGGCCTGCTGCGCCCCGAGAATATGGAACTGGGTCGCGATGCGGACACCGGCGGCCAGATCAGATACGTGGTCGAGCTGGCCGACAGCCTCAGCCGGCAACCAGGCGTCGCCGGTGTGGATCTCTTCACCCGCCTGGTGGTCGACAAGCGGTTTTCGGATGACTACGCCCGCCCGGTGGAAATTGTCAACGACAAGTTCCGCATCATTCGCATCCAGTGCGGCGGCCGAAAGTATATGCGCAAGGAACTGCTCTGGCCGTTTCTGGACGAGTACACCGATAAGACCATCAAGTTCATCAAACGCGAAAAAGCCATTCCGCACCTGGTGCACGGTCACTACCCGGATGCCGGCTACGTGGCCATGCAGCTGGCGAGCTTCTTCGGCATTCCCTTTATCTACACCGGGCACTCACTCGGACGGAGCAAAAAACAGAAATTGCTCGACGAAGGCACGACGGAAATCGACATCGTCCGCAAGTATAAGATCGATCAGCGGATCAGCACGGAAGAAGATATCCTCAGCCGCGCCGACCTGGTTGTCACCAGCACGCACCAGGAAATAGAAGAGCAGTACGGTCTGTACCGCCACCGGGCGATTCCGCGTTACAAGGTCATACCGCCCGGTCTGAACATCGAAAAGTTCTATCCTTTCTATCACGACCTGCTGCCCGAAACCGAGAAGAGCGAAGAGGGAATGTACGCCCGGGCCTCCCTGCTTCAGGAACTCAACCGTTTCTTCATGCATCCGGACCGCCCGCTGATTCTCACCCTCTGCCGTCCCGACAAGCGCAAGAACATCGCCGGGCTGATCGAGGCCTACGGCCGCGACCTCGAGCTGCAGGCCATGGCCAACCTGGCCGTTTTCGCCGGTCTCCGCAAAGACATCGAATCGATGGAGGAAAACGAGCGGGACGTTCTCACCAACATGCTGCTGCTGATGGACAAGTTCGACCTTTACGGTAAAATGGCCATCCCGAAGAAGCATGACTTCGAGTACGAGGTTCCCGAACTCTACCGGATCGCGGCCGAAAAAAGAGGCGTCTTTGTCAACGCTGCGCTGACCGAGCCCTTCGGGCTCACCCTGCTCGAAGCTTCGGCCGCCGGCTTGCCGATTGTCGCCACCCATGACGGCGGTCCCAAAGACATTCTCGACAATTGCCGGAACGGGCTTCTGGTCGACCCCACCGACACCCGCGCCATCGCCGCGGCCGTCAAAAAAATCATCGCCGACGGCGGCAACTGGGACACGCTTTCGAAAAACGGCATCATGAACGTCCGCCGCCACTACACCTGGACAAGCCACGCCCTGAGCTACCTCGAGGCGGCCGGGGAACTGGTGACATCCGGCGCGCAAACCGACCTGCAGGCCCCGGTGGCCCGCGATGCCATCGGGCGCCGGCTGACACGGCTGAACCGCTTTCTGATCACCGACATCGACAACACCTTGATCGGCAAGGATAATCCGGACCTGCCGGAACTTGTCGCGTTATTGCGCCGCCATCACGACAAGATTGGGTTCGGCATCGCCACCGGGCGAACCGTCGAGTCGGCCACGGCCAATCTCGAGAAACACGGCGTGCCTGCTCCCGATATACTGATCACCTCGGTCGGATCGGAAATCTATTACGGCAACAGCCTCAAATACGGCAGCGGGTGGGAATCCCACATCGCCGATCACTGGAATCGAGACCGGCTCGTCGAGCTGCTCGAACGCTTCGAATTCCTCGAACTGCAGGAAGAATCCACCCAGCGCCGGTTCAAGATCAGCTACAACATGGCGCCGCAAAAAGATCGGCTGCCAAAGATTCACAACCTGCTGCTGCGCCACAAGTGCCGCTACACTCTGATCTATTCCCATCAGAAATACCTGGATGTCCTCCCCTACCGGGCCTCCAAGGGCAAAGCGATCCGGTATCTGAGCTACAAGTGGGAAATCCCCCTCGGGAATTTCCTGACCTGCGGCGATTCGGGCAACGACGAGGAAATGCTGCGGGGTGAGCCGCTCGGGGTCATCGTCGGCAATCACAGCCCGGAGCTGGAACCGTTGAAAGGTGCGAAAAAGGTCTATTTCGCGAAACAACCGTGCGCCGGCGGCATCCTGGAAGGCATCCGGAAGTACGGCTTCATAACGACGGCAGACGGATAGATAGATCGCCTGTTTACGGCAACAGTACCCGGTCTGAGACAAGGTTCAGACCGATTGCCGCCCGGTGTGCCGACGGGTTGTCCTTGCCCCTTCTCTGCATTATTGTTGTGATAATTTTAAATACCGGCATAAACCTAAAAGGACAATAGAAGGCTCATGTCGTTCGAATACCGGCCGATCGGCCATATCCACTCCCCGTTTGACGAGCCGGCCGGCATGCCGATCCAGCCGGCCGGTGCCGCCGGCGTGCGCGGCACGGTCGATGTTTTTCCCGAATTCGCTGCGGGACTGAAGGATCTCGACGGGTTCTCACACATCGTGCTGCTCTATCATTTTCACCGGGCAGGCAATGCCGAGCTGATCGTCACGCCTTTTCTGGATTCACGACCGCACGGCGTGTTTGCCACCCGCGCGCCGCGGCGGCCCAACCCGATCGGCATGTCGGTGGTCAGACTGACCCGTATTGTCGCCAACATCCTTCACATCGAAAATGTCGACGTTATCGACGGCACGCCGCTGCTGGACATCAAACCCTATGTGCCGGCATTTGATCATCACCGGGTCGAGCGCTTTGGCTGGCTGGAAAAAACCAGCCAGAATGTGCAACAAACCGTGTCTGACGAACGGTTCGCAAACCCGCCGGGCGATCCATAAGCGACCATAAATAATCTGACTTCTCGGTAAGGAACGACTCGAAAAAGGAGATACCCCATGCCGCGTATGCTGATATCGTTTTTTATTTTCTTTGGGTTGGTGGCGGCCGCCGCCGCCGACAATGGCCTCGTGAACGTAAAAAGCCCGCACACTGTCAAAGAGACGGCCGACAGGCTGGAACAGGCCTTGAAAGCCAAGGAGATGACCGTGTTTATCCGGATCGATCATGCCGCCGGTGCCCAAAAAGCCGGCCTCCGCCTGCCGCCCACCGAAGTGGTGATTTTTGGTAATCCAAAGGTCGGCACGCCCTTGATGCAGTGCAGCCGCAGCGTGGCTATCGATCTGCCTCAAAAGGCGCTTATCTGGGAAGATGACGAGGGGCAGACCTGGCTGACTTACAACGATCCGGCCTATCTTGCCGCGCGCCATGCCATCAGCGGCTGCGAGGCAGCGCTCGAGAAAGTCGGCGGCGCACTCCGTAATTTCGCCGCCGCGGCCACAAAACCGTAATTGCATTCTGGACGCGGCGGCCATTGCCTGGCCAGGGGGATCTATTCATGCAGCACCAGCCACAAACCCATAGCACCGCCGTCGGGTATGCGCTGTGGATATTCGGTTTCACCGGTTCGCATCGCTTCTATTTCGGCAAGCCCATATCGGGAACCATCTGGTTCTTCACGCTGGGACTGGTGGGCATCGGCTGGCTGATCGATATTTTCCTGATTCCAGGCATGAATCGTGCGGCGGCGCTACGGTTCCATCCCGGTCGGATCGATTACAATGCGGCCTGGATCCTGCTGACGTTCCTGGGACTTCTCGGCGTCCACCGGATGTACATGGGCAAATGGCTGACGGGGGTCCTGTTTCTGGTTACGGGCGGCCTGGTCGGAATCGGCTACCTTTACGACTACTGGACCCTCAACGATCAGATCACCCTGATCAATGCCGGACCGTAATACACGCGCAATGGTCGGGCCGGAGGTCTTTCGGCCAACCCGTATTTCAGGCGGGATCGAGCCCGTGCCAGACTTGGACGCGTTTTTGCGCCACCCACGCCGCTGCGCGCGTGCCGAATTTGTGGTAGTGGGATGTTTTCCTGTGCGCCTGTAAGGCGGCGTCATCGGTGTAGACTTCGTAGAGAAAGAACCGGGTGCCATCGTGCGGATCGATGCTGACATCGAAGCGGTGGCAGTCGGCCTCGTGGGTCAGCGAGTTGTGGGCCTGCATCAAAACAATTTCCTGAAACTCGCGCTCATGCGGCGGGTGAATCGAGAATTCGACCGTGACCACAATCATGGCACTCTCCTTTCGCATCAGTCGTGCGGGGTTTGCCAAAATGGGGTGTGTGGCATCGAGTTGGGTCGCCTGTGAAGTGTCTATAAACGCTACAAAAGGGTTTACGGTTTAGGGTTTATGGTTCAAGGTCAAAAAAGGCTTACGGTTTAAGGTTCAAGGGTGAAGGATGAAAGGCTGTTTGAGGTTTCAGGCGGCTGTATCAATCATGCCCAGCGACCGATACCAGCAGCCGAAACCTTAAACCTGCAGCCCAGGCTTTGTCAAGAAATGTCAGCCGGCAGCGCGCGCCTCCCGCTGGCGGCCGCCCGAATTTTTTCCAATTTACCCCCACACTGAGAGAGTCCCGATGAAACCATCCCTAAAACCCGGATTGACCTTCACTTTCAGCTACAAGGTTCCCGAAAACAAGACCGTGCCCTTCCTGTTCCCCGAAGCCTCCCAGTTTCAGGACATGCCGCAGGTGCTCGCCACCGGCTACATGGTCGGGCTGGTGGAGTGGGCCTGTATCGAGGCCATCAACCCGCACCTAGACTGGCCCCGCGAGCAGAGCGTCGGCATCCTCGTCAACCTGGACCACACGGCCGCCACGCCGCCCGGCTTGACGGTGACGATCAACGGCACTCTCACGACGGTCGAGGGGCGCAAATTGACGTTTGCGATCGAGGGTGATGACGGCATCGACCGGATCTGCCGGGGAACGCATCAGCGCTTTGTCATCGACGCCCAACGGTTTAATCAGAGCGTGACCGAAAAAATCGCCAAGATCCCGGCATGAGAAGCCGGTATTACGAGGTCGAATACCGGTGGGATCAGTGACCACCCATAAATGGTCTTTTTTCCGCTGGATTGCTAAAGGTTTGTTGGAATAGACAAACCATATCTTTTATTTTGTTTTCATTTCTGTCAGTTACGATTATGGCAAGAAGGTACACGCTCTGAAGGATCTGATTTTTACCAGCTACTCTCAACTAATCTGCAATCTAAACAATTAGCAGGAAGCGCTATTGGGCTTTTGATCCAGATAAGCGGGTGAAACATGGAATTCGACTTAATTGATTTACAATCAAAATTCCTTTACAGTCCTCAAAAAGATTTTTTGTCTGTCAATTCTGGCCGGTCATTCCGAGCCTATATATTTTGCTTGACTATCGTTTCCGAAATCGCTCTTAGCGTTATTGAAGCCGTATGATTGGGGAACTTCTTGAAAAAACCGTGGCTGAGTCTTGCGCATGCGTCGATTAGAAAAAATGATTCTTTTGGTATTGCTGACCTGGCTGGCGGCTGGCTCATTTGCGGATGCCTCAGACGTGCAAGATGCAAAACCGAAGCGGGTTTTGGTAATTCTTGACCGCGCAGATTTGCCGTGGCTAAACATTCTATCCCAAAGCCTGCAGGCGGCCCTGCAGGCAACATCTCCTTACCCTGTCGATCTGCACATCGAATACACCGACCAGGGGCGCTATCCCCATGACATCTATTTCCAAAAGCTGACCGAATTATATCGCCTCAAATATGTCGATGCCCCAATGGACTTGGTCATCGGCGTGGGGGATGCGGTTGCAGATATGCTGGTTGAATACGGAGTGCGGTTATTCGGAGAAATTCCGATGATCTTTATCTCTGCCAATCCAAAAACCCTGCAGCGAGATTTCTTGAAACCTAACATGACGTCTCTTTTATGGGGCGTTGATATCCAAGGCAACGTCACCCTTATTGAAGAATTGCTGCCCAATACCCGCAGGCTCTTTATCGTTTCGGGTAGCTCTATATCCGACCGTGAAGCGCAAAAATTGGCGCAGACAAGTTTGCGCGAGTATCAGGGACCACTCGAAATCAATTATATCGATGATGAAAGCCAAGCGGCGCTGCTTGAAAAAGTGGCCCAACTGCCAAAAAACGCGGCGCTGCTTTATTTGGTCATCAACCGTGATGCCAAGGGCGCCGCCTTCGTTTCGCGCGAGATGTTGTCTGCTATTTCCGCAAAAGCCAATGCACCCGTATTCGGTATTCTTGAAACCTATCTCGGGTTCGGCATCGTTGGCGGCAGCCTGCTCAGCGCCGAGGATCAGGGGCGAAGGTGTGCCGACGTTGCCGCACGCATCATGAGCGGCGTATCGCTCAAGGATGTCCATCCCGAACACGTTCTCAATCATTTAATGTTCGATTGGCGCCAGCTGAAACGCTGGAAAATCCCAGAGGATCGGCTCCCCCCCGGCAGCATCATTCGATTTAAAACCCCCTCATTCTGGGACCTCTACCGCTGGTACGTCATAACCGCCATTTTTATTGTTCTGGTTCAAGGCGGCCTGATCTCTTTTCTGTTGAGACAACGGACGCTGCGCTACCATGCTCAGGCCGATCTCGCAGAACGATTGCGCTTTGAAAAGACGCTGTCCGATCTCTCGGCCCATTTCGTGAACCTGCCACCGGACCAGGTAGAATCACAGATAGCGCAGGAGTTGAAAATACTCGCTGAACTCATCGAAGTTGATCGGGTCACGGTATTTGAGATTTCAGAAATCGACCAAAGGCTGCATACCGTCCAATCGTTTACCAGATCCAATGTCGCACCGGCACCGTCGCAGATCGAATTCCACCAGCTCTCCTGGGCCCAAAAAAAGCTCTTCAATGGGGAAATGGTTGTGTTTTCCCATCCTGGCGAACTGCCTGAAGAAGCCGGTCCGGAGAAAGAGCTCCTCCATTCTCAAGGCGTCCAATCGGCAGTTGTGGTCCCACTCAAGACGGGTAAGGTGACGCTGGGTTTACTGGGCCTGGCGATGCTGAAACATCCCAGAGAATGGCCGCAAGATCTGATGCCTCGAATTGCGGTGGTGGCCGAGATTTTCGCCAATGCCCTGTCGCGCAAGCAGGCCGAAGAAGCCCTCTGCCAAGCAAAAGCCTTTAATCGGTCAACTCTTGATTCTTTGCAATATCAAATTGCTGTGCTGAATCGCGAGGGTAAAATTCTGGACGTCAATAAAAGTTGGGAACGGTTTGCCAAGGAACTCGATGGGGGACCTCTGGGTCGAATTGGGACCGGCCTCAACTATATCGACGCTTGCCGCGAAAGCGCTTGCGGTGGTGATACGCTGTCCCAAACAGTACTGGAAGGGATACAGGCCGTGTTAGAAGGAAAACGGGTGAATTTTTTTCTGGATTATCCCTGTGATTTGTCGGCCGGAGAGTGCTGGTTTTCGATGGGGGTCATTCCATTTTCCGGGCAAAAAGGCGGGATCATCGTGTCCCATATCGACATCACTGACCGTAAACAGGCGGAAAACGACCTGCGCAAAGCCTACACGGAGATCGCGGGGCTGAAAGAACAGCTGGAAGCCGAAAGCACTTACCTCCAGGAGGAAATCAAGCTGGAGCGCAATTTCGAGAGTATCATCGGCACCAGTGCCGCTATAAAATACGTTCTCTACAAAGTGGAGAAAGTCGCCGCCACCGACACCTCTGTTCTGATCCTTGGCGAAACCGGCACTGGTAAGGAATTGATGGCCCGGGCCATCCACAACCTTAGCCTGCACAATGCCCGCCCCCTGGTGAAAGTGGACTTTGCCAGCTTGCCGGCAAACCTCATCGAAAGCGAGCTGTTCGGCTATGAGCGCGGCGCCTTTACGGGGGCCCAGACCCGGCATATCGGCCGGTTTGAGGTTGCCAACGGCACGACCATATTTCTGGATGAGATCGGTGAATTGCCGTTGGAGCTGCAACCCAAGCTGCTGCGGGTGCTTCAGGACGGGGAGTTCGAACGTTTGGGCAGCACCCGGACGATCAAGGTCGAAGTCCGGGTGATTGCCGCCACCAACCGCGACCTGGAAGCAGAAGTTCGCGAGGGCCGTTTCCGGGAGGATCTGTTCTACCGCTTGAATGTTTTTCCAATTACGGTGCCGCCGCTGCGGGACCGTATGGAGGATATTCCCATGCTTGCGCTATTTTTCACCGAAAAAGTGTCCAAAGGGGTGGGTAAGTCCATCGTACAAATCCCGCATAGCGTTATGAAAACCATGCAGGATTACCCCTGGCCCGGTAATATACGCGAACTGCAAAACGTGATCGAGCGGGCGGTCATCAACAGCTCGGGACCCAAGCTGCGCTTGGCGGATGATCTCACCGGGCCGGCCCATAACGCGATGCCGAACCATTTGAGAACGCTTCAAGATATCGAAATCGACCACATCACCCGGGTGCTCGAGGAAACCGGCTGGCGCATCGAAGGCCCCAAAGGCGCGGCCGTGATCCTGGACATCAATCCTTCCACCCTCCGCACCCGCATGCGCAAGCTGGGTATCAAAAAGCCTTAGATCAATCCACCAGTGATGCGGGGTCGACATGGAATGGATTGGTTACTCTCAGTTTTCCAAACTCTTGGTATTCTTTCAGGTCTTCAGTAATCAGATAGCGACAATCAGCCAACTTGGCAGCAGAAACAACCAGAGAATCCCACCAGGAAAGTTGACACCTGTCCTGAATCAGCCATGCATTTTCCAAAACACGGTCGTTTACCACAATGGGGCGCCAGGCCAACAAAGCGCGAACATCCTTTCTCCTGATAATTGAACATTCAACAACGCCACCAACCATCTCTGAGCTCTTACCTGACATAGTTATTTCCGCGGTATCCCACGGCATCTCGGTATCCCACGGATAATTACATCGCCCCAAACGCCCCCCCAAAACCCAAACAGATTTAATTCTAATAATAATATCAATTATATATAAAAATACGGTGCTATTTTCGCTATTGGTATGAATCTTGGAATCTGGTTATCATAAAAGCCGTTTCGTTCTTTAACCCATGTCACGAATTTTTCATTCGGGCTCAATCCATGACATGGTTTCCTGAATAGGGAATTCGAATGATTCTTACCTTTATTAAAATGAACGTGCGTCCTGAAAAACGCAAAGAGCTTCGTCAAACCATCCGCTCGATCGTTCAGGAGGTGCGAAAGGAGAAAGGATGTGTGGATTCGACCTTCTATCAGAATTCTGAAAATGAAAATGATTTCTTTTTGTTTGAAGAGTGGGAGAACCGGCAAGTGTTGGATGACCACCTGCGGTCGGCCAGATTCACGGTGTTGATAGGAGCCAGGAGTCTTTTAAGCCGACCGCCGGAAATTATGATTCACTCGGTTTCCCACTCGTCGGGATTGGAGGCAGGGAGCCATAAAACGTAAAATTAGCAATGCCTCTGGCCGCCGCCTCCAGTTTGATCGAAGAAATAATGTTTAATTTTCGGTGAAAAATTCCAAATCGCAAATAACAAACACATCACAACGACTAAAATCCAAAATGTCATTCCGGTTTGGGTCATTTTTTAACAAGGGGGTGTTGACACACCGCAAACGAATGAAAGGAGTCAAAAATGAAAGCATCAACAATGAAACCCTTTGTACTCGCCTTTGTGGCGCTCGCAGTGGTGTTGGCCTTGACGGTCGCTCCAACAGTCGCGGCCAACAAGAAGCCCAACATCCTGTTCATCATGGGCGACGACATCGGCATCATGAATGTCGGGGCGTACCACCAGGGACTCATGGTCGGCGAAACGCCGAACATCGATCGCATCGGCAAGGAAGGTGCGAGATTCATGACCTATTATGCCGAGCAGAGCTGCACGGCCGGGCGCACCGCCTTCTTCACCGGCATGCATCCGTTGCGGGCGGGCATGGTCATGCCGCAGCTTCCGGGTGCAACCAGTTCGCTGTTGCCGGGCACGCCGGCGCTGGCAAAATTCCTGCTGGATCTCGGCTACAACACCGGCGAGTTCGGCAAGAACCACCTCGGCGATAAAGCGGCGTCGCTGCCGACCGCTCACGGCTTCCAGGAATTCTGGGGCTACCTGTATCACCTCGACGCCATGCAGGGGGTGAGCTTCCCGGATATCAACAAGTCGCCGACCGAGCAGGGCATTGTTCCGCCCTGTAAGAACACCCCGGTCAAGGGGCTCGCAGAGGTCCCCGGTGCCATCGATCCGCGAGACGGGCTCTGCATGACGCCACCGAGGCCGGTTATTCATTGCACGTCGAATGACGGCACCGAGAAGAACCAGAGCTGCAAGGACGAAGGGCCACTGACGCTGGAACGTTCCAAGACCGTGGACGAGGAAATCTCCGCCCAAGTCATCGACTTCCTCGACCGCAACGACCCCAAGAAGACCAACAAGCCGTTTTTCGTCTGGTATAACCCGGCGCGCATGCACGTCACCACCATGCTCTCGGACAAGTACATGGACATGCTGGGCGAGAAAGGCGGCAAGGACTGGGGTATCAACGAAGCCGGCATGAAGC
>CAWAAN010000021.1:0-33836 GCA_963779885.1 uncultured delta proteobacterium | reverse complement strand
TTGCGGTCAGGTTTACATCCACTCCGATGCCGATGATCACATACTTGACGCGATCGAGTTCCGCATTCAGTTCGGTCAGGATTCCCGCCACTTTTTTGCCGCGGATGAGAATGTCGTTCGGCCGCATCTCGATTTCGGGCTTCAACGCGGTCGAGGATTGAATTGCCCGAAACAGTGCTGTGGCCGAAGCAATCGTCAGTTGCGTCGCTTCCTGGGGCCGCAGGTCCGGACGCAGCAGGACGGAGAACCAGAGCTCCCTGGTCGGCAGGCCAAAGCCATTTGCGCCCAAGACGTCCGCGGCCCTTCGCCTGGGACTCGGCGAAGACCACCACGCCTTCCTTGACGCCCGCCCGCGCCAGCTTTTCGATCACGTCATTTGTGGAAGAGGTTTCGTGAAAGACCTGAATGTCGCGGCCAACGACTTTCGACTTTCCGATCCGCGCGAGCAAATCGTCCGCATGGAGCAGGTCCGGCGAGTTGAGAAGGCGGTATCCGAAATGAGGGCTGGCTTCGATGTCATAGCCGAGACCGCGAAGTTCGTCAATGCGGGCCCAGATGGCAGCGCGGCTGATGCCGAGTTTCCGCGAGAGATCCGCGCCTGATACGGAATCATCTCCGGCGGCGCGCAGCGTGGCGAAAACTTCCGCGTCGGTTGTCATCAACTTTCAAAATCCAATCCTATGTCCACGGCGCGCGCCGAGTGCGTCAGCGCGCCAATGGGGATGAAATCCACGCCGGTGGCGGCGATCATTTCGACGGTGTCGAGATTCACGCCGCCGCTGACCTCCGTTTTCGCGCGGTCCCGGCATTTTTGCACTGCCTGGCGCAGTTGCACTTCACTCATGTTGTCCAGCAGGATCAGGTCGGCGCCGGCTTCCAGGGCTTCGTCCACCTGTTCGAGCGTGTCCGTTTCGACTTCCACTTTGATTTGCGGAAATTTTTCCCGGACACGATGGATGGCTGCCGCGATCGCGTTGGGCTCCGCGTCGCGCAGGGCGGCAAGATGATTATCCTTGATCAGCGCCATGTCGAACAGGCCGGACCGATGGTTCCTTCCCCCGCCGCAGGCGACGGCATATTTTTCCAGCCGGCGCAGACCGGGAGTTGTTTTGCGCGTATCCAGAATTCGCGCGTGCGTTCCTTTCACCGCCTCTACGAATCGCGCCGTGAGTGTTGCAATGCCGGAAAGCCGCTGGACAATATTCAGCGCGACTCTTGCTGTCAGTATCGCTCGGGCGGAACCTGAAATCCGGAGCAGATTCTCGTCCGGCTCCACGTGGCGGCCGTCAGAAGTCAGCGTTTGCAAATGCAGGGCGGGCGAGACCCGCGAAAAACGGCTTCGACCACGCTTAACCCGGCAACCACCAGCGATTCCCGCGCACGCATCACGGCTCTGGCCGTCGCGTTTTCCGGCACCGTCGCGGACGTTGTCACGTCACCGTCACCGATATCTTCGGCGAGCGCGCTTTGGACGACGCGGCGGACTTCGTCGGCATTGAGTGGCTGCATGGCGGCAGGATGAACGGAACGCGAATCGCGGAAAAGGAAAATTCGGATTGTAGAATGCGACTTCGGCACCTTGAAACGCTCACGTGCCAGGGTGGTGATATTCGCCGCGCTGCCGCGAGTCGTGCAGGGTGGTGGAACTCGTGGTGGCGCGACGAGTCGGTCTCGGTTGGTGGAACTCGTCGCGCTGCGACGAGTCGCGCCGCGTTCAGCGGCGCGCCGGGATCGGGCAGACGCGGGAACCGGGGTTTGTTCGTTCCGCCCGCTGAACGCGGGCGGGCTTGTCGCAGGCGCGACAAGCGCTACCATGAAATGGATGTCGGATGGGTGGTGTCGCCGGGTGAGCGCCTGAGCCGCGCATGCAGCGGTTGCGTGCTACAAACAAGAGTCTTTTCTTGTAATTCGCGGAGCGTCAATATTTGTGAAAGTTTGTGAAAGTATGGATGCGTCAGACAAATGACGGCCGCCGGAGAAGTAATCATGGAATTCACGCCCGTGCTCATCATTGTTTTGATTGCCGTGCTGGTGATCGTGGCGGCGATCTACGGCACGATTGCCGCTCGGAAACGTCGCGAGGAAATGTCGGCGCTGGCGGCGCGTTTGAATCTTGCATTCAATCCCTCACAGGATTCGCTGCTGGCGCAGCGATTTGGGTTTCTGAATAAACTCGCGCAGGGGGCGAATCGTTACGCGTTCAATATTCTCAGTGGACCCTATCGCGGCCAGGAAGTGCTCATTTTCAATTACCACTACGAAACCTATTCCAGCAACTCGAAAGGAGGCACCCAGACGCATCACCACTATTTCTCGTTCTTTATATTGAATCTGCCGGCGTCCTTTCCGGAACTCACGATCGCCATGAAGGCTTGCTCTCGAAAGTCGCGCAGGCATTCGGGTATGACGATATTGATTTTGAATCCGCCGAGTTTTCGCGGCGCTTTTGCGTGCGGTCGAAGGACAAAAAATTCGCTTACGACGTGTGCAATCCGCAAATCATCGAGTTTCTGCTGGGCAATCCGGATCTGAGCATTGAAATCGAGCGGAATTGTCTGGCTCTGGCCTTCGGTTCGCGCCTCGCGCCCTGGGAAATCGAAAAGAACCTGCGGCGATTGCTTCAAATCCGGTCGTTGTTGCCGCAATACCTGTTTACGGAGGTATCCTGATGATCCCGTTGATTATTCTGGTTGCAATCGTGCTCGTGCCGCTCATCTGGGTCGGCGTGCAATACAACGCGCTCGTCAGCCTGCGCAATTACATCCGCGAATCCTGGAGCAACGTGGATACTGAACTGAAGCGGCGATACGATCTCATTCCCAATCTCGTTCGACCGTGAAGGGCTACGCGGCGCACGAACGCGACGTGCTGGAGCAGGTCACGGAATTGCGCAACCGATGCCTTGGCAGCAACGGAAGGCCGTCGCAGCAGGCCCGGGACGAAAACGAACTGGTGGACGCGCTCAAGCGGTTGCTCGTCGTGGTGGAAAACTATCCGCAGCTCAAGGCCGACCAGCACTTTTTGAAACTGCAGCAGGAACTGGTGAACACCGAAAACCGCATCCAGGCGGCGCGGCGTTTTTACAACGGGAACGTGCGCGACTACCGGAACAAATGCGAAACGTTTCCCAGCAATCTGGTGGCGCAGATGTTTGGCTTCCGGGAGGAGGATTTCTTCAGCGTCCCGCCGGCGATGAAGGAAGTGCCCGACGTGGAGTTTGCGGATCGGTAAAAACATTTCCTTTTGCCGGCGCGGTTTTTCCTTCTTAATTCAGCGCGTGCGTTTCCGGAAAATCACGATCATTGGCGTCGGTTTGCTTGGCGGCTCGCTCGGGCTGGCGATCAGGCAACGCCGGCTTGCTGGGGAAGTGGCCGGTTATGTGCGCCGCGCCGGCAGCGTGACGGAATGCCGGAAACTGGGCGCGGTGGATGTTTGCACGCGTGATCTTGCCGAGGCCGTTGCCGGGGTGGACTTGATTGTCCTTTGCACGCCGCTGTCGCAAATGGCGCCGCTCGTCGCGCAGATGCTTCCCGCGCTCAGACGGGGCGCGATTGTGACCGATGTCGGTAGCGTCAAAGCGGGAGTGGTTTCGGAATTGGAACAAACACTGCAAAAGGCGGGAGTTCATTTCATTGGCAGCCATCCGATGGCGGGCGCGGAAAAAACGGGCGTTTCGGCGGCGCGGGCCAATTTGTTTGTGAATGCCGCATGCGTTGTGACGCCGACGCGCAAATCAAATCGCCCCGCGCTGCGCAAGGTCGAGGAACTCTGGAAAGCCGTGGGCGGACGCGTGGTTCGTCTCAGCCCGAAGGATCACGATGCGCTGGTGGCGAGGTCCAGTCATTTGCCGCACGTGACCGCCGCCGCGCTGGCGAATCTGGGGTTGAACCCGAAGCTGCCGAAAGAACAATCCACGTTGTGCGCCACCGGCTTTCGCGACACCACGCGGATTGCGTCCGGTTCGCCCGAGATGTGGCGCGACATTGCGCTGGCGAATCGGAAAAAGCTGGCGAACTCCCTGGACGCATTGATTCGCGATTTGCGGAAGTTTCAGCGCGCTTTGAAGAAGCCGGACGAGCGGGCGATCATTCGCTTTCTGGAAAGTGCGAAAACCCGGCGTGACGCCTGGTGCGCTCGCTGCGCCTCCCCATCACCCGAGTAACCTAACCACGGATGAACACGGATACACACGGATTTTTGGAGAATGGATTCGATGGATTCTTGGATGAATGGATTGCCGGACCACACCGACTGTCCGCACCACGAACTCCAAAAACCTATCAATCCAATTATTCGTTCCTTATCCGTGTTCATCCGTGTTCATCCGTGGTTAAAATGCCGCTTCCTGATCTCATCGAAATTGTGCCGCTCGAAAAGCCGGTCCGCGCCGAGATTACGGTGCCGGGTTCGAAGAGCATCACGAATCGCGCCCTGATCCTCGCGGCGCTGTCGGAAGGCGAAGTGACGTTGCGCGGCGCGCTCTGGAGCGAAGACACGCAGATCATGGTCGAATGCTTGCAGGAACTGGGGTTCATGATCCGCGTAGAGCCGGATCGGGATGAATTCTGCAATCGGACGATTACGGTTTATGGAAAAGGCGGAGCCGTTCCGCCGGGCGGCACGGAGGAGCAACCGCTGGAATTGTTTGTGGGCAACGCGGGAACGGCGGCGCGTTTTCTGGCTGCGTTTGTCTGTCTGGGTTCCGGTGTTTATCGGTTGCACGGGGTGCCCGCGAATGCATGAGCGTCCGCAGGCGGCATTGTTTAAAGCCTTGCGTGAACTGGGCTATTGCGTCGAGTCGGAGAATGGGAATGACAAACTGCCGGTGAGGGTCTGTGCCAGTAGCAGCCGAGGTGACGAGGCTCGAACTGAAACATCCGAAATCCGAAATCCGAAACCCGAAGGCGATCAGAGCCTCCTTACGTCGGCTGCTACGAGAAAATGCACCGTGAAGCATCGAGGAAAGTTCGCAGTTCGCGTCGGCATTGTTGCTTTGTGCGAAGGCTGGTGGGTGGCAAGTTCGAATCACCGGTGAAAATGCCGAGGAATCGCCGTACGTCCGGATGACTTCAAAACTGATCGAAGCGTTTCCGCATCGCGGCGGGAAATTTCAGATTGAACCGGATGCGAGCAGTGGAAGTTATTTTTGGGGTGCTGATTGGCTTTTAGTTCAGGCCGAGTTCTGGAATGCGTTAAAGGGCGACGAACTCGACCTGGTTCTCAGCGATGTTACGAAAGCACAGATCAGCCGAACTAATGGTCCGTAATCTGGCCCGCGAGCCGCTGGCAGTTAGATGCTGATTTTACGACTTTTATCCGGGCTGGATACGCTTCACATCCATTGACAATCTCGAGATTTCACGATCTCGCGGACAGCATTATGACGGCAATAATCCTCGCCCCATTTGCCCGATCAGGAGGGAAGATCATTCGGTTCACCGACCTAGGCCGTCTCCGCCTTCAGGAAACTGAACGCGTCGTTGCCTTGCGAACCGAATTGACCAAATGCGGCGCGAAGGTCATCGAATACGGCGACACGTTGACGGTTTACCCGTCCAAACTCCACGGCGCTGAAATCGAAACCTACAACGACCATCGCATGGCGATGTGTTTTGCAATTCTGGGATTGAAAGTTCCGGGCATAAAACTTAAAAACCCCGCCTGCGTGAAAAAGACGTTTCCGAACTTTTTTCAGAAGCTGGCCGTCGCGCCGCCAAAAGGGCTGGGCGCCACCATTCTCGATGCGAGAACGGGGCGGGTGTTGTCGCACGAGGAATTGTTCGCGGACTGAACTGTAGCGGCGACTCTGTGAGCGCCGCCATTTCTCACGCCGAATTCGCGACGGTCACAGACCGCCGCTACAGAAGATTTGAAAAACATTGTCATCGCCATAGACGGCACCAGCGCCAGCGGCAAGAGCACGAATGCGAAGCTCGTCGCCAGGGCGCTCGGTTTTGTTTACGTGGACACCGGCGCGATGTACCGCACGCTGGCGTGGTATTGCCTGAAGCGCGGGTGGATGTCGAGAATCCGAAGGCGGTCGCTAATGCGTGTCGTCGCTGGAAAACCTCGCTGGAATGCGTCGGGCACGCGCCATCTGCTGGTGGAAGGGTATTATCCCGAAAGGGAAATCCGCACCGCCGAAACCAGCGCCGCCGTGCCGCACGTCGCCGCCGTGCCAAAGGTGCGCCAGTGGATGAAAAAGACGCAACGCGAGTGCATTCAGTTCGGCAATTTGGTCATGGAAGGCCGCGACATCGGAACCAACATTTTTCCGGAAACGGATTTCAAGTTTTACCTTGACGCGCACCTGGAGGAGCGCTCCCGTCGTCGCGCCGCCGAGGGCGTGCAGGAAAACCTGGCGGCGCGCGATCAACGCGACAGCCAGCGAGCCGCCGCGCCGCTGATGATTGCGCTGGGCGCCAAGGTGATCAACAACTCGGGAATGACGGCGGAGGAGACGAGCGAATTGATCATCAAGGAAATCAAGGAGAGGCTGCGATGAAAGTTCCAAGTTCCAGGTTCCAAGTTCCAAAGAAGCCCCAAATTTCAATTATCAAAGGAGCTCCAAAGACAATTTTCGATTTTGGATTTTGGAATTTCCTTGGAACTTGGAACCTGGAACTTGGACCTTCGCTCCCATCCGCGCCATGAATCCCGTCTATTTCCTCGGCTGGGTCTTTTTTCCGGTTCATTTACGCGACCTATTTTCACTGGCGCGTGTGCAATCCGGAGCGCGTTCCGCTGAAGGGGCCGGCCATCCTGCGCGTCGAATCATGCTATTATTGCATTTCGAGCAGGCGCTGCAAATTGCGCCGGCTGCGCTCGATAATGCGCTGAATGCCCCGGTCCCCTCGATCGGCGGTCTTCCGGTCCAGCAGTTCAAGTGACGCCGACAGGACCGATATGGGGGTTTTGAGTTCGTGCGCCAGGCGATGGATCACGCGGTCCTTGGCGCGGTTGAGACTCTTGACCTCTTCGTACGAGTTTTGGAGAGCCTGGTTGATGCGGGCATTCTCGATCGGCAGGGCGACGGTTCCGGCCACCGTGCCGAGCAGGTCGACATCGTTGTCATCGAAAACACCGTTTTTTTTGTTGACCGCGCAGAGCACACCGATCATCCGGTCCTGCAGCCGGATGGGAACATCGAGCATGTTGCGGCTGTGGAAGTCGGCCTTCTCATCCACCTGTTTGAAGTAATAGGGGCTGGTGGAGGTGTCGGGCACGATCAGCGGCCGGCCGGTCTTGTAGACGTGGCCGGCCACGCCCTTGTCGGCCGGAAACCGGATTTCGCGAAATTTCCGGCCGGTCTCCGAATCGTCGTGGTGGACCGCAGAGAAGTAAAATTCCTGCCGGTCTTCATCCAGCAGGATGATCGATGCGCTTTCGATGTCCAGCAGGTCCTGTATTTCACGGGTGATAAAAGCCAGCAGGCCATCCAGGTCGCGGTAGTGGGGAATGGCCTTGGTGATCCGGAACAGGGTCAGGTTGATGCGGGCCAGTCGCTTCTCCTGGGTGACATCCCGCAGCGTGACGACCTGCCCGGCCGGCTGGTTGTCCTGGTCGTAAAACAGGGCGCCGTCGATCACGATGTCCAGCAACCGGCCATCGCGCGTCAGCCGCCGGGTTTCGAAGTTGTGCAGGGCCTTTTCCTCGAACAGGCGCGCGACCCCGGCGCGGGTCTGGGCCTTGTGGGATTCGGGCACGAAGGGAATCCGCTTGCCTTTCAATTCGTCAAGCGTCCAGCCGAAAACCTTTTCAAAGGCGGGGTTCAGGTAGGAGACGCTGCCGTCGAGATTAAAGGCAAACACCGGGTCGGGCAAAAAGTTTAAAAAGGCGCGGTAGCGCCGCTCGGCCAGGCGGCTGGCTTCGAACTGGCGCCGGGCCGATTCTTCGGACTCCAGCGCCCGGCGCTGCGCCAGATGCTTCTCGGTGACATCGCGCGCGATGCCGCGAAAACCGCTCCGGGTGCCGTCATCATCGACGATGAGCGTGGCGGAAAGCTCGATGATGCGCTTGAGGCCGTCCTTGCGGATGATCTCCCAGACGATGTCGGTAATGCCCTGGCTGGAGTGATAGATCTGATTGAAGCGCGCGAAGGCCGACGCCGCGTTGTCCCGGTCCATGAAATCACGGAAGTTGCGGCCTTCGATTTCGCGGCCGGCATAACCGAACAGGCGGCACAGGGCATTGTTGAAGTAAGTGAAATTGCCGCGCACATCGGTTTCGTAGTATCCGTCGGCAACGGCCTCGATGAAGACCCGGTACCTCTCATCGCGAACCCTGGGGTCGTCCGCAGGGCTACCGTGCACGGATAAATCTTCTGCCGGCCGGACCTTTTTCATGGGCCACGCGTTACCTCTCGGTTTCAAGAATGCCGAACGCATTGTCGTCAAGGAGTCTGTAGCCGCTTTTCTTCAACACCTCGATGGCCGCGTCATTGTCGCTGAACCGGAATATCATGACCGCCTTGTCGGTGGTGGCACCGATGAAGGCGTACATGTAGATCACGTTGATATTGGCATCCCTGAGCGGCCGGAGCAGTTTGGCCAGGCTGCCGGGCGTATCCTCGATTTCCGCCGCGATGACTTCGTTGACGAAGGCGGAGATGTGCATCTCCATCAAAATCTGCCGGGCACGGGCGACATCCGACACCAGCAGGCGCAACTGCCCGAATGCGCCGGTGTCCACCAGGTTCAAGGCCCGCAGGTTGATGCCCGCCTTGCCGAGGGCATCCGTCACCTCCAGCAACCGGCCGGGAGAGTTTTCAATCGAAATCACAATCTGTTTCAGTTTCATCACTCCTCCATGTCGCGAATCAGGATAGTGTCCGTCAGGTGCCGGTGACGATCTCCCGCACCGGGTGCTTGAAACCATATAGAAATTGCGCCGGCCGTGTCAAGCCATGGCCGGGTTTGCACCCGTGACCAAAGACTCAACCCCCAAGAGTTGCATCGACAACATGGCGACGGATGGCTCATGGTACGTCATTACAACCGGTTCCGGATCGGTGTGAGCTGGGCCACCGGTCGTCGGATAAATTGACCGGCATCCGAAATAATGGGCGCGGACCTCGACCCCCCAAACGCCACCGCCGTCATTCCTGGTCGCGGACAAGGGTTTCGCGCATGAAATAAGTGGCGCCCATGGCCACCAATGCACAGATAAAAAGGATCAAAAACGCTTTCTCATAACCGGCCGGCGTGAACTTGTCGTCAATACGGCCGTGATGTTCCAGCACGGCCCCCAGGACCGGTTGAAAAATAGCACCGCCGGCAAAGGGGAACAAGTTGACGATGCCCGTGGCGGTCCCGGCCATCTGGACCGGAAACAGCTCCTTGTTGGTCGTGAAGCCGATCACCACGATCGCGCTCGCAAAAACGCCCAGCCCGAAACAAAGGGCAAAAAGGCCGGCGACCGGAATCTGCCGGGTCTTGAAGGCCAGCACCGCCGTCAGGCCGACGACGATGACGCTCGAGATGACCAGGACCGGCTTGCGGGCCCGGAAAACGCTGTTCGACACGTAGCTCAGCAAGGGGCTGCCGACGATCATGCCGACCGCCAGCATCGAAAGGATTTGCGCGGCCTGACGCTTATCGAGACCGTAGACCTGAATCAGGAAAGGCCCCCCCCACAGACCGCCGAAAGAAAAGAATATGGCGCAGTCGAAGAAAAACCAGACGGCCAGCGGCCAGAATGCCGGATTGGCGAGCACTCTGCCGACCGCCGCCGACAATTTGATCGGCGCCAGGCCAGATGACCGGTTTCCAGCCGGCGACGGCCAGCCCATGTCGGCCGGGCGGTTGCGCACCAGAAGGAAAACCAGCACGGCCAGAATCAGCGTAAAAATCCCGACCGCCACAAAACTGAAGCGCCAGCCGAGCCGGGCACTCAACCATGCCAGCGGGGCGGCGGCAATCAGAGACCCCACGCCGCCGAGGGCCATCAGGATACCGGTCATGACGGCAAACTCACGTACGTGAAACCATTCCGCCAGAATCTTCAGGGTCGGCACAAAAAGCATGGCAACGCCCAGGCCAACCAGCGTGCGTCCAATAATGGCCGTCGTCACCGAGGGGGCCACCCCCAGTAGCACCGAGCCGGCAAACGCCACGAAGAAAAAAAGCGTGATCGTCTTGCGCGCGCCCCAGTAATCGGACAGGAGACCGGCCGGCAGCTGCATCAAGGCGTAGGGATAGAAATAAGCCGCCCCGAGCAGGCCGGTGAGCGCGCCGGTCGTGTGCAGGTCGCGCATCATGTCGACCGCCAGAACAGCCGGGCACAGACGGTGGAAATAAACCAGGATATAGCCAAGCGCCAGGACCGCGAAAATCACCCACCGATAGGACTTGGCTTTTTGCAGTAAATCCGTCGGCATGGCGTTATCTCACAAAGCCCATGACCTTGGGCAGCCACAGCACCGCGTCCGGCATGTAGGTCAGAAAAAGCAGCACGCCCAGTTGAATGATCAGAAAGGGAATCACGGCCTTTGACACGTAAATGAGATCCCGGTTGGCGATCGCTCCGGTGATGTACAAACTCACGCCCATCGGCGGCGTACAATATCCGATCGCCAGGTTGACGGTCATGATCAGTCCGAAATGCATCCAGCTGATGTCGAACGCGTTGAGCATCGGTAAAAATACGGGCCCCAGGATCATGGTGGCCGAGATGATGTCCATAAACATTCCCACCACCAGGAGCAGGAGGTTCATGGCCAATAGAAAAACCGCCGGGGAGTCGATGGTGCCCAGCACGGCTTCGGTGATCTTGCCGGGGATGTTCTCGAGAGTGAGCAGGCGGCCGAAACAGGTGGCGCCGGCCACGATAATCAACAGCGTGGCCGATGTGACCGCCGAGCTGACAGTGATCTTTTTGACGGCCGAAAGCTTCATGGACCGGTGAATGAACAGCTCCACGATAAAGGCGTAGACACAGGCGACGACCGCCGCCTCGTTGGCGGTGAAGGCGCCCGAAAATATGCCGCCGAAGATGATGACCGGCAACATCAGCGACCAGAATCCTTCTTTGAGCACCCCCAACATTTCGCGCGGATTGGGGATCGGCTTGCGGACGATCTCGGTGCGCTTGCGAAAAATAAAATAGGTGTAGACACATGTTGCCAGCATAATCATCACCCCCGGTAAAAAACCGGTCAAAAACAGGCCTTCGAGAGAGACGTTGCTGATCATGCTGTAGAGGATCATCCCGATACTGGGCGGAATGATCACCCCGAGATTGGGCGAGGTGGTCATCAGGCCGATGGAGTATTTTTCCGGAAACCCGTTTTCCAGCAGGGCCGGGATCATGAAACCGCCCAGCGCCACGACCGTCGCCACGGTCGAGCCGGAAATCGCGCCGAACAGTCCGCAGGCCAGCACGCCGGCCATGCCGAGGCCGCCGGGCAGCCAACTCACCAGCGCGTTGGCAACCTTGATCAACTTGTCGACGATGGAGCCGGCCGTCATGATGTTGCCGCACAGGATAAAGAAAAGGACCACCACCAGGGCGAAGTTGTCCATGCTGCGAAACAGGGATTGGGCCAGCAGGAGCAGCGGCAGGTCGGTAAACAACAGAAAGCCCAGCACGGCGGTGAAAAAGAGGCACATAAATACCGGGATATAAGTGGCCATACACCCGAGAAGGATCAGCAGGATGATGACGTGGCTGGTTTCCATGGGAAGGGACCTCCTGTAAAACGGGGTCAACAGTGGCCTTGAGCGCGCAGCCCAAAACAACCTACCGCCGGTTTTTTTCCGATCGGATTTCGTCGATGTCCTGGACCATTACCTGTACCACCCGTATGATCATCATCGCGCCCATTAGCGGCAGTATGGCGTAGAGATAAACGAGCGGGATCTGCAAAATGATCGTCTTCTGGTGGGTGCGGACCTGCAGGGCCGCCATCAGCCAACCGTAGTAAATCATCAGGCCGCCGAAGATCAATATGGTAAAATTGCTGAACAGGCTGAGCGCGGTCTTAAGCTTGGGAAGCAGTTGCACCGAGGCATCGATCTTGATCATCGAACGGTTTTTGACCGCGGCGCTGCAACCGATGAAGGTGGTGTAGATGATGACCTCGCGCACCAGTTCTTCGGACCAGGCCAAAGAATGATTGAAGCCATAGCGCAGGACCACGTTGACAAAGAGCGACATAAGGGCCACCATCACGCTGATAAACAGGGTCCACTCTTCAAAAAAAGTGAGGACCTTGTCCAGGAAGCCCAAAAGCTTTCGAAACATCATAAGACACCCCGGCCTGTCATCCATCATGAAAAGGGGCCCTGGTCGCGCCAGAGCCCCTTCTGAGGTTACAGAATGCCCGTTTCAACGAGAAAACGGCTTATTTCCCACTGCCGATGTAAGTTTGAACTTCCTGCAGATAATCGGCCGGCCGGTAGGTGTCGCCCGGATAAAGCTTGTTGATCTCCGGCGCGAATTCCTTGTAAACGGTTTTGGCCTCCTTCTCGAGCGTGGCCATGTCGGCCTCGGAGAGCTTGAAAAATTGAATGCCGTCCGCCTTGGCCTTGGCGATTTCATCGGTTTCCTGCTGCTTGGTTTCTTCGCGGATTTTGACACACACGTCGTGGACAGTGGCCGTAAAGGTCTTTTGAAGATCCGGTGGCAGGCTCTCGAACCAGGCCTTGTTGAAGATCCAGATAAACAGCCCCTGGGCGTAGTTCACCTGCGTGAAATACTTGGCCACTTCGAATTTCTTGGTGATGTTACAGACCATCGGGGTGTGGTCGAGGCCGTCGATGACGCCCTGCTTGAGGGCCACCGGCACATCCGGCCAGGGCATCACGACCGCGTTGAGCCCCCAGGCCTTGTAGGTCAACTGGTTGACGGCGGCCTCGGCGATGCGGAATTTGATCTTCTTCGCATCTTCGAGCGTTTTCACCGGGGTGGTGGTGGCCCAGCCGTAATTGCCGTAACCGGTGATGTCCAGCCCCATGATGCCCTGGTGATCCATGGCATTCATGAAATGAGTGAAAAGTTTGCCGCTGTTGACGAATTTGTCGAGCTTGTCGAAGGAATCGATCAGAAACGGCAGGTTGACCACGCCGAAGCGCGGCCCGAGGTTGGTCGATGCCACCGAGCTGACGCCCATGCCTTGAATGGCGCCCATCTGGAGCTGGTTGAGGACCTCGACCTCGCCGCCCAGCATCGAAAAGGGCTTGAAATCCAAAAACATCTGCCCGTTGGTGCGTTTCCACAGCTCATCCCGAATCGCGAAACCAGTATAGACGCCTTTCAGAACCGGATGCGACACGTTGGAAACCACCAGTTTGTACTTGGCCCCGGACGGATCGAACGCCGGCTTCCAGGCATCCAGGGAGGGGCCGGCCGCCAGAGCCGGACTAAAGAGGAGAATTAAAGCGATAAAGCCGATGAGTGCCGCAATCGAAATTTTTTTACCTGTCATCTACGCCTCCTTTGAGAGTCAATTCCTCCAGTTTCTAAACCCTATTCATTTCCCAAAGAACATTTATAAGCTATATTTCAGCTACAAGATTGTTTGTCAAGGAAAATAAAAGGGGAGATTTCGAGACCCGGAGCTAAACCTCTGCGGAGCGTCCACGGCGACGGCCGGTGTCATCCACCGACAGTCATCTAATGCCCCCTGTGCCTTTTCCCCCTTTGCCTGTCGCTTTTCACCTTTCGCCTTTTGCATTTCTCCTTTCACCTTTCATCTTCCGCCTTTATCCTTCAGCCCTTTTATTTCCCGTTTGGGTCGAATCGCCGCATCGCGAAAAACGGTTGCCGGTCAAGGACCGGCGGCGTCCGGTTTACGTTTAAAGGCCACCATGGTATACTATTTCAATAATTTACCCGGCGCGGTGGCGCCACCATGGGGTGCGGAGTGGGTGTTGCGGGTGGCGGGTTACGAGGTACGGGTTACGAGTCAATGCCATTGATATAAAGACTGCCTTTGAAAGGCCCCCTTTGAACAAGGGGGATTTAGGGGGATTTTCTAACGATAAAAAAAAATCCCCCCTGGCCCCCCTTTTTCAAAGGGGGGAATATTGGGCCGTGAGTTAACGGCATCGGGTGACGAGTGGCGAGTTTTCCATTTATAGCTTGAGCGGCAACAATTTACGATTTTTTACCCTCACCCCGACCCTCTCCCGATGGGCGAGGGAGTCAGAGGAAATCGCGGTTAATGACGGTTCAAAGTACAACCATTGCGGGGTAAGCAAGGCGGCTCTTATGACACCTGCCGAAGAAGCACTGATACGATCGCTGAACGAGGTTTTCGATCGCGAGGTCACGATCGGCATGCGGCTAACCGATGATCCGCGCAGCGGCGAGATCGAAAAATTCTGCGATCATCTCACGCAGTTGGTGGCGAAAATAAAAATCGTTCACGAAGAGGCGCCCCCGGCAAGCCGGCCGGCCATTCTCCTCGGAGCGCAACTGGCATATTGCGGCATCCCGTCGGACAATGAACTGTCACCTTTTATCGAAGCGGTCGCCTGCCTGAAGACGGGCGCCCCCGATGTGGATGGCGCCATCGTCCGACGGCTGCGGGCCATCCGGCCGCCGGCGGCGATGGCGCTCTATATCGCTCCGTCGTGCACGTTCTGCCCCACCGTGGTGCGCCGTTTATTCCCGCTGCCGTTTGTGGTCGAAGGGCTGCGGCTGGAGATCGTCGATGGCGTTTTTTTCAGGGAAGCCGCCGAAAAAAATAAGGTGCGCTCCGTTCCCACCCTCATTCTCGACGGTCAGTACCGTTGGACCGGTGCGGTGTCCCTGCTTCAAATCTGCGAAGCTCTCGAAAACCGTGATCCGGAGCAGCTCGACAAGGCGGCGCTGCAAGCCCTCGTAACGGCCGGCGGCGCCCATGACCTGGCGCAGATGATGCTCGACAGCGGGCGGCTTTTTCCAGCGTTTGTCGAACTGCTGACCGAGGAAAACTTTACCGTCCGCCTGGCGGCCATGGTCACGATGGAAGAGCTGGCCGCCCAGAACCTTCCCCTCGCCCGGCAGGTGCTCGCCCCCCTGCGGGAACTTTATCCCCGGGCCGTAACGACGGTAAAAGGTGACATCCTGTATATTCTCGGCGAACTCAAATCATCCCGCAGCCGGCCCCATCTTCAGTCGGTGCTGGCCACCGAACAAAATCCGGAGGTTTTGGAGGCCGCCCGCGAAGCGATAGAAAAAATTGACCATTCATGACTGATTTGACTTCCATTATCGACATTTTGCAGCACAACGAGAAAATTGCGCGGCGTTTCTTCGAAATCGAAAAACGGGTTCTGACGGTTCTGAACTACACCGATCTTTTCGAGGTCCTGCTGGCCGAAATACGCCAGAAATTCAGAGTAACCTACGCCTGGATGACGCTGATCGAAAAAAGTGACATCAGCGACTTCATCCAGCAGATCGAGTCCTCGGACCGGCTCAAGGCCCGCTTGAACCTGATCGCCAAGGAGGAATTCGTCAAACTGGCCGGATCGCAGATGAGCCCGCTGCTGGTCAACCGGGACCTGAAACCCTACGAGCGCCTGCTGCCGCAGAGTTGCAACTTTGCCGTTCAATCGATGGCCATCGCGCCAATTTCGCTGGACGGCGAGATTATCGGCAGTTTGAACCAGGCCGACATCTCGCGCCGCCGGTTCCATCCCGGCATGGACACGAGTCTGCTCGAGCAGCTGGCCGTCAAGGTGTCGCTGTGTCTGTCCAACGTGACCGCCCATGAAAAGCTGCGGTTTCTGGCCTATCACGATCCGCTGACGGGCCTGCTCAACCGGCGCGTCATGGAATCGGTTTTGGCACGCGAATTTGCACGATCGCAGCGCTATCCCCAATGTCTGACGGTGGTCTTTATGGACCTGGATCACTTCAAAGAGGTCAACGACCACCACGGCCACGACAAAGGCGACGAATTGCTCGTCTATTTTGCCAGGGGGCTCGCCCGGATGAGCCGCACCACGGATGTCGTGGCCCGCTATGCCGGGGACGAATTCGTCATCATCCTTCCGGAAACCACCAAAGAGAGCGCGGCGCGGTTGATGCACCGCATATGCGCTCACTTCGCCGAGAACCCCCTGAAATCGGAAACGAGGCGGTTGCCGATCTCGATCAGCTTCGGCATCGCCTCGGCCGACGATGACGGCGTCTTCGACCCCGAATCGCTGCTGAAAAAAGCGGACACCGCCCTGTACGACGCCAAGAAATCGCGCACCGGCCGCGTCCCGCTGGCGCCGGACGCCTTTGCGGAGAATCAGGGCCTCAGCGCCCGGCGATAGGTAGTGTCCAATCCATAAATGGCCCGATAGAAAAAGCCCTGTTTTCTTCAAACGGGGCTTTTGGTCCGGGACGTGTTGAAAACTCTCCGGCGCCAGCGGCCGGGTTGGTTTTTTTTATTTCTTGTCCTCATCCGGCGGTTGCTTGTCGCCGGATGACGGCGGCGCGTCCGGCGCCTCCGCGGCGTCTTCGATCTCGGTCGTTGCTGAAGCCGCCTGAAGATCCGCCTTGTCATCGGTCCGGGCCGCGATACCCTCTTCGGGCTCACCGGCCGTCGGGGCTGATTCCGCGGCCGGCGCCGGTTCGGTAAGGGCGGCGGCCCGGTTGTCATCGGCGGCCGCTTTTTCAGTCACAGGTTTATCCGCCGGCTTAGTTGCGCTGGTCTTGGCTTTGACTTTCTTCTTCGGCTTGGCGCCGTCGATGGCGGGCGCCACGATTTCGATAATCGACACGGCGGCGGCATCGCCGGCCCTGCGGCCGATCTTAATTACGCGCGTGTAGCCACCCGCTGCGGCGCCAAACCGGCTCTGGGCCTCTTCAAACAGCTTGTGCACCACGTTTTTCTCCCTGACGATGGCCAGCGCCAGCCGCCGGGCGTGTAGGTCCCCGCGCTTGGCCAGGGTGACGACGTGATCCGCCCAGCGTCGCAGTTCCTTGGCCTTGGCATCGGTGGTCTGGATGCGTTGGTGTTTGAACAAAGAGGTTACCATGTTCCTGAACATGGCATCCCTGTGGCTGGCGGTACGGCTCAACTTGAGCCCGGTTTTACGGTGTCTCATGGGAACCCTCTACTCCTCTTCTTCCGTTATTTCTTCGGGTGGCATGAACCCGTCCAGTTTCATTCCAAGCGAAAGCCCCATGTCGACCAGAACTTCCTTGATTTCATTCAGCGACTTACGCCCGAAATTCTTGGTCTTCAGCATCTCGGCTTCCGTTTTGGACACCAGTTGATAGATCTTGTGAATATCGGCGTTTTTGAGGCAGTTCGCACTGCGCACGGAAAGCTCGAGTTCGTCGACCGTGCGATAGAGATTGTCGTTCCACCGCGGCTTTTCGTCACCGTCGGAATCGATGTCGAGGCTGGGCTCCTGGTTCTCGTCGAAATTGATGAAGATCGACATCTGGTCCTTCAGGATTTTGGCGGCGTAGGCCACGCAGTTCTCCGGTTGAATACTGCCGTCGGTCCAGACTTCCAGCGTGAGTTTGTCGTAGTCGGTCCTCTGGCCGACCCGGGCATTGCCGACAACGTAGTTGACCCGTTTGACCGGCGAGAATACGGCATCGATCGGAATCGTTCCAATCGGTGCATCCTCGTCCTTGTTGTTTTCCGCCAGGGTGTAGCCTTTTCCGATCTTGACGGTCATGACCATATTGAGTTTGGCGTCCGCGCCGAGAGTGGCGATATGGTGGTTGGAATTCAGGATGTCGCACTTGCCGTCATCGCTGAGGATATCACCGGCCGTGACCGTCCTTTCGCCCTTGGTCTCGATTCTGACGGTGTGCGGCCCGGCATCGCCCACTTTTAAGCGGACCTCTTTGAGATTCAAAATGATTTCGGAAACGTCTTCGAGAACGCCCGGCACGACGCTGAATTCATGCATCACGCCGTCGATTTTCACGGAAGTAATGGCGGCGCCGTGCAGGGACGACAGAATGACCCGCCGCATCGCATTGCCGATCGTGATTCCGAACCCTCTCTCGAGCGGCTCACAAACGAACTTGCCATACGAAGGCTTGCTGGTAACCTGAACCTTGTCCGGCTTGAACATATCGCGCCAGTTTAAGTACATCAGTTCATTCGGTGACATATTTTTGAATCTCCAGCTTTTTTGTAAGGTGTTGGTACCATTTAAACACAATTTTGGAATACCAAGCCCGACGGCATCTTATTTTCGCAGATCCGCTCCCAAAGATCGCCGGCGTCAGCGGCGTTTACTTGGAATAGAGTTCGACGATCAGCTGTTCCTGAATCGGCATCGTCAGATCCTCGCGTGCCGGAAAATTTTTGATGACCCCTTTCAAATTTTCCTTCTCCAGTTCCAGCCACTGGGGAATCCCGCGCCGCACCACGCCGTCCATCGAATCGGATATCGCCTGAACCGTGCGGCTTTTTCCGCGCACCTCGACGACGTCGCCGACCTTGACGAGATAGGAGGGAATGTCGACTTTTTTGCCGTTGACCAGAAAGTGATTGTGCCGGACAAAATGCCGCCCCTGCGAGCGGGAGTTGACGAACCCCAGGCGATAGACCACATTGTCGAGCCGCCGTTCGAGCGCGACCAGCAGGTTTGTACCCGTCACGCCCTTCTGGCGTTCGGCGCGCACGAAAAACAGGTGAAACTGCTTTTCGGAGAGACCGAACATCTTCTTCACTTTTTGCTTCTCCCTGAGCTGAATGCCGTAATCCGATACCTTGCGGCCGCGACGCTGGCCATGCTCTCCGGGGGGGTAGCTGCGGCGATCGAAAGCGCATTTATCGGAGTAGCACCGATCGCCCTTGAGGTAGAGTTTTAAATTCTCGCGCCGGCATATCCGGCAGACTGAGCCTGTGTAGCGTGCCAAGATGAATCCTCCTGTATGACTGATAAAAGGGTCTCTTGCGGCCGGAAAGCATAGAAGGGCGGACATAACCGGTCCGGCGGCAGGCGGCCCATTCCAGCGGTCCTGGCGACCGGCCGCTTAGACGCGGCGTCTCTTGGGCGGTCGGCAGCCGTTGTGGGGAATCGGCGTGACATCCTTGATCACGATGACGTTGAACCCGGTGGCCTGCAGCGACCGCAATGCCGATTCGCGTCCGGGGCCCGGCCCCTTGACAAAGACCTCGACATTTTTCATGCCGTGCTCCATAGCCTTTTTGGCGGCATCCGAAGCCGCCATCTGAGCGGCAAAGGGCGTGCTTTTACGCGAGCCTTTGAATCCCTGAGCACCGGCGCTGGACCATGCCACCACGTTTCCGGCCGGATCGGTGATGGTGATAATCGTGTTGTTGAAGGTGGATTGAATGTGGACGACACCGTTCTGAATATTCTTTTTTTCTTTTTTCTTGGTACGGGTTCTCTTCGCCATGCCATGCGCCTCGTAGGTCTATAAGTATTTTTCGGGCTGAAATTATTTTTTCTTGGCGGCGCCCTTTTTCTTGACCGCCGCTCGTTTGGGTCCCTTGCGCGTCCGCGCATTGGTGCTCGTGCGCTGTCCGCGGACGGGCAGCCCCTTGCGGTGCCGCAAGCCGCGGTAGCAGCCGAGATCCATCAGCCGCTTGATATTCATGGCGACATCGGACCTGAGTTCGCCTTCGACCTTGTAGTCCCCATCGATGACTTTTCGGATATCGTTGATTTGTGATTCCGTCAGGTCATCGCTTCTGGTGTTCGGATCGACGCCGGTTTTCGCCAAAATCTCGGTCGAGATGCTTCGTCCGATCCCGTAGATGTAGGTCAACGCGATCTCAACCCGTTTTTGTTTCGGTAAATCGACTCCAGCAATTCTGGCCAAATCCTGCCTCCTCTATCCTTGCCGCTGTTTGTGGCGTTTATTTTCACAAATCACCCGAACGCTTCCTTTTCTACGAATGATCTTGCATTTCGGACAAATTCTTTTGACAGATGCTCTGACTTTCATTGAAACGCTCCTTGTCTGACACCCGATGCCGGCTCAAAGCCGCCGATCATTCTTGCCGCCGGGAAGGGACTCAAAAGGGTCCGGGCCGTTTTTCATTTCGACCGATACGTAATTCGGCCCCGGCTCAGATCATAGGGCGACAACTCGACGGTCACCCGGTCACCGGGGAGGATCTTGATAAAATGCATTCTCATTTTGCCGGAGATATGGGCCAGAACCTGATGTTTGTTATCGAGTTCCACCTTGAACATGGCATTCGGCAGGGTCTCCAAAACCGTACCCTCGACTTTTATGGCTTCTTCCTTGGCCATCGACCCTCCCTCTATTGACTACAACCCGACCTTTAGCGAAACGCTGTTAACGCCGTCCCTTGACCCTGGCGCCCGACTTCTTTAAAAATCCCTCGTAGTGGCGGCTGAGCATGTGTGACTCCATCTGGGCCACGGTGTCGATGGCCACTCCGACCACGATCAGAAGCGCCGTCCCGCCGAAATAAAACGGGACGTTGAAGTGCGTGATAAGAATCGAGGGCAGCACGCACACCGCCGATACATACAAGGCGCCGCCCAAGGTGATCCGTGTCAGCACCTTGTCGATGTAGTCGGCCGTCCGTTTGCCGGGCCGGATGCCGGGGATGTAGCCGCCCTGTTTTTTCATGTTGTCGGCCACATCCACGGGGTTGAACGTCACGGCGGTGTAAAAATAGCAGAAGAAAAAAATCAAGCCCACGAAAAACAGCTCGTAAAGCACGTTGCCGGGCCGCAGGGCCGCGACGATATCCTGAATCCAGGGCACGGTGATGAAGCTGGCGATCGTGGCCGGAAACATCATGATGGAAGAGGCGAAAATCGGCGGAATAACCCCCGACATGTTGATCTTGAGCGGCAGGTGCGTGCTTTGACCGCCGTACATGCGTCTGCCGACCACGCGTTTGGCGTATTGGACGGGAATGCGCCGCTGCCCCTGCTCGACGAAGATAATGATCGCGATCACCGCCACCATCAAAATCAGCAGGATGATGATCGGAAAAATGCTCATCGCCCCCGTCGATACCAGGCGGAAGGTGTTGCTCATGGCGGTGGGCATGCGCGCGACGATGCCCGCAAAAATGATCAGCGAAATGCCGTTGCCGATGCCGCGCTCGGTAATCTGTTCGCCGAGCCACATGATAAAGGCCGTTCCGGCCGTGAGCGTCAGAACCGACATCAGCCGGAAACCCCACCCCGGGGCGATGACAGCCCCCATCCGTTCGAGTCCGACGCTGATGCCGAAGCCCTGGATGACGCTTAAGACCACCGTGCCGTAGCGGGTGTACTGGGTGATCTTCTTGCGTCCCTGTTCGCCTTCCTTCTTCAGTTGCTCCAGATGCGGAATCACCACCGTCATCAGTTGCAAAATGATCGACGCACTGATGTAGGGCATGATGCCGAGGGCGAACACGGACAGTTTCTCGAGCGCACCGCCGGAGAACATGTTGAAGATCCCCAGGATCGTTCCTTTGGCGCGCGCGAAAATCTCCGCCAGGGCGACGCTGTCGATTCCCGGCACCGGCACATGTACCCCCACGCGATAAACCACCAACAGCGCCAGCGTGTAGAGGATCCGGCGCTTGAGTTCGGGAATTTTAAATATGTTGCCAAAACCGCCGATCATAGGGATAAGACCTCTAGCGTGCCGCCCGCCGATTCGATTTTCTGCCGGGCGCTCTGGCTGGCCCGGTCGACTTTAACCGTTAAGGGGGTGCTGATTTCGCCCCGGCCCAACAGTTTGATGCCGTCGCGCCGCCCCTTGACCAGGCCGGCCCGCACCAGGGCCGCTTCGTCGATAACGCTGCCGCTCTCCATTTTGGTCAGGTCGTCGATATTGACGACGGCGTAAATTTTCTTGAAGACATTGGTAAAGCCGCGTTTCGGCAGCCGGCGGTGGATGGGCATCTGCCCGCCCTCGTAACCGGGCCGGACCCCGCCGCCCGAGCGGCTGTTCTGCCCCTTGGAACCCCGTCCGGCCGTCTTGCCCCACCCGGAGCCGACGCCGCGGCCGATGCGTTTGCGGGTCTTGCGGGCTCCGGGTGCCGGTGCCAGATCATTGAGCCTCATTGGTCACCTCCTCGGACGTGACGAGATGCGATACGGTGGCGACCATCCCCCGGATAGCCGGCGTGTCATTTCGCAGGACGCTTCGATTGAGCTTGTTAAGACCCAGACCGCGCAGGACCCGGCGATGTTTCTCCGGTCTGCCGATCATGCTCTTGACCATGGTGATCTTCAGTTTTCCTGCCATCGAACAAAACCCTTTTTGTTTTTACAGAAACAACCCCCGCGGCGAATCCCTGGCGGCAAAGGCAACTTCCGCGGCTTAAAGTTCTTCCACACGGATGCCGCGGCGGCTGGCGACCCGCTCCCGGCTTTGAAGCTGTTCGAGACCGGCAATCGTCGCCTTGACGACATTGTGCGGATTGTGGGAACCCATGCACTTGGTCAAAACGTTCTGAACGCCCGCCGCCTCGAGCACCGCCCGCACCGCACCGCCGGCAATGAGGCCCGTGCCGGCCGAGGCCGGTTTCAAAAGGACCTTGCCCGCCCCGAACCTTCCGATGGTTTCATACGGCAGGGTCCCTTCCACCAGCGGCACTTCGATCATGCTCTTCTTGGCTTTCTCGACGCCTTTTCGAATCGCCTCGGGAACTTCGCCGGCCTTTCCCAGGCCGCACCCCACGCTGCCCTTGCCGTCGCCGACGACGACAATCGCGCTGAAGCTGAACCTGCGGCCGCCCTTGACGACCTTGGCAACCCGGTTGATATGAACGACCTTGTCGATCAGCTGATAGTCATCTGTATCCTGTTTGTACAAGGACCCGCCTCCTTTAGTGTCGGAAAAAGGACATTTGCTTTAGAATTCAAGCCCGCCGGCACGGGCACCTTCCGAAACCGCCTTGACCCGGCCGTGATAGAGGAAGCCGTTGCGGTCGAAAACGACCTGCTTGACACCCTGGGCGACGGCGCGTTCCGCGACGAGCTTGCCGATGCGATTGGCGACCTCGGATTTCCGGCCGCTTTCGGAGCGTTCCTGCTCGGTCTTTTCGAGGCTGCAGGCCGCGGCCAACGTCCGGCCACTGGTATCGTCGATCACCTGGGCATAGATGTGCCGCGCACTGCGAAATACCGACAGGCGCGGCCGCTCGGGCGTTCCGAGAAGATTCTTCCTGATTCTCTTTTTTCGTTTCAGCCGGGCTTCTTTCTTTAAATTCAACGAACCCATCGTCTCAATTCCTGAATATGGTGATAGCCGCCGGCGCTTGATACCGTGAGGAACCCGATTCCTCGCTCCGGATCGCTCGGTTACTTCGTTCCGGTCTTGCCGGCCTTGCGGCGGATGTATTCTTCGGCGAACTTGATGCCCTTGCCCTTGTAGGGTTCGGGCGGGCGCAGGCGCCTGATCGACGCGGCGGTCTGCCCGAGCAGCTCCTTGTCGATCCCCTCGAGCTTGATGATATTGTTGCGTTCGACGGCGGCCGAAACGCCGTCGGGCAATGAAAAATTGATGGGATGCGAATATCCCAGCATGAGGATGAGGCTTTGCCCCTTGACCTCGGCCCGGTACCCGATGCCGTTGATTTCGAGCACGCGGGCAAATCCGGTGTCGACCCCGGTTACCATGTTCATCACCAGGCTGCGGGTCAGGCCTTGCAGGGCCTGGCTGGTTTTATCAGTCTGCAGCGGCTCGACCGACAGCCCGCCGTCCTGCATTTTAATGGTCACCGCGGGATGGATCGGCCGGCTCAGTTTGCCCTTCTGCCCCTGAACTGACAACTCTCCGCCTTCATACGTGACCGTGACTTTTGCGGGTATCGCAATGGGTTTTTTACCGACTCGCGACATGTATCGACTCCTTCTTCCTGTTCAGCGCCGGCGCTAGCCGGGCACCGAACCTTGACCGCTCGGACGCCAAACGGGGGGCTACCAGAGGTTGCAGATGTGTTCACCGCCGATTTTTTCGGACCGGGCCCGCTTATCGGTCATGACGCCCTTTGAGGTGGACAAAATCGCGACCCCCATTCCGTTCATGACCGATTTGATATTGTCGCTGTTCAGATAGACGCGCCGGCTCGGCTTGCTGATGCGTTTGAGGCCGTCGATGACGCTCTCCTGGTCGGCTCCATACTTGAGGTACACCCGCAGGATACCCTGCTTGCCGTCCTTGATGAACTTGTAGTTCCGGATGAACCCTTCTTCTTTCATGATTTTCGCCAATTCGGTCTTGAGGTTCGAACCGGGAATATCGACACTGTTGAACCTGGCCTTGGCCGCATTCCTGATGCGTGTCAGCATGTCGGCAATCGGATCGCTCATCGTCATGGTATCATCTCCGCAACACCCATTGAATTCACTTGGTGACTCGTTGTTCCAACTTAAGGTCGCTGTTGTCGCCGCGCGGTTGCCGCCTGCCACTTGGGGTGGCAAACCGCCGCGCGCCACAGCAGATTCGCCGTTACCAGCTCGACTTGATGACGCCCGGCAGTTTTCCCTGGGACGCAAAATCTCGAAAACAAATCCGGCACAGGCCGAACTTGCGGATGTAGGCCCGCGGCCTTCCGCAAACCGGGCAACGGTTGTATGCCCTGACCGCGAACTTCGGTTTTCGCGAGGCTTTCATTTTGAGCGACGTCTTGGCCAAACCATCCTCCTTTTAAAACGGTATCCGAAACCCATCAAAGTTAATTCCGGAAGGGCATGCCGAGCAGCCGGAGCAATTCCCGGCCTTCGTCGTCGGTCCTGGCGCTGGTGACGATCGACACGTTCAACCCTTTTATTTTGTCGATTTTATCGTAATCGATTTCGGGAAATATCAGCTGTTCCTTGACGCCGAGGCTATAGTTGCCGAAGCCGTCCATGGCCTTGGCCGAAAGGCCGCGAAAATCACGCACCCGCGGCAAGGCGACATTCACCAGCTTGTTGAAAAAGTCGTACATGCGCTCGTGGCGCAGGCTGACCATACACCCGATCGGCATGCCGGTACGCAGTTTGAAGGTGGCGATCGACCGCCGGGCGCGGGTGACGACCGGTCGCTGCCCGGCAATGGCCTGCAATTCTTCCACGGCCGAGTCAAGGATCTTGATGTTGTGGATCGCTTCGCCCAACCCCATGTTCAAGGTGATCTTCTCGAGCCGGGGCACCTGCATCACATTGCGGTACTTGAAGCTCTCCATCAACTGGGGTACCACCGTTTCCACATAAAATTCTTTGAGCTGGGACATTGCCTTCCTCCACGATTACTTGTCGATGATCTCGTCGCACTTGCTGCAGGCCCGCACTTTCTTCCCGTCATCGAGACGCTGCACTTTAATGCGGGTCGGCGTCATGCATTTGCCGCACATGAGCATCAGATTCGACCAGTGGATCGGGGCCTCGCCTTCGATGATGCCGCCCTGCCGGTTTTGTGCCGAAGGTTTGGCGTGCCGTTTGACCATGTTGACGTTTTCGACAAGCACCCTGTTCTTCTTGCGGATCACCTTCAGGACCTTGCTGATCTTGCCCTTGTCCTTGCCGGCGATGACTTTGACCTTGTCGTCTTTTTTGAGTCTGATCTTGCTGGTATTCATCGGTGACATCTCCACCTGGCGACGCCCGGTTTTAAATGACTTCCGGGGCCAACGAAATTATCTTCATGAACTTCTTTGCGCGCAATTCTCTGGCCACCGGTCCGAATATGCGGGTGCCGATCGGTTCCCGGCTCGCCGAGATGAGCACGGCCGAGTTGTCGTCAAAGCGGATAAAGGACCCGTCCGGCCGCCTGATCTCCTTTTTGGTCCGCACCACCACGGCTTTCAGGACGTCTCCTTTTTTGACCTTGGCGTTCGGAATGGCTTCCTTGACCGTGACAACGATGATGTCGCCGATCCGGGCATAGCGCCGGCGGGTGCCTCCCAGAACCTTGATGCAGCTCAGCACCTTTGCACCGGAATTGTCCGCCACCGTGAGTCTCGTTTCTGTCTGAATCATTGCTCTCGAATCCCTTTAACGTCAAACGGCCTTTTCAAGGATCTGGCTGACCTGCCACCGCTTGGCTTTGCTGAGCGGCCGGGACTCGGTGATCAGGACCTTGTCTCCGATCCGGCACGAATTTTCGGCATCATGGGCAGAAAACCTGGCTCGGCGCCGGATATACTTCTCGTACAGCCGGTGTTTGACCAGTCTTTCGGCCTGGACCACGACGGTCTTGTCCATCTTGTCACTGACAACGGTACCGATCATTTGTCTTTTTATTCCGCGTTTTTTCATGGCAGCATTAACAACTTATCTCTAAAATTATTGGGGAGAGACACTAACTGGCGTCGGTTTCAGGTGCTGACAATTCTTCAGACCGGATGATGGTCCGCACCCGGGCCACATCCCGTTTGATCTGTTTGAGACGCTGCGGGTTTTCGAGCTGACCGGTCGCATGCTGAAAGCGCAGATTGAACAACTCCTGCTTCAGCTCGACCAGCTTCCGCTGCCGCTCTTCCTGGCTCAAGGCCTTGACCTCACCGGCTTTCACGATACGACGCTCCTTTCCACAAATTTCGTTTTGATCGAAAGCTTGTGGGCCGCGAGCCGGAAAGCCTCCTGGGCGATCTCGCGCGAGACGCCTTCCATTTCGTAGAGGATGCGGCCGGGCCGCACAACCGCCACCCAGCCTTCAGGGGCCCCCTTGCCTTTGCCCATACGAACTTCGGCCGGCTTCTTGGTGATCGGCTTGTCGGGAAATACGCGGATCCAGATCCGGGCGCCTCTTTTGACGTGGCGGGTCATGGCGATTCGGGCGGCTTCGATCTGGCGGGCGGAAACCCAGCCGCAATCGATCGCCTGCAGACCAAACTGCCCGAAGTTCAGATGGCTGCCTCTGCGCGAAAGGCCCGTCATCCGGCCTCTTTGCTGTTTCCTGAATTTTACCTTCTTGGGGCTGAGCATGAGTACTTACTCCTGTTCCGGCCTGGTATAGGCTTTAAGAGACAAATTTTGGCCGTGTTAGCGGTCGTCGGCGTCTAGACCATACGGCCGCCTCCCTCTCTCCTTGCCAAAACCTTTATCTTAAAGCCTATCGTCGGTGTTGGGCCGGGCCTTTTGTAGAACGTCGGCGGCCGCGCCGCCGGCCGGCTTACTGATTCTCGTAATCCACCTTGTCCTTCTTGAGGATCTCGCCCTTGAATATAAAGACCTTGACCCCGATGGCGCCATAGGTGGTGCGGGCTTCCGTAAAACCGTAATCGATATCGGCCCGCAGGGTGTGAAGGGGCACGCGGCCCTCGCGGTACCATTCGCGCCGGGCCATTTCGGCCCCCCCCAATCGCCCACCGCAGATGACCTTGACCCCCTGGGCCCCGAAGCGCATGGCGGAGGACACGCCGCGTTTCATCGCGCGCCTGAAGGCCACCCGCCGTTCGATCTGAAGCGCGATGTTTTCAGCCACGAGCTGCGCGTCGATCTCCGGTTTCCTGATTTCCTGAATGTCGATCTGGACTTCATGCGTCACCATTTTTTCGATGTCCTGCTTGAGCAGCGAAATCTCCGAGCCCTTCTTGCCGATCACGATGCCCGGCCGGGAAGTAAAAATTCTGAGCCTGATCCGCTTGGATGATCGTTCGATTTCGATCCGGGAGACGCCGGCGTGAAACAGCTTCTTTTTGATGAAACGCCTGATTTTATAATCTTCCAGAATGTAATCGGCGTAATTCTTGTCCGCGTACCAGTGCGACTCCCATGTTTTGACGATCCCTAACCTCAATCCGATCGGATTTACTTTCTGGCCCAAGCTCTCTCCTCCTCCGGCCTATTGCAGCGACTGCTCAGCCAGGATGACGGTGATATGACTGGTTCTTTTCAAAATTCGGGCACCCCGCCCGCGCGCGCGCGCCCGAAAGCGCTTCAGTGTGGGTCCCTGATCGGCGGTGATATTGCTGACCACCAGGGTGTCGACATCGATATCGGCGTTCTGGTTCGCATTGGCGACGGCGCTGCGCATGGTTTTCTCGACAATCCCGGCCGCCTTCATCGGCATGAACTTGAGGGTATTCAGAGCCGCTTCCACCGGTTTGCCCTTGACGGCATCGACTAAAAAACGAACCTTCTGGGGAGAAATACGGACGTGTCTCGTAACAGCTCTAACCTGCATTGGGCGACGCTTCCTTATAATTTTAACAGTTTACCGGTATTGATCGGAATCCGCGCCGGGCGCGGTGCGCCAGGGCTCACCGGCGCTTTACTTCAGTGACGATTTCTTGGAGCCCGCATGGCCGTAAAAAGTGCGCGTCGGAGAGAACTCTCCGACCTTGTGTCCGACCATGTTCTCGGAAATGAAAACGGGAACGAATTTCTTGCCGTTATGGACCGCCAGAGTGATACCGACCATTTCCGGCAAGATGGTCGAGCGCCGGGACCAGGTCTTGATCACCCGGTTGCTGCGGCTTTTTTGAGCCTCGTCGACCTTTTTCATCAGTTTCGTCTCGACATACGGACCTTTTTTCAACGAGCGTGGCATCTTCTCTCCTGTTCAACATCGGACCTGACAAGTAGCGGGCATTAGAGAAATGCCCGTTTTGATTTCTTTTACTCGAATCGGCACGGTCGCGGCTTGCGGGTAACTTTTTACTTTTTCGAGCGCCGCTTGACGATCAACCGGTTACTGGGTTTCGTGCGCTTGCGGGTTTTGAAGCCCTTGGTGGGCATGCCCCACGGGCTGCACGGATGGCGCCCGCCCGAGGACCGGCCTTCGCCGCCGCCCATCGGGTGATCGACCGGGTTCATGGCCACGCCGCGCACGTGGGGCCGGCGCCCCAGCCAGCGCTTGCGGCCGGCTTTGCCGATCGAGATGTTTTCGTGCTCGACGTTGCCGAGCTGTCCGATGGTGGCCAGGCAGTTCAACAGGACCATGCGCACTTCGCTGGAAGGCAATTTGATCAGCGCGTACCGATCCTCTTTGGCCATCAACTGGGCGAATGTGCCGGCGCTGCGCACGATCTGCCCGCCGTTGCCCGCCCGCAGTTCGATATTGTGAATATGGGTCCCGAGCGGGATGTTGCTCAGCGGCAGGGCGTTGCCGGGTTTGATATCGGCCTCGGGCCCGGCCTCGACCGTGTCTCCGACCTTCAGGTTGAGCGGTGCCAGGATATAGCGCTTCTCGCCGTCGACGTAGTGCAGCAGGGCGATGCGGCAACTGCGGTTCGGGTCGTACTCGATGGTGGCGACCCGGGCCGGTATGCCGGTCTTGTCGCGTTTGAAATCGATCAGACGGTAATGTTTCTTGTGCCCGCCGCCACGGTGACGACAGGTGATGCGTCCCATGACGTTGCGACCGCCGCTCTTGCTGAGCGGACGCAGCAGGCTCTTTTCGGGCACCGTCGTGGTGATTTCCTCGAACGCCGCATAGCCTTGGAAACGGCGTCCGGGCGAGGTCGGTTTTACTTTTTTGATTGCCATGCCATGCTCCTGACCGGATAGAGCGTCAAAAATCCCATCCGCTGGTTTACACCCCTTCGAAAAATTCGATCCGTTCTCCCGGCCGCAGGGTCACGATCGCCTTTTTCCAGTCGCGTCGTTTTCCCAGAACCCGTCCCCGGCGCTTGAATTTACCCCGGACCTGCATCGTGCGCACCGTGTCGACCCGGACGTTGAAGACGCGCTCGATCGCCCGCATGATCTCGATACGGTTGGCCTTGCGGTCCACCTCGAAGGTCACCTGGTTGGCCGTTTCCTTCTGGGTGCTGGTTTTTTCGGTGACAATCGGCCTCTTGATGATGTCGTATTGCAGCGTCATGCCAGCAGCCTCCCTTCGATATCGTTTATGGCGGGTTCCAGCAGGACCAGGTGTCTGTATTTGAGAATGTCGTACACGTTGAGTCCTTCAGTCCTCAGGACCTTGATCTGCGGCACGTTGCGGCAGGACAGCTCGAGCGTGTCGTTTTTCTTATCGGTCACGATCAAGGCGTTGTCGAGCTTGAGGGCCTGAACGATCGCAACGAAATCCTTGGTCTTCACCCGCTCCAGCTCCAGCTTGTCGAGCACCACCAGTTCATTTTCCAGCAACTTGCTGGAGAGCGCCATTTTCAGGGCCAGCTTCCGGACCTTCTTGGAAACCTTGAAGGCGTAAGAGCGCGGATGCGGGCCGAAGACCACGCCGCCGCCGCGCAGCAGCGGCGATTTGATATCGCCGCGGCGGGCCCGGCCGGTGCCTTTCTGGCGATAGAGTTTGCGGGTGCTGCCGCGCACTTCTGAGCGCCGCTTGGTCGCGGCGGTTCCCGAGCGGCGGGCGGCCAACTGCGCCGTCACGACCTCGTGTAAAACACTTGATTTGGGCGCCACATTGAAAAGTGCTTCCGGGAGTTCCCGTTCCGAAACTTTTTCGCCCCTGCTGTTCACTACATCAATTGCTGCCATTGTCTTCCCCACTGAGTATCAAGGGCCCGGAAACAGGCTTTGACCCGCAAGCAGACTGCCGCAACGATGGCGGACCTGCCTGGCGTCGATTCATCAGGATTTCTTGCCGGCTGACCTTACTTTTTTGACCAGAACCATATTGGGCGCATACCCCGGCACCGCCCCTTTTAAAAACATCAGGTTTTGATCCGGGCGGATGTCGACAACCGTCAGGTTGCAGACCGTCTGGCGTTTCGATCCGTACTGGCCGGGCATTTTCTTGCCTTTGGTGACGCGCGACGGCCAGGCACTGGTGCCGATCGAGCCCGGCGGGCGGACATTTTTACTGCCGTGTCCGGCCGGCCCGCGGTGAAACCCGTGACGCCGGATGGTGCCGGAAAAGCCGCGCCCCTTGGAGGTTCCCACCACGTCGACTTTCTCACCGATTTGAAACAGTTCCAGGTTCAGACTCTGGCCGAGCTGGTAGTCCTGGGGGTTGTCGACCGGCACTTCGCGCAGCCAGGCGAAGCTCCCCGCACCGCTCTTTTGCAGGTGACCCTGCAGCGGCTTGTTGACCCGCTTGGCCTTCTTCGTTCCCATCCCCAGCTGCAAGGCGTTGTAGCCGTCGCTGGCGGTGGTCTTGATCTGGGTGACGACACACGGTCCGACTTCCATGACCGTTACCGGCACGAAATCACCGGTCGGGGTGAAGTAGGCGCTCATTCCCAGTTTTTTTCCCAGTAAGCCTTTACACATTGTCTCATCTTTCTCCGAAGCGGGCGGCTCCGAAGCCGGTAGCGCCCGTCGCCGGCCGCGTCATGGCTCGCCAGCCGCCGGCGGATCCGTCGTGATGCCGGTCAAAGAGATCCGCCATGTTGGAATCTATTCTCACCGCACTGCCGGCGCGCCGGCCCGTTAGAGCTTTATCTCCACGTCCACACCCGGTGAAAGGTCCAACTGCATCAGCGCGTCAACGGTCTGCTGGGTCGGCTCCAGGATGTCCAGCAGGCGTTTGTGCGTTCGCATTTCGAACTGCTCGCGGGACTTTTTATCGATGTGGGGCGAGCGCAGGACGCAAAACTTGTTGATCTGCGTCGGCAGCGGAATGGGGCCCACGACCTTGGCACCGGTCTTGTTGGCCGTATCGACGATGTCCGAAACGGATTGGTCCAGAAGTTTGTGGTCGTAAGCCTTGAGCCTGATTCTGATCTTCGTGTTCGCTATCATATAGGTCGTCTTGCCCCGCTATTCGATGATGTCGCTCACCACGCCCGCTCCCACGGTCCGGCCACCTTCACGGATCGCAAAGCGCACCTCTTTCTCCATGGCAATCGGGGTGATCAGCTCCGCCTCGATCGTCACATTGTCCCCGGGCATCACCATCTCCACGCCCTCGGGCAACGTCAATATCCCCGTCACGTCCGTGGTCCGAAAATAAAACTGCGGCCGGTACCCGTTGAAAAACGGCGTGTGGCGCCCACCCTCCTCCTTGCTCAGAATGTACACCTCGGCCTTGAACTTGGTGTGCGGCGTGATCGAACCCGGCTTGGCCACCACCTGCCCGCGCTCCACCTCGTCGCGCTTGGTCCCGCGCAGCAGCACCCCGATGTTGTCGCCCGCCCGCCCCTCGTCGAGCAGCTTGCGGAACATCTCCACCCCCGTGCACACCGTCTTGAACGTCGGCCTAATCCCCACGATCTCAACGTCCTCGCCCACCTTCACGATCCCGCGCTCCACCCGGCCCGTGACCACCGTGCCGCGACCCGAAATGCTGAACACATCCTCGATCGGCATCAAAAACGGCTTCTCCACGTCGCGCACCGGCTCGGGAATAAACGCATCGATCGCATCCATCAGCTCAAATACGCACTTGGCCTCGGCCCCGTCCGGATCGTCGCTCTCCAGCGCCTTCAGCGCCGAGCCGCGGATGATCGGCGTGTCGTCGCCCGGAAACTCGTACTTGTCCAACAGCTCCCGCAGTTCGAGTTCCACCAGCTCGATCAGCTCCTCGTCATCGACCATGTCGCACTTGTTCAAAAAGACCACGATCCGCGGCACCCCCACCTGGCGCGCCAGCAGTATGTGCTCGCGCGTCTGGGGCATCGGCCCGTCGTCGGCCCCCACCACCAAAATCGCCCCGTCCATCTGCGCCGCCCCGGTGATCATGTTCTTGATGTAGTCCGCATGCCCCGGGCAGTCCACGTGCGCATAGTGACGGTTGGCCGTCTCGTACTCCACGTGCGCCGTGGCGATCGTGATCCCGCGCTCCTTCTCCTCGGGCGCCTTGTCGATCTGGTCAAAGGGCACGTACTGCGCCATCCCCTTCAAGCCCATATGCTTGGTGATCGCCGCGGTCAAGGTCGTCTTGCCGTGATCGATGTGGCCGATCGTGCCCACATTCACGTGCGGCTTGGTTCGCTCAAACTTCTTCTTCGCCATCTCTGCGTCCTCCCCTTGAAAAGCGCCAACACAGTGTCCGGTGCTAAATGTGCCGGGCGGTGGTCCGTCCCGCCCTTAGCGTAGTGCCGTTTACCAGCGGAAATGGGCGAAAGCCTTGTTGGCCTCGGCCATCTTGTGCGTGTCTTCTTTTTTCTTCGCCGCCGCGCCGCGGTTGTTGGCGGCATCCATGAGTTCTCCGGCCAGTTTGCGGGCCATGCCTTTTTCGGGCCGCTTGCGGGAATACTCGATCAGCCACCGGATTCCGAGCGCCGTGCGGCGACTGGGCCGAATTTCGGTCGGCACCTGATAGGTGGAGCCACCGACCCGCCGCGATTTGACTTCGATGAACGGCTTGATGTTGTCGACCGCCTGTTCGAAGACTTTGAGCGGCGGCTGCTTGGTCTTCTCTTCGATGATGTTCAGCGCATCGTAGAGAATATTTTCAGCGGTGCTCTTCTTGCCGTCCCGCATGATCTTGCGAATGAACTTGGCAACCAGTTCACTGCTGAATTTGGGATCGGCGCTGATTTTCCTTACGGCTATCTCTCTTCTTCTCGGCATACACTACACCATCTGTTCAGAATTGATCGATGTTCTTGCTCTGGTTTCTTGTTCCGGTGTCAAATTCTCTGGCCGGGCGCCGGATCACTTCGGCTTCTTGGCCCCGTATTTGGAGCGCCCCTGCTTGCGGTCAGCCACCCCGAGGGTGTCCAGGGTACCCCGGACGATGTGATAACGCACGCCGGGAAGGTCCTTGACACGGCCGCCGCGCACCAGCACCACGGAGTGTTCCTGCAGATTGTGGCCGATGCCGGGGATGTAGGCGGTCACCTCGATACCGGTGGTCAACCGCACGCGGGCGACTTTACGCAGGGCCGAGTTGGGCTTTTTGGGCGTCGAGGTGTACACGCGGGTGCAAACCCCTCTTTTCTGGGGCGCGCCCCTCAAGGCCGGGGTGTTGGTTTTCTTCTTGACCCGTTTTCGGCCCTTGCGAACCAGTTGGCTGATAGTTGGCATATGGTCCTCTTGCTTGTGATCTATTGGCTTCAGGCTAAAGATTTGGCTGCTGGTATCGGTCGTCGGCGCATGACTATACCGCCTTCTCCCTCTGGCCTTGCCAGAACCATTGTCTCAAAGCCT
>CAWAAN010000020.1:0-119368 GCA_963779885.1 uncultured delta proteobacterium | reverse complement strand
GCACCGCCCACAAGGATTACAAAAATGATTACGCCAACCATCTTAACCTTGCTCCGAAACTGAAAGGGATTGTTGATGGTTGCAATTTATTAGAATCGTACGAAATCGCTGAACTTCAGACGCCTTATGCCGGTATCGGAAAAGGAAAAAAGCAACCGGCCGCGGAATTCATTGAAACTGTTTATAAAAGTTTTAGAATAATGGAAAGGGGAACTGCCAACGAACTGTTTGAGATAATAAGATATTTAAACGAAAATTACGCCGGAGACGAATTCAACCGAATCGATTTCAATGATGTTCAACGCATCGCCGGCACCTGTGTTACAGGCTGCACCATCGTAGACCCTGGAGCTGTAGAATCCGCTCCATCATATAAAGGATTCGTTTCCCGTCTTGTAAAATGCGCGAAACAGGCTTGGGATAAAAATAATTGCGGAAAAAAGTATTTGGATATAGTTGCATCATTATAAAAATAAATATTCACCGCAGAGTCGCAGAGGGCGCAGAGGATTTACATTTATATGTTTGCAGTTAACTCCGATAGCGTCATCCAGAGCTACGGGGAAGGGATGCCCCGCAAAGACGAGATGACCGGTCATTTTTAAGAATTTGAGTTTGGCCTCAGGAAAACATAAAAAGCTATCGCATATGGGGGACAGAAACGGATAGAGAGCGTTAGTTTTACAAGTTAAAAAATCACTGATGCATATTAATTATGCCCGAGGGGCAAGTTTCTTTTTGCTTTTCGGCGTCTCAGCGAAAAGCAAAAAAAAGAATTTCTTTGCGACCTCTGCGGCTCGAGCGAGTGAATTCGAGCGGGCGGTGAAATTTAAAATTAAAGAAGCAAAAAGAGGTTTTTATGGATACAAAAAATGACCGGCCATATGCCTCTCTTTCGCTCGATGCCGATAATCTATGGTCTTATCTGAAAATACGAGGCGATAAGCAATGGCGGTCCTACCCCTCATATTTTGAATATTTTATCCCGCTTGCCTTGAAGATCCTTAACAATTTAAATTTGAAAATCACATTTTTTATCGTCGGCGCGGATGCCGCCCAGGGAAAAAACCATAAACTTATCAAGATGATTTGTAATGAAGGACATGAAGTAGGCAACCATTCGTTTAGTCACGAATCATGGCTACAGCAATATTCGAAACAAGAGCTTGCCGAAGAAGTTCTGAAAGCCGACACGGCCATTAGAGATGCAGCCGGGCAACGCCCCATGGGATTTCGTGGCCCCGGATTCAGTTGGAGCGCCGATCTGATGGAGGTTCTCGCAACCAATCATTATATGTATGATGCTAGCATTCTACCAACTTTTATCGGGCCCATCGCCAGGGCCTATTATTTTAAAAAATCTAATCTGAGTGAAACTGAAAAGGGACGCCGCAAGGAATTGTTCAGTAAATTTAATCATGGCTTTCTGCCAGTAAAACCATTTTATTGGCGGCTTCAGTCGAGACTTAAATTGCTGGAAATACCCGTTACGACAATTCCAGTCGCGAAAACGCCATTCCATTTCAGTTACCTGCTGTATCTCAGCCATATTTCAAAAATATTGATGCTGGCTTACCTACAGTTAGCTATTATCATGTGTAAAGCCGACCGAACGGCTCCGAGCTTTTTGCTGCATCCCTTGGATATCTTAGGTGGTGACGATGTACCGGAGCTTTCCTTTTTTCCAGGTATGGATTTGAATAGGGAAAAGAAGCTCAAATTGGTTTATCTGATAATGGGAAAGTTGAAACAACAGTTCGATTTTCTTCCAATGCTGAAATACGTCGATTATATAAAATCTGATGAAAAATTGACGGTTAAGAAGATAAGTAAAATTTATCGATAATATTTATCAAATTTTTAACTTACACGTAATAAATTGATTAAAAAATGGTAATCGTTCACAGCGCACCGCATCTGCTTTGTTGTCGGGCACATGAAGTACAAAAGTACGTCTGCGCGTCCGATGCCTTGCATCTGCGGTACCCTGTAAACGATTACAATCAGATGGTTTGAAGCGCATCGGGCTTTGCAACCCTGCGAACGATTACAAAAAATGATTAATAAAAATTATAGAAAAATTTTTACAACCTATTCGATGAAACAAAAATTGGCTATACCAAGTTTGGCAAATATCAACCTAAGTCTAATTGTTCTTATCCTTTGCATAGTAGGTACAACTTATCATCTAAATGGCATATATTATAAGTCTTTGATTGGTCACAATGCAGCTCATTACATAAGTGTAGCTAAAAATTTTTTCGATGGTAAAGGATTTTCTACCAGTATCATATATTATACAGAAAACCAGTTGTCTGGCGAAGTACCTGCGCCCCAGACTGTTTTCCCGGTTGGCTATCCATTTCTTATTAGTTTGGTCATGCGGTTAGGATTCTCTCCTTCCTACTCAGCATTTCTGATCTGTATCTTATGCTTTAATATTATTGGAATAGAACTCTACTATATCTCTAATAAATTAAATTATAATAACAACATAAAACTGTTTATAATTGTATGCTGGTTTTTTCTGATTTCTAATTGGTCTCTTGTGTTATCGTGTATGAGTGAGATGCCCTTCATATTTTTTTCAATAACCAGTATTTTATTTCTTCTGGTTAGTGAAATTAATGATCAAAAGCAATTTATTTTTTACTGTAGCATTGCGGCTGCTTTATCATTTACAATAAGGTATGTCGGAATATTTCTTATTTTAAGCCTCATTTTATATTTTGTTTATAAATGTTTTAAAGAAAATGAACGTTTTTCGATTAAAAATTTATTCTTATTTTCATTTATACCGATTATTGCAGTGATAGCTACTATCTCGAGAAATTACTTGGTTGTTGGCTGTTTGCGGGGCAGTTCACGATATTTGCCTGAGCAATCATTCACTGATGCTATCCTCCGACTTTATTCTGCATTTTGCAGCCTAAGCGGTTTCTCTAAAGCCCGCCTTATTACTTTTGATATGCCAAGCATTTTAATTGTTATAGCAGCTTTTATTTTTGTTTCTTTGTTAATTTTCTACGCCAAGAAACACTTACACAATATTAATTCTCAAAACGATACACCAAGTTTACCGTTCATTAAGTTTGTATTTATCTATGTAATAGTGTCAATTCTTTTTCTCATTTATTTTAACATTGCATCAATTGAACCGCTCGAAACAAGATACATTGTGCCTTTAATACCAATGTTCACAATTATTATTGCTGATATTTTTCATAGTCTCAGAAAATATAAATATTTAAATACAAAAATAATTTCTATATGCGTATATATCATCATTATCGCTTTTTTATTTGGACAAACGAATGTGTACTCTAGTATGGAAAAAATAATTACTCATAATAATTACGATAAAATTTACGACGCAATAAAAGGATCGGGTAGTTCTGCAAAATTAAGATTCTTTATATCTGAGATAATAAAAAGAGAAAAATTATTACTTGGAAACCATCCAGAAGTTTTAGAAAATATATTAAATGTACCAGTTATTGGGTTGTCAAACAGAAGTTTTAATCAACATGAATGGCCGTTGACAGAAGTAGTCAAAATTATAAAAGTATATAAAATTGATTATGTCCTTTTTTTTCCGCGTCTTTTTATTGGTTCCAAAGATGATAATATATTTTTTTATAGTTTGAAAAACAATAAAATTCCTCATTGGCTCAAAGAAAGATATAAAGATGAATATGTCATATTATTTGAAGTCGATAAGACAACTATGTAAATTGTATAAAATTAGATAGATACCTCTCACAGAATTGCAACCATTTAGATCTTGTATAATAATAGAGTGTTAGTAAGATACAATTTATGGTTAAAAAATTTAAATTCGCAAATTCATTTGCTGTAGCTGTGGTTGGAGGTGGGTATTGGGGTAAAAACCTTGTAAGGAATTTCAACCAACTCGGCGCGTTAAAGCTTATATGTGACAAAAATGAGATGATTCTTAACAAGTTCAAAGAGGATTACCCGTCCACCGAGGTCTGCCTGGCTTATAGCGAAGTCATTAACCGACCTGATATCATAGGCGTCGTGATCGCCACACCGGCTGAGACCCACTTCAATCTTGTCCGCGAAGCGCTTTTGGCTGGAAAGCACGTCTTTGCGGAAAAACCGCTTGCTATAGATGAGCAAGAAGGGGTGGAGCTCATTGCGGTGGCAAAGAAAGAAAAACGAATACTTATGGTCGGGCACCTATTACAGTATCACCCGGTCTTTGTGAAATTGAAGGGACTTGAGAAAAAAGGAGAGCTTGGACGAATTAACTACATTTATTCACACCGGTTGAATCTTGGAAAGATCAGGAGAGAAGAAAATATTTTGTGGTCCTTTGCCCCGCATGACATTTCAATGATTCTCGGATTGGCCGGAGAGGAACCGGAGGCGGTTATGACGACCGGCGGAAACTATCTCCATCAAAGAATAGCCGACGTCACCACTACGCATATGGAGTTTCCGTCCGGGCTTCAGGCTCATATCTTCGTTTCCTGGCTGCACCCGTTCAAGGAACAGAAACTGGTGGTCGTCGGTGACAGAAAGATGGCCGTTTTCGACGACATGCAACCATGGCAGGATAAGCTCCTGCTCTATCCCCACAAGATTAACTGGCAAAACAACATACCGGTCCCGGACAAAGCTGAACCGGAAAGGGTCGACATTCCACAGGATGAGCCGTTGAAGTGTGAATGTCTGCATTTTCTGGAATGCATGCAAAACGGCCAACAACCGACTACAGATGGCCGCGAAGGACTCCGCGTTTTAAGGGTTCTTAAGGCCAGCCAACTGTCGCTCGACCAAAATGGCCGCAAGATCGATTTTAAAAAAATGGCGGCCGAAGTGGGGAAGCGGCCGGATGCGCCCGGAGCTTCCGTTCATCCAACCGCCGTCATCGATAAGGGGGTCGAAGTCGGCAACGGTACAAAGATTTGGCACTTTTCCCATGTCCTCTCCGGATCCAGGATCGGCGACAATTGCAATATCGGCCAGAACGTGGTCATCGGACCGGATGTCAGTATCGGTAGAAACTGCAAGATCCAAAACAACGTCTCCGTATACAAGGGGGTTACGATAGAGGACGGCGTGTTCTGCGGACCCTCGATGGTGTTCACCAATATATACAATCCACGAGCTGAGATTCGGAAAATGGACCAGGTGAGGCCGACCCTGGTCAAACACGGTGCAACCCTCGGGGCGAACTCGACGATCGTTTGTGGAACAGCCCTTGGCCGCTACAGCTTTGTCGGGGCCGGCGCGGTTGTGACCCGCAATGTGCCCGATCACGCTCTCGTCATCGGCAACCCCGCCAAGCAAATCGGCTGGATGTGCGAATGTGGTGAAAGGCTGGCAGATGACCTGGAGTGTGTCGTGTGCGGCAAGAAGTACGATAAAGCGGATGAAGGCCTGAGTTTGATCAGCTGACCATCTGCTAACAAATTTTCACCGCAGAGGCGCGGAGCACGCAGAGGACTTGTTTTGGTTTATCGCTTTCCGCTGAGAGGGCGGAAAGCAATAAGCAGCAACCCTTCGGGGCTTTCCCTTGATCCTGACATCAAGATGCCACCGCGCAGGTGATCCGAGTAGACAACATCCAAGCTGAGAGCTTTTCCATTGCCGTCTTCCCTGCCCAGTAGCTCCGGCAGATGGTACTGGGGTCAACGGCAATGGAAAAAGATTACTCTCCTTAGCGACCTCTGCGGCTCGAGCGAAGCGGGCGGTGAACCAAATTCTAAACGACAGTATGCAAATGAGTAACACGGCGCTACAAAGTCCTCAGAGTTAATAAATCGGTAATTGATATGCTTAAGATCGTAACCGTCGTTGGGGCCCGGCCGCAGTTTGTGAAGGCTGCGGTCGTATCTCGTGCCATTGAACATCAGAACCAGAAAAGTGGGGAGGACTCTAACCGAATCGAGGAAATTCTCGTTCATACGGGCCAGCATTACGATCACAATATGAGTGACATCTTTTTCGACGAGATGCACATCCCCCGTCCCAAGTACCATTTGGGTGTAAAAGATCTGTCGCATGGTGCGATGACTGGCAGGATGCTGGAAAAAATAGAAGAGGTATTTAAAAAGGAAAATCCAGATGTTGTCATGGTCTATGGAGATACGAACAGTACACTGGCCGGCGCTCTCGCTGCGACCAAACTCCATCTGCCTGTGGCGCATGTTGAAGCCGGCCTGCGGTCCTTCAATCGGTTGATGCCCGAAGAAATCAACCGGGTTTTGACGGATCATGTTTCGAATGTACTCTTCTGCCCGACCAAACAAGCGGTCAAAAATCTTAAAAAAGAAGGCATAGAAAGTGATCAGCCCAAAAACAATAAAATTGGTGGTAAAATTAGGAACAAATGCAATGAAATTAAATCAGATGTTCCCTCAAAACACGCCCGGCAGATGATCCAATCGCCTCCATCGGCCATTCTGGTTGGCGACGTTATGCTCGATGCGGCAATGTACTATAAGAACTATAGCCGAAAGATGAAATTCGAGGTTCCACCCGAATTTGTTCTCGTAACGATACACAGAGCCGAAAACACTGATGATCCGGCGCGGTTAAAATCAATTTTCAGCGCCTTGCGCAAAATCAGCCATGAGATGCCGGTGATCATTCCCCTTCATCCCCGCAGCCGGCCGCTGGTTACCTCCCTAAAAATTCCGACAGATAATTTAGGGATAGTCGACCCGGTTGGTTATCTGAATATGGTTTACCTCCTGGAGCGCTGCACGATTGTCATGACCGACAGCGGCGGGTTGCAGAAAGAGGCCTATTTCTTTAAAAAACCCTGCATCACCCTTCGTGATGAGACCGAGTGGGTCGAGTTGGTGGAAAACGATTTCAACTGTATAGCCGGTGCGGATGACCACAAAATTTATGAAGGGTTCAAGAACAGCCTAGTGAAACATCTAAATTTCGATTTGAAACTGTATGGAAACGGGGACGCGGGCGATTAAAATTGTTCGTTATTTGTTGCGTTATATGAAATACCCACAATAGTTTGGGCCTTACTTGTGATTGCGCAATCGTTTATACATGAACTTCCCTCTGTGCCCGCTTCGGCGCTCAAGCCGCAGAGTGCGCAGAGGGATTTTTCTTCTGTCTTTCTGAAGCTGTAAATACATGTTCTCTGGACAACAGGAACGCAATCCTTACTAATATAAATAACTGACCGATTGAAATCGCCATCTGGAAAGATTGCAGCAATGGCATCGTGCATTATGCGCGATGCCATTGTCGTTTTGTGAGTACGCGATGAGTTGCGCTGTTTCCAGGCACTTTAGGCACTTTCAACTTTAGTTCACTCTATCTCAGCCATCTGAAACGGATTGGACCGCATCCAGGGCGGCGGTGGTTTTGAGGCTCCACAGGTCCCATTCGGTCTTGAGGCGCTCGGTTAAAATGTCCAGCGGGCCGTGTTCCGCCGGTTTCCGCGGCAGGTGGGCGTCATGGCGGGCGATCACCTCTTGGTAGAGGGCTTCCATTTTTTCGGCGCACGCACGGCGGGAAAATCGTTGCGCTGTCCGGCGGGCGCCGTCAGCCCATTTTTCTGACAGGCCGGGCTCTGACTGAAACCCTTGAATTGCCGCGGCAAAGTCTTTGGGCGATGCATCGGCCGGCAGCAGGCGGCCATTTTCCTTGTCCCGGACGACTTCGCGACTGCCGGAGGCATCCAGGGCGATGACCGGTTTGCCGGCCGCCATGGCCTCGACCAGCACCATTCCCTGCGTTTCGGACCTGGACGAGAACACGAAAAGATCCATGGCGCCGTACGCGTCTCTCAGGCGATCGCCGGAGGCTTCGCCGGCCAGGTGCAGTCTGTCCGCCAGGTGCCGGTCCGTGAAAATCCGCTCGATGTCTGAGCGGCTGGGTCCATCTCCAATCACCAGAAAATGGGCCCCCGGTGCGCTCGCCATGAACAGGGCCACGGCCTCGGCCAGGTAGGAAAGGTTTTTTTCGGGGGCCAGGCGGCCGAGGTGGCCGATTACCAAGGTATCTTCGGGCAGGTTTATCTCGCGACGAAATTTTGGGCCGTCGCCGGCGGCAAAAAAGGACACGTCCACACCGGTGGGGATTTCCGCGATCGGCCGGTTGACGCCGCGCCGGTGAATCAGGTCGGCGATGCTGCGGCTCGGCGCGACCACCTGACAGCAGAGATTGGCGTACATGGTCGAGAGCCGTATCACGAAACCGATCAACGCTTCCGACTCCAGCGGCACATAGTGCGTGTACTGCTCGTAGAGGGTGTGGTGGGTAAAGACCAGCGGCAGGCTTCGCTTTCGCGCCACTCTAACGGCGGCATCGCCCAGCAGAAACGGGTGATGGCTGTGCACGATGTCCGGGACGAACGCTTCTATTTCCTGATCGATATAAAGCGGCAGCGGAATCCGCACCGAAAAGTCGCTGCCGTTAAAATGCTGGATCGCCGGGACTCTCAGGACCTGCGGCCGGCTCCGCGCCGGTTCGGCATGGTCGGTGTAGGTGGGGGCCACCACGAGAACGCGGTGCCCCCCCTCGATCAGATCCTCCGCAAAAAACTGCACCGAGCGGGCCACGCCGCCGACATGCGGCAAAAACGTGTTGGTGAACATGCAGATGTTCATGTCGATCTTCTTGTCACAGGGGAAGCGTTTTCTGGAGGCCTTTCATGAGCGTGTTCAGCTGCGGGTTCTCGACGAAGACCCGGTACTTGAAAAGACGCAGAACCGCCTTTAAATCCTGCCACTGCGACATCGTGTCTCCCTTGCCGGTCAGCAGTTCGCCGGCCTGCCTGAAACTCTCCCTGAAATAGTCCGCGGCACTGCGGTGGTCGGCCTCGGCGTCGAGTTCGCTGATTATTCTGGTGAGATCCGCGGCACTCAACCAGTTGCCGCCGCAACGGGTGCAGAATTTAATATAAATGCCCGACTCGCTTTCGGAAACCGTCGTCAAGGCGATGTCGGTGCAGCGGGGACAGTGCAAAGGGTCGGACAGCACCTGGAAGTCGGCGTTTTTGCGCCACAGCTCGAAATCCATCCAGCGCAGGTCCGGTGCGATGTCATCTTTCACCTCGTCGATTGTATTCGGATCGAACCAGATGCCGCGGCATTGCGGGCACTCCTCGATGGCCGCGTCTCCCAGGTGACTTTTTTGCAGCGGCAGCCGGCATTGGGGGCAGTTCATCGGCAGAATCCCTCATTTATTATGGGTTTCGTTTCATACCACCCTAATGCATGCGCCGCGGGTCGTAAATACTGCGGATTGCTGATATTGGCAAAAAAGACCCATCTTTCCCGCAGCGCCGGGCAGGTTGCGCGACCCCAGCGTCCGCCTTCCAAAGCCTCCCGCAGAATCCTCGAAAATTGTCCTGCTGCCGGAGCCTATACCGTACGTCACGATGGGGTGTACCGCAAAACCCCCATGTACAGGGGCGAGGGGGATGATATGATGGTCAAGCGATTTTTCGCCTGCTGGACGGGCGCCTCGCCACCCGAAAAAACCAGCTTTTTTTTGCGAGACCTTAGGTTCACCCACGCACCCCCTTGGTGACAGACCATGGACAACCGCAGGATTCCGATCGTCAACCGTTCTCTTTTTTCATGGGCCCTGGGACGCAATCTCAAGCTGCAGCTGCTGCTGCTGCTGGTCGTCGTCGTCGCCGTCATTGCCCGGGTGGTGCCGCTCGAGATGCAGAAGAGGATCGTCAACGAGGCCATCGAGCTGAAAAACGTCGATCTTCTGGTGCTGTACTGCGGCATTTATCTGGCGGCCTTCGTCACCGCCAGCGGGCTGAAGTTCGGCATCAACGCCCTGCAGAGCGTCATCGGCCAGAACACCCTGGCCGAGATGCGCCGCCAGCTCTATGGTCACATTCTCACCCTCCCGCAGTCTTTTTTCCGTAAAACTCAGTCGGGCCTGATCGTCTCCTCCATGACGAGCGAGCTGGCCACGGCCGGTGATTTCGTGGGTATGGCGGTCGCGGTGCCCCTGTCCAATGTGCTGACGCTGCTGGCCTTCGCCGGTTACCTGTTCTGGCTCAACCCTCTTCTGGCGGCGGTCTCGTTCAGCATTTACCCGGCCGTGCTGCTGATTGTCCCGCCGCTTCAAAAACGCGTCAATCACTACAATAAAAAAAGAGTAGACGCCAACCGCAGTTATTCCGGCAGAATAGGGGAAACCGTCGAAGGAATACATGAAATCAAAGCCAACGCCGCCTTCAACATCGAAAGCGGCTACCTGGGGGAACGGATCGAACGGCTCCGAAAAATCCGCATCATCTGGAATATTTACCGGTTTGCCGTGAAAGTCGTCAACAATCTCTTCACCAACTTCAGCCGTTTTCTCATTTTCGCGCTGGGCGGGTACCTGGCGATCAACGGCCGCCTGGAACTCGGAGCGCTGGTGGCCTTTCTATCGGCCCAGGAAAAACTCTACGTTCCCTGGAAAGAACTCATCCGCTTCTATCAAGTGTATCAGACCGCGGCGGTCACCTACCAGCGGACCATGGACTATTATGCCGTGGAGACCGAACAAGACCCGAAACCGGTCGATGGTGACCTCGTTCGCCTGGAGGGACGGATGGCGGTCGACAACCTGTTTTTTGCCACCGCCGAGGGCAAACCGCTGCTTCAGGGGGTCTCGTTTTCCCTGGCGCCCGGCGAACACATGGCCCTTGTGGGTGGTTCCGGCAGCGGCAAGAGCACGCTGGTCAACTGTCTGATGGGGTTGTACCCGATTTTCGACGGTCACTACGAGCTGGACGGCAAAAGTATTTCAGAACTCGGACGCAGCGATCTGAGCGCCAATATCGGCTTCGTGTTTCAATCCCCAGCCATTTTCAGCGGCAGCATACAGGAAAACCTGCTTTACGCCTGCCGGGCCGTGATCGGGTTCTCGAACGAAGCGGATCGGAACACGTTGCCGGATCTGAACGAACAGATCGAGGTGCTGCAGCAAACGGGCCTGTTTATCGATATTCTGGGTTTCGGTCTTGCGGCGCGGTTCGATCCGCAAACCCACCGGCATCTTCAAAGCGCCGTTCTGGAGGTCCGCGACGAATTTCACGACACATATGCCGACGAGGCGAAAGGCGATGTGGAAGTATTCGATGCGACTCGCTACCTGCATCACGCGAGCATCGCCGAGAATCTCTTGTTCGGTACTGCGGTAGAAAGACGATTCAGTGAAGAAAAGCTCGCGCGCAACACTATCTTTACCCGATTTTTGCTCGAGGAGCAATTGATGGAGCCCCTGATCGACGTGGGCCATCGCTTCGGCGAAAGGGTCCTCGATGGTTTCGGACACATGACTATTTTACCCCGCAACATACCGGTTCTCTACGAGGAAATGGAATCCCTGCAGCAGGCGGTTAAGAAAGCGGCGAAGCTTTCTCCGCAAAATTTGCCCGAAAACCACCGCCGCAGGCTTCTCGGGCTGTCCCTGCGGTATATACCGGCCGTCCACGACATGGTCGCCCTTTCCGAATCCTTGACCGGCCGCATCGTGGCGGCGCGGCCGGTGTTGATGAAAACGCTGCAAGAAGAGGCCCCCGGCGACGTGATTTTTTACAAACCGGATGCCTACATTCCCGGCGCCACCCTTTTAGAGAACATCATTTTCGGCCGGATTACCTCCGACGACGCCGGTGTGAAAAACCGGATCCACCGGAACATCAACCGGCTGCTGGTGGAAGAGGCGCTGCTGGAGGCGGTGCTTGAGATCGGAATGAAGTTCGAGGTCGGCCGCGGGGGCGACAACCTTTCCGGCGGCCAGCGGCAGAAACTGGCCCTGGCGCGGGCATTTTTGAAGAAGCCTTCGATTCTTCTTCTGGATGAAGCCACCGCCAGCCTGGACAATCAATCCCAGGACCGGGTTCAGAAAGTGCTCGAATCGCGCTGGAAGGGCAAAAGCACCCTGGTGGCGGTGGTCCACCGGCTGGACATCATCGAGGGCTACGACAAAGTCGCCGTCATGAAAGCCGGGCGCATCGAGGAAATGGGAACTTACGAAGAGCTGATGAAGAAGAAGAGCCTGCTGTATGACCTGGTGAATAAGACATGAGGGAGAGGGTACAAGGTTCAGGGTACGAGGTTCAGGGTATAAGGTATAAGGTTCAAGGTACGAGGTTCAGGGTATAAGTAAAGAGAGGGTTTAGGGTACAAGGTACAAGGTTCAAGGGGTCACCGTTCTTTTTTTATTTAGATTTCGAATTTGTTGTTGTCCGCGTCGGTGGTTCGCACGACCAGGACCTGGAAGTCGGGCTTGATCTTGTAGCCGACGCCCACGGCGCCGTCCTGCGCGTACAGCACCCACGCATAGCGCGGGTCGAGTGCGCTCGTGGTGGAGGTCCAGAAGCCGGCCTGGGTGGGGACGACGGCTCGGAAGGGGTCCGGCAGCGCCGGAGAATGGTGCCGAAGATCCACCAGGGCGGCGGCTTCACGTACGTTCGGCAGGTGCCAGTCGGTACAGGCCGCTGTGGCCCGGTCGTTCAGCCTGCAGGCGAGGTCGTGGGCGTCGTTCCAGCTTGCAGGTGCCGCAGAAAGTTCCGAATGCCAACACCAGGTCAGGCGATTGACGCGGTCGGTCAGGGTCTTAACGGCGCCAGCGCCGCCTTCTTTCCATCGCCAAGCCGAATCGGCGCCAGGCACCGTCCGGTCGATGGTTCCGGAAGCGTCCGTGTCCGGAACGGCGACGTGACCATCCGAAAATCCTTCGCGCGCGGGGGCATTCGTTCGGACGGGCCAGAGCATGTAGGAACCGTGCTTCATGCCCTTGAAAACCCTGCCGCCGCCCAGGTGCACGTACCAGGCTTCGCGCGGCAGGCGCCTGCAGGTGGTCGAGGTCCAGTAGTATCCGGAGAACACATCCTCGAAAGGGTGAGGGTGCGGAAGCGCCGGGTTGAGGGTGCGATGGCTGATCAGGCTGAAAAGTTCCCGGTACTCCGGCAGGCGCCAGTCCGCATGGCCCAGCCAGGAGTGACGGTTCATGCGGTCGATCGCTCTAAACGCTTCTTCCCAGGTCACCGGGAAAGTTTCGGGCGCGGCATGGCGGCTCCACATCAAGTGTGTCAGGCGATCCGCGACAACCGTCTCCTCGACAATGAAGCGCGGCTCCGGCCACGGGATTCCGCAGCGCAGGTCTCCATCCTGGCCGGTGCCGTCACATGAAATGTTATGGCCATCGGCATCGAAACAATCGATCTGATCCGTTCGGAAAAACGTTTGCACGTGATTGCTGCTTCCACCGGCTTCAACATAGAGGTTTTGGCTGTTTCATCAGTCGCGGCACGTGGCTCTCCACTGCCGCCTCCCCGGGAGAGTTTCCAGGGTTGGGTACAGGGGAGTAATTGGCGACACGTTAGTTGTTAAAGTAGCGTTCGATATCCGGAAGCTCTTTTAATAGATAATTTCTGAACTTCTCGATGATGCGGCTCTCCACCTGACGGATTCTTTCGCGCGACACGCCGTATTCATTGCCGAGAACTTTTAACGTCACCGGTTGGACGGCCAGGATGCGGCGTTCGAGGATCTCTTTTTCGCGGGGATCGAGCTGCTTCTTGAATTCCCGGACATTTTCCCGCACCAGCTCCTGCAGTTGGTGTTCTTCGATTTTTTCATCGGCCGCCGTCGCCGACGAAATCAGTTTGTCCACAATTTCTTCATGCTCGCGGCTGCGCAGCGGGTCGTTCAGGGAGATGTCGGGATGTTCGAGGCGCTGCTGCATTTCTATCACGTCTCTTTTCGGCACGTTCAGACGTTTCGAAATTTCTTCGGCCGTCGGCTGGATGCCCTCCTGCATCAGACTCGTTTTGGTCTTTTTGAAGTTGTAAAACAATTTCCGCTGGGACTGGGTCGTGCCGATACGCACGCTGCGATGGTTGTTCATCAGGTACTTGTGGATGTAAGCCTTGATCCAGAAGCTGGCGTAGTAGGAAAACTTGACCTGTTTGACGGGATCGAATTTCCGGGCCGCCTGCACGAGGCCCATGTTGCCCTCCTGGATCAAGTCGGTGAAGGACACCCCGTTGCCGGTCCAGAAACCCTTGGCGATTTTCACCACCAGGCGCAAATTACCGTTGATCAGCTGGCCCAGGGCTTCCTGGTCGTTTTGCTGGCGGAAACGCCGCGCGAGAATTTTCTCCTGCTCACGATCGAGTAATTTGTGTTATTTCTAGTCTTGCGCATACAAGCACCCAGGCATAGCGCGGGTCGAGCGCGCTCGAAGTAGACGTCCAGAATCCGGCTTGAGCAGGGATGATGGCTCGAAAGGGTTCGGGCAGCGCCGGAGAGTGCTGCTGGAGATCCACCAGGGCGGCGGCTTCACGGACATTCGGCAGGTGCCAGTCGGCACAGCCCGCCGCGGCCAAGCGGTTCAACCTGCCGGTGATGTCAAGGGCAGCGTCCCAGTTCACGGGTGCTGTACTTTGCTTTAAATGCCAGCACCAGGTAAGATGATTGGCCCGGTCGGTCAGGGTTCTTACCAATTCATCGCCGCCTTCTTTCCATCTCGTCGCCGACCCGGCGCCCGGCGCCGTCCGCCCGCAGGGGTTTGCGTCCGGAATGTTGACCGGCCGATCCGCCGATCCGCTGCCCGTTGCGGACGGAGCATCCGTTCGCACGGGCCAGAGCATGTATGAGCCGTGCTTCATTCCCTTGAAAACCCTGCCGCCGCCCAGGTGCACGTACCAGGCTTCGCGCGGCAGACGACTGCAGGTGGTCGCCGTCCAAAAATATCCGGGGAACACCTCCTCAAACGGGTGCGCGTCCGGAAGCGCCGGGTTGATGTTTCGATGGCTGATCAGGCTGAAAAGTTCCCGGTATGCGGGCAGACGCCAGTCCACGTAGCCCAGCCAAAAGTGCCGGTTCATCCGGTCGATGGTTCTAAGCGCCTCATCCCAGGTTGCCGGGAAGGTTTCCGGCGCGGCATGGCGGCTCCACATCAATTGGGTCAGGCGATCGACGACAACCGCCTCATCGACAACAAAGCGCGGCTCCGGCCAATCATCTCCGCAGCGCAGGTCGCCATCCTGGCCGGTGCCGTCGCAAGGAATTTCATGGCCCCCGGCATCGAAACAAGCGATCTGATCCGTACGGAATAACATTCGCACAGGCATGCTTTTTTTAGTTGTTGAAATAGCGTTCGATATCCGGAAGCTCTTTTAAAAGATAATTTCTGAATTTCTCGATGATGCGGCTCTCCACCTGCCGGATTCTTTCCCGCGACACGCCGTATTCATTTCCCAGAACTTTCAACGTCACCGGTTGGACGGCCAGTATGCGGCGTTCGAGAATCTCTTTTTCGCGGTGATCGAGCTGCTTCTTGAATTCCCGGACGTTATCGCGCACCAGCGCCTGCAGTTGGTGTTCCTCGATTTTTTCATCAGCCGCCGTCGCCGACGAAATCAGCTTGTCCACAATTTCTTCATGCTCGCGGCTGCGCAGCGGGTCGTTCAGGGAGATGTCGGGATGTTCGAGGCGCTGCTGCATCTCTATCACGTCTCTTATCGGCACGTTCAATCGTTTCGAGATTTCTTCGGCCGTCGGCTGGACACCCTCCTGCATCAGGCTCGTTTTGGTCTTTTTGAAATTGTAAAACAACTTGCGCTGGGACTGGGTCGTGCCGATACGCACGCTGCGATGGTTGTTCATGAGGTACTTGTGGATGTAAGCCTTGATCCAGAAGCTGGCGTAGTAGGAAAACTTCACTTTTTTAACGGGATCGAATTTGCGGGCCGCCTGAACGAGGCCCATGTTTCCCTCCTGGATCAGATCCGTGAATGACACCCCATTGCCGGTCCAGAAGCCTTTTGCAATTTTCACCACCAGGCGCAGATTGCCGTTGATCAGCTGCCCCAGGGCCTCCTGGTCGTTTTGTTGGCGAAAACGCCGTGCGAGAACTTTTTCCTGCTCCCGATCGAGTAATTTGTGCTGCCTTAAATCACGGAAATAAATCTGGGCCGTCGTACTGGGTTCCAATTCAGTCAGCGTTCTCATGATGTCTTCTCCACCTGATAGGGGTTCGGGTCATCCAGTTTTGCCAAGGAAAAATTAGCCTCTTTACGGGGCATTTGGCTTGTCCTTCCTCTGCCTGTTGGTGCCCCTATCATTCATCCTTTTGGCCAAATCGGTAAATGGGGGTAACACACTATTTAGCGGTATTTTAAGCGGTAAGCACGAGGATCTGGAGGCGAAGAACCGATGATTGCTTTAAATTTGGACTCATTGCAGTCAATTGCGCACCGGCGCAATCGGTCGGCCGACAGATCGCGCCAAAAAAGCGGCCTCCTGGTCAAGGCCTCCGTTCAGGTGAAGGGCCCGCCGGTAAACGGCAACAGGCTTAATTCTAACGGTTTTGGCCATGTAACCGATCGTTGGTGTATGACCATATGCAGCCGCCTCCCCACCCCCAGGCCTTGCAAAAACCACCATCTTAAAGCCTATCGTGGGATTTCAGTCGATTATCGCCGCCAAAGGTGCAGCCAAAAGACACCACAACAAAATCGACGTGGCCGCCAGCGGCAAAATGTACGCCAGCCACGGCGGTTGGAGCACCATCTTGATTGTCTTTTTGTGTTTCCATTACGGGAGTCGTTTCTGCAGCGATATGCCGGAGTCCGTCACTTTCAGATCGAACTCGTCGCCGGACTTGAAGCCCGTGCCATCGAGCATGTCCGGACTGATCCGGATTCCTTCGGACGTATACTCCGCCCGCAGGGCGGCGCGTCCGACCAGGCCGGGGATGACGACCGATTCGCCGGTTTCGCGCATCATTTCCTGCATGATCTGCTTCAGAGCGGCCATGTCACGAATGTCGAATTCTTTTTGGAGTTCTTCCGCGCTATGGCCGTTTTTAGCCATTTCCCATAGTCTCTTTTTTTCGATCTGCGAGTATTCAGCCATTGATAATCTCCTTTTTTTCATCATTTTCCTTATGGTAGGGCCGCGTTATCCGGCTAATAGGGTTGACACTGTATTTTTCATGAAAGATGTGCAGCATTCCGGCCTTGCATGAAAAACAACTGAACCCTTCCTTCGCCGTCTTGGGCACGGAAGTCATTTGCACTCTCCCCGGGAAGTGGTCATTGTAAGAGTATCGATTGGATCGGTTTTTTTTAGCACATATTCCTTACCTTCACGAGGAGGGCATCATGATGGACGAGGGGATTCTAAGAGATATCCGTCAACACCTTTTGCTGCGCCGGGGCGAGGTGGCGGCCACGAGAAACACGGCCAATCAGTCCTGGCAGGACCTGCAGGAACCGGAAATAGAACGGGAGGAAAGGGCCGAGAAGGCAAACCTTTCGCGCGGCGTCAACGCCATTGCGGATCTCGCGTACGGCCGGCTGCGGCAAATCGACGCCGCGCTCGATAAAATCGATGCGGACCGTTACGGAGACTGCGAGCGATGCGGGCAGCCGATTGCCATGGCGCGGCTAAAAGTGATCCCATGGACGCCTTTCTGCCGGCCATGTGCGGAAAAGCTGGAATCATCCGGCTATCGGAAAGGCCAAACGAGGACCTCGAGAGGGCATCGGCAGCCAAAGCGATGCAGAGATGCGGGAAACCGTGCTGGATACATTGGCACGGGACGGCCGGGTGGAGATGGAAGAACTCGACCTCGACTGCCGGGACGGCGTGATCCGTGCCACCGGGGTGCTGCCCGCTGAAGGCAGTCGTGAAATCCTGTGGGAGATCGTTTCCGACACGCTGGGATACACCCGGTTTGTGGAAAATGTCAGAATCGATCGCCAGCCTTGGGAACGCCGGAAAGAAATCCCGGAACGTCACGCATCGAAACACCGGCAAAGGAGATTCTGATGGAGGGTGAAAACGAGGACGTGGACACCTATACCGCCCTTGACACCGGCGAACCGATTCAGCCGCCCGATCGGCTGTCGCCGGAAAGAACCAGCGGAACGTAGGAGAAGGAGCGCGTGAATCAAGCGGGCGCCGGCACCGGAACAGAAGAAAACCTGCAAAGGTAGGGAGCCGGACACCGGCGCCGCGCGTGGTTACCCCAGCGACAGGGACTTCGAATTTTCCCACAGGCCGTGAATGTTGCAGAACGCGGTGGCGAACAACGTTCCCGCTTTCTTGATTTTCAGGCTGGCAGTGGCGCTGTGATTGGTGTAAACAGGCCCCTTGTCGGCCCCGTCGGCCGATTCGCCGTGTGCACAGAATTCGAAATTGCCGATCTGGTAGGCAAATTTGTCACCCTCCGGCTTGAAATACAGCTGGATCCAGCGGATGTGGTGTTCGGTGGTGTTGGGGTGGGCCACTTCCTTTCCGAGCGACACCTTGACCTCGAAGGTCTCATCGGCCTTGACGCTGTCCATGCACTCGATGACCGGAACGTGTTTTTCAGATTTCCAATCCGCCGTTTGATACAGTTCCCCCATTTTTCCCATCTGATCCTCCTTTGTCGCTTTTGGTTGTGCGGTTTGCCAGGGGAAGTATCCCCAGTGATCATCGGTCAAGATGCACGCCGACAGTATCGGGCCTTCCCGCCGGATAAAATACGGTCTTGACCGTATTTGGGTATATTCCAGGCTGTAGGGGTCCTCATCCTCGAGCCGGCGTCTGGCGCTGCAACGAGATTTTCGCCGGCGCGGATTCTTTGGCAAAAAAGGTGGTGGATCATACCCTTGGGTGACGCTCAATATACATCGTTTACCCCATGGCGAAACAAACAAAATCAACTGGTTAATGAGAAGTTTTCCGTTTGTTCTACTGAGGCATGCAAAATAGCATGGATGAATCATGGCACTTTTTAAAATCAATTCGTGGGCTAAACGAAATCGTTGCAAAGGACGAATATTCATCGGAAAGGAGATGTACCATGTCGATGCCCAAAGATGAAATGCAGCAGGAATACGTCAACGCCTGGCGAACCTATCTCGACTCCCTGGACACGGCGCTCGACAATCTCGAAAAGGACATCAAGGAGGCCTCGGACATGGCCGGCGTCTGCACGGACGAATGGTGCGAGGCGACCCAGCATGTCATTGACGATCTGAGCAATGCGCTCTTTTCAATCAGCGAGCCGCGGTGGTCCAACGAAGAGGACTCCAAGCGGATCAAACAACTCAAGCGCCGCGTTCACGACCTGTATGCCGATTACCGCACTGTATACACTCAAGTCGGCGCAGCCTAAGGAATGCCTGACCGAAAACTCCCCTCCCCGAGTTGGGAGGGGCTGGGGGAGGGGGATGCAGGCGGCCCTCCCCCGTCAAGGGTGATGAAAAACAGGTTTCCGTTCAACCACTAAAATAAAAAACGAAGGGCCCAGGGAGGTACATCTCATGCCGAAAAGAAGTGCGCAGGCCAGATGGGAAGGGGGGCTTCAGCAGGGCAAGGGCGTCATGAAGCTGGGTAGCGGCGCTTTCGAAGGCGCCTACTCCTTCAAAACCCGCTTCGAGGACGCCGCCGGCACAAATCCGGAAGAGCTGATCGGCGCCGCTCACGCCGGGTGTTTTTCGATGGCGCTGTCGATGCTCCTCGAAAAAGCGGGGCATCCGCCCAAGGAAATCAATACGCGGGCCGAGGTGACACTGGAAAAGGACGGTGAGGGCTTCAAAATCGGTCGCATCGAACTTCACACCGAGGCCGATGTCCCCGGCATCGATGGCGCCGAATTCGAAAGGCAGGCGCAGGCGGCCAAAGAGGGCTGCCCCGTGTCCAAAGCACTGGCGGGAACTCAGATCGATTTACAGGCAAAACTGAAAAGCTGACACTTCAGGAGTTCGGGCACTCAGAATGGCCTAAAAAGATCGCGGTTGGCACTGCTGAGTGCTCGTCCTCGTTTCATTTAAGGCACTGATTCGTTTTCGATCCCTGAATGAGTTTCTGAGCCGGCAAAACAACCGAAGCGCTCGCGGACCCCCGCGGGCGCTTCGTCGTTTAGCCGCGGGAAATTTTCTGGCGGGGAGTTGTCAAAGCTTGCCGCTGCGGCCGTCGTCGCAGGGCATATCGAGATCGGAGAGCCGCTGGTGTTCGGCCATTTCCGGCGCCTTGGTACACACGTCGGGCGGGGCCGCTTGAGAGCCGCTGGGCCGGCCGATGATCTCCTTGACCTTAGTGACGATCGCCTCCTTGGAAATCTCCTCGAACTGCAGCAGCTTCTCCGGGGGACCGCTTTTAGGCATCCTGCCCACCGCCAGCGAGTACACCGGCACTGAATGATTGCCGAGCACTGCGGCCACGGCTTCACCGATGCCGCCCGCCGGATAGTGGTCTTCGACCGTGACGATCCGGCCGGTTTCGTCGGCCGCCGCCCTCAGCGTTTCCGTGTCAAGCGGCTTGACGCTGTAAAGATCGATGACCCGGATGGATATGTCTTCCTTTCGCAATTCGTCATAGGCCTTGAGCGCCTCGTGCAGGGTTATGCCGGCCGCGATGACGGTGGCTTTATCCTGGTCGCTGTGCTTGAGGACCTTGCTGCCGCCGACCGGAAATTGCTCATCGGCGGCGTAAATTATCGGGGTGGTGCTGCGCGTGGTGCGAATATACACCGGGCCAAGATACCGCGCAGCCTCTTCGACCAGTTTTTCGCAAGAAACGGCGTCCGCGGGATAGAGCACCGCGCTGCCGTTCAGCGTGCGGAACATGGCGATGTCTTCCAGGCCCATCTGGGACGGGCCGTCCTGGCCGATCGCCACCCCGGCGTGCGAGCCGCAATATTTGACGTTGGAGATAAAATACTGGCTCATCCGGATCTGGTCGAAGGCGCGGGACCAGAAAGCCGCGAAGGTCGAGGCAAACGGTATCTTGCCGCGACCCGCCAAACCGCAGGCGGTGCCCACCATGTTCTGTTCGGCGATGAACATTTCGAAGAACCGCTTCGGCCAGGCCTTTTTAAATGTCTCGCTGTAGGTCGAGTTGCTCACTTCGGCATCGAGCACCACGATGTTGGGATAGGCCGGGTACAGGCGTGCCAGTGCATTGCCGTAAGCCTTGCGGGTGGCCAGGCCTTCGCCGGCCGTGTAGTTTGCCGGTTTCGCCGCTTCGGGCGTCCGCGGTTCGGGCATGCGGTCTTCGGGCATGGCCACGGCCCCGCGCAGCTCGGGATCGACATCGCCCAATTCACTTAAGGCAGTGGCCAACTGGTCCTCGTCCAGCGCTTTGCCGTGCCAGCCATCCTTGTCTTCCAGGAAGGAAACACCTTTCCCTTTCACGGTCCGGGCAATGATCATCAGCGGACGGTCGGGTTCGAGGCCCTCGGGCCTGAACGCCGTGAGGACCTGTTCCATGTCGTGGCCGTCGATGACGCGGGTCTGCCAACCAAAACCCTCGATGCGCCGCCGGTAGGCATCGAGATCGTGCCCGTAAAGGGTTTCCCCGCGCTGGCCCAGGCGGTTGACATCCAGGACTCCCACCAGGTTGTCCAGGCGGTAGTGCCGGGCCAGCTGCACGGCCTCCCACTGCGAGCCTTCGGTCATTTCGCTGTCGCCCAGCAGCACATAAGTGCGGTAGGGCAGGCCGTCGACGTATTTGGCGTTAAGGGCCATGCCCAGCCCGATGGAGAGCCCTTGACCCAGAGAACCGGTAGCGGCTTCGGCATAGTGGAAGGTGTATGTCGGATGGCCCTCGAAGGGACTGCCGAACTGGCGCAGGGTCATGGCCTCCTGCTCGGTGACCTTGCCGGACGCCACCCACAGGGCATAGAGCAGGGGCGCGGCGTGGCCTTTCGAGAAAATCAGACGGTCGTTGTTGGGATGTCCCGGCTGTTCGAGATCGTAACGGTAAGTGCCGCCGAACATCAGGCCGCACATCAGGTCGGTGGCCGACAAAGATGAGGTCGGATGACCCGAACCGGCGGCCGTCGTGGTCTTTAAGATAAGATAGCGGACCGTCCGGGCGATTTCCTGCAGTCTGCGTACATCGTTCATATCATTGGCCTCCATTGATAGGGTTTTACGTCCGATAGGGGGTTTACTGCGTTATGGCTATGGCAGTCATACCACTTTTGACAATTTTAATCTTCAGGCGCGGGCGGTCCAAAATAAATACCGCTCAGCCCCCATTTGGGGTGGTAATCGGGTGCATAACTGAATTTTTCTGCGAAAAATTCATGGAACGCAGCGGAGCTGCTCTAAATCTAAGCGGAATTGGCATGGGTGAATGAGAAGGGTGCAGGGTTAAAGGTTAAAGGCTCACGATCGACTTTTCTGAACACCGCAGTTGAATAGACTCAGACAGAACTTACATTTTACTTGTACAGTAGTTGTGAAGCGTTGGAGAACTGCTCGAGTTTATAAAAGATCAAAGAGGTTGCAAACTATTTAAGGACACAACCAACTCAACCAACACAATAAACTCTATAAACTCAATAAACTAAACGAACCCAATATCCGAGCGAACCTAAAAACCCACCAAGTCGACAGGGGACTGTTTAATGAAAACATCGTTCGGTAAATCGGTATCGGCGGCGGAAAAAGTCGAAAAGCTGAAGTCTGTGGCCGGTTCCGGCGACAGCCTGGCCATTCTGGTCAACGCCGATCCCGATGCCCTGGCCAGCGCGATGGCCCTCAAGCGCCTGTTCTGGCGCAAGGTGAAACCGGTGCGCATTTTCCGCATCAACCGGATCGACCGCGCCGACAACCTGACCTTTATCAGGCTGCTCAACATCCGCAATCGGCACATCCGCGACCTCAAAAAATCAGACTTCAGCAAGTGGGCCATCGTGGATTCGCAGCCGTCCCACAGCGAGCGCTTTGCCGGGATCGATTTCGACATGATTATCGACCACCATCCGCCGACCGAAGGCCTCAGTGCACGGTTCATCGACATACGGGAAGAATACGGCGCCAACGCGACCCTGATGACCGAGTACCTCAGAGCCGCCAAGATCGATCCTTCACCGCGCTTGGCCACAGCCCTTTTCCACGCCATCAAGACCGACACCAATGATTTCGTGCGCGCGACAGTGGCCCGGGACATGATCGCTTTTCGCTACCTCTACGATTACGCCAATCTGAACATCATCAAGAAAATCGAATCCTCGGAGATAACCCGCCACATGCTCACCCGCCTGCAGAAAGCCATGCAGGCCCTGGAGCTGGTCAACCAGACGGCCGTTGTGCACATGGGCCGGGTGCAAAAGCCCGACACCCTGGTGCAGGTGGCCGATTTCTTCGTCAGGATGGTCGAAGCCACCTGGAGCATCGCCTCCGGCGTCCACGACCACCGCCTCATCGTCATCTTCCGCAATGCCGGCTTCAGGCGCAATGCCGGGAAATTGGCCCAGGAGCTGTTCGGCGAGGTGGGCTCCGCCGGCGGCCACAAGCATTCGGCCCGTGCCGAAGTGCCCCTGGAGAATATCGACTGCGGAGGCCGTGATGACGACTGCCGCCAGTACGTCCTGAAGCGGATCAGGAAGGCCTCCAAACCGGACAACTGATCCGGATGCTCCTGGACATTGGGGCCGGTTTACGATAGCGTGTTCCAACAGTTTGCCTGAAAATCGGCATCCGGTATCTGCTTCCTTGGAGGAGACAGGCATCAGTGAACATCAAATCACGACCAGGGCCGCTATTGATTCGAGTCGCCTTGAAGCGCCTGGCGGCTCTTTGCCTGCGGATGTCCGGCTGCATCTTCCTGGCCGCGCTTTTGCTCCTGCCGTCCGGGTGCTCCGAGAAAAAACAACGGCTGACCTTTTGGGTCGGCGGCGCGCCCCAGGAGGTCGACTACTGGGAGGAACTGGTGGCCGAGTTCGAGGCGAGCGCCGGGATCGCGGTCGAGGTCATCCGCCAGCCGGCCGCCACCGACCAGCGCAAGCAGGGGCTGGTGATCGCCCTGGCCTCCGCGCGGCCGGACCCGGACGTGTTCTCTGATGGACATCATCTGGGTCAAACAGTTCGTGCAGTCGCACTGGCTGGAACCCCTGGACCGCTTTTTCGCCGACGACTCGCCCGTGCAGCCCCGGCTTTTTTTTCCCGGCGTGATCGAGGCCGTCGACCGCCACGAAAACATTTACTACGCCCTGCCGGCGTTTATGGATGTGGGCGTTTTGTATTATCGCACGGACCTGCTGCAGGACTACGGTTTCGAGGGGCCGCCGGTGACCTGGGAGGCGCTGGTGCAACAATCCCTCCATGCCCAGGAGGAAGAACGCCGCCGCAACCCGGGCTTTAACGGATTCATCTGGCAGGGGGCCCAATACGAGGGGCTGGTGTGCACTTTTCTCGAATTTGCCGCCACCCACGGCGGCGGTCTCACAGCCGACGGGGCGCTGGATCTCACCCGCGGCGGGACGCTGTCCGCGCTGCAGTTCATGCAGGACCTGATCCAGCGCTACCGCATTTCGCCGCCCAACACCTACACGGAAATGCAGGAGGAGGAGGTCCGCCGCAGCTTCCAGCGCGGCAACGCCCTTTTCGAGCGCAACTGGCTCTATGCCTGGAACCTTCACCAGCAGCCCGGTTCGGCGGTGCGCGGCCGGGTCGGTCTGGCGCCGCTGCCGCACAGTCCCGGCGCCCAGACGGCCGCGACCCTGGGCGGATGGCACCTGGGCATTTCGAAATCCTCGGATGCCAAAGAATCCGCCTGGCGCCTGGTTGCATTTTTGCTCTCGCACGCAACGCAGAAAAAACTGATGCTGAAACTCGGCTGGTATTCCGCCCGAAGGGACCTGTATGCCGAGCCGGCGGTGCGGCGCGCCGTTCCCCATGTCGATGTGCTCGAGCACATTGTCGCCAAGGCCGTCAGCCGGCCGGACCTGGCCTATTACGACCAGGTCTCGCGCGTCATTCAGCGCTCGGTCAACGCCTGCCTGGCCGGCAAGCGCGCCCCGGCGGAGGCCATTTCCATCATGCAGCGCGACATTGCCAAAATCGAGGGGTTTTATGGCGGACGATAGCCGCTCATCCGGCGGCGGCACCGACGGCCTGGTCGCCTGGCTCTTCAATTTGCCGCTGCTGCTGCTCACCCTGGCGTTTGTCCTGATTCCGGTCGCCGGTACGTTCCTGACGAGCCTCTATCGCGATGTGACGTTTTTGCCCGCAACATTTGTCGGCCTCGAAAATTACCGGCGCCTGCTGGCGGACGTCAACTTCTGGCAATCCGTGCGCTTCACGCTGCTGTTCATCCTGGCATCGGTGAGTCTCGAGCTGGTGTTCGGAATGGCCTTTGCGCTGCTGCTCAATGAGGCCCTGCCCGGACGCGGGCTGCTGCGGACCGTCGTGCTGGTGCCCTGGGCCATTCCGATCGCGGTGTCGGCCCGGGTCTGGCAACTCGTCTACAACTACGAATTCGGGCTGTTCAACTTTCTGATGCTGCGGCTCGGCCTCGCGGAGGCCCCGATCAACTGGCTGGGGTCTGCCGCCGGCGCGTTTGCCGCCATCGTCATCAGCGATGTCTGGAAGACCACGCCCTTTATGACCATCATCCTGCTGGCGGGTTTTTCCACCATTCCGCAGGACCTCTACCGCCAGGCCATGGTCGATGGAACCCATTTCTGGCAGCGCTTCCGGTATGTCACCTTGCCGCTGCTGCGGCCCGTCATCGCGGTCGCGCTGCTTTTCAGAACCATCGATGCCATCCGCATTTTCGATCTGGTGTACGTGCTGACCGGCGGCGGGCCGGGCGGCGCCACGACCTCGCTGTCGCTGTATTCCTTCCGCTATTACGTCTCGGGGGATTTCGGATACGGATCGAGCATATCGCTGGTCGTTTTTCTTTTCGCCGGGCTGCTGGCGGTGGGCTACATCCGCGTCGGAAGATTTGCCGAGGTGCTGCGATGAGCGAAGCGCGCCTGCAGACGATCCTGAAAATAACGGGGGCCGCTACGCTGCTGTGCTTCTGCCTGCTGCCCTTCGCCTGGATGCTGGCGGTCAGTCTCAGCCGCCAACCGGATTTTTTGCTGCCGGGGGTGGCCTTTGCGCCGACACTGAAAAATTTTACCGATGTGCTGACCGACGATTCGCTGCACCTTTTGGCCTACCTGCGCAACAGCCTGGTGGTCTCGGCGGCCTCGGCCGTGCTGGCCACGCTGGCGGCCGGCCTCGCGGCCTACGCCGTCACCCGCCTGCGGTTTTTCGGCCGCATCCTGATCCCGGTGGGCGTGCTGGCGCTTTCGATGTTTCCCCAGATCAGCATCGTCGGCTACCTGTTCAAGCTGATGGCCGGCCTTGACTGGATCAACACCCGCGCCGCGCTGATTTTTCCCTACACCACCCTCGGGTTGGCGCTGGCGCTGTGGATCATGCTGAGCTACTTTGCCCGGATCCCCCTGGACCTGGACAAGGCGGCCATGATCGACGGGGCCTCGCGGCTGCAAATCCTGTTCCAGATCCTGTTGCCGCTGGCCGCCCCGGGGGCGCTGTCCACGGCGCTGCTGGTCTTTATCTATTCCTTCAATGAGTTTCTGTTCGCCCTCATGCTGACCACCGATTACAGCGCCCGCACCATCCCGGTGGGCATCGCGCTCTTCGAGGGCCTGCACGGGCAGCTGCCGTGGGGCCACATCATGGCCATCGCGGTGATCGCGATGCTGCCGGTCGTGCTGTTGACGGCGATTTTCCAGCGCCGCCTCGTCCAGGGACTGGTCCAGGGAGCCGTCAAGGGATGAATGGCATCGTCGTCAAAAACCTGAGAAAAGACTTTTTCACCCTGCGCCGCGGTCGCATCCGGGCCCTCGCGACCCTCGATCTGACCGTGGAACCGGGCGCCTTTTTCGTCCTGGTGGGCCCCAGCGGCTGCGGCAAATCGACCCTGCTCAACATCATCGCCGGCATCGAGAACCCGAGTGCGGGCGACATTTGGATCGGAGACCGGCAAGTGATGTCCGTTGCCGCCAAAAAGTTCCTGCCCCCGCGGCGCCGCGATGTCGCCATGGTCTTTCAAAGCTATGCCCTGTATCCGCACATGACCGTTTTTGCCAACATCGCCTTTCCGCTTAAAATCGCCGGGGTCGATCGCCGGGACATCGATAACAGGGTGCGCGCGGCGGCGGCCACCCTGGAAATCGAGAATCTGCTCGACGCGCGCCCGGCGGAGCTGAGCGGCGGCCAGCGCCAGCGGGTGGCCTTGGGGCGCGCGATCGTGCGCCGGCCGCGGGTGCTGCTGCTCGACGAGCCGCTCTCGAACCTTGACGCCCTGCTGCGCACCAGCATGCGCGGCGAACTCAAACAGATCCAGCGCCGCCTGGCCGTCACCACCATCTACGTCACCCACGACCAGACCGAGGCCATGACGCTCGGCGACCGCATCGCCGTGCTCAAGGACGGGCGCCTCCAGCAGACCGGCACGCCGGAGGAGATCTACCACCGGCCCGCCAACAGCTTCGTGGCCGGTTTCATCGGCACCCTGCCCATGAACCTGCTCGATGGCGGCCTGCTCGCAAAAGCCCAGCGCCGGCTCGAAGTGTGCCGGCATCGAGGACATCGCCCGGTGTCCAACTGGGCCTGCGGCCCGAGCAGATCCGCATCACGGCCGCCGCCGACGGCGTCTGGCGCGCGCGTCTGGACCTTATCACCTCCCTTGGCAGCGAAGCGCTGCTGTACCTGGACCTCGACGGCCGGCAGGTCCTGGCCAAAACCATTGACCCAAAGGGGCTGCGCGAAAAGCAGGTCGTGGGCATCGATTTCGACATAAACGAGCTGTATCTTTTCGACACAAAAGACGGCCGCCGGATCGGGTAGCGGATCGCCGTCCATGTTTCACAGATCGGAATGATGTATCCATTTCGCTGGAAGGAGAAAAGTCATGAAAAAAAGAAAGCTCGGAAATACCGATATCGAGGTCGCTCCCCTGGCCTTCGGCGGCAACGTCTTCGGCTGGACCACGGACGAGGCCATGTCGTTCAAGCTCCTGGATGCTTTTGTGGACGCCGGATTCAACCTCATCGACACGGCGGACGTCTACTCGCATTGGGCGCCCGGCAACAAGGGCGGCGAATCGGAGGCAATTATCGGCAAATGGCTGCGGCGCAGCGGTCGACGCGACAAGATCGTCCTGGCCACCAAGGTCGGAAGCGAGATGGGACCCGGGAGCAAGGGACTCTCCAAATCCTACATCACGCGCGCGGTGGACGACTCCCTGCGGCGGCTGCAAACCGACACGATCGATTTGTACCAGTCGCATGTGGACGACCCGGAAACGCCCCTGGAGGAAACCCTGGAAGTTTACGACCGGTTGATCAGGGAGGGAAAGGTCAGGTGCATCGGTGCATCGAACTACGATGCGATGCGGCTGGGCCGCGCCCTCGATGTCAGCCAGCAGCACGGATACGCGAGCTACCAATGTCTGCAGACCTTGTACAACCTTTATGACCGGTCTTATTTTGAAAAGGAGTTAAGGGCGCTGTGTCGGGAACGGGGGCTGGCCGTTATCAGCTACTTTTCGTTGGCCAGCGGTTTTCTCACCGGCAAGTACCGGTCGATGGACGATCTGGCGGGACGCGCCCGCTCCGACATGGTCAAAAAATATTTGGATGAGCGGGGGCGCCGGATCCTAAAGGCGTTGGACGAGGTGGCGCGGCTGCTCGGGCTGACGCCCGTCAAGGCGGCCCTGGCGTGGCTGATCGCCCAACCGGGGGTCACGGCCCCGATCGCCAGCGCCACCAGCTTGGAGCAGCTGCGGGAATTGCTCGAGGCGACCGAGGTCGAGCTGCCTGAATCCTCGATCAACCAGTTGAATGAAGCGAGTGCTGATTGAGTGGGCCGGGGCCGATTATCTGATGCCCTCGCCTGTGCAGAAGGAGTTGTCAATGGATACCCACCACCTGATGGAATTGCTGAAACGGGTGCAAAGCGGCCAGACGGATCTGGACGCCGCCGTGAGCCAGCTCAAAGCACTGCCGTTCGAAAATCTCGGCTACGCCCGAATCGACCATCACCGCTGTGTGCGCACCGGGGTCTCGGAGGTGATCTATTGCGAGGGCAAGACCATCGAACAGACCCAGGGCATCGTTCAACGGCTGGCGCGTCAGCACGACAACATTCTGGCGACCCGGGCCAGCCGTGAGGTGTTCGAGGGCATAAAGACGGTGGTCGAGAACTGCGAATACCACCCTGTGGCCCGCATCGTGGTGATCAATCCCCGCTCGATCGAGCGGGTGGGAAATATCGCCGTTGTCACCGCCGGCACCTCGGACATCCCGGTGGCCGAGGAGGCGGCCGTCACCGCGGAAACCCTCGGCAGCCGGGTCAATCGCATCTATGATGCCGGTGTCGCCGGCATTCACCGGATCTTAAACGTGCGCGAAGATCTGTATCGGGCCAATGTCGCGGTGGTGGTGGCGGGCATGGAAGGCGCGCTGACCAGCGTCGTGGGAGGATTGGTTTCCTGTCCGGTGATCGGCGTTCCCACCAGCATCGGGTACGGGGCCAGCTTCGGCGGCATTGCGGCACTGCTGTGCATGCTCAACAGCTGCGCTTCCGGCGTGTCGGTGGTCAATATCGACAACGGGTTCGGCGCGGGCTACCAGGCCAGTCTGATCAACAAGCTCGGCGTGCGACATGCAGGCAGCGGGACCACCGCCGCGGACGCCGCCGGAGGTCTGGAAAGGGGGGCTGATTCGATCGACCCGAAAATCTCACTCGTGAAGAAGTCGTCCTGAGGCTTTCGCATAAAGCGGACGCAATCAATTCTTCGCCCGGCATCACCTTGTCCGCAGCGAACCACGGATGTTGATCGACTGAGGGAGAACTCACGCGGCGGGCAATCTCCTTGATTTTGGAGGGGGCATTCCAGCATAGAGATGCACTCATGGTCGACTGGGAAAAGCCACGGAGGAGAGTGGCGGACGACTACCAGGAAAACCTACCCGGCAACTACACCCGCAGGGACGGTAAAATACGGTAATCATCGTATTATCCCCTTCGTGCTTCTTTGATAAGCTGCATCGTCAAAACGAAAATAGAAAGGGTGACAGCGATGAAGAACTTTACCATGGATGACCTGAAGCGTCTGAGCGATGTGCAAAGCGAGATGTGCATGTCCATATACTTGCCCACCGAACTGGCGACCGCTACCACCGACAAACAGCGGCTGCGCTTGAAGAACCTGCTGGCGCAGGCCGAGAAGGCCGTTCAGGAATGCGGCACACAAAAAAAAGATCTCTACGAGATGATCGACAAGGCGCGGCGCCTGATGGGAAGCGATGAATTCTGGCGCCGCCGCAGCCAGGGGCTGGCAGTGTTCATCGCTGCGGAAATCTTTTTGTTCTACCGCCTGCCGGTGCCCTTCGAGGAGTCCCTTACGGTGGCCGGGCGCTTTGCCATAAAGCCGCTGATGCCGCTTTTCATGGCCGACGGCCGATTTTATACCCTGGCCCTGAGCCAGGCCGAAGTCCGCCTATTCTCCTGCACGCGGCATGACGCGGTGGAAATAGAGCTCACCGAGGTGCCGGACGGCATCGCCGAGACGCTGCAGTACGATGAGAAGCACTACCAGCTCCAGTTTCACACCGGAACCTCCAATGTGGCCGGAGACCGGCCGGCCATGTTCCACGGCCACGGGGTGGGCACCGACGACAGCAAGGAGGAAATCCTGCGCTACTGCCGCGACATCGACCGCGGTCTGGCGAAGATTCTGTCCGAACCGGAAATCCCGCTGGTGCTGGCCGGGGTCGACTACCTGCTGCCTATTTTCAGAGAGGTCTCCTCCTACCGCTGGGTGATGAAGGAGGTCATCAGCGGCAATCCCGAGGAACTGCGGGCCGAGGAGCTGCAGGAAAAGGCTTTGGCGATCGTTCGCCCGGCCCTGGAAGAAAAGCAGCGGGCGGCCGAAGAACGCTACCGCGAGCTGGCCGGCAAGGGACTCACGGCCGCCGGCGTGCGCGCCGTGGTGCCCGCGGCCGCCTTCGGGCAGGTGGACACGCTGTTCGTGGCCCTCGACGAGCGCCGTCCGGGCAAATTCGACCGGCAGAAAAACGAGGTGACCGTCGCGGCAGCGGCCGCCGAGGCGGCCGAGGACCTGCTCGACCTGGCCGTCGTGGAGACGATCCGCGCCGGCGGCAGCGTCTTTGCGCTCGATAGAGAAGCCATGCCCGAGGAGCACGCCGCGGCCGCTGCGATTTTGCGCTTCTAAGGTTCGGCCGGCCAGGGTTTTAACACCGCTGCCGGCGGCCGGTTCGATCGGCGTGAGAACTGTAAGCTTTCGCTGAAATATTCCGAATCTCAACGCAATGTCATGGTTCACAGCGTCTGATCACCTGCGCCTTGGCAATGCATACCGCATGCATACCATAGATGCAAAGGCCATCAAGCGGTGTCCTGCACGCCAACGCTGTGAATGCGGGCGCAATAATTGGCATTGAATCAGAATACGCCAGAAAAACCCATCAATCACCGGAATGGAATACCGCAGCCTATGGCGGCCCAAGCGAATGAAAACGGCCTGGATGGACTCAACGAAATCGAACTCGAGGATGCCGAGCGGCGTTCATCTCCCAAGGCGGCGGTCGTTTACGAGGCGATTCGCAGGGAAGGCGAGGATGAACTTGCACGAGATACCGCGGCCCTGTTGTGGTCGGGGCTGGCCGCGGGCACATCGATGGGATTTTCATTTCTGATGGAGGCCCTCCTGGCGCACCACCTGCCGGAGACGAAATGGACGCCGCTGGTGTCGAAGTTCGGCTACTGCATCGGATTTATCATCGTCATCCTGGGCCGCCAGCAGTTGTTCACCGAGAACACCCTCACGCCGATTTTGCAGCTGCTGCACCGCCGCAACCGCTTCACGCTCGTGCACGTCGGGCGCCTGTGGGGAGCGGTGCTGAGCGCCAACCTGGCGGGGGCGGTGCTGTTTGCGGCGCTGCTGCACGCCATGGGCTATTTCAGACCGGAACTGCGCGTGGAACTGGTTCCGATCGGGATGAAGGCCTATGCGTCGAGCTTTCCCGCTACGCTGCTCAGCGCGGTGTTCGCCGGATGGCTGATCGCGCTGATGGTCTGGCTGCTGCCGGTCGCCGAAACCGGGCGCTTGACGATCATTATTCTCATTACCTATGTCGTCGGCATTGGCGGGTTTGCGCACATCATCGCCGGGTCGGTGAGTGCCTGCTACATCCTGATGATGGGCGGGGCGTCTTTCGGCTCTTTTCTGTTCCGGTTCTTCATTCCGGCGCTGCTGGGCAACATCATCGGTGGCGTGGCTTTTGTGGCCGCCCTCAACCACGCCCAGGTCAGCCCCGAGCGCCATGCGCGCGGCTCGCACCCCTGACCGACCGGCCGTTCTGCGCCTGATTGGCGAGAAACCGGTGACCCCGGCGAACACCCGCCGGTCATATTCCGGTCTTTTATCGGGGTCGGCCAAAAATTTCGGAAATGATGCGCGGTAACAGCGTGCCGACCGGCGTACTCTAAAACCCGTATTTTATTCCGGCGCGCATCCCGTGCATTGTAGACCGCGCCGGAATTGGCTATTCTAAATTAGAGGTTACGCGGGTGCCTTGGTCTAAGGCATCGTTATCGCCCTTCAGTACCGGCACCAGATTTTCCGCACATTTCAACGCCTTCACAGCCAGAGATCTTCTGAAGACACCGGCATCGGCCTGGCGATCGTTCAGAAGGCGGCCCGGAGGCTGGACGGTTCGGTGCGGCTCCGAGCCCCAAGCGGAAGAAAGCAGCGCGTTTGTGGTGCAACCGCTGCGGGTCATGATCGATCAGTGAAGGATACGGAAAAATGCGGGTCGCGGACCGGGTGTCTGGCACGAGGTGCAGGCGGCATAAATTTTGACGTTTGCCTATAGCCTCTTGCCTTACACCTTACACCTTTCACCTTTATCCTTTGGCTTCTATATTTTGCCAAGATGAACCATAACAAACGATCATCTCAACTTCGAATCCTGCTGGTGGAAGACAGCGTCCACGATCAGCGAGCCATTGAAAGCGCTCTTAAAAAGTCCGAGATTCCCTTTCACCTGGACGTGCGTAAGCGCGCCGAAGAGATTCCAACGGCGATGCAGGGCGGCAGCGAATCCTTCGACCTGGTGGTGGTGGACGACGACAACCTGCCGGGGCTCAACGGCCTGGCAGTCTATAAACAGCTGCAGCAGAACACCGATCTGCCGCCGTTCGTGATGCTCACCGGAACCGGTTCGGAATACCTGGTGATCGATGCGCTCGAGGCCGGAGTGTACGATTACATCATCAAGGACTCGAAGCAGGGCTATCTGCGGCTGCTGCCCTTTAAATTGATGGATGTCAAGCGGCGGCACGAGGACCGTCAGGCAGGCCTGAAAGCAACAGCGGACCTCAAGAAGGCCCATGCCGAACTGGAGAAGATGGTGGCGCAGCGCACGACCGACCTGGCGCGGATGGTGGCGGCACTGCAGAACGAGAACGCCCAACGCCGGCAAACTGAGGAGGCCCTGCGCCGTTCGGAGCGGACCCTGCGCACCTTGTCGCTTAAAATCATCGAAACTCAGGAAAATGAACGCCGGCTGATGGCCAAGGAACTGCACGATAGCATCGGATCGAGCCTGGCGGCCATCAAGTTCGCCGTCGAAGGACGGCTGCAGAACATGGCTCAGACCCCGCCCGAGAACATGATCTCCATGGAAAAGATCGTCGGGCATATCCACGACACCATCCGCGAAGTGCGGCGGATTTCCACGAGCCTCAGACCTTCCATGCTCGACGATCTCGGCCTGCTGGCCACCCTGGGCTGGTACTGCCGCAACAGCGGTGACATGTTTGCCGATGCGCGGATCGAGACGTGTTTCGCCGTCCAAGAAAACGAAATTCCCGAATTCAGCAAGATCGTCATCTACCGCGTGCTGCAGGAAGCATTGAACAACGCCCTCAAACACAGCCAGGCCGACACGGTGCGGGTAAATCTCGAAAAGGTGAAGGGATGCGTGCGGCTGTGCGTGAAAGACAACGGCTGCGGGTTCAACCCGCAGGAGGTGCTGAAAAATCCCGATTCACTGACTGGTTACGGCCTGAAGTCCATGCGCGACCGCGCCGAGGTGGTGGGCGGCGCGCTGACCCTTGAGTCCACCGTGGGCACCGGCACGTCGGTATGCCTGGAGCTGCCCTGCGAAATCAATTTCACGACCTGCGAAGCCCACGTTACCGATTGACCGCACGGCGACAAATTCCCACGCCGAGCCCCTGCCATAGGCGTTAAGTAAATGTTTGGCAAGGCCAGAGCGAGAAGGCTGTATAGGTCATACGCCGACGACCGATAATGCAGTCCAAAACCTGTACCTCCAAGTCCAACTATAGGCGTCTCTTATTCCGCAATTCCCTCACTTGTACTGCGAGTGCCCGACAACAAAAGCAGACGCGGCGCCGGTGACCGCTGACGAAGACTTCTTTAGCCGATTACTGTAAAATAAGGGATAGACCCCATTGCCCGGTAGCCGTATATAAATCATTATTATCCCCGATAGCGTTGCCTGCTCATAGCCGTCATCTTAATCGGCAAATTGATCGAGCGGCATGTCACGGCGGCGACTGGCCGATCAAAAAAAGTCGGCAGTCAGATGCTAACGGCATAAAACAGCGAGAAAAATTATGGCGAATCAGCATACAGGCGATCGGGGCATGCGGCAGCTGCTCCAAAAATACGTGCGCGAATTCAGGATTCCGGAAAATCTGCACTACTACGCGCCGGATGATTTGACCAGGGCCCAAAAGAAGTTCGTCAAGCTGCGCTTGACGCGCGGGGTCTTGTCGGAATTACAGGAGGTCGGCCGATGAGAGATAAAATCGAAATGATAGACAGGCATGTCGCCCGCACCGGTTGCCGCGACGCATTAGATGACAAGTCGGCCGGACGCGTGCTGGTTGTCGATGACGATCGGAGTTTGCGTGGACTGCTCGCTTTGTTTTTAAATGGCGTCGGCTTCGACGTGGCGACCGCCGAAAATGGTCAGGCCGGCCTCGAGCTGTTTCGGCGACGCCCATTTGATCTGATCATAACCGATCTGCAGATGCCGGTGATGAACGGTTTGGAATTGATGGCGGGCATCAAGCGCGCGTCCCAGCACACGCCGGTGGTGCTCATGACCGGTTTGAACACACCGGAAGTCGCCCGGTTCTCGCGCGCGGCCGCCGCCGTCTTGTACAAGCCCTTTCAATTCGAGGAGTTGAAGAATGCCGTCGATCTCATCTTCAGGCTCGAAGAACACGAGACTGACCGCCGCGCATGCACCGCCCATTCCTGAAAGCTCCTGAATGCCGCGGACCGCACGGGGAGGCGCCGCATCACTTATGCTGCGCTTTTCAACAGTTCCGGCCTACAAAAAAGGGCTTTACTGTTGGCTTTGCCGCTTGCGCGGCGCACCCGACCCTCCGCCGACGCGCGATTCCCTGATGACTTGAATCCGCAGAAAATCGCCCCGTTTCCTTGGATCGGCATCCCATCCGTACCCGTCTAAAATCCGCGTAGGGCTATATTAGGGCCGCGGTGCGGGCCCGGACCGGTTGAACGTTCAATTGTCCCTGGCGCAGATCCTTGTTCGGAAAGTAATCCTCCAGAGGCGGAAAAGCTTTCAGATCGTGAGCGAAAACGGCCTCGAGGAATGAATCGACCCACCAGTAGATGTCCTGGCGGCGCACCTTGCGCCGCAGGCTTTTCATGCGGCGGTGCCTTTCCGCCGGCGGCATGGCGCAGGCGGCGGCAATGGTGTCGGCCACCTGCTCGACATCATACGGATTGACGAGCAGGGCTTCGGCGTGCAACTGCGCCGCGGCGCCGGCGAATTCGCTCATGATCAGCACGCCGGTTTCAGTCACGTTGGCCGCGCAGTACTCTTTGGCCACCAGGTTCATGCCGTCTTTCAAGGGCGTGATCAGGGCAATGTCGGCGGCGCGGTAGAGAGCCAGCAGTTCGGTGCGGTCCACACTGCGGAAAATATAGTGGATCGGCACCCAGTCCATCTGGGCGTACTTGCCGTTGATGTCGCTGATCATGCGTTCGATCTGCAGTTTGAGATCGCGGTATTTGGGGATGTGCACCCGGCTGGGGATGACGATCTGAATCAGGCTGATTTTTTCACGCAGCTGCGGGAAGCGGTCCAGGGCGCTGCCGAAGGCCGCCAGCCTTTCGGGGATGCCCTTGGTGTAATCCAGCCGGTCGACGCCCAGCAGCAGGGTTCGCCGGTTTGCGGCCGCCGCGCCGAGATACTCCTGGATATCCGCCACGCGCTGCTCGACGTCGGCCCCCGCGGCCGCTATGGCAAACTCGTCGAAATCGATGCTGATGGGAAAATTGCCGATCCTGACTTCCCGCCCATCTATTTCGGCCGTGACCACCTGGCCCTTGCCGCGCACCGGTACGTCTTTGAGCATGGACCGCACGCAATGGATAAAATTGCGCTTGTCGCGTTGGGTCTGAAACCCAACCAGGTCATAGGCCAGAAAGGCGCTGAGGATCTGATGGCGCCAGGGCAGCTTGAGGAAAAGATCGAGCGGCGGGAAGGGGATGTGCAGGAAATAGCCGATTTTGGAGGTGATGCCGAGGTCCCGCAGAGCGAGACCGACCCCAATCAGGTGGTAGTCATGGACCCAAACGTGATCATCGCAGCCGGTGTTGCGATAGATGGCCTCGGCAAATTTGCGGTTCACGCTTTGATAGACCTTCCAGTAGCGAGGATCGAAATTGCAGCGCGTCTGCAGGTCGTGAAACAGCGGCCACAGAATTTCATTGGCAAAGCCGTAATAGTAGCTGCTCAACTCCTCTTTGGTGATCGTTACGGGCTTGTAGGTATAGCCCGAATCCAGGGAGGCCTCTCGCAGCAGCCCCTCCAGGTCCATTTTCTCCTCTTCCGTCGTTCCCGGCCAGCCGATCCACAGCCCGCCGCGGTGCTTCAGTACCGGCGCCATGGCCGTGACCAGGCCGCCGCTGCCCGCCTCGGCCCGCCAGCGGCCCTCGGCGTCCTGTTCCAGTACGATGGGCAGACGGTTGGAAATGATGACCAGCCGGCTGTTCGACCGATAAAATGCATTCATTTAGACTCCTCGCTGCGGCATTGGTTCGTGCCGGAAGCCGCCGGTCCCCAAGGGCACTAAGAAGACGTGGGGGCGTCATTATCCATTTTCGGGCGCCAGTAGGGGGGCAGACCGTAAAAATTGTAGACGATTCGTTCGTAGCCGCGATCCACGGGCTCGCCCTGATGATAAACAGGGCTTTCTTTCACCTGGCCTTGCCGCAGTCCGACGGTGACCGTGCGGTCCGCCCATCTGACCTCCTCGAACCAGTCCGCGGCAATCAGGACCTTGCGACCGGGCAGCCAGTTGCGCGTGTCGACCACCAGATAGCGGATCGTCCAGGAACGATCGTCGGCCAGGAAGTCCTCCACGTGCCCGATGTCCCCGTCGGTGGCCTGAATGTGGTAACCCTCGACTTCTTTGGCCGATCGCAGATGGCTGTCGGAGTGTTCCAGCTCCATTTCCCGTTCGCGCCGGACCTGCTGGTCGACATAAAGCAGCTGCGGTTCCGGATGGGTTCCCCACGGGTAGGGCCCCATCCAGTAATACGGCCAATTATAATAGTCAAAATAAAGACTTTCGTACTGGCGCGACACGGGCTGGTCTTCCGCCAGATCCGGGCCCTGCTTTATTTGCTCCCGCGTCAGTTGCACCGGCAGGCGGGCGCCCTGCCAATCGGGTGAGCCAACGGAAATAGGAGACACGAGCACCTTGCGGCCCGGCAGCCATTTGTGGGTGTCGGCCACCATATAGCGGATCGTCCAGTGCCGATCGTCAAACAAAAAATCATGACAGCGGCCGATTTCGCCGTCCTTGGCCTCCAGGACCGAACGCCGAATGTCACTGAGACTGTGCAGCATCAGGGCTCCTTTCCTTGTTACGCCTTCCAGCCCGCCGGTTGTTCGGACCTGGGATCGGTGACTTTCGCGGCGCGGACGCCCGGTTTGTCCACAATCTGCACCGTGCTGGCCTGAGGTCCTTTGTCCCCTTCGCCCGGAAAATACCTGACGCCGGTGCCGATTTCCAGCCGGTCAAAATCTTCGTTGAGGACGCTGTTGCGGTGAAAGAACAGCTCGCGCCCTTCGACGGAGCGGATGAAGCCGTAATCATTCCGGGGGAAGAGCCGTACGACGTGCCCGATCAAATCCTGCTGCGGGTGGGTTTTGACTTCCCCCTGCTGTATCTCCTTTAATTTGATAAGCTGGCGGCGGATGGCGTCAAAGGCGCTGTTCACCGCAGTGGTCAGACGTTCGTTCACCTGGCCCTCGCCAGGCTCGCGGGCGACCACGAGTTCCTTGCCCGGCGGCACGCGCAACACGATGCGCACGCGATAGGGGCTGCCGCTGCTCTGCTCCTGGGCTTTCTCAACGGCGATGCGGCAGCTGATGAGCTTGTCGTGGATCTCATCCAGCTTGGCGGCCTTCTCACGGATTAGTTCCTCCAGGCCGGCACTTTTCTCTACATTGCGATAGGCGATTTCCGGCGGTATCTCCATGTTCAGCGACTCCTTGGATAATCATTACGCAGGCTGCTGTCGCCACCCGCTTGCCCGTAAATTGGTGATCGACGATCCGTTGACGTCCGTTAAAGGCACCCGGCAAGCCCGACTTTATAGCCCACGGTAAATAAATAATCATTCAGGGGTGATTGATATATAGGGTTTATACCTTATATTGGCGCTCCGACGGTTCAGTCTCATCCCGGCCATATCGTCGCATGTGCCCGAGAAGCCTCCCCGAGCCCGCTGCGCGCTCCGTTTCTACCGGGCGGTGTAGCCGCCGTCGATCACCAGTTCGCTTCCGGTCACGAACTTGGATTCGTCCGCAGCTAAATAAAGAGCCCCGTAGCTGTCTATCCGTCCCATATTTCCCCTCCCTTGTTTTTGAGAGTTACGTGCCTGTGAATATTCTCATGACCATTCTTCAATTGAAATCTTTTTATCGTTTACGTTTGTCGCGGTTTATTTTCTCTTCCCGTGAACGTGAACGTGCTCGTGCTCGTGAACGTAAATAGTAAAGGAAAAATCGTCACCGCCCCTTTGCATGGTTTGGGATTGGAATTGAAAATTTCAAAATCTTTTTTCGTTCACGTTTACGTTCACGAGCACGTGCACGAAGAGACACCAAATTCATTTCCGCTTTTCCGTGAACGTAAACGTACTCGTGCTCGTAACTGCTCGTGCACGAAAGTAAAGAAGGAAAAATTGTCACCGACCTTAATGGCATGGGTTGGATTGGAATTAAACATCCCAAAATTTTTTTCGTTCACGTTTACGTTCACGAGCACGTGCACGAAGAGACACCAAATTCATTTCCGCTTTTCCGTGAACGTGAACGTTCCCGTGCCCGTACTCGTGAACGAAAATGAGAGGAAAGAAAAGAGTTGCCGGTGGCTATGGCATTGTTCGTTTTAGCAGTGATTTATCCAAAAACTTTTTCCGGTCACGTTCACGAGCACGTGCACGGGCACGAGCACGGGCACGAAAACGGTCATGGCAGTCCGCCAGTTATTAAGCAAGGCCCCTTGTGGGAAAGGGCCGGCTGTAACAGGTGTGCGTTGTGACAAGAGTTGATTTGATAGGCTGTTTTGCGAATGGTGCCGGGAAGGAGGCAATTGCCTCCCCCCGGTAAGCGGTTAAGGCGTGAACAGTTACTGCAGGGTTTTAGACATGACCCCCCATGTCACCCGGCGGCCGATTACGTTTATCTGCGCCAGGGGCCTTGGGATAATCTTCCGGCGATTCAACATTTTCTTTTTTAAGATTTTCCTGCCTCTCCTCACGGCCTTCGTTGACACGGTCGCGGCATTCGCCTTCACAATCTCCAGTGACGTCTCTTTTCGGCATGTTCTCTGACATACTTACCTCCTTTTTGGCTGGTTTGATTAAAGGCAGCGATTAACTGCTTGATGTCCTAAACTCTAAGACAATCAGCGGCCGCAGTGAATACCGTATAACCTGTAAAGCAGTAGCCGTAAGACCCTATTGGGTAGAAGCGCATTGTGGAATAAGGAGTTGCGGAGTCCGTTGGGGCATGCGGATGATTCGGCCTTGGGCTGTCAGCCTGTTATTATACCTTGCAGCTATAGATAGTGCCCATCCGAGATCTTTTTTAGGCACTGTTACGTGTCCAATTCAGAAATGTGGATTTTTTCCGCTGGGCAAGGCCGCACAAGGGTTTGCGGCGAGGCGTACTTTATGTACGCCGCAGCCGGAAACACGCTACGACCGGCATTCCAGCGGGAAAAAGACCATTTATGGATGGACACTGATATGGTCGTTAAGATAAAGGTTTTTAGGCAAGGCCAAAGGGAGAAGGAGAAGGCTGTGTAAGTCACACGCCGACGACCGATAGCACAGTCCAAAACCTTTATCTTAACGACTATAAGAGGCCGCAGTTGATTATGGCCTGCTATCGGTATATTAAAAACCCGTCTCGGGAAGCGCGCTCTCATATTTTCATCATTCGTCCTGAGGCCGGATGCTTATAGGCGTTACAGGCTTTAATAGGCAACAATTTGAATTTATTTAACAAGTATCCTCACCCGGACAATTTCAGCTTCGCCGATCGCTTCCGCGGCGGGGTCCTGTCAGTCGGTAATGAATTCTTCGAACTGCACACAACCGACGCGGGCGACGATGTTCATTACATCCGCGTGGTCAACCAGGGACTGTGGCCCGGCGCGGCCGCCGACCGGACGGCTCGCGCACTGGACAGGTCTGGGCCGGGCGGGGCCAGCCGCAGCCAAATTCAACTCCTGCCATCGGCCGGCATGCGCTTGCAGGGATCGGACCAAGAGACGCTCCTGGCCTCGGGCCCCGGCGGCTGGTTCGGAGTCAGCGGAAAGAAGTGGATGTTTCGCTTCGTGGTGCATCCGGCGATGCAGTTCTACGGGCTGGGTGAAAAGCACACGCCGTTCGAACGCTCGGGCCGGGCCTACTGGTTCTGGAACACCGATGCCTGGGCCGACCATCCCCTTGAGCTTGTGCGCAGCGGTGATTACGATCCCGACTACCTCTCGGTTCCCTACCTCATCGTCAAACAGGGAAACACCTACCTCGGACTGCTGGTGGATTCACCTTACCCGGCAATGATATCCGCCGGCGCGTGGTTATCGAGTCTCGAGGGTCTCGAGCCGCCGCCTGAAACCGGGCGGGAAATTCTGCTGGCGGCCGCGGGCGGGCCACCGTCGCTGGTGATGATCGTTGGCCCGTCGCTGGCCGAATTGACGCGCAAGTTTCAACAGGTGGTCGGCGTCACCCCGCTGCCGCCCCTGTGGAGCCTGGGCTATCACCAGAGCCGGTGGGGCTATCGGGGAGAATCGGATTTGACCGGGCTGGCCGATCGTTTCGAACGGCACCGTTTTCCGGCCGACGGCCTCTTTCTGGACATCGACTGCATGGACGGTTACCGGGTGTTCACCCTCGCTAAGCGTCACCTGCCGCATCCGGCCGCAACCGTCGATGCACTTGAAAAAAGGGGGTTCCGGGTGGTGCCGATCCTCGATCCGGGCGTCAAGCGCGAAGAAGGCTACGCGGTTTACGACAGCGGGCGGGCCGCGAACGTCTTTTGCCGCAATCCGGCCGGCACGGTTTTCACCGGCATTGTCTGGCCGGGACCGGCGGCGTTTCCGGATTTCAGACTGGCCGGGACCAGGCGCTGGTGGGCCGGGCATGCGCGCCGCTTTTTCGACATCGGGTTCGACGGGGCGTGGCTGGACATGAACGATCCCTCGACCGGGGCCGCCGATTGCCGCGACATGCTTTTCGACCATGGACGCGCTCCTCACGAGAAGGGCCGCAACACCTACGCGCTCCTGATGGCCCGCGCCACTCGCGCGGGGATGCTGGCGGCGCACCCCGACCGGCGTCCCTTTTTACTGTCGCGCTCCGGCAGCACCGGGTCCCAGAGGTTCTGCGCCCACTGGACCGGCGATAACTTTTCCACCTACCGGCACCTGCGGCGTTCGATCGGAAAATCGCTGAACCTGGCGCTCTCGGGCGTCCCCTTCAACGGCGCCGATGTGGGCGGCTTCGGCGGCGATTGTTCCGAGGCCCTGCTGGTCGACTGGTTCAAGGCGGCCTTCCTGATGCCCTTTTTCCGCAACCACACCATGCACGGCAGCCGCGCCCAGGAGCCCTGGGCCTATTCGCCAGCCGCGCTCGGCATCATCCGCCATTATGTGCGCCTGCGCTACACGCTGCTGCCGTACCTCTACAATCTTTTCATCGATCAGGAGGAAACCGGGGAGGCTATCATGCGGCCGCTCTTTTATGATTTCGCCGACCGACCGTCGCTGCCGCTCGGCGCGATCGATGATCAGTTCATGGTCGGGCCGGCGATCCTGCAGGCGCCCTTTGTTCGCGAAAAGGGCCGGCAACGCGACGTCGTGCTGCCCCACGCCAATTGGCTGCGGGCCGACACCGGTCGTTGGGTTAAAGGCGGGCGCCGCCTGCTGGTTCGCCGGCAGCCGGACACGACGCCCCTTTTTGTGCGCGACGGCAGCCTGGTGCCCTTTCAGCCGGGCGAAAGGATTAACAACCGCAAGGACCTGAACGCCATCGGCCTGCTGTGCGGCCTGTCGCCCGGCTTCCGGGGCACGGCGCGGCTGCGCTACCGGACCGATGACGGCCTCAGCTACGCTTATCGCCGTGGAACGCGCACCACACTGGAGATCACGGCCCGCATCGCGGGCCGGCGCCTCGAACTGACGGGCGACACCCGGACCGAAGGATTCGGGCCCGTGGACATCGTGCCCTACACCGTCAATCGATTCGCATCGGTCCATCTCCACATCGACGGCAAACAGGAGATTCGGCACCCGGTGACGGAGCGGGTGCAACTGGCCGGCAAGCCGTTCACCTGGTATCGCTGGCCGGCCGGGTTTTGACAGACATTGAGAAGATGGAAAAAATGGAGTGGTGGAAAATGATCATCTTTCGATATTTGCCGGGCAAGATCACGACGGCGATAGCAGGAGTGAAATTCGCCGCCAGAACCGAGAGCGATATTCAAATGATTGAGGTATTCTTACAAACTACGTCGGCAATATCCTTCCGATATATAAAACGATATGCCGTGCGCCGCTCAATGCTGCTGGAAGCCTCTTTATTGAGTTCGAACGGAATCAGCAAATACTTTACCGGCTAGTTCGGGGTGGATTCGTCGGGTCGTCCCGCCACCTCGGCGTAGGTCTCCAGGGTCCGGCGGGCGATGCTTTTCCAGCTGAAGTGCGCTTCCACGCGCCGGCGGGCGGCCGCTCCCATGCTGGCGCGCTTTAGCGGTGCGCGCAGCAGGGAATCGATCGCCTCCGCCAGGTCATGGGCGAACTTTTGGGGATCTTGCGGTTCGGCGTCATCCGGACCCGCCGGCTCCAAGGGCACCAGCAGCCCGGTTTCCCCCTGGACCACCACCTCGGGAATCCCGCCCACCGCCGCGGCGATGACCGGCGTGCCGCAGGCCATCGCCTCCAGGTTGATGATCCCGAACGGTTCGTACACCGAGGGGCATACGAACACGGCCGCATGGCTGTAGAGGGCTATCAGGCGCTCGGCGGGGACCATCTCCCGGAGCCAGATCACCTGGTGGGCCGTGCCGGCCCGGACGGCGGCGACCGCGGCGGTCACCTCCTCTTCGATCTGCGGTGTATCCGCGGCACCGGCGCACAAAACGAGTTGAACCCGCGCCTCGACCTGCCGCATGGCCTCGAGCAGATGGGTGATGCCTTTCTGGCGGGTGACGCGTCCAACGAAAAGCACATAGGGCGTGTCCGCATCGATGCCGCATGCCTCGATGATGCCGGGGTTGCGGGTAGGCCGGTAGGTGTCGGCGTCGATGCCGTTGTGGATCACCGGCACTTTATTCGCAGCCACCCCGTAAAGATTCAAAATGTCCGCCCGCATCGCTTGCGACACGGCAATCACCCGGTCGGCGTCATTCAAGGCTGTTTTTTCCAGCCAACCGGCGGCGTAATACCCGTTTCCAAGCTGTTCCTTCTTCCAGGGCCGGCTCGGCTCGAGCGAATGGGTCGTCAGCACCAGAGGGATCTGCAGCAGCTGTTTGATCAGGCTGCCGGCCAGATAGGTGTACCAGGTGTGGCAGTGAACGATGTCAGCGGTCTGAACCGAACCGGCCATGACAATGTTGCGGTACAGGGTATCCAGAAGCTTCGGATGCCTGAGTCCCATGACGCTCAGCGTTTGCGCGGAACCGATGCCCTTGACCGTTTTGCTCGTGCTGTTTTCCTGCTGGTCCCCGAAACACAGCACCTGCAGATGGTTGTGGCCGTTGTCCAGGCGGCCCAGCTCGCGCACGAGGTGTTCCACATGCACGCCGGCGCCGCCATAAATATGGGGCGGGTATTCGTTGGTGAGGAGCAAAATGTTCATGATCGAATAAAAATCCTCCATGGTTTTGGGCGTATAGGGGCCAGAGCCAACCGCCTCAACGGGCCGTCATTCCAGCTTTCCAGCATTCCATCACTGCGGTTATCAGGCCGGAATGCTGGGAGGCTATGAGGCCAGGATGCCTGGAAAGCTTGGCAACTGGCTTCCAATCTCATCTTTCCGGCTTCCACCATTCCAGCATTCCATACGTCCGTCATCCCAGCCTTCCAGCTTCCCAGCCTCCCAGCATCCCAGCCGTTTCGTATCGCCGCCGACCGGTCCCCTCAGCTGCCCAGGGTCCGGTTCAGGTTGAAGGCGGCGCTGATCAGCGCCAGGTGGGTAAACGCCAGGGGAAAGTTTCCGAGGGCCTCGCCCTGGGGCCCGGTCTCCTCGGCGTAGAGGCCCAAGTGATTGGCAAAGCTGAGCATCTGCTCGAACACCAGGCGCGCGGTGTCCAGGCGCCGGCGGTCGAACCGGCCCGCGCGCGTCAGGGCTTCCACCAACCAGAAGGAGCACATGTTGAAAGAGCCTTCTTCGCCTGTCAGCCCGTCGATAGGGTCCTTGGGGTTGTAGCGGTAGACCAGGCTGTCGGCGGTGAGCCCGTCCTTGCCCGGTGATTTCAGGATCGCATCCAGGGTCTTGAGCATGCGCGGATCGTTGGGAGAAACGAAGAACACCAGCGGCATGAGCAGGTTGGACGCATCCAGGTCCCGGCTCTCGTAGGACTGCACGAACGCCTGCCGTTCCCGGTTCCATCCGCAGCGCATGATTTCCTCGTAGATCCGGTCGCGGTGTTGCAGCCAATGGGAGCGGTTCGCCGGAAACGAGCGCTTTTCCGCCAGGCGCAGCCCCCGGTCCAGCGCGACCCAACACATCAGTTTCGAGAAGACAAAGTGGCGCTTTCCGCTGCGGACTTCCCAGATGCCCTCGTCTTTTCTGTGCCAGTTGTCGCACACATAATCGAGGGCGCGGTGCAGATACAGCCACAGTTCGTAGGATATCGGGCTGCCGTATTTGTTGAACAGGTAAACGGAGTCCATCAGTTCCCCGTAGATGTCGAGTTGCAGCTGGTTATAGGCGGCATTGCCGATGCGCACCGGCGCCGAGCCGCGGTAGCCTTCCAGGTGGGTCAGGATTTTTTCGTCCAGGCGGTGCCGGCCTTCTATACTGTACATGATCTGAAGGGAGTCGTCCGGGTCGAGTTCGTGACTGCGGGCCGCCAGCCATTCCATGAATCTGGCGGCCTCATCGGTGAACCCGATGCGCAGAAAGCCGTAAAGCGTGAACGCCGCATCCCGGATCCAGGTGTACCGGTAGTCCCAGTTGCGTCCGCCGCCGATGGTTTCCGGCAGGCTGGTGGTGGGGGCGGCGATAATCGCTCCGGTGGGCACGAACGTGAGCAGTTTGAGCACCAGGGCCGAACGATACACCATTTCGCGCCAGCGGCCGGTATAGGTGCATTTGGATAGCCAGCGCTGCCAGAAATCGATCGTCTGCGCAAACACCGCCGCCGCTTCGGAGTCGGAGAGGCAGGCCGGGCAGCTCCCGTCGAGCTCGGCCGACTGGAAGACGAAAACCGCGGTTTGGCCTTCCCGCAGGGTGAACTCCGCCACCGCCCCGCCGGCCTTTGCCTGCAGCGGGATGCGGGTCGAGAGCGCCAGGTTCAGTTCCGCGGAGTGGAAAACAGCCCCGTGCTCCGAAATGGTCACCTCGTGCCGATGGCGGGCATAATTGAATGCCGGCCGGCACTCCAGACGGAAAGTCATGTCGCCGCGCACGGCGGCGACTTTTCGAAACACCTGATGACGATGGCTGTCGGCGCCGCGGGTCCGGTCATTGGCGGTCATATAGTCGGTGATTTCGCCCACGCCCTCGGCCATCAGAAAACGGGTGATCAGAACGTTGGTGTCCGGCCAGTAGTGCTGGCGGCAGGTCGGTTTCCCGGCAGCGGGCGCAATTTTGAAGCACCCGCCTTTTTCATGGTCCAGGATCGCGGCGAACACGCTGGGAGAATCGAAGTGGGGGAAACAGAGCCAGTCGATGGAGCCGTTCATCCCCACCAGCGCGGCGGTGTGCATGTCGCCGATGATGCCGTAGTTTTCGATCGGTTGATAAGGGCCCACGTGACGGCCTCCGGGTGCTTGAGGATTCGCTTGCATCTGAGAGCACAAATTCATAAATTCTACCCGCCCGTGCCGGGGGATGTCAACCGGCAGCTTTCGCCGTACGAGGGCTTTTTCGGAGGCGGGGCACGGAAAAGTCGTGAACGCCGACGGGGAGCCGTGCCGCAAATACCGTATCCACCCTATTTATCGTGAAGATGGGGTGTGGTTAGTGGTATGTGGTTGGTTGCCGGTGAAAATGGATGGAGACGAGACGGGTCAAACGCTTGAGGGTTTCGGGCACCCCTGCAAAAGGCTGGAAAGCATGAATCAAGATCGCTGTCGCCGCTCATCGGCCGGAAATGAAACATCAGAAAATCGAATAAACGAGACCGGGGACATGATCGAAATGGCGAACGGTGGTGACGAGTTCCACGCCGTATTCCATCGTTTGGGCCGCGATCCATATGCCGTTGGTCGGAATTGGCGTTCCCTAGACAAGACAATGGTTGCCCACATGCGCAATGAGGATCATCTTGGTCATGATACGCATAGAAGTGCCTGACAAAACTATGTTGTTTATGCAATTGTGGGGAAAATAAAGGCCTTTTGATCGACATATAGTACCTTTCACCTATACACCTTTGGGGCGATCATGTATTAATTATGCCTTGCCCCTGAAAGACTCCTCGCGGCCTGTCGGTATTCGGGTTCGCCAGCCTGACGGGGATCGTGACGCCGCGGCATAACTTGCTGCGGTGGTCGGAGGTGAATTCTATAGCCGGTGTACGGGCGCTCGTGGGGCCCTTTATTTTGGGGCACCCGGTCGCAGGGTCGAACCAATGGTCGGGCGGTGATACCGCCCGGACCGGAAAGAGACGTCGCGATGGGTTCTGAAAACAGCCAAGAGACAGCCGAAGGGATGCAGCGGCATCACATCCACGTCAGGCAGCGGGTGGTCATCACCGGCGTGGTGCCTGAGATCGCCGGGGGGCGCTATCCGGTCAAGCGCACAAAGGGGGAAAGGGTTCTCGTCGAGGCCGATATCTTCGCCGACAGTCACGACACCCTTTCGGCCATCCTGTTGGTGCGGCGGCAGAAAGACACCCGCTGGGGCATCGTTTTCATGCGGCCGCTGGTCAACGACCGCTGGCAGGGCTCCTTCATGGTGGATGAACTCGATCGCTATGTCTACACGCTTCAGGCCTGGGTGGACCGCTTCAAGACGTGGCGGCGGGACTTGCAGAAAAAAATGGCCGCCGGCCAGGACGTGACCGTGGACCTGCTCGCCGGGGCGGAACTGGTGCAAAGTGCCGCCGCCCGCGCCGATGACGCCGCCGCCGCCCGGCTGCGACAATGGGCCGAAGTTCTTGAAGGCGATCGGATGACCGATGCGAAGATCCGGCTGGCGCTTGGTCGCGACCTGCTGCGCGCGATGCTCAGCCACCCGGACCGGCGGTTTGCCACCACTTACGAGAAGCAGCTGGTCATAGCCGTCGAGCCCGTGCGGGCGCGTTTCAGCACCTGGTACGAGATGTTCCCGCGCTCGGCGGCACCGGAACCCGGACGGCACGGCACCTTCAAGGACTGCGAAGAGCGTCTGCCGTACATCGCCGCCATGGGCTTCGATGTCCTGTATCTGCCCCCGATTCATCCGATCGGAAAGGCCCACCGCAAAGGCAAAAATAACGCCGTTACCGCCGAGCCGGAGGATGTCGGCAGCCCGTGGGCCATCGGCAGCGAGCAGGGCGGCCACAAGGCCGTCGATCCGCAGCTGGGCACCCTGGACGATTTCAAGGCGCTAGTTGGCAACGCCAGGCAGCGAGGCATCGAGGTCGCCCTGGACCTGGCCTTCCAGTGCTCGCCCGATCACCCGTACGTTACAGAACATCCGGAATGGTTCCGGCGGCGGCCGGACGGTACGATCCAGTTTGCGGAGAATCCACCTAAAAAATACGAGGACATCGTTCCCTTTGATTTCGAGTGCAGCGCCTGGCCCAGCCTTTTTGATGAACTGCTTTCCGTCGTGCGGCACTGGATCGCGCAAGGGGTGCGGATTTTTCGGGTCGACAACCCGCACACCAAATCCTTTTCGTTCTGGGAGTGGCTGATTCACACGGTCAAGGCCGAAGCGCCGGACACCATCTTCCTGGCCGAGGCGTTCACGCGGCCCAAGATCATGTATCGCCTGGCCCAGCTGGGATTCACGCAATCCTACACCTATTTTACCTGGCGCAACACAAAGCGCGAACTGGAGGAGTACTTCGTGGAGTTGACGTCCTACCCCGTGCGCGAGTTCTTCCGGCCGAACCTGTGGCCCAACACGCCCGACATCCTCACCGAATACCTTCAGGCCGGGGGCCGGCCGGCCTTTATCGTCCGGCTGGTCCTGGCGGCCGCGCTGGGAAGCAACTACGGCATTTACGGCCCGGTGTTCGAGCAGGCCGTCGCCGCCCCGCTGGAGATCGGCCGCGAAGAATACCTGGATTCGGAAAAATTCCAGTTCCGCGCGTGGGACCTCGACCGGCCCGACAGCTTGAAGGACCTGATCGCGCGCGTCAACCGCATCCGGCGTGAGAACGCGGCCCTGCAGCAGTTCCAGAACCTGCGCTTCATTCCGGTGGACAACGAGCAGCTGATCTGCTTTGCGAAGTACACCGAGGATCAGTCCAACCTGGTCCTGGTGGCGGTCAACCTGGACCCGCACCACACCCACAGCGGCTGGGTGGATTTGCCACTCGACAAGCTGGCGCTGGAGCCGCAGCGGCCGTACCAGGTCCACGACCTTCTCAGCGATGCGCGTTACCTGTGGCAGGGCGGACGCAATTACCTGGAGCTGAATCCGCAGGTGATGCCGGCCCACATTTTCAGGATTCGCAAAAAAGTCCGCACCGAACGGGATTTCGATTACTTCGTGTAAAATGGATGGAAAAACGAGGTTCAGGGTTTAGGGTTCAGGGTTCAGGCTCAGCCCCGCCGCCGGCCGCAAGCGACCAGTTTTATCAAGAAAGAAACTGTGCTATTTCGGCTTAGTTTTATACGCGGGTTCAGAGGTTCAGGGTTGAGCGGGGTAGGTTGGGGTGAGCGAAGCGAACCCCAACAAGGGATGATGGACCTTCGTCGAGGTTGAATTTCGCTGCGCTCAACCCAACCTTGTGGCTGAGAATCAATGATGATGTCGGATCGGTTTCGAATTCCTATTTGCGAGTTTCCAGTATCCAGTATCAAGTTTCCATTCGCGGTTCGGGGTTGGCGGATGAAAGCGATTCGAGGTTTCAGCTGGAGGCCAAACGATTGACCGAATTCCTTCAATCGTCAATAGTCAATAGTAATCGTCAATTGTCAATAATAAATATCTTCGTTTCACATAAGGAGAAAGCCCATGGCAGTGCGATCCGCCGAGACCGCCGCCCTCGAAGACGATCCGCTGTGGTACAAGGATGCCATCATCTACCAGCTGCACGTCAAGGCTTTCAAGGACAGCGACGCCAACGGAATGGGCGACTTCCGGGGGCTGACCCAGAAGCTTGACTACCTGCAGAACCTGGGCGTCACGGCGATATGGCTGCTGCCGTTTTACCCGTCGCCGCTCAAGGACGACGGCTACGACATCGGCGAGTACTGCGACATCCATCCGACCTACGGCCGGCTGGCGGACTTCAGGGCCTTTCTGCGCGGCGCCCATCAGCGCGGGATGCGCGTGATTACCGAACTGGTGATCAATCACACTTCCGACCGGCACGCCTGGTTTCAGCGCGCCCGCATGGCGCCGGCCGGCAGCAGCCACCGCGACTTCTACGTCTGGAGCGACACGTACGAAAAGTACCAGGAGGCGCGCATCATCTTCCAGGATTTCGAAACCTCCAACTGGACCTGGGATTCGGTGGCCGGCGCCTACTACTGGCACAGGTTCTACTCCCACCAGCCGGATCTGAACTTCGACAACCCGCGGGTGCACACGGCGGTTTTCCGTGTGCTCGACTTCTGGCTGAAAATGGGGGTCGACGGCCTGCGGCTGGACGCGGTGCCCTATCTTTACGAGCGCAAGGGCACCAACTGCGAAAACCTGCCCGAAACCCACGCCTATTTAAAAAAACTGCGAGCCTATATTGACGCCCGCTACAAGAACCGGATGCTGCTGTGCGAAGCCAACCAGTGGCCCGAAGACGCCGCGGCCTATTTCGGCAACGGCGACGAGGGCCACATGAACTTCAACTTTCCGCTCATGCCGCGTCTGTTCATGGCCCTGCGGATGGAAGACAGTTTTCCCATAATCGATATCCTGGAGCAGACGCCCGATCTGCCGGCGTTGTGCCAGTGGGCCATTTTCCTGCGCAACCACGACGAGCTGACCCTGGAGATGGTCACCGACGAAGAACGCGATTACATGTACCGGGTCTACGCCAGCGACTTCCAGATGCGGCTGAACCTGGGCATCCGGCGGCGCCTGGCACCGCTGGTGGGCAACCACCGGCGGCGGATCGAACTGATGAAGGGGCTTTTGCTCTCCCTGCCGGGGACCCCGGTGCTCTACTACGGCGATGAAATCGGCATGGGCGACAATATCTACCTGGGTGACCGCAATGGCGTGCGCACGCCGATGCAGTGGAGCCCCGACCGCAACGCCGGCTTCTCGCAGGCCAATCCCCAGCAGCTCTACCTGCCGGTTATCGTGGACCCCGAATTCCACTACGAGGTCATCAACGTCGAAGCCCAGGAAAACAACCCGCACTCACAGCTGTGGTGGATGAGGCGCCTGATCGCCCTGCGCAAGCGCTTCAAGGCGTTCAGCCGCGGCCGGCTCACCTTTCTGCATCCCGATAACCAGAGCGTGCTGGCGTTCATCCGCAGCGACGAGGAGGAAAACATCCTGGTGGTGGCGAACCTGTCGCGCTTTGTCCAGTACGTCGAACTCGATTTGACGGCCTTCCTGAATGCCATCCCGGTGGAGATGTTTGGTATCACCGAATTTCCGCCGATCGACAAGTCCCCTTATTTTTTGACACTCGGCCCGCATTCGTTCTACTGGTTTTTTCTGAAGCCGGCGGCCGCGGGGCCTGGAAGCCAGGTGGCAGCGGCGGCAGCCGAGGGCGAGCAGCCCCTGTTCGAGACGGTGTCCGGTTGGCAGGACATTTTAAGGGGCCGGCTCAAGACACGCCTGGAAGACGTGCTGCGCGACTTCGTCCGCGCCCAGCGCTGGTTCGGCGGCAAGGCGCGGCACATCAAACAGGCCCGCATTCAGGAATGGTTTCCGTTGCCCAACGGCGACGAGGAGGCGATCGTTCTCTTCCTGGATATCAATTATGTCGACGGCGAGAGCGACACCTACCTGCTGCCATTGGCCTATATGCCCGCCCAACTCGCCGCGGAGGTGCTCCGCGAGCGGCCCGAAGCGGTGATCGCGCGCCTTAAAATCGTCCAGAAGGTCGAGGAGGGATTTTTGCTGGATGCGCCGGCCGTGGCCGGGTTCTGCGAAAAAATGCTGAAGATGATCGAGCACCGCCGCCACAGCCGCGGCCGCTACGGTGAGATGAGCGCCCGCCCCACCGAGGCCCTTTCAAAAATTCTGGCGAAGCCTTTCGAGACGCTGGCGTCCTCGATCATGCGCAGCGAACAGAGCAATACGTCGATCAACTTCGGCGACCGGCTGATTCTCAAACTCTTTCGCCGCCTGGCGGAGGGTGTCAATCCCGACCTGCAGATCGGCATGTACCTGACCGCCAAAAAATTCGCCCACATCCCGCCCACCGCCGGCTACATCGAATATGCCGGCGCGCGCGGCAAGGCCAAAACACTGGCGATCCTGCAGGGCTTCGTGGCCAACAAGGGCGATGCCTGGGAATACACGCTGAACATGCTCAACCAGTATTTCGAGCAGATCATCGCCCGCGGGGTGGCGCGCGCCGTGGCGCCGGTGCCCGAGGCGGGCCTGGTGCAACTGGCGCTCGGCGATCCGCCGGCGGAGGTGGCCGAACTGACCGGTTTTTATCCGTCGGCCGTGCGGCTCCTGGGAGAGCGCACGGCCCAGATGCACCTGGTCCTGGCGGAGAATAGCGATGATCCGGACTTCGCGCCGACGAAGTTCACCAAGCTCTACCAGCGCAGCCTCTACCAGTCGATGCGCACCATCTGCCGGCGCAACCTGTCCCTGCTGCGCCGGCGCATAAACCTGCTGCCCGAGGACGGCCGGGCGGACGCCACGGCCGTGGCCGAGGGGGAAACCGCGATTCTGGACGTTTTCCGGCGGCTGTTGGATATCCGCATCACGGCCCTGCGCACCCGCTGTCACGGCGATTATCACCTCGGTCAGGTACTCTACACGGGCAAGGACTTCGTCATCATCGACTTCGAAGGCGAGCCGGCCCGTCCGGTTTCTGAGCGCCTTATCAAGCGCTCGCCACTGCGGGATGTGGCCGGAATGCTGCGATCTTTTCACTACGCCGCCATGACGGCGCTGCAGGTCACCGAGACCCGCGGATGGCTGCAGGCCGACAACCGGGCCATACTGGCTTCCTGGGCCGACTACTGGTTCAAATGGATCGGGTCGATTTATTTGAAGGAATATCTCGGCGTGGCCGGGGCGGGCGGTTTTCTGCCGCCCGGCATCGAAGAGAAACGGCTGCTGCTCGAGAGCTACCTGCTCGAAAAAGCGGTGTACGAACTGGGATACGAACTGAACAATCGCCCCGACTGGGTCAAGATACCGATTGCAGGGATCCTGCACGTAATGAACAGCATCGAAAGCTGATGCCGCTATAAGTTTTAAGATAAAGGTTTTGGCTGTGTTATCGGTTGGCGGTGTATGACATATACAGCCGCTTCCCTCTGGCCTTGTCAAAACCTTGTAAGCGTTCACAGGGCACCGCATCTGCTGCGTTGTCGGGTGCTTGACGTACAAAAGTACGCCGGCGCGCCCGACGCCTTGCATCTGCAGCACCCTGTAAACGCTTACACTTGGGCGGTTCGGAGCGCAGTGGATTTTGCAACCCCGTGAACGGTTACAAAACCTTTATATTAAAGCCTGTACAAGGAGGACGTCCATGGCTAAAAGAGAAACGACAGATGCCGCCGAGGTCTACAACGGTTTTTCACTGCTGAGCGAAGACGATATCTACCTGTTCAACGAGGGCAACCATTTCCGGCTCTATGATAAACTGGGCGCGCACCTCACGACGCTTAACGGCCGCGAGGGGACCGCCTTCGCGGTCTGGGCCCCCAATGCCATGAAAGTCAATGTGATCGGCGATTTCAACGACTGGGACAAACACCGCCACGAATTGAAGCCGCGCGGTGAGTCCGGCATCTGGGAAGGCTTCATCCCCGGCATCGGCCGCAGCATGCCCTACAAGTACTTCATCCAGTCCACTTTCGAGAACCGGCAACTGGAGAAAGCCGATCCCTTCGCCATCCACGGCGAGGTCGCCCCCAAGACCGCCTCGGTGATCTGGGACCTGGAATACGACTGGGGGGACGAGAGCTGGATGGCGGCGCGCGAACCGAACGAGTTTCTCACTTCTCCCATGAGCATTTACGAGGTCCACACCGGGTCGTGGATGCGGGTGGCCGAAGACGGAAACCGCTCGCTGTCATACCGCGAGTTGGCGCAGAAACTCACCGATTACGTTCTTGAAATGGGCTACACCCACGTCGAACTCATGCCGGTGATGGAACACCCGTTTTTCGGCTCCTGGGGCTATCAGAGCCTGGGGTATTTTTCACCCAGCAGCCGTTACGGTACCCCGCAGGACTTCATGTATCTGGTCGACACCCTTCATCAGAATGGCATCGGCGTGATTCTGGACTGGGTGCCGTCGCATTTTCCGGTCGACGCCCACGGCATCGGCGAGTTCGACGGCACGCATCTCTTCGAGCATGCCGATGCGCGCAAGGGCATTCACCCGGACTGGAACAGCTACATCTTCAACTACGGCCGCAACGAGGTCCACAGCTTCCTGATCAGCAGCAGCCTTTTCTGGTTGGACAAATACCACGTCGACGGGTTTCGGGTGGATGCGGTGGCCTCCATGCTCTATCTGGACTACTCCCGCAAGGCCGGGGAATGGATACCCAATGAATTCGGCGGCAACGAAAACCTGGAGGCGATCGCCTTCCTGCGGCGCTTCAACGTGGAGACGCACCAGCACTACCCCGGTACGGTCACGGTGGCCGAGGAATCCACCGCCTGGCCGATGGTCTCGCGGCCGGTGTTTCTCGGCGGGCTGGGTTTCGACATGAAGTGGGACATGGGCTGGATGCATGACACCCTGGCCTATTTCTCCAATGACCCGGTCCACCGCTCCTACCACCACAACAAGCTGACCTTCCGGATGATCTACGCCTGGCACGAGAACTACGTGCTCTCCCTTTCTCATGACGAGGTGGTGCACGGCAAAGGCTCGCTGTTGGGCAAAATGCCGGGCGACGACTGGCAGAAGTTCGCCAACCTGCGGTTGCTGTTCGGCTACATGTACGCCCAGCCCGGAAAGAAGTTGATGTTCATGGGCGCCGAATTCGGGCAGTGGGCCGAGTGGGCGCACGACCGCCAGCTCGACTGGCACCTGCTCGATTCTCCCCTGCACGGCGGCCTGCGCCGCTGGGTGCAGGACCTCAACCACCTATACCGCAGTGAAGCGGCCCTGCACGAAGCCGATTTCGCGAGCGAGGGATTCCAGTGGATCGACTGCAACGATTCCCTGCACAGCAGCATCAGCCTGATCCGGCGGGCCCGGAACGAGCCGGGCGAAATCATCGCCGTCTTTAACTTCACGCCGGTGCCGCGCCACAACTACCGGGTCGGGGCGCCGCGCGGCGGGCTCTGGCAGGAGCGGCTCAACAGCGACGCGCGCGACTACGGCGGCAGCGGGCAGGGCAACCTGGGCACGCTGGAAGCCTCGCCGGTGCCGTTTCACGGGCTGCCCCATTCCCTCAATCTGACCCTGCCGCCCCTGGCGGCCGTTTTCTTGAAACCCATCATTGCCTGAACAACATGGCAACCAATGGTCAAGCTCAGAAGCCATCCGGCTTTTGACCGGCGGGGTGAACTTTCCGCAGGAGGCGTCATGATGGGAAAAAATCGCTTGGGCGCCACCGTTCTCGACGGCGGGCGCTGCCGCTTCGAGGTCTGGGCGCCCCTGGCCGGGAGCGTCGAGGTTATTTTGGTGGGAGCGCAGGAGCGCCGCTGCGAAATGGACCGCCGGGCGGCGGGCTATTTCACGACGGTGCTGGACGAGGTGCCCGCCGGGACGCGCTATCTTTACCGACTGCAGCAGGCGGATTCCACAGTCCTGGAGCGGCCCGATCCGGCCTCGCGCCACCAGCCCGACGGCGTGCACGAGCCCTCTGCGGTCGTGGCCGCTGATTTCGACTGGCAGGACCGGGGCTGGCACGGCTTGCCGCTCGATCGTTACATCATCTACGAGCTGCACGTGGGCACCTTCAGCCGGCAGGGGACCTTCGCCGGTATCGCCCGCCACCTGGACGAAATCGCCGATCTGGGCATTACGGCCATCGAGCTGATGCCGATCGCCCAGTTTCCCGGCCGCCGCAACTGGGGCTATGACGGTGTTTACCCGTTTGCGTCGCAGAACTCCTACGGTGGACCGCAGGGGCTGAAAGTTTTGGTCAACGCCTGCCACCGGCGGGGCCTGGCGGTGGTGCTCGACGTGGTCTACAACCACATCGGTCCGGAAGGCAACTACCTGCGGGATTTCGGACATTACTTCACCGATTTCTACCACACGCCCTGGGGCGAGGCGATCAACTTCGATGGCGCGCACAGCGACCATGTGCGCCGCTATTTCACCGAAAACGCGCTGCAGTGGCTCGACGAATTTCACATCGACGCCCTGCGGCTGGATGCCGTGCACGCGATCATGGACTTTTCGGCACGGCCGTTTTTAGAGGAGCTTTCCCGCGCCGTGCACCGCCGGGCCCGGGAAGTGAATCGGCGCCTGTATCTGATCGCCGAAAGCGCGCTCAACGACACCCGCGTCATCCGGTCGCGGGCGGTGGGCGGCTTCGCGCTCGACGCGCAGTGGAACGACGATTTTCACCACAGCCTGCGCACCGCGCTGACAGACGAGCGGCCCGGCTACTACCGCGATTACAACGGCCTGGAGGATCTGGCCAAGGCCTGGCGCGAGGGGTATGTCTACTCGGGCGGCTATTCGGCCTTCCGGCAGCGCGCCTTCGGCAACTCGTCGCGCAACGTTCCCGCCCGGCAGTTGGTGGTTTTCGCCCAGAACCACGACCAGGTGGGCAACCGCATGCTCGGAGAGCGGCTGTCCGGGCTGGTGTCGTTCGAAAAACAGAAGCTGGCCGCCGGCCTGGTGCTCCTGTCGCCCTTCGTGCCACTGATCTTCATGGGCGAAGAATACGGGGAGACAGCGCCCTTTCTCTACTTCGTCAGCCACGGCGATCCGGGCCTGGTGCAGGCCGTCCGCGAGGGGCGCCGCCGGGAATTCGAGGCCTTCGGGTGGCAGGCGGAACCGCCCGATCCCCAGGCCGAGGAGACCTTCAACAAATCCATTCTGAACCGGGCCCTGCTGCAGCAAGACCGTCACCGGACGCTGCGCGACTTCTACCGGGAACTGCTCGGGCTGCGCGCCCGCACGCCCGCCCTGGCGAACCTGAGCAAGAAGAACATGACGGTGACCTGCGACCGGCGCCAGAACCTGCTGCTGGTCCGGCGCTGGCTTGCGGCCGACCAGGCTCTCCTGATCTTCAATTTCGACGACCGGCCGCAAACGGTCACAATCGATTTGCCGCCGGGGCGCTGGTGCAGGCGAGTCGATTCCGCCGACCCCCGCTGGAGGGGACCCGGAAGCGATACCGCGGCCGAGCTGCAGGCAGCCGGGCCGATGGCGGTCCGGGTGGCGGCCACCTGCGTGGTGGTGCTGACGAGGAATGAAGGGGAGGGATGAGGGAAGCTGGGAGGCAGAGAAGCTGGGAGGATTGGAGGCCGGGAGGCTGAGAGACCGGAAAGTTGGGAAGAGGGCAAGCGGAGAATCGGGGAAGCTGAAGCGGGAGGGGAGTGCTGGGATGATTAAAAACTGGAATGCTGGAATGTTGGAATGGGGCAGGGCGATGAGGAAGCGAAAAAATTGGAATCGTGAAACACTGGAACACAAGGATTTTGAGACGAGAGGATCAAGCAACATAACCGGGACAATGGACTCAGGGGTATGGCTTCACACTGTTTTGCCATTTTCGCACTATCCCATCATTCCAATCTTCCGCCTATCACTTCTTCCATCATTCCAGCCTCCGAGCCTCCGAGCTTTCCTTCTTCCCGGCTTTTCCGCCTCCAGGCCTGAGACAGTGAGGTGCCACCGATGACGCAAAACCACATCTGCATTCACGGCCACTTCTACCAGCCGCCGCGGGAAAATCCCTGGTTGGAGGAAATCGAGACTCAGGATTCCGCCTACCCATACCACGATTGGAATGCGCGCATCAGCGCCGAGTGCTATGCGCGCAACGCCGCCGCCCGCATCCTGGACGAGCAGGGATACATCGAACGGATCACCAACAACTACAGCCGCATGAGCTTTAATTTCGGACCGACACTGCTCAGTTGGCTGGAGCACAACAGCGCCTGGGTGTACGCCGCCATACTGGAGGCCGACCGGTTGAGCCGGGAGCGTTTCTCGGGTCACGGCTCGGCCATGGCCCAGGCATACAATCACATCATTTTGCCGCTGGCCAATACCACCGACCGCAGGAGCCAGATCCTTTGGGGGATTCGTGATTTCCGGCATCGCTTCGGTCGGGCTCCGGAAGGGATGTGGCTGCCCGAGGCCGCGGTGGACCTGGAAACACTGTCCATCATGGCCGAGATGAATCTGGCCTTCACGGTTTTAAGCCCCTACCAGGCCGAACGCATCCGGCCGATCCGGGACGATGAATGGCACGATGTGAGCGACGGGTCGATCGATCCGCGCCGGCCCTATCTGCAGCGTCTGCCCGATGACCGCAGCATCGTGATTTTTTTCTACGACGGCCCGATTTCAAGAGACGTTTCCTTCGACGGCCTCTTGAACGACGGCGAGGCCTTCGCCGGGCGCCTGCTGGCGGGCTTCGATGAAGAACACGAAGAGGACCAGCTGGTCCATATCGCCACCGACGGGGAAACTTTCGGTCACCACCATCAGTACGGCGACATGGCACTGGCCTATGCCCTCGAAAAACTCGATACTGGCGCCGCGGCGCGGCTGACCAATTATGGCGAGTACCTGGAAAACAGGCCGCCGGACTGGGAAGTGGAGATAAAGGAAAACACCGCCTGGAGTTGCTCCCACGGCGTTTCGCGCTGGAAGAGTGACTGCGGCTGCAATTCGGGCCGGCATTCGGACTGGAACCAGCGCTGGCGCGAGCCGTTGCGCAATGCGCTGGACTGGCTCAGGGACACTCTATCGGAGATCTACCGCGACCATGCCGGCCGACTGTTTACCGATCCCTGGCAGGCGCGCGACGATTACATCGCGGTGGTTCTCGACCGTTCTCCGGAAAATATCGACCGCTTCATGGGGTGCCACCTGACGGCTTCCGCCGGCGAAGCCGGACGGCGCGTGCAGGCTTTGAAACTACTGGAGATGCAGCGCCAGGCCATGCTGATGTACACCAGCTGCGGTTGGTTTTTCGACGAACTCTCGGGCCTCGAAACCGTTCAGGTCATCCAGTACGCCGGCCGGGCCGTCCAACTGGCGGCGGAGTTCACGGCCGCCGACATCGAGCAGCCGTTTCTCGAGCGACTGGCCCTGGCGAAAAGTAATATCGTCAAGCACAAGGACGGGCGGCAAATTTATGAAAAGTGGGTCAAGCCGGCCAGCGTCGACTTGAAAAAGGCCGCCGCCCATTATGCGATCAGCTCCTTCTTCGAAGACTACCCCGCGGCGGTGATCATTTACTGCTATTCATTCGAAAACCTGGACAGCCGCAGCGCCGGGGCCGGCAGGGCCAAGATCGCGGTCGGCCGCACCCGGATCACCTCGCAGATCACCGGCGAGAGCGGGCGTTTTGACTACGCCGTCGTCCACCTGGGCGACCACAACATCAGCTGCGGCATAGGCCGATTCGAGGGGGATGCTTACGTAAAAATGGCGGACGACATTCTGGGCACCTTCGAAAAAAGCGATATGACGCGGCTTTTTCAGAGTCTGGCCAAATACTTCCCGCGCGGCTCCCTGTATTTTCTGACATCCCTTTTTCGCGACGAGCAGCGCAAGGTGTTGGACACGATTCTTGAAACCACCACGGCGGACGCCCTGGCGATGTACCGCCAGCTCTACGAAAACCAGATCTTCCTGCTGCGCTTCATCAACGGTTCCAGCAGCCGGATTCCCAAATCGTTGTACATGCCCGCGGAGATCGTGGTCAACAGCGATTTGAACCGCGAACTGGGCCGCGAGACACTCGAATTCGAGACCATACGGGGCCTGATCGAGGATGCCGAGCGGGCCGGGATTGAATTGGACGCCGACACGCTTGAATTTACCCTGCGCCTCAATCTGGAACGGTTGGCTTCAGACCTGAAGGGGGCTCCCGAGGAGACCGGTCTGCTGGAGCGCCTGACAAAGGGCATCGATTTGGCCGCCGAGCTGCCCTTTACCGTGAATTTCCGCCAGATCCAGACCATACATTACCAACTGAAGGAGACCAGTTATCCGGCCTTCAGGGCGAAAGCCGACACCGGCGACCACGTCGCCCGCAAGTGGGTGGAGTTGTTTCTGCGGTTGGCGGAAACCTTGAAGATCCGGGTGGCGTGACGACGGCAAGAAATGAGAAAACGGATCCGGGCTGGTGGAAAGTCCTGGACTGGAGTCGTTGAATGGTGGAAGAGGACTGGAATGACGGCAATGGTGGAAGGTGGGATGATGGGAAGGCGAAAGGCAAACAAGCTGTGAGGATTGGAGGCCGGGAGGCTGCAGGCATGGCAAAAGGATTGATTTTTCTAACACACCATCTGAAAGCAGGGCGACGACCATGAACATTCCCGACGCCACCTACCGGTTGCAGTTCCAGCCGGAATTCGGTTTTGCCCAGGCGGCCGACATCGTCGGCTATCTCTCGGAGCTGGGCATCTCCCACGTTTACGCTTCGCCGATTTTCGCCGCCCGCAAGGGAAGCCGGCATGGCTACGACGGCGTCGATCCCGGGATCCTGAATCCCGAGCTGGGATCCGAGGGCGACTGGAATACCCTGCGCGACCGGCTGCGGGAAAAGGGCCTCGGCTGGCTGCAGGATATCGTTCCCAACCACATGGCCTTCGACGCCGACAACCGCATGCTGGCGGATGTGCTCGAAAACGGCCCCGCTTCGAAATTCTACACGTTTTTCGACATCTGCTGGGACCATCCTCTGAAGGACCTGCGGGGCAGGGTGATGGCGCCGTTTCTGGGGCGGCGTTACGCAGAGTGCCTCGAAAGCGGCGACATCCGGCTGGCCTATGACGCCGGCGGCTTTGCGGCGACATACGGCGACCTGAGATTTCCGCTCCTGATCGAGTCGTATCTGCGCATCCTGGGGTCATTTGCGGAGCCCGTCAAGAGAGAACTGGACGAGGACGACCCGGAGTATGTCCGCTGGATCGATGTCCTCGACAGCCTGGAAAGCCTGGTCCTGCAGGTGGACGCGGGCGCCCGGCAGAACCAGGTGCGGGCCATCAAACAGAGCCTGTGGGACCTTTCCAGCGGCAACCCCGTCATCGGGCGCCTGCTGGCCGAAACCCTGGCGTATTTCAACGGCAAACCCGGCGACATTCAGCAGCTTCGAGCCCCTGGACCGGCTCCTGACCCGGCAACGGTTTCGCCTGTGCTTCTGGCAGATTGCCAACGAAGAAATAAATTACCGCCGATTTTTCGACATCAACGGGCTGATCGCGCTGCGCCAGGAGGATCCGGTCGTTTTCGAGGCCACCCACGCCCTGCTCTTCATACTCGCGCAGGAAAATATCGTTACCGGCGTGCGCATCGATCACATCGACGGCCTGGCGGATCCCGCCGGCTACCTGCAGCGTCTGCGCCGGGAACTGGGGCAGGATACCCTTATCCTGGTGGAAAAAATCCTGGCGCCCGAAGAACTGCTGCCCGCCGACTGGCCGGTTCAGGGAACCACCGGATACGATTTTTGCCACTGGCTGAATGCCCTTTTCGTCCAGCGCGAAAACGAGGCGCGTTTCAGCACTGTCTACTCCCGTTTCAGCAACAGGACCGCGGCCTTCGAGGTACTTGTCTACGATGCCAAAAAAGGCGTTCTTTCCGCCAGGATGGCCGGGGATCTCGACAACCTGGCCCGGCGGATCAAGAAAATATCGGCCCAGAAGCAGTTCGCCGACAGCCTGACCCTGAACCGGCTCAAAGAGGCGCTGGCCGAGGTGCTGGCCCGCTTTCCCGTCTACCGGAGCTACCTGGGGCGGGAGGAAATCAGCGCCGCCGATCGCACCGTCGTCCAGGCGGCGACATCTCTGGCACGGGATCACCGGCCCGATCTGAAGGTCGAGTTCGATTTTATCTGCAACCTGCTGCTCCAGGAAGTCAGTCCGCATCAGGCGGACGATGATGAAAAGATGCGCCGGCAGAGCCGCCGGGCCATCCGGTCGTTCCAACAGTTGTCTTCGGCCCTGATGGCCAAGGGATTCGAAGACACGGCCTTCTACCGCTACAACCGGCTGGTGTCCCTGAACGAGGTCGGCAGCGAGCCGGGCCGATTCGGCTGCAGTGCGCGGCAGTATCACGAGGCCACCGCGCGCCGGGCGGAAAACTGGCCGCACGCCATGAACTGCACCGCGACCCACGACTCCAAACGCGGGGAAGACGTGCGCGCCAGGCTGAACGTTCTTTCCGAAATGCCGGCCAAGTGGGAAGAGCGGCTCGAAGCCTGGCACCGGTTCAACCGCGATCGCCGCGGCCGCACGAGCCGCGGACCGGTCCCCGATCCCGACACGGAATATCTGCTGTACCAGATCCTGATCGGCGCCTGGCCGCAGGACGGGACCCTGAACAGCCGGTTTGTGGAGCGGATCAAGGATTACATGATCAAGGCGGCCCGCGAAGCCGGCGAGCACACGGCCTGGACCGCACCGCACGATGAGTACGAGAGCGCACTGACCGGCTTCGTGGACCGGATCCTCGAGTCGTCTCCGCAAAACGAATTCGTGCCGGATTTTGCGGCCTTTTGCCGTAAAATAGCTTTTTTCGGGCTGTTCAACAGCCTGGCGCAGTGTCTCATAAAGATTACGGCGCCCGGAGTGCCCGACTTTTACCAGGGTACGGAGCTGCTGCAGCTGGCCTTGGTGGATCCGGACAACCGGCGGCCGGTAGCTTTCGGCGAGCGCCGCCGGCTGCTCGAAGCGATCGGATCATCGTCGCGGGAGCCCCTGGAGCAGGTGGCGGAGCTTCTGGCACGAAGAGACGACGGCCGGGTGAAGCTCTTTCTCATCGCGCGGGCGCTCGCCGCCCGGCGCGAGCTGCGGGAGGTGTTCCTGAACGGCAGCTACCTGCCGCTCGACACCGGCGGACCCTTTCGCCGCAACATCGTCGCCTTCGCCCGCGAATCCGGCGGACGGTGGTGCCTCACGGCGGTGCCGCGCTTCGTCACGCACCTGGTGGGTGAAAACCAGGACCCGCTCGGCCGCAACATCTGGCACGATACCGTGATCGGCCTGCCGCAGGGGGCCCCGCGGTCGTGGGAAAACATGTTCACCCGGCAGATGTTGACGGCGGAAGGGGAAATAGCGGTCGGAGAGGCCCTGCAGCATTTTCCGGTGGCACTGCTGATCGGGGAGCGGCCGTTATGAGCGTCAGATCGAGCGGCATCCTGCTGCATCCCTCCAGCCTGCCTTCCGCTTTCGGAATCGGAGATCTGGGACCGGCCGCCCGCCGCTTCGCCGATTTCCTGGAAAAAAGCGGTCAGCGATTCTGGCAGGTGCTGCCCCTCAACCCGACCGAAGGCGTTTACGGGCATTCACCCTATCACAGCCCGTCGGCCTTTGCCGGCAACCCGCTTCTGATCAGCCCGCGTGACCTTGCGCGGCAGGGGCTGCTGCACGAATCGGAGGTGGCCGAACTGCCGGCCTGGCCGGCGCAAGAAGTCGCCTTCAGCCGGGTGGTCCGGTTCAAGCAGCGCCTGCTGCAGCGCGCCTGCGAGCGTTTCGGCAGCGACGGGGATGCCGCCGGCTACGCGCGCTTTTGCTCTGACAACGACTGGCTGGATGACTTCGCGCTGTACGTCGTCCTGCGCGGCCATCACGGCTCCCGCATCTGGACCGATTGGCCGCGCGCCTTGCGCGAGCGTCAGCCGAAAGCGCTTCAGTCTGCACGGCAGGCGTTCGAAGACCGGATCGAATCCCAAAAAGTACTGCAGTATCTTTTCTTTCGACAGTGGGAAGAACTCAAACGCGGGTGCAACCGGCGGCGGATCCGGCTGATCGGCGACATGCCGATCTACGTGCCGCTCGACAGCGCGGACGTATGGGCGCATCCGCACATCTTCAAGCTGTCGCGCCGCGGCCGGCCGACGGCCGTTTCCGGCGTGCCGCCGGACTACTTCAGCGCCACCGGACAGCTCTGGGGCCATCCCGTGTATGACTGGGACGTCCTGCAGGCCGAGGGCTACGCCTGGTGGATCGAGCGGGTGCGGCATCATCTGCAGATCTACGATGTGACGCGCATCGATCACTTCCGCGGCCTGGTCGCCTACTGGGAAGTGCCGGCCCGGGCCAGAACGGCCGTCAACGGGCGCTGGGTGACGGTTCCGGCCGAAGACTTCTTCGATGGCCTGGTCAAACGCTTCGGGCGGCTGCCGGTGATCGCCGAAGACCTGGGCATCATTACCGCGGATGTCCGGGAAGTCATCCGGCGCTACGACTTTCCCGGCATGCGCGTTCTGCTCTTCGCCTTCGGCGGCGACTTTCCGAACGGCGCGTTTCTGCCGCACAACCACGAGCCGAACTGCATCGTTTACACCGGCACCCACGACAACAACACGGCCCGCGGCTGGTTCGAAGAGGAAGCCGGTCCGGCGGCCCGAAACGCAACCTGTTCAACTACCTGGGCCGCGAGGTGAACTCCGACGACGTCTCCTGGCAGCTGATCCGGATGGCCATGATGTCACCGGCGGACACGGCCGTCGTACCGCTGCAGGACGCGCTGGGGCTTGGTTCCGGAGCGCGGATGAACCGGCCCTCGAGCCGCCGGGGAAACTGGAGCTGGCGCTTCGCAGCGGACGCGCTCGATGCCGCAACGGCGGAGAGGCTGCGGGATCTTGCCGAGACCTATGGACGGCTGTAGGGGCCGCAATGGACCCGTTTTTCATTAAAGGCCTGCCATGTGGATTCACGAAAAGTGCGGGTGTTTCAAGAACCGGGAATGAGTTGCAAAGGTTTGAAAAAAAATGACTGAGTACCTACCGTCCGGTGAATGTCACCTCGAAAACGACGACCCCCTGCGAATGCTGCTGGAAGGAACCGCCACCACGACCGGGGAGCGGTTTTTCGAAGCGCTTGTCGAAAACCTGGCCTGGGCCCTTTCCACCAAGCATGCGTGGATCACCGAATACAACGCCGACCTGAGGCGGTTGAGGGCCCTGGCCTTCTGGGTCGATGGAGAGCTGGTTCCCGACTTTGAGATCGACATTGACGGCACACCCTGCGAAGCCGTCATCGACAAGGCCCGGCTGGTGCATTATCCCGACAACATTCGCGATCTATTTCCCAACAGCACCAAGCTCAGAGAATTGAGGGCGGTCAGCTATATGGGCGTACCTTTGACGGACCTAAACGGTGCCATACTCGGGCATCTGGCAGTGATCGACGATCGTCCCATGCCGGAAGAGCCCAGAAGGCTGACGCTGTTCAAAATATTCGCCGCCCGGGCCGCCGCCGAACTGCAGCGGATTCGGGCGGAATCTGAAATAAGGGAGCGCGAAGAAAAGCTCCGCCATTTGGTGGCCGGTGCCATGGACGCCATCATCGAACTGAATAAACATTTCGACATCGTGATGCTCAACCCTGCCGCCGAGATGCTGCTGAACTTTCGACTGTCGGAGTTCGGCGACCATGGTTTCTGTCGCTTTTTAAATGCTGAGAGTTGCCGGAAGATGACCTCGTTGACGGAAGAGTTGACGAGACGCCCCCCGGGTAAACGCTATCTTTGGGTGCCCGGGGGCCTCGACGTCATCGATTCCACCGGCCAGCTGATCGAGTCGGAAGCGACGCTGTCACATTTTGAAATGCAGGGGCAGTCTTTTTATGCGCTGGTTTTGAGAAACATCAATGAACGCATCGAGGCTGAACGGAAAATTCACCTTCTTCGCGAAGAAGGGGCCTATCTTAAAAATGAGATCAAGGCCTTGGGGAACTTCGAAGAAATTGTGGGTCAAAGCCGCCCGTTGGTCGAAGTTCTGCGAAACGTGAAGCAGGTGGCAAATACAGATGCCACGGTGCTGATCATAGGTGAAACCGGTACCGGCAAGGAGCTTATCGCACGGGCCATCCATCAATCCGGCAAACGGTCGAAACGCCCCTTTATTGCCCTCAATTGCGCGGCATTGACGATTAACCTTGTCGAAAGCGAATTGTTCGGGCATGAACCGGGGTCATTCACCGGAGCCGACCGACAGCGGGAAGGCCGTTTCGAACTGGCCGACGGCGGCACCCTTTTCCTGGACGAAGTCAGCGAACTGTCCCTTGAGGTGCAGGCCAAATTGCTGCGGGTCCTCCAGGAAGCCCAGTTTGAACGCGTGGGCGGTTCAAAAACACTCTCGGTCGATGTGCGCATCATCGTTGCGACCAATTGCAACCTTCAGCAGGAAATGATCGCGGGCCGTTTTCGAGCCGATTTGTTCTACCGTCTCAACGTGTATCCCATTACCGTACCGCCCCTGAGAGACCGCAAGGAAGACATCCCCCTGCTGGTCGAGTATTTCGTGGGCCGCTTGTCCAACCGCATTCGAAAGGTCATCCGGCGCATCCCCTCCAGCACCATGAATCAACTGGTGGCCTATGAGTGGCCGGGCAACGTCCGCGAACTCAAAAATGTGGTGGAGCGGGCGATCATCACCTCTCAGACTGCCGAGCTTCACCTGCCGGAAGCTCTGGGCGGGCGCATGGATATACCGCAGGACCCGGTCAGTCTTGGCGACGGAGATTTGCCAACTCTCGCGTATGTAGAACGTAAATACATCACGCACGTGCTGCAAGGCACGGGCTGGAGAATAAGCGGTCCCAAGGGTGCGGCCAAGACGCTCAATGTGAATCCATCCACTTTGCGGTATCGCATCAAAAAACTGGGAATCACGACACCGTGGTAAAGCGCACCGTCGCAGTTAAATCATCCTCTCGAGTTTTCAGACGCGAGTCCCATGTATTCGAGACAGACCTTACCGACCTTTCATACAACCCCTTTCCTAAATCTCCTGCTATGGGTTGGATCGTTAATCGTTACGCGCAACTATTTGCGAAAAATGTGAACATTGACATCTTCCACCCCTTCAGGTCCTGGCCACTTATTCAGAATTAAGATTTTTTATTCTTTAATTTCAGATTGTTATATTTTACAGCCACCATATCGAAAAGGCCTGGCATTGTATTTGCTGTTATGGCCTCCATACAGCATGGTTGGATGAAGAACCGTGCCATTCACTGATTGGCATCAACGGTCAATTGATCCTGACCTGTCAGGCACCTGGGCCTTGATGATTGGCTTCGGAGCCTACCACGGCTTGAATCCGGGCATGGGCTGGTTATTCGCCCTTGCCTTGGGTCTTCAGCAGAAAAGCGAGCGGGCCATCTGGCTGTCGCTGGCCCCTATCTCCATCGGCCACGCTGTTTCGATCGTCCTGGTAGCAGCCTTGGTGCTGGTGGCCGGTCATCTGGTCTCCACCTCTATCCTGCGCATTGCAACCGCTGCCGCCCTGACAGGCTTCGGGGTTGTCAAGCTGTTCACCTACTACCGTCACCCGCGCTGGGTGGGCATGCGGGATTTGTTCTTCTGGTCCTTCCTGATGGCCGCCGCACACGTAGCGGGGTTAATGGTGGCCCCCACGCTCCTGGAGATTTCAGCCGCCCGCGAAGGGGGTACCGGTTTGGCCTCCGGTACAGGAGTGCTGATGGCAGTGGGCTTGCACACGCTTGCCATGCTGGCCGTCATGGCCATCGTCACCCTGATCGTCTACCGCAAAATCGGGCTGAAGATCCTGCGACAGGGCTGGATCAACTTCGACTATGGTTGCCCCAAAACGGACGCTTTTTCGTCGGCAACGTATACATGGAACCCTCCGCGAAGGGCGTGATCTTGGCCGCTCTATCCGGCGGTGTCACCTCCGGTTTGGGCTACGTTTCCTGGTATTCTGCCCTTCGCGAGTTCACGGCCACTCGGGCGACCGTCGCTCAACTGCTGGTACCGGTCATCGCGGCGACGGGCGGAGTTTTGATTCTCTCGGAGCAAATCACCCTGCGCCTGATTGCTTCCTCCACCATGATTATCGGCGGGGTTGGATCAATATTCTTGTTGCGTAACCGGAGATAAGAGATGTTGAACATCTCAGAATGACCAACGGTCTTCATCTCCACTTGCGTTCCTCCAAAAGGAGCAACGGAACACCGGACAATTACAAACCACAAGCGAATCTCTTGGAACGAGTCGAATTTGAAACGTATATGGAGGACGCTTATGTCGAACACCATAACGATATCATCAACTGAAGGCGATTTCTTCGAGCTCGGCGGATTGGCCGTACGTTGGAAAATAAACGGAACCGCTACTGACGCGCGTTTCGCGGTCATCCACCACCCCATGGCACCCCATGCCCTGGCGGCTCCGCTGCACCGTCATCACAACGAAGACGAGTTTTCGTATGTAATCAAGGGTACACTCGGTGCCCTTCTGGGTGACGATGTCGTGACCGTCGACCCCGGGACATGGGTGTTTAAGCCCCGGGGGCAGTGGCATACCTTTTGGAATGCCGGGGACACGTCCTGCGAGATCATCGAAATCATTTCTCCGGCCGGCTTCGAAAATTACTTCCACGAAGTAGCCGCGGCCTGGGGAAATATGATGCGTTTCCAGGAAATCAACGCCAAATATTCTCTCGACATGGATTTCGACAGTGTCCCCGGCTTGTGCGGTCGCTTCGGCCTGAGATTTCCGTCACTATGAATACAGAAAACCTCATGGAGGGAAAAAATAATGCGAACAGCAACCAAAATAATTGCCGTGATGATCCTGAGTCTCATCGTTTCGCCGGCAACGGCGATGATACATGACGCGCGTGCACTCGATGCGGAACCGGCAGCGGCAGACGGACCCATGAGCTGACTCTCGAAGGCCTGGGGACCCATCATTTTGCGGTAACGACGCAAATTCCTGAAAGCCAGCGGTTCTTCGACCAGGGGCTTAGTTTGACCTATGCCTTCAACCACTCGGAGGCTCTCCGCAGTTTCAAGGAGGCGGCACGTCTCGACCCGGACTTGCCATGGCTTACTGGGGATGGGCACTGGTGCTGGGCCCCAATCTAAATCTGCCGATGTGCGGAAGCGGCGGCGCAGGCGTATGGAGCATTGCAGATAGCGGTGGCCCTCCGGGAAACGGTGACCGCGAGAGAGCGTGCTTATATCGAGGCTCTGGCACAACGGTACGCGAACCAACTCTCGGCCGACCGGGAACCTCTGAATCATGCGTATGCCGCAGCCATGGGACAGCCATGCACGCTACCCCGACGATCTGGATGCTGCCACCCTTTATGCCGCATCCCTGATGAACCTCTGCCCGTGGAATTACTGGACGGCGGACGGCCGCCCCAAGGGCCAAACCGAAGCGATCCTCAAAACCTTTGGAATCCGTGATGGAGCGCAATCCCCGACTGCCGGGGCACTGCACTACTATATCCATGCCGTCGAGGCGCGGATGCGGAGCGGGGGAGCCGCCGCCGAATGGTTGCCGGGCTGACGCCGGGTGCCGGGCATCTGGTGCATATGCCGTCCCATATATATATGCAGGTCGGCCGTTTCGCCGAATCCTACAGCGAATCTAAAGGCGGCAGCCGCAGATGAAAACTATATCACCCAATGCCGCACCCAGGGCATTTATCCGCTCAACTACTACCCGCACAATATCCACTTCATGGCCTGGTCGGCGATGCTACAGGGCCGACACGATGATGCACTGAAGGCGGCACGAAAAATCGTCGAAAAAGTGCCGCACGAGCTTTCGGCCAATAAAAACGCATGGGCACTCTATGAAACCTTCCTGTCACAGCCGATGTTCGTCATGGTGCGCTTCGGGATGTGGAAGGAAATGCTGGCCGAACCCAAACCGGACATCGAATCTCAGTTCATGACGGGCGTCTGGCACTACGGACGGGCGTTGGCCTATTTCGACACCGGTCAACCGGACATGGCACGGGGAGAACTCAACTCTCTGGTCACCTCCCGAAAGGCGATGGGAGAGGTCGAACACTATATCGGCTATGCCACCGCGGGAACATTGATGACGATCGCCGAGGAGACCGTGCGCGGTGAGTTGGCCTACAGTGAAGGAAATACCATGGAAGGTCTGGCCCACCTTGAACGGGCCGTGCGTCTCGAAGACAGTTTGCGATACAACGACCGCCCGATTGGTATTTCCCGCTGCGGCACTTTTTAGGTGCCATGCTCCTGGACGCCGGTCGTCCAACCGAGGCCGAAGTCGTCTACGCCGAAGATCTGCGCAGGAACCCCGATAATGGCTACGCGCTTTTCGGCCTGCAGGTCGCTTTGAAACGGCAGGTGGGGCCGAAGACGCCCTGGCCGTCGCCAAACGCTTCAATCGCGCATGGTCTGACGCCACGCACACTTTGACTTCTTCGCGATTTTAAACGAGTGGAATGGTTTGCTAAGATGTACGCCTGAGGTTTTTTTTTTTTTTTTTTTTTTTTTTTTTTTTTTTTTTTTTTTTTTTTTTTTTTTTTTTTTTTTTTTTTTTTTTTTTTTTTTTTTTTTTTTTTTTTTTTTTTTTTTTTTTTTTTTTTTTTTTTTTTTTTTTTTTTTTTTTTTTTTTTTTTTTTTTTTTTTTTTTTTTTTTTTTTTTTTTTTTTTTTTTTTTTTTTTTTTTTTTTTTTTTTTTTTTTTTTTTTTTTTTTTTTTTTTTTTTTTTTTTTTTTTTTTTTTTTTTTTTTTTTTTTTTTTTTTTTTTTTTTTTTTTTTTTTTTTTCCCCCCCCCCCCTAAAAATTACCTCAAGGCCGCGCTGCGCGGCGAACTCATCACACGGGAAGACGAGGACGCTTTCAACGCTGCGCGCTCGCGCGGGTGGAACCGCGACCTCAACTTGCGAGCGAACCCGCTCGCCTTCGCCGTCGTCTCGGGCGTGCGGGACATCGTGACGACCGTCGACCACTGTCGTTCGAACAGGATTCCGATCGCGGTGCGAGGAAAGGGCGCGCATTCGCCCTACGGCATGGCCGACCGACGCCGTGGTCATCGACCTTGATGAAGATGACGGCCGTCAGGGTCGACCCCGAGAAGAAGCTGGCGTACATCCAGGCGGGCGCCGACGGCGGCGACGTCGATCATGAAACCGCGCTGCACGGCCTGGTCTGCATCACCGGCTCGGTCTCCCACACCGGATTTGCGGGTGTCGCGCTCGGAGGCGGCCTCGGTCACCTGAGCCGCTGGCTGGGGCCGTCGTCGACAGCATCGTCGGCTACGAGATGGTCACCGCCGCGGGAAAGGTCGTGCGCGTGGACGAGGCGAGGACCCGGAGCTGTTCTGGGGCATGCGCGGCAACGGCGCCAGCTTCGGCATCGTCACCGAATTCGTCGTCCAGCTGCGCGACATGCCCAACGGCGGAATCATCCGCGGCGCCCCGATCCTGTGGTCGGCGACCAGGCGAGGGAGGTGATGGCCTCCTGGATGGAGCGATCGGCCGCCCCGACCGCAAGGACACGAAACGCTTCAGTTCGTGTTCATGCACTCCCCTGATGGCGATCCGGTGTGCGGCGTGGTCCCGCTGATCGTGGGCGAGACCGAGGATCCGCCAAGGCCACATGCGACGAGTTGGCGGCGTTCGGCGGCGGCGCCCTGGTCCGGCAGGACGCGCAGCTGCCGTACACCGCCCTGCAGGCGGCGCTGGACGGATGCTTCCCCTTCAACGCCAACTACTGGGACAAGGGCGTCTTCATCGACTGGGATCCCCGCGACGCCGGCGCGGTGAAGCGCATCGTCGACGCGGCCGTGAAGCACTGGAGCGAGAAGCCGGAATTTGCCTCGAAGCTTTCCACGTTCATCCTCTTCCTGGAGGTCAATGGGGCGGTGGCCAGGGCCGATCCCGCCTCCACTTCCTTTGCCGGTCGCAAGCGGACGCCTCTGGTGCTCCTCTCATCAGCTGGCCCGACGACGACGCCGGCAAACGCGCGGCCAGCAAGCAGTGGTGCGACGGCTTCGTGGCGAACGCTGACCGTTTCACGTGACGACGTACCTGAACAACGCCATGCCGGAGAGCGAAGCAGACATGCTGGGCGTCTTCCCGCAGGACACCATGAAGCGGTTGCGGGCCCTGAAGCAGAAGCACGATCCCGACAACGTCTTCAAGGTGGGCGCATGGCAGTACGAGGCCAACACCTAAGGCCCAGACAGCAGTGCCTCGTGCGGGGTGAAGAGCCTCACCGCGGCTGCCGCACTGTGCAACCGATGAGGAGCATAAGCGGAAAAATTTAAAAAATCCCGGCGGACGGATACATGTTCGCGTGACGAGACTGTTAAACATCGTTTCAGGTTCCTCGGTCCGGAGGGGCGAGGATATGTTCCATCCGCTTTGTAACACTGTTCACTGGCACGAAAAATTAAACATCCCTCCCCATGGGGAACCAGCATGAAAATTTGGGTTTGGCTCCATGTCGTTATCCTTGTAATTCTTTTACCAGGTGTGCTCCAATCGGCGTCATTGCGGATCCTAACGGAAAACTTACCGCCGTTGAATTACGTCAAAGACGGGGCCTTGGTGGGGCCCTCTGTCGAAATCGTAAAGGAGATTCAAAGAAGAATCGGCTCCACGGAGGAAATTCAGGTCTATCCCTGGGCCAGGGCTTACAAGATCGCCCTGGAAGAGGAAAATGTGATGCTGTTCAGCGTGAGTCACACCCCTTACAGGGAGAACAAGTTCAAATGGGTGGGCCCGCTGGCGACCAAAAGGGACATTCTCGTGGCTAAAAAAGGAACGAACCTGGTTATCAACAGCCTCGAGGATGCCAAAAAGGTTCGGCGGATCGGCGTTCTTCGCAACGACACGAAGGAGGAGTACTTGGAGATGCAGGGGTTCACCAACCTCGAACCCGTTTCAGACGAGGCAAGAATGCCCGGAAGCTCATGCTGGGACGCATCGACTTATGGGTGTTCAAGAAGCCCGGTCTCAAAACCGTGTGCGAACTGGCCGGCGTCGACTTGGATGCGATGGAAGAAGTGTATTCCCTTCGCGAAGTGAAGGTGGACATTGCCTTCTCGCTCAAGACACCCGATGCCGTCTTGGAACAGTGGCGATCGACCTTCGCCGACATGTCGGCAGACGGGACGGTGGAGGCGATTCGAAGAAAATGGGACGTCGAATAAGACGCGGCGATCCCGAGTTTTTTGAAGAGGCGGCGCTTGCATGAGCCATGGGGCGGAGTCCGGGTAGACAATGAACAGCATCGGCCAGCGGTTCAGCTATCTTCTGATCGGCATCGTCACCGTTCTGCTGATGGTCTTCTCGACCATTGTGGTGTTCTATCACATCAGAGTCATTGATACGGATCTCAGCACACGGCTGGAAAGCGCCATCAGCTTCGCCCAAAAGAGCCTGCCGACGCCCCTGTGGAACCTGGACTACGATGTAGTCAGCGATGTCATCGATGCGCTCTTTCTAAACGAATCAATCGTTTACACCACCATATCCCTCGATGACCGAATCATTATCGAGGAATCCCGCCTGCAAGATCAAGCCTTGAAAGTAAACCGGCCGGATTTGATCGGAGGTGACGATGATAAATCCCTGATCACCAGGGAAGCGGGGATTTTCTACGGGGGCAACAAGGTCGGCACCATCCTTATCCAAATGACGCGCGAAAGGCACCGGCGCCAGTTGATGCACCAGATTTACGGGATCACCGCTTTGACGGTAGTGATCATCTCGGCCATCTGGATCACGACCCTGCTCATGACCAGGCGCTACATCACCACCCCTTTGAAAAGGCTCCAGAATTTCTTCGGCCTCCAAGATCGCCGTGGGAGAGCTGGATGCCTTCGTCGACCAGAGTGCCAGCGATGAAATCGGCCTGCTGGCCCGCCACTTGGACAGGATGCGCTCCGCCATCAAGAAGCTCTTCCAGGAGCTCCGGGAAAGCAAGGACAAGCTGGAGGGGTACAGCCGCACGCTCGAGAAAAAGGTGGAGAACCGGACGCGGGAGCTGGAGCGGTCGGTAGCCGAGCTGAAGGCCCTGAGCGAAGTGGGCCAGTCGGTCAGCTCCACCCTCGACCTCGAGAAGGTCCTGAACAACATCGTCCAGCAAGCCGTAAAACTCTCAAAGACCGATGCCGGAACGATTTACGAGTACCATGAAGCCGAGAAGATTTTCGTTCCCATGATCAACTTCGGCGTGGATGAGACCTTCGTGACCATCATGAAGGAGGCCAAGTTCGGCATCGGGGACGAAACGATATTAGGAATGGTCGGCGATACCCGCACCGCCCTCCAGTTGCCGGACTTGACGGACATTCGGGATGATCGGGTCCTAATATGTTCGCAAGGCCGGCTTCAGGTCGGTTCTGGCGGTGCCCCTTCTGAGAAAGGACAGGTTGGTGGGCAGTCTGGTGGTGCGCCGCAGGCGCCGCGGCGAATTTTCCCGGGAAACCGTGGAGCTGATCCAGGCCTTCGCCGCCCAATCCGCTATTGCCTTGCACAATGCCCAGCTGTTTCAGGAGCTCGAGATCAAGAGCGAGGAGCTCAGGAAGGCCGACAAGCACAAGTCCGAGTTCCTGGCGAGCATGAGCCATGAGCTTCGAACCCCCCTGAACGCCATCCTGGGCTACACCGAACTGATCCTGGACGACATCTACGGCGAGGTGCCGGCAAAGATCCGGGAGATTATCGAGCGCCTGGAGAAAAACGGCAGCCATCTCCTTCGGCTCATCAACGACGTGCTTGACATTTCCAAGATCGAAGCCGGGCAGCTGGAACTGGCCCTGGAGGAATACTCCTTCCAAGAGACCGTCCATATGGTGGTGACATCGCTGGAGCCGCTGGCGACCGAAAAGGAACTGATCCTGAAAACCAGCATAGCACCGCACCTTCCCAACGGAAAAGGCGATCAGCAGCGCATTGCCCAGGTTCTGGTCAACCTCATCGGCAACGCCATCAAGTTTACCGAGAAGGGAGAGATCATCGTCGAAATCGCAATGGCAGACGACCGTTTTCTGGTGAAAGTATCCGACACCGGACCGGGGTTGTCCGATCTGGAAAAAGACTATATCTTTTCCGAGTTCTACCAGGTCGACCGCAAGGGCACGCGATCCAGGAGCGGATCCGGTCTTGGGCTGTCCATCACCAGGCGCATCGTCGAGCTTCACCGAGGCGCTATCTGGGTGGAATCCATCCCGGCTAAGGGCTCAACCTTCATTTTTACGCTGCCGATCCGGGTCGAGAAACAGGAGAAACCGGAATGAGCCATAAGATCCTGGTGGTGGAGGACCACGAAGACAACCGGCGCATCATTCACGATTTGCTGGCCGCGCACGGGTTCGACGTTGGCAGGCCGTGACCGGTTTGGCAGGGGTCCGTGCCGCCGAACGGGAGAACCCCGCGCTGATTTTGATGGACATCCAACTGCCCGAAATCGACGGCTACGAGGCGACGCGGCGCATCAAATCCCTGCCTGAACTCAAGCACATTCCCATTATCATCATCACCTCCTATGCCCTGAGCGGTGACGACCTCAAGGCATACGCAGCCGGCTGTGACGATTACGTCTCCAAACCCTACAGCCCCCGAAAACTTCTGACAAAAATCAGCAAATTCCTGCCGGAAGCACCTGCGGGAGGGGCGCAATGAGAGATACACCGCTCATTCTAATCGTGGATGATGACCCTTCCGGACTCGATATTCTGCAGGCCCGGATGTCCGCCCAGCATTACGATTTCATCAGCGCTACCGACGGAGAAATGGCCATTGCCATGATCGCAGAGCGAAAGCCCGATCTTATTCTGCTGGATGTCGTGATGCCGAAAATCAGCGGTATCGAGGTGTGCAAGCGGGTTAAATCCGATCCCCATATACCGTTCATTCCTATTATCATGGTAACAGCCAAGGCTGATTCCCGGGACATCGTCAGCGGTCTCGACGCCGGGGCGGACGAATACCTGACCAAACCATACAGCCACTCGGCCTTGGTGGCCCGGGTCAAATCCATGCTGCGGATCAAATCCCTGCACGACCAGGTCCTTGACCAGTCCGCCCAACTGGAGCGCCAGTTGAAGACGGCCACCACCATTCAATCGCTGTTCTGGCCGAAGATCCCCGCTTTAACGGGCGGCGGGCACGTTTGGGCGGTCTCGGTGCCGGCCGGCTATGTAGGCGGAGATCTGTACGATGTCATTCCCCTGTCCGACGGAAGCATTGTGGCCTATGTGGCCGACATATCGGGCAAGGGCGTGCCTGCGGCGCTTTTAATGGCTGCGCTGTCCACCACCATTCGCAATAAAATCCAGATCGAAGCCGAAATCGACCGTCTCTTGGAATCCGTCAACGACGGCATGCACCGACTGATGGCCGACGAAAGCTACTTTGCCACCGCCGTTTTCATCCGTTACTGGCCGTCACCGGGCAAGCTCCAGTACGCATTGGCAGGCCATCTCCAACCGCTTTGGATTTAGACGGCAACGTCCTCGATTTGCCGCTGTTGGGAGGGATGCCGCTCGGAATTCAAAAAGATGCGAAATACCAAAAGGGGGATATAATTCTGGGGAACGGCCAGTCTGTTCTGCTGTTCACGGACGGTGTTGTCGAAGCCGAGAACGAATCCGGCGAACAGTTCACTCATAGCCGTCTATCCCATCATCTCAAGACCTGCGAAGGGCCGCCGTGGGGGAAAAGCGTGCTGCAGCGTATCGAAGCCTGGCGAGGTCGCCGCGCAGCCAACGACGATCTCACAATCTTGGAAGTGTGGCGAGATCCTGAGAAAATCGCACCCGGCTACGACATTTAGGATGAGTGTAACAAACTCATATTCAACCGTAAATTCGGCCACCGGGAGCTCCCGGTGCGTATGTCTTGGCGGAACTCCGCATCCGATGTGATCGTCCTGCTGGATGCCTTGAAGATCGATCAGACTCGTTGGTTACCCCAGCAGGCGCCCGACCGGCTTCGTTCGCTGACGATCGGTGGGGCGCATCCTTTTGGTTCAAGCCTGGCTGTGATAGAGGATGGATGAGAACGTTGCTTCGCCTTTCTTGAAATAGCCGCCGCAATCCCGATTCCCGCAAAGATGCGAGAAGCTCATTTCGGGAACGACATACGGTCGTTGCGTGCAGCATACCGAAACGACCGGCCCGACACCTCTGCGACCACATCTGTCATGAGATCGCCGTGTCTTCCGTTTGCAGGAGAGGGGGATCCACTTCACCCACCGCTTAATTCTGGAGATGCTTCAGTGAGGCTTTGATAAAAGCCGGTATGTCATCCGGATTGCGGCTGGAGACCAGGCGTCCGTCCTCGACGACCTCCTGGTCGAGATACTCGGCGCCGGCGTTCTTGATGTCCTGCACGACCGACTTGTAGCCGGTGATTTTGCGGCCGCGAATCACATCGGCGGTGATCAGCAGCTGCGGCGCGTGGCAGATGGCGAACACCGGCTTGTCGCTGCGGACGAAATCACCGGCGAACTTGACCGCGGCCTCATCCACCCGCAGCTGGTCGGAGAGTAGCCCCCCGGAATCAACAGGGCGTCGAAATCGTCTACGGCGACATCCTCGATGGCCCTGTCGATTTTGACCGGCGTCTTTTCCTTCTTGCCATGGACGGTCTCTCCGGCTTTCAATCCAATGTGAACCAGCTTGTGGCCCGCCTCCCGAAACGCCTCGGCCGGCTTGGTGTACTCCACATCTTCGAACATGTCGGTGATGATTACGGCGATTTGACTCATGATTTTCCTCCCATTGTTTTTATCAACTCGCATGGCATTCATGCGGCTGATCGATCCATTCATCATTTCAGTGTTATAGCCTTCCAGTGTTTCCCTTCATCTCACAGCCTCCCAGCCTCCCCGCTTCCCATCCTCCAACTTGCGCCTTCAACCTTTCGCCTTCCCAGCTTCGTCAGCCCTCCTCCAGTTCGATTTTAAGCGAAAGGAAATTGAGCAGGTCTTTCAACGCGATGATGCCGAGCAGCCGGTCGCCTTTGACCACCATCAACCGCCCCGCGCCCGTGCGGTACATGCCCGACAACGCCTTGACGGCATCGGTATCGGGATCGATCGAGTTTTCGGCACTGCAGGCCTCGGCCAGCTCGCCGGCGGTCGTTGCGGTCCAGCGCTCACGGGGGACGCCCTGTACCTGGCGGGTGGTGATGCAGCCGATCAGGCGCTCGCCGTCCACGACCGGGAAAAGCTTGTGGTGATAGCGATAAATGTAATCCTCGACGAGCCGGTCTACGGTGGTTGCGGGTGAAACGGTGACCGGTTCGCGGTTCATGAAACGTTGCAGTGATTCGCCCTCGAGGGCACGGCGCATGAGCAGCTGCTGGTAAGAAGACCTGGCGGCGCTGCGAATGAACAGGCCGATCAGGAAGAACCACATTCCCCCGATGAAAACGCCGCTCAGTACCCGCAGAAAACCCAGGGCGATCAGCAGCAGTCCGAATCCTTCGCCGACGGTAGCGGCGATGCGGGTCGCCCAGCGGATGTTGCCTTTCCAGGCCCACAGGCCCGCCCGCAAAACCCGGCCGCCGTCGAGCGGAAAAGCCGGGACCAGGTTAAAAAGAGCCAGATACAAATTGATCAGGCCCAGGTAGGCCATGACACCCACAACGCCTACCGGCCATGCGCCCGCTTGCCCCACATAGCTGATCCCGTAAAAACCAGCGGCCATGACCAGGCTCGAGACCGGGCCGACGATGGCGATCAGAAACTCGTCGCGGGCGCTCGTGGGCTCCTGGTTCATCTCGGCCACGCCGCCGAAAATAAACAGGGTAATGCCCTGCATCGGTATGCCGCTGCGCCGCGCCACCAGCGAGTGGCTGAATTCGTGGGCGACGATGGACACGAACAGGCCCAGCGCGCCGACGATGCCCATGAGCCAATATTGCCGCGTCGAAAGGTCATGGTACTTGACCGGAAAATAGCCTGTCGACAGCGACCACGCCACCAGAATCGCCAGGACGATCCAGCTCGGGTCGATGCCGACCTCGAATCCGAAAAGACGAAAAAGCTTGTATTTGCGGTTCACCATATCTCTTGACACCCGGTTGACGCGGGGCAGGTCCCTGTCGAAGGAATTGTCGGTGCCCTTTTAGCAGTTAAACGTGTCTCGAGCATATGGGTAGCGCGCCGCGTTGCCTATTGGGACAATACAGTATTTTGCAGGTTGCCGGAACGTAGCTTGTAGAGAACCGAGGGTGCTTCACACCAATGATTTACCCTGCAGGCATTTCGACCGGACATCGGAATGAGGGTGTGCTTTGGCGAAGGGGGTTGGATGGGGTGCTCGAAGAGCAGTTGCCGGACAGGTTGGAAGGGGTCACAGCGGGTGGCGGAGGGAGCGTAATGAGTCATGGGCGCTTGTGACTATCCCTCGGGGCATTGCTTAAAGAGAAACCTTGTAGCTTTTAGTGATGTCCGGCGTTTACCTCTATAATATTTCAATATACTCCCGGCATCCTGCCAATATACGTGTTTCGCTTTATGGTCGGACACGTTTGCCCGGCACTATAAAAATCTGATAGAATCGTTCGGGTAATAACAAAAGGGAAGGACCATGAAGGAGGCAATCGTCACAGTCATGGTGCGGGGCGAAAAACCAAAACCACCGGTGGAAGAGCCGCCCAATGCGCCTCGAAAACCGCCGGTAGAAGACCCGGCGAAGGCGCCTGGAAAATCGCCGCCGATCCCCAAATCATCCGCCGGTAGAGGAACCGCCCAACGCGCCGCAGAAGCCGCCGGTGAAAGAACCGCCACCGCGGGACCCCAACCGCACGCCGCCAAACCCGCCGCTGAGAAGGGCTTAGCGGGCTTGAGGCGAACCATGGACGGGATTTTTGACCGGAATCACTCCAGGGGGCCTTTCCTCGATTTTTGCCGCGGCAGTTTTTATTTTGTCGATGATCCACGCCGGTTCCGAGTGAACCTTTTTCGGCGGCACTCATGGGCGTGATCGACTTTGCTGGGAATCAAAAATTGGAAATTGTAGACAATACAGGAAAGATGACCGCAAGACGGCACAATATCGTTGATTTGCCCTGCGCCATGGATCGAGTCGGAGAGATCACCGGCTGGCGCGAAGGCAAGCAAATGGCGTTGTTTCTGGATTACGACGGCACCCTGACCCCTATCGTGGAGCGGCCGGAGCAGGCGGTCATCTCGGCCTCGGTTCGTGACATCCTCAGGGCGCTGGCCGAGCGGTGTGTCGTGGTGGCCATCGTCAGCGGGCGCGGCCTGCAGGACGTGCGAAAGCGGGTGGGGCTGGGCACGCTTTATTATGCCGGTAGCCACGGGTTTGAAATCGAGGGGCCGGGAGGCGAGCACTTTCAAAATGAAATGGCCACAAAAGCCCTGCCGGTCTTAGATAAGGCCGAAATCGACCTGCGCCGCCGCCTGGCCGATATCCAGGAGGCGCAGGTGGAGCGCAAGCGGTTTTCGATTGCGGTTCATTACCGGCGCGTGGTTGGCGGACAGGAACAAGCGGTCGAGCGGCTCGTGGATGAGGTTCTGAGACTTTCGCGGGGCCTTCGCAAGGGACACGGTAAAAAAGTCTACGAATTGCAGCCCGACATCGATTGGGACAAGGGCCGTGCGGTGCAGTGGCTGATGCAGCGCCTCTCGTTTAGCCCCACGGACACAAGGCCCATATATATCGGAGACGATGTGACCGATGAAGACGCCTTCCGCGTCCTGCAGGAATCGGGCGCCGGAATCGTGGTGCACGGCGGGAAAGACCGGCAAACCTACGCCGACTTCGAACTCGTCGACCCGCAGGAAGTCCAGCGCTTTCTGCAAAGGCTCGTCTCGGCCCACGACTGACAATCGGCCGCCCGTAAACTGATGACCGACAAGCTGGAAACGGCCACACCGGCTCAAAGGAGGTATACCCATGCCAAAAATCGCGATTAACGGATTGGGAAGAATCGGCCGGGCCGTGCTGAAGATCGTCATGGATACGCCCGATCTGGAACTGGCCGCCGTCAACGATTTGATTTCGACCGAAAATTTGGCCTATTTGCTGAAATATGATTCGGTTTACGGCCGCTACGATCAAACCGTTGCCGCCCGTGACGGGCAGCTTGACATCGGACGAACCACTATTCCGGTTTTCAGCGAAAAGGATCCCGCCCGTCTGCCGTGGGAAAAACTGGGCATAGACGGGGTATTCGAGTGTACGGGGGTTTTCCGCAACAAGGAGGGCCTGCAAAAGCACCTGGAAGCCGGGGCCGGGTGGGTGATTCTTTCGGCGCCGGCCAAGGGCGTGGGCGTCGCGATGGTGGTGCACGGCGTCAACCGCTCCGGCGGCGATTCGAAAATGATTTCCTGCGCCAGCTGCACGACCAACTGCATCTCGCCGGTGGTCGAGGTCATGGAGCGCTATTTCGGTATCCGCAAGGCCGTCATGACCACCGTTCACGCCTACACGGCCAGCCAGGCCATCGTGGACGGACCACGCAACAAGTGGCGCCGCGGCCGGGCGGCGGCGGTCAGTTTCGTGCCGACTTCCACCGGGGCGGCCAGGGCCACCACTGAAATCCTGCCCGACCTCAAGGGGCGCTTCGACGGCATCGCCGTGCGCGGGCCGGTGCCGGTGGGGTCTTTGGCCGATATGGTTTTCGTTACGAAGAAATCCACCACCGCCGAGGAAGTGAACCGCATCTTTCGTGACGAGTCGCAAGCCAGTCGTTACGAAGGCATCCTGGGCGTCACCGAAGACCCGATCGTTTCCGCCGACATCATCCGCGATCCCCGCGCCAGCATCGTGGATCTGACCATGACCACGGTCGTCGACAGCGACCTGGTCAAGGTGCTGAGCTGGTATGACAACGAATGGGGGTATTCTTCGCAGATGGTCCGGGAGATGCTTCGGCTCGTGGGATAGTGCCCATGAGATATTTATTCAGCGACGTCTCTGGCCGCCAAGCAGAATCAGCCTTTTTGGGTAACGATGCCTTTTTGGATGGCGTAGGCCGTAAGCGCCGGGGCATTGTGCAGGTCGAGCTTGCTCATGATGTTGGCGCGGTGTTTTTCGACGGTCTTGACGCTGATGTGAAGAAAATCCGCAATTTCCTTGTTGAGATAGCCTTCGGCCAGCAGCTTCAACACCTCCCGTTCCCTCTGGGTGACGGTGTCCCAGGAGGTCCTGGTTTTCAGCCGCTTGCTGTCTTCCAGAAAGCCCTCCATGACATTGTCCGCGATTCCGGGGCTGATGTAGGTTTTTCCGGCGAGAACGCTGTCGATGGCGACCATCAGCTCGTCGCGGCTGGCATCCTTGATGCAGTAGCCGTTGGCACCGGCCTCGAACGCTTCCAGCACGTACTGGTCGGACATGTGAATCGTCAGCGCGAGGATCTTGATTTCCGGAAATTGACGTTTGACGTCTTTCATCACGCTCATTCCGCTCAACCGCGGCATGGAAAGATCCAAAAGGAGCAGGTCGGGCTGGTTGCGCTTGACACAGCGCAGCGCTTCCAGACCGTCCTTGGCCTCATCGACGATGACCAGGTCGTTTCTCAGCGACAGCATGGATTTGAGCCCCTCGCGAAACAGCTGGTGGTCCTCGGCTATGATGACTTTCTTGCGGGTCTCCATGATCAACCTCCGGGAATCATTTTTCGGGATTGGTCTGCCTGTAAGGGCTTATGCAATACCAATTAAGGTCATATGTCAACTGCTAAAATCAGATATGAACCGTGGCATATGTATAAAAAGAATACCGGTTTCAGGTGAATACCGTGTCCTTTTGATTCCCCTTCGGAAAAATAACGTCCGACGGTATTGTGGCGCTTGAGGTGATCGTTTCGCCACCCCGTTTCTGTACCAAGAGGGCATCATTTAAATCCCGTTACTCGGCCGGTCGCAGCAGGCCGGCCGGCACAAAACACACCCCCATCCCGCAGAAACGCCACAGTTTACCCCCAGCCATTCCCTCATTCCGGGATGACAATAAATGAATTTATGCGTTGGTTTTAGAGAACGGCGCGGGCTTCGAGACCCGTTTGACGGGACAGTGAGTATTGGCCATTCGGCCGTCGTCGTGTATAATTACACATTTGTCGAATTAGGGGTGGGTTGATCGAAAGAAGAAGGGATAGGCAGGGATATGGTGAAAGACTTCCGGAATTACATGGTTTTATTGGATATAAGTTATTGGAATAACACGGTTAAAAATTATATGATCGCCTTGGCCATTGCCGTGCTGGTGATGATTTTTCTGCGGGTGGTAAAGTGGATCGTCATGCGCTATTTTGCCAACCGGCCGCAGTCGGAAAAATGGGATCTGGTGGAGCTGACCACCATCGTGGCCCGCCGGACTCAATTGACGTTCATCATGATCTTCGCCTTTTACGCCGGTCTGCAAATTCTGACGTTGCCGGCGGGCTTGTTGCCCTGGATTCTCAGCATCGCCATGGCGGCCCTGATCCTGCAGCTGACCCTGTGGGCCAATGCACTGGTCGACTATTTCCTGAGCCGGTCCCAGCAGCGGAATGCCGCCCGTGTCACCACCCTCAGGGCGGCGGGTTTTATCGTCAAGCTGGTTCTGGCCGTCATTGCCGCCGTTGTGATTCTGGACAATATCCCCGGGGTGGAGATCACCGCCTTGATCGCCAGCCTGGGAATCACCGGTATTGCCGTGGCCCTGGCCGTCCAGAACATCCTCTCGGACCTGTTCGCCTCCCTGTCGATCGTTCTTGACAAGCCCTTTGTCCTGGGTGACTTTATTATCGTCGACACGCACATGGGAACCGTGGAGAACATCGGATTAAAAACTACCCGGCTGCGCAGCCTGTCCGGCGAGCAGTTGGTTTTTTCCAACAACGATCTGCTTAAAAGTCGGGTGCGCAACTTCAAGCGCATGGCCGAGCGCCGGGTGGTGTTTTCGCTCGGCGTCACCTACCAGACGCCCCCCGAAAAACTGAAACAGATACCGGCAACAATACGGCAAATTATCGAGTCGCAGAAATTGACCCGCTTCGACCGGGCCCATTTTCAGGGATTTGCCGAGTCCGCGTTGACCATGGAAGTGGTGTATTACGTGCTGGATCCCGATTACAACCGCTACATGGACGTTCAGCAGGCGATCAACCTGGCCATATTTCAATCATTCGCGGATGAGGGCATCGAGTTCGCCTATCCGACCCGAACGCTTTACCTCGACGGTAACGTCCGGCAGGATGCGTGGCAGACGCAGACGGCTGAGGCGAATTAGCGTATGGTTGGCGGCAACGCAGGCCATCGGCGATGAACGCCGCCACCGGGCCGGCGCCATCAGGTGAAGCTGATAAAAGGCTCCATTTCGAGTACCTCGTCTTCTTCGGCCGCCCGGATCTTGCGTTCGTCCGGTGCCCAGCCGTAAGCCGTAATGCCGGTCTGGGTCGCAAACGGCAGCGAACGGCTCACAGACTCTGGAAATTCGCCCGCCGATGACTGCAGACGCAGCATCACCGCCTTCTGGGGAACTTTCTCGATCTCGAAAATATCTTCGATGTAGACCGCGGCCACTGCCGCAAAGAGTTCGTTTTCCGCTTTCATTTCCGTGATCAGGGATTTGAATGCGTCCGTGGCCCGATCCACGTCGCCGGAATCCACCAGGCAGGTGAAATAGCCGTGGCGTTCGGATTCGTTCTCCGTCAAGGCATCGAAAGAAAAGTGTCCGATAAACAGCATGTTATCTCCTTTGCTCGTTTTTATTGCCGGCGGATTGCCGACTGCTCCGGCAGACCCGTCATGGTTTGTTTCCATCCACAATTGGCCCCTTGTCGCATAAATATCTGGAGGGTCAGACCTGCGTGTCCGCCCTTCATCGACACTTATAACATGGTTTCTCGCTGCACCGGCATTTGATTTCCCACCATTTTGGAATAAGGCCGCCGACGGACCAATAGAATTGATCCCGTATTTATCGTGCAAACCCGCCCTATACAAATACAATACAGTGATAACCCCATTGAGAGGTGTCTGAAAACAGCTTATTATGAAAGGTATTCTACCGCATGGGCGATTACCTACCAACCTTAACCAGGAGACAGCCATGTCAATCGGTTTTCATGAAATTACATTGAAGGAAACACCGGCGGGAAAAATCGTCACCCTGAAATTCAAGAAAAGACTCGATAAGGAGGATTTTGACGAGTTCGTCCCCCGTCTCGAAGCCTTGATGGAGGACGGTTCAAAAATCCGGCTCGTGGTGGAGCTTCTCGATTTCGAGGGCTGGACCGCCGGGGCCCTGTGGGAAGACACCAAATTCGCGGCAGGGCATTCCAACGATATCGACCGGCTGGCCGTCGTGGGGGACATGCGCTGGGAAACGGGAATCACCGTATTCGTCAAGCCATTCACCAGCGCCGAGGTGCGCTACTTCGATTTGAAGGATCTTGACGAAGCCCAGCAGTGGGTGCGGGAGAATTGGTTATAGGCGTTAAGATGAAGATTTTGGCTGTGTTATCGGTCGGCGGCGTATGACCTATACAGCCGCCTTCCTCCGGCCTTGCCAAAATCTTCATCTTAAAGCCTACTGCTTCCGGGGCGGAAAGCCGTAATAGTTGTAGAGAATGATGTCGTAATCCCGGTCGACCTCCTGGTCGGGATCGTACTCGGGCGAATTGCGTATTTGGTCCTTGGTCATGTCGAGACTCAGCCGCATTTCCTTCCAGTCCACGGACTGCGCCCACTCCGGAGAAATGAGGACCTTGCGGCCCGGCAGCCACTTACGGGTATCGACGATGATATACCGGATGGACCAGGAGTCGTCATCGGTCAGGAAGTCTTCGACGCGACCAAGCGTTCCGTCCTGGGCCTGGATTTCATAGCCGCGGACCTCTCTCTCAGAGCGCAGGTGCGATTTTTCCGGGTCCGTCGAATCGTATTCATTCTCTCTTTGCTGTTCGTAGAGCGGCTGCGGATTGGGAACGGCGCCCCAGGCGCCGGGACCCTGCCAGTAGTAAGGCCATCGAAAATAATTAAACCAGCTGACTTCATATTTCCTAGAGACCGGCAAGTCGCTTTCCAGGGGCGGGCTGTTTTCGATCTGCTCCCGGCTCAGCTTGACCGGAAAGTGGTTGTTGTCCCAGTTGGGCGTGCCCAACGATATGGGTGAGATCAGCACTTTGCGGCCGGTCAGCCAATTGCCCGTGTCGGCCACCATGTAGCGGATGGTCCAGTGCTCTTCATCGATCAAGAAATCATGGCAACTGCCAATATCGCCGTCCATGGCTTCCAAGACCGCATTTCGCAGTTTGTTTAAAGATCGCAACATGAGCGTTTCCTTTCCTGTTAGGAGGAGTATTCTATAATTTCCAAGCATGATGGTGATCAAAAAACATCTTCAATATAAATTATAAAGAGGTGCGGAGCTTGCGCCATAGGGCGCCGGATGTATATGCGAACTTAAAGGAGGGAATTTCTTTTTTACTCAGGCAGTATGCGGCTTCGCCATCGAACGGGGACATGCCCTGCCGCTGTCATCAGCTGCAGTCGTGAAAACGTATCGACGTTAATTAGTGCCCATCCGCGATCTTTTTTAGGCACTGATTAGTTTCCGATCCAGAAATGAGCAATTTTTTGCAAGTTCAAGGAAATCAAGGGATCGCGCGGAGGCAGGCGGTTCTGTATGCCGCACAAGCAATTCCGCCGATTGACGCCGAAATTGCGAAAAAGGGCCATTTGTGGACGGAAACTAATTAAAATTTTAAAAGAGGAGGGTAAAAGACAATGCTTCTCTGGATTCACCCCATCATGCAAAGCCTGACCGGCGTGCTGTCGCTGTACGTCCTGTGGCTCGGCCTGACGCGATTTGCCGGGCGGCATTTCGGCCGCCGAACCGTTTTCAGGTGGAAGCGCCACGTTTTGCTCGGCAAAACGGTTGTGGTAATCTGGGCTCTCGGCGCCGCAGGCGGCGTGACCATGACCTATGTCACCTACGGCAAGATTTTTCCCGGCAGCCTGCATTTCATCGTCGGCGTATTGGCGCTGCTGCTGATGCTGGTGGCCTGGCTGACCGGGACGCATCTGGATCGTCACCGCGAAAAATCGGACTTTCTGCCGGTGCTCCACATGACCAACAATCTGCTCCTGCTGATCCTGGTGGCGATGCAGCTCTACACTGGCATCGGGATCGTACAGAGCGCCCTGTTATCCGGTTGAGTCACGCCTCAGCGGAAGTGGATCCCCCATCGTGTAGGGGCGAAAAATTTTTCGCCCCTACGGCCTCGAATGACGCACCAGCCTCAAGGTGCCGTGCGGGCTTTCCGGAGCCTTCACATTTACCGCTGCGGTGCCGGGCAGGCAAACCTCGATCTTTGCCGGCGGTCTCCGCCACCGCGCCGCCCACGACAGCGTCACGCTTTCTGCGTCGGATTCGAGCGTGATGTCAATGGCGCCGAAGCGCGTGTGAATCGGACCGATTTCAAGCGGCGCCTTGTCTGACAGCCATTTTTGCGGAACGCCCCGTAAAAGGATCAAGTCCGCACCTTCTTCCGCCGCGAACATATTGTGGATTATCATGATCCACTCCGCCGCGGCCCACGCGTGCTGACCGTCACCCATGCAACCACCCAGGGTCTGCGGGTGGACCGCCTCCGGCCAGTGGCCCGTCGGCGACGCCAGATCGGCGACCTTTTCGAGCAGGGGCAGGTAGCGCGGATCACCGGCGCGCAGCAGAACCTGGGCGCAGTGCAGGGTCAGATAGATGTTGAAGCCGGAGTGAATCATGTCCTGAAAGAAAGCATGGTCGATGAAACAGTGTTCCAGTAAAAACTCCAGCGTTTCCAGCAGGCGTGGCTCCCGTGGCGGCCACAGTTGCAGCGGGTATCCGGCGATGATCGAGCCGACCGCGCCCGCATCCATCCGGCGGTAAGGCGAGGCCGGGACCGCATCCCTTTCGCGCAGGATCCTGGAGCGCAGGAGGCTTCTTTCGGTGCACAGCGCGAAGTGCTCCGCACCGCGGTCGAATTTTTCCGCCCGGTGTTTTTCGCCGCTTCTTTTAAAAAGTACCGCAGCGGCCTTCAAACCGGCAATGCCCCAGAAATCGTCCCAATAATAAAAATCGTTGTTGCCGAGATGCTCCGCGCTGAAACCCGCCGGCAGCAGGCCTGCCTGAAACTTTTCGGAATTTGCCGGCAGCCGTTTTCGAAGGATCCAACCCGCGGCCCGGTCGGCGGCCTTGAGCCAGGAACCCGGGATGTCTTTGCCGGTCAGTTCGTTGAAGCGGTTGAAGATCCACAAGGCTTGCCCGTTCGAGTCCCATTCGCCTTTTTGGGATTCGAAGTACCCCGTTAGGGTCTGGCGGGGCAGGAATTGATTGATGGCTTTTTCGGCCCGGTCATGCAGGCCGGCGCTCAGCAGCGCATTTAAAATAAAAACGGCGTCCCGGAACCAGAAACGTTTATAATAAAACGGTCCAGGATAGATTTCCAGTGGCGAAAGCAGGACCAGGGTGTGCAGGGCCGCGTCATACAAAGTTTTTATCTTCTCATCCCGAATTTGCAGACGACTGGCTCCCCGCAGGGCCGCCTGCCAGGTCACTTCCAAATTATGCCTGCTGGGAAATTTGACCGTTTCCGGCCCCTCGTCGAGTGCCACTTTAAGGGAGACGTTCACGGATTCATCGGGCTTCAAGTGGAAGATCGCCGCGGCAGTGGCCATTCCAATCGAACAGTTTTGCTGCATCTTTTCTTTTCTCTGCAGTACTCCCGCATAGACATCTCCTTGCCGGTATTCGGAAGCCACGTGACGATCCATCGGTGGATCGAACACCATACTGAAGGCATCGTTCACCGTCCAGCACCGGCGCGCGGGGTCCGTGCCGACTTGATAGACGAAGCTGATGCCTTCCGGGTTGAAGGGCCTCAGCGCGACGACAAGTGCTCCGGGCCGGTTCGAGGTGGCCGTGTAGCGGATCCGGCAAAGCGGGGCGGCGCCGCTGGGAATGACGTCGACTTCCGAGCGCAGCACCAGGTTCGGGGTCGAGAATTCTGTTTCCACCGTCAGGCGGTTTTTCCCCATCACCTGAACCTGGTGTGGCGGCCCACAACCGGAAGGCAGCAGCGTCTCACCATCTTCGGTGATCACCCAGGCATCCAGGGACCATCCGTCATAAAAGGGCGTCACCAGGCCACGCGGGTCGACGATCGGATAGAGGTTGCAATCCGGCAACCCTACCGCGGTCCAGTTGCGATGGGTGATATTGACATGGGTGAGGGCGAAAGACCGTGGCACGAAGGCCTTGTCGAGCGGGTCGAACTGCCTCTTGATCCAGAACGGCCACACCCAGTCCAGGTTGCCCTGGATGGTCCGGGCGTTGATCAGCCCCCGGGCGTGAAACAGCATGCCGGCCCGCAGCAGTTCCACCGGGGCGGCCACTTCGGAAGGCTGCGCGAATTTATTGAATTGGGCCAGCAGCGCTACCGGGTCGATAAATCCGCCCGTTTTGGCCACGCGCCTCAAGATGTATTTCCAGGGAAGCCAGTTGTAGCGCATGATTTTTCCACCTATGGAACTGGATAAAGATTTTGGTCGTGTTGTCGGTCGTCGGCGTATTCTGATTCAGCCTTCTCTCTCTGACCTTGCCAAAAACTTTATCCTGAAGCCTGACGTATCGGTCTTGGTTCGTTAAAGGCCGATCAGATGATTACGGCTCCCGCGGCCTTCATCTTATCGAGCGCCCTGCGGCCGTCTTCTGCACTGACGGGACGGGTCGCCGCCTTAATGACCCTCACCGCGAAGCCCTCTTTCAGCGCGTCCAGAACCGAATGAAGAACGCACACGTCCTGGGCCAGGCCGCCGACCCAGAGCCTGCGGACACCATCCTGCCTCAGGCGGTCGCCGAGACCGGTGCGATCGAAAACAGAATACTGGTCGATGTCGAACCGCACGCCCTTGGTCACCACGACCGCATTTTCGGGACGTTTCAGATCGGGATGAAAGCGCGCGCCGTCGGTATCCTGAATGCAGTGGGGCGGCCAGAGACCGCCGGCGTTTTTGAAGCTGAGATGATTAAGTGGGTGCCAGTCGCGGGAAAGATAGACCGGCACGCCCTTCACGAAAGCCGCATCGATCCACCGATTCAGAAGCGGCACGACGGCATCGCCGTATTCAATGGCCAGGGCACCGCCGGGGCAGAAATCCTTCTGCACGTCGATCACCAGCACGGCGTCTTGTTGGGCGATTATCTCATATGGATTCATTTCGACACCGGTTCGAAGTACCCTTCAAGGAGATCCACCAGTGCCAGGTCGATCTGGGCGGCAAAAATCGCCATTGCGAGGTTTTTGTCGATGGCGGCCTTGTGCAGACCCGCTATGGCCGTGTCGACCGCATCACGCAACCCTTTGTCGGCCACACGATCCCGGATCGCGGCCCAATTCCGGGCCGCTTCTGCCGCTGCTTTCTCGAGGGCCGGCCAATCGGTTGCAGACTGGAAGTGCGAGAGCACAGTGGACACAAAACCGGCGTAGTCAAGCAATGCCACCTGCACGGGGACCACCAGCAGATTTTTGTCCAGAGCGTCAATGAGGATTCGATACGCTTCTACCGATTTAAGAGCGACAGTCTCGTTGTCCCTCCGGCCTACGGATTTCTCGATGGCAGCGATCGATGCAGCCAGATCTTCACGCGCTTTCGCAGACAAAACCTTGCGGACTTCCACGGCCTGTTCAAAGTAGGCTTTCAGCGCGCGATTCATTCCATCCCAATTTGCAGCCAGGGCATACTCCGTCAAATCCTCGAACGGTGATGCCGCCGAGAGCAGGATGGTGTTCTTGGACGCGGCGCTAACGGCTGCGAAACCGCCGCCATTGAAGCAAAACAACATGAATGCCACTAACATCATGATGAGAACTTTTTGACGATTCATGACCGACTCCTTAACGAAACGAATTTATTTTTAGGCCTCAAAAATTTAGGACCCATTTTTATTTCTCTGTATACGCCATTCATGGTCCATGTCAAAGGCGGGGAATCCTGTAGTTGCTTTTGCTGAGGTGAGTAATTCGGACACTATCCGGCGCACTCTGGGATGCATGAATGCGCGATGTTCACGACATCGTTACAAAATTAAAAAATACCGTCTTTGACGAATGAAAATACAATAGTGATCGTATTGCCGTCCCCACAGATTTTTCGCAACGATTAATTATTTGATCTCTTGCGGCAGCAGGCCAGATTAATAGAATCGTAAGGCGAGTGAAGATGGCACATCATTATCGATGCGGAGGAGGGTAACCCACACTCGTGACGCAAATTGTAATTATAGCAAAACCTTGGCTATGGCCCGGCGGTTTTGTGATCGGTTCCGTGATCCTGGCACTCATCGTTCACTATGTGTTCTACCGCGTTGTCGGGCGGATCGCCGCCAGGACGCGAACCACCGTCGTCGAATCCATCACCCGGCGATCCAGAAAACCCACCCGGGTGATCTTCGTGCTTCTCGTCGTCATGGTCTGGATTCCGTCTTTTCCCATTCGAGCAGACATTGCGGTCCGTGTCGACAGGATAGTCAGTTTGACGCTGGTGGCTGTCATCGCCTGGGCACGGTGTTCGTCTACGCCGACTACACCTTTCCCGTGGAGGAACTGCGAGGGGAACTTTACCGCGTGCTTCAATCGACGAACATGTGGGACAAAAAATCATGGGGCTTGCAGGTGACCAACGCCACCGACCGCACGATCGAAATGCGGGCGCTGATGAGCGCCGCCGACTCCGGCACGGCCTGGGACCTCAGGTGCTACGTGCGCGAGCAGTTGATCGCGTTTATGCAGACAAATTACCCGGAAAGCCTGCCGCGATCACGCGCGGAGTTCCGCGGCGTGTCTCTCGGGCGCCGGGTTTCGGAAACCCCGCTCCAAAAATAACTTTAATTTAATCTCTTTCGACGCCTTCTCCCCCATCGCTCTCTCCACCGTCTTCCCGGTCGCCCCCGCCTGAATCGTCATTACCGTTTTCGCCGAAATCCCCGCCACCGAAATCATCCCCGCCATCGATCTCATCGTCGTACGGCGGCGGCCTTTCAGGACCCGATACATAGCCGCCGCCCGTGCATCCAACGAGTCCAAACGTCAGCAGGACCGGCAGAAGGATGAAGGGAAGTGACGCCGTGACGATTCCACGCCAGAACTTTTTCATGGTGGGTGACTCCCGTGCCGCAATCCTCTCCGGGAGGGTCCCGTCAAGGATTCATGAAGAAATGATTTTGCAATTTCAAGCATTGAAACGCCTGTCCAGCAGGGCGTAATGAGAATCCGCCAGGGCCGGCGTCATTTGACTTTCAGGTTAACATATCAGTGATGAGGGGCTCGCCCCTGAACTGATGGAACAGGGCCATGGCGACATGGCCGATAAAGTACAGCCAGATGAAATTGGCGAAGAAACTGTGGAGAGCCGCCACCGTCTTCACGGCAGCGGGCATGGAACCATTCGGCGCCATGCCGACACTCCTGTTACCATTCATCCGGAATCACGCGCTCGGCTCGCTTTTGTGCGGCACCACCAGCACCGGGCACGGTGCATTGCGGGTGAGTTCGTCACCTGTATCGCCGAAAAGCAGGCGATAGAAGCGACCATGCCGCTGGGCCCCGATCACGATCAGGTCCGCTTCGATTTCCACGGCTTTCTCAAGGATGTTGTCGGCCGCCGGGCCTTCCAGCAGGATAAATTCCGCGGGTACGCCGGCCTGCGAGAGCTGGGCCCGAACCTGCTCCAGGCCATCGGTTAGATCGGTGTTGCGGGCATCGAAGGTGACCGGGGCCGGAGCACCTGCATTGTCCGACGATAAAAGGTAGGGCGCCGAATCGTTGGCGTAAACCACCCAGAACTTACCGCTGTGGGTGTTGCTCAGCATGATGGCGGTGGCGATGACCTCGGGCGTCGTTTCCGAAAAGTCGATGGCCACCAGGATGTTCTTCAAGGTCGCAGGCTCCATGGTTTCCCCTCGCTTGTGTTCGGCACCTGGCCGGTTGGCACTTTTGATATACGAATAAGGTCCGGTGGCAGGGTTGTCAATTCATCGCCGGTTGGCAGCCTTTAAAAGGCAGGGGCCAAAGGATGCCGTACGTGAGTAGTAGCAAATGGGTGACGGCCGGTTTGGCTACGGCGGTGCCAAGCCCCCCGTTTGCCCGTCAACATGGCGGCGATCACGACAGCGAGAATCCCTGTTAAAAGAATCCCGATAAAAGTTCCGGCGCCGCCGATTGATGCCACACGCGCCCTGAGCGCGGAAATCTTGACAATGTCCAATAGATCGGTTCCGTAAAGTGTCCTGTCGTTTGTAGGACGAATTCAGACATGAATATTATTAATCCTCCTACGCATCATTCAGACGCATACCGATAGTGAAAACGGCCGAAGATTACGATAGTACGTTCATTCGGGTTGCGGATTTAATGCCGCTGCTTGAAATCAAATTAAACACCCAATGGTGAAAGGAGTCTGAAGATGAAGCATTATCCAACACCCATCAGATTATCGGCATTGATAATCGGGATCGTTTTTCTGCTGACCGCATCGGCGGCGTTGGCCATGAGCGAGGAGTTGGTCGGCGCGGTGGTCAAGACCGATCAGGGGTGCGCCCTGAGCACGGCCGGCGGCGAGTACCTCATTCTGGGCAAGGACCTGACCGGCCTAATCGGCAAAACAGTGGCCGTCACGGGCAATGTTGAAATGGGCACAATGTCCAAGACGATTCGGGTGCATTCGGTCAAGGTGCTAAAAAACAAGGACATCATCGACCCGTCGGCCCCGAAGGCGGGTTCGAAGACCCAATGAAAACGATCGGCGCATTACTGCATACCGGCCGGGGGCGGTCGTACAAGCGCTCCGCCCGCCGCGCCGGTGTGGCAAGCGTCCACCTTCAAATGTTGTGAAACGGGTTGACATGACCGTGCTGCTCTTTCGGTACGCTCGGATTGAAAATCACTTCTTCCACACCGTCGACACGCATGGCAACCGCCTTTATCTGATCTTCATCTTTGCTTCCCGGCTCATCGCCTATGGCACCGATGAAAATTTTTCCGTTATGGGCCGTTACTTTGATATTGGGCGTAATTTTGGCCAGATCCGCCTTAACCGTTGCCGCCAGCGCCAGGTCTTCGACGAGTTTTCGGCTTTCCGCTGTTGTTTGGAAATTCGGTTTTTGCACCGTATCTGATAAAATATCCACCGCATCATCCACCGTCAATCGGCCGATGTGCAGGACGATGTCATAGAGCCGGCTGTCCCACGAGTCGACGCCGTAAACCTGCAGCGCCCATTTGCGGCGTTCCTGATCGTCCTTTTTTAAAATATAGAGGGCTTCCTCGGCTGAAATATTTTCCCGTCGCATCTCTTCATTCACCCGGTCCCGCATATCGGCGATAACCCTGACTTTAAGAACGTGCGGAATGTCACGCAGGAAAAACTGTCCGGCCAGGCCGTGATAGACGACATTGTCCTTGCGGATATGCTGGAGCAGCGCGGCATAAAGATAGCTGATGTATCTCTCCTTGCCGTGGGTGAATCGTTCGAGGGCCGAGGCGGGATCGTGCAGCGCCCGCACGAGTTTGATTTCCGGAATATTGAATTCGTCGGAAGCCTCCAACAGGATATCGCGCGACACGCATTCATAGCCCAGTTTCAAGGCCAGTTTCTCCGCGACCTCCTTGCCTCGGCTGTAGGACCCTCTGTTTATAGTGATAATCGACATTGTCATTCTCCTTTATGGTTTTGATTAAAGACAAACTTTGCCTTGGCATTTTTCCGGGAGGGATTTCGCAGGCGGGAATTCTACCATAAAACCCTCTGCGGTCAAACACGCAATTGGAGTGGACATTCACCTCGGAGGCGCAAAGAACGCAGGGGAGGGATGGCTCAATTTACCACAAAACAGATTTAACAGCATTGGTAAGCGCCTCCGCCTGGATAAGCGGTGGCGCATTCCGGTAGGGGCGCGGCGCGCCGTGCCCCTACGCAGCTCGGCATGACACTTTGGTCCGGCTCAAACAGTCAGCCGTTCTGCGTACCCGCTCATCCGGGGCTCCGGCGCATCGTTTTCATACATCGTGGCGCCCCACCCAAGCATGAGTATTTAACCTTGTTTTTGAGGATTCAACCAAATATGAGTAAATATACACTGTCGCTAATTTAGAAGATCCCTTCAAAAATCCCAGAAGTCCCCCTTTGAAAAAGGGGGATTTAGGGGGATTTAAGTGGTCATAAGAAATCCTCCCTGGCCCCCCTTTTTCAAAGGGGGGAAGATTAAGCCTTAAGTTAATGGCATGGAGTTTATATTGTAAAACGCAAAAGCCCTGTTATTCAAAAAAACCAAGGAGAATCGAAAATGGCCACATTATTTTCAGAGTTTCACTTGAGAACCATCACTTTTAAGAACCGTATTTTCGTCTCGCCCATGTGCCAGTATTCGAGCTCTGACGGCCTGCCCAACGACTGGCACCTGGTGCACCTGGGCAGCCGGGCGGTGGGCGGTGCGGCCCTTGTGATCGTGGAGGCCACCGCCGTGTCGCCGGAGGGTCGCATATCGCCCTGGGACAGCGGCATCTGGTCCGATGCGCAGGCGCGGGCCTTCGAACGTATCACGGCGTTCATCAAGGCCCAGGGGGCCGTCGCCGGCATTCAACTGGCCCACGCGGGCCGCAAGGCCTCGACCGACGTTCCCTGGCGCGGCGGCGGGCCGGTCGGCGAGGAGAGCGGCGGTTGGCAGCCCCTGGCGCCGAGTGCGGTGGCCTTCGACGGCGGTTCCCCGGTGCCGCGGGCGATGACCGCCGCAGAGATCGAGGCGTTGCCTGGACGCTTTGCGGCGGCGGCCGAGCGCAGCCTGGCGGCGGGCTTCGAGGTCGTGGAACTGCACATGGCCCACGGGTACTTGCTGCACGAGTTTCTCTCGCCGTTGTCCAATTTGCGCGAAGACCGCTGGGGCGGATCGCCGGAAGGCCGGCGGCGGCTGCCGCTGGACGTGGCCGGTGCCGTAAGAAAGGTCTGGCCGGAACGATTGCCGCTGTTTGTGCGCATTTCCTGCACGGATTGGGTTGACGGGGGATGGGATTTGCCCCAGTCCATCGAGCTGTGCCGCCACCTGAAGGAACGCGGGGTCGATCTGATCGACTGCTCCAGCGGCGGCCTGGTGCCGGATGCGGTCATCCCCGCTGGACCGGGCTACCAGACCCCGTTTGCGGCCGCGATCCGCCGGAAGGTCGGCATTCCCACCGGCGCGGTCGGCGGCATCACCGAACCCGCCCAGGCCGAACAGATCGTAGCGACGGGCCAGGCCGATGCCGTCGTGATGGCCCGCGAATTTCTGCGCGACCCCTACTGGCCCCTGCACGCCGCCCGGACGCTCGGCACGGACATTGCCTGGCCGCCCCAGTACGGACGCGCTAAAAACAGATGAGATGATTGATTCACGCTCTTGGGAGATCAATGGCATATTTGGCGCAGGAAATCGATAACATTGTTGCCGCCTGTGACAGGATAGCAACCGATATCGTTTATCGCGATAAGGCCGAAATTTCGGTCGATAAAATTAAAAAATATAACCAAAGCGTATTGGATGGGCTCTCCTTGCCCGAATCTGTCGTTCCGGGTCAAGTGCGCACTTATTCGGTTGGCGTCGGCGGATATCGTGCAGTTCCGGCAGAGGACTGCGAATATCTTCTCCAAAAATTGTGTGCCTGGTTAAACGAGTTCCAGGTTCCCGAAAACCACAGAATAACTTTCGGCGTACTAAAATTTTTACCGGCCGGAAAATTTGATTAGCAGAACAGTCAGGCCCGCCGGCTGCGTCATCCACCGCGGATTAATGAATTTAACGGCGCGGTATCAGACTTGAAATAGGAGGAGGCAAAACTAAAGGAAAAGTTTTGCCTCCCATCGGCGGCACCTTATAGCTGGATTTGTCACATCAAACGCAAAAACAATTGATAGCCTTAATCTTTATCAGCATTTTTTTTATCGATTCTTATCAAGACCTCAAACCGCCCGCACCAATACAACCGTCATGTCATCGTGCGGCAGTGAACCCTCTTGGTGACTGGTGACCGCATTGATCAAACCGTCACATGCCGTTTGAACCGGGGTGTTTTGCGTGTGGCTTAAAATTTGAAAAATCCGCTCGAGCCCGAAGCCCTCATTTTGCTGATTGGTCGCTTCGGTGATCCCGTCGGAATAGAGCAGCAGCGTGCAGCCTTTGGGAAGCGCCACCGTCTGGTCATCCAGGTCGAGGTCATCGAACACACCCAGCGCCCGGCCATTGGCTTTGGGCAGGCGCTGGACAGAACCCCTGGCATCGATGAAAATCGGCTCCGCGTGGCCGGCGCGGGCGTATTGAAAGCGGTTCGTCGTGCGGTCCAGAAATCCGAATAAAACAGTGACGAACATTTCCTTGCCGTTCATATCCAGCAGGTGGCGGTTAACCCTTCGAAGCACCTCTTTGGGCGACTCGCCTGGATGGGTCTCCGCCCGCAACAGGCCGCGCACCATGGCCATGAACAGGGCCGCCGCCACGCCCTTGTCGGAGACGTCACCGACCGCGATGCCGAGCAGTTCGTTTCCCATCGGAATAAAATCAAAAAAATCCCCCCCCACGGACTTGGCTGGAATCATGCGCGCACAGAATTCGTAACCTTTAAAGCTCGGGATGGACCTCGGCAGCATGCTTGTCTGGATAGCACTCGCCAGCAAAATTTCTTGCTCAAGTCTCGCAAACTGCTCGAGCTGACCTATTTGTGCAGTGACACGGTTTTCGAGGGTTGCGTTCCAGTCGGCCAGCTCTTGCGCCTGCCGCTTCAATTTCCGTCTTTTTTTCTGGATCTCGTTAATCAGTCGCACGGTCGCGATAGCGATAGCCGCCTGGTCGGCAAAGGTCCTGAGCAGCGCGATCTGATTGTCCGTGAGCGGCCTGACCTCCAATCGGCGTATCAAAATCACGCCGATCGCCTCGCCTTCTATCAGCAGAGGGGTGGCAAACACCGTTCTGTGACCGAACTGCTTTGCGTAACCCGCGCCCAAGGGAAAGTCAGCTTCAGACGCCTGCAAATCATGCACATGGACCGCGGTGCGATCGGCAACCGCTCGCCCGACAACCCAGTTGCGGCTTATGGGGATTTTAGATCCGACCGGCCATATTTTGTTCATCCCGTGTTTGGTGACCAGCCGGAGTTCGTCACCCTCGACGATCAAGATTTCCGCGTTTGTCACATCACACAGCCGTCCGGCGTTTTCGGCAACGGCTTCCAGCACCGACTGCACATCGGAGGGAGAGTTCGAAATCACGCGCAGGATCCCGCTGATTGCCGTCATGTGCCGTGTCACTTCGGACACCCTGCGTTTTTGCTCTTCGGCCTGGTGCATGAGTGTTTCTACCATGCGGGCCGCAATCGAGCTATCCTGGGCGATCATGACCCTGAAGTCGCTTTTCTTTAAAACTATCAAACGACTCGGCTCGATGGTCGTGGCGGAGGACGGAAACGGACCGTCGTCGGCGCCTGAAGTGCCGAAATACTCTCCCGCACCTTGAATGGAGATAAGGGCTTCCAGACCGGCAGGATCGACGGTGAATAGTTTTACACGGCCCTCGGCAATGAAATAGAGTGAGTCGCAACGGCTTCCCTCCGCCGCGACGCTCGCATCTCCCGGGAAAAAGCGCGTTTCACCCCACGCCGATATCAGGTGTAATTCCTGGGTCGTCAGCCGTGAGACTGACTCTGCGGTTTCATGGGTCGTTGTCAAGGGGTGCTTTCGCTCCTGTAGTCGGTTACAAGAAGCGCTTCGGACTTTGCAGGTCTGGGAGCGGTTACAGATTTTTACGTGTCAGGGTCAAACCTGAGGCTGGAGCATGGCGGGTGGCCTCTCGTATCGCGGAACAGTGAACCGCACCGGCTATTCCGGATGCCGGGAAATCGGTTGCCGTCACAGCCGTAAACAAGAATAGGTCAGATCTTATTTCAACTGGTTAACGGTTTCACCTGATATGGGCGAAGAACATCAATTTTTTGAAGGCTTTCAGGTTTGATCACCTTTTATTCTATGGCCCCATGCTATTTATCAAAATCAAACTGTCAATAGGGGGTTCGACAATAAAAAGTTTGATTTTGCATAGTTTTCCGCATGCCGAAAAATCTTCCACCGGCAGTGGGCTGGTGGATTTACAAGTAAAGGATGCATACTCTACCCAAAACGAGGTCTGGCGGCCGGCATCGTCAAATAGTGAAGACCGCATAATTTGGCTTTAATCGATTAAAATATATTAAGAAATGAGAGGCGCGGTCATGGAAATATTATTGCAGTCCGATACGATGCTGCTGGAAAGGGAAGGCAAGCGGGCCTGGGTGACGTTTACCCGCGAATCCCACCTGAATGCCGTCAACAACGCGGGCACCGTCCTGCTCAATCGCGTGGCCAGCGCCATTCGCGAAGACCCCGACATCCGGGTGGTGGTCATTCGGGGGCGGGGGCGGGCGTTCTGCACCGGTATCGACCTCAAACAGCTGGCGGCCGACGAGATCGATTTGAGCTACCACGAACGCTGGGAAAAGGCCCTGCGCATATTTGAGCAAATGGAAAAAATAGTGATTGTCGGCATGCACGGTTACTGCCTCGGCGGCGCATTGCAGCTCGCTTTGGCCGGTGACATCCGGGTCAGCACGCCGGAGTGCCGGATCGGCCTGCCGGCCATCCGGGAATCCCTCATTCCGGGTTTAAGCACATGGCGGCTGCCGCGCTATGTCGGCTGGGGCCGTGCGAAAAAGCTCATTATCGGCGGCGAGAACATTACCGGGACAGAGGCTGCGAGCATCGGACTGGTGGACCACCTGGTGCCGGAAGAAGACTTTTTCTCCCACCTTGACCAATTGGCTGCCGAATACCTTAAAAGCTGCTCGGCCGGGTCACGGATGAGCAAGCTGCTGACGAACCAGGCGTTTGACAAGGGATATGACGACATATTGGCCGAGTATTTCCGCCTTCAGGAGCGAACGCAGTACAGCCTGGATGCCGAGGAGAGCAAGAAAGCCTACCGCGAAAATCGCGAGCCCAGCTGGCAATGAGGTATGGCAAAATGGGCCTGGAAAAATTCGTGATAGAAGATATTTACCATATAAATCGAGCCACTACGACGTTGCGAGATAGAAAGTGCGATGGACCGGCTTGAACAACTTCCCTTTTACTTTCAAAGATGGTCCGGAATTTTTTACACCTCTTAAATGGGGATAAAAACAGTCACTTATACGGGGTTTACCCCATGTACGCGGCAGCTTGGGATGCCTAAATTCCTTCCAGATTCAACTGCGCATCAAGCGCGCAGCCGCCGATTCAAGCGACGAGACGGCGGGGGAAAAAGGGAATTTGAGCTTCGATTGCAGTGTCTACGAACGATTTAAAAAAAGGAGGTACGTCATGCTAGGATGGGCCATTACTTTTCTGGTTATCGCATTGATCGCAGGGGTGCTCGGGTTTACGGGAATCGCCGGCGCCTCGGTTGGAATTGCCAAAATCCTGTTCGTTTTGTTCTTGATCGGTTTTGTCATCTTCCTGGTCTTGGGTCGTAGACGGCCGGTCTGAAGTCAGCGCTTTTTGAATGTGAAAGGCGTTATCCGCCCTCGCCAGCAGCCAGCCGGGCTGCTGGCGAGGGCGATCTATTTTTTCCCGCGGATGCCCCATCGTTGCCAAAGACGGCGGGATTCAGAGCCATGGCGTCAAAAGTGAAGCTGTCAATACCTACCGCAATCCCTTGAATACGCGGGATATAATGTCCTCCGGCTTCCCCGCAGAGTAAACACCACAGCATTATTTCATCTCGGCCAAGATCGTCTCCGCTATCAGGGAATAGTTGCCATCGAAATGGTGCGCACCCGGCAGGGCCACTTTTTTAACGTTGCTTCCTTGAAGGCTGGGGCACAAACTTTCCTGTTCTTTTTCGCCAAAGATGCACAGCAGGCGGGTATCGGCCAGTTTTAGGACCTCGGGCTTCGTCGGCCGAGCGCCTTCGGGACGCGACCCCAGCCAGTCGCCGAAATGAAATTCGAAGTCTGTCTCGAGGCCCGGACCGAGCAGTGCCATCAGGACTACCCGGGACTTCACTGCTTCACTCAGGCGAGCGGCCGCGAAAGGCAGGATGTCCGCTCCGAAAGAATAGCCGATCAGGGCCACTTTCTCTTTGTGCCACAGGGCGGTGTAATGACCGATGATGCGCTCGAGGTCTTTGGCGATTTGATCGGGTGTCCGCCGGGTCCAGAAATATTGGAGCGAATTGACCCCGACCACCGCGACGCCGCGGGCGGCGAGGTGTCCGCTGACTTCCTTGTCCAGATCAGCCCAACCGCCGTCCCCGGACCAAAACACGGCCATGCGATCGGATGCCGGACCGCGGGCGGCAACTTCCTGCAGTGGCAGGCCCGCCAGTGCAACGCCGGACGGCAGATCCGATTTCTCCGGGGTCTGTAACACCAGACGATTGAATTCGTTTTTGAGTTGCGGCATCCAGTTTTTAGGCACCGCAAAGCCGTGCCCGACCTCCGGCAGCATGATGATCCGGCCATTATTCACCTGACCCATGAAGGCTTTTGTTTTCCCGGCGTCGCAAACCGGGTCGGTGATTCCCTGAAACGCGACAAAAGGGACCGCCAAGTGGGTTGCCGGAAGAAAATTGGTGCCTTTGCCCGCGGGTCCCGGGGTCCATTCCAGTCCGCTGCCCCGGCACAGGGGTTTCGACAGCGCCAGATCGGGACAGAAACCCAGTCCGATGGCGCCGGCAAAAGTGTTGCCCGGTGCCTGGGCTAAAGCGGCATACACGAGCGTGGCACCGGACGAGTAGCCGATCAAAACCGGTCGCGTGTACTGCGGGTAGCCGAATTTTTTCTGAATATACTGACTTAGCATTTCGAAATCGGCCGCCGGGTAGACGCATGATTCGGATGAATTCTCAAGTTGTTTCAGGTAGTGGTTGATGTCGATTCCCACCACGAGGGTATCGAGCGTGGCGAGGTCACGGGCCAGTTCCACCCCGCCTTTGTCCCAGCCGCCGTCTCCGGAAACAAAAAGCACCACCTGGGACGGGCGCTCGGACCGGTGATAGAGGGCTAATTCCCCAAAACGCCCGAATCTGATGCCATTTTCCTCGGCGCGGGCGCCGGTGGTTCCGTTCAGTAAAAAAAACACGGCCAAGAGGCAGACGACCATCGTTCTCATTTTGCCACGATTCCTTTCACACCGCCCGAAATCAGCTTCGACAAACCGGCAAACGTTTGCGGCAATTCCAGCCCTCCAGGCGACGCCAGGTATTTCGGCCGCCATTCGGGCGTAAATTTTTCCTTGTACTGGCGCAGGCCCCGGAAATTATAAAAATGTTCGCCATGCCGGAAGACAAAGGCGCCGAGGCGATTCCACAGCGGTGCCAGGGCCCGGTTTTCGATGCCGGATAGCGGTGCCATGCCCAGGTTGAACCAGCGGTAGCCCTGTTCCCGGCCCCACAGCATCAGGGAAACGAAGAGAAACTCCATGACCCCATCGACGGCATCGGGCAGGTAGCGCATCAGGTCGACGGACAGCTGCTCGAGCTGCGCGCCGGTCCACAAATTGGCGAAGGCCTCGATGCGGTTGCTTCGGGTGACCAGGGCCAGCGGGCAGTGCCGGATGTAATCGGGTTGAAAAAAACCCAGGGAGAATCCTTTTTCACGGGTGCTTTTATCGGCCAACCAGGCATCGGATATGTTTTTCAACTCGTCGATATAGGTCGCGACGGATTCCGGCGGGATCACTTCGAAGCGGCAGCCCTCCTTTTCGACTTTGCGCGTGATGTATCGCAGCCCCTTGCGGTCGTGGCCTTCCAGCGAAAAATCTGTGAGCGGGACGTGGGCCTCTTCGCCCAATTTCAGAAATGAAAGACCCAGATCAACATACAGGGGCAGGCCATTCGGCCCGATTTCATAAAATACCGTCCGGCCGTCGTAGCGATCGGACACTTCACGAAACGTCCAGATCAGGTCCGGCCAGCGTTGCTGCGGGCCGACCGGGTCTCCCATCGCAATCCAGTTGCGGCCTTCCACGGCGTACATGATAAACGCATCCTCCTGCGGGCTGAACAAAAAACGCTTGTCACCCAGCAGAGCCAGATAAGCAGACACTTCGACCGACGTGCGCACGATGGCAGCGGCCTTTTCGAGATCCCCTCGGCCGGATTCCGGCGGAGGCGGCAGTGCCGGCCGCAAGAGGCGCTCCACCGCGAAAAACAACCCCAGCACCACGACCCCGACGGTGGCTCGCAGGAAACGGGAGGCATCATTGCCGAAGGCAAACCGCCACCATAGGCTGTCGGCGTATTCCACGTGGCGATAGGAATAAAAACCGAGCCAGACGGTGCCGGCCACAACGATCAAAATAGCCGCGATCCAGCCGGCGTTAAACGGCTGGCTGAACAGGGAGGCTTTGCGGTAAAAATGCCGGCGCGTCGGCCAGAGCGCCACCAGGATCAGCAACAGGGCACCGGCCTCCTCGTAATCGACCCCTTTGACCAGAGACGCCCAGATGCCGATGATCAGCAGCCCGACCGTCAAAAGGTAGGCGGCATCCAGCCGGCGCTGCAGCCCCCGGCCCAACAGCAGCAGGCCCATGCCGGCAATGCTGCCGATAAAGTGCGAAATCTCCAGGAACGGCAGGGGAACCATTCTTTTTAAAACTTCGATGCGCGGCTCGAGCACCGGGGTCGTGCCGGAAACCAGCAGGATGGCCCCTCCGAGAAAAGCCGCCAGGGCAAAAACCTGGGGTACCATGGGTGATACCCACCGCCCGAAAAGCCGGCCGAAGAGAGTCAGACGCTCCCGGTTGGGCAAAATTTCCTGCATCCCGAGCAACAGTGCGGCCACGACCAGCGGCAACCAGTAATATAACGCGCGATAACCCAGCAAAGCTCCGAAAATTTGATTCGCCGGCAGCCTGCCGGACAGCAGCACCAGGATAACCGTTTCAAACACGCCAAGGCCTCCGGGCACCTGGCTGACGAGCCCCAACAACTGGGCCACCAGGAAGACGGCCAGAAATCGCGGATAGGATATTGCCGCGCCCGGTGCCAGCAGCACGAACAACACCAGGCTGGCCAGCATCCAGTCGAGCGCCGCAATGATGAGCTGACAAACGAAGATGCGCAGGGAAGGAAGGTGAATTTCCCATCTGCGGATCTTGAGGGCGGTTTTATTGACGTAAGTCGCTATCCCGAACCCCAGGACAATCGCCAGCATGACGATTCCGATCGCCCGCAGGGACGCCATGGGCAGGTGAACAGAGTCGGGAATTCTCAACGGTTCAATCAGAAATACCACACCGCCCAGGGTGAAGAATCCGAGCCACAGCGTCAGGGTACAGAAGGCGACCACCTGGGTGATCTGCAGGGTGGACAGGCCCCAGCTCGAATACAGGCGATAGCGTATCGAGGCCCCGGCGATCATCGACATTCCGATGTTGTTGCTGAAGGCATAGCCGATGAACGATGCCAGCCCGATTTTTGAATAGGGCAGCGGATGGCGGATATAGCGCATGGCGAGCACATCATAGCCGGTCATTACCGCGTAGCTCAGCAGGGTCAGCCCCGCGGCTGCCCATCGGTAGGGTCCCGGAATCGACTCGAAAGCATGCAGGATATCCTTGAGATGATAGGTTTTTAACTCGTGGTGCAGCAGCCATATAGCGGCGGCGAAAAGAATCAGGCTGAGACCGGGACCTGTTATTTTACGCAGAAAGGATGTCATTTGAAAAATGCCGTTTATTGAGCCTATTTTTCACAACAAAGGCGCAAAGAGTCTTCCCATGCTTTCAATGAGGCCAAACGAGCTTTTTCGCTGTAATTTTCGAGCGGAACAGTCCGCCTGTGGCCCCAAGTATTCTGAAGATAGATTCATTCCACTAACAACACCTAGCCGTCTGGTTGTCGCAGATGATCATTTTGCGGTGATTTCGTAAATTAGCCCGCCCCCGAAAAGGCCAATGGATCATCGGCATAAAGAAGGCCACCCGGCCGCCAGCCTCTAAAAGCGGCAGTAGAAACAGTTTGGATATTTTCACCGAGCCCAAGGCATCTAAAAGAAGACAAATCTTTTGAAAGTTTCGGTTTTGTTTCAAAAAGCGACGAAAATAACCCCGCTCAGCAGCAGATATCCCTGGTGGGCGGCCAGGTCGGCCAGGACCAATACGGTTTCGCCTTCCAGGAACGTACCGATAAAAATAGCGACGTAACCATAATTTTCGATCAGGCTTTTCAGATCCATCGCGTCATTCCCAGGATATCGGCACTCGGATCAGGCCGATCCGAATTTAAATCAAGGCCGGTCGATGGTCAAACGAGCCCGCCGGACCTATATTAAAAACACCCGGTGGATCGCAAGGTTGGACATATAACAATGCCGAATAAAGATCGCGGATCGGCACCCATTAACAGCGATGCCGCCCATTTGCCGGCAACAGCAAGCCGGCTTGATTGACTTGACAGTGGTATCTTTTGATGAAGATATCAAGCCTTCGGTTTTAGCTGAAGGAAGGTGCTGACGACCCCTAAAAAGGAGGAAACACGATGCCCGAGGAAAATCCTTATCCACCGATTGCGGATTACGGCTATATCGCGGACTGTCATTCGGCGGCGCTGGTGTCCCGATCGGGGTCCATCGATTGGTGCTGTATGCCGCGCTACGATTCCCCGAGTTGTTTCGGGCGGATACTGGACTGGAAAAAAGGGGGGTATTGTCAGGTGACACCCAGCGTCGCCCACGAGGTGACCCGCCAGTACAGCGATCGAACGCTGGTGCTCGAGACGCGGTTTAAAAGCGGCGACGGCGAAGTGCGTCTGCTGGATTGCATGACTATGCGCCCGGGCGGCGAACACCATCCGCACCGGCAGATTCTGCGTGTTATCGAAGGCCTCGCGGGGCGGATGGAACTCGAGGTGGATGTCGCGCCGGTGTTCGATTACGGGGCCGTCAAGCCCTGGATTCAACAGCGCAAGGATCACTTCATCGCCCTCGGCGGCGGCAACGGGCTGCTGGTTTCAAGTGATCTGGAGCTGCAGATGAAGCACCGTCATCACCTGGAGGGAAAATGGCGCATAGAGAAGGGTCAGCGGGCCCACCTGTCGGTTCTCTGGCGACCGCCCGAGGAGTTGGATGAGGGGGGAGTCGAGCCGCCGGATAAAGCCGAACAGGAGCACCGCCTGGAGGAAACCATCGCCTGGTGGGAAAACTGGGCGAATCAAGGCCATGTCGCCGGCCGCTACGGGAAGCAGGTGCAACGATCGGCGATCATCCTCAAGGGTCTGACGTATTCGCCGACCGGCGCCATCGCCGCCGCCGCGACGACCTCGCTGCCGGAATACATCGGGGGACAGCGCAACTGGGATTACCGGTTTTCCTGGATACGCGATTCCTATTTCACGGTGCGATCCCTCGCCACGTTGGGCTATGTCAAAGAGGCTGACGGATTCCGTCGATTCATCGAACGCACGGTAGCCGGCAGTGCCGAGGAAGTGCAGGTTCTCTTTGGCCTGGGGGGTGAACGGCGCCTGTACGAATACGAGTTGGAGAATCTCGAAGGGTATCGCCAATCGCGGCCCGTGCGGGTCGGCAACGCCGCCGAACACCAGCGGCAGCTGGATGTGTGCGGCGAACTGTTGGGGCTGGCCTGGCTCTGGCACAAGCAGGGGTGTTCGCCCGACGACGACTATTGGGAATTTCTGGTGAGCCTCGTTAACAGCGCCGCGCGGGATTGGATCTATCCCGATCAGGGGTTGTGGGAGATGCGCGGCGCACCCCGGCATTTCGTTCAGTCCAAGGTCATGTGCTGGTCCGCCCTGGACCGCGGCCTTCGCCTGGCGCGGGAACTCGAGCGGGAAGCGCCGCTCGAACTCTGGGAGGATGAGCGCGATAAAGTCCGCCGCGCCATCGAGGAGCGCGGCTACGACGACCGGCGCGGCGTCTTTATCCAGGCCTTCAATTATCCGCTGATGGATTCGGCCCTGCTGCTTCTGCCCACCACCGGGTTTGTCGACTACCGCGACGAGCGCATGGTCCGCACCACGGATGCCGTCCGCAAGGAACTCGCAGAGGAAGGTGGTCTTCTGCGCCGTTATGCTTCAGATCGGTGTGACGATGGGCTGCAGGGGAGCGAAGGGGTGTTCTGCTGCTGTTCGTTCTGGCTGGCCGAGTGTCTGGCGCACCAGGGGCGGCGCGACGACGCCCGCGCCATTTTCGACAGCGCCCTTCAGACCGGAAACGATCTGGGCATCTTTGCGGAAGAGTACGATCCGCGCAACCGGCAGATGCTTGGCAATCTACCCCAGGGTCTGACGCACCTGTCGCTGATCGCCGCCGCGGCGGCCATCGACGGCGTGGACGGCCATCGCGATGGCACGAAGACCGATGGTGGAATCTGTCCGACTTGAAGCGCGGCCCGCGATAGTCATGGTGAAGGCGGCAAGTATAATGCTTGCCGCCTTCCCGCGTTTCAACCGGGTGAGATTGTTACCGGGGCTGCGAACCCTCGGTCACCCGCACCAGACTCTGCGGGCGCAGCCACTTGGCATAGGCCGCCTGGACCTGCCCGGCGGTCAGCTCGATATAGTGCCGGGCCGCTATGATCGGCTCCTGCAGCGGCAGGTCGAGTTCCACCCGTGCGATGAGTCCTGCGGCGATGTTTTCGGTGCTCGATTCGGACAGGGGTATTTCCTTCAGCAGCATGGCCTTGGCCAGCTGCAGCTCATCGGCCGATACCGGTTCGCTGCGCATTCGGGCCAGGTTCTGCTGAACGATGCGCTCGGCTGCCGACACCTTGGCCGGTTCGCTGGCATAGTGAACCAGGTAGACGCCCCTGGTCCGATCGATGTCAAACGATGAGGAGACGAAGTAGACCAGCCCGTTTTTCTCGCGCAGGTCCCGGTACAGGCGGGTGGCGTAAAACCCGCCGCCCAGGACATGATTGCCCAGCTGCAGGGCGTAGTAATCGGGGCTGGAGCGATTGAGTCCCAGAGTCTCGGAGAGCACGACCGTGTCCTGCACCCGCGCGTCGTTGGGAACGGCGATGGCACCGGCCCGGCTCAAGGGCACCGGCGGCAGCTCAATGTGCGGCCGGGGTCCGTCGGCCCGCCACCCGCCGAAATGCTTCGCGATCACGGCTTCGGCCTCCGGATAGTCAACGGGCCCGATGACCACGATTGTCGTCAAATCGGGTCGAAAGACCTTTGCATAGTAGTCGCGCACATCGCTCAGGCTAAAGGATCGGACCGTGTCGGGGGTCGCCTGCCGCAGGGTCGGATCGTCGGCCGGGAAAAGCGCTTTGCGCAGCGAGCGGCGAAAAAGAGTGTTCGGGCTTTGAAGTTCACCGGCCACGGCGCCGGCCACCAGTCCACGGACCGTTTTAAAGGCGTCTGGCGGCAAGGCCGGATGCAGGATGTTATCCGCTAGCAATTTAGCGCCCTGGTCGAGGTGGTCCTTCAGCACGATAAGGGAAAAATCGGTGCCGGCCGCCTCGGAGGCCCCGATATCATCCAGGGCCTTCTGGAAACCGATGCGGTCCATGGACGTCGTACCATAGGTGAACAGCTGGTCCAGAACCTGATCGACGCCTTCCTGGCCTTGGGGTTCGGTTATTCCGGGGATATTGTGGACGTGTCCGTAGATGGAGACGATGCGGCTGACCGAGGCGGGTTGGACGATGAGCCGGATGCCGTTGGGCAGAACGTGATCTTGCGGCTGAATGTGAAGATCCGGGGTCTTCAATTGATCCAGGGCGCCGGCGGCCCAGTCCGGCAGTCGCACGTTTTTGGTGGGCGTCAGCGCGAATGATTCCGTGTGCGGCGGCGCGGTTGCCACAGAGGGCGCGCCCGAGGATTTTGGGGTCAAGACGACGCGGATGGCCGAACCGGCCCCGAGGTATTTACGGGCCACGGCCGCCACATCCTCAACCGTGACGCGCCGGATGGCTTCCAGGTTTTCGCGGGGTGAGCGACGCCCTTCCACGGCTACCGCCTGGGACCAGCTCATGGCCATGCCGAGCACGGAGTTCTTCTGCATTTCAGCGGCCGTGGCAGCATGCCGCTGGGCCGCCTGCACAAGATCCGTCGTCAGGCCGTCGGATAGCTGTTGGTCGATCCGGGACCGGATCAGATCGAGCAGGGCGTCGCCCTTCGTCCCTTCGGGGAAAGCGGCGGCCGCGTATCCGATGCCGGCTTCCGGCAGGGTCTCCTGGCCGAAATCGACCGACAGGGCCTGGCCTTGGGTCACCAGGTCGTAGAGATGGCCGCGCCGGCTGCCCAGCAGATCGGCCAGCACTTGAGCGGCCGCAAAGTCCGGACTGTCGTCGCCGGGCATCCGAAATGCGATCACCGCCAGGCCCTGGGGGCGATCCGTTGCGAGGTGAAGCGTCCGGGGCTCCACGGGTTCCATGTGGACTGGGCGGCGGGGCGGAATCTCTTTGGGGGGGATATCCTCGAAAAGACGTCGCACCTGCGCCAGAACCTCTTGCGGCCTGACATCGCCGGTGATGACCAGAACGGCGTTATTGGGCGCGTACCAGGTTCGATAAAAGTCCCGCAGCATCTTGCCCGTGGTTTTATCGAAGGAATCTTTGGTCCCCAGAGGAGTGTGGGCGTACGGCGTGCCCTTGAACAGAGCCGCCAGCAGCCGGTTATAGAAAACATATTCCGGATTTGACAGATCCTGGGCGACTTCCTGTTCGATGGCCCCGCGCTCCTGATCCCAGTCGGCGCCGCTGTCGATGATCCCGCGCATGCGCAGCGCTTCCACGTGCAGGGCGATGTCCAGGTCCTGTACGGGAACGGTAAGAAAATACTGGGTCACGGTTTGCTGGGTGTCCGCGTTGAACATCCCGCCCACCGCGGCGGTGACCGTCGCGAGTTGATCGGCGGAGAGATGCGGGCTGCCCCGAAACAGCATGTGCTCCTGGGCGTGGGCCATTCCCGGAAACCCCGGCGGGGCGTCGTTCGAGCCGACTAGGTAGTTCACCACGGTGGTGGCCACCGGTGCCAGCGAATTGCGGACGATCACCACCCTCAGGCCGTTTTGCAGAGTGGCGCGGGTGACATTGGCGCCTGAATCCGGATTTTCCCGGTCGGTTGCGCGCGCGATGCCGCCGGGAAGCAAGAATCCGAGCAGGATTGCCAGCATCAGCGCGGCCTTTAGAAACGATACGAGACGATGTTCGGATTCGAAGCCGGGCCATTGTATGTCCCACCGGTTCATTATGAGTCTCCCTTCGATCGATTTTATTGTCCCAGGCGGGGTAATGAGTGAAAACCCTCGCTTTCGGCGAAGACTTCAGTTCAATGAAGTGATGTTGCCCCCAGGGTTCAAAGGGTCAAAAGGCCAAGAAATCCAGTAAAGGCTTGTATGGCCTTTTTTGTTTGACCCCTCGACCCCTGGAATCCTTGACCCCCAAGCCTTCGGCTTTAGCTGAAGGGTGTTGACTTTTTTTCCGATCATCCGCCATCACGGCACATCCACCGGCACCAGGGCGGTTTGCCCATTCCGGTGATTGATAGCCATGAGGACCGCCTGCTTGTGATGCGGCAAACGCGAGACCAGGCCGGCAAAGCCGCCGACACCGTCGATCGGTTCCTGGTTCAGGGCCACGATGACATCGCCGGGTTCGAAGCCGACCTTTCCCAAGGGGCTTTTGGGTTCGACGGACTGGATTACGACCCCTTGCGGCCGTTCCATCCCGAATTGCCCGGCCTCCTTGGCCGTGAGGTTTTTCACTTCCACGCCCAACCGGTTTTCCAGCGAACTGGTCAGAATTTGCAGGGCTTGCGCCTCACTGCCGATGTGAGCGCGGATCGCCTGCTGTTGATTGTCGCGCCAAACCGTCAGGTCCGCTTCCTGACCGGCCTTGGCGTTGGCCACGTCGTTGCGAAGAGCGGCCGCGTTTGGAGTTGCGCTGCCCTGAAAATCGAGAATGACGTCGCCGCGTTTCACACCGGCCTTGTCCGCCGGCCCGCCGGTCATCACATCGCTAACCAAAACGCCCGTGTTGGATGGCAGGCCGAAGGTCTTGACCAGTTCGGGGTTCAGGGCCTGGAGGCTCAAGCCGAGCCAGCCGCGTTCGACCTTTCCGGAAGTGATCAGGGCCTGGGCGACGTGGGTGGCGATGTTGCTCGGAATGGCGAAACCGATGCCTTCGGAGCCGCCGGACTGCGACATGATGGCCGAGTTGATTCCTACGACCTGGCCCTGGAGATCGAGCAGCGGGCCGCCGCTGTTGCCCGGATTGATAGGGGCGTCGGTCTGCAGGAAATCCTGGTAGTCGTTGGGGTCGGTGACGCCGGTGCGGTGGGTGGCGCTGATGATGCCCTGGGTGACGGTCTGGTCGAGCCCCTCGGGATGGCCGATGGCCACCACCCACTGGCCGACCTTGGCGTCATCGGAATTGGCGAAGGTTACATGCGGAAGAGATTCGGATGCTGAAATCTTGATCACCCCCAAATCGGTTTTGGGATCGGTGCCAACCACTTCGGCCGAATACTGCGATCCGTCGGCCAGGGTGACCTGAATTTTGCCGGCGCCGCCAACGACGTGATAATTAGTGAGGATGTGGCCCTTAGAATCGATGATCATGCCCGTGCCCAAGCCCATCATTTCGCGTTGAAGTTTTTTGGGTACTTTGTCCGGAAGACCGAAGAAGTACTTGAAAAAGGGGTCGTTGCGGTATTGATAAAAGGGATTTGCGACCTCCTGGTTTTCGGTGATCTCGATGTGAACGACAGCCGGTATCGTGTTTTGCGCCACCCGCTCAATGGCCGTGATCAAATTGTCGGACGGGGCCGTCTTGACGGCGGGCGCCGGGTTCTTATCCACCGCGCCGGAGACCTGCGGCGTTGAGGGAGCCGTTGCAGGGGCGGATCGGGTTGAATCGTCTTTAGAGCAATCGGCCAGAAACAGGGCGACGGCCGCCAGAAAAAGAAGATATATAAAAGGTCGCGTTAACCGCTTCGCGATTGAGCGGTGCGTGGTTGTCAACGACATGCTCACCTCCTTGTCGGCGAACTGCTGCGAGCCGGTTCGCGGTGTGTGTTGGTTTGCCATCCCGCTGCCCGTGAGCAGCGGGATGGTCGATCGGTGGTTTGGGCGACGAGCCGCGATCCGGAAAAAGTCTTCCTGCGGTGTTGCCGCCGCCGACAGTGATGTCGCCGCTGGCCGTCTTTACACTTCATATGTCCGGCGCGCGAATTCAACTGGTCATTGATTTTGCTCAGGCTGCAGGACGACAAAGAAGCTGCCGCTGTCACGCTGCACCAGAAGGAGCAGATTGCTGCCCGGCTTAACGTTTTTGATCGCTTGCTGATATCCTTGAAGATCGTCGACTTTATGGCGATTGGCCTCGACGATCAGGTCGCCCGGTCGCAGACCGGCGCTGTCGGCCGCGCTTCCCGGTTGTACCGCTGAAATCACGACACCCTTGGCGTTGGAATCAAAGCCCAGGCGTTGGGCCAGCTCGGGCGTCAACTGCTGGACGTCCATTCCCCACTGGGTTTTTTCGGCTTGAGAAACCGCCGACTGCCCCTCTTCGGGCATGGTTCCGATGGTCACCGTGATGTTTTGCGGGTGGCCGTTGCGAACGATGCCGATTTTCACCTGACTGCCGGGTGCGCTGGCGGCCGCCAACTGCGACAGTTCATGGCTGCTGGCCACCGTTTGGCCGTTAAAACCGACGATGACGTCACCCTGTTGAATTCCGGCCTTGGCTGCTGGACCGTCGCCGGAGACGTTCGCGACCAATACGCCCTTTTCTTGCGACATACCGAAGGATTTGGCCAAGGCGGGGGTCAGGTCCTGAATCATGACGCCCAGCCAGCCGCGGGTGATTTTGCCGGCCTTTAATTGCGGCAAAAGGGTTTTGGCGATGTTGATCGGGATGGCGAAACCGATGCCCTGGCCCTGGGCCACGATAGCGGTGTTGATGCCGATGACGGCACCGTTCATATCGAAAAGCGGTCCGCCGCTGTTGCCCGGGTTGATGGCGGCATCGGTCTGCAAAAAATCGTCATAGGGACCGGCACCGATGATCCGTCCCGTGCCGCTGATGATGCCGGTGGTCACGGTCTGACCCAGGCCGAAGGGATTGCCCACGGCCATGACCCAGTCGCCCACGCGCATGTTGTCGGAATTGCCGAGTTCGGCCGGTTTCGGAAAATCCTTGTCGGGCTTGGCCTGTATCAGAGCCAGGTCGGTCTTGGGATCACGGCCGACGACCTTGGCGTCGTATTCCTTGCCGTTCTGCAATTTGACCTTGATCTCAGTGGCTTTTTCGACCACGTGATTGTTCGTCAGAATCAGTCCGTCGGAGCTGATCACAAAGCCTGAGCCCAGGGCATGGGTGGTCATGTGCCCTTGGGGCATCTTGCCAGAGAATTGGTCCCCGAAAAATCTCCCGAACGGAGATTGCGGACCGAAGAATTCCATCATCGGATTGCCCTCCACGACCTGCGTGGTCGAGATGTTGACAACCGATTCCTTGACCTTGGCGGCTAGGTCGGCAAACGACGAGGGTGCACCGGGCGGATGGGTTTGTTCGGCGGCCAGGACCGGAACCGCGGCAAACAAGACGGCCAGCAGCACCGAGAAGGCCGCAACGGCCGAGCGCAGTGATAACAATTTCCTGAACATGGTTCATTCCTCCTTTTAGGTTCTTGATGCGACACAAACGAGATCAATTCGTTTGCGGTTCGAAGATACTTTCGCCGACAGGTCCGCGGTATCGGTTACGGTCTGATTCTCAAGTAGGAATCGTCAGACGGATCTTGTCGATCTTTCTCCTACAGCGAGATAAAATTATGAAAGCCGAATTGATAAAATTGGATTATGCTGTTATTTTGACCCAATGCCATCTGAAATGCATGAATGTTGGAATCAACTTGATTCAACAAAAGAGGTTGTCATGCGAATTGTCACGGCGTCGAGCAGAGGCCAGATCGTTATCCCGAAAGAGGTCCGAAAACAGCTGAATATCGTTGCAGGGAAAAGGCTGTCCGTTAAAACTGAAGGGGATCGAGTGTTGCTCACACCGCTGCCGGACGATCCGGTGGCGGCATTCTGCGGAATTTTCGAAGAGAAATCTTCCCTGACCAAGGCGTTGACGGAGCAGCGGGAGAAGGATAAACATCGTGAAGAGAAAAAAGACCGGTGACCCTGATGCGCCGTAAATCAAGTGAAATGAAACATCAGGCTATTTCGTCAGGGCCCTGAGACGGGAAAATTTGTGATTTTTGACGCTGCCCATTGGAATCATTTTTATCGCTCCAGGGCACCTTTTCTTATTGCCGCTTGCATCTCATCGAGAGTGACTGGTTTTTCTGAGTATTTTAAGATACCTGCGACTTTATTGATTTGCGAATATTAAGTGACTGGCGCACTATCCGGCCCGGGCGCCGCGTCTGCTGATTTCTTCTGCTCGGGGCGCGGTCCTAAAATGGCGAGGATGTCGTTCTCGTCGATTTTTTCGCGCTGGAGTAGCTGCCGGGCCATCTCTTTTAACTTGTCGAAATGATCGGTTAGGACCTGCTTGGCCCCCTGGTAGCAGTCGGCAATCATCTCCTGGACCTCGCCGTCGATAAGCTCCTCCAGTTTCTCGGAATGGTTGATCATGCCCGGTCCCCGGCTAAGGAAAGACTGCTGGGTGCTGTCCACCAGTGACATGTTGGGGGCTTGGCGGCTCATGCCGTAGACGACGATCATGTTGCGAGCGATCTTGGAGACTTTTTCCAGATCATTGGATGCTCCGGTGGAGATTTCTCCGAACACGAGCTCCTCGGCCGCGCGTCCGCCCAGAAGGCCCTGGATCTTGCCCAGCAGCTCGGAGCGGGACATCAGGAAGCGATCCTCCAGCGGGGTCTGCATGGTGTAGCCCAAGGCCCCGATGCCGCGCGGGACGATGGAGACCTTTTGAACCGGGTCGGCCCCGGGGGTAAAATGACCCACGATGGCGTGGCCGGATTCGTGGTGGGCCACCACCTCGCGTTCGTGCGGGTTGATGAGCTTGTTTTTCTTCTCCAGGCCGGCGATGACGCGTTCGATCGCGTCCTGGAAATCCGCCTGCATCACTTTTTCGTGTTCCTTGCGAGATGCCAGAAGAGCGGCCTCGTTGCAAACGTTGGCGATTTCAGCGCCGGCGAAACCGGGCGTTTCCCCGGCCAGTTTTTTCAGGTCGACATTCGTGTCGAGAGTCAGGCCGCGGGTGTGGACCTCGAAAATCTGCACCCGTCCCGTGAAATCCGGCCGGTCCACGAGAATCTGGCGATCGAAGCGCCCGGGCCGCAGGAGAGCCGGATCGAGAATTTCGGGGCGGTTGGTGGCCCCCATGATGATGATGCCGGCCTTGGGGTCGAAACCGTCCATTTCGGTGAGCAGCTGGTTCAGGGTGTTTTCCCGCTCGTCGTTTCCGCCCGGAAACTGCCCCTGGCTGCGGCTCTTGCCGACCGCGTCCAATTCGTCGATAAAAATGATGCAGGGAGCCTTGGCCTTGGCTTCCTTAAAGAGATCGCGCACGCGCGCGGCCCCCAGCCCGACGAACATTTCCACAAAATCCGAGCCGCTCAGGCTGTAGAAGGGCACGGCGGCCTCGCCCGCCACGGCCCGCGCCAAAAGGGTTTTTCCGGTTCCGGGGGGCCCCACCAGCAGGATTCCCTTGGGCAGCTTGGCGCCCAGCCGGGTGAAGCGATCGGGCTCCTTCAGAAACGCCACGACCTCCTTGACCTCTTCGACGGCCTCATCGACCCCGGCCACATCCGCGAAAGTGACCTTTTGGGACTTATCGACTTCATAGATCTTGGCCTTGCTTTTACCGATATTCAGGAAGTCGGGACCGCGGCCCATTTTACGGATAAACCAGCTCCAGATCAAAAACATGATGACAAAGGGAATGATCCAGTTGCTGAAGAGATGTCCCAGCCAGTCGGATTCGATTTTACCGCGGTAGTTCACCCCGCGGGCCTGCAGGTCTTGAAGCAGGGCGGGGTCATCCAGTTTGACGACCGTGAATTGACGCGCGATCCGGTCTTTGCTTTCCTGGGAAGTGCGGCCAAAGTCGAAATTCCAGGGCGTTTTCTTGCGCGGCACGGTGACCGGCGTCTCACTTTTGTCCGCTTTATCCGCTGTTTCAGGTTTTTGTTTGTCCGGCGTTTCTTTTTTATCCGTAGCGTCGGTCTTTTGTTTATCCTGGGCCTTTTTCAGCTCACCGAAGATTTTGTCGGTTTGGATGACCACCTGCTTGATCTTGTCCTGCTGCAACAGGTCGCGAAATTTGCTGTAGGATATTTCCTTGACCGCCGGGCCGGAAAAAAAGAGCGATTCCAACAGCAGAATCGCAATGAACAGGGCGAGATAGTATTGAATAGAAAAACGGGATCGTTGCTCCATTGTCGCTTCCTTTTTTGTTGCGGATTACAGCGGGTCTAACTTCGATGGTCTCGTAAAAAGTTCCGTTTCCCCTCCCCCGGCGGGAGGGGACCAAGGGGAGGGGGGATTCGATTTACGAACCCGTCATCATTCATTCACCAAGAAATTGTCTTTGATTGCCGGGTATAGGGTCGAAATAATAGATGATATCCTCATTTATTTGTCCGGGAAGAGAGACCCCCCTTTCGGGAACTGATTAGGCCGTAAATGCTCTGTCATGGTCATGTTCACTTCACTAGTTCATGAACGATATATTTGTAAAGCTCTCCCGCCTCGCCATCCGAGATCCTCGATGCCGGAAATGCAGGCATCGGTCCTGCTTTGCCGTCAGGAAGCTTGGGGTCGCGCACGAAGGCGAGCAAGGTCTCAGAGTTGGCCAACTTCGAGGATCCTTTCAAGGGCAGATTCGGCATGATCACATTTGCACCCTTGGGGTGGCAGGCACTGCAGTTGGTCGTAAAGATTTTTCGACCCGTGCTGTCGGTTGTCGAAGAGGATGACGCTTTGAAACCATAGACCAATTGGCCGCCGAAATAGCCCAGCACGACCACCGCCAGAAAGCACAGCGTGTAGAGAGCCACGGCCAGTTTGGAAGCAGGCCCTCTTTGACGGGCGACGATGACGGCGAGCAACAACAGGACGGTTAAAACGACTGCCGTCGCCAATTTCACTTTTATCGGAAACAGCCAGGCGCCGGCGTAAAAATGCTGCCAGTCCATGTAACCGAAAAGCATGGTTGGAAATATCCAGATGAACGCCAGGAGGATGCAATGCCGAACGGTCTGTTCCAGATTATGGCGTCTGAAGATCATGGCGGTGTAAATGAAAACCAGCGAGGCGACCACCAGGCCGATGGGCATGTGGACTTCGGTCGGATGGATCGGATGGGTATAGCCGAGCTTGCCGAGAAATTCGTAAACAGGATCGAACATCGCCCAACCCTCCTTGATCGGTAATCACAGGCGTCACCCCGAGCCGGCGGTGCGCCTTTCTTTGGTAGAGACTGTTAGAACATAAGCCAAATCAGAGCGTAGAACGTGTTGTTGTCGGAGGCATCGCGACCGAATCCGTCGTAATTTGAACTGGCGCCATTGAATTCCTGATAAAGCGTGTACTGCAAGGAGAACTTGTATTTTTCCCGGAAGACGTAATCCGCCTCGAAAATAAACCCCTTGCTGTTGGGAGATCCGGTACGGCTGCCGTCCACCGGGTTTGGGGAATACAGGGTCGGATCGGTATCTCCGTCGACCAGGAAATATCCCACCGAGCCCCCAATGGGACCGTAGCCGCTGCGGTAGAAGTAGTTTACGTTAACCTTGAACTGATCCAGGTTGGAATTGGGATTGTCTGCCAAACCGAGCTCGTAGCTCCCGTCCAAGTTTTGTTTTTCGTGAATATAGGTTCCCTGAACCGAAAACAGATGGGGAGACGCAATGAACTGATACTGGGCATCGAAGGCGACGTCCGTATACGAGTCGTTCGTTTTGCCGGTGCTGCTATCCGGCTTGACCTTGGCGTAGAGTCCGTAGGTACCTACCGCAACTGAGTTGCCGCCCCAGTCGTGCTGCAAGGCAAACCGCCAGTACGGCACGGCACCGTCGGTTTCGGTGTCAACTTCGTTACCGGCACCCAGAGGCCGTGTAATGCCGTCGGCTGTGGTGCGGTAGACAGTGAATGCTCCGTAGATTAGGTTGTGCCAGAAGGCATAGACTCCAAGCCCTCCCACCTGGCCGGTCAATCCCCCGTCGATCAGCGGGGCGGCGGCCGGAGTGGGCGCCACGGCCGAAGCGGCATAGGGATACCCCCAATTGGGGGTGCTGTTCCAGATATCCTCGACCGTCGGGCTGTTGTTGAGGGTGAAGCCGACGTTGAGATTGGTGCCGCCCGGTGAGAAGTGTCGGGCGTAGCGAATGTCCGTCAGGTCAAGGGCGATGTCGTTGGCGGTCCCATCATACGTTAACTGTGCCAGCGCACCGAAGTGATCGACGATCCTGCCGCCGTAAAAGAGGGATGCCTGCTGCGGAAAGTTCACCTTATCGGTAGCCGAATCGGTCGCATCTTCGAAAGGCGCGATTCCGCTCGTCAGTATGCCGTTATTATTCTGAAGCAGGGTCAAAGAGGCTTGAAACATGGCCGCAAGCGGCGGACGCCATGGCTCTGACGGGCTGACGGTGCTGAACGTAAAACCACCGAGTTTGAACTGTCGACCGAATGGTGTGAGTTCGGGAAAGACGGTGTGACACATCGTGCAGGACATACCAGTCTGGCGGGCAAAACTAGGAACGGCCCCGGCATTCTGCAAATTGATCAAGATAAAAAGGCCGGCGATACCCAAACAAAAGATGATCTTCCTTTGACGATACCGATTCATGACCCTCCTCCTTTCAAGGACTCAATCTATCTTGAAGCCTGCAGAAAACGAAGATGTCGAATCTGTGAGAGCCAAGCATTTTATCGACTACTTCTAATTCCAGATGAAACACCTCCCTCTATTTCTTGAAGGACTGTTTCATGTAGGCGATAATCGCTTGGATTTCATCCGATGGCAGACTGAAAGCCGGCATCGGGGGGCGGCCGTTTCGGACGGTGTCGCTGATTTTTTTGTCCACGTCTCCCTTCCAGAAATCCGGGTTGTTGAAATCTGACGGACGTTTACTGAAGGCGGCGGCCGCAGGTCCATCGCCCTTTCCGGCCGCACCATGGCAGATCGTGCATTTTTCCTGAAAGAGTTGTTTCCCCTGGGAAATGTCATCACCCAGGACCAGTTGGCCAACAGAAACGCTGTCATCAGAAACAAGACGCCCACGAGCCATGTTGTCATCATTCTCATTGGTTCCTCCTTTTTTTGGTATGTTGTCGGTGGTAAATGGGACAGACACCGCCTGGTCAGCCAAACGATCATTTTGATTCCGTTAATCAACCGATCATGGTTTGGATCAGGTCGATCACCGGGGCCGGGGCCACTCCCAGCCAGACCAGCAGCACCGTCAGTACCGCCAGGGTCAGGGCACCGGACAGGGGCAGCGCGGCATGCGGTTCTTTGGCTCGTATCGTCGGCTTCTGTACAAACATGGCAACGATGATGCGCAGGTAGTAGTAAAGTCCGATCGTGCTGGTCACCACCAGGATGATCACCAGGGCCCACAGGGCGGCTCCCACCCCGGTCAGCACCAGATAAAACTT